>NZ_JAYRDA010000004.1:0-476939 GCF_041909655.1 Dongia sp. | reverse complement strand
CGAAATCCGCTACGAGGACAACCTCAACTTCTCGTTCGGCGTCGAGGCCAAGGACGGCGACAACGACACCGTCACTGCCAAGATCGACATCGTCATCGACGATGACGGCCCCAAGGCGAATGATGACAAGGGCGGCACATATGAGGAGCTGAGCTCGACCGATCTCGGCACAATTGCCGACTTCCTGCTGGCGAACGACCTGCCCGGCGCCGATGGTCTGGATTCACTGATTATCAACAACGGCGGCGTCGGCAGCCAGAGCGGCAAGCTCGAAATCATCAACGGCCATGTCTGGTACACCGCGCCGAATGTCCAGGACAATGCGACCGAGACCTTCAGCTACACCATCACCGACAAGGACGGCGATAGTTCGACCGCCAATGTCACGTTCAACGTCACCGATCGCGGCGGCGGCACGGGGGCGGTGACGCTCATCAATACCGCGCCGAATTATGAAGACGACCAATCGGCCCCGGCCGGTCAGGCGGCGAGCGATCCGTCGGATGGGCGCCTCAGCTTGCCGTTCCTGCTTCAGGTCACGCCGACCGATGCCGGCGACATGGTCGATTCCGTCACCATCACCGGGATTCCGTCCGGTGCCAGCGCGACCTTTGGCGCGCTCACCTTGCCGGTTGACGGCAGCGGCACCATTACCCTGGTGCGCGGCCAGAATGGCGGCACCTATAACGCACTCCTCGACGCCCTCACCTTGGGCGGCGCCACGGTCAACATCAAACTCGCCGAGCATGACGACCGCGATGTGACGCTGACCTTGAATGCCGTCGTCGACGGTGTTGCGATCACCCCCCCGGCCAGTGCCTCGGCGACTGTCGACGCGGTGGCGGCACAGCCGGCGCTGACCGATCCCGCCAACCAGTCGAACGAGGAAGCAACCCCGCTTTCGACGGTCTTCACTGTCAACACCACCGCGACCTTCGCCGATTTCGGCGACGGCAGCGAAAAGCAATACATCCTGATCAAGGCGCCGGCCGGCGATTGGAGCATCGCCGGTGTGGAGATTGCCGGCGGGACGGCGAGCGAAATTCCGGGCGGTCTCGCCAGCCATCCCGGCTATCTGGCCTTCGAGGTTACGGGCGTTGCCGATACCGGCAGTGGCGTCGTGCCGGTCAAGATCATCGTGAACGGCCCGGGCAACGTGGCCGGCACGACCGTCGGCGAGCTCGAGATCATTTCGCTGGCGGTCGATACGCCGACCGATGGCGAGCTCACCACGGGCAACAACTCGGCCGAGGCGTCGCAGAAAGTCAATCTCACCATCACCGACCGGACCGGCGGTGAGGATCTGGTGACCTTCGTTGGGGAAGGTGTCGGCGGCTATGAGGATGACGAGGCGACCTCGCAGGGCCAGACCGATGTCGATGAACCCTCGGACCAGCACCTCTCGCTGACCTTCAACCTGAAGGCGACGGCGTTCGATCCGGGTGACGCGGTCGACAGTGTCGTCATCGGCGGTTTCCCGACGGGTTCCACCGCGACCTGGTCGGGCCCCGGTGGTCTGACCCTCAGCTTCACGGTCGGCAGCGACAATACCATCACGCCGACCAGTGGCGGTGCCGGCACCGATGCATCGCGCGCGGCGTTCCTCGCCGATCTTATCGATGGCGACGGCGCCAATATCGTCGTGACGCTGCCCGAGCATGACTCGCGCGATGTCACCATCACCATGCAATCGACCATCGGCGGCACCGCGACAACGGGCGATCAAGCGCTTGCCATCGTCGACGCTGTGGCGGCGCAGCCGGGCTTCGCCGGTGACGTGCCCGGCAGCCAGTCGCTGGCGGAAGCCGGCGGTGCCACCACTTCCTTCAATATCCAGACGAATGTCGCCTTTGCCGATACGGCGGACGGCAACGAGAAGCAGTACATCCTGGTCAAGATTCCGGGCGACGGCTGGTCGATCCCCCTGGTGATCGGCAACGGCATTGTGACCTTCTACAATGCGGCGAGCCCGACCGCGATCCAGTTCGACGGCGCCGATATCGGCCATCCCGGCTATATCGCCATCGACGTCACGGATATTGCCGGCCCGGCCGCCTTCAACCTCGTGGTCTTTGTCAACGGCCCGGCCAATGTGCCGCCGGCGGGCGATAGCGAAACGATCGAGATCAAGGCGGTTGCGATCGATGCGGTCGAGGGCAGCGACATCACGCCCGACAACAACCAGGCATCGACCACGCAATCGGTGACGCTCACGGTCACCGACACCAAGCCGACGATCGACAGTGTCCAGACGGCGATCCGCGTGGATGAAGACGGCCTCTCCGGCGGCAATGCGGGCGCCCATGACGATGCGATCGGCGACGACACGACAACGGATTCCAAAACCTTCATCGGCCAGTTCGATTATACCGCGGGCAAGGACGCCATCACCGGGATCACCTTGGGCACCGCGCTCGGCCTCACCGGGCTCGAGACGCTGGACGGCCTCGCCGTCAAGACGATCTGGGATTCTGCGACCAAGACGCTGACCGGCTTCGCCGATGCCGACAATGACGGCCAGATGGATGACGGCGAGCGGCCGGTCTTTACCTTGGAGGTGACCGATGTCGCCGGCGGCGATTACACCTTCACCCTCAATGAACCGCTGAAGCACGAGAACAGCGAAGCGGAGGGCGACAATTACGAAGACGATCTCAGCTTCCAGATCAGCGTCAAGGTGACCGATGCCGACGGCTCGGAGAGCGAGACGGCCTTTGTCACCGTCAATATCGACGACGATACGCCGACTATCACCAAGGTGAATTACTCGGCGGCCCTGGGCGATCCGAATGCGCCGGTTGGCGGCGACAATCCCTATCCCTGGGATCATTCGCTCTCGATCGGGCGCGTCGACGAAGACTGGCTCTATGGCGGCAACGAGGACAAGGACGGCGCCAATACCAATGGCGACGAAATCGGCAGCAATGTCGTCACCGGCGTCGTCACCCATGAAGTCGGCGCCGACGGCTTGAAGTCCATGGGCTTCGTGGTGGGCGCGCAGAACGCGGATATCCCGGGTCTTCTGCGCGCCTATGACAACGCGCAGGTCAAGCTGCACTGGAATGACAGCAAGACCGAGCTGGTCGGCTTCGTCGGCGACAATTCCGGCTGGAGCAACGATTGGAACCAGGTCTTCGTCATCACCCTCGCGGTTCCCAGCGGCGGCTTCACTTTCACGCTCAAGGAAGCGATCGAGCATACGGCCGCGGCCACGCTCGAGAGCGACCACATCCTGAACTTCCCGGTCGCCATCATCGACAACGATGACGACGTTGCCACGGCGACGATCCAGATCGCGGTCAATGACGACCGGCCGGTCGCCTTGGACGACAATTTCGGCACAGAGACGGCGAATGCGAGCCAGACCCTGCTGGGCAATGTGCTGGACGACAACGGTAACGGTAAAGACAAATCCGGTGCCGACGGCTTCGCCGAAGGCGGCATTAGCGGCATCCTTTCGCCCGGCAATACCGTCGCCGGCGATGCCCAGAACGGCTGGACCATCACCATCGCCGGCAAGGGCGTCATCAAGATCGACGCCGGCGGCGATGTGTTCTTCACCGCCGATACGAGCCACAATTTCGGCAGCGGCGAGACTTTCAGCTTCGACTACCAGATCAAGGACAGCGACGGCGACGTCGATACCGCGACGGCGACCTTCGTGATCAAGAACCCGGCCGCGCCGGAGATCACCGCCAATGATCTTTATGTCGGCGAATCGAAACTGACCGTCTCCCCGGACCAGCCCTACAAGGGTTCGGAGCAGTTCAGCGCGCCGCTGACCGACAGCGACACGATCACGCTGCCCGCCGGTTTTGTCGTCACCAATCCCGGCATGTATAACATCGGCAACGGTTTCTTGACCATTTCCCAAATCGGCAACCAGGTCACCTACAGCTATACGCTGACCAAGGCGGTGGATGACGGCAGCCCCGAGACGAACGATGGCGGCAATGTGGTCGATAACGCCAATAATTTTGTTGTCAACTTCTCCGGCCCGTTCGGTGTCACCACGTCTCTCACGCTTCATGTCGATATCCAGGATGACGCGCCGATCGCCTATTTCGACTCGGATGCGCTCAATAACGGCGCGCTGACCACCGACGGCAATGTCATCACCGGCATCGGCACGGATATCGGCGCGATCAACGCCGACCGCGTCGGCGCCGACGGTGCCAAGCTGACGGCGATCGACGCCCAGCAGGCGAATATTCCGGCGGTCGTCGTCAACGATATCACCCACGGCGCCGGCTTCAGCATCCAAGGCCAGTACGGCACGCTGGTGATCTTCGAGGACGGTTACTACACCTATACTCGTCTCAACGGCGATCCCTTCGTGCCGCCGGTCATGCAAGTGTCGGACGTGTTCGATTACACGATCACCGACAAGGACGGCGACACCAGCAGCACGACGCTCACCATCCGCATCACCGACCAGGGCACGACGCTCGATTTGCCGGTGGCCGGCGAGGATGGGACCAAGGTTTATGAGGCCGGGTTGCCCGCCGGTTCGGCGGAGACGGCCGACGACATTCCCAATAACGAGCATTCGGAGAAGACCAGCGGAATTATCACCGTGACCGCGCCGGACGGCCTTGCTGGCGTCACGATCGGGGGTACTTTCATCTCCTATAACCAATTGGCCAATGGCCCGCTGCCGACGACCCTTTTTGTGGCCGGCAGCCATTCGGGCTCAATCACCATCGACTGGTTCAGCGGCAACAGCGCCGGTGGCCAGATCGGCTATACCTATGCGCTGACCACGAATACCAGCGGCGACGACACGACGGACAGCTTCCCGGTCGTGGTTCACGATCTGGACGGCGACCAATCGAGCGGCAATCTCGTCATCGACATCGTCGATGATGTGCCGAATGCCGAGAATGACGGCAATCACGTGGTGGTGGCGATCAATGGCGATGCCACGCCGGAGATCTCCTTTGGCGCGGCCACGGGCCTGCTCTCGAACGACGTCCTTGGCGCCGACGGCGCGTCGATCTCGAACATCGCTTTCGACGGCAATAATTACGCGCCGGTGGCCGGGTTCATCACCATCCCGGTGGATGGCGGCACGCTGACCGTGAACGCCGCGAACGGCGCCTGGAACTACAATCAGAGCAGCGCCATCGCGGCGCCCAAGACGCTGACCTTCACCTACACGCTGACCGACGGCGATACCGATTTCGACACCGCGACCTTCAGCATCGAGCCGAAAGCGGCGGAGAAGCCGAGCTTTACCGTCGAGACGGTGAAGCTGGACGAAGACGGTCTTGCCAGCAATGCCGGGGATCAATCCGGAAACGGCGATGACGACCAGGATGCCGGCGACAGCGGGGAAGGTCTCGCGCTCCCCGGCGACGGCCGCGGCACCGAGGCGGTGTGGCAGCAGAGCATCTCGGTCAATTGGGGCGGCGATGTGGGCACGCTCACCGTCGGTTTCGCCCAGAGTTCCGGCGGCTTCGTCCAGAACGGCAACGGCGAGTTCCTCCGTACCGCGGATGGCGAGCGCATCGCCTGGTCGGCGACCAATGGGGTCAGCTATGAGTCGATCACGGCCTATGCCGAGGGCGATAACAGCAACAACCCCGTCTTCACGATCCATCTGACCGAGACGGGCGTGCTGACGGTCCATCTCTATCAGGCGCTGCAGCATGCCACCGGCGGGCAGGAGAACAACCTGACCTTCCCGATCTGGATCAACGCCACCAACGTTGCCGGCGACGAATTCAAGGTGGTTACCGTCAATATCGACGACGACGTGCCGACGCTCGCCGCCAACGAACAGAATATCTCGGCGATCGTTGACGAGACCGATCTCGACACGAATGACAGCGAGAATTTCTCGTCCTTCTTCACGCCGACTTACGGCGCCGACGGCGCGGGCGGTGTCGGCAATTATGTGCTGGGCGTCAGCGCCGACGGCGCCGATTCCGGCCTCATCGATACCGCGACCGGGAATCATATCTTCCTGTTCCTGGTCAACGGCCAGGTCATCGGCAAGGAAGGCTTCGACGCCGCATCGGCCGAGGGCAGCGGTGCCACGGTTTTCGTCGTCTCGGTCGACAACGTTTCGGGCGAGGTGACGCTGGACCAGCAGCGCGCAATCCAGCATCCGACCGGCGCTCACAACGAGCCGGCCTTCCTCCTCACCGACGACCTCATCACGCTCACTGCCACGGTGGTCGACAAGGACGGCGATACCACGACTGCGACCGCCAATATCGGCCAGAACCTGGTCTTCCTGGATGACGGCCCCACGGCCAATGCGCTGACCAGCGTCACGCTGGACGACGATGCGCTGACGGGCGGCAATCCGGACGGCACCGGCGACCAGAATCCGGATACGTCCGGTACCGTCGGCTCGCTCAATGTCGATTTCGGTGCCGACGGCCGCGCCACCACCGGCGGCCTCACCGGCTATTCCTTCACCGGTATCTCGACGACTCCGTTCATCCCCAGCATTTTCCAAGTGCCAACGGGTGCGAATGCCTGGGTGGTGATGCAGGGCAGCGTCGAGATCTTCAAGCTAGAGATCACCGACCTCGCCACGGGTGCCTACAAGATCACCCAACTCAACCCGCTGCAGCATCCGGCAGGGCTGAACGAGAACGACATCACGTTCCGCATCTCCCTCACCATCCGCGACAATGACGGCGATACCACGATCGCCGACATCGACGTCACCATCGACGACGATACACCGCTGGCGAAGGACGACGATTTCGGCGAGAAGGACGCGGTGCTGAACACGGCGGTCGCCATCGGCAATCTGCTGGTCGACAATGGCAGCGGCGCGGACAAGGGCGGTGCCGACGGCCTCGCCACCAACCCGATCACCAATGTGACGCATGCGACCGGCACGGTCGCGGGCGATGCGGCCTCGGGCTGGACCATCACCCTGGCGGGCAAGGGCGTCATCACCATCGAAGCCGATGGCGACGTCACCTTCACCCAGGCCAATGGAGCGACCATCGCGCCCACGGGCGAGGATTTCACCTTCGGCTACGAAATCAGCGACAAGGACGGCGACAAATCGACCGCCACGGCCACCTTCGAGATGGACGGCGCGGTGCTGGATGTCTTCGTGGTCGGCGAGAATGTCCACGACCAGAACGGCGAGCCGACCGACCACCGCATCGACGATTCACCCAACGCGCCGGACGGTGCCATCGACGGCGCCGGCGGCAACGATCTGTTGATCGGCGATGTGGGGGGGGCTGAAACCATCGTGGTGCCGGGGCAGAATTACTCGATCGCCCTCATCTGCGACATGTCGCTCAGCATGGACGGTGCGCGCGAGACGCTGCTGCGCGATGCGGTCGAAGCTTTCGTCGAAAGCATCGCCGGCTTCACCGGCAACCTCAATATCGGCCTCATCGCCTTCGGCTCCACGGCCGCTCTCGAATATCAGGTTGTCGGGCTCAATGCCGGTAATGTCGATGAACTGGTGGACCAGATCCAGGATCTCTTCGCCGGCATGAATGGCAGCTACACGAATTACGAAGCTGCCTTCGATGCCGCGAACGAATGGTTCGTCGACCAGAACGAGGACGGCTACAGCACCTACAACAAGCTGGCCTATTTCATGACCGACGGCGATCCCACCGTCTATACCGGCGGGCCGGAGACGACCGGCGTCGACGATATCGACATGAAGCGCGGGCACGATGCCTATCTCGACCTGCTCGCCGACCACCCCACGGCGGCGGTCCATGCGATCGGCATCGGTTCGGGCGTCACCGAATCGCGTCTCGAATTCTTCGACAACACGAACGTGGTTGCCAATAACGGCACCTACGGCTCCGGCGGCAATCTGATCTCGAACGCCCCGCTGGGCGACCCGCTGGTGATCCAGACGGCGAACGAGCTGACGGCCGCGTTGCAGGGCGGCTCCAGCAGCTCGACCCCCGATCCGGTCGGCGACGATATCGTCAACGGGGCGGGCGGCAATGACGTGATGATCGGCGACAGCATCTATTACGGCGCGCCCGATGCCGGCTGGGAGGCCTTCAAGGCCGCCAATCCGGGCAAGACGGATGCCGAGTTGCGCGCGCTCATTCTGGCCGATCTCGGCAATTTCACCAAGGAAGGCACGATCGGCGGCAACGACACGATGAATGGTGGCGCCGGCGAAGACCGGATCTACGGTCAGGGCGGCAACGACCAGATCACCGGCGGCACCGGCGACGACAATCTCCAGGGCGGCACCGGCAACGACACCTATCACTTCGCGGCCGGCGACGGCGACGACGTGATCTTCGAGGCCAAGGGCGCGGCCGACACGGTGGTGATCACCGATGCCGACGGCCCCCCGCCGGCGGTGACCAAGGACGGCAACGACCTGCTCATCACCTATAACGGCGGCGAGACGATCCGCGTCGACGATCACTTCCTCAATTATGTCGATGGCACCAATAACCAGCAGATCGAGTTCATCGTCTATAACGGCATCACCTATGCCCTGCAGGCGAATGAGCCCTATCTCGCGCTGACCCAGACCGCCCAGATCACGGCGATCAGCGACGATACGGGGGCGCCCGGCGACTTCGTCACCAGCGATATTTCGCTGACGGTGAACGGCACCAATACGGCGCTGGCACCGGGGCAGATCGTGGAGATCAGCATCGACGGCGTCACCTGGTTCGCCGTCAACCAGCAGACCGGCACCACCTGGAACTATGCCGATCCCAGCAACCACCCGACCGACGTCACCTATCAGGTGCGCGTGAAGGATGCCAACGGCATCACCGGCCCGGTCGACAGCCAGTTGGTCGATATCGACACGGCGGCGCCCAATGCGCCGACGATCCTGGGCATCGACGACAATGCCGGCGTGTTCCTGGGCAATGTCATCAATGGCGGCAACACCGACGACACCACGCCGACCGTTCGCGTGGGCCTCGCCGGCACCGGTGCCGTGGCGGGCGACAAGCTCGAACTGTTCGACGGCGTCACCTCGCTGGGCGTGTTCACGCTGACCGCCGGCAATATCACCGACGGCTATGTCGATATCATGGCCGGGCCGCTGGGTAGCGGCGGTCACAGCTTCACCGCCCAGATCACCGACATCGCCGGCAATATCGGCGGCGTTTCGGGCAGCTATGCCATCGACATCAACCAGACGCCGGTCGCTCTGGACAACGTCGTGAATGGGGGTGAAGCGACGTCCGCAGACATCACCTTCGCCTCCCTCCTGGCGAACGACAGCGATCCGGACAGCGATCCGCTGAGCATCGTTTCGTTCGGCAACGCCGTCGGCGGTATCGTTACGAAGGATGACGTCAACGGCAAGTTCGTCTTCACCCCGAATGCCGGCGAAACCGAAGGTACTTTCGAGTACACCATCAGCGACGGCCAAGGCGGTACTGCGACGGCCACGGTGACGGTCAACTTCACGGTCGATACCAATCCGGTCGCGAACGACGACGCCAGCCAGGCCTATGTCACGGTGACGCAGGTGCCGGCGTCCGAGAGCTGGGCTGAGGTCTCGGGCAAGTCATGGAACTTCGAGACGGCGGTGGTCGTCACCAACTCCATCTTGCCCTCGGCTGGCGGCGCTAACGACGCAAGCTGGGGTTACAACGGAAACTACTCCAGTGGTAGCCCGTCCAATGGCCCAACCGGTCCGGGTGGTGGTGACGATTTCCTGCGGATTACGGATATCAACAATGGCAATGCAGCATCGACGCAGTACTCGACGCCGACCTTTACTATCGGCAGCGACGGCGGCAGGGTCACTTTTGACGCTACTCTGACCAACAACGGCACCGAGACCTACACTCTTTATAAGTGGGTTAGCGGTGCTTGGGACGATGTGACCGGCGCTACAAATGTCGCAATCACAAATGGCTCAAATACGGTTGCCATAACCAGCGATGGCACATACCGGGTTGTGTTTACCGTTACAGACACCAGCCCGAGCGGTGATAACAGCCAGAACAATCGCGCCAGCATCACCATCGATGACGTTGTGGTGCAGAACAAAGTCGTGACTCCCGCCTCCACGATCTATACCGGGGAAGCGATCAGCGGCAACATCAGCTCCAACGACAATTCCGGTGCCGATGCCACGCATATCTGGGTCCAGGATGCGGCCAATGTCTGGCACGAGATCACTGCGAACAACACGGTGATCAACGGCCAGTATGGCACCCTGGTCATCGATATGAATGGCACCTATGACTACACGCCGAACAGCAACAGCGGTTCCGTCGGCCAGGCGGAGGATTTCCTTTACAAGCTGCAGGAGACCGGTGATCCCAGCGACTTCGATGAAGCGCATCTGGTCATCGGGATCGGCACCCAGGTTGATGGTGACGGCAATGCCAACACCATCGCCGGCACCGCGCAGGCCGACAAGCTGAACGGCAATGGCGGTGATGACACCATCTTCTACACGCTGGGCGACGATGTCGACGGCGGGGCCGGCACCGACATTCTCGACCTCTCGCTCCTTGGAGCGGGAACGTTCGATCTCGGCAGTGCGATTGCCGGCGACAAGATCGACAACATCGAGACGATCCGGTTGTCCAGCTCGGGAGACCAGACGCTCGTGCTCAGCGCGCAGGATGTCATCGATGTGGGCAGTGCCACCTTCGATCCGACCGACGGCGGCTTCCGACCCACGAGGGATGTGGTCACGATCGAAGGCAATGCCGGTGACACCTTGAAGTTGGATGACGCGTCAGGTCTCTGGCACGACATCACCAGCAACGTCACCGGCGAGCCGTCGGGTTACAAGGTCTATGCCTTCGATAGCGATGGCAATACCGGTACTGCCGGTGACATCACGGCTTATGTGTTTGTCAGCCAGAACGTGGTTGTCGTCGATAGCGACAACAACGTGATCTAAGCCTGATCGCGGCTGTTTTGGATTAAGGCGGGGCCATGTGCTCCGCCTTTTTCTTTCGGCGATTGCCAGAATCCGGTATCGCTTTCTAAGGTGGCGAGGTTGCAAACACATCACGCGCGGGAGTGCCGATGCCGTTGACCGAGTTCGAGATGAGACAGCCCGTGAAACCGCGCCGGGCCTGGGTGGTGTTTCTGTTCTCGCTGGTCCTGCCGGGCTTCGGGCAGTTTCATGCGGGGCATCCCTGGCGCGGTCTCCTCTGGTGGGGCGTGGTGGTGCTGGCGGGGCTCGGTGTGGCCTTCACTTTCCGCTGGGTCTGGCCGGATTTTCCAAAGGCGGCGTTTGGCATCGGCGGGGCGCTGCTGATTCAGGTGCTGGGTGCCGTCGATGCCGTGCGCATCCTGCGCCGGGATCAACGCGCGCGGGCCGAGCGGCCCTTGCCGCGGCTCAGATTCTATTTCGCCTATGTGGTGGGTCTCTTCGCGCTCAACCTCGCCGCCTATGAAGTGGCGCCCGTCGACGCATCGGTCGAGACCTTCTCGATCGCCTCGGGCAGTTCATTGCCCAATCTCGTGCCCGGCGATCGCATCCTTGCCGCCAAGGCACCTGGGCACCGGGCGGTGCTGCGGCGTGGCACCTTTGTGCTCTATCAGAAGGAGGGCACGGTCTTCATCCATCGCCTGGTCGGCTTGCCCGGCGATGTGGTGGCGATAACGGCGGATGGCCATCTGTCGCTGAATGGCGGTGCGCTCACGGCCCTGCCCGACGGCACCTATCCGCGGGAATACGGCGCGCCGCTGGCGCGTTTCCGCGAGACGCTGCCGAACGAGGGCGGAACCGACGCCAGCTATCCGATCCTGCGTGACCTCGAACGCAACTCTTATCCCGATACCGCCATCCTGGTGCCGGACGGCCATATCTTCGTGCTGGGCGATAACCGGGATGCCACCCGCGACAGCCGCTATGACGGCCCGGTGCCGATTGCCGACATCGTCGGCCTCGCAAGTTTCATCTATTGGCCGGGGGCCGAGCAGGATACGCGCGACTGGTCGCGGATCGGGCAGTCTCTGTTGCCTTATTGAGTGGGCCGCAGGTTGCCATCGGCCACGGCTTTCCCTAAAACTCTGGCCCATGACCGAGACCGTGACTTCCTCCCTCGCTGCGGAACCCGCCCGGCGACCGCGTTTGTGGCGCCTTTGGCCCTGGGCCGTGCTGGCTTTGGCGAGCCTGGGGGCAGCGCTTTATCTGCGCTATGGCCTGATTGAGAACACGCCGGTGGGGCTTTCCTGCCAGGCGGCAGATGCGCCCTGGTATTGCGGGCCGCGCCTGCTGCTCATCCAGTTCCACATGGCCTGGGGCTGGTCCTACGCAGCACTTCTGGGCGGCGGCTTGGCGCTGGCGAAACGCTGGCGATGGGCGATCGGCCTCGGCCTCGCGGCGGGTGCCGCCGGCCTCGTCCTCTACAATGCCGGCCCTGCCGGGGCGGGCTTCATCCTCAGCCTGTCGGCGCTGTTGCGGCGCCGTTAGCCGCGAAGGCGGCATCCCGCCGCCAGGCACCGGCGAGGTTGAGGGTGAGGAGGGCCAGGATCGCCACGAAGGCGAGGGCTTCCAGATTCTTCGGGCCTTCCGCCCAGAGAAGATAAAGCCCGCATCCGACGAAGATCGCGCTGAAGACGCGCGAGAGGCGGCCATCGGCGAGATCTGGATCGGCCGAGGGTTTCAGGAAGACGCCGGCGCGGATCTGGATCACCAGGAAGAGGATCGCGGGCAGGCCATAGGTCGCCAGCGGAAAGCCGCGATAGCGCCCGTCGAAAGCGAGCGCCAAAGCCACCGTCGCCGCCCCCACGAAGACCGCGAAACGCAGCAGGCCCACGAAGGGGACCGGCATCCGCGCCTGGGCCGCCCAATCGACCGCCGCCGCCAGGGGCGCCGTGCCCAGGGTCGGCATGGGCCGCAAGGCCAGGGTGAGGACCAGGAGCGATTGCAGCAGCAGCCCGGTCTCGACCGCGCCGTCGAAGCCCGAGACCGTGATCAGCGAGGCGCGGTCCAATTGCAGCGCCACGGCCGAGCCGCCGGCCAATGCCAGGAAGGAAAAGAGCCAGGCCGCGCGCCAGCCGGCGGTGACGTTGCGGAAGCGCGCGATCCCTAGGCAAACAAGGCCGATGGCGACGGCCAGGCCGGCCTTGGCCTGCCAATCCGGGTGATTGCTCACGGGGCCGAACCAGTCGAACTTGGCCATGCGCGCGCCGTCGAAGATGCCCCAATAGCCGCCGACCGCCCCTTCCTGGTGGCGCTTCCAGGGCTGATCGAAGGCTTCGATGATGTTGTAATCAATGCCGCGCGCGGCGACGTCGCGCATGAAGAGGCGGAGATATTTCGCCTGTTCGACGAGGCTGGGCACCGCATCCTCGCGGGCGCGGCCGGCCGAGGGCCAGCCGGTCTCGCCCACCATCAGGACCTTGCCGGGAAACTGCGCCTGCATCGTCTCCAGCACATAATCGAGATGATGGATGGCCTCCTCGGCGGGTTTTGGATCGTCTTCCCAATAGGGAAGGAGGTGGATGGTCATGAAATCGACCGCGTCGACGAGGGATTGCGGCGCCTTCTGCCAGAAGCCCCAGACATCGGCGTAAGTCGTGGGCAGGCCGGTCGCAGCCTTCACGCGCGTCACCAATTCGGCAAGACGTTCGCCGCTCTGCTCGCCGCGCAGGAGGACCTCGTTGCCGACGATGATCGCCTTCACGGCCTGTGGGTATTCCCTGGCGAGTTCGATCGCGCGGGCGATCTGCGGCTCGTAGGATTCCGGCTCGCTGCCGATCCAGATCCCCAGCAGCACCTGCATCTGGCGCTCGGCGGCCAGCGGCACGGTCTGGTCGATACCCTGGTCGGTCGCATAGATGCGCACGCAATCAGTGACCGGCTTCAGATGGTCGAGATCGGCGGCGATCTGTTCGGGCGGGATCACCAGCGTCCGGTCATAGGGCGTCTGGTCGCCCTGGAAGGGCGTGTAGCTGACACAAGCGAGCTTGGGGTCGGGCGCAGGCGGCAGCTCGATGCCGCGTCCGATCCAGGCCCAGAAACCGTAGGTGAGTGCTGCCGCCAGGAGGAGCGGCGGCAGCCAGCGCAGGAGCGTCCCCATGATCGGGCCTATGCCGCTTCGCGTTCGGGGGTGGGGCCCATGCCGTCGGGACCTTCCGGCCCTTTGGGCGTGCGGCCGTCGGCCAGGGCGATCGCCGCCTGGAGCGAGGGCTGCTTCGGCCGCTTGCCGCGGCCGAGCCGGAGCGCGTTGATCATCGAGAGCACCAGCGCCGCGCCGAAGGGCAAAGCCTGGACGAAGCAGAGGATCGCCCAGAGCCGCGCATCCTGCTCGATCCAGCGTTCATGGAGCGTGAGGAGGCCGCAGCCGATGAGCATCAGGAAAACCAGCGTCTCCTCCCAGGCGGTGACGATGCCGCGCAGGGCCGCCGGGGCGTTCTCCATCTTCGGCGTGCGGTGGAAGGGGAGGTTCGAGGTAAAGACACCGCGCCAGACCGCCTTGCCGACCGCGTAAGAGAGGGCGAGGCCGGCGAGGCTGGCACCGAGATTGTCGAGGAAGGAGCAGGGTACCTTCTCGGCATAGAGCCAGAACGACTTGCCGACCTTGAACAGGAACATGCCGATGGTGACGAAGAGATAGAGCGCCAGCGGCGGCGCGATCAATTGCGGGTAGAACACCATGCCCAGCGTCCAGGCGATGGCCAATGCCACGAAGGACAATTGCAGGCCGTCGGCGATCCAGGGCAGCCAGCCCGCCAGGAACTGGTATCGCTGCGAGGGTTCCAGGCGCTTGCCGCTGAAGGGCAGCAATTCGCGCCAATGCTTTTTGAGGATCTGCATCGCGCCATAGGCCCAGCGGTACCGCTGTTTGCGATAGGCGTCGAAACTGTCCGGCATCAGGCCGCGGCCATAGCTCTTCTCGGTATAGACCGCGCGGTGGCCGCTCTCGAAGAGCTTGAGGCCCAGTTCCGCATCCTCGGTGATGCACCATTCGCTCCAGCCGCCGACATCGGTCAGGGCCTGGCGGCGAATGAGCGCCATGGTGCCGTGCTGGATGATCGCGTTCTTCTCGTCGCGGCTCTTCATGCCGAGATGGAAGAAGCCGGCATATTCCCAGAAGCACAGGCGCTTGAAGAGATCCTCATGGCCGTCGCGATAATCCTGCGGCGCCTGAACCAAGGCCACCTGCGGATCGGCGAAATGCGGCACGAGGTCCGAAAGCCAGCGCGGCCGCACGACATAATCGCTGTCGATGGTGGCGATGATCTCGGCTTGGGGATGCGTCACGGTGAGGGCGTAATTGAGCGCACCCGCCTTGAAGCCCGGCCATTTCGGCAGATGGAAGAAGCGGAAGTTCGGGCGGTTGAGGCTGTTGATATAAGCCTCGACCGGCTGCCAGACCGCATCGTCCTTGGTGTTGTTGTCGATGATGAGGACTTCGTAATCCGGATAATCGAGCTTCTCCAGCGCCTGGATGGTCTCGATCATCATGTCGGGCGGCTCATTATAGCAGGGCACATGTACCGACACTTTCGGCACCCGCCAGGAGGCATGAAGCGGCGGCGGCACCAGGCGGCGCTGGGTCTGGCCCAGCCACAGATTGACCGCCATCTCGAGCCCCTCGATGAGGAAAATGGCGAGCAGCAGCAGGAAGGCCGGCGCCACCGCGGCGAGCGCGATCAAATCGTAGAGCGAGAGATAGAGCTGGCTGTATTGGGCGTAGATGAGGACGGCGGTGAGCACGCCGCCATAGCCCAGAAGGGCAATGAAGAAGCGGCCGCGCCGGCTCATCCCCAATTCCGAGCGCAGCATGAAAAGGACGAAGGGCAGGCCGATCACCACCGAGGCGATGGCAAAGTTCTGCCAATCGGCGAAGTTGATGAGGGTCCCCTCGAGCGCCGGCTTCAATTGCCGGTCGGCGTTCCACAGGCCCCAATAGGCACCGACGCCACCTTCGGTCTTGATCTTCCAGGGCTGGTCGAAGGCTTCGATCACGTTGTAATCGATGTTCTCCTTCTTCGCCTCGAGGAGGAAGCGGCGGACGAAGATGCCCTGATTGACCGGCGAGGCCTCGGCGCCGCCGGTGCCCTGGTATTCCGCCGGCTCTTCCGGCAACGTGTTGCGGGTCAGACCTTCGCTCGGCCAGCCGACTTCGCCGATGAGGATGCGCTTGTCCGGATAACGCTGCTGGACCGCGCGATAGCGCTCCATCGTCCACTTCACCGCCTGGTTGACATCGATGCCGTTCCAGAACGGCAACAGATGGACGGTGATGAAATCCACCTCGGCGACCAGATCGGGATTCTCGAGCCATAGATCGAAGGGTTCGGCGGTGGAGACCGGCACGTCTGTGGCGGCACGCACGCGGCGCAGATAGCCGATGAGGAGCGATTTCGCTTCGTCGAAATCCATCGTCTCGGTCGGTTCGCGATGCCGATGCAGGAATTCGTTGCCGATGATGAGCTGGTTGACGCTGCCGACATCGTGGGCGATGGCGATGGCGTTGGTGATTTCCTGCTCGTTGAGCGTGGTGTCGACATCGATCCAGGCGCCGGCGGTCACGGTCAGGCCCAGCTCGGCGGCGAGGGCCGGAATGCGGCCCATGATGCCGGAGGATTCGTAGGTGCGGATGGACCGCGTCTGGGCTGCGATGACGGCAAGATCGGCCCGGATCTGATCCTCGGTCGGATCAAGCCGCGTCAGCCCGGGGTCTTGCCGCCAGGCTGCATAGGAAAGGCTCTTGAGATCCCCCTCGAAGGGATTTTCCTCCACCGGCCGGTTCATCACGAACCAGACAGCCGCCACCATGACGGCCACGGCGAGGCCGATCAGCCAATTGCTCAAACGCATGTGTTGTCCGAATTCTCGAGAAGAGCTTTAGCGCCAGAAAATCCGCTCTTCCCGGGTTTTTTGCAAGTGCTCCCTGTAGCCCGGCGTGACAAGAAAACGTGAGGCCTCTGGGATAGTTCCGTGACCGGGAGAGGATGCGGCGGTTCCGCCGCAGGGTGGGGCCTAGCTATCGCTGCGCGATTGCCCGCCTACCCCAATTCCTTGAAGCGCTCCATGGCCTGGACCAGAGCGGCGCGGGTGCCCGGTTCCATGGCGGAATGGCCGGCATTGGGGATGATCTGATAGCGGGCTTCCGGCCAGGCCTGGGCGAGGTCGTCGGCCGAGCGGATCGGGCAAACCAAATCATAGCGACCCTGGACGATGACGGCCGGGATGTGGCGGATTCGGTTCACATTTTCGAGCAGGAAGTTGTCGGGCAGGAAGATGTTGTTGAGGAAATAATGGGCTTCCGTGCGGGCGAGGCCCAGGGCCAGGGTATCGCCGGAAAAAGCCTGCACGGTCTCGGGGCTGGGCAGCAGGGTCGAGCAGCTGCCCTCATAAACGCTCCAGGCCCGGGCGGCCGGCATGTGGATGGCGGGATCCGGATTCATCAGGCGCTTGTGATAGGCGCCCAGCAGATCGTGCCGCTCGTTTTCCGGGATGAAGCCCGAAAAAGCCCGCCAGGCTTCCGGCGCCAATTCCCGGATGCCATACAGGAACCATTGGATCTCGGATTGCCGGCACAGGAAAATGCCGCGCAAAGCCAGGCCCCGCACCCGGTCCGGGTGGAATTCGGCATAAGCGAGGGCGAGGGTCGAGCCCCAGGAGCCGCCGAAGACGAACCAGGATTCCACCCCCAGATGCCGGCGCAGGCGCTCGATATCCTCGATGAGGAGGGGGGTGGTGTTGTTGCGGATCTCGCCCAGCGGGCCGGACCGGCCGCTGCCGCGCTGGTCGAAAATGACGATGCGGTAATGCTTGGGGTCGAAAAAGCGGCGATGGCTGGCATTGGCACCGGCCCCGGGACCGCCATGCAGGAACACCACGGGAATACCGTCGGGATTGCCGCTTTCCTCGAAATACATCTTGTGGAGGTCGTCGAGGGGCAGTTCTCCCACCCGAAAAGGTTCGATCTCGGGATACAGGTCCTTGGCGGCCATGATGTTCGGGCGGTCTTTCTGCTGTCGCGGGTAATTCCGGCCGGGCGGTTATAGCATGCGGAACCAGGACCGATTCAACGAGTTCTAGTAGCCGGTAGCCGCGTTCCTTAGGTGCGTTGCGGCAAAATTCAATCCTGCGTGAAGCTGAAAAATCTGGCCGCCGGACCCCCGCGCCACGCTAATATTGCGGCCAGATTCAAGAATCACCGACCTCCGGAGTGCCCTCATGCGCACCAAGCACCTGCTCCCCGCCCTGGCCCTTGCCACCATCGCCGCCTTGGTGTCGGGCTGCATGCAAGCCACCAGCCCGGCCACCGGGCGGACCTTCTCGACCTCGGTCACCGAGGCGCAGGAAACCCAGATCGGTGCCGAGGAGCATCCCAAGATCCTGGCCGAGTTCGGCGGCGCCTATGACGAGATCCCGGCCCTCAACCGCTATGTGGATTCCGTGGGCCAGTTCGTGGCGGCGACCTCGGAACGGCCGGAAGTAAAATACACTTTCACCCTCCTTAACTCGGCCGATATCAACGCCTTCGCCTTGCCCGGCGGCTATATCTACATCACGCGCGGCTTGCTGGCGCTGGCCGTCAACGAGGCCGAGATGGCGGGTGTGCTGGGCCATGAAGTGGGCCATGTCACCGCGCGCCACACGGCCGAGCGGATCGGCCAGCAGCAGCAGGCGCAGGTGGGTGCCACCCTGGGCACGCTGCTGGGTGCCATCCTGGGCGGCGAACAGGGTGCCCAGATGATGGGCGCGCTCGGCAACGAGGTGGCGGCGAATTATCTTGGCAAATACAGCCAGGATCAGGAATTCGAAGCGGATACCCTGGGTGTCCGCTATCTGCGCCGGGCCACCTACGATGCGCAGGCCATGGCGAGCTTCCTCGCGGCACTCGATGCCGATACCCGCCTGCAGGCGCGGCTTGCCGGCAATGCGGCGGCGGCCGATCAATATTCGATGAAGCAGAGCCATCCGCGCACGGCGGACCGCGTGCAGCAGGCGATCAACGCCGCCGGGCCGGTCGAACCCAATGCCATGCTGGCGCGCAACGAATACCTCAAGCAGATCGACGGCATGATGTATGGCGACGATCCCAAGCAGGGCATCGTGCGCGGGCGCGATTTCATCCATCCCGATCTCAAACTGGCCTTCACGGTGCCGCAGGGCTATCGCATCCAGAACCAGCCCGACGCGGTGATGGCCCAGGGGCAGAATGGTGCCCTGATCTTTGACATGGGGCCGTCCAATGTCGGTGATCTGGTCAGCTATGTGCAGAGCCAGTGGAACCCCAAGGCCAAGGTCGAGAGCGTGCAGCGGGTCAACATCAACGGCATGGAAGGGGCGACCGGTATCGCCCAGGGCAGCATCAACAACCAGAAGGCCACCTTCCGCCTGCTCGCCGTACGCTTCGTCGACAACCGTGTCTACCGTTTCCTCTTCGCCGCCCCCCAGGGCGCCTTCAGCGGCCAGGAATCGGCGTTCTCCGCCACCGCCAATTCCTTCCGCCAGATCTCGGCCAGCGAGGCCTCCGGCTTCAAGCCCAAGCGCATCCGTCTCGTGACCGTGCAGGCGGGCGATACGGTCGAGAGCCTTGCCAACCGCATGGCGGTCGATGAAGCGAAGCTCGACTGGTTCAAGGTCCTCAACCGCCTCGATCAGGGCCAGCCCCTGCAGGCCGGCCAGATCGTCAAGATCGTCAGCTACTGAACGAGCGGCACCTGAACCGCATCCGCCAGATCATGGCCAGTTCGATCCGCCTCCCCATCTGGCTGGTGCTCGCAGTGACGTTCGGCGGCCTGGCGACGCT
This sequence comes from Dongia sp., assembly GCF_041909655.1. GTDB lineage: Bacteria > Pseudomonadota > Alphaproteobacteria > Dongiales > Dongiaceae > Dongia. The sequence continues at coordinate 457,257 of NZ_JAYRDA010000004.1, read as the reverse complement.
GGCGATCGTGGTCGTTGCCTGGGGCATCAATCGAATCGCGGTCGAGAATACCACCGACCTCGTCAACGTGATCGCCGAGCGGGAATTGCTGACGCTGGAACAATCCTTGCGTTCGGAACTCGACCCGGCGTTGCAGGAAGTGACGTTCCTTGCCGAATATATGCGTGACGGCAAGGTTGGTGCCGATGACGATCAGCGTCTCACTGATCTGCTGATGGGCTCGCTCTCGGCCTCGCCGCAAATCAACGGCGTGGTTTTTATTCGGCCCGACCTGCAGGCGGTCGTCGCCGGTCGGCAGATCAACGGCGAGGCTTTTTTCACCAGCGTCACCGACGGTCTGCGCGATTCCCAGATTCGCGAGACGCTCCGGGCCGGCCAGGCCGCGCAGAGCCCGGTATGGGACCGGCCGACATATATCATCAGCCTCGGACAGCCATTGATGACGGCGCTGGCCCCGGTCAGGATCGATGGTGAATTCGCCGGCGTCTTTGCCGCCGTGGTTTCACTGCCGGTGATTTCGCGCCGGCTCGAGGAAGCGACGGTTAACCCCAACGCGACGCCTTTCGTGCTGATCGATGACGGCATCGTCTTTGCGCATCGCAATCTGTTTTTCGGCGGCCTGAAATTCTCGGCGGATCGGCCCTTGCCGCATTTCGACAAGGTCGGCGATGCGGTGCTCGCAGCCTTTGACGTGCGCCTGGCCCAAGTGACGGATTCACCCAGCCAACGCGGCCCCGCTTTTCTGGAGCAGGATGTCTATATCGGCGATGGGCATCATTTGATCATCTTCAAATACGCGCCATCCCTGCTCGGCATGCCGCTGACAATCGGCGTGCATGTCCCGTTTTCCGAGGTGGAGCAGGTCTTCGTCGCCCTCGAATCGGCCCTCTATCGCGCCCTGATCGTGATCCTGGTGGCGATCGTGCTGGCGCTGATCCTGGGGCTGCTGATCGGCCGGCCGATGCGGGCACTGGCCGATGCCACGAGCCATCTGGCGGCCTTGTCGTTCGGCGATGCGCCGACCTTGCGCCACAGCCGGTTTTCCGAAATCGACATCGCGGCCGATGCCTATAACCGCATGCGCTCGGGTCTCGGCTGGTTCTCGACCTATGTGCCGCGCACGCTAGTGCCACTGCTGATGCGTGCCGACAGCAACGAGACGCTGGCCTCGCGCGAGGTCGAGGTGACGGTGCTGTTCACCGACATCGTCGGTTTCTCCGGCATCGCGCAGCGCCTCTCGGCGCGGCGCCTGGCGGCTTTTCTCAACCGCCACTTTTCGCTGCTGGGCAGCCGCATCGAGGCCGAGGGCGGCAGCATCGACAAGTATATCGGCGATTCCATCATGGCCTTCTGGGGTGCGCCGGAAGCGCAGCCGGATCATGCGGCGCGTGCCGCGCGTGCCGCCCTTGCCATCCATGAACGCCTGAGCAGCGACAATGCGCGGCGCGCCAAGAAAGGGCTTTCGCCTGTCCGCATCCGCATCGGCATCCATTCCGGCCGGGCCATCGCCGGCAATATCGGCGCGCCCGGGCGCATCAATTACACGCTGGTCGGCGATACCGTGAACATCGCGCAGCGCCTGGAGCAATTCGGCAAGCAGGTGGATGACGGCTCGCGCTCGGCGGTGATCTCGCTCAGCGCCGACACGGCGCAATTGCTGCCGTCCGACCTGCCGCTGACGCCGCTCGGTCATGAAGTGCTGCCGGGGCGGAAGGAGGCCACGGAAATCTATCGGCTGGGCAATGGCGGCTAGGGTGTCCCGATCGGTTTCACCCACCAGGGATCCTTGCGCCGCTTGGCATGGAGATCGCTGAGATCCTCGAGATAGAAGAACTGGCGGATCGCCCCCGAGACACGGAACGGGAAGACGCCGAACATGATCAGCTTCTCGGTTCCATTGGGGCTGGGCCAGGTGTATTCGCCGGCCTCCGGAATGCCGGTCAAGGCGATGCGGCGATAAATCTCGTCGAAGAAACGAGCGCTTCTTTCGGTCGGCCCGGTGAAGAGTTCGTCGAGATAGCGGCCGGTCAGTGACATGCCGGCGATGTCATCGGACAAGGTACCGACCATGCGATAGCGCAGGCGCCCGGTTCCTTCCTCCATCTCGACGATGTGCAGGCCGCGCATCATCGGCGCGACGGCGGTTGGATCGAACAACTCCCGGTCCGGCACGCCGCCGCCGGCAAGGCCACGCCAATAGGCGTGAAAATCCAAGATCAGGCGACTTGGCTGCATCTCGATTCCGGTGACTCAGGCTTTGACTTGCTCAGGCTTTGACTTGCTCAGGCTTTGACTTGCTCAGGCTTCGACGAGGTCCAGCAGCTCGCCTTTGGGATCGATCAAGGCAGCGAGCGCCTTGCCACCGTAACCGCAGCCCCCATCCAAGGTCAAAGTGAAGGCACCCTGGGCGGGGCCGGCATGGGCGCGATCGAAGCCGCGCACGACTTTCAGGAACTCGCCATAAGGATGATCGAGTGTCGCGAAGCCCGGGCCGCCCCACCAGAGCGAATCGCCCTGCGCCGAGAGCGGGCGCTCTGGGTCCAATCCGGCATGAACGAAGAGCAGGCCAAGATCGGCGGTATAGGCGGCACGGCGGATGCTGGTCATGAGGGCGGCGTGGCCGGGACGGGCCTGCTGGGCCGCGCGCAGCGAATTGGTCCAGCGCGTGATCGCGATGGCGCCTTCGCGGCAATGGATGATGCCCTCGGCCGGGTCGCCGCCATAGGCCGAGATGGTAGGGCCGACACCCTGCTGCAGCATCCAGGGCAGTACCTCGCGCGGATTGGGCGCGAATTGCAGTTGCAGGAGCTTCGACCACATTTCTTCCTGCTGGCCGCGCAAATAGACGATGTCCTCGGGGAACATATAGGGGCGCGCCAGAATCTGGCGGCGGAAGGAAATCAGCTCATCCACCGTGCCGGCGACATCGGGCCCGCGCCCCAGGAACCCGCCCAGATAGACGAGGCGGTCGGTGGCCGGCACGAAACTGTCGCCGATATAGGCATGGAGTGCGCGCAGGCGGGTCATGTCGCCATGCACCGGCGAGACCGCCCAAATGCGGCCAGCCTTTTTCAGAATGGCGAATTTTTCTCGTTCGGGCATGACGCTGCTGTGTTCGGCGACTCGGGATCGTGGGGCCCAAGCATAGCATGCCATTGCCCTGTCTCCCGCGGATGGGCGAAAGAGCCAAGAACGCAGCGCCGAGGATGGAGAGCGATAGGGGGAGGGATCTTAAAAATCCCCCGACGGATGGACCGGAAGGGGATCCGGGAACCATCCGTCGTCAGCGGTCGGGCCGCTCGGGGAGCCTCTCTGAGGAGAGAGCCGGTTGCCGCTGTTTAGGCGGCCTTCATGACCTGATGCAGACGTTCCGTCGCCGCTTCCTCATCCATGCCTTCGATGGCGGCGAGTTCGCGCACCAAGCGATCGAGGGCTGCCTGATAGATCTGGCGTTCGCTGTAGGATTGGTCCGGCTGGTCGGCATTGCGATGCAGATCGCGCACCACCTCGGCGATCGAGACCGGATCGCCGGAATTGATCTTGGCTTCGTATTCCTGGGCGCGGCGCGACCACATGGCGCGCTTCACGCGCGAACGGCCCTTGAGCGTCTGCAAGGCGGTCTCCATGACCTTCTTGCTGGACAGCTTGCGCAAGCCGGAATTCTTGGCCTTGGCGACGGGGACGCGCAACGTCATGCGGTCCTTGTCGAACAGAATGATGATCACCTGGAGCGCGTGACCCGAGATTTCCTGGCTCTCGATTCCCATCACCTTGCCCACGCCATGGGTGGGGTAGACGACGAAATCGCCCTTGCGGAAACCCATATCCTTGTCCTTGGCGGCGGGGACCGCCTTCTTCGCTTTTTCGACCACGTTCGGCTCCATCTATCTCATCCGATCACTGAACACGCGCGTTTAAATTTCTGCCGCCGACATCGTCGGCGGCGCTCATCTCTGACGCCAATTCAAGGGGTGGTTTCCCGGTTCAACTCTCAGGGACCTCCCATTCAAACAGCGGATTGTCGTTCTCCACTCACGTCCGGTCCGATTCAGGACCTTGCCTCAACCACCCTTCCCGTCCGGCTGCCTTGCCCGCCAAGACGCCACGGTCCAGCCGTGACATATGGGGATGGCGCCTTGCCTTTGAACGGTACCCGCCCGCAGCCCTGCGGCGATGATCGCGCATGGCTCAAAGCAAGGCCGTCCCTGAGACGGTCACATTCCGCCGTCCTGAGACAGCGATACCAACTCCGAGCCCGATTTCCGGCTCGCAGCCAAAAAAAAGCCGTTCTCGGTCTCGCGTGGATTCCGAGTCTGGCTCTCACTCACTTGTAGGCTTGGACGGAGGTGAAAAGGTTAATCTTTCCAACGGATTCCGCCCGAACGACCTAGGTCAATTTTATAGCAAAAATCCGGCTGGAATTCAAGGAAAGGCAGTTATGCGCTGGGTGCAGCAGGAGCTCATACCCGCCATAGCGTTACGCCATCCGGGGGGATCAAAATCTGGATTCTCGGCCAGGCCCGGACCGCGACAAAGCAACGCAGAAGGAATAAAATACTACGAAATCCGCAGTTATAGCAATTTGATCCGCTATCGGAGAACGGGGCCGTTCCCGGATTTCAGGCCTTGCCCGGATTTGGGTCGAAATGCTTCTCGAACTTGTCCGCGACACCTTTCCACTGGTCGGCATCGGCCGGGGCCTCGCCTTTGCGGGTGATGTTGGGCCAGGTCTGGGCGTATTGGCGGTTCATCTCGACCCATTTATCCGTGCCGGGCTCGGAATCGGGCAGGATCGCATCCGCCGGGCATTCCGGCTCGCAGACGCCGCAATCGATGCATTCGTCAGGATGGATCACCAGCATGTTCTCGCCGACATAGAAGCAATCGACCGGGCATACTTCGACGCAATCCATGTATTTGCACTTGATGCATGCCTCGGTAACGACATAGGCCATGAACGCCACTCCTGAAATCCGGCCGATCCCATCCTGCTCGGTCCTGCCGATTGGTACTGACCGGGTTGCTACAGACTGGATGGGTCTAATTCCGGCTAGCTAGCACAGCCCCGGAGGGCATGCAACCGCACGGCCAGTAGCGTTATGTGCATCCGATTCATTTGCTCAGCCGTGACTGTTCAATCGCCGTCTCCCATCAGGTCATCGAGGGCGCGCCGCTCGCGCTTGGTCGGGCGGCCGCTGCCCGGCTCGCGCTGCGGCGGTTGGCCGCCTTCCGGCGTAGCAATGCGCTGGCGTTCGGGCGGCGGTTCCAGATCCTCATAGAGCAGGCGTGCCTCGGGGGCGGGGCCGCGGCGATTGCCCGGCGCCAGCACCTTGATGACGCGGATATGCGGCCCCAGCGGAAAGGTCAGCACGTCGCCCACCTTGACCGCGTAATGCGCCTTGGCCATCGGCTGGCCGTTGAGGCGCAGGCGCCCGCTGGCGACGAGGGCCGTCGCCAGGCTGCGCGATTTCAGGAAGCGTGCGAACCACAGCCATTTGTCGATGCGGATTGTCTCGGTCATGGTGTGTCGGTCATTGGGTCTCGGGCTTGGGCGTTGCGATCGCTGCCGGCCGTTTCCTGCGGCGCTTGCGGCGTGGTGGTGGCACCGGCTTTGCCTCGAAGCTCTCGCGCAGCACCGACAAGGCGGCGAAGGGAGAATGGGGATCGAGCTTGGGCTCGGGCCGCCGCGGCAACGGTGCCGCTTTCTTGCGTGCGGCGCGGCTGGGTGCCCTGACGCCGCCCGGCAGGGTCGCGCGGAGATCAAGGGCACGCATGATCTGCCCCAGCATCTCGGTGCTCATGCCGAACTTCGCGGCATTGGCCTCGTCGGCGGAAAGCGTCTTTGCCTGCGCGGCATCGCGCAAGCCCTGTGCCAAGCGCTCCAGTTCGGCGAAACCGAAAGCGCGGGCGGCGATGACGCGCTGTCCGCTCGCCATCTGCCAGGCTTCCAAGGCGGCCGCATCGAGGGTGCTGGGATCGGGCTTGCCCAGGGGATCCAGGGCCAGTCGGTGCCAGAGTGCCGCGAGGAGCCGCAGCAGGCGCCGCTGCCGCTTGTCGTCGAGATGCGCCAGCCAGATGGTGACGGCGCCCAGGCGCACGCCGAGCCCCGCCAGGGCCTGACGATCGGCAGATGTAAGCGCGGCAAGCTGCGTCCGCAGGTCGCGGCGCTTGAGGGCGCCGAGACCTTCCGCCAATTGATAGACGAGGCCACGGGCGCCGGACTCGAGCTTGGCCGCCTGGGCGGTGAAGAGCGGCCGCAGGCGGTGCTTCAACAGTCGGTCCAGCCAATGCCGCAAACGCTGCGTGATCGCCTGGCGTTGCCGCCCGTCGATGAGGTCGATGGCACGAATCTCGATGCCCGGCCGCCAGGGCTGATCGCCGCGCTGCAAACGACCGATCGGAAAATCGCGCCAGGTGACGGCGCCATCGGCGGCGAGTTTGAAATCGCCGTCGGCGCTGGCGACCAGTTCCGTCACCTTGACGCGGATCGCAGGGCCGAGCACGCGCCGCGCGGCAGCCAGCAGGGGCCGCGCTTCCTCCGATTGCGGCGCGACCACGGGATGAAAATCGAGACCCTTCAGATGCCCCACCTCGTGGCCGGCGACGATCACTTGCCCGTCCGCCTCCACGCGCCCCTCCAGCGTGCCACCTTCGCTCAATTGGCGGTGCAGTGCGGCGTGGCGCCGGTCGACGAAACGCTGCGTCAGTGCCTCATGGAGGGCGTCCGACAAGCGATCCTCGATCTCCTGGGCGCGGCCCTGCCAATGCGGGGAATCCTGGATCCAGTCGCCGCGATTGGCGATATAGGACCAGGTGCGGATATGGGCGATGCGTTGCGTGAGGTGATCGATGTCGCCGTCGATGCGGTCGAGGCGCTGCATCTGATCGGCGATCCAGTCGGTCGGCAGGCGCCCCATGGCGAGACCACTGCCAACCAGATGCCGATAGATCTGGCCGAGAAGGCGCAGATGCGCATCGGTCATCAGCTTCCTGAAATCCGGTACCTGGCAGACATCCCAGAGAAGCGCCACGCGCTGCTTGTTATGGGCGAGGGCGCGGATCTCCTCGTCGCGGCCGAGGGCCGCGAGACATTGATGATCGAGCGCTTCCTGCTGGCGGATGAGATTGGGATAAGGCGGCCGCGCGTCGAGACTCCTCAGCAAGTGATCGACCGAGCGGAAATCGAGCTCGGCATTGCGCCACATCAGGTTCCGGATGGGATCGACCCGGTGCGATTCCACCGCCTCGATCATATCCGGATCCATCGGTCCCACCTCGGCCGTAGTGCCGAAGGTGCCGTCGCTCATATGGCGGCCGGCGCGGCCCGCGATCTGGCTCACTTCGGCGCGGGTGAGGGCGCGGGCATGGCGCCCGTCGAATTTCCTGAGGCCCGCGAAGCAGACATGGCTCACATTCATGTTGAGCCCCATGCCGATGGCGTCGGTCGCCACCAGATAATCGACCTCGCCCGCCTGATAGAGCTCGACCTGGGCGTTGCGGGTGCGGGGGGAGAGCGCTCCCATGACGATCGCCGTGCCACCGCGCTGGCGGCGGATGAGATCGGCGATGGCATAGACATCATTGGCCGAGAAGGCGACCACGGCCGAGCGCGGCGGCAGGCGCGTGATCTTCTTGGACCCGGCATAAGAGAGGGTCGAAAAGCGCGGCCGGTTGACGATTTCGATTCCCGGCGCCAGGAGCTTCACCCAGGGTGTCGCCGCATCCGATCCCATGAACATGGTCTCGTCCATGCCCCGGGCGCGGATCAGCCGGTCGGTGAAGATATGCCCGCGCTCGGAATCGGTCGCCAATTGGATCTCGTCTACCGCGACGAAGGCTACCGGCCGGTCGAGCGGCATCGATTCCACGGTGCAGAAGAAATACCGCGCCCCCCGGGGAATGATCTTTTCCTCGCCGGTCACCAGCGCACAGGCCTCGGCGCCGACGGATTTCACGGCACGGTCATAGTTTTCGCGCGCCAGGAGCCGCAGCGGAAAGCCGATCATGCCCGAACGGTGCCCCAGCAACCGCTCCATGGCCATATAGGTCTTGCCGGTATTGGTTGGCCCCAGGATGGCCGTGAGGCGTTGCGGCTGCGCGTTCATGATGATCCCAGAATTGGCCCGCCTTCCGCCGGAATGCAAGTGGCCGGCGGCTGGGATGTCAGGATTTGACGCTGGGTCCCAAAAGGATTTAGAAGGCCATATGAGCCCCTATCAAGCGACCCAGAAATATTCCGCGCAGAAGGACATGACCGGCCGGCCGATTCCGCTTCACGGACCGGAAGGCTTCGAGGGCATGCGCCGCGCCGGGCATCTTGCCGCCCTCACCCTCGATTTCATCGGCGATCACGTCCGCCCGGGCATCAGCACGGCCGCCCTCGACAAATTGTGCGACACCTTCATGCGCGATCATGGCGCGGTGGCCGCCACGATCGGCTACAAGGGCTACAACCATGCCAGTTGCATCTCGGTCAATCATGTGGTCACCCACGGCATTCCCTCCGAGAAGAAGATTCTGGGCGAGGGCGACATCCTCAATATCGACGTGACACCTCTGGTCGATGGCTGGCATGGCGATTCATCCCGCATGTTCATCGCCGGTGCCGCCAGCGTGAAGGCGCGGCGGCTTTGCGACGTCACCTATCAGGCGCTGATGGCGGGGATCGCCATGGTGAAGCCCGGCAACACGCTGGGCGATGTCGGCCATGCCATTGAGACCCTGGCGCACAAGAACCGTTTCTCGGTGGTCGAGGATTTCTGCGGCCATGGGGTGGGCCGTGTGTTCCACGACGCCCCGCAGGTGCTGCATTATGGCAAGCCCGGGACCGGCGTGGTACTGGAACCCGGCATGATCTTCACGATCGAACCGATGCTGAATGCCGGGAAGGCGGATGTGAAGATCCTGGGCGATGGCTGGACCACGGTGACACGCGATCAGTCGCTCTCGGCACAGTTCGAACATTCGGTCGGCGTCACCGACACGGGTGTCGAAATCTTCACCCCCTCGCCCAGGGGTATCGAGTGGAAGGCTGCGGCGTAATCGGGCTATATTTTTGGCGAACTATCCTTGGGATGTAAAATACGAGTTAATAGATCGACCGCATCTGGTCCATTCAAACGTTTAGGTATCAAAGACCCTTCAACGGGCTCATCTGCTGGCCGAATGCCGTTGAACGTCAAATTAGCCAAACCCGATTGGAGAACTGCGTTAATCAGTTCACGATCTTGAGCAGAGATACTTTTATCAAAGTGGCGTGCTGCGAGGCCTGCCAATACATCACACAGTTGGATAGCGTAACTGTTTTCAGAATTTATCGGCGTTGTTTGTGTTACGCGTAGAGGAAACTGGACACTTGTACCATCTCCCAAAGGGTGCAAGTAGGGTTCTACGTCGCTATTTGTCACTTGCTCCCATACTTCCTTTTGCCTGAAGAAATTTGCAGAAGCATCGTGGACGATCTCGAAGTCTTCAGGATGGCGCTGTCTCCAGAAAGCGACACTGGCAAGCATGCTGGTAAAGTGGAGTTCATTAGAACCTTTGAAGGCATCTAGACTATGAAACTTCTCGAAGAGCAATGCGCCTAAATGCATTTGCTCAAAGAATGGCTTTACATCATCGTTCACGCTTGTAGCCATGATGCCGAGCATTGATTGCAAGTCTTGGAGCGCCTTTGGCGTTGGGTTGCGGCTAAAAGTTTGATACGCGTTGAGTAAGGTCTCGTAGAGTTCGGGCGGCGCAAAATAGGTCAGGCCTACGTGAATATGATTGCTATATTTCCAGGCAAAGCCATCTGCGTAGAAATCATAACCGCTGTCAGTTAGAAGTGGCTCAATAAGGAAGTCGACCACTTTGGTAAGAACCGCAAAGCGCTTATCAATCATCCAAGTGAATATCTGATCTTCATACTCTTTTAATTGACCTGCGAGGTCTATAAGTCGTCGCTTGCTTCCTGAGCGCCAAATGTTGGCAAACTTAAATTCAGCTGCTTGATAGTTGGGAAATGATGTTCGGAGCATCTTTTCTGACGACTCAGAGTCGATGCTAGTGCTGGAGATGACGAAAATTGGCTGGTTGGGATCTAGTAGATTTGATCCCGTAAAACCAGATTCATCAAAGTACAGTGTTTTGGAAGGCATATGAAAAATCCTTAGATAATTCATAATTTATTCGTATTAGTCGTATATCAGAAAGCCGAAACGAGTACGACAAACGAATACGCCGGGGACTCGCCACCAGCTCGAGGTTTTCCTGGTTGATGGAGCGGCGCGCGGCGTGGCGTGTCTTGGGCCAGGAATCGGGAAAGAACAGGAAGAACCGGTCGAGCGAGGCGGGACTGAGGGCTGCCAGAAGTCGCGCGCGTCCTCCGCCTATGAGATCTTCACGCCCCCGCCCAAGGGGATCGAATGGCGCTAGGCGGCGTGACGCCCTTATTTTAATGTAGGCTCGTAATCTTGTTGTTCTTTAGGCCGTAGGGTGCCTTCAGGCAGATTGCAGAACGCTTCGATCCACTTGGGGCTGAGTGACAAGTCGTCAGCAATTTCGTCTGGTGCCTTTCGCCCACTTTCAAAGATCAATTCAAGAGCTCGACGTAACAGTCGTGGTTGTTCTATCGATATAGAGTTGGGATTGTCTAACGGCTCTCGCCGTCGCCACTTACGGAACGATATTTGCTTGTAAAGATTGAGCGCTTGATCGTCGTCTATGATGTCGAGGTCTTTGCATCTATAGACCATGGCTTGAATAGAAACTTTCCATCGTTCTTTAAGCGGAACGAAAGCGTCGAGCTTAGTAGTATAGATTTCATTTGGGAACGTTGCCTTTGGCAACAAAAATGCCCCTGCGAATCGATTTGCTTCGCTTTCTATAATTTTTAAACGGCTCTTATCTTCGATTTCGGCTTGTTCGACCCATCTGTGAAGAATTAAGTGCCCGAGTTCATGTGCGATATCATATCGCAACCTAACACTCGCCTCTTTCTCAGATGCAATGAAGATGAACGGACGAGACGCGTTCCAAAATGAAAATGCTTCAATGTTTTCATTCTCAAGTTCATATCGACCAATAGCTATCCCTTTGCTTTCCAGCAAAGCGGTTACATTGGAAATTGGACCTGCGCCTAGTCCCCAGAGTCGACGAATCTGTACGGCAATAGATTCAATTTCTTCTGAGGAGTATGTTCCATCAGATTCGTTAGGTTCGCATTCCAATAAACTTACTGCGGGATAGTTGACGAAGTTATCAATGTACTTAGCTGTCTGTACGAACCAATTGCTTAAGACGGCACAAGCTTCATTTCTACGAACAGTATCTGGTCCAAACTTTCGATAAAACCGAGTTGAAGACTCTCCAAAGAGAGGCCTGTCTTCAGTTGTAAAGTATGCGGTAGGTTGATTGAGAGCGTTTGCAATTCGTTGAAACGTTGCAGGCTCAGGTGTTTTATCACCTCTCTCATAAGCCGATACTGACTGACGAGTTACGCCAACTAACTCTCCAAGTTCGCCCTGAGAAAGGCGCGCGACCTTTCGTGCGTCTCGAAGTTTAGATGGAATCAGAAGCCGCCCGACGCTGTTGGCGCGGGCGGCTCCAGGGAATGGTACTACTGTATTGTTATACGGCATTGTCTCTACGCCACTTGTCGATTTCTTCTTTCAACTCCAGCACGGCTTCAATATCCGTGTCTTCCACCGGAGTCTCTGGTTCCAAGACAGCATGCGGCATGGTCATTAAATTTTTACTTCTGTAATGAAACCCGCTTTGATGCTCTCCCTTTGGCATGGCTAAATGCGCAAAGCTCAGCATCTGATGACCATGCAGGAGCAACACATGAGGCACACCGATCGGTTCGTCTTCAATCGGGTTCGGTAAGCCGTGCAGCCACCCTTGACCGCTCAGCCTTTTGTTCGCTCGGAAAGCTACATCTCTCGGCTGTTTTGTCGGGTCGGCAACTTGGCTGATCGTGACAACGCTATGGGAGGGCAGGATTTCAAGATACCTGCCTGTGGGGCGCTCAAATTCCCGCCACCGGAAATCAAAAGGCCACTTTCCCGACTGCACAAGTCGTTGGAAAGCCAAGTCAACGCTCCACTGGATAATGCGACCGCGATTATCGACGGCGCTCGGGACGTTGAAGATAGGCTCGTCTTTTACCGCAGCAGCGGCGGCATCGTAAGCGGTTTTCAACGTAGTAGGCACCATTGACCGCAATGCGAGCGGTATCTGATCCAGCAAAAATGCTTCCGCGTGTTCCAATGAACGCCTCCCGAGAAAACAAGAATAGCACCCATTTACGAAAAATATGTGTTTTTGTCAACCAAATGACTCAAAGCCTTGAATAAATGAAGTAATGCGGGGTCCGGCCTTGGGCGATGGCCTTCTGTTCATAGCGCGAGGCTGGCCAGTCGGCGGGGCGTACCAGCCAATCCGAGGCGCGCTCGGCGCGCCAGATGAAATCCTTGCGCCGGCTCATATGCATCATGGTCCAGGCGACATAGGTGGGATCGTCGCTGCCGACGCGGAATTCGGCGCCGGGCTTCAGCAGGGCGGCGACGCGGTCGAGATTTTCCTGGTTGATGAAGCGGCGCGGAGCGTGGCGCGATTTGGGCCAGGGATCGGGGAAGAGCAGGAAGAGGCGATCAAGGGATCGCGGTTTCAGGGCGGCGAGAAGATCGCGCGCATCCTCGGCATAAAGGCGCACATTGTCGAGCTTCTGCGCATCGATATGCGCAAGTCCCGAGGCGATGCCGTTGATGAAGATCTCGCAGCCGATATAGCCGATGCCCGGGTGTGCTGCTGCTTGCGCCGCCATATGCTCGCCGCCGCCGAAGCCGATCTCCAGCCAGATTTCTTGTCTGTCCTGAAAGAGCGACGCGGGATCGATCGCGCTCCCATCGAGACGGATGGCAAGACGCGGCAGCAGATCCTCGATCAGCCGCTTGCGGCTGTCGCGCAAGGGACGCCCCTGACGGCGGCCATAAAATTTTCGCCGCGGCGCCGTTTCATCGGGCGCCGCGGCGTGTTTGTCGGTCATCACCGGGCCGGAATTAGCTGAGGGCTGCCTGCAGGCCGGCGACCAGATCCAGCTTCTCCCAGGAGAAACCGCCATCGGCTTCCGGCTCGCGGCCGAAATGGCCATAGGCGGCGGTGCGGGCATAAATCGGCTTGTTGAGGCCGAGATGCTTGCGGATGCCGCGCGGGCTGAGATCCATCAACTCGCTCAGCGCCTTCACGATCTTTTCCTCGTCGACCGTGCCGGTGCCATAGGTGTTCACATAGACCGAGAGCGGCTTCGAGACGCCGATCGCATAGGCGACCTGGATGGCGCATTTATCGGCAAAACCGGCGGCAACCACGTTCTTGGCGAGATAGCGCGCGGCATAGGCGGCCGAGCGGTCGACCTTGGTCGGATCCTTGCCGCTGAACGCGCCGCCGCCATGGGGGGCCGCACCGCCGTAAGTGTCGACGATGATCTTGCGGCCGGTGAGGCCGGTATCGCCGTCCGGGCCGCCGATCACGAACTTGCCGGTCGGGTTGACGTAGAATTCCTCTTCCTTCGGGAACCAGCCCTTGGGGAGGACTTGCTCGACGAAGGGGCGCACCAATTCGCGCACTGCCTTCTGGTCGAGGTCTTCGGTGTGCTGGGTGGAGACAACGACCGAGGTCGCCTTCACCGGCTTGCCGTTTTCATAAGCCAGGGTCACCTGGCTCTTCGCGTCGGGACCGAAGCCCTTCACCTTGCCGCTGTGGCGGGCATCGGCCATCAGCTTCAGGATCTGGTGGGAATATTGCAGCGGCGCCGGCATCAGGACCGGCGTCTCCTTGCAGGCATAACCGAACATGATGCCCTGATCGCCAGCGCCTTCATCCTTGTTGCCGGCTGCGTCCACGCCCTGAGCGATATGGGCGGATTGCGCATGCACATAGCAATCGATGCTGGCGGTCTTCCAGTGGAAGCCTTCCTGCTCGTAGCCGATATCCTTGATGGCGGCGCGCGCCGTCTCGATCAGCTTCTCATGCGTGATCGAGGCAGGGCCGCGGACTTCGCCGGCCAGGACCACCTTGTTGGTGGTGGCGAGGGTTTCGCAGGCGACGCGGGCTTCCGGCTCGGCGCCCAGATAAAGATCGACGATGCTGTCGGAGATCCGGTCGCAGACCTTGTCCGGATGGCCTTCGGACACGCTTTCGCTGGTGAAAAGATAGGAGGAATTGGACACGAAATGGGTTCCCGCAATTAAGGTTCGACGAGTTCACTCGGCCTAGATCGGCAGGCCTAGTAGGGTGGCTCAAGCGGGTGGGGTGATGTGCTCATCGGGGGGCAGGACGCCCCGCAACGACTCCATAAAAAATCCCGGCCGCAGCGCGGCCGGGATCATGGTTGAGCGGGATTCGCGGGTCAAGCGCGTTTTAGGCGCGGCCCCCGACCCCGGAAGGGGTGGTTAACGGGCCTCAATCCTCTTCGCCACCGGCACTTTTGGCCAGGGTCTTGGTCAATTCGAAGATGCGCTTCCGGACCGAAGCCTGGGGAATCTTGTAATAGGCACGGACCAGTTCCAGGGTCTCTCGCTTGGCCATCGGATCGGGCTCGTAATCGACCGCCGGGGGAGTGGCGACACCCATCAGCTTCGAGGGGCTCTTTTCCTGGACGCTGTTGGGCATGTCTTCGAAGAAGTAGGAAATCGGCACGTCAAGGACGCGGCCGAGATCGAAGAGGCGGCTGGAACCCACGCGGTTGGCGCCGCGCTCGTATTTCTGCACCTGCTGGAAGGTCAGGCCGATCGCCTCGCCCAGCTTCTCCTGGCTCATGCCAAGCAGCGTACGCCGCAGCCGGATTCTCTGGCCGACATGGACGTCGATCGGATTGGGGAATCCTTTGCTGGCCATGCGGCCGGATGACTTGCGCCCTTTGACGGCGCCTTGCTTGGTACCCTTAGCCATAAAATCTTCTCCTCACGATCCACCCGCTGAGGGTGGCAGGTGGCGATGCCACAATTTTGGCGGCCCGATCAGTTGCCGCGCGTCGGAATGATACATTCCGCAACGTCCGTTCAAGTGATCGGCCCTACTTCTCACATGGTCAGAGGTCGGTCAATCGCCTCGTCCATAAGCTGTATACAACCGCGCCACTTGTCAACAACTGAGGCGTGAGAAAGTTATCACCTTTGCGCGATGGCGCGACCCAGCAGAAGTGGAATGATACCAATAGTTACAAGAGCGACGGCCCACCAAATCCCCCAGCGCGCGAATGGTGTGGGGGGCAGCGCAACTGGCAATAAACCATCCAGCACAGCTTCGGTTCCCAGCGCCGATATGGATTCGATGCGTCCATAGGAATCGATAATGCCGGATATGCCGGTATTGGCGGCGCGGATCAGGGGCAGGCCTTCTTCGACGGCGCGGAAGCGCGAGGCAGTGAAATGCTGATAGGGGCCGGGGCTCATGCCGAACCAGCCATCATTGGTGACGTTGACAAGCCATTGCGGGCGATGGCTTTCATCCGTTACCGCACCGGGAAAGATGACCTCGTAGCAGATCAGCGGTCCCGCATCCGGGGCACCCGGCACAGCCACCGTCTGGGGACCCGGTGCTGCCGAAAAATCCATTTTACCCGGCGTCAGCTTGTTGATGAAAGGAAAGTAGTCCCGCAAGGGGACATATTCGCCGAGCGGCACCAGATGGGCCTTGTCGGCATGAGCGGTCACCTCGCCGGCGCCGTTCATGACGGCGAGCGAGTTCCAGATCTCGTCGAGATCGCCGCTTTGAGGCCAACCACGGATTGTACCGGTGAGAAGGGCGCCGCCCGGCGGCACCGCGCTTGCGATAAACTGTCGCAGGTCGGGTTCGCGGTCGAGCAGGAAGTTCGCGGCCGATTCGGGCCAGATCACATGGGTCGTTTCGGTGAAACCCGGCGTGCCGCGCGTCAGCGCCACGTGTTTTTCCAGATGCTGAATGCCGAAGCCACCCTGCATCTTCTCGGCCTGCGAGATATTGGCCTGGACGATGCGCAGGCGCACATCCGGGACATGTGCGTTGGCAGCGCCGTCAAGACGCCAGGCACCGCCCAGCCACAAAGCCGCCAGCAAGGCGAGACCGCCGGACAAGACGCGGAGATGTCGTCGCTGGATACTGCCGCCAAGCATGGCGGGCAGGGTGAAGATGAGCACCGTTACAAAGCTCAGACCCCAGGCCCCCCAGAGCGCGGCCGATTGCATCATCGCGGGGCTGACTTCCCAGACATAGCCGACGAGATTCCAGGGATAGCCGGTCAAGACATGGCCGCGCAGCCATTCGCCGATGGTGAAGAGCGAGGCGAAGCCGAGGATCCGGATAAGGCCGAGATCGTCCTTGCGCCAGAGGACGGCCCCCACCAGGCCCGGATAGAGCGCCAGGAAGGCGGCGAGGCCACCGATGATCGGGGGAATCATCCAACCGAATTTCGGCGCATCGATCAGGAAGGAATTGGCGATCCAGAAATTGCCGGCGGCGAATTGGCCGAAGCCCCAAACCCACGCAATGGCAAAGGCGCCGCGGCGCGAAGACGATCCCTGGATGAGCCAGAAGAGGGCGACGAGGGAGATGAGCATCGCCGGGACGGCATGGACCGGCGCGAAGGCGGCAGCACCTAGGGCCCCCAGCAGAACGGCCACGCCACGCCGCCGCCAGGGAGAGAGCGCCCCGAGACGGGCGTAGCAAACAGGCAGCCAATGCACGATGAGGTCAGTCCTTGTCCTGCGGCTTGGGTGCCGGAATTTCCCGGACGCGCAAGCGCTTGATGCGCCGGGGATCGGCGTCCAGCACTTCGAACACGATGCCGGAAGAATGCGTCACCAATTCGCCGCGTGTCGGCACGCGGTCGGTCAGCGACATGACCAGGCCGCCCAAGGTGTCGATATCGGCCTCGCGTTCGTCATCGGTCAGCACGGGACCGACCTTTTCCTCGAAGGCCTCGATCGTGGTGCGCGCATCGGCAAGCAATGTGCCGTCCGGGCGGCTCACCAGATGCGGGCCTTTGACGATGTCGTGTTCGTCCTCGATCTCGCCGATGATTTCCTCGACCAGATCCTCGATCGTGACCAGGCCGTCGATGCCGCCATATTCGTCGACCACCAGCGCCATATGAGCGCGGTTCTGGCGCATCTGCACCAGGAGATCGAGCACGCGGATCGAGGGCGAGATGAACATCGGTTCGCGCAGGATCCGCTTCAACTGGAAGGAATCTGGATCGGTGAAGGCGGTGAGCACGTCCTTCACATGGACGATGCCGATGATGTCGTCGAGATCCTCGCCATAGATCGGCACGCGCGAATGGCCGAATTCGCGCACCGTCTGCAGCAGGCCCTTGAGGTCCACCTTCTCGGGCAAAGCGCGGATATCGGCGCGCGGCACCATCACGTCATAGGCGGTGAGATCGCCCAGCTTGAGGACGTTGAGGAGAAGGGAGGATTCGTTGGAATCGAGCGGGGTGTCGCCGTC
Source organism: Dongia sp. (assembly GCF_041909655.1). Lineage (GTDB taxonomy): Bacteria > Pseudomonadota > Alphaproteobacteria > Dongiales > Dongiaceae > Dongia. The sequence continues at coordinate 439,788 of NZ_JAYRDA010000004.1, read as the reverse complement.
ATCGCCGGCTTCCGATTCTTCGATCAGTTCCTCGATGGCGTCGCGCAGGGCGCTTTCGCTGCTGGCCTTGCGGCGGAACATCTTGAGGAGGTTCTTGAAACCCAGGCGCGGCTTGCCATTTTCCTCGGCCGCGCCGCTTCTAGACGGTATGTCGCTCATCTCTCTTCCAGTGGTCCCAAAGGGGCAGTTATGACAAATAGGGATCCGGCCAGCCGAGTCCGGCCAGCACGTCGCGCTCCAGGTCTTCCATCCGGCGCGCATCCGTGGCGCGTTCATGGTCGAAGCCCAGCAAATGTAGCACACCATGCACAACCAGATGCGAGTAGTGCTGTTTCAACGTCTTGCGCTGTTCCCGCGCCTCGGATTTCAATGTTTCCAGGGCCAGGACGACATCCCCCAGATGGCAAGGCATCCCGGCCGGCAATGTATGGGGCGACGGCTGGGAATCAAGGGCCGCGAAGGAAAGCACGTTGGTCGGCTTGTCCTTGCCGCGGTAATCGCGGTTGAGAACCTGGACATCGGCGTCGCCGCTCAGCACCAGACTGAGTTCCAGCGCCTCGCGGCCTGCCAGAACCGGCACCTTGCCCAGTTGCGTGGCAAGGCCCGCTTTAATCGTCCGCCGCGCCGCCTGCCGACCGATCTTGGCGGCTTCGGGGAGCGCCTTCTTCCAGCCGGCCTTTTCGATTCCGACGGCGATACGGATACTGGGACTCACGTCCCGCTGCGGGGGGCGTTCTCCCGGCCTCCCGGTTCCTTGCCAATATCCTTGGCCGCCTTCGATTGCTTGCGGTCGCGGGAATCATAGGCACCGACGATGCGCGCTACCAGCGGATGGCGCACGACGTCGACTTCGTTGAAGCGGGCGATGCCGATCTCGGGAATGTGCTCGACCGCGTCCAGCGCATCCTTGAGGCCGGATTTGGTGCCGGTCGGGAGATCGATCTGCGAGAGATCGCCGGTCACCGCCATGCGCGAGCCTTCGCCGAGGCGAGTGAGGAACATCTTCATCTGCATCGGCGTGGTGTTCTGGGCTTCATCGAGGATGACATAAGAATGAGCGAGCGTGCGGCCGCGCATGAAGGCGAGTGGGGCCACCTCGATCTCGCCCGAGGTCATGCGCTTCACCACTTGATCGGCGGGCAGCATGTCGTTCAAGGCATCGTAGAGCGGGCGCAGATAGGGATCGACCTTCTCGCGCATGTCGCCGGGCAGGAAGCCCAGGCGCTCGCCGGCTTCCACCGCCGGGCGCGACAGGATGATGCGATCGACGGCGCCCTTGGTCAGCATGGCGACGGCGACGGCGACGGCGAGATAGGTCTTGCCGGTACCGGCCGGCCCCAGGCCGAACACCAATTCCTTTTCATGCAGCATGCGCATGTATTTCGCCTGCATGGCCGAGCGCGGCGTGATGTGGCGCCGCGCCGTGCGGATGGCGGTGCCGTCCTTCGAGCCGTCGAACAGATTGGGTTCCATGCCTTCATCGGCTCGCGCCAGACGGAGGGCCGCGTCGACTTCGCCACGATCCACTTCAAGCCCCCGTTTCAGCCGTTGATAAAGGTTGGTCATTACCTGTTTGGCGGTCGCGACCGCGTCCGGCTCGCCGGAGATCGCGAGCTGGTTGCCGCGCGAAACCATAGAGATGCCGAGTTCCTGCTCGATGCGGGCCAGATTCTGGTCATGCTGGCCGAAGAGCTGCGGCAATAATCGGTTGTCTTCGAATTGCAGGTGCAAGGGCGGGGCGATCGGGGCGAGGGGAGTGGCACTCACGCGATGGCTCTCTCCGGTTGGCGACTCGCGGCGTGGCCCGCCGCTGGCATCCCGCCCAAACTATAATGCTTGAGCTCGGTGATCTCGATCTCGATTTCCTGACCGATCGTCTCGGCCGGCAGATAGGCATGGACCGGCTGAAGATAGGGCGATTTGCCCATCATCTGCCCGCTATGCTTGCCCGCGCGCTCGATGAGGACCGGTACATGCCGGCCGATCGTGGCGCGGTTGAAGGCGACGAGCTGGGCTTCGAGCAGCGCCTGGATTTCCTGGAGCCGCGCATCCATGACGGCTTCGGGCACCTGAAGCTCCAGCATGGCCGCCGGGGTGCCGGGGCGCGGCGAGTATTTGAAGCTGAAGCTCTGGGCGAAGCCGATCTCTTCGATAAGCTTCACCGTCGCCTTGTGATCGGCATCGCTTTCGCCGGGGAAGCCGATGATGAAATCCGAGGAGAGGGCGAGATCTGGACGCAGATGCCGCAGCTTCTCGATGATGCGGCGGAAGTGGTCGCCCGTGTGCTGCCGGTTCATCGCCTCGAGAATCCGGTCCGAACCCGATTGCACGGGCAAATGCAGGAACGGCATCAATTGTGGCAGATCGCCATGGGCGGCGATGAGGTCGTCGTCCATGTCGCGCGGATGCGAGGTCGTGTAGCGGATGCGCGAGAGATCGGGGATCTTGTCGGCAAGATACCGCACCAGGCGCGCCAGGCCCCAGGTGGCGCCGTCGATGCCTTCGCCGTGATAGGCGTTGACGTTCTGGCCCAGCAGCGTGATTTCGCGCGCACCCTGTGCCACCAGGCGCTTTGCCTCGGTGACGATCTGTGAAACCGGGCGCGAAAATTCGGCGCCACGCGTATAGGGCACGACGCAGAAGGTACAGAATTTGTCACAGCCTTCCTGGATGGCGAGAAAGGCGGTCACCCCTTGCGGTGCCGCGGCCTCGGGCAGGAAGTCGAATTTCGATTCGGCCGGGAATTCGGTATCGAGCATGCCGGCGCCCTTAAAGGGCTTCCCCTGATTACCGAGCCTCTCATCCCGCGCCCGGGTCGCGCGCGCTACCATTTCCGGCAGGCGGTGATAGGTCTGCGGCCCCAGGACGATGTCGATATCGGGTACCCGGCGCATGATCTCGGCGCCCTCGGCCTGGGCAACGCAGCCGGCCACCGCGATGATCGTGTCGCGGCCTTCCGCTTGGCGCTGGACGCGCTGGGCACGCAGGCGGCCCAATTCGCTGAAGGTCTTTTCCGAGGCCTTCTCGCGGATATGGCAGGTATTGAGGATGACCATGTCGGCATCCGACGGGTCTTCCGTCATGCCATAGCCAAGCGGCGCCAGGAGATCCGCCATGCGGGCGGAATCATAGACGTTCATCTGGCAGCCATAGGTCTTGATGAAGAGCTTTTTGGCCAAGGTCCGTGCTGTTCCTCTAACCCTCGGCGGCGCTCGAAATCGGGCAGATTTGCTTCATAAAGTTAAGGATACCACGCCACCTGGGGCTGGTGTAGCGCATTCCGGCGCCTTGGGCAATCTGGGTTATGGTATTGAAATAAATGTGAAATATGTTCCCGGGGCACGCTTGTCCGCGCGGTGGAATCGGGGTGAATTGCACGTCTTCCGGCCCCTCGCTACTCTCCGCGCCATCATGACAGACAATATTCCTTTCCTGCCCGCCCCCAAAGTCGACGCGCTGCTCGACTATCCGGGTCTCGTCGATGCGCTACGCGCCGCCTTCGCCGGTCATTGGACCGTTCCGGTCCGACATCATCACAGCATCCCCATGCCGGGGAATGAGGGGGACCAGACCCTCCTGCTGATGCCGGCCTGGGATGCGGGCAAGGCGGTCGGTATCAAGGTCGTCACGGTGACGCCGGGGAACGGCGCCCGCAACCTGCCCGCCGTCCAGGGCCTTTATCTGCTGCTGGATGGCCTTACCGGCGAACCCAAGGCGCTCATCGACGGCAAGGCGCTCACGGTGCGCCGCACGGCGGCGGCTTCGGCACTGGCGGCCAGCTATTGCGCGCGGCCCGATGCCAAAACGCATCTCATGATCGGCGCGGGGGCCTTGAGCCGCCCGCTCATCGAGGCGCACCGCGCGGTCCGGCCGATCACGCGGACGTTGCTCTGGGCGCGGGACATCAGGAAAGCCCAGGCGCAGGCCGCCAGCCTTGCCGCCGCCGGCATCGAGGTCGAGGTGGCGCCGGAACTGGAGACCGCCGTGAAAGCAGCCGACATCATCAGCACGGGGACATTGTCGCAGGAGCCGCTGGTGAAGGGTGTCTGGCTCAAGCCCGGCCAGCATCTCGATCTGGTCGGTGCCTTCACGCCCGAGATGCGCGAGAGCGATGACGAGGCCGTGCGCCGCGCCACGATCTTCGTCGACACCCGCGAGGGGGCCTTGAAGGAAGCGGGCGATATCGTGCTTGCGGTGAAATCTGGCGCCCTCTTGCCGGAGCGGATCGCCGCCGATCTTCACAATCTCGCGCGCGGCCAGCACAAGGGGCGGCAATCGGCCGATGAGATCACACTGTTCAAATCCGTTGGCACGGCGCTCGAGGACCTTGCCGCTGCAAGGTTGCTGATGGAGCGGGCCGGCTGAAAATCCCTTGCCGTGACGTTCGGGCAACCCTTCCTTAAGGTTCCGCAGGCACACTGCTTTTTCGACGATAGGGTGGTTGCCAGGATGGCCGGGATCGCGGTTACTGTCGCGGTTCCATAACGGGCGCGGAAAGGGCATATGCGGTATCTGACGCGGCATTGGCGCGGCGAGCTCTCGCTCGGCATCAGTTTCTGGCTCAACGGTCTTTGCCTGCTGGTCGCGTTCGCCGCTCTGGTGAACGCCGCCGCGCCCCATGCCAACCGCCTCCCCGGTGCCTATAACGCCGCGATCTTCGCCGCGGCTGTCATGTTCCTGTCGACGCTGCTGGTCCTGTGGCAGACAATCGGCATCTGGCGAGCGGCGTCGCGCCATCGCGTCCCCCGCTGGCGCAATGTGGTCCGTGGCCTTTTGGTGCTTCTCCTGCTGGGACAATCGACGTCGCTGGCCCTGATCCAGTTTCCGGCGCTGCAGGAAGGCATCGCTCTGGGCCGTGTGCTCGATCAGATCGGCCAATGGCGCATCGCCTTGCGCAATAACGGCCACGATATCGAAATCACCGGCGGCGTCGGCGCCGGCGTCGCCGAGGATTTCGCGCGCGCTCTTGCCCGCGCGCCGGAAGCACGGCTGGTGCATCTCAATCTGCAGCATGGCGGTTTGATCTCGGAGGCCCTGCGCATCGCCGACCAGATCCGCGCGCGCAACCTCGACACCTATACCAGCGACCGCTGCGTGAGTGCCTGCACCGTGATCTACCTTGCCGGCGAAAACCGTTTCCTGCGCAGCGATGCGCATCTGGGCTTTCACGCTTACGTGGCGCCGGGCGATACCCGCAGCCAGTCGGTGCAGGGCGATATCCTGAAGGCGGCGGGCGTGGCGCCGGATTTCATCACCCGCGCCATGAAGACACCCCATGACGAAATCTGGTATCCGAGTGCGGATGAATTGGTCGCGGCTGCGGTGGTGACCGAGATCGTCGATGGCGGCGATCTAGCGGCCTCCGGCTTTGGCGGCGAGGCGATGAGCGACGGCGAGCTCACGGCGGAACTGACCGAGATCCGCCTCTTCGACGTGCTCCATAAGCGCGAGCCCGGTGCCTTCCAGGAAGTTCTCGGCATCACCCGCAAGGTCGTCAATGCCGGCCAGCCGATCAACGCGGCGCGCGGCCTTATGGCGCCGGTCCTGGAACGCTTACGCGACAAATATCTGCGTTATGCCGACGACCATGCGGTCAATGGCCTCTATCACTACATGATCGGCCAGGCGAGCGAGATCGCCGCCGCCGACGGGGCACTCTGCTACCGGCATCTGATGAATCCGATGGCGAGTTCGGAAGACAGCGCCCGCATCCGCTCGATCCTCGGCGCCAAGGTGGGCACCAGCGAGCTCGATGCCATCGCCAATCTGATCGCCAGCGCCGATCCTCGGCGCAGCCAGCCGGTGGCGGACGAATTGAAGCCGCTGACCCAGCAGGTGATCCGGCAGGTGGCCTCGCGCTACGGCCAGCAGGAATTCACCTCGACCTTCAACGGTTCCATCGCCGATCCCAAACAGGGCTGCGCCATCGTGCTGGATTTCTTCCAGACCATCCTCGCCATGCCTCCCGATGCCAGCGCCAAGATATTGCGCAGCTTTGCGCGGGCCGGGTGATATCTACCTTCCCGACCAGGCCGAGTGCCGGCGTGGCAAGGCGCGCATGGAAAGCACGAGCCCCACAACGGAAAGAATGACGGCCAGCGCGAAGAGGCCGTCATAGCCGATCCAATCGGCGATGACGCCACTTGCCATCGAGCCCAGCATGAAGACGACCAGTTGGGCCGAGGAGAGCAAAGTGAAATCGGTGCCGGCCTGTTCCTTCACCGCCAATCCCATGAAGACGGTATAGAGCCCGACGATCTCCATATAGCGGATCACCGTATTGAAGAGGGTGATGCCGATCAGGAACCAGGGGAGATTCGGGGCCGCCCAGGCGTAATAGGCAAAGCCGATGAAGCAGAGTGTCCGCGCAATCCCCAAGCCATAGACGAAGCGCCAGAGGCCGGTGATGCGGATGATCAGTGCGGCGAGGCCCGAGCCCAGGAGGCCGACGATGGCGGCCGAGGCGCCGTCGAGAATGCCGATATCCTTGAGGCTGAGGCCGTTATCGATCAGGAACGGATTTTCCATCGCCTTCACGAAACCTTCGCTCAGGCGATAGATGAGGGCGAAGGAAAGCGCCTCCAGGGCACCCGCACGGCGGAAGAAGCGCAGGAGCGAGGGCCGGTCCTCAGGCCTGGCCCAGGCCGGCCGCATATGGCGGTCCTCGCGCATCAGGGGCAGGAAGACGAGCGAGAGCGCACACATGCCGGCGGCGGCCGCGACCGAGACCTGCCAGCCCCGGGCTTCATAGAGGAAGAGAACACAGGAGCCGCCCAGCACCACCCCGGCGGCGGTGCCGGCACCTTGCAGCGCATTCCCGAAGGCGCGCTGGCGGGCGGTGAGATGCGCCACCGCATAGCCGTCGATCGCCACTTCCAGCGTGCCGATGAGAAGCGAGACGGCACTTCCCAGCAGCAGGATCGGGACGGCGCCGACATCGACCGGGCTCATCTGGGTGAGGACCAGGAGGAGGATGACGATGGCGGCCTGCGTTGTCAGGATCCAGGAACGCCGATGCCCGATGGGCAGCAGCACGTACCGGTCGATCCAGGGCGCCCAGAGAAACTTCATCATCCAGGGCAGCATCAGGAGGGCGATGAAGCCGATGGTGGAAAGCGAGACGCCGACCGAGCGGAAGATCGCGGGAATGGCGGCGGCGAAGAGATAGATCGGTATGCTCTGGCCGAGATAGAGCCCGGCCAGGGCCAGCATCAGGCGGCGATCAATGCGGTCAGCGGCATCGTCGGCAATGAGGGCGCTCATCGCGCCGCCGCCAGCACCGCCAGCGCCAAACGTCTTGCCACTTCTTCGCTTGGCGCATGAGCGGCCGGGAAAGGCATCGCCTTTTTGAGCTTGGTATCGTCGATCTCCGCCCAGTCGACATCCGTCTTCACGCGATAGAACTGCCGGCAATAACGCGTGAAATGGTCGCGGTTGTGCTTGAAGATCATGTTGTTCCGGACCTTCGCCTTCTGGCTGAGATGCTCATCGCCCTGCGTCACCAGGATGACGGCATAGGGTTCGCGGGCGTCGGCGAGGCGCTGGATCGAATCGAGGTAAAGCGTTTCATCCTCGACCCGGAACGCTTCGCTGAAGCGCAGGGTGACCAAAGGCCATTCCGACCAATCGCAACTGAACATGGCGGCTGCTCTGTTCTTTCCTAGAAGGTTTTGACGTAGCGCAGGGCAACCGTGCGGCCATAGCCGTTGATCGGGATGTTGCGTGTCGCCGTGGAGGTCGGGTTCTCGTAGGTCTCGTCGAGCAAATTCTCGACCGCGAAGCTGAGATCGCCGCCGAGCAGCGGATAGCTTGCCAGGAGGTTGAAGGTGATCGCATCCTCGAGTTCGAACCGGGTGGTGCCGTCAAAGCGGTCGCGGCCGCTGAAATAGAGCGCTTCGGCGCGCAGGCCGAGATCGAAATCGGTCAGATAATCGACATAGGCGGTGGCGCGGTAAGGCGAGTTGATGCGGTTGTTCGGCAGATAGGCTTCGTAATCGCCGTCATTGTCGCGGTCCTGCTTGCCTTCCTGATAGCCGAAGGCGGCACCCACACGCAGCGCATCGGTGACATTCCAGGCGGCGGTCACTTCGGCGCCCCAGATCTGTTCGGGCTGCTGCGTGAGGGTATTGGCATTGGGGTCGTAGGTGGTCCCCCAATCGGATTCGTTATAGAAGCCGGTGACCGAGCCGGAGAAATCGCCCCAGTCGCCGCGCAAGCCCAGTTCGTAATTGTCGACCTTGGCGGCGCGCGGCTTGAAGACGCTCCAATCCGAAGGCAGGCCGCCGATGCCCGAGCGGCGCGTGAAGCCACCGAGATCGGGTGTCGAGAAACCCTGCGAGAAGCCGGCGAAGAGATCGACCTCCTCGGTCACGTGAAAGACCGCGCCGGCATTGAACAGGATTTCGTCATAGGTGTAATCGGCACCCGTGATATCGGCGCCGGGGAAGGGAAAGACCACGCCGCCGATGAGGGCGGCCGCGTCGGGCCGCCGGAAATCATCGGCGCTCAAATCGTAATATTCATAGCGCACGCCGCCCGAGAGGGTGAGCCAATCGAAGGCCGGCGCCTTCACCTGGGCGAAGGCCGCCGCGCCATGCTGGTCCATCGGCGCGATGATCTCGCGCCCGTCCTGCAGGCTCTGGGACGTTTCGTCATAGGTGTAATCGAAGCCCCAAGTCAGCACCATGCCGTCGAGCGCAAAATCCAGCGGCGAATTGACCGTGGCGGTGAGACCCACCTGCTCGACATAGAGGCTCGCCTGGGCGCTGTCGCATTGCGTGGTGCCGCCGGGGCCGCAGGAATAGACGATGGAATTCGCCTGCGAAATCGGCGCGAAGGCAAAGCGCTTCTCGATGTCGTTGTGAAACACCGCGAGAGAGAGATCGCCGATGCCGATATCGTCATTGGTATAACGCAAGGTGACATAATTGGAGCGTTCGGTGACAGGCTCGCCGGTATAATTCGAATCGGTATCGACGCTCGCCGGATCGGTCGAATAATCGGTGAAGAAATCGGGCTTCTGCGTGTACCAGATGACATCTGCCGCCGCTTCCAGGCGCTGGCCGTCGAAATCGCGGCCGATCTTGGCATTGAGTGTGTAATCGTCGGCATTGTCGCGACCGCCCTGGCCGATTTCGGGGTCGGAGGGCATCAGATTGCCGGCGCCGTCATAGCTGTCCTGCGTCCAGGTGCCGGTGGCGGTAAGGGCATAATCGATGAAGCCGGCATCGCCCGTGACCGTGACCGAGGTTTCGGGCGCGATCGAATCGCCGACATCCTCGGTGAAGGCGCGGAGGCCCGTAGCGATCGTCACCTGCGGTCCGCCCGGGGTCGCTTTCTTGGTGATGAAATTGATCGTGCCGCCGGTGGCACCCGCGCCATAGATGGCGCTGGGCCCGCTCACCACCTCAATCCGCTCGATCGTGTTGAGATCGATCAGCGAGAGCACGCGCGAGACGTCACGCAAGGGTGTGTCGCGCTTCACCCCATCCACCAGGATAAGGATATCGCGACCGCGCAGATTTTCCGAAGCGCCGGAGATGGTGACGTTTGGCACCGAGAAACCCGGCACGTTCTTGCGCAAGAGATCGGCGGGATTGCTGCTGATCTTCAATTGCTCGGCGATCTCGTCCGCATCGAGGACGATGACCGATCCCGGTGTTTCCGAAATGGTCTGGGTGGTGCGGGTCGCAGTGACTTCGAGGTCCTGGAGTTGCGCGGCGCGACTCTCGAGCGGCAGGACGAAAAGGGTGAAGGTACCCTCCGCCGTGACGCGGTGGCCGAGGCCGGTGCCGGCGAGAAGCGCCGTCAGCGCCTCGTCAGCGCCCATATTGCCGGCAATGGCGGTGGATTGCCTCCCCGTGGCGAGGTCGCTGGCCGCAATCACCTGGATGCCGGCCTGCTGCCCGAAGGCGATGAGGGCGCTGCCCAAGGCTTGTGCCGGGATGTCGAAAGTCGTCGTCGCCTGGGCCAGTTGCGGCTGCCCGATCGGTTCGGCGAAAGCGACCGGCATTGCCAGCAAAGCGGCTGCCAGGGTCGTCGATAGAATCAACGCATCCTTGCGGATCCGCCGCAGGCTCCTCATCCCCATGATCATCCCCATGTCACCCCATTCTAGCGAACGCCTCGCATTCGCATATCCAGGGAAAGACGTTGGGGGTCCCCCGATTTTCACCGGCGACTGAAAATTTTTACGAGGATGCGCCCATCAGCGCCGTGACATAGGGCGTGACGGTCAGCAGGCGCCCGCCTTGCGTCTCGGCCAGCGCACGAAGTGCCTTGGCAGGGTCCTTGAGGTCGAAGACGCCGGTCACCCGTTGTGATGCAAAGGCGGCATCGGGCAGCAAGACGAGTCCCTCGTAATAGCGATCAAGCCGCGCCACCACGTCGGCGATCGGCATGTCGTCGGCGACCAGAAGGCCGCGGCGCCACGCCGCTACCTGTGGTTCCGGCTGGCGCGACCGCATCAGGGCGCCGCCGTCTTCCACGCGCACGGCCTCGCCCGCCGTCAGTGTCACCGATTCATGGGGTCCGCGCACCGCGACCTTGCCGCGTGCCACCGCGATACTCGTTGCGGCCTCGCCAAGATCCACGTCGAAGGCCGTGCCGAGAACTTCGATCTCTGTACTGCCGGCAGTCACGATGAAGGGTCGGGCCGAATCATGGGCGACGTCGAAATAGGCTTCGCCGCGCAGCAAGGTGATCGTGCGGGCCTTGCCGTCGAACCTCACGCTGATTGCACTGTCCGCAGCGAGCGTGATCGTGCTGCCATCGGCAAGCTGCGCTATTTCACGGCCACCCGTCCCGGTCAGATGATCCGCTTGCAGGCGGAAGGAGAGGCCGGGCAGGAAGGCGATCGCCAGCGACGCCGCGACAGCGAGTGCCGCGGCCATTGCGAGCGGGCGACGCCGGCGCGGGAAGGGCCGGATTTCGGCAGCGGGCAATGCCGGGCCGATCCGGCCCGCCATGTCCCAAGCGCGCTCCGCCCGGGCGAAAGCGGTCGCATGAACAGGATCGCGCCCGCACCAGGCCGCGAGTTCGGCGGCGAGGCCGGCATCCGTCGGCCGGGCGCGGCAACGCATCAGCCAATCGGCGGCTTCTTCCAATATCTCGGGGGCGATCGTCACCCGGGCGGTGGGCTGAGCTTGGCCTGGCATGTTCCGGTCACTCGGCTGGGACTGGGCGCGGCCAAAAATCGGCAAGACCGCCATGAGAGACGCGCGGGCGCGTGGCTTTTTCACCCCGGGTCGAAAATTTTTCTGCCTCAGCCGGCATCGTCGTCTCCCAGACGGCTCATGCAGGCAACCAGCGCCTGGCGGACCAGCTTGTGGGCGAAAGTGGTCGAGATACCGAGTTCGCGCGCGATCTGCTGCAGTGTCCAATCCTGGAAGCGGTAGAGCTCGAAAGCGCGCCGGGTCCGCGGCGGCAGATCCTCGATCGCGGCTGCGACCCGCCGCAATTCGTCGCGCTGCACAGCGATGCGCTCCGGATTGGCGGCGAGATCCGGAATCTCGGGGAGAGTGCCGGAATCACCACCGCTGCGCCGTCTTTCCTGGGCGAGACGCCGTGCCACGTCGAGGGCGTGGTTGCGGACGATGCGATAGAGATAGGCCAGAGGCTGCTCGATCGCGGTCGCATCCCTGGCTGCGGAAAACCGCAGATAGGCTTCCTGGACGACGTCCTCGGCATTGGCGCGATTGCCGACGATCGGCACCGCGTAATCCACCAGAGCGGTGCGATTGTCCAGAAACAGCCGCATATGGATGTCCCGCTCGCTCACTTCCCAATCGCTCCGATCCCTATCCGGAATCTATCTAATGCGATTGCGAATAATTTGCAATTAAACTCAGGGCAAGGCTGGAGCCGGGCTCATCCGGTGCTGAGTTCCAGCCACTTCTCTTCGGCCTCGGCGAGCTTTTTCTTCACTTCGGCATGCTTGACCTGCCAGGTGGCGAGCTCCGCCGAGCCGCCATTGTTGTAGAGCGACGGATCGGCGAGTTTCCCTTCGATGAGGTCGAGGGCCTGGGTCAGTTTCGAGATCGCGGTCTCGGCGCCGGCGAGCGCCTTTTTCTTCTCCGGCGAGACGACGATCTTCTTCGCCGGTTGCGGCGCCGCTTTGGCGGCCGGCTTCTCCGTCACGGCGCCGCCATGGGCGGCGGCGAGTTTCGGGGCGGCGGCCTTTTCCGGCAGGGCGCCCTTGCGTTCGCTGCGCTGGCGTTCGCGGCGTTCGCTGATGATGAGGCGGCGGTAATCTTCCATGTCGCCGTCGAAGGTCTTCACCGCGCCATCCCGCACCAGCCACAGCCGATCGGCGGAAAGCTCGATGAGGTTGGGATCGTGGCTGATGATGATGACCGCCCCTTCGAATTCGTTGATCGCCTCGACCAGGGCTTGGCGACTGTCGATGTCGAGATGGTTCGAAGGTTCGTCAAGCAGCAGGATGTTGGGCGCCTGCCGGCTCATGAGGGCGAGGAGCAGACGCGCTTTCTCGCCGCCTGAAAGCTGCGCCACCTTGGTATTGGCCTGGTCCTGGCCCAAGCCAAATCGACCGAGATGGGCGCGGCGTTTGTCCGGCAGCAATTCGGGCGCGGCGCGTGCCATTACTTCAATGGGGGTCGCCTCCAGATCGAGTTCGTCGGTCTGGTGCTGGGCGAAATAACCCACGCGCATCTTCGAGGATTTTCGCACTTCGCCCTGCATGGCACCAAGACGTCCGGCCAGCAATTTGATGAAGGTCGATTTGCCGTTGCCGTTCGAGCCCAAAAGCGCGATGCGGTCATCGGGATCGAGGCGCAGATCGAGATTCTTCAGGATCGGCTTGCCCGGCTCATAGCCCACCGAGACCTTGTCGAGGGTGATGAGGGGCGGCGGCAGGGCTTCCGGCTGCGGGAAAGAGATATTGATCCCCTTCTCGTCGGCCACCAGCGAGATCGGCTGCAATTTCGCGATCATCTTCAGGCGCGATTGGGCCTGGCGCGCTTTCGAGGCCTTGTAGCGAAAGCGGTCGACGAAGGCCATCATGTGCTTGCGTTGCGCGTCGACCTTGGCCGCCATGGCCATGTCCTGCTCCATGCGCGCCCGCCGCATGTTCTCGAAATCGTCATAGCCACCGGTATAGGAGATCATGCCGCCACGGCTGAGATGGATGATGCGGTTTACGACCTTGTTGAGGAGATCGCGGTCGTGGCTCACCAGCAGGATCGTGCCGGGATAGGTCTTCAAATAGCTCTCAAGCCACAAGGTCGCTTCGAGATCGAGATGGTTGGTGGGCTCGTCGAGCAGCATCAGATCGGGGGCGGAGAAAAGCTGCGCCGCCAAAGCGACACGCATCTGCCAGCCGCCGGAAAAATCGCTCAAGGGGCGCTGCTGGGCCGTGGAATCGAAGCCGAGGCCGGCCAGGATTTCGGCGGCGCGCGCCTCGGCGCTATGCGCCTGAATGTCGGTGAGGCGCGCATGCACCTCGGCGATGCGGTGGGGATCGGTCGTCGTCTCGGCTTCCGCCAGCAGGGCCGTGCGCTCGGTATCGGCCGCCAGCACACAGGCCAGCAGCGAGCGGCCCTGATCCTTCATTTCCTGTTCCAGGCGGCCGATGCGCCACATCTTCGGCACGTCGATGGTGCCGGAATCGGCCTGCAGATCGCCTGAGATGATCTTCAGCAAGGTGGACTTGCCGGCACCGTTGCGGCCGACCAACCCGGCATGATGCCCTGCCGCAACGCTCACGCTGGCATTGGTCAGGATATCGCGGCCAGCGATGCGATAGGTCAGGTTCGAGATCGTTAACATGTTGTTCCGACTGAATTTATGAAGGTTGAGCGGGACCCGCGCCGCGTGTCATGCCCGCTCGGTTGTTTCATTGGGCTGAGTTGTATATAAGCCAGCCCGACTTCCGCCAAGGGGTGCAGCATCAGCCATGCGCGCCCGCAACGCCAGAAACGAGGACAATCATGGCCATCGAACGCACTTTCTCGATCATCAAGCCGGACGCCACCCGCCGCAACCTGACGGGCAAGATCAACGCCAAATTCGAGGCCGCCGGTCTCCGGATCGTCGCCCAGCGCCGCATCCAGATGACTGACGCCCAGGCCAAGAAGTTCTACGAGGTCCACGCCGCGCGTCCGTTCTATGCCGACCTCGTGAAGTTCATGACTTCGGGTCCGGTCGTCGTTCAGGTGCTGGAAGGCGAAAACGCCGTCGCCAAGAACCGCGAGATCATGGGCGCCACCAATCCGGCCAATGCCGATGCCGGCACCATCCGCAAGGAATTCGCGGAATCGATCGAAGCCAATTCGGTTCACGGCTCGGATTCGGCCGAAAACGCCGCGATCGAGATCAGCTACTTCTTCGCCGGCGCCGACATCGTCGGCTGATCAACCAGCGCAGTCTGAAATGAAAAACGGCGCCGCGATCACTCGCGGCGCCGTTTTCGCATCTGGATGTGCAGCTATTTGCGGCTGACGCCGATCACCACGGCGACGAAACCGCCGATGATGACGATGGCCGAGAAAATGCCGAGACCGACCGAGGGGCCGTTGACCGCGTGCAGGGCCGTGACCAGGGTCAGCAGCAGGGCGTAGATCGTGCCCCAGAACAGCAGCCGGCCGAGGCCGTCCCAGGTCTTCTGGCGGTTGGCGAGGATCTGGTCCTGCAGCGATCCGTTCGGTGTGGCCATGGAAAAATATCCCTATCAGTTTCGCGCGAATGGCGACGTTTTACCGCAGCCCCGCCTCAAGGGCAATAAGGCCGCCTAGCCCAGGACCCGCTTTGCCAGGGGTACGGTGATGGCCCGGCCCTCCGCCAGGGCGGCCTGGTCGAGGCGTTCGGCGATCTCGGCGGCGGCGGCGAAGCTGCGCTCCATCTGGCGGAGCAGGTAATCGATCACCTCCGGGGCGACGGCAATCTGCCGGTCAGCAAAATGCTTGGCGAGGATCGCGCCCAGCAAGGCGTCATCGGGCGGTGCTACCTCGACCGCAGGCAGCGCCTTCAAGCGCGAGGCAAGGTCGGGAAGGTGCACGGGCCAACGCGCCGGGGCTTCACGGGACAGGATGAGGAGATCGCCGCCCTCGTTTTTCAGCCGGTTGAGGAGGTGGAAAAAGGCCGTCTCGTCGAGGTTGGGGGCATCCAGGATGAGGACCGGATCGGGAGGCAGATCCGGGAGTTCGCGCGCCTCGGTCAGATAGAGGACGACGCGCTCCGCCGCCATGGCGCGGGCCTGGAAGACATGGCCGAGATGGGTCTTGCCGCAACCGGCCGGCCCATGGACGGCCAGCGCGCGTCCGGGGCCCGGCCAATCCGGCCAGGCCTCGATAAGCGTGAGGGCCGCCGCATTGCTGGGCGCCGCCACGAAATCAGCCGCACCCATCGCGCGAAGCCGCGGCAGGTCGAATGGCAATTGCCCGGTCTTCATGGTTGCGGTGGCTGGCGCTGGTCGCTGGCGGGAAGCTTCACTGCGGCTGCTTGATGATGGCCGAGATAAAGGGGGCTGGCGAGATAGCGGCCGATGCCGAAGCGGACCAGGACCCCGATCGCGGCCGCCACGGGCACCGCCAGCAACAGGCCCACGAAGCCGAAAAGCGCGCCACCAGCGAGAAGGGCGAAGATGATCCAGACCGGATGCAGCCCGACCCGGTCGCCGACCAGTTTCGGCGTGAGGAAATTTCCCTCCATCACCTGGCCGCTCACAAAGATGGCAGCGACGATGGCGGTGCCGTGCCAGGTGTCGAAGCTGGCCAGTGCCACGGCCATCGAGATGATGAAGCCGGTCAATGAGCCGACATAGGGAATGAAGGTGAGGAGGCCCGCCACCATGCCGATCACGAGACCGAAGGGCAGGCCCACCAGCATCAGCCCGCCGGCATAATAGGCACCCAGCACCAGGCAGACGCTGGCCTGGCCGCGGATGAAGCCGGCCATGGTGGTGTCGATGGCGCGCATCTGTTCGCGGATGGTCTCGGCATGATCGCGCGGCAGCAAAGTGTCGACGCGGGCCACCAGCAGGTCCCAATCACGCAGGATGTAGAAGGTGACGACCGGCGTGATGAAGAGCAGCGAGAGCAAATTGGCGATGGCCGCCCCGCCGGAGACGACACCCTGCAACGCCTCGCCGAAGAAGCCGAGCACGCCGCCCAGCCGGTTGCGCAGCAGGGTCCCGAGATCGTCGAGAGCGGGGAGATCGAAACGCAACTGGAACTGGGCATAAAGCGGCAGCAGACGTTGATGCGCGCGCTCGACCAATCCCGGCAGGTCGCGGATGAATAGACTGAGTTGCTCGATCAGCACGGGGACGATGATGAGGAAGGCGAGGATGATCATCAGGGCAAAGGCAATCGTCACCAGGGCCGTCGCCAGGATGCGGGAACAGCCCCATTTTTCGAGCTTGTCGCAGACCGGATCGAGGAAATACGCGACCCCCATGCCGGCCACGAAGGGCAGCAGGACGGTGCGCAGCAGATAGACCAGAATCAGAAAGATAAGCAGGGCCGCCAGATAACTGGGCCAGCGCCGCATGCGTGGCGGCAGCACCGGTTCGTCATTGTCCTGCGGGGTCGCCATGGTCATCTTGCCCAGTCCCAAGTCTCGATCATGGCGCGGTCCCGCCACCACCCAGGGTCAGCGTCGAAACACCTTCGCCGCTCGAGACCAGATAGAGATCCGCCTGGGAGAGCGCGCGCACGAATTGCGCTTCATCGCCGGCATAGCCGATTTCGAGATCGGCACCGTCGCGGGCCAATTGCTTGAGGTCCACGGTCTTGATGAGGCCGACCTGGCTGAGGCGCTGTTTGATCGAGACCCATTGCTGCAGGCTGTTGAGCGGCACGTGGACAGCCAGCGTCGAGCGCTTGTTGGGATCAATGAGATTGGCGTTCTTCCAGGCCCCTTCAAGCATCGCCTGCACGGTGACGACACCCTGGGCCAGCAATCCGTCGGGATCGGCGGCGGCCCCGGTCAAGGTTTCCTGGTAGCGCTGGATGCCGTCATGGCCGTAGCGCGTGACGTTGAGGGCGAGATTGCGGTTGCCGTCGGCGCCGGGCGCGCTCATCTGCGCCTCGGCCACCACCACGTCGCCGGCCTGATAGCGATCGGCCATGAATTCCAGTTTCGCCTGCGCGCCGGCCAGGGCATCGGTGGCGGTGAGGATGTTCTGGTCGTCGAGATCGCCCCGCGGCGTCACGACCGGGACCAAAGCCGGGCCGGTTCCGGCGGCCGCCAGGTTCTGCTGGTTCCAGGCGCGGAGCCAGGCATTGGTCGGCCCCCAGAGGCCGGTCGTCCCGGTATCGTCGGTATAGATGGGCAGCATCAGCATCTGCTTGGCGCGGGTCTCGGCGAAGGCGATGCCCTCGCGGCTGAGGAAATCCTGCACCGGCCCGGCAGCAAAGCGAATCGTGTAGCGACCGATATAACGGGTGGCGGCGATCTTCTCCTCGTCGATCGCCATATCGGCGACCCAGGAGCCGATTTCGTCATCGCCGGGCAGCAGCAGGCCCTCGATTTGATCGGCCGGGGCGATTTCCTTCAAGACCTGACGCAGGCCTTCGCGCTGGGCCACCAGCACGGCTTGATCGCGCAGGGTGGCGGCCTCGCCGGTCACCTCGACCGGGATGCCGGAGGCGACATAAACGCTTTGCGCCAGGGCCGGGTTCGCGATGGCGCCGGCCAACAGACCGGCAAGGACTAAAAATCCAGCCAGGGCCAGCCGATAGCAGCCATGTCGACTTGCCTCACCGAAGGCCGAAAAGACGCCCGTTGGGGCCATTGCAAACCACCCTGAAATGCGTATTGTCCGGACCGAGCTTATAGCAAATCCCTTCCCGGGGAAGCCAGCAACACCGGCCGGAAACACCGGTTTCAGGCCGATGCTCTTCCCGGGTACCTAAGAAATTCAAGGATTGAGTCTTTTTCATGGGCAATGGCATTACCTACCGCGATGCCGGGGTCGATATCGACGCCGGCAATGCGCTCGTGGAAGCGATCAAGCCGCTCGCCAAGGCGACGGCCCGGGCGGGGGCCGATGCGGGCCTTGGCGGATTCGGCGCTTTCTTCGACCCCAAGCGGGCGGGCTTCCGTGACCCGATCCTGGTCGCCACCACCGACGGCGTCGGCACCAAGCTGAAGATCGCGATCGATGCCGATTGCCATGACACGATCGGCATCGACCTCGTCGCCATGTGCGTCAACGACCTCGTCGTGCAGGGGGCGGAGCCGCTCTTCTTCCTCGATTACTTCGCCACCGGCAAGCTCGACGTCGAGACCGGTAAGAAGATCATCGGCGGCATCGCCGATGGCTGTAAACAGGCCGGCTGTGCCCTCATCGGCGGCGAGACGGCGGAAATGCCCGGCATGTACGCAAAGGGCGATTACGATCTCGCCGGTTTTGCCGTGGGTGCCGTCGAGCGCGAAGCGGCGATCACCGGCGCCAAGGTGGCCGAGGGCGATATCGTGCTGGGTCTGGGCTCGTCGGGTGTGCATTCCAACGGCTATTCGCTGGTGCGCAAGATCGTCGAAAAGAGCGGCCTTTCCTACGATGCGGAAGCACCCTTCGCCAAGGGCCAGAAGCTCGGTGCAGCGCTTCTCACGCCGACGCGCATCTATGTGAAATCCTGCCTTGCCGCCATCCGCGCCGAGAGCTCGAAACTGGGTGGTGTCAAGGCGCTGGCCCATATCACCGGCGGCGGCCTGCTCGAGAACATCCCGCGCGTGCTGCCGAAGACGCTCGCCTGCGACATCGATGCCGGCACCTGGACGTTGCCGCCGGTCTTTGCTTGGATGCGCAAGGTCGCCGGCACGGATGCGCAGGAAATGGCGCGCACCTTCAATTGCGGCATCGGCATGATCCTGGTGGTGGCGCGCGACGACGCGGCCCTCATCGCCAAGACCCTGCGCGATCAGGGCGAGACCGTGAGCGAGATCGGCCGCATCGTGCCGCGCGCTCCGGGTGCTGCCGGCTGCGTCGTGAAGAATACCGGCCATTGGTAACATGATGGCGCGGTCCAAGCTGAAGATCGCCATCCTCATCTCCGGCCGCGGCAGCAATCTGCAATCGCTGATCGATCATTTCGGCCCGGTAATCACGGGGAGTCCGATCGAGATCGTCCTGGTGCTCTCCAACCGGCCCGATGCCTTCGGCCTGGAACGAGCGAAGAAGGCCGGCATTCCATCGCTGGCGATCGATCACAAGGCTTATCCCGACCGCGCCGCCTTTGACGCGGCGATGGATCAGGCGATTCGTGCGAGCGGCGCCGAAATGGTCGTGCTGGCAGGTTTCCTGCGCCTCCTCACCGATGGTTTCATCGCCGGTTGGCGCGACAAGCTGGTCAACATCCATCCGGCCTTGCTGCCTTCCTTCAAGGGCCTTCACACCCATGCCCGCGCGCTGGAGGCCGGCGTGCGCTTTCATGGCTGCACCGTGCATTACGTGCGGCCTGAAATGGATACCGGGCCGATCATCGCCCAGGCCGCCTTGCCGGTGCGCCCCGACGATACGGAAGAATCGCTGGGCCGGCGCGTGCTCGAGGCCGAGCATCGCCTGTTTCCGCTGGCGCTGCGGCTCATTGCCGAGGGCAAGGTTCGGGTCGAGAACGAGCGAGCCATCGTCGACGATGCCGCCTTTGCCGGCGGCGTCCTGTTCAACCCGATGGGTTCCTGAGTTGCGCGGGCTCGCCGCCCTGCTCTTTTTTCTGCTATCGGCATACCCGGCGCTGGCGCAAAGCCTCGAATATTTCTCGCTGCAGATGGGCTGGCTGCCGGGGCAATGCCTGGTCGATCCGGAGATGCCCGCTTGCGAGGGGCTCACGCTGCAGAATCCGCAGGGGCGCAATCTGACGCTCATCGGCTTGAAGCCGGAAGCGCGGCCGGGCTCGTCGCGGATGCAGAATTGCGATCCGATGGCGCGGGCCTTCACCACGCCGCTGATCTCGCCCGAAGACAAGATCACGACCTGCTCGCTGCCGGAGGTGAAGCTCACCGATGATCTTCGCGCCGAGCTCGTTGCATTGATGCCCGACATCGCCGCCTGTCCCGAACGTGCCTTCTGGAGCAAATACGGCTCCTGCGCGCTCCTCTCGCCACAGCGTTACTTCGAACGCGCCGTGGGGCGGGCCAGGGATCTGCAGCATTCGCTGCTCAACCTCACCATCGCCGGATCGGTTGGGCAGCGCATCTCGCGCGAGGTGCTCGTCGATGCCTTCGAGCAGCAATTCGGCCCGGAAACAGCGCGCTCCCTGCAACTCGTCTGCGCGAAATCGAAACTCCACAGGCAGCAGGTGCTGACGGAAGTGCGCGTTGCCATCAACCAGCTTGGCAGCATGCGCCCGCTCAACGACGCGGCTCTCTGGTATGCCAAGGGGAGCGCCTTCAAGGATCGCTGCCCGGCGGAGTTTCTCGTCGCCGAGCCGGGCGCCGAGGAACCGCCGCTGCCGGAGAAGGATCCGTTCCCTCAGCCTTGATATTTGGGGCTTGATATCTGGGGGCTACTGTCACGCGCTGAAGGCGGGATCCTTGGCGATCTCGGTGGTGAGCCAGTTACGGAAATGCTGGATGCGGGGTTCGGCGGCGCGTTCATCGAGGCAGGCGAGATACCAGCGGGCGCCGTGCCGTACCTCGATCTCGGGGAAAGGTTTCACCAGGCGGCCGGATTTCAGATCCGAGGCCACCATGAATTCCGGCACGACGGCCACACCCTGGCCCTCGATTGCGGCCTCGATGGCGAGGAGATAGGAATCGAATTTGGGGGCGGCGCGGCCTTTGAGGCTGGGCAGGCCCGCGGCTTCCAGCCAGTCATGCCAATCCTCGGCGGCGGTATAGACCTGCAGCATGGCGTGATTGACCAGCTCGGCCGGCTGCCGCAGGCCGAGCCCGGCCTGCTGGATGACGGGCGCGCAGACGGCCACCAATTGCGCATCGAAAAGATACGTGTAATGGATGCCGGGCCGGTTCGGATTGCGCGTGCAGATGAGGCCGAGATCACCGGTGGTCGGGTCGAATTCCCAATCGAGCTGGCTGGTGGAGAGGCGCACCAGGATGTCGGGATGCCCGGCCTGGAATTGATGGAGGCGGGGGAGCAGCCAGCGGACCGCCACAGTCACATAGACCTGCACCACCAGATCGCCGGAAATGCGTACCCGGTCGACCAGGCCCACCCCTTGCGCCAGGCGATCGAAGCCGTCGCGCAGGTAAGGATAGAGCTGCGCCCCGGCCTCGGTCAGCTCGACCCGGCGGGCCGCGCGGCGGAAGAGCGAGGTGCCCAGGCGCTCCTCCAGCCCCGCCACCTGATGGCTGATTGCCGATTGGGTAAGCGAGAGCTCCTCGGCCGCGACACGGAAGGAAAGATGCCGCGCCGCGGCCTCGAAGGCCTGCAGGGATTTCAAGGATGGAAGATTTCGTTTCGCCATAATCCCCTATTTATCGCATTTTTGCAGGCATATATATGAAATTCATTCATGTATAGCTGAAGAAGGGTCGCTTGCCGGAATGGGGGTGTCTGGCGATGATCCCGGCAATGATTAGAAGCCTTTATGAGGAAACGCCCAGATGAGCAGCATTCCGATGGAGAGCGGTGCCAAGGACATGACCGTGCGCCGCGGCGGCCGTGAGGCGCGCCGCGCCATGCGCGCAGCCCCCCTGGCCGAGAATGAAAGGCCGGTGCGGCCGGGTCTGGAAGGCGGGCGCTACAAACCGCTCTCGGATGCCGAGGTGCTGAAGATCCACAATGCGGCCATCGACGTTCTCGAGCAGATCGGCATGGCGGATGCGATCCCCTCGGGCATCGAGGCGATGACCAAGGCCGGCGCCATCATGAACAGTAATGGCCGCCTCACCTTTCCGCGTGCCGTGATCGAAGACACGCTCGCGAAGGCCGCGCGGCATTTCCCGCTTTATGCCCAGGACCCGCGTTACGACATGGAGCCCTGGGGGAAGAAGGTCTATTTCGGCACGGCGGGTGCGGCCGTCCACATGGTCGATCCGGTCACGGGCGAGTATCGCGATTCCGAGACCAAGGATCTCTACGACATCGCGCGCATCGTCGACACGCTGGATCATGTGCATTTCTTCCAGCGCTCGGTGGTGTGCCGCGAACTCGCCGACCCTTACGAGATGGATTTCAACACCTGCTATGCCTCGGTCGCCGGCACCACCAAGCATGTAGGATCGAGTTGGGTCGACCCGAAGCATCTCGAAGCCAGCCTCGAAATGCTGCACATGATCGCCGGCTCGGAAGCGAAGTGGCGCGAGCGGCCCTTCGTCAGCCAGTCCAATTGCTTCGTCGTGCCGCCGTTGAAATTCGCGCAGGATGCCTGCCGCTGCCTGGAAGTGGCGGTGCGCGGTGGCATGCCGGTGCTCCTGCTCTCGGCGGGGCAAGCGGGCGCCACGGCACCGGCGGCTCTGGCCGGGGCGATCGTGCAGGAAGTGGCGGAATGCCTCGCCGGCCTCGTCTATGTGAACGCGATCAAGCCCGGGGCGCCGGCGATCTTCGGTACCTGGTGCTTCGTTTCCGATCTCCGGACAGGCGCCATGTCGGGCGGCTCCTCGGAACAGGCGTTGCTCTCGGCGGCTTCCGCGCAGATGGCGCAATTCTATGATCTGACCGGCGGCACGGCTTCCGGCATGACCGATGCGAAGCTTCCCGATGCGCAATCGGGTTCGGAGAAGGCCTATAACCATGCGCTGGTCGGCAATGCCGGCGCCAATCTCATCTACGAATCGGCCGGCATGCAGGCGAGCCTGCTGGGCTTTTGTCTCGAAAGCCTGCTGATCGACAACGACATCATCGGCGCCACCCAGCGCACGATCAAAGGCATCGACACCTCGGATGAGAGCCTGTCGATCGAAACCATCCGCAAGACCTGCCTGGAGGGGCCGGGTCACTATCTCGGTTCCGAACAGACCTTGCAGCGCATGCAAACGGAATACGTCTACCCGCTGATCGGCGATCGCGCCAACCCGAAGGAATGGGTCGAGATGGGCCGGCCCGATGCGGTCGCCAAGGCGCAGAAGAAATTGAAGCCGATCATGTCGAGCCATTTCCCGCAGCATATCTCGCGCGAGGTCGATGACGCCATTCGCGCGAAGTTCCCGGTGCGGCTGGCGCGGGAGCATATGGCGAAGAAGGTGTGATACTGTCTCCTTTCGTCATCCCCCGCGAAGGCGGGGGATCCACGAGTTTCTTTGATCAGTCTCGTTGAAACTCGTGGATGGTCCGCCTTCGCGGACCATGACATTTTTTGTTGTCAGTGGAATTGTTGATCCTAGAGGAACGTGATGACGGTACATGCGCGGGTGGTGGTGATTGGCGGGGGCGTGGTGGGGACGAGTGCCCTCTATCACCTGGCGAAACTGGGTTGGAAGGATTGCGTGCTGATCGAGCGCGACGAGCTTGCTTCCGGATCGACCTGGCATGCGGCGGGCAATGTGCCGACCTTTTCCGGCTCCTGGAACATCATGAAGATGCAGGCCTATTCGGCCAAGCTCTACAAGACCCTCGGCGCCGAAGTCGATTACCCGATGAACTATCACATCACCGGCTCGATCCGCCTTGCGCACAGCAAGGCGCGCATGGAGGAATTCGCCCATGCCTGCGCCATGGCGAAGGCACAGGGGCTGGATTACGCCATGCTCTCGCCGGCCGAGATCAAGGCCAAGTACCCGATCATGGAAATGGACGATATTGTCGGCGGGTTGTGGGACGCCCATGACGGCGATATAGACCCCTCACAATTGACCCAGGCGCTCGCCAAAGGTGCCAAGGATCTCGGCGCCAAGGTGCTGCGCTTCAATGGCGTGACCGCGATCAAGCAATTGCCGTCCGGCGAATGGAAGATCACGACCAAGGACGGCGCCGAATTCGTGGCCGAGAAGGTCATCAACGCCGCCGGCTACCGCGCCGGCGAAGTGGCGGCCATGGTCGGCCAGTATCTCCCTATCATCGCCATGCAGCACCAATATCTGATCACCGAGATGATTCCGGAGCTGGCGGCGCGGGACGAGAAGCTGCCGCTGGTGCGCGACCCGGACGTTTCCTATTACCTGCGGCAGGAAAGGGATGGCCTCATCCTCGGGCCCTATGAATGGAACTGCAAATCGGAATGGCATGACGGCATCCCGCAGGAATTCGCCTTCCAGCTCTGGCCCGACGATCTCGACCGCCTGGAAAACTATATCGAGCAGGCGGTGGCTCGGGTGCCGGTGCTGGGCCAGGTCGGCGTGCAGAAGGTGATCAACGGTCCGATTCCCTATTCGCCCGACGGCAATCCCTATATCGGGCCGCAGCACGGGCTCACCAATTTCTACAACGCCAATTGCTTCAGCTTCGGCATCTGCCAAGGCGGCGGCGCCGGCAAGACCATCGCCGAGTATGTCGTTCATGGCGAGCCGGAATGGGATCTCTGGGGTCTCGACCATCGCCGCTACACGGTCTTTGCCGACCAACCCTATGTCATCGACAAGGCGATCGAGCTCTATCAGAACGAATATGCGATCGGCTTCCCCAACGAGGAACGCCCGGCGGGGCGGCCGCGTTTGAAGACGCCGCTCTTCGAGAAGCTGACGGGGAAGGGCGCCGTTATGGGTGCCCGCGGCGGCTGGGAACGTGCCGCCTATTTCCCGCGCAATCCGAAGGAGGCGGAGACCAAGCTCTCCTTCCACCGCGAGGAAATGGCCTGGTTCGAACCGGTCCGTGCCGAATGCCGCGCCGTTGCCGAACGTGTCGGCATCATGGATCTGGGTGGTTTCTCGAAATTCATCGTCGAGGGGGCGGGTGCCGAGAAATGGCTGGATCATCTTATCTGCGGCGCGCTCCCGAAATCCAACCGCGTCACCTTGGCTTATACGCTGACACCCAAGGGCTCGATCCTCTCCGAATTCACCATGACCAGACTGGCGCCCGACAAGTTCTATCTGATGTCGGCGGGATCGGGCCTGTGGCACGACATGGATTGGCTGAGCCAGCATTTGCCGAATGACGGCTCGGTGAAGCTCACCGAAGTCAGCCAATCGGCCTCGTCCCTGGTGTTGGCGGGGCCGCGTTCGCGCGATGCCCTGAAGAAGATCACGGATGCCGATCTGTCCAATAACGCCTTCCCCTGGCCGTCCTGCCAGCAGATCGATGTGGCGGGCCGCAAGGTGACGGCACTCCGCGTCAATTACGTCGGCGAATTGGGCTGGGAGCTGCACGTGCCGATGGCTGATCTCGTCCATGTCTATGATGCGATCATGGCGGCCGGTGGCGAATTCGGCATCGCCGATTTCGGCATGTATGCGATGGATTGCCTGCGGCTCGAAAAGGGCTACCGGTCCTGGAAGCAGGACATCACCCACGAATACACGCCCTTCGATGCCGGACTGGAACGCTTCGTGAAATTGAACAAGGGCGATTTCATCGGCCGCGACGCGCTGATCAAGCGGCACGAAGCCGGCGAGAAAGAACGCTTCGTGCCCTTGATCGTCGAAGGCAACACCGCCGATGCGCCGAGCTGCTCGATCGTCTTCAAGGATGGAAAGAAAGTCGGCATCGTCGGCTCCGGCGGCTGGGGCTTCCGCATCGGCAAAAGCATCGCGCTTTCTTATGTGCGGCTCGATCTCGCGGAGGTGGGCAGCAAGCTGGAAGTCGAGATTCTGGGAAAACGTTTCCCGGCCGTGGTGGCGGAGGAACCGATTTTCGATCCGAAGAATGAGAGATTGAAGGCGTGAGTCTCGATCTTTCTATTGTCACCCCCTGCGAAGGCGGGGGATCCACGAGTTACTTTCTTCAGTCGTCAAGAAACTCGTGGATAGTCCGCCTTCGCGGACCATGACAGGAAAAAAGTACTGGGTGTCATCAATGCCGCCCATCGAAACGACCTATTTGCCGCCTGACATCCGCATCCGCATAATC
Source organism: Dongia sp. (assembly GCF_041909655.1). Lineage (GTDB taxonomy): Bacteria > Pseudomonadota > Alphaproteobacteria > Dongiales > Dongiaceae > Dongia. The sequence goes on along the minus strand of NZ_JAYRDA010000004.1, from coordinate 413,924 downwards.
CGCCCGCAACCCAACCAGACGAAGAACCCAGCCCATGTCACTCCCCCAGGAAGCCCGCGTCGTCATCATCGGTGGCGGCATCTTAGGTTGTTCGATCGCCTATCACCTGGGGAAGCTCGGCTGGGGCAAGGACACGGTGCTGATCGAGCGCAAGAAGCTGACCTCCGGCACGACCTGGCATGCGGCCGGGCTGGTGCGCGCCTCGCTCTATAGCGAGAGCCTGACCAAGCTCGCCAAATACACGACCGATCTTTACACCACTCTGGAAAAAGAGACCGAGCAAGCAACCGGCTTCGTGCAGCCGGGCTCGCTTTCGGTCGCAACCTCGGAAGCGCGCTGGGAGGAATTCCGCCGCGGCGCCGACATGCTGCAGAGCTTCGAGGTGGAATGCGTCGAGCTCGACCGCGCCGGCGTGCAGGCGAAATGGCCGCTCCTCAACACCGACGACGTCATTGGCGGGATTTTCTATCCGAAGGACGGCAAGTGCAATCCGGCCGATACCACCATGGCGCTGGCCAAGGGTGCGCGCATGAAGGGGGTCAAGATCTTCGAGGATACGAAGGTCGAGGAAGTCCTGGTCGAGAACGGCCGCGCCATCGGCGTGCGCACGCCGGAAGGCATCATCAAGGCGCAATATGTGGTCTGCGCCGCCGGCATGTGGTCGCGCGAGATCGGGGAGAAACTCGGCGTCAACATTCCACTCCATGCCTGCGAGCATTTCTATATCGTGACCGAGCCGATGGAAGGCATGACGCCGGATCTGCCCGTCATGCGCGACATGGATGCCTGCGCCTATTACAAGGAAGATGCGGGGAAGCTCCTGCTGGGCGCCTTCGAACCCAAGGCCAAGCCCTGGGGCATGAACGGCATCCGGGAGGATTTCTGTTTCGACGAACTGCCGGAAGATTTCGATCATTTTGCGCCGATCCTGGAAGGCGCCATGCACCGTGTCCCCAGCCTGCAGAAGGTCGGCATCCGCAAATTCTTCAACGGGCCGGAAAGCTTCACGGCGGATCAACGCTATATTCTGGGTCCGGCGCCCGAGCTGAAGAATTTCTTCGTGGCGGCGGGTTTCAATTCGATCGGCATCCAATCGGGTGGCGGCGCGGGCATGGCGCTCGCCCATTGGATCGTCGAGGGCGAAGCGCCCTACGATCTCTGGGACGTGGATATCCGCCGCCTGCAGCCGCATATGAGCCGCAAGAGCTTTCTGGTGCCGCGCGTTTCCGAGGCTCTCGGCCTGCTCTATGCGATGCATTGGCCGTATCGCCAGTTCGAAAGCTCACGCAACGTACGCCAGACGGCCTTCTACGAAGATTGGAAATCCTTGGGCGCCTGTTTCGGCGAAGTCGCCGGCTGGGAACGCCCGAACTGGTACGCGCCCAAGGGCGTTAAGGCGGAATACGAATATTCATACGGCCGGCAGAACTGGTTCCCCTATGCGGCCGCCGATGTGAAGGCGACGCGGGAAGGTGTGGCACTCTACGATCTTTCGACCTTCGCCAAATTCCTGGTGGTGGGGAAGGATGCCGAGAAACTGTTGCAGCGCGTCTCCTCGGCCGATATCGGGCAGATGGGTAAGGCCACCTATACGCAATGGCTCAACGAGAAGGGCGGTATCGAGGCGGATTTGACGGTCTTCCGCATCACCGAGACCAAGTTCATGGTGGTGACGGCGGCGGCGACCTCGACGCGCGATTGGTATTATCTCAAAGACCGGATCGAGCCGGGTTCGGATGTCGAACTGGTCGACATGACGACGTCCTATGCGACCCTGGGTGTCATGGGACCGAAGAGCCGCGAGTTGTTGCAGCGCCTCACCGATGCCGATCTCAGCAATGCCGGCTTCCCCTTCGGCGCCACCAAGCATATCGAGCTCCGGAACGCCAAGGTGCGGGCGACACGCATTTCCTATGTGGGCGAGCTGGGCTGGGAGCTTTACATCCCCAGCGAATTCGCGCGCGGGGTCTTGCGCGACGTGCTGGAAGCAGGTGCCGATCTCGGCGTGCGACCGGCCGGCATGCATGCCATGGATGCCTGCCGCATCGAGAAGGCCTATCGCCATTGGGGCCACGATATCGGCATCAAGGACACGGTGCTGGAAGCGGGATTGGGCTTTACCTGCGCCTTCGAGAAGAAGGTCCCCTTCATCGGCCGCGATGCCGTGCTGAAGCAGAAGGAAGGCGGCAAGCTTTCCCGCCGCATGGTGCAGTTCAAGCTGACCGATCCGCAGCCGCTGCTCTATCACAACGAGCCGATCTATCGGAACGGCAAGCTGGTCGGCCTGGTGACCTCGGCCAATTACGGGCACCATTTGGGCGGCGCCATCGGCATGGGCTATGTGCATCACAAGGACGGCGTCGACGCGGCCTATATCGCCGAAGGCAAGTTCGAGATCGGCGTGGCCTTGAAGCGCTTCGCGGCAGAGGCGAGTCTTGCACCGATGTACGATCCGAAATCGGCCAGGATGCGGGTGTAGTTCCGAGAGTTTCAGCCCCCCGGGTTTATGCGGGGGTCTACGCCCCCGGGATCTCCTGAACGATGGCACCGTACCAGCCGAGGCCCTGATAGGTCTCGTAGCCGGGGGTAAGGGCGAAGCCGATCATCTTGCCCTCGGCGGCATGATAGCCCGTGGCTCCTTTTCCGGCCGGCAGCGGGAAGCTGTCGATAAGGACGCCCTGGCCATCGGAAGCGGCGATGATGCGATGCTTGGAATCCAGGAGCAGGCAGCGGGTGAAGTTACGCTCCTCGGCCGAAAGCTGGCTGCCGCGCACGATGGCGGCGGCCTGGGGCTCCCAATCGAAGAAGATGCCCAGTGCGCCCAGGGGCTTGCCGTTGGCCTGGCCGCCTTCGCGGATCGCGGTGGTGTAGGTGGCGACCTGGGCGTTGTCGAGAAGGGGGACCCGCTCGACGTCGAAAGCGGCGTAATCGTCGCCGCTCCGGCTCGACATGGCGGCGCGGAACCAATCGGTGCGGGAAACGTCGCTGCCGATCACCTTGTTGTATTTCTGGGGCCTGCCATTGGCGACGACGCGGCCATCGGCATCGGCGATCCAGAGGTCGAGATAGACCGTGTAGCTGTTGAGGATGACCCCCAGGCGCTCGCTGGCATGGGCGGCACTTTCCGGCCCGGATTTGGCCAGGGCATCGACGGCGGCGGTATCGGTCGCCCACCAGCGCACGTCGCAGGAGCGCTCATAAAGGTTGCGGTCGATGATCTCGATCATGTTGAAGGCGAGGTCGGCCAGACGCTGGCCGCGCACCTGCTGCACCAGGCCTTCGCCCAAGCCCACCAGTTCGGAGATGGCGCCGGCGAGCTCGGTCGAGAGTTGCTGGGAAATCTCGGTAATACGCTCGGAAATGACCTTCACCTCGTTGGCGACCACGCCGAAGCCGCGGCCGCTTTCCCCGGCCCGCGCGGATTCGATGAGCGCGTTCAAGGCGAGGATACGGGTTTCGCGGGTGATCGTGTTGATGAGGGCGATCTTGCCTTCCGCGACGGTGGAAACGTGGCGGGAGAGTTCGATGATGCGTTCTGGTTGGGTCATGACAAAGCTGCTAACCGTCCGGGTCAGTTGAGGTCACTCAGGGACCGGCTCCCAATGGGCATCCGGCCTTTCCTCGCAGCTTGTCTGACGGCTCTTGAGCGGCCGTTCTGATTGGGCAGAGTAAGTTTAAATCGTTTCCAAAGTATTTAGCAGTTCGGCCGGAGTCGGACCATAGTATTCCCGCCAAATTTGCCTCAAATCCGCCGGAAATGAGCGGTCAGAGCAAAAAAATCGCCTTGGCAAGGCCACAATCGCACCATGGTGCAGCCACTTTAACGGATCATAAAGCCGATCACGGCACAATGAACGCATCGGTGATGGGGATCACTGTGCCGGATCGTCAAATCGACTACATCAGGCCCAAGTCGTTCCCACAACCGCCGGCAACCCGGCACTTACTGGATCAGGTAACAGGACCATGCTCGATACGATCATGACCATCGGCGCCCGTCTCACCCTGGTGTCGTTCTTTGTCCTCCTCCTGGCGCTCTCGGGCGTCGGCGCCTAACCAGGCGGCTTGCCGGGGCCCGGTTGCCGGGCTCTAATCGCTCCCTGTTTCAAGGGAGCGTCATGTCAAATCCTTCAATCGAGCCTATCCGCGCCTTCGGGCCACCGCCGAGCCTCGCCGAAATCGAGGAAATGGGGCGCCGCGCGCTTGATTCCCTGCCGCCGGCCTTCCTCGCCCGCTGCGGCGCCGTCGCTTTGCGGGCGGAGGATTTCGCCGATGCGGAGACCCTCGCCGAAATGGAGATCGAGGATCCGTTCGAGCTTGCCGGGCTTTACCGGGGCGTGCCCCTGACAGAGCGCGGCCATGACGATCCCGCCGGAATCGACATCGTCTTCCTCTACCGCCGCCCGATCCTGGATTGGTGGGCGGAGGAGGAAATGGAGCTCGAAGAGCTCATCCGACACCTCGTCGTTCACGAGATCGGCCATCATTTCGGCTTCTCGGACGAGGAAATGGAAGCGATCGAGGGCCAGGCGGAAGAGTGAGCGGCGAAAAAGTGTGGCTTGATTCCGTTCGCTTTCCATGTGGCCGCCAACGCCTCTCCGTGTTGATCCTGGAAAATTGTCGCGGGTCCTTCCCCCGTCATCGACAAGTCTCTTTTGCCGCCGCGCCCCGCTGACTAGCCTCGGCATTGCACAGGACAGGGGAGGCATGCGATGCGGCAGGTGGGAACCATTGACGACGATATTCTGACGGGCGGGACCGGCGACGACATTCTGGAAGGTCTGACGGGCGCCGATCAATTGCTGGGTGGCGATGGGCGCGATACAGCCGTCTACCTCGCGTCCGCCGCCGGCATCGCCGTCAATCTCGCCAATCCAGGACCGCAAAGCGGCGGCGATGCGCAGGGCGACCGCTTTACCAGCATCGAGAACGTGACCGGCTCGTCCTTTGCCGACCAGATCATCGGCGATGCGGGAAGCAACGTGCTACGCGGCGGCGGCGGCGGCGATCTCATCGATGGCGGCGCGGGAACCGACCGGGCGAGCTACGCCTATTCGGCAGCGGCGGTCGATATCGACCTTACCCGCAGCGGGCCGCAGATCGGCGGCGATGCCGCGGGCGACGTCTTTGTCAGCATCGAGAATGTGACCGGATCGGATCACGACGACCGGATCACCGGCAACGAGGTCAACAATTTGATTTCCGGCGGCGCCGGCGCCGATGCGATCGATGGCGGCGGCGGGTCGGATACGGTGGATTACCGGGGTTCCGGCGCGGTCGATGTCGATCTCACCCGCGCCAGCCAGATCGGCGGCGATGCGCAAGGCGACCAACTTGCTGGTATCGAGAACATCACAGGTTCGGCCTTCGGCGACCGGCTGATCGGCGATGCGAGCGCCAATTATATCAGCGGCGAGGCCGGCAACGATTACATCGTCGGCAATGGCGCCGGCGGTGGCGGCATCGACCGGCTGAATGGCGGCGATGGCGACGACATCGTGATCGCGCGGTCGGGAACGATCGCTCAAGGCGGCGCCGGCAGCGATTTGCTGGTGCTTCACCTCGACGATCACGGCCCCAATGGCGGCTATGACCTGACGGTGAGCGGAGACGGGCAGGTGGAAGCCGAGTATTACAACACCAACAGCAAGCTGGCGCATGAGAATATTCTGGGGAACGGCTTCGAGCGCATCGAAGTCCATGGGAGTTCGGGGCTCGACAATATCCGGGGGACGACCGGCAAAGACCGCCTGTTCGGCCAGGGTGGCGACGATTTCATCTTCGGCAGCCAGGGCGGCGATTATCTGGATGGCGGAGCGGGAATCGACAACCTGTTCCTTTATTACCTCAAGACATCGCGCGACATCATCGTCGATCCCAATCTGGAACGGGCCTATGGCTATGAGAAAGTGGTCAGCTTCGAGCGTCTCGATGTCACCACCGATGCCGGCAACGACCATATCGTCGGCGCCAGCTATACCAGCTCGGCCCGCACCGGCGCCGGCAATGATTATATCGATTTCCGGCCGTCGGACGGCAACGGCACACTGGGCGGCAATAGCGCCGATACCGGCACTGGCGACGATTATTTCATCGGCAGCGTGATCGGGGATGACGTGACGGCCCGCGGCACCGGGTTCTTCGATGGCGGTGCCGGCAACGATCATTTCACCTTGCGCTCGGATATCACCGGCGATGTCGTGTTCGATTATTTGCAGCAGAACAACGGCATCACGGTCGTCAATTTCGAGGAAATCGACGTCTATCGCAGCCATGTGGCGAGCGGCAACGACACGATCAAGCTGAGCGATGCCGCGGAAGATATCTGGGGCGGCGGCGGCAATGACCACCTGGAGGGCCGTGGCGGCAACGACGATCTCCGCGGGGAGGCCGGCAACGACGCGCTCTATGGCGGCGATGGCAGCGACCTGTTGGTCGGCGGCTCGGGCAACAATGCGATGACCGGCGGTGCCGGCGCCGACAATTTCGTCTTCGGCCTCATCGCCCATGACCGCATCACCGATTTCAGCAGCGCCGATGGCGACAAGATCTATATCGAGATGGAATGGTGGGATCAGCCCTTCTCGTTCGAGGTCTTGATGAGCCTCACCCAGGATACGGCGGAGGGTGCCCTCATCACGATCTGGGAACAGCGCAGCCTGCTGCTGGAAGGGATTCTGAAAGACGACCTGGCCGAGGCCGATTTCGCCTAGCCCATACTATTCGGCGAGGGCTTCCAGCGTGAAGGGCTTGATGATCAGGTGGACGTCAGCACCACGGGAACATGTGCCCCAGCCCCTATCCCCAACGTCGTGTCAGGTTCATTAGGCTGAGGAATATAGTCTGTCAACGGGCCAATAAAGCCGCGTGGTGACGGAGATGGTCTTCCATGAAGGTCTGGATGAAATAATAGCCATGATCGTAACCGCCGTGGCGGCGGAGGGTGAGCTTCTGGCCAGACACCTTGGCGGCTGCTTCCAGGGCATGGGGATGCAATTGCAGGCTCAGGAACTGATCGGCCTCGCCCTGATCGACCAGAATCGGGTTGGGATGCGCTTTGGCCTGCATCAACTCGCTGGCATCATAGGCCGCCCACGCCTTTTGATCGCTCCCCAGATAGCCGGCGAGAGCTTTTTGGCCCCAGGGGCAGTTGATCGGGTTGGCGATCGGCGCGAAGGCCGAGACCGAGCGGAAGAGAGTGGGGTTGCGCAAGCCGCAGACCAGCGCGCCATGGCCGCCCATGGAATGGCCGAAAACGCCGCGGCGGTTCGTATCGACCGGAAATTCCGCCGCCATGAGCGCGGGCAATTCCCTGGTCACATAAGAATACATGCGCCAATTCTGCTTCCACGGAGCCTCGGTTGCATCGACATAGAAGCCGGCCCCCACGCCGAAATCCCAATTGTCGGCCTGGCCGGGGAAATCGGTGCCGCGCGGCGAGGTGTCGGGTGCGATCAGCATGAGGCCGAGTTCGGCGGCCACGCGCTGGGCGCCCGCCTTGATCAGAAAGGTGTCTTCGGTGCAGGTGAGGCCGGCGAGATAGGTGAGCGCCGGCACTTTCCCCGCTTCAGCCGCCGGTGGAAGAAAGACGCCGACTTTCATCGGCAGGCCGATCTCGGCGCTGTCATGCTTCAAGTAAAGCTGCCAGCCGCCGAAACAGCGATGGCGCGAGATTTCGGTAAAGGCGCTCATCAATAGATCACCACGCCGCGGATCGAAGATCCGGATTTCATCAGATCGATGCCCTTGTTGATATCCTGGAGCGGCATCGTGTGGGTGATGAGGTCGTCGATGTTGATCTTGCCGTCCATGTACCAGTCGACGATCTTCGGCACATCGGTACGGCCGCGGGCGCCACCGAAGGCGGTACCCTTCCAGACGCGGCCGGTGACCAGCTGGAACGGGCGCGTCGAGATCTCCTGACCAGCGCCGGCGACGCCGATGATCACGGAAACGCCCCAGCCCTTGTGGCAGCATTCCAGGGCCTGACGCATCACATTCGTGTTGCCGATGCATTCGAAGCTGTAATCGGCGCCACCCTTGGTGAGGTTGACGAGATAGGGGACGAGATCGCCCTCGACCTCCTTCGGGTTGACGAAATGGGTCATGCCGAATTTCTCGGCGATGGCCTTCCGGCCGGGATTGAGGTCGACGCCGATGATCATGTCGGCACCGGCGAGGCGCGCGCCCTGGATGACGTTGAGGCCGATGCCGCCCAGGCCGAAGACGACGACATTGGCGCCGGGCTCGACCCGGGCCGTGTTGATGACGGCGCCGATGCCAGTGGTCACACCGCAGCCGATATAGCAGATCTTGTCGAAGGGGGCGTCCTCGCGCACCTTGGCCAAAGCGATCTCCGGCACCACGGTGAAATTGGCGAAGGTCGAGGTGCCCATATAATGGTGTACCTTTTTGCCGCCCATGGAGAAGCGGGAGGAGCCATCCGGCATCAGGCCCTGGCCCTGGGTGACACGGATCGCCTGGCAGAGATTGGTCTTCTGGCTGAGGCAATATTCGCACTGGCGGCATTCCGGCGTGTAGAGCGGAATGACATGATCGCCCTTCTTGAGGCTGGTGACGTTGGGCCCGACATCGACTACCACGCCGGCGCCCTCATGGCCGAGAATGGCGGGGAAAAGGCCTTCGGGATCGGCACCGGAGAGGGTGAAGTAATCGGTATGGCAAATGCCGGTCGCTTTCACCTCGACCAGGACTTCGCCCGCTTTCGGCCCTTCCAGCTGCACGGTGTCGATGACAAGGGGCTTGCCGGCTTCGATTGCGATAGCGGCGCGAACATCCATGGAAATCCTCCGGAGATAACGATTCGAGAAACGGCGCCGATATTGCGGGAAAGGCGTGCCCGCTTCAATGCCATATGCCGCGTGTGGGCGCTTGCGACGCAAGCCGGGTGGCGGGGCTGTAATTTTGTAACATCCGGGCGCCATGTTAGGTTGATCCCATGAACGATATCAGCGCCGGACAGCACAAGAATCACGATTTTCGCGGCCGCAACCATGCCCGCAATGCCGGGCGGGTGAAGATCGTGCTCGCCTTCTCGGCCGTCATGATGGTGGGCGAGATCGTGGCCGGTCATCTTTTCGGCTCGATGGCGCTCCTGGCCGATGGCTGGCATATGGCGACCCATCTGGCGGCGCTTGGTATCTCGCTCATTGCCTATATCTTTGCCGAGCGGCAGGCCGAGAACGACCACTTTTCCTTCGGCACGGGGAAGTTCGGCGATCTTGGTGCCTATACCTCTGCCGTGGTGCTGGCCATCGTGGCCCTCGGCATCGCCTGGGAATCGGTCGACCGCTTCTTCAATCCGACGGCGATCGCCTATCGGGAAGCGATGGCCGTCGCGGTGCTGGGCCTCGTCGTCAATGCGGTGGCGGCAGTGCTGCTGATGGAAAATCACGGGCATAGCCATGCACATGGGCATGATCATGATCACGGGCACGCGCATGACAACCACGCGCATGATCATGGCCACCATCAGGACCTCAACCTGAAATCGGCTTATGTGCACATGCTGGCGGATGCGGCGACTTCGGTCATGGCGATCGCGGCCATCGGTCTTGCCTGGACGTTCGGCTGGGTCGGTCTCGACCCCGTCATCGGCATCGTCGGGGCGATCGTCATCTTGCGCTGGGCCTATCTGCTCATGCGCTCATCGGGGGCGACGCTCCTCGATGCGCAGCCCAGCGCCGAGCTTACCCATGCGATCCGGGCGGAGGTGGAGGCTCTGGGCGACCGGGTCACCGATCTTCATGTCTGGCGTGTGGGGCCGGGCCATCTCGCCGGCATCGTCAGCATCACGACCACCCAGCCCCGGAATGTCGATTTCTACCGTGCCGCGCTGACCGGCATCGCCAAACTCTCGCACCTCACCATCGAGGTCGAGGTGGCGGGAGAGCGGGCGTAGTCGCTTCTACAAATCCATTTTGAAGCCGTCATGGCTGGCCTTGAAGCCCAGCGATTCATAGAAACGGCGCGAATCCGTGCGGGTCTTGTCCATGGTAAGCTGGACCAGTTCACAGCCACGCTGTCGGCATTGCTCAATCGCCCATTCCAGCATTTTATGGCCGAGTCCTTCTCCACGACGCGCGGTGGTGATGCGCACGCCCTCGATCTGACCGCGCCACATGCCCAGGCGTGACACGCTGGGGATGAAGGTGATCTGCAGCGAGCCGATCACCTTGCCCTCTTCCTCGACCACAGCGAGATATTGGTTGGGATCACGATCCACCGCCTCGAACCCGGCGATGTAGCGCGCATTCAAGGGACGCGAGCCATCTTCGCGCGTGGCGCCGATCTTGTCGTCGACCAGCATGTCGACGATGGCTTCAAGATCGGCGCGCGTGGCACGGCGGAAGGTGAGATGCACGTCAGATCGCCTTCGCCAATGCCGCGTTGAGGCGCTTCACGAAAGCGGCGGGATCGGCCGGCGGCTCGCCATCCTGGATGCGGGCCTGGTCGAGGAGCAGCCAGGCGGTCTCGGCCAGTTCCGGCCAGTCGCCGTCCTTGGTTGCCTGCTTCGCCATGGCCGAGACAAGCGGATGGCTGCCATTGACTTCAAGAACGCGCGGCAAGCTCGCTTCAAGGCGCTTATGCTGCCGCAGGAGGCGTTCCATGTGCATGTCCATGTCACCGGAATCCGCCACCAGGCAGCAGGCGCTGTCGGTCAGGCGTTCGGAGATTCGCACATCCTTCACGGCATCCTTGTAGGTCATCTTCAGGAAGGAGATGAGGGCATCGATATTCTCGGCAACCGGCTTCTTTGCCTCGTCCTTCTTGTCGTCGGCCTTGACGTCGGAGAGATCGGCGCCGGCACGGGTGACCGAGCGGAATTCCTTGTCTTCGAATTTCTCGACGGCGGGAATCCAGAACTCGTCGATGGGATCGGTCAGCAGCAGGACCTCGATGCCCTTGGCCTTGAAGCCTTCGAGCTGTGCCGAGCGCGAGAGCGCATCCAGTTGGTCCCCGGCAATGTAATAGATCGCCTTCTGTCCTTCTTTCAGGCGGCCGATGTAATCGGCCAGGCTCACCCAGCCATCCGACGCGGTCGACCGGAAGCGCACCAACTTTAAGAGCTCGTCGCGCTGAGCGGGATCTTCATAGAGCCCTTCTTTCAGCACGGGGCCGAAATTGTCCCAGAAAGTTTCGTAAGGCGCCTTGTCGTCATCGTTTGCGCGTTTGGTGAGCTCGGAGAGGACACGCTTCACAAGGGCGGCGCGGATCTTGGCCAGGAGCGGGCTCGCCTGCAGCATTTCACGGCTGACATTGAGCTGCAGATCCTCGGAATCCACCAAGCCCTTCACGAAGCGGAGCCAACCCGGCAGGATTTCATCCGATTGATCGGTGATGAAAACGCGCTTGGCGTAGAGCTTCAGCGATTGCTTGCGCTCCGGGTTGAAGAGATCGAAGGGGCGCATGCTGGGGATGAAGAGGAGGGCGGTGTAATCGATCTTGCCCTCGGCTTTGTAATGGATCGTGGCCCAGGGGTCGTCGAAGGCATGGGCGAGATGGCGGTAGAAGTCGCGGTATTGTTCGGTCGTCACCTCGGATTTCGACTTAGTCCAGAGGGCGGCCTGCTGGTTCACATGCTTCGGCTCGGCGCCGTCGACCAGATGGATGGGCAGCGCCACATGCTCGCTATGCTTGGCGATGACATGCTCCAGGCGCGCGGCTTCCAGCCATTCGCTCTCGCCCTTCTTGAGGTGGAGCGTGATCTCGGTGCCGCGCGTGGGCTTGTCCGCGGCTTCAATCGTGAACTCGCCGGTGCCGTCGGAAATCCAGCGCCAACCCTGGGTCTCGCCGGCTTTGCGCGAGAGGACGGTCACGTTATCGGCGACCATGAAGGCGGAATAGAACCCGACGCCGAACTGGCCGATCAACGAGACCTTGTCGTCGGCGGATTTAGCCTGTTCCAGCTCCTCGACGAATTTCGCCGAGCCCGAGCGCGCGATGGTGCCGAGATGGCTGATCAAGTCGTCCTTGTTCATGCCGATCCCGTTATCGGCGATGGTCAGGGTCTTAGCCTTCTTGTCGATCGTGAGGGTGACGGCAAGCTCGCCGCCGCCTTCCAGCAATTCCGGCTGGGTGAGTGCCAGATAGCGCAGCTTGTCGCAGGCATCGGAGGCGTTGGAAATGAGTTCGCGCAGGAAGACCGATTTATCGCTGTAAAGCGAATGCGCGACGATCTGCAGAAGGCGGGAGACTTCGGCCTGAAAGCCGTGGCGTTCCAAGGTCATGGTCGTGACTCTCCAGTTCGGGAGGCGTGGATTTTGCCCTCATATGCGGCGGGATCGCGCGGGAATCAAGGGGCCTGTAGACCGGCCCCACCCCCACCCCGGCCCATCCCCTAAAGGTAGGAAGGCGGAGCGAGGCGGTCAGGGCGATCTCGGCATAGACCATCTCCCTTTAGGGGGAGAGTAGGATGGGGCTACTTTCGCAGTTCTCCGCCCGTCGCCTTGTTGACCGCCGCGACGATCTTGGCCGCCACCGCTTCGATCTCGGCATCGGTCAGGGTCTTGTCGCGGGGCTGCAGGGTGACCGACAGAGCGAGCGACTTCTTGCCTTCCGGGAGCGAACCGCCCTGGAAGAGGTCGAACAGCTTCACCTCGGTCACCAATGCCTTGTCCGCACCTTTCGCAGCCTTCACCAGCTTCTCGGCCGGGACCTGCGCATCGACGATGAAGGCGAAATCGCGTTCCAGCGGCTGCAGGGGTGAGGCGTTGAGGAGCGGCCGCGCGGTGCCTTTCGAACGCGGCGCGGGTAGGCGTTCCAGGAACACCTCGAAACCCACGGCCGGCCCCTTGACGTCGAGCGCCTGCAGGATCTTCGGGTGAAGGGCACCGAACTGGCCGAGAATCGTGGGGCCGAGGCGCAGGGTGGCCGATTGGCCCGGATGGTAATGCGGCGGTGCCGCCGCCTCGAGCTGCAAATTGTCGACCGGCACGCCGAAGGCCGAGAGCAGGGCGATGGCATCGGCCTTGGCATCATAGGCATCGAGCGGTCGCTGCTTCACCTGCCAGTGGCGCGGCGTGTTGCCGACGCGCAATCCCGTTGCCGCCAGGATCTGATCCTTTGCGGCTTCGCCGAGATAGGTCGGCCCGATCTCGAACAAGGCGAGATCGCTGAACCCCCGCGCCGCATTGCGCTCGGCCGCCATCAGCAGATTGCCGAGGATCGAGGGACGCATGACGTCGAGATCGGAGCTGATCGGGTTGGCAAGCGGCACCAAGGCGTTGTTGCCGGCGAACATCGCCGCGACCGGACTCGGCATGAAGCTGAAGGTCACGGTCTCGTTGAGGCCGCGCACGGCCAGCAGGCGCTTGGCCTGTTGCACGCGCTTTTGCCCCAAAGTGACGGCCACCGGCGGCATGGTGCCGGCACGCGGCATCGAGATCGCGGGAATATGGTCGAAGCCATGCACGCGCATCACTTCCTCGACGATATCCGCCTCGCCTTCGACATCGGCGCGGAAGCTCGGCGTGGTAACGCTCCAGCGCTCCGGCGATGTTTCGGCAACCTTGAAGCCGAGATCGATGAGAATTTGCTTCTGCTTCGCAGGCGCCACGTCGACACCGCCGAGGCTGGAGACCCGCGACGGGCGGAACGCTATCTCGCGCGTGCCCGTAGGAATTGTCCCGGCCGAGGTCACTTCCGAAACCTCGCCGCCGCAAAGCTCCAGGATGAGGCGCGTCGCCACGTCGATGCCCCAGATCTCCGATTGCGGATCGAGGCCGCGCTCGTTGCGATAGCGGGCATCGGATTGAATGCCGAGCTTACGGCCGGTCTTGGCCGTGGTGATCGGGTCAAAGAGCGCTGCTTCCAGGAAGACATTGGTGGTCGTCTCGGAACAGCCGGAAACGAGGCCGCCCATGATGCCGCCGATGGCTTCCGGCCCCTGATCGTCGGCAATGACGATCATGCCGGGTTCCAGCGTGTAGGTCTTGCCGTCCAGTGCCTCGATGGTCTCGCCGGCGCGGGCCGAGCGCATCGCCACATGGCCCTTAACCTTGTCGGCGTCGAAGACATGGAGCGGCCGGCAAAGATCGAAGGTCACGAAATTGGTGATGTCGACCAGCGCGGAAATCGGCCGCAGGCCGATTGAGGTCAGGCGGTCCTGGAGCCATTGCGGCGAGGGGCCGTTCTTGACGCCCTTGAAGTAACGCCCGGCGGTATAGAGCACGCCCGCTTTGGCGCTGTCGTCGATCGACCATTGGATCGGGCTCTTGAAGCTGCCGGGGATATGCTTCTCGGCGATGGGCTTCAGCTTGCCGAGACCGGCGGAAGCGAGATCGCGCGCGACACCGAAGACACCGAGGCAATCGGCGCGGTCCGGGGTGATCTTGATCTCGATCACCGGGTCATGGAGGCCGCGATATTCGACGAAGCTCTGACCGACGGGCGCATCCTCGGGCAGTTCGATGATGCCGTCATGATCCTGCCCCAGGCCCAGTTCGCGGGCCGAGCAGAGCATGCCGTTCGAGGCCTCGCCGCGGATATTGCCGGCCTTCAAATCGAGGCCGGTACCGGGCACATGTGTGCCTACCGGTGCGAAGACACCCTTCAATCCGGTGCGCGCATTGGGCGCGCCGCAAACGACCTGCAGGATGCCCTTGCCGGTATCGACCTGGCAGACACGCAGCCGGTCGGCATTGGGATGCTGCTTGGCTTCGATCACATAGCCGACGATGAAGGGCTTCAGGCTTTCGGCCTTGTCCTCGACACCTTCGACCTCGAGGCCGAGATCGGTGAGTTTCTTGGTGATGGTGGCGAGATCGGCATCGGTTTCGAGATGCGTCTTCAGCCAGGAGAGCGTGAATTTCATCGGGTCAATCCTCCCACCGCGGTGGGGATATCAAGGGGCACGAAGCCGTAATGGCGGAGCCAGCGCAAATCGGATTCGTAGAAGGTGCGAAGATCCGGAATGCCGTATTTCAGCATGGCGATGCGCTCGATCCCCATACCGAAGGCGAAGCCCTGGTATTTCTCGGGATCAATGCCGCAATTCCTGAGCACATTGGGATGCACCATGCCGGAGCCCAGGATCTCGAGCCAGTTCTTGGCATTGCCGTCCTTGTCGCCGCCAAGCTTCAACTCGCCGCCGGAGCGGTCGCAGCCAATATCGACCTCGGCCGAGGGTTCGGTGAAGGGGAAATAGCTGGGGCGGAAGCGGACCGGTAGATTGTCGATGCCGAAAAAGGCGCGCACGAAATCCTGCAGGCAGCCTTTGAGGTGGCCCATATTGGTATGCGTGTCGATCACCAGGCCTTCGACCTGGTGGAACATCGGCGAATGCGTCATGTCGCTGTCGACGCGGTAGGTGCGGCCCGGACAGATGACGCGGATGGGAAGATCGCCCTTCACCATGGTACGGATCTGCACCGGCGAGGTGTGGGTGCGCAGCACCATCTGGCTGCCGTCTTGCCTTTCCGGCAGATAGAAGGTGTCCTGCATCTGCCGCGCCGGGTGATCGGCCGGGATGTTGAGGGCGGTGAAATTGTGGAAATCGTCCTCGATATCCGGGCCTTCTGCGACGCTGAAACCCATCTCGCCGAAAATGGCGATGATCTCGTCGATGGTCTGGCTGATCGGGTGGATGCGGCCTTCATATTCGGGGCGCGCGGGGAGCGAGAGATCGAGGGTCTCCTTGGCGAGGCGCGCATTCAAGGCGGCATCGGCAAGGCTCGTCTTCTTCGCGTCGATGGCGGCGGCAACCTCGTCCTTGAGGAGATTGAGGCGGGCACCGAAATCCTTGCGCGCCTCCGGATCCATCCCGCCCAGGGTCTTCATCAGGCCGGAGATCTCGCCCTTCTTGCCGAGCGCATCGACCCGCACCTGTTCCAGCGTCTCGACGCTGGCGGCGGCGGTCACGGCATCGAGCCATTTTTTCTGCAGGCTGCTGAGATCCTGCTGATCGTTCGGCATGTGGGTCCCCATCAAACAAAAAAGGAGGCGCGGGTTGACCCGGCCTCCGTGATCTCACCCTTCCCTAGGGTGCGCAGGCCGCCGCTCGCTGTGACACGGGCGGCGGCATGCCAACTCGGACTTCAGCCTGGATCAGGCCTTCTTCAACGCATCCTGCGCCTGTTTCACCAAGGCCGCAAAAGCCGCCGGCTCGCGGATGGCGAGATCGGAGAGGACCTTGCGGTCGACCTCGATGCCGGCCTTCTTCACGCCGTTGATGAATTGCGAGTAGGTGAGGCCGTGCTCACGCACGCCGGCATTGATGCGCTGGATCCACAGACCGCGGAAATCGCGCTTCTTGGCGCGGCGGTCGCGATAGGCGTATTGCAGGCCCTTTTCGACCTTCTCGATGGCAATACGGTAATTGGTCGAAGCCCGACCGACATAGCCCTTGGCCATGTCGAGGATCTTCTTGTGGCGGGCGTGCGAGGTGACGCCGCGTTTGGTACGAGCCATGGTCTAATTCCTTCCGTCTGGCGTCTGTTCTTAAAGCCCGTTGGGCAGGAAGAATTTGATGACTTTCTTGGCATCCGCTTCGAACATGACTTCGTTGCGGCGCGATTGCCGCTTCATCTTCGTGGGCTTGCAGGAAAGCATGTGACGCTTGTTGGCCGGCTTGAATTTGACCTTACCCGTGGCCGTGAGGGAGAAGCGCTTCTTGGCGCCGCTCTTCGTTTTCATCTTGGGCATTTTCTATCCTATTGATAAGATTGAGCATTCGGCTGCGGTTGGGCATGCCCTCTGGTTCGCCATGGCCGCATTCCATGCCGTGCGCGGCGGGTTATAGCGGGGGAAACCGGCGGAAACAAGCCGAAATCCTGGCCTATCCGCGCCCCTTTCGCGCCCGGGGCCCGATGGCTCCGGTGGCCAGCATCAGACCCAGGGTGACGGTGCCGATACCGAACCAGGCGACCGGATCCGGGAATTCACCCAGGATCGGGATGGCGAGGAGGGCGCCCAGGGCCGGGACCAGGGAAGAAAAGGCGGCGGCGCGTTGGGCACCCAGATGCTGGATGGCGATCCCATAGGCAGCCAGAGCGAGGATGCCCGAGGCCACCGCCTGATAGAGGCCGTGAAGGGCGATCTCGCCCCAAGGGAGATCGAAGACGGCCAGGCCCGAGGTCGCCAGATAATAGGGTGAGAAGCCGAGGCAGGACCCCACCCCGACCACGGCGGTCGCCATCCAGGGATCGAGGCTGGAGCGTTTCTGGGCCTGGGTGAAGCCGGCCCACATGGCGGCTGCGAGCAGCATCAGCAGATAGCCCACCCAGGCATGGCCGAGGTCGTTTTCCAGGATGTGGAAGATCCCGAACCCGCCCACGGCGACATCGCCCAGGACGATGAGGCCGAGGCCGAGATAGCGCCATATCCCAAGGCGTTCCCCAAAGAAAAGAAGGCCATAAAAGGCGACGAAAAGCGGCATGGTGCCGGGCATCAGCACGCCGACATGGGCGGCCGGGGCATGCTGCATGGAATTGGCCGCGACCAGCATGTAAGGCGCGCCGGCACCCAGGATCATGAAGAGATATTGCGGCAGGTTACGATAGTTGAGCTGGCGTCGGCGCAGCCAGAAAACCGGCAATAGCAGAACGGCGCTGATGAGAAAGCGCAGGAAGACGATGTCATCCGGGGTGAAGGCGGTGGTGACGCTGAGCCGGGTCAGCACGATCCAGCCGGCCCAAAAGCCGACCGCGACCAGGGCGCCGGTAACGCCCAGCAGAATGTTGCCGGTCTCGCGGTCGGGGGCGAGATGTGCGGTGGAAGCGGCGCTGGTCATGACAGGCGGTCCAAAAGGGGCGGGTCCCGGCCACGATATTAGGGGATGGCGGACCCACGGATCATTGCAAAAATTGCGCTATTTCAGCCCTTTGACGCATAGCCGCAGGCTTTCAGCGCCGCCAGCATATGAGGTGGTGGCGGTGCCTCGGCGCGGATCGGGTCCTTTTTGGGATAGAGCGGCAGGACCAAGGCGCGGGAATGCAGATGCAGGGGCTCTTTGGGCTTGGGCGAATTGGGCGGCAGATATTGAGGCTCGCCCAGGATCGGGCAGCCGAGATGGGCAAGATGCACGCGGATTTGATGGGTGCGGCCCGTGCGGGGATTGAGTTCCAGCCAGGTCAGACCATTGCCAGATCCCAGCACCTTGTAATCGGTGATGGATTTCTGTGCGTCCTTGTCGTCGGCGCTGGCTACCACCATGCGCCAGCCGCCCGCACGGGTGGTGAGCTTCTTCAAGGGCGCGTCGATGGTTCCGGAGGGGGCAGGCGGCGCCCCCATCGTCACGGCCCAATACGTCTTCTGGACGCGGCCTTCCTGAAACAATTTGCCGAGGCGCGAGAGGCCCTTGTGCTGGCGGCCCAAAGCGAGACAGCCGGAGGTATCCCGATCGAGACGATGGGCGAGCGCCGGCGGTTTCGGCAAACCGAAGCAGAGATGCTCGAAATGGCGCTCCAGATTGTCGCCACCGCCCGGCCCGCCATGGACCGGCAGGCCCGCCGGCTTGTCGAGAATAAGGACAAGGCCGTCGCGGTAGAGCAGGCGGGCCTGGATCTCCTCGGCTCTCATTTGGGGGCGGAATCTTCCGCCGCCGGTTCCGGTTCCGGCTGTTCCGCGAGGGCGGCCACGGCCCAGGCGCGGAAAGCGGCGATGCGCGCCAGTTCGGTCTCGTCCGGGCGGCAGACCATCGTGTAGGTGCGGCCCGTCAGCATGCTGACATCGAACGGCGCCACCAAACGACCGGCAGCGATTTCATCCTGGCACAGGCGCGAATCGACTTCGGTCACGCCGCCGCCGGCGATCGCCGCCTGCACTGCCTGATCGGCGGTTTCCACCACCAGGCCGCGTTCGACGGGCACCCCGGCAAGGCCCAATTGCCGCGCCAGCAAGCGCCAATCGTACCAGGAATCATTGCCCTGGCGCACATGGAGGAGCGGGGCCTTGGTGATCATGGTCTTTATGTCGGGCCAGTTCGATTTCTCGATCAAAGCGGGGGCGGCCAGCGGGCCCGACCGTTCGCGCATCAGCACATCGGCCACCAGGCCATCGGCTTCCATCTCGCCAAAGAGGATGGCGACGTCGTGGCCCGAATTGCGGAAATCGGGATTGACCGGCGGTGTTTCGATGCGGATTTCGAGATCCGGATGGGCGGCCTGGAATTCGGGCAGGCGGGGCAGCAGGATGCGGCGCGCGAAAGTGGGCGGGACGGCAAGGCTCAAAGGCGGCTTCTTGGATTGGCGCCGGAACGAACCGATGATTTGATCCATCCGGTCAAAACTGTCGGTCAAGACCGGCAGCAGCCTTTTGCCTTCCTCGGTCAGTTCGAGCTGCGCCTTCCGCAGGATGAGGGAGACGCCGAGGATGTCTTCGAGGTTCTTCACCTGGCGGCTGACGGCGCTTTGCGTTACCAGCAACTCGTCGGCGGCCTTGGTAAAGCTGAGAAAGCGGGCCACGGCCTCAAAGGCACGCAGGGCATTCAAGGGCGGCAATTGGCGGCGGTTCTTGGTGCGGTTCGACATCATCGTTAGATACTCAGATACATATTCATGGGCCTAGCCGGACTGGCATGACTGGATCGGACGGGCGGCAATCTAGCAGCGTCGCGGCAAATGCGCGCTAGCGATTAAGGGAATTTCCCAAGGCAGTGCCGACCGACGTCTCGTGCCACGAATTTGGCCGCGCGCTGCCAGGCTTCGTCATTGTCGCCGCGATATGTCAGGCGCCGCTCGCAGAGCGACTTGTCCTCGGTCAAGTCCAGCACGGCAAACTGCACCCAGCCGACCAGCGTGCTCATCTTGTGGATCGAGCCGAACAGCAGATAACGCATTCCCGCGGCCTTTGCCTGCGCCACGAGGATGTCGAGGCCGGGCTTCGCCGCCGTACAGGGATCGGCCCCGCAATCCAGGCTCGCGAGGGCGATCTTGCCGCTTTCCAAAAGCCGGTCGCGCAAGGTCGCCTCGAAGGCTTTCAGCCGTGCCTCATGTTCGGCTGCTCGGTCCATGATTTCGCCGGACGTATCCTGAAAATCGAAATCGGCGACAGCCAGCCTGGGTGACGCGTCGGTGTCGGCGAGGGCGACGGTGGCGATGGCAGAAGCGCCGAAGAGGACCAGCAAAAGTAGCCGCCAGAGCACCCCGGCGGCGCTGGGGCGGGGACCTGAGCATACCGGTACGTCTTGGCCTTTAACCATCCGGACGCCTCCCGATCGGGAGAAAAGCGTAGGAACTTTCTGTCGCGGCGGCAATCCATCATGCCGCGCGCTGGATACTCTACCACCGAAGGGTTAGTTGGCAGCGTGTGCCAAGTTCAATGGCACGTTATGACCCCATGCGGTTGCGTCATGTGGGGAATCTTATTTAACTTTTGTGCAACGCCGCGATTGACCTTCGCCGCCGATAGCCTAATCTGGGTGCGCGCAAAATCCTGGCCCGCCAAAGAGGCCATCCCTTGCGAGAGGGCGGATCGCGCTAACAGGGCATGGGGGCGTCATATCGTGTCGACTGCGGTGGCTGTCGAAGCCAAGAATGTGAGCAAGATTTTCGGTGCCGGGATTGGTGAAGTCCGCGCGCTGGACAATGTCTCGGTCACCATCCGACAGAACGAATTCTTCACGCTGTTGGGACCATCGGGCTGCGGCAAGACCACCTTGCTGCGTCTGATCGCCGGATTCGAAATGCCGACCGACGGCTCGATCCTCCTCGATGGCGAGGAAGTGGCGCATCTGCCCCCCTTCAAGCGGCACGTCAACACGGTCTTCCAGAATTACGCGCTGTTCCCGCACATGACGGTGGCGCAGAACGTCGCCTTCGGTCTCGAAATGCTGGGCAAGCCCAAAGCCGAAGTGCAAACCACGGTCGCGGCCATGCTGAAGCTGGTGCGCATGGAAGAATTGAAGGACCGCCGTACCAGCCAGATTTCCGGCGGCCAGCAGCAGCGCGTGGCATTGGCGCGGGCCCTCGCTCCCAAGCCCAAGGTGCTGTTGCTCGACGAGCCCTTGTCGGCGCTGGATCTCAAGCTGCGCAAGGAAATGCAGATCGAGTTGAAGCGCATGCAGCTCGAGACCGGCATCACCTTTATCTTCGTGACGCATGACCAGGAAGAGGCCCTGACCATGTCGGATCGCATCGCGGTCATGTCGCGGGGGCACATCCTCCAGATCGGTTCGCCGACGGAAATCTACGAGCATCCGGCCGACCGATTTGTTGCCGATTTCATCGGCGAGACCAATTTCCTCGAAGCCGAAGTGACCGAGCGGATCGGCGACGATGGCAAGATCAGGCTGCCTTCCGGCATCGCTCTTCCCCACAAGATGTCGAGCAATGCCGGCGTGGGTTCGGTCGTCACGCTGGCGATCCGGCCGGAGCGCATCGATCTGGTGCGGCCCGACGCCGATGCGCATCTCAAGGGCCGTGTCGACAACATCATCTATTTCGGCACCGACACCACCTTCCATATCGGCCTCGAGACCGGCCAGGCGCTGACCGTGCGGGTGCAGAACCGGCGCGGTCATCAGGAAGTGCTGCAGACCGGCGATATTGTGGGTCTCAAGATCGCGCCCGAAGCGATGCAGATCCTGAGGGATTGAGCGCATCATGGCCGTCAACGGAACCATAAACACACCCGGCGGCGCCTATCCGGGCGCAGCCGCCGCGGCCGCCGCATTCGACCGGCGTGATACGCGCGGTCGCTGGCTGCTCTCGATGCCGGCGCTCCTTATCCTGCTCTTCGCCTCGATCGGTCCGCTGGCCATCGTCGTGGTCTATTCCTTTCTGACCAAGGGCGGCTATGGCGGCGTCGAGTGGAAATTCTCGACCGATGCCTGGGTCAGCGTATTCTTCACGCGCGACATCTTCGACGACACCTTGGGTTTCGCCGACGCGCATCTCTCGATCTTCTGGCGCTCGATCCGGCTCTCCTTCATCTCGACCGGCCTGGCCCTGATTGTGGGCTTTCCGACCGCCTATTTCATTGCCACGCGGCCCGACCGGTCGCGTTCCTTGTGGCTGTTCCTGATCACGATCCCGTTCTGGACCAACCTCCTCATCCGCACCTTTGCGATCATGGAAGTGATCCGCAACGAAGGCATCGTCAACTCGATCCTGCTCTGGGCCGGTGTCATCGATGCGCCCTTGCAGATCATGTTCACCGATACCGCGGTGATGCTGGGCCTGCTCTATGTCTATCTGCCGCTGATGGTGCTGCCGCTTTATGCCAGCATGGAGCGGATCGATTTCCGGCTGGTGGAAGCTGGCTACGATCTCTACGCCACGCGCTTCCAGGTTCTGCGGCGCGTGATCTTCCCGCTGGTGAAGCCCGGCGTGATCGCCGGTTCGATCCTGGTCTTCATTCCATCGCTCGGCGCCTATGTGACGCCGCGCGTACTGGGTGGCGGTCGCAACATGATGCTGGGCAACCTCATCGATCTGCAATTCGGCCAGGGACGCAACTGGCCGCTGGGTGCCGCCCTCTCGATCACGCTGATGGTGATCGTCATGGTGGCCCTGCTCTTCTATGTGAAGAACGCCAGCAAGAGCGGGGCGCGTCATGGCTAAGGCATATTTCGACGTCAAGAAGCAGACCGGCTTTACCACCATCGCTCTTTTATGCTTCGTCATGCTCTATGCGCCGATCCTGACGCTGGTGGCCTATTCCTTCAATGCGGGAAGCTCGATCGCGATCTGGGAGGGTTTCTCCTGGCGTTGGTACGAAGCGGCCTGGGCCAACGATCAGGTGCAGGACGCCTCGGTCCGCTCGCTCATGATCGCGAGCTTCGCCGCCTTCGTGTCGACCATCGTTGCCACCATGGCGGCGCTGGCGACGACGCGGGCGCGGCCTTTTCCGGGCCTCACTTTCATCTTTGCCACCATCAACCAGCCGCTGATGGTGCCGGAGATCGTCACCGGCATCGCGCTCCTCATCTTCTTCGCGATGATCAAGATCAGCACCGGCTATACCGGCCTTGCCTATCTGCTGATCGCGCATACCGCCTTTTGCATCCCATTCGCTTATCTGCCGATCCGCGCGCGGCTCGAAAACATGGATCTGTCGCTGGAGCGCGCCGCGGCCGATCTCTATGCCACACCCTGGCATACCTTCCGGCGCGTGACGCTGCCCCTGCTCTGGCCGGGTATTCTGGCCGGCGGCATGCTCGCTTTCGTTATCTCGCTTGACGATGTTGTGATCACCGAATTGGTGAAATCCGGCGGACAGGACACGTTGCCGACCTATATGCTGGGACAAATGCGGCGCATCATGACGCCGGAAATGAATGCCATCTCGTCGGTGTTCCTCGCGATATCGATCTTGATGGTGACGGTGTTCTTCTTTTTGAATCGGAAGAAGGCCTGACGAAGCCAAAGAACGAAAGATTCGGGAAACAGGAGGATTACATGATCTCGAAGACGAAGATCGCCGCGACGGCGGTCACCCTTGCCCTGCTCAGCGGCCCGGCTTTGGCCGATGGCGAGCTCAATATCTATAATTGGGGCAATTACACCAGCCCCGAACTGATCAAGAAGTTCGAAGAAGAATTCAAGGTCAAGGTGACGGTGACCGATTACGATTCGAACGACACGGCTCTCGCCAAGATCAAGGCCGGCGGCCATGGCTTCGACATTGTCGTGCCCAGTGGCAACTACATTCCGATCTTCATCCAGGAAGGCCTGCTGCTGGAGACCAAGCCCAACGAGATGCCGAACTTCAAGAACGTCGATCCGCAATGGGTCGATGTCGATTTCGACAAGGGCCGCAATTACACGGTTCCCTGGCAGTGGGGCACCACGGGCCTCACGGTCAACCGCAAGGTCTATCAGGGCGACATCAATAGCTGGTCGATCCTGTTCGACACCCCGGCCGAATTGAAGGGCAAGGTCAATGTCGTTCCGGAAATGAACGATGTGATCGGCGCCGGTCTCGTCTATCTGGGCTTCAGCCCGCTTTGCAACGGCAACAAGGAAGAGCTGAAGCAGGTGCGTGATCTTCTGCTGAAGGCGAAGCCGGACTGGATCTCGATGGATTACGGCAATGTCGAGAAATACGCCAAGGAAGATCTGATGGCGGGTCTCAACTGGAACGGCGCCTCGCTGCGCGCCCGGTTGCAGAACGACAAGATCGAATACGGCTATCCGAAGGAAGGCGTCCCCGTCTGGATGGATAACGTCGCTGTCCTCGCCGACGCCAAGAACGTCGACAATGCCAAGGCGTTCCAGAACTTCATCATGGACCCGGCCAATGCCGCGATGATCTCCGATTTCGCACAATATGCGAATGGCATCACCGGCAGCGCCCAGTTCATGAAGGATCCGGCATTCGGCAAGGCCCCGGAAATCGTCCTGCCCGAGGGCCAGAAGACCTACATTCTGCCGGCCTGCCCGCCGGAAGTGACCGAGATCTATACCGCGATCTGGACCGAACTGACGAAGTAAGGCCCATCGGAACCCCGGCAGTCTCATCGGCTGCCGGGGTTTTTCGTGCCATGACGGTAGCCCTGCCAAAACCGATCGAACGAGGCGATGTTCCGCGCGAAGACTGGGACCGCGCGCCCTGGAACCGCTGGTCGTTCCAGCATTTGCGCGAAATCCTGCCGAGTGCCGAAGTCTGGCGTGGCACCGGCGCGGTTGCAACGCTGCCCTATCATCAGCAGACCCTGACCGACATCCGCTTTCAAACTGCGCGCGGCGAGATTTCGATCGCTGATTTCCTGGATCATTCCTACACCGACGGCTTCATCGTGCTCCATCACGGGAACGTGGTGTTCGAGCGCTACATGAACGGGATGGACGAGCGCACGCGCCATCTCAGCCAGTCGGTCGCGAAGTCGTTCCTTGGTGCGCTCTTTGGCATCATGGTTGCGGCGAAGGCGGTCGATCCGCAAAAGCCGGTCACCCACTATCTCCCCGAACTGAAGGCGACCGCCTATGACGGCGCCCTTATCCAGCATGTGCTCGATATGGGATCGGGCGTTGCCTATGACGAGGAATATACCGATCCCTATTCCGATGTCGGCCGGACCGATGTCGCCTCCGGCTGGAAACCGAAACCTGCCGGCGATACGCGTGACTGGCCCACATCCATGTGGCGCCAGGTCCTGACGCTCAAGACCAAGGAAGCCGAACACGGCGCGCGCTTTCTCTATCGCTCGATCGAAACCGATGTGCTGGCCTTTGTGCTGGAGCGCGTCACTGGCCTGCGCCTCCCCGAGCTCCTCAGCCGCGAGATCTGGCAGAAGCTCGGCATGGAAGAGAACGGCTATTACACGATCGATCCGGAAGGTTATGCGCTGGCCGATGGCGGCCTCAATGCCTGCCTGAGGGATTACGCGCGCTTCGGGCAGATGATCGCGCAGGATGGTTTTTTCAACGGGCGGCAGATCGTGCCTGCCGCCTGGATTGGGGAGACGCGGCGCGGCAATCATGCGCTGTTCGGGCCGGATTACCGAGCCACGATTCCGAAGGGCGCCTATCATAACCAGTTCTGGATCGAAGATCACGAAAGACCGGTGCTGGAATGCCATGGTGTCTTTGGGCAATGGATCTATACCGATCCTGTTCATGATTTTGTGTTGGTGAAGCTCTCTTCCTGGCCGGACTTTCTGGACGACGCACGGTTTCTGGAGGCCAATGCCGCGGCCCACGCGATCAAGCGCGCGCTCTGCCATGGTTGATCACGGCAATCTCAATTATCCGCCGCGTGACGGCTGGGACCGGGCGCCCTGGAATCGCTGGTCGTTCCAGCATGTACGCGAGATGGTGCCGACCGCCGAAGTCTGGCGCGGGCGCGATGCACCGAGCCTTCTGCCCCGTGCGCCGCGTAATCTCGACGGCATCGTCTATAAAAAAAGCGAGGGCGGCGAGAAGAACATCGCGCAATTCCTGGAGACGACCTTTACCGACGGCTTCATCGTGCTCCATCGTGGACAGGTGGTCTTCGAGCGCTACCTGAACGGGATGACCGAGCGCAGTCTTCATCTCAGCCAATCCGTGGGGAAGTCGCTGATCGGCATCCTCGCGGGTATCCTGGCCGGGCATGGATTGATGGATCCCAAGGCACCGATCGTCACCTATCTGCCGGAACTCAAGAACACCGCCTACAGGGACGCCCGGATCGAGCATGTTCTCAACATGACCTCGGGCGTTACCTTCGACGAGACCTATACCGATCCTTTCTCCGACATCGCCAAGATCGACGTCGCCTGCGGCTGGCGGCCGCGACCGGAGAATGACGGGCGCGACTGGCCGCGGACCGTCTGGGACGTGGTGCTGACATTGCAGAAGCAGGAAGCCGAGCATGGCGCCCGATTTGCGTATCGCTCGATCGAGACCGACGTCCTGGCCTTTGCCTGCGAGCGTGTGAGCGGCCTACGACTGCCGGAATTGGTGAGCCGCGAGTTGTGGCAGCCCCTGGGTGCCGAGGAGAACGCCAGTTACACGGTGGATGAAGCGGGGTATGGCCTTGCCGATGGCGGCTTCAATGCCAGTCTGCGCGATTATGCGCGCTTTGGCGAGATGCTGACCCGCGATGGATTCTTCAATGGCCGCCAGATCGCCCCCGCCGAATGGGTGCAAGGCTGCCGCTTCGGCGATCATGCGAAATTCACCGGCGATTACCGGATCGCCACACCGCATGGCGCCTATGCCAGACAATTCTGGCACGAAGATCACCGCATGCCGGTGCTGCTCTGCCGCGGCGTCTTCGGGCAATTGATCTATAGCGATCCGGCCCACGACTTCACCGCCGTGAAGCTGTCATCCTGGCCGGATTTCCGCAACAACGCGCTGCTCAAGGAGACGCTGGCGGCGCTCAATGCGATCAAGCTGGTTCTGCATCAAGGTTGAACAGGGGAAAGCATATGGCGAACGACGATCTGATCTATAAAACGGCGACCGAGATTTCGGCGCTGTTCCGCAAACGGAAACTGTCGCCGGTCGAATACATGGCGGCGGTGATCGCGCGCTCGGAAGCTGCGCAGAAGAAGATCAACGCCTTCACCTTCACCCATTACGACGAGGCGATGGATCTCGCCAAACAGGCCGAAGCGAAATTCATGAAGCGCGACGGCCGCGTCGGCGTGCTGGAAGGCCTGCCGATCGCCGTCAAGGATGAAAGCTGGATCGCCGGCAAGCCGACCTCCTATGGCTCGCTCACGGTCGGCAAGGGCTATGTGCCGGACCGCACCTCGCCCAATAACGAGCGCATCCTGAAAGCGGGTGCCATCGTGCATGCGCGCACCGCGACGCCGGAATTCTCCTGCGCGTCCTACACCCATAGCCGGCTCTGGGGTGTGACGCGCAATCCCTGGAACCGGCGCTATACGCCGGGTGGTTCCTCGGGCGGTTCCGGCGCGGCTTTGGCTGCCGGCATGGCGCCATTGGCGACCGGTTCCGATATCGGCGGCTCGATCCGTATTCCGGCAGGTGCCAGCGGCGTCGTCGGCTACAAGCCGCCTTATGGCCGCAACCCGGACGATCCGCCCTTCAATCTCGATCCCTATTGCCATACCGGGCCGATGGCGCGCTCGATCCAGGATGCGATCCTGCTCCAGAACGTGATGTGCGGGCCGAGCCCCCATGACATCGCCTCGCTGCGGCCGAAACTGCGCCTGCCTACCGAATACAAGCCGATCAAGGGCTGGAAGATCGCCTATTCCTTCGATCTCGGCATCTATGACGTGGATGCCGAGGTGGTGGCCAATATGAAAAAGGCGCTGCGGGTCTTCAAGAATCTCGGTGCCACGGTGGAGGAAGTCGATCTGGGCTGGACCCGCGATGCCATCGATACCGGCATGCGGCATCTGGAACACCTCTTCGGCACGCAATTGGCGCTCACGGCCAAGAAGCATTCGAAGATCATGACCACCTATGCCCGCAATTTCGCGCGCAAGGGCGCGAAATCGAAGGCCAGCGATTTCTTCAAATCCATGGAAGGGGCCGTGCGCATGTACGACACCTTCGGGCCGATGCTGGAGAAATACGACGTCTTCATCTGCCCGACCAATGCCGCCCCCGCGGTCAAGGCGGATTTCGACGAGAACAAGGATGTGGTGCGGATCAATGGGAAGGTCTCGCCACTCCCCAAGGTTCTGGCCTGGTGCATGACCACGCCCTTCAACACGCTCTCGCGTTGCCCCGTACTGGCGGTGCCGACGGGCCATGCCAGCAACGATGTCCCCACCTCGATCCAGATCATCGGCCGGACCTATTCGGATGCCGATGTGTTCCGGGCCGGCATCGCCTATGAGACGGCGATCGGCGGCTGGTACGGATCGCGCAAGGCGCGGCCGGTGCTCTGATACTGCTGCATCCCGGCATCGTTTGACAGCGGCGCCGGGATCGGCACAGTCTGGCGGCCACCATCAGATCATGGAAAGACGAGCGATATGAGAACGGTCTTCAGCGAGGATCACCGCTGTCAGGACGGGCGCAGCGAATTGATCGAGGGGCAATTCGTCCCCTGCAACGAGATGCCGCGCCGGGCCGAGATTGTGATCGACCGGGTGCGCGCGACGAAACTGGGCGAAATTCTCCCGGCGCAGGATTTCGGCCTCGATCCCATTTTGCGCGTGCATGACAAGGGCCTTGTCACATTCCTGCAGAATGCCTGGGAGGAATGGGCGGCGACGGGCCGCACCTTCGATGCGCTGCCACATGTCTGGCCGGTGCCGGGTCTCGGACGGCGCCTTTCGGATTCGATCGACGGCAAGCTCGGCTATTATGCCATCGATGCCGGGACACCGATCATGTCCGGCACCTGGCGCGCAGTGCAGGCCTCGGCCAATGTGGCGCTGACCGCTCAGAAGCTGGTGGCGACCGGCGAGCGCGCTACTTTCGCCCTCTGCCGTCCGCCGGGACATCATGCCGGCAGCGATTTCTACGGCGGCTACTGCTTCCTCAACAATGCCGGCATCGCCGCGCAGGCCTTTCTCGACCAGGGGGCGAAGCGCGTTGCGATCCTCGATGTTGATTACCATCACGGCAACGGCACGCAGCAGATGTTCTACGGCCGCGCCGATGTGCTCACCGTGTCGCTGCATGCCGACCCGAAGCAGGAGTTTCCCTATTTCCTCGGTTATGCCGACGAGATCGGCGCAGGTGCGGGCGAGGGTTATCACGTGAACCTGCCGCTGCCTTGGGGTACGGATTGGGCAAGCTACAGTGAAGCGCTGGAGGTTGGGCTGAAACGGATCCGCCAATACGGACCGGATGCGCTGGTGATTTCGTTGGGCCTCGACACGTTCGAGCATGACCCCATCTCGCGCTTCAAGCTGAAACACGAAGATTATTCCCGCCTCGGCGATCGTATTGCCTGGATGGAATTGCCGACCCTCTTCATCATGGAAGGCGGCTATGCGGTGGATGCGCTGGGCGTCAATACCGTGAACGTGCTGGCGGGTTTCGAACAGCGCGGCTGAGCGCGCGCCGCGATCAGTTGGACTGGTTGAGATAGGCCGGACCGCCGAGCCGTTCGAGATAGGCGCGGGCGATGTCGAATTCCAGAAACTGGCTGAGATCGAGCGCCACGGCCTCCGACAGGTGCTGGCGCGCCGTTTTCTTGTCACCGGCGATATAGGCGGCCATGCCGAGATAGAAGTGGCGGTCGAATTGCTGGTAGAGGCGCAAGGTCTCGTTGCCCTTGCCGACGCGTTTCTCGAGATCGCCTGCCGACATGCGGCCGAGAAGATGGCGGGTCAGCGGCGCCGGCCATTCATCGGCCGGCCAGCGGGCGAGGAGCTTTTCCAGTTCGGCGCGCCCTTCCTCGGCACGTCCCGCTTCGCTCAGCGCCAGGAACAGCAGCATCGGATCGAAGGGTTCCTTGGGGTCAAGCTCGGCCGCCTTGCGGTAATCGACGATGGCGCCGTCGAGATCGCCCAGCACATGCTTGATGGATCCCCGGAGCGCCACGGTCGGCCCGCTTTCGGGATCCAGTTCGACCGCCTTGTTGGCATCGGCCAAGGCGAGATCGGCGCCGCCGCTATGGAGATAGAGCACGGCGCGGCCATTGATGGCCGCCGCCATATCCGCCTCGATTTCCAGGGCGCGGTCGATATCGGCGAAGGCATCGGCCATGTTGCCGATCCGCGCGCGATGATGGGCGCGCTGGACATAGAGGAAAGCGAGATCCGGTTCGGTCTTGATGGCGGCATCGTAATCGGCGCTGGCGCCCTTGGCGTTGCCCAGTTCCATGCGCGCCTGGGCACGCGAGATCAGCGCCAGCATGTTACTGGGCTCGGTCTTGAGGACTGCGTCGAAGTCGCGCAAGGCGGCGGCGAAATCATGTTCGCTGGCAAACAGACTGCCACGTTCCAGCCGCAGGCTGGTGAGATCGGGAAAGCGCTCGATCAGGCGGTCGAGATCGGCCCGGGCCGCGGCCGCATCACCCTTGTTCTTGTCGTCGCGTCCGGCCAGCAGGAGTGCGCGGCTGCGCAAAGCCGGTGCGAAATTTGGATCCATCTTCAGCGCCGTCGAGTAATCGGCCAGAGCCGCATCCTGATTGTCGGCTGCCTGATGCCATTGCCCCCGCCGCATCAACAGCAAAGGCTCCTTGGGTTGCCGCTTCAGCGCCGCGGTGAGGTCCTCGATGGCCGGTTGCGGTTGCTCGACATCATAGCCGCGATCCGCATCCTTGTTGCGAGAGAGGTAGGCCGTGCGCCGCGCATCTTCCGGCAGATAGGAGGCGATCTGTGGCAGGAAGGCGGAGACCGGCACGGCGGTGGCGAGCAGATCGAGATAATTGGGTGCCGTCGGATCGATGAGCTGCGGTGTCAGCGTCCCATCGTCGCTTTCCGGGCTGCCGACGCTGGCCACCGTGATGGCCAGGACGCGGGGCCATTTGTCGCCGGCATCAGGGCGGGCAGCGAGGACGGGACCGCCGGAATTCCCCGGCATCGTCGTGCAATCATGCTGCCAGCCGGCGGCCTCGACCTGGCCCAGCAGCGAGCAGGAAGGATCCATGGTGAGCTTTTCGTTGCCGCGATCGGCCGGCATGCCGATCGCAGTCACCGCACGCTTGCCGCCGGCACGCGTGAAGTCGCGGGTCGAGATGGGGGCAAGCTGAAGATAGCCGAATCCATCCTCGCCGAGACAACGGTCGAGCTTCAGCAGCGACCAATCGTTCCAGCTATTGGCACGGAAGGTGGCGACTCGCTCGGCATTGGTGCCGGTCTCCGGCTCCAGATAGTCACCCCAGATGACGGGCCGGGCCGGCGAAAGGGCACCGAAATGATTCGCCTTGAGGTCGCCCGGGCCGAGATTGCCGGTGCCGGCGAAGAACAAGAGGACCTGATTCTCGGAAATGCCGCCGCTACCTGCAACGACATGGGCGGCAGTGAGAATGTGGCAGGGCGAGACCAGGAATCCGGTGCCGGCCTCGGCGCCGTCGGCATCAAGGCGCAGGACCATGCCAATGGCACCCATCGGCGAATCCTTGTCCCGGTCGACAGAAACGCGATCATCGGCATTCTTGGCGAATGCGCTGCCGGCAAGGAAGCCGAGCATCAGCAGGCCAGCCGCTGCTATGGTCATCAATCGGATCATTGCCGTGTCGCCATGAAATAGCGGCCGGGCTTGACCCCGTCCGGGAGTGGAAGGGTGCCAAGGCCCGGTGCCGGCATAGGTTGATCGCTGACCAGAATGCCGCCCGGCGCCATCAGTGCCGAGACCTGCGGGGCGATGGCGCTGGCAAGCGCCTGACTTGCAGCGGCATCGCCGCTGCCCAGATCGACATGGACGAAGGCAGCCGATCCGGCGCCCAAGCGGGCCAGCGCTGCGGGAAGGGTGTCGGTAAAATCGCCGAGGAAGAGGTGGTCGGCGGGGGGGATGCAATCGGGATGGGCCGCCACCTGGCGGTCGAAGACATAGATCTCGCGCCCGGGGCAGATCTCGCGCAGATGATCATAGGTACGGCCATTGCCGAGGCCGAATTCCAGCACGATTCCCGGAATGGCCTTTGCGCGCGACGCTGCGTCAGCGAGGCAGTTGCGCTGGGCTTCCAGTCGGCGGATGAAACTGTCGAGGCGGCTCAAAATCGTTTCCTTATTTCCGCGCAGCCACGGCTTCGCGCAATTGCGCGTTCATATGCTCGATGCGCTGCGCCAGGACCCGCATGACCTCGATCCCGATCGAGGGGAAATCGGTGACCATGCGGAAGAACAATTCCTTGGTGATCTTGAGCGTGGTCATGGCCTGTGTGGCGCGGATGGTTGCGGTGCGCGGCACATCACAGAGGATCGCGATCTCGCCCACAAAGGCGCCGGGGCCGACATCGGCCACCTTCAAGGGACCGTTCGGCGTGTCGACCAGAATGTCGGCGGCACCGCCCAGCACGATATAGGCGGCATCGGCGGAATCACCCTGATGGAACAAAGTATCGCCGGGCTGGTACTGCGCCCGCTCGCTGGCAAAGGCCATGAGCTTCAGCTTCGCCGGCTCGACCTTGGCGAAAAGAGGAATGCGCTTCAGCGCCTCGACATCTTCCTGAATACTCATCTCACCCATCCCGATGACATCTGCCAGTCCGGCAATAAAAGCATGTAACTATGTGACCGCTTCGGCCAGCGCCCGGAAACGTGAATCCGGCCGATCGAGATCGGCGGGCTTGCCCATCTCCGCGATACGGCCATCCTGCATCACGGCCACGCGGTCGAACGTACGGGCGAGCGCCGGGGTGTTGGTGACACAGACGATCGCCGCCTTGTGGAGATCGTCCCGCACCCGCTTCATCAGGCGCCGCTGGCTCGGCTCGTCGAAGGCCGAGACCGTATTGTTGAGAATGACAAGCTGCGGCCGTTTCAGCAAGGCACGGATCAAACCCACTTTCTGGCGCTGGGTAATGGACAGTTTCTTCCCGGCGGCACCCACATTGAAGCCAAGGCCGACGGCGATGACGCGGGGTTTGAGCCCCAAACTGTCGATCACTTCGGAAAGGACGACGCCCACTTTCTGGGCGGATTGCGCCTGGCCATAGACCAGACGGCCGAACAGGATGTTGTCCTGGACCGAGGCGGCGGCGTTGTAACGCTCGGGGTCATAGAATTCGATGGCATCGACATAGTCGCGGGGCAGATTGTCGCGAAAGGCGCGCCGCGCAGCCAACAGATGCGCTTCCAGCTTGTCGTCGATCAGGCCCAGGCGGTGCCTTGCCTCGATATAGGGAAAAGTGAGGGCGATCAGGCGTTTCTTGTCGTCAGGCGATGCGCCGTCAGGACCGCTCTTCTGCAGTCGCGTCACCAATTGCTGGTAGAGCGGCAGGTCCTCGGCCGAGATGAAACTGAATTGTTCGAAGAAGGGATGGCCGGCGGGCAGATCGGCGAACAATTCGACCATGGTCTCGGCAATCTTCCCGCCGAGCTGGATGAGATCGTCGGCGACGCCGGATTCAGCCAGCGTCACCGCGAGATAGGCGTTGTCGCCCAACGCCTCCGGCGCGAAGCCAGCCTTCAAGGCCGTGCCGAAAAGGACATTCTCGGCCACCGTCATGTTGCGGTTATAGCGCTCGGGATCGAATGGTTCGACGAGCATGGCGAGGCTGGGCTGGACCAGGCGGCCGCGCATCGCCTCGCGCGCTTGCAGGAACAATTCGGCCAGGTTCTCGCTGCCGCCATTGGCCGCTTCCGGATCGAGGCGCCCGCGCAGGCCGAACTGATAGACATCGTCTTCGAGTTCGACCAATGCCAGCAATTCCACCAGCCGCGCGTGGAGTGCTGCCCGGTCGGCGATGCCGGCGCCTTCCAGATCAAGCCAATCGGCCTCGATGTCGAGATCCGGATTGCCGGCCCGCCGGGTCTCGAACATGCGCTGTTCATGCCGGATAAGCGCCCGGTCGTGGTACTCGGCCGGCCGTATCGGGCGATGTTTCAGGCTGTAGAGCAGATTGTCGGTCAAGGAGAGCGGCAGCAGATAGGTCTCGTCGCCGATATAGGCGAAGCGGCGGCCGGTGATGGCTTCCGGCAAGGTCGCCAGATCTCGCGCGCCGTAATTAATCTGGCCGCCCACCGGCGCGACCAGCCGGCCGAGAAGGGCTGCGAGGGCTTCCTTGCCGCTGTTATTGCCGCCGATGATGGCGACATGCTCGCCGGGCGCGAGGTCGAAGCTGGCCTCGTCCACCATGCGCGCGCCGGATTCGTCGATATAGGCGACGCGCTGCACCGAAAGAATGGCCGGTTCGATTCGCGGGTCGGCATCCACTGCCTGCAATTGTGGCGGCAACATGCCGGGCGGCGAGAATTGCTCGATCACCTGGTCATATTTGATCTGCACGTCCTGGCGCTGTTGGTCCCAATCGATCAATTCCTTGATCGGCGAGGGCAGGTCCTTGTAGGCGCTGATGACGGCGAGCAGCGTGCCGACATCGAACTGGCCCTTGAGCGCGAAATAGCCGCCGATCAGGAAATAGAGAAAGGGCGTGGTCTGCGCCATCATGTTGTTGATGTATTTGACCAGGAACTTGCGCTGATAGAGCTCGAAGCGGATCTGGAATATCTTGCCGAGGCGCGCCACGATATCCGCACGCTCGTAATTCGACGTGTCGTGGGCGTGGATTTCGGCGGCGCCGTCGACCGATTCGGCAATGCGGCCGGCCAATTGCCGCGCCGTGATCTGGCGCTGCTTGCCCAGCATCAGAATCTTGACGCGGAGCTTTGGGATGACGGTGATCTGCACCGCCAGCATGGCGATCGTCACCAGCCCCATATAGATATTCTGCATGAAGATGAAGATGAGCGCCGTCGCAGCCATGCCGCCGAGATAGGCCGGGGTGATGAAGGCGTCGCCGATGAAGCCGCCCAAGGGCTCCACCTCGTCCTTGATCATGGTGGCAATTTCGGCCTGTTTCACCTTGCGGAAATGCAGCAGCGGGAATTGCAGCACCCGGTCGTAAAGCTCGAAACGCAGGCGCCGCAGCATGCGTTCGCCGAGGCGCCCTTTTTCGGTGTTCACGAGCTGCTTCATCCAGCCGTTGAGCACGACGAAGAAGAGGTAGGAGAAGCAGAGCGCGAAGAGATATTCGACCTGCGGGAGCTGGAAGCCGTTGAAGAGATGAATCGGACCGCCCAGCCAATCCGGGAACGGCAATGTCAGGTCGAGAAAGGGCGCGGTGGCGGAATTCTGGAAGGCTTCGCCCTGGATCGCCTCGTTGACGATCCTTTTGGGCAATTCCAGAGAGACCAGGTAGATCAGCAGGCTGGCGACGACGACGACCAGGATGACGACCTGGTCTCGCCTGGAGTGGCGCCAGATGTATTTGAAAAGATTTGGCTCCATCGCCGGTGGCGACCCCCTGGCGTTCAGTCGATAAATTACCGTGCCCGGATGCCAACGGAACCGAAAAATCACAAATTGTCAATGCCTTGGCGGAAAACAGCAGAATTGCCTGTCAAGAAACTTTGACTTCCGGTCGCGCTTTGCGATGTGCCATACTTCGCGCCAATTCACAGGCTAAATCACAGGCCTTTCGGCGCTCGCGACGTATCGGGGGATGGCCCGCGTGCATTTGGAAGATAGCATGACCCGGGGCGCCCGCGTCCTCATCTACTCACATGATACCTTCGGTCTCGGCCATTTGCGCCGTTGCCGAACCATTGCGCATTGGCTGGTCGAGCAGAATAAGGACATGTCGGTCATCATCCTGACCGGCTCGCCCATCATCGGCAGCTTCAATTTCCGCGCCAGGGTCGATTTCGTGCGCATCCCCGGCGTCATCAAATTGCGCTCCGGCGACTACACTTCGCTTTCGCTGCTGATCGATACCGAGGAGACGCTGGCGCTCAGGGCCTCGATCATCAAGCATACGGCCGAGATCTTCGATCCCGACATCTTCATCGTCGACAAGGAACCGCTGGGCCTGCGCGGCGAGGTGACCGAGACCCTGGAGATGCTAAAGGAGCGGGGGACCCATCTGGTCCTGGGCCTCCGGGACATCATGGACGAGCCGGCGGCCCTGGTGCCGGAATGGCAGCGGAAGAACGTTCTCCCCGCCTTGCGCGACCTTTACGACCAGATTTGGATCTACGGCCTGCCGCAGATCTGCGATCCTCTGGAAGGGATCGACCTCCCGAAATCCGTACAGCGCAAGATGGTCTATACCGGCTATCTGCACCGCTCGCTGCCGCAGGGGCCGGAAAAGCCGACGCCGCTCCACAAGATCGAGACGCCCTATCTGCTGGTGACCACCGGCGGCGGGGGCGACGGCGAGGATGTGGTGGATTGGGTCCTTCGGGCCTATGAGAACGATCCGCGCCTACCTTATCCCGCACTCCTGGTGCTGGGGCCTTTCATGCATTCCGACCGCCAGACCGAGTTCCTGGCGCGGGCCGCCCAGCTCGACAAGGTCGAGGCCATCACCTTTGATGCGCAGATGGAGCATCTGATGTCGCGGGCGATCGGCGTGGTCGCCATGGGCGGCTACAATACCTTCTGCGAGATCGTTTCCTTCGACAAACCGGCCTTGATCATTCCGCGTACGCGGCCGCGCATGGAACAATATCTCCGCGCTGCCAAGGCCGAGGAATTGGGCCTTGCCGCCATGCTGGAAGACGACGGTACCCGCGATTGGCACAAGATGGCGACGGCGTTGCGGCAATTGCCCCAGCAATCAAAGCCTTCCGACGTCGTGGTTCCGGGCTTGCTCGACGGACTCATCAACGTCAACCGGCTGACCCAACACGCGCTCGAACGTGGCCGCATGCCGGCCTCCCTGCGCCTCGCACAGCGCAAAAGATGATTCCCCATTTCCTCCCCCTTCCGGGGGAGGGTTGGGTGGGGGCATGACAGCGATGATTGTTGCGCATCGAGACTCCCACTATGCCCCCCTCCCGACCTCCCCCCTGAAGGGGGGAGGGGATGAGGCTGCGGCCAAGAATGCGATCCCTGTTCAGTGACCGGTAAAATCCTCTTTTTGCTGAAGGGTTATCCGCGCCTTTCCGAGACCTTCATCGCGCAGGAAATCCGCGCGCTGGAACAGCGCGGCGTGCCGATCGAGATCTGGAGCCTGCGGTTTCCGACCGATAAACATCGCCATCCCGTGCATGGCGAGATCGTGGCGCCGGTACATTACCTCCCGGAATACCTCTATCAGGAACCGCTGCGGGTGCTGCGTGGCGTCGCCAAGGCATTGTGGCGCCCCGGTTTCTATCGCGCGCTTTGGCAATGGCTGAAGGATTTTGCGCGCGAGCCCACGCCCAATCGCGGCCGGCGTTTCGGCCAGGCTTGCGTATTGGTGGCCGAGATGCCGGCGGAGACGATCCGCCTGCACGCGCATTTCCTGCACACGCCGGCCTCGGTCGCCTATTACGCCCATCTGATGACGGACGTACCCTGGAGCTGTTCTGCCCATGCCAAGGATATCTGGACGTCGCCCGATTGGGAGAAGCGCGAGAAACTCCTAAGCCTGGATTGGCTGGTGACCTGCACCGCGAGCGGGCATGCGCACCTGCAAAGTCTCAGTGCAACGCCAGCAAAGATCGCCCTAGTCTATCACGGGCTTGATTTCAGCCGCTTTCCAGAGCCGCCGGCGAAGCCTGTTGGATCGCGTATCGAGATTCTCTCGGTCGGCCGCCTGGTGCCGAAGAAGGGCTATCCCACCCTGCTGGCGGCGCTTGCCAAGCTGCCGCCCGATTGCGACTGGCACCTGACGCAGATCGGCGGCGGGCCGCTCGATGGCGAATTGAAGACGCTGGCACAGCAACTCGGTATCGCCGCGCGCATCGATTGGTTGGGCGCCTTGCCGCAGGAGCGGGTCCTTGCCGCCTATCGCTCGGCCGATATTTTTGTGCTGGCAGCACAGGTCGCAGCCGATGGCGACCGCGATGGCCTCCCCAATGTGTTGATGGAGGCGCAGAGCCAGCGCGTGGCCTGCATCGCTACCCATATCTCCGGCATTCCGGAATTGATCCATGACGGCGAGACCGGACTGCTGGTGCCGCCGGAAGATGCCGGGGCGCTTGCTGCCGCGCTCAAGTGCCTGAGCGAGGATCCGGCCCTTCGCCAGCGCCTCGCAGAGGCCGGCTTCGCCCGTGTCCGCGGCCATTTCACCATGGATGCCGGCATCGAGGATCTCGAGCGGCGCTTCCGGCCCTTCTGATCCGCTGCCGCGATACTTCCCGGCTTCCGCCGCAATCCTGCCCGAAAGCAACCTTAGGTAAGGTATTGCCGCGCCGAAGCGGCTTGGACATGGGGAAGCATATGACGGGACGGATGCTCGCCACATTGATGGCGTTGCTTGCGCTGGCCGCGTGCCAGACGAGATCGATTTCGGATTCGGGTTTTTATGACCAATATGCCTATGCGGGTAACCGCAATCCCTTCTATCAGGGAGAAATCGACGAGCTTGATCTGATTGTTCCGCAGGGCGAGAAGCTGGCCGCAGAGAGCGAAATCGCGCAGGCACTGGCGGTGGCAAAGCCGATTGGCGCTGTCAAGAATCAGCCCCTCCTGGTCGTGCAATCGGGTGCGATCATGCCGGACGAGTTGATGATGCAAGCGTTGTCGGCTGATTTTACTGCCGCACCTTTCTCTGGCATTCCGCCGCGCAAGGAGGCATCGACAAGTACTGAACAGCTGACCTATGGCGAGCGGTTGCGTCTTGCTGCGGCCAATGGCGGCTTCCATCAGATCTTTGTTTATTGGGGGATGTTGGAGACGGCGCAAACCGATGGACCGACCAAAGTCATCTCCTGGGTGCCGATCATCGGCGCGGTCGTGCCGGATGAATCACAACGCATGCGGATCCAACTGAAGGGTGCGCTGATCGACGTCGTCAGTGGTCGCTGGCGTATGTTTCAGCCGGAGCCGATCGAGGACAGCGCCATCAGCGCCAGTATCAACCGTGTCAGCACGGACCAGGATCAGGTCGGCAAGTTGAAGCAGATAGGCTATGTTGGACTTGCGCGTCTGCTGGCCGATAGCGCCGTTCCACTCGAGGGCAATTGATCGGATCGTCAGAAGCTCACATCCCGCAATCGATACGGTCGAAGACCTTGCACTTCTCCTTGCTGCAGAATTGGCCGTCGAGAGTCTCGGCCTTTCCTTTGCGGCCGTCGGTCTTGAAATTGTCGACCTTGGCAAAGCCCTGCATCTCGCAGAAGGCTTGGGCGATTCCGCGCGCATCCGATTTACCACAATCGTCACCGTCGAGCTTCTGACAGGCAAAGAGCCGGTTGCCATTGATTGTCACCGGCGGCGAGAAACGCTGAGATCGCTTTTTCGGCGCGGCGGCAGGTGCGGCCTCGACCGGGCTGAGGACCGAGGCGCCGGGCTCGGCAATCACAGGCGCGGCGCTCGGCGCTACCGGCGGCGGAAAGATGAAGAGGATATTGGACGCCATCGCATAGACATGGCCGAGGGGGCCGACAATGGGCTGTATCGTGCCGCCGCCGACCCAGGAAATTTCCGCGACCTTTTCCAGCGTGTTGGTATCGTAGGTCAGGAACGAACCGGCGGTGGAAACGAAGAGATGCGAGCGCGAGGCTGCGCCGGAGACGATGGATTGGGCGGGTAGGGCGATGTTGCGCGTTACGACGGCACCGATGCCGGCACCGCCGAAGACGGCCATCTTGCGGTCATAACCGATGACGGCGATGCGGCCGTCGGCCATGCGCGTCGGGGCGGCGACGGCATAGGGCACGGCGATCGCGGATTTTGCGTTCATGTTCGGCCCAGCGAAGAAGACCTCGGCGTTCCGTTTGTCACGATCCGCGGTGACGATGGCGGTATGGCCGTCGGGCAGGACCATGGGCGGCGAGG
Organism: Dongia sp.; assembly: GCF_041909655.1. Lineage (GTDB taxonomy): Bacteria > Pseudomonadota > Alphaproteobacteria > Dongiales > Dongiaceae > Dongia. The sequence continues at coordinate 374,223 of NZ_JAYRDA010000004.1, read as the reverse complement.
CGAACCAGCGATCGTTCTTGTGAACGCGGAAGATTTCGCTGAAGCGCTGTTGGGCGAAGGTCAAGGCGACGAGATCCCGGCTCTGGTCGGTCACCAGGATGAAGGGTGTTCCAGGGCTGTCATAGGTGAAGATGGCGGCACCCGGATGCGGCACCTTGATATCCGCCGGCAACCGGTTCGCCGGGTCGGGAATGTAGTCGTCGCCGCTCGGGTTGAAATCGGGGGCGAGCAGGCAGGACAAGGTGATCGGCGGAATAGCGCACCAATTAGAATGGCCGGATTCGCCGGTGATCTCCTGCCGCCAGTTCATATAGCTGATATCGTCGACGAGATTGCCGTTGCGGGCGAAGGCGAGGAGATGCGCATTGAAGCCGTAGCGATCCGGGTAATAGGCCGGCACGATGACGAATTCCGTGCCGCCGGAACGCCAGATATTGGGCGGCGCGCTGGTCGTGGGGCCGTAGCTGCCGCTGTCGTTGGGAAAGGGCGTCTGCCAGGAAAGCGAGCCGGCGGGCGTGAATTTGTAGAGCGTCGAATCGTGCCGCACCAAAGGCGGAGTGACGAGGTCGTTGCGAACGGTCCTGGTGCCGACGACATAGATCGATCCTTCGCCATCGATGACGGGGGCGGCAAGGATCGTCTGGCCGCCGCCGATGCTGGCGGTCCAGTTGCGCGTGCCGTTCGGTTGGAACGACATCAACTGCCCCTGCTGATTGCCGAGATAGAGCGTGCCATTGGCATCGGTGACCGGACCCGAACCGGGCGCGAAGGTGCCGATATTGCCGACATTGGCCGGTGCAGCGGCGGGCGCCGTCACCACATCGGCAAAGCCGCGATTGGGGCCGTCGCCATGGGCGCTTTCCCAGGCCCACGCAGATGAGGTCGGGCCAAGAACTGCCAGGGCGATACAAGCGGATGATGCAAGAACAGACAGGACGCGGCGACGATCTGAGCGGATCATCTCTATGCCTCCATCAAGCAACCGTTCCCGAGGCGAAAGCATACGCCTGTTGCTGGTGCTGGCGAGACACGTCGCTGTGATGGTGCACACTATTGGTGTGCTTTTTGGCGCCGCTACTTCCGGTCCTGGGCGATGAAACGATCGGTTTCGGTGCCGGCGATTCCAGCCTCGGCACCGATGCGGCGGGCGAGGATGGCGGCGGCGTCGCGCATCTTGCCAGGTGGCCGGTCCAGCCAATAGGAGACCGGGTTCAAGACCTTGCGCGTATCGACGACGGCCATGCGCCCGGCTTCGATCAGGGCGGCGGCGAGCGGCGGGCGGGCAAGTGCGATACCCAACCCAGCCTCGGCGGCATCGAGGACAAGGTTGTAATCCTCGAAGCGCCGGTCATGGGCGCGCGGGCGATAATCGAGGCCTTGGGCGGCGAACCAGGCGCGCCAGCCGGCGGCATCGGAATCGTGAATAAGCGGATGATCGAGGAGGCGCGCCGCCTCGCCCTTCCGCCCGATCCTGTCGGCGAGCATGGGTGCCGTGATGGGAAAGACTTGTTCCTGGAAGAGCTGCAGCGAGACGCGGCCGGGCACGGCGCCGCGGCCGCAGCGGATGGCAAGGTCGATCCCTTCATCGGCCAGATCGATATGGCGATGCTCGACGCCGAGATTGATCCGGAGACTGGGATCGCCGCTTTCCAGCCTGGCGAGGCGTGGCATCAGCCAGAGCCCGCAGATCGAGGGGATCGAGTTCATGCGCACGACGGCTGTGCCCCGCTGCTCGCTCCAGCGATCGGCACTGTCGGCGATCAGGCTGAAGGCTTCGCTGGTGCGCAGATAAAGACGCTGGCCCTCCGGCGTCAGGGCGACACCGCGCGCCTGACGGGTGAAGAGCTTCAAGCCCAGCCAGCGTTCCAGCTTGGCGATTTGCCGGCTGATGGCGCCATGGGTGAGGTTGAGGCCCTCGGCGGCGGCGGAAAAGCTGCCGCTCCTGGCCGCGGCCTCAAAGGCGCGCAAGGTGTCGAGCGGGGGCAGCGGGATGCCGGAGCTGTGATCCATATGCACAGCTCATATATTGTCTGCTCGTTTGTCAAGAAGATGACGGTGCCGGATGGTAGGGCCGGATCCAATTCAAAGGCATTGTTATGAGCAGCATGGTATTTGAGACCCGCAAATCCGCGGAAAGCGGCACCACCTGGCTGGCGCTGGCCATCACCATCGGCGCCTGGGCGTCGGCCTTTCCGGCGATCCGCGCCGGGCTTGGAGGATTCGGGCCACTGGAATTGGGGGCGGCGCGCTTTGCCATCGCGGCATTGCCGGCGGCGCTCTTTCTGCTGATCACGCGGCCCGGCCTGCCGCGCTGGGGCGAGGCCTGGCGTTTCGTCACCGGCGGCCTGTTCTTTGTCTGCCTCTACACGATCCTGTTGAATTTCGGTGAACAGACCGTCACCGCGGGTCCGGCGAGCTTCATTATCAACGTCAACCCGATCATCACGGCCCTGCTCGCCATCGCCTTGCTCGGCGAGCGCTTCGGGCTCTGGTCCTGGGCGGGCACATTGCTCTCCTTCCTCGGCATCGGCCTCATCGCTTTGGGCGAAGGCTCGGCGATGCAATTCGATTGGGGGGCCTTGCTGATTCTGGGTGCCGCGCTCTGCAATTCGATCACGACCGTGGTGCAGAAGCCGCTCTTCAAGACTCACAAACCGCTCACCGTCTCGGCCTCGAACATGGTGCTGGGCGCCCTCTTTCTGGCCCCCGCTTTGCCGAATGCCTGGGTGCAATCCGCGAGTGCTTCGTCGGAAGCCCTATTCGCGGCGATTTATCTCGGCGTGGTGCCCAGCCTCGTCGCCTATGGTAGCTGGGCGATCGTGCTCTCGCGCCTGCCCGCCAGCCGCGCCTCCAACTTCATGTATTGCGTGCCGCCTGTCGCAACGCTCCTCGGATTCCTCTGGCTGGGCGAGGTGCCGAGCGTGCTCGGCATCGCTGGCGGCGTTCTGGCTTTAGGCGGCGTAGCGCTGGTCAATTTGAAGAGAGCGTGAAGATAGTCGAAGAGACCAGCCTTACTCTTCCCCGAATTTCTTGCGCACGTCGTAATCGTGCGACTTCGCCCAGGTCTTGATCGCGGCTTCGAGATCGGGATCGGATTTGGGCGGCAGGGTGACGACGAAGCGGACATATTGATCGCCGCGATTCTTCGTTTTGGGGTTGAGGATGCCCTTGCCCTTCAGGCGCAACTGCGTACCCGAGTTGCTGCCGATCGGGACTTTGAGGGCGACACGGCCGTCGATGGTGGGGATCTCGATGGTGCCGCCCAGCACGGCTTCCGGCAAGGTGATCGGGCATTCCAGCAGCACGTCGAAACCGTCCCGCTCGAAATAGGGATGGGGCTTCACGGCGATCTCGACAAAGGCGTCGCCATTGGCCGAGCCGCCTTGGCCCGCCATGCCCTGGCCTTTCAAGCGCAACTGGCTGCCGGTCTCGGTGCCGGCGGGAATGGTGACGTCGAGGGTCTTGCCGTCGGTGAGACCGACGCGTTTCTTGGTGCCCTTGGCGGCCTCCAGGAAATCGACGTCGAGGCGGTAGGTGACGTCGGCGCCGCGCATCCTGACATTGGGGCCGTTGCGGCCGCGGCCGAAGCCGAAGAAATCCTTGAAGATGTCGTCATTCTCGTCGACATCGATGCCAAAATCGCGCGGGCCTTTCGCCTTGCCGCCGGCGGCACCGCCGCGGGCATTGCTCCAGGGGCCGCCGGGCTGGAAGCCAGCGCGCGGATTGCCGTTCTCGTCCAGCTCGCCGCGGTCGAATTTCCGCCGCTTGTCCGGATCGGACAGCAGGTCGTAGGCAGCACTTGCCTCCTTGAACTGGCCCTCGATCTTCTTGTCGCCGGGGTTGAGATCGGGATGCAGTTTCTTGGCGAGCTTGCGATAGGCCTTCTTGATCTCGTCGGCGCTCGCCAGGCGGCTCACGCCCAGGACTTTATAGGGATCTGCCATGGAGGCTTCCGCGGTCAATGATTCTGGGGGCGATAATTCTTGCTAGAGGAATGGTGTCATGATGCGGCCGCTGGCGCCAGCACGGCGTCACTTCACGATCTTCCAGGTGCCGTCCGGCTGGCGGCAAGCCGTGCCCCGACCGGTCGAGCTTTGCCCCTGCGCAGTGACCCCCGTCTCGAACTCGCGGCAGGTCTGGCCGCTGGCGGTTTTGGTGGTATCGACCGGCTTGGTATAGCCGGCGGTCTGATTTTGCGGATTCGACCATTTGGCGCTTTGCCCGTCCGGGACGTTGTTGAGGGCATAATTCGCGTTCTGATAGGAGGTCTGCTGGTCCTGGCGGTCGAGATAGGCGCCGACCTGATTGCCGACGACACCCCCGGCCAGGGCGCCAAGGCCCGCCGCCCACCACCAATCATCCTCGCCGCCGATGGCAGCGCCAGCGGCTGCACCGGCAACAGCACCCAAGGCGGTCCCGGTCTGCTGCTTGTTCCAGCCGCCGCCCTGCGTACAGCCGGCGAGCCCGACACCCGAAGCCGTGAGGAGAACAAGGCCGGTCGCTATGCGCCGGAAACCGCCGGCAGAAAAAATCCTGGCAGACATTGGGGCAACCTCTTGCAAAGTCAGAAAACCACCCTGGAAAATGGCGTCATCCGCGCCTTAATTCAATGCTATAGAGAAACCTCAATCGAACGTGATGGATCCCGCGATCATGGATGACGGAAAACCCGAGGCGACACCCGGCGATCTGCGCTCTTGGGGCGAGCCTTTCGCCACGGCAAAGGCCTGGCTGGCCGAGGCCGAGAAAAGCGAAATCAACGACCCCAATGCCATGGCCCTGGCCAGTGTCGGCGAGGACGGCATGCCGTCGCTGCGCATGGTGTTGCTGAAGGACGTGGACGAGCGCGGCTTCGTTTTCTACACGAATTTTGAAAGCCGCAAGGGCCGCCAGATCCTCGCCACGAAGAAAGCCGCCCTGCTGCTGCATTGGAAGAGCTTGCGGCGCCAAATCCGGGTTGAGGGCGAGGTGAGCGTGGTCTCGGATTCGGAAGCCGATGATTATTATCATTCGCGGCCGCGCGGCAGCCAGATCGGCGCCTGGGCCAGCCAGCAATCGCGCCCGCTCGAAAGCCGTTTCGAACTTGAAAAGCGCGTCGCCCTCTATACCGCGAAATATGCCATCGGCACGGTGCCGCGGCCGGCCTATTGGTCGGGCTTCCGCATCCGCCCGACCTATTTCGAGTTCTGGGAAGACCGGCCGTTCCGTCTTCATGACCGACTGATCTATCATCCCGCGGGCGATCAGTGGCGGACCGAGAAATTTTATCCATGACCGAGGCGGGTGCCGCAATCGCACCATCGCTCGACCGGCAGGCAGCCGGTCGGCTGATGCGCCGTGCCACCGTGGCGGCGCTCGCGGCGGCGCTCGTCATGATCGCGATCAAGCTCTTTGCCTATCTGGCGACCGGCTCGGTGAGCCTGCTCTCGACTCTCTTCGATTCCGCCCTCGACTTCGCGGCCTCGATGGTCAATCTCATCGCCGTGCGGCAATCCCTGATGCCGGCCGATGCCGAGCATCGTTTCGGCCATGGCAAGGCCGAGCCCTTGGCCGGCCTGGTGCAGATGGCTTTCATCCTGGGCTCCTCGCTCATCCTGCTGGTCGAGGTCTATGACCGCTTCACGGAGCCGCATGTCGTTACGCGGTCCGAAATCGGCATCGGCGTGATGCTGGCTTCGATCGTCATCACAGGGGCACTCATTTTCTATCAGCGCCGTGTCGTACGGTTGACCGGTTCGGTTGCCGTGGGCGCGGATTCCGCCCATTACGGCAGCGATTTCCTGGTCAATTTCAGTGTCATCCTGGCGCTCGTCCTGGTTGCCCAGTTCGGCTTCTGGTGGGCTGATCCGGTGTTCGGTCTCGCCATTGCCATCTTCATCGGTTACACGGCCGTACAGATCGGTCGGCAATCCCTCGACATGCTGATGGACCGCGAGATGGACGATGCGACGCGCGAGAAGATCAAGATGATCGTGCGCGGACATGCCGAGGTGATCGATCTTCATGATTTGAAGACGCGCAAGGCCGGCCTCGACAGCTTCATCCAGTTCCATCTGGAACTCGCCGACGACATTTCTCTCAAGGAAGCCCACAGCATCGCCGATGCAGTCGAGGCACAATTGCTGGCGGCCTTTCCCGGCGCTGCCATTCTCATCCATCAGGACCCGCAATCCGTGGTCGTAAAGCGCCGTTACCGCGCCTGATCAAAAAAGAGGTTTCGTTCATCATGTCCGTTTCTCAACGCAAGACCGTGATCCTGACCGGCGCCAGTCGCGGCATCGGCCATGCGACCGTGATGCGCTTCAGCGAGGAAGGCTGGCGCATCATCACCTGTTCCCGGGAGCCAGTGCCGGAAGAATGCAAGCGCGATCCCAACTGGACTCATCACATCACGGTGGATCTTGCCTTGCCCCAGGATGCCGATCGTTTCGTCGAGATGGCGACGGATGTGCTGGATGGCGCCCCCGTGCATGCCCTCATCAACAATGCAGCTATCAGCCCGAAAACGCCGTTCAAGGAGCGGCTCGGCTGCCTCAACGGTGATCCCGCCGCCTGGCGCGAAGTTTTTGAACTCAATCTTTTTGCGCCGATGCAATTGGCTCGTGGATTCGCGCCGGCGCTCGCCAAAGGCAAGGGTGCCATCGTCAACATCACCTCCATCGCCGGGCACGCGATTCACCCCTTCGCCGGCTCGGCCTATTCCACCTCGAAAGCGGCGCTTTCGGCACTCACGCGCGAGATGGCGAACGAATTTGCGCCCTTGGGCGTAAGGGTGAATGCGGTGGCGCCAGGCGAGATCGAGACGGCGATGATCGGCCCGGAATATGAGGCTTTGATTCCGCGCATCCCGATGGGCCGCATGGGAACGCCGGCGGAGGTGGCCGGCGTCATCTACCAGCTCTGCGGCCGTGATTTCTCCTATGTCACCGGCACCGAAATCTTCCTCACCGGCGGCCAGCATCTTTTCTAGCCGGCATCTTTTCTAGAAGCTTCGCGGCATGATCCGCTTCAGCAGCCAATGCGTCGGCCAGAAGACGAACAGCGGCAGTGCTGCGAGCAGCAGCAGGAAATAGGCCAGCGGTGGCAGCCAATCCTGCGGTGCGTCGTCACCCAATCCATAGACATAATTGATGTTGACGGGCAGGCCCGGATTGTCGGCCGGGGCCGGCGGTGGCGGGGCGATGAAATAACAGAGGATGAGAAGTCCGGTCGCGAGCGGCCACCAAAGCCAGATGGCGCGCCGGTCATAGCCATGCCGCCAGACCAGATAGAGCAGGAAAAGCGGCAGCCAGAAGTGAAAGAGAGAAAGGAAGCGCGTGAAGAGGGGCAGCTCCTGGTCGAACATATAGGCGGTCATGCCGGTGATCGGGAGGCCGATCATGCCGCCCAGGAAATCCGCCATCCACAGCGTTTGCGGCAGCAGGATGCCGATCGCCGAAGCCGAGGCCCAGATCATGTTGCCCGACCAGAGCGAGATGAGCGTCAGCAATAAGGCGACGTCGCAGAAATAGAGAAAATTGGTTGGGCCGTAATCGCGCCAATAGACCGGCACCAGAACGGCGACGAAGAATGTATAGGGCAGTTTCAGCCAAAGGGACGGAGCGGGATGTGAGTTAGGCATCAGGTCCAGTGGTCTGCCAGCGTTATATCTCGATGTTCCGGTCATGGTCCCCTAGTAAGTGCGCGGTGTCATCCCCATATTCACCTTGTCGAACTGTCTTGCCACGCTCTCTACGACTACGCCTTTATCGGCGACCAGCCTATTGATGCCCGCCTTTCAGACCTCGATAGATCCCCGGCTTTTCCGGTGGTCTCACGCCAATTAGGAGATCTGAAATGTCTGTTGGCACAGTGAAATGGTTCAATTCCACCAAGGGTTATGGCTTCATTCAACCGCAGGATGGCGGCGCCGACGTGTTCGTGCACGCTTCCGCGGTCGAGGTTTCGGAACTCAACTCGCTCGTTGAAGGCCAGAAAATCTCGTACGAAGTCGAGCGCGATCAGCGCTCCGGCAAGCAGAGCGCAGTTGCCTTGAAGGCTGCGTAAGCTCGTCGTTGACGACGTCTTGGATGCTGCCGCCCGCGTTAACGACGCGGGCGGCAGTTTCTTTTTGGGGCCATTCATTCCAGAATGAGTGACGGCCCTGTTGGTTGACGGGAGGCATATATGGCCATTGCAGACATGATTCCGACATTGGACGACACGGCGCTTGCCAATCTGCGCGATAACGCAGCCAGGCTCGGCGTGAGCGGTGCGGCCCAGCAACAGAAGCAGGCGGCGATCCTGCTGCCGCTCATCGAGGCGGAACTTGCCAGCCGCAAGGCGGCCAAGCCGAAGCCGGTCCGCGGCACCGCGAAGAAGAAAGTCGTGGTCGTCGATTCGGACGCCTGAAGAAGGCGTCCGAATCCACCTCCAGCCTACTTCTTCTTTCCGCCGATGAGGGCGTCAGCCTTGGGCGACAGGAAGGTGGAGAGACCGGCCGCCGGCGTCTTGGTCTTGGTCTGTTTCGGCTTCTTGAGCTCGCGATTGCTGCGTTTCTGGCCTTTGCTCATGACGGACTCCTGATGTGAGATAGGTGATCCGGCGCGTGATTGCGTCGGGTAAAGCGGCTTTCTGTCAGCCGAGATCCGCGGCGGCCAGCGTGTAGGAGCCGCGGCGGTTGCGCTGATAAACACGGCCGGCGGCCTGCAGGATGCGGTCGCGATGCCGATCGAAGGCGTTGAGCAGGCCTGGCTCGTCCCGCGTTGCCTGCGGATCGATGCGGCACAAGGCGTCCGCTTCGATGAAGAACGGAATTTCCAGAGACGCGTCATAGGCCCAGAAACGCACGCAAAGCTGGCGTGCGTCGAAACTGCGACTCTGATTCGGGAAGCTTAATGCCATCCCGTTCACCCTAGGCTCATTTCGAGCTGTTGTCCGATTTCATTTGACGCAGGTTTGGCGTCAGCTGCGCGACATGCGGGTGCCGAAGCCCCGCGACGAGGATTCGCTGCGCCCGACAACTTGTCCCGCATGGGCGTTACGCCAGCCTGATGTGCCCTTGCAATGACGGCAGATGCGCTCGCCGGCCCAAGTGCTTTCAAAGCTCTTATGGCAGCGGAGACAATCGCGGATTTTCACGTCGGCGATGTCATGCTCTGGCGGGAAGCTGTCACTATACATCCAGTGAATATGGTAATGCGCATGCTGCTTGGTAAGGCCTGCGCCATTCTGCCTCATCCCGCAGGGCGTTGGCTTGCAGCCGATTTCCGGGAACCTTCCTTTAGGGCGATGTAATCGCAAAATAAATCTGGTCATTTTTATTTTGCAATTTTAAATAAATAATTACGTTGTAACTGAATATTTCGGAGCCATATCTCATTCGTTGATCAAATTTATTGATCTCAAATAAGTATTTTTTGAAAGGTACTCATAATGTCCAGTTCAAGCAATGTGACCAATCCGACGTTGCCGGCCAACGACAAGCCCGCTGCCACGCCGCAGCCGGTGCCGACGGCTCCGGCCAAGGAAACCGCGCCGGTTGAGACGCCGACCAAGTAGGAATCTCGCTGGCTTGCGGGGAATGACCGTGGCGGCAAAGTCGCCGCCGCGGTCGTTTCACCGTTGCCCCTCAGGAGATTCCTGGGGGAGAACACGCATAGGGAGGTCGCCATGAACAAGCTCGAAACGACTCATGCGGGAGCCGGCCAGATCAACGAGACGCAGCGCACGACGACATCCGTCGTGACCTTTGCCCGGCCATTCCGCCTGGACGGGATGATTGATACGTTTCCGGCCGGCACCTATCAGGTCGAGACCGATGAGGAATTGCTGCAGGGAGTCTCTTTCCCGGCCTATCGCAGGGTAGCGACGGTGATGCAGCAGGTTCTCGAACCGCCGCGGCCCAACATGCCGGTAATCTCGGTCGGTGATCCGCGGCAGCTCGATCTGGCTTTGGTGATCGACCGTGCCGAAGGCGCCTTGGATCGCGCCGATATTGTGCTTCCGATGGATGAGCCACAATCATGAGCCGCTGGTTCATCCCGCCGATCGCGGTGCCGGTGGCATTGTTGATCGGCGTTTTGATTGTTTCGTTTATGCGAGCGGCCTGAGCCCCGTACTAGCCCACCAGATCCCAATAGGGACGCGGGCCGAAATGTTCGATCAGGAAATCGATGAAGGCCCGTACCTTGGGTGAGAGGTGGCGGGAATGCGGGTAGACGGCATAGATGCCCGCGTCTTCCGGCACGTAGTCGCGCAAGAGCGAGATCAGTGACGAGGCCTGCAAATCCGCCCCGACAATGAAATTGGGCAGGAAGGCGATGCCGCTTCCCGCCATTGCCGCCACGCGCAGCACGTCGCCGTTATTGGCATGGAGATGCGCCTTGATGGGCAGCGGCCAGGGCGACCCATCGAGATGCTTTAGGCGCCATTCCGGAATGAGCGTGTTGGTGCTGTAGCACAGGCAGCGATGATCCTTGAGGTCATCGGGGGTTTCCGGGGTCCCGAATCTCTCGAGATAAGCTGGGCTCGCGCAAAGGATCATCCTGAGATCGGCCAGCTTGCGCGCGACCAGGCTGGATTCGCCGAGGCGCCCCACCCGGATCGACAGATCCAATCCCTCATCCACCAGATCGACATAGCGGTCGTTGAGATTGAGGTCCAGTTCGACCTCGGGATATCTCGCCATGAAAATCGGCACGGCCGGCGCCAGATGCAGAATGCCGAAACTCATCGGGGCACTTACCTTGAGCCGTCCGCGGGGCGCCGTGCGCGTCTGGCTGACCGCCATATCCGCTTCCTCGATCTCCGCCAGGATGCGCGTCACTTGGGTGTGATAGGCGCGCCCTTCTTCCGTGAGCGTCAAGGAGCGGGTGGTGCGGTGGAAGAGCCGCACGCCGAGATGCGCCTCGAGATCAGCCACTTGGCGGCTTATCAGGGATTTTGAGCTCCTGAGGCGCCGCGCCGCTTCGGAAAAGGATTTGGTCTCCGCCACCCGGACGAAGGCCTCCATTGTCGCCAATCGATCCATTGTCCCCTCATGTGCAACAGTGTTGTGATAATGTAGCAGATTGTTGCTAAATTCGGCTAGCGGTAAGTTCCTCTCCAGAGCCAAGGCGGCTCCTGAAACAAAGACCTGACACACCCAAATCGGCCGACAGGGCCGGTAACCGAAGGAGAGACCATCATGAGCAACACCACCCCGAAAGCCGTCGCCGCACCCGGTAAACTGCTGCTGAACGGCGCCGACCACACGCTGATCCTGATCGATCATCAATCGCAGATGGCCTTTGCCACCAAGTCGATCGACATGACCATGCTCCGCAACAATGCCGCCCTGGTGGCTCATGCGGCGGCCGAGTTCAAGGTACCAACCATCCTCACCACGGTCGCCGAAAAGACCTTCTCCGGCCCGATGTTCTCGGAAATCAAGGAAGCCTTCCCCGGCGTCGAGGCGATCGACCGCACCAGCATGAACACCTGGGAAGATCCCCGCATCGCCGTCCGTGTCAACGAGATCGGCAAGGGCCGCATCGTTCTGGCCGGCCTCTGGACCAGCGTGTGCATCGTCGGCCCGGCTCTGTCGGCGCTGGATCAGGGTTTCGAGGTCTATGTCATTACCGATGCCAGCGGAGACATCACCGAGGAAGCCCATAACCAGGCGGTGACCCGCATGGTGCAGGCCGGTGCCCGGCCGATGACCTCGCTCCAATACCTCCTCGAATTGCAGCGCGATTGGGCCCGCTCGGAGACCTATGACGAAACCAACCGGACGGCGCAGCGTTTTGGTGGTTCCTACGGCCTCGGCATCACTTATGTTCGTGCCATGCTCGGTGAACACGCCAGCGAAGCCGGCGCCAAGAAGTAAATTGAACGAGGCACCCGCCAGAGATGGCGGGTGCCTTTCCATCAAGCGCCAATCCCTGCCGCAGGAACCATGAGATGAAAAGCTACCGCCGCCGCGATATTCTTCGTACCAGTGCCGCCTTCGCGGCGACCGGATTCACCCTTGGCCTCACGGGCTGTGCCACCGGAGTTTCGATGTATCCCGATACGATTTTGCTGAACGGCCGCTTCACCACCCTCGATCGCGCGCAGCCCAATCCGGAAGCGGTGGCGATCACCGACGGCCGCTTCAGCGCCGTGGGCGATGCCAAGGATATTCTGGCCGGCAAGGGGCCGCAGACCAAGGTGATCGATCTCGGCGGACGCCGCGCCATTCCGGGGCTCATCGACAGCCACACCCATGTCATTCGCGGCGGCCTCAACTACAATATGGAATTGCGCTGGGATGGTGTGCCCACTTTGGCCGATGCCATGGCGATGCTGAAACGGCAGGCCGATGTGACGCCGCCACCCCATTGGGTGCGCGTGGTGGGCGGCTTTACCGAACATCAATTTGCCGAGAAGCGCCTGCCCACCCTGGACGAGATCAACGCGGCAGCGCCCGACACGCCGGTCTTCATCCTGCATCTTTACGACCGCGCGCTGCTCAATGGCGCCGCCTTGCGCGCGGTCGGCTATGACAAGAACACACCCAACCCGCCCGGCGGCGAAATCCAGCGCGACGGTGCCGGCAATCCGACCGGCCTGCTGCTGGCAAAACCCAACGCCCTCATCCTCTATGCCACCCTGGCCAAGGGGCCGAAGCTGCCTTTGGAACAGCAGGTCAACTCGACCCGGCACTTCATGAACGAGCTCAACCGCCTGGGAATCACCAGCGTCATCGATGCGGGCGGCGGGTTTCAGAATTACCCCGACGATTACAACGTGATCGAGCAATTGCATGCCAAGGGCGAGATGACGGTGCGCATCGCCTACAATCTCTTCACCCAGAAGAAGGGCGAGGAGGTGGCCGATTTCACGCGCTGGACCAATATGGTGAAGCCGGGCCAGGGCGACGATCTCTACCGCGTCAACGGTGCCGGCGAAATGCTGGTCTTTTCAGCGGCGGATTTCGAGGATTTCCGCGAGCCGCGCCCCGATCTCGATGCCGGTATGGAAGGCGAGTTGGAGCGTGTGGTGCGATTGCTGGCCGAAAAGCAATTTCCCTGGCGTTTGCATGCGACCTATGACGAAACCATCGACCGTGCCTTGGATGTGTTCGAGAAGGTGCACCGCGACACGCCGATCGACAAGCTGCACTGGTTCTTTGACCACGCCGAGACGGTCAGCGATCGCAACATCGACCGCATCGCGGCCTTGGGCGGGGGCATCGCCGTGCAGCACCGCATGGCCTTCCAGGGCGAGTACTTCATTGACCGCTATGGCGCCAAGGCCGCCGAGGCGACACCGCCGATCAAGAAGATGCTGGCGGCGGGTGTCCCGGTGGGTGCAGGCACCGATGCGACGCGGGTTGCCAGCTACAATCCCTGGGTCTCGCTTTCCTGGCTGGTGACGGGGAAGACGGTGGGCGGCACACGACTCTATCCACCCGCCAACCGTATGGACCGCGTCGAGGCGTTGCGTTTGTGGACCCAGAGCAATACCTGGTTCTCGCGCGAGCAAGGGAAAAAGGGTCGCATCGCCGTGGGCGAACTCGCCGATCTCGCCGTACTGTCCGCCGACTATCTCACCGTTGCGGAAGACGAAATCGCGCATCTCACATCGGTGCTCACCCTGTTGGGTGGAAAGATCGTGCATGGTGCCGGCGATTTCGGGGCCTTTGCACCGAAGCTACCCGAGATCACGCCCAATTGGTCACCGGTGAAACTCTTCGGCGGCTATCAGGATCGCGCCAATCCCGGCCTGCAGAAAGTAGCCGCGGCCGGCTGCGGCTGTGCCAGCCTTTGCAACGTCCATGGGCATGATCATGCCCGTGCGTGGACGAACGGCGTTCCGGTCTCTTCCAGATCGGAGTTCTGGGGCGCGCTCGGCTGCGGCTGCTGGGCGGTGTGAGATGAAACAGGCAGCAACCGCCTCGCTCCTCGCCTTCACCGCGGGCTTCGTCGATACGGCGGGGTTCATCGCGCTCTTCGGTCTCTTCACGGCGCATGTCACCGGAAACTTCGTGCTGATCGGCGCCAGCCTCGCTGATTTCCATCCCGGCATTCTCGGCAAGTTGCTGGCGCTCCCCGTTTTCATCCTGGCCGTCGCATTTGCACGAATCTATGTGCTGGGTCGGGAGAAGCGAGGACATGACGGCGCCGGCGGCTTGCTGGTCGCCGAACTGGTGTTCTTGAGTGCCTTCCTTGCGGCAGGCGTTGCGGCCGCGCCCTTCACCGATGCGGATGCGCCGCTCACCATTCTCACCGGGCAATTGGCCGTCGTTGCCATGGCCGTGCAGAATGCCGCATCGCGCACGGTCTTTGCCAAGCTCTCGCCCACGACAGTGATGACCGGGAACGTGACGCAGATCGTCATCGATGCGGTGGATCTTCTGGGCGGTGCGTCCGCCGGGGCGGAAATCAAGGCGCGCTTGAAGAAAATGGCGCCGCCGGTCGTGACATTCGCGCTGGGTGCCATGGCGGGTGCGCTGGGTTATGTGGCATTGGGTTTCTGGTGCATCGCGGCGCCGATCACGAGCGTTGTCCTCATCTTTTTTCTCCGTCGCGGCGCAGCTTCGGCCTGACGAGGAAGAGCGCGTGGACTTCGAGGCCATGTTTGCGCATGATGCCATCGAAACAAAAGGGAACGGGCATGGCGGAATTTGAATCCATCGAACAAGTGATCGTGCCGCGGCTGCGCGATATCGGCGATTTTTCGGTGATGCGCGTCCTCCCTTCCGCGCAGCGGCGCCTGGTGGGGCCGTTCGTGTTCCTGGATCAATTCGGGCCGGTGACTCTGCCTGCTGGGAAGGGCATGGATGTGCGACCGCATCCGCATATCGGTCTCTCGACGGTCACCTATCTGCTCAAGGGATCGATCGTTCACCGGGATTCGCTGGGCTATGAGCAATCGATCGAGCCGGGCGACGTCAATTGGATGACGGCGGGGCGCGGCATCGTGCATTCGGAACGCTCGGATGGTGAAACCCGGAAGCATCCGCAGGACCTCTATGGCTTGCAGAGTTGGGTCGCCTTGCCGAAAGAATTTGAGGAAACCGACCCAGCCTTCATCCACTACAGCGGTGGGGATTTGCCGGAGGGGAGCGAGGACGGCCAGCACTTGAAAGTGCTGGCCGGATCGATCGCCGGCCTGCATTCGCCGGTCGCGACGCATTCCGAGCTCTTCTATGGCGATGTGACTTTGCAAGCCGGCGCGCGCTTTCGTCTCGAGACAGCCTATGAGGAACGCGCTGCCTATCTGATTGAAGGTGTCGTCGAGATCGACGGCCAGGCTTTCGAACCGGGCCGGCTGCTTGCTTTCGGCAAGAATGCCGAGATCGTGCTGAAGGCGGTCACGCCCGTGCGTCTGGTGGTGCTGGGTGGTGCTCCCATGGACGGGCCGCGGCATATCTACTGGAATTTCGTCTCGTCGCGGCAGGATAGGATCGAGCAGGCGAAGGCGGATTGGCAGCGCGACCAGTTTGGAGTCAGAATACCCGGCGAGACGGAGTTTATTCCCTTGCCGCAATAGGCCGTCAAAGAGCCTTGGGTGGGGAAGGCGAGAGTCGGGGGGATCTTCCTTGAGTCAGGCCGTGCAGTTCGATGCCGACGATCCGAACGGCCTTGCGCGTGGCATGGCCGAACTGGGCATGCGATCCGAACTGGTTATCCAGGGCTACCGCTATTGGGATAGAAGCCGCCGTGGCCGCTCTTGTCCCGACCGCCAGGAAATCGACCCGCTCGTCGATATTCCCAACCTGACGCCGCATATCATCCTGTTCGACGTGCGGCGCGATCCGCTCGATTTCCGCTTTCGCCTCGTGGGCAGCGCTGTCCGACAGAATCTCAGCCGCGACTATGTCGGGCGTTGGTTTTCCGAGTTTGCCAATTACGATGCCACGGGATCGATCTGGCCGCGGCACAAATTGGTTGATGAGACCGGGCGCCCGATGTTGCAGCGCCCGACCTATGTCGGCCCGCATAACGATTTCATCTATGTCGAGAACGTACTGATGCCGTTGACGGTCAAGCAACCCGGCTGGGGCATGCAGATGATGTTCATCGATTTTATCCGCAAGAAAGTCTAGGCCGCATTACGACCATCGGGAGAACGGCGCAGTATGCAGCAGATTCTTCAATTCGATGCCGATGATCCAGACGGCCTTGCAAATGGCATGCAGGCGCTGGATATGCATTCCTCCCTCATCATCGAGGGCTATCGCTATTGGGAGAGCCGTCGGCAGGGGCGTCCGATGCCGGCGCGTACCGATCTCGATCCCCTGGTCGATGTTCCGCGCCTGGTCGCAAACCTCATGCTGTTCGATGTGCAATGCGCGCCGCTCGATTTTCGCTGGCGCCTAGTGGGCAGCCGTGTGCGGCAATATCTCTGGAAGGATTATACCGGCGACTGGTTCTCGAAGGATCCGAAATACAACAATCCGGAAAGTGCGATCTGGCAATCCCTGGCGCTGGTCGAGAAAAACCACCAGCCGGTTTTGCTGCGGCCGGCCTATATCGGGCCGAATGAGGATTTCACCCATGTGGAAAATGTGCTGATGCCCTTGAGCGTCGACCGCGACGGCTGGGGCATGCAGATGATCTTCATCGATTTTATCGCCAAAAAGAGGCGGTAAGGGCTCTTCACGTCCCCCTCTTCACGTCTGCGGCCGGCGCTGATAAGAGGGTGGCAACGACATCCTTTCGAAAGCAGCGCCAAATGACCAAGCTCGACGGCCCCAGCCATCCGCCCCTCACGGGCGAGAAGCCGGAACAATTGATCGTCTTCCTGCACGGCTATGGCTCGAATGGTGATGATCTCATCAGCCTGGCGCCCTATCTGGCGCCGGCGGTGCCGGAGGCGGAGTTTCTCTCGCCCAATGCACCCTTCCCCTGCGAGATCAATCCATTCGGCGGCTATCAATGGTTCGGGCTTGAGGAACGCAATGCGGCGACGCGGCTGGCCGGCACGCAACAGGCGGCCCCCATTCTCAATAGCTATCTCGACGAACAATTGGCGGCGCGCGGTCTTACCGATGCCGATCTGGCGCTGGTGGGTTTCAGCCAGGGTACCATGATGGCGCTGCATGTCGGCCTGCGCCGTGCCAAGCCCCTGGCCGCCATTGTCGGTTATTCCGGCATGCTGGTGGCGCCGGAATTGTTGGCCGGCGAGATCAAATCGAAGCCGCCCGTTCTCCTGGTCCACGGCATGGCGGATGAGGTCCTGCCGTTCCATGCGATGGCCGAGGCGGAGCAGGCGCTGCATGCCGCGGGCGTGCCCGTCATGAGCGAAGGGCGGCCGGGGCTGCCGCATTCGATCGACCAGCGGGGACTGGAATTGGGGGCCAGCATCCTCCATCAGGCCCTTTGCCGCCATCACGATCATCATCATCACTGAACGTCGCTTTGGTCCCCTTTTGGGTTGCCATGACAAGATCGTGAAAGAACCGGGGAGACCAACCGCTACATCTTGAGTTTTTCGCCGCAGCCGGTTAATGCTAGTGTATTGGCCGTGGTTATCCACAGCTTGTTGCGCGCGGGAGATGGCATGATGTTGGCCTCACCTGAGGCATGTCCGGCTCTGGTCCTCAACGCCGATTTCCGGCCGTTGAGCTACTTCCCGCTGTCCCTGTGGCCCTGGCAGGAAGCCGTGAAGGCGGTGTTCCTGGACCGCGTCAATATCCTCTCCGAATATGACGAGATGGTGCACAGCCCCAGTTTGGCGATGCGCCTTCCCTCGGTCATTTCCCTCAAGGAATACGTGCCGCAGGAGCGGCGCCCGGCCTTTACCCGGTTCAATGTGTTCCTGCGCGACCGCTTCCGCTGCCAGTATTGCGGCCGCACCTCCGCGGCTCATGACCTGACCTTCGATCACGTAGTCCCCCGCGCGCGGGGTGGCCGCACGTCCTGGCAGAACGTGGTTGCCGCCTGCCAGAACTGCAATCTCAGGAAAGGCAGCAAGCTGCCGCATCAAGTGGGCATGTTTCCCAGGAGGCGGCCCGTCCAACCAACGACGTTCGAACTCCAAGAAAATGGTCGATCCTTCCCGCCAAACTATCTCCACCAAAGTTGGCGGGATTTTCTTTACTGGGATTCGGAACTGGAAACGGGCTGAGGCCGCGTCATCTCACGACCGGTCTGTTGGCAGGGCGTCCAGCAATTCCTGGCGTTGCAGTGCCAGCGCCAGACGCAGCATGGTCCGGCGTTCCTCGGTATCAACCGCGGCGGCGCGGATCGCATTATGAATTTGGCCGCATTTCCGGCCGAATGTCAGGCCGTCGGGCCGTTGGCCAATTTCATCATAGAGCGACATAAGTGCCGCGGCGATGGCGGCCAGCAGATCGATATCGGCCATTCCCTCGGCTGAACGGGCTATCGACGTGTCCCGCGTGGCTGGCAGGCGGTCTTCGCCCGTGAGCAGCCACCAGGGATCAAGCGCCATGCTGCGTGCAAGGCTGGCGATCGCCTGGCGTTTCGGTTCCGACCGCCCGGAGAGATAGTTGTGCAGCGTGCTGAGCGGAATACCGCTGGCTTGCGCGATCCGCGTGGCCCCGCCGGCGCGATCGATGGCCGCACGTAACCGCGCTGGAAACCCGTCGATGCCGACAGTCAGATCGTTGGCGTGGCCTTTACCCATGACACCCTGCGGCGCAGCGCGAGAAAGCCGGCAAGGAAGTACCGGGTGTGGGACCGACATGCACAAATGGACCTAATACCCAGAGAAAAGGGAAATAGGTCTCATTTTTGGCATATACACCAAGCCATACATCCAGATATGAGAATCTATTCTTGAAATGAATGTCCATTTATGGCACTCTGCTCTTGTTTTGGTAATTCCACCGGCGCTGAGGCAATGGCCTCATGGTCATGGCCGATGGGACGCGCGCTGGAGATATGCGCCCTGACGCGCATAGGCAAAGCCGCCGGGACAAGCGACTGAGCAGGCAGCGCCGGTCCCCGGGCGACCAGGCAGGAGCAGGGAATGGGTGCGAGAAAACAGCGTGTGACGGTCGGTCGTCCCTCGCCGGCGGCCCGGCGGCGGCGCCTTGATTTCTGCGCATTTCCGCTACCCAAGCCGATGTCGTCGCTTCGATCCGCCCCCGAAAAAGACCGTGATTCAGCGCGCGGACTCCCCCCTTTTTGGACCCGTGCCGGTTGTGCCGCGCCCGTGTCCAGGGGCCGGCTTTCGTCGCTTTGTCATCATATCACTTGGCTGCGACCCCGCCACGGCCAAAGTCCGGACGGGAAAAGGGGTTAGCCGCCGCCAAATCGGCCCGATCAGGGCTGGACCAGCCATTTTGCCACAATTGCAAAACCATTGCCGGCGGCGTGCGGATGGCGTCGTCACAAACGCGCCTCCGGGCGCCGTTTTCAACGAAGGGGATGAGCGATGAATTTGGGCAGCTATCGGATCGGGACCAAGGTCCTGGCCGTGATTTTGTTTCTGGGTCTGGTTTCGGGCGGCATTGCCACCGGGGGCATCGTCTCCATGCGCCTTCTCAACGAGGCGACCGAAGCAATCGAGCATACTGGACAACAGACATTGTTGAGTGCCCGCATGCGGCAGAACATCCTGGCGCTCAATCGCGGCGAATTCCGCCTGGCCATCGACAGCCAGAACTTCGACGAAGCCGTCGCCTTCATCGACGTACAGCGCAAGGAATTGCAGGAGCGGCTCGATACCGCGACGGCCAGTGTGGTCGAACCCCAGATCGGCGCGGTTCTGGAAGCCTTCAAGTCGAGCATCAACGACTATCTGACGACGCTCGACGCCACCATCGCGCTCGCCAAACGCAATCAGCATGCTGAAATGACGGACGCACAGCGGCAACTCCTCACACAAGTGATGGAAAGTCGGTTGAAGGCGTCCGCCGCCGAGGAAGCGGCCGTTGCCTTTACCAAGGCCGTGGCGGACAAGTCGGAGCGCGTCACGAACGACGCCGGTGCGCTGTATGAATCGGCAAGTCTGGCGATGATCGTCGGCGCCGTGTCGGGTGCGTTGATCGGCCTTGGTCTCGGGCTGCTCATTTCGCAAAAGGGCATCGTGCGGCCGATCCGGGCGATGGTGGATTGCCTGCGGCGTCTTGCGGAAGGGAATCTGGAGACAGAAGTATTCGGAACCGAGCGCAAGGACGAGATCGGGGAAATTGCGGCCACCACGCAGATCTTCAAGGAGAACATGGTCAAAGCGCGCGATCTCGCCGCCGAGCAGGAGGAACTGAAGCGCCGGGCCGCCGCCGATCAGCAGGCGGCGATGCATCGCATGGCAGACGAATTCGAGGCGTCGGTGTCGGGTATCGTCGGCACGGTCTCTTCTTCCGCGACCGAGCTTGAGAAATCGGCCCAGGGCATGTCCTCGACGGCCGAGCAGACCAACCGTCAATCGACCGCGGTGGCCGCCGCAGCGGCGCAGGCCACGTCGAATGTGCAGACTGTGGCGGCGGCGGCGGAAGAGCTTGCCGCCTCGATCACCGAGATCAGCCGGCAGGTGGCGCAATCGGCAACCGTGGCCAAGCAGGCGGTCGATGAGACGACCCGCACCAATGCCACCGTCAATTCCCTGTCGGTGGAAGCGGAAGCGATCGGCGATGTGGTAAAGCTGATCAGCGAGATCGCGTCGCAGACCAATCTCCTCGCCTTGAACGCCACGATCGAAGCGGCCCGCGCTGGCGATGCCGGCAAGGGCTTCGCCGTGGTGGCGTCGGAAGTCAAGAACCTGGCGACCCAAACCGCGAAGGCCACCGACGATATCAGCGCCAAGATCCAAAGCATCCAGCAGGCGACTGGGCAATCGGTTAGCGCCATTCAATCCATCGCCCGCATCATCGAGGAGATCAGCCAGATTTCCGGCACCATCGCCGCCGCGGTCGAGGAGCAGGGTGCGGCGACGCAGGAAATCTCACGCAACGTGCAGCAGGCCAGCCAGGGCACCAATGAAGTATCCAGCAATATTTCAGGTGTGACCGATGCAGCCGGCGAGGCAGGTCACGCCGCCTCGCAAGTGCTGGCCGCAGCCAGCGATCTCGGCCGGCAGGCGGAAACTTTGCGGGCGCAGGTGACGCAGTTCATCGCCAAGGTGCGAGAGGGATAAGGACATGACACAGGCAAGCGGCCGATGAACATGTCGGAAGACGATCCGCTCTTCTTCCTCGACGAGGTGAAGATGATCCGCACGGCCTCGCTGGTCGCCACCAGCCTGGGGTCCTTGCGGCGTCTCGAAATCATCGGCCGCGGCCAGAATGTGGCACCCGACATCCTGCTGGGCTTTGCCAAACTGGCCAGAGAAGCCAGTGTCATGCGTGACCGCCTGGTGGCCGAGCGCGCGCCGATCCTGGATCTGGTGGCCAGTGATCCCGTCGCAAAGCGTCTGGCGGCGCGGGCCGATACGCTGATCGCGCAATTGGAGGAATTGGTGGATCTGGTCGCGCGGCTGCAGGCCGGGCAGGACAAGGCGGTGGCTCCGGAAACGGGCGATCATCAGCGGCGCAGCTAAGATCGGCGATCCGGTCCGCGCCTTGCCAGATCGGCCGGGCTCGCCTAAGGATGGGGAAAATCACCGCTCAGGATTTTCCCCGTCATGGTTCCGTTCCTGCTGAAGCGCCTGTTGCCGCTGCTTTTCGGCTTCGTCATCTGGGGGCTGGCGGTGGCGCTGCAGGTGCGCGCCGAACTCGGCCTCTCGCCCTGGGACGTGTTCCATCAGGGCCTGGGGCAAAGGCTCGGTATCACCATCGGCATGGCGGGTGTCGTCACCAGCGTCGGCGTGCTGTTGCTCTGGATTCCGCTCCGCATGAAGCCGGGGATCGGCACCGTGCTCAATGCGCTGGTGATCGGTCCTTCGGCGGATCTCTTTCTCGCCATCCTGCCGCCGATCGATGATCTCATTTTGCGCTGGGTCTTCCTGCTGCTCGGCATGGTGCTGATGGGGGTTGGGAGTGCCCTTTATCTCCCGGCTCGGCTCGGTACCGGACCGCGCGATGGCGTCATGGTCGGGCTCAACCGCAAATTCGGCTTCTCGATCCGCCTCTCGCGCACGATCGTCGAGGTCTGCGCCCTCGTCATCGGCTGGTTTCTGGGCGGCACCGTCGGCCTCGGCACGCTGGTGAGCGCGCTGGGCCTCGGTACCGTGATCCAGACCTGCCTGCAGATACGCCACCGTCTGGTCGAACGCGTGACCGGTGTGCCGCAGGGGGCGATCTAGGCGGGGGCGATCTAAGCAGGCGCGATTATCTGGTGCTGAGAGGCGTCGTTGCCAGCGCGGCGAAGGCGGCGGCGGTCACGATCTCGTTGACGGTAGCGCCGGTGCGGACGATCTGAGCGGGTTTCTGCAAGCCGACCAGGATCGGACCGAAGGACGTGCCGCCCATCTCCTGCATGAGGTTCGCCGAGATATTGGCGGAATGCAGCGCCGGCATGATCAGGATGTTGGCCGGGCCGTTCAGCCGGCAGAAGGGGTAAAGCTCCTTCATCAGGCTGTAATTGAGAGCGACGTTGGATTGCATCTCGCCGTCATATTCGAAATCGACCCGGCGTTCATCCAGCACCAGCACCGCTTCGCGGATGCGCACGGCCTTCTCGCGCGGGGGATTGCCGAAATTGGAGAAGGAGAGCAAAGCCACGCGCGGCTCATGACCCAGTTGCCGGGCGATATTGGCGGCCTGGACCGCAAAATCGGCAAGCTGTTCGGCGCTGGGCAATTCGTGGACGTTGGTATCGGCCAGCAGCACGGTGCGCCCGCCCGCCACGAGCATGGAAAGACCCATCAGGGTCTGACCGGGCCGGACGTCTATGACCTTGGTGACGTCTTCCAGGCACACATTGAAGCTGCGCGTGACTCCGGTCACCAACGCGTCGGCATGACCCGCCGCCACCATGCAAGCCGCGAAGACGTTGCGATCCTGATTGACCATGCGCTGCACGTCACGCGAGAGCACACCCTTCCGCTGTAGGCGGTCATAGAGCATGTCGTGATAATGCTGGCGATGCGGCGTGGTGGCGGCGGTGACCACTTCCAACCCTTCCGCGTCGTGCAAGGCCTGGGTGCGGATGGTCTCGGCGATGCGCTCGGGCCGGCCGACCAGAACCGGCGTGCCATAGCCCGCGGCGCGGAAGGCGATCGCGGCGCGGATCACCTTTTCCTCCTCGCCCTCGGCGAAGACGACGCGCTTCGGGTTGTGGCGCACGCGCTCGAAAATGAGCTGGAGCGAGCTCGCCGCGGGATCGAGGCGGCCCGCCAGCGAGGCCACATAGGCATCCATGTCGATGATCGGCTTCCGGGCGACACCGCTATCCATCGCCGCCTTGGCAACGGCCGGCGGCACATGGGTGATGAGGCGGGGATCGAACGGCACCGGGATGATGTAATCCGGCCCGAAGCGCAGGCGCCGGCCGGAATAGGCGGCATCGACCTCATCCGGCACATCCTGGCGGGCGAGCTCGGCGATGGCATGGGCCGCAGCGATCTTCATCTGGTCGTTGATGGTGGAGGCGCGCACATCCAAGGCACCGCGGAAGATATAGGGGAAGCCGAGGACGTTGTTGACCTGGTTCACGTAATCGGAGCGGCCCGTAGCGACGATGGCGTCGGAGCGCACGGCATGCACTTCCTCGGGCGTGATCTCGGGATCCGGATTGGCCATGGCGAAAATGATCGGCTTGTCTGCCATCGCCTTCACCATCGCGCCGGTGACGGCGCCCTTGGCGGAAAGGCCGAAGAACACATCGGCGCCCTGCATGGCTTCTTCCAGGCTTCGGGCTTTGGTCTTGACCGCATGGGCCGATTTCCACTGATTCATGCCCTCGGTGCGGCCCTGATAGATAACGCCCTTGGTGTCGCAGATGATGGCGTTGTCATGGGGCATGCCCATGGCCTTCACCAATTCGACGCAGGCGATCGAGGCCGCGCCGGCGCCGTTCACCACCAGCTTCACGTCCTTGATGTTGCGCCCGGTCAGATGCAATGCATTCAAAAGCCCCGCGGCGGCGATGATGGCGGTGCCATGCTGGTCGTCATGGAAGACGGGAATGTCCATCAGTTCGCGCAATTGCTGCTCGATGATGAAGCATTCCGGCGCTTTGATGTCCTCAAGATTGATGCCGCCGAAACTGGGGCCGAGATAGCGCACGGAATTGACGAATTCGGTGACGTCCTTGGTATCCACCTCAAGATCGATGGAATCGATGTCGGCAAAGCGCTTGAAGAGGACCGCCTTACCCTCCATCACCGGCTTCGAGGCAAGGGCGCCGAGATCGCCGAGGCCAAGGACGGCGGTGCCGTTCGAGATCACCGCCACGAGATTGCCCTTGGCCGTATAGTCATAGGCCGTGTTGGGATCCTTGGCGATGTGAAGGCAGGGATAGGCGACGCCGGGGGAATAAGCGAGGCTGAGGTCACGCTGGGTGGTCAGCGGCTTCGAGGCGATGATCTCGATCTTGCCCGGCCGCCCCATGACGTGGAACTGGAGGGCATCTTCCTCGGTGATGGTCGGCTTGTTGGTGCTCATGGCGCCTGTATTTCTCCCCAATCTTTGGAAAGCAGGCTGACATGAAATCGGGCGAAGTTAAAGAGGAAGGGCATGCGTCCTGACTTAAGTCAATCGACGCCCACGCATATCACAACAAGAATTGCGAGAATGAGGCAGGCCCGCCAGTAGAGGGAAAGACCGGCGCGGATGTCGGCGGCATTGAGCTGCCAGCGGCCGCCATCGTTCATCCAGGGATCGGGAACGAGGCGGCCGTGATAGGTGCGGGGGCCGGCGACGGCGAGGCCCAGGGCGCCAGCCATGGCAGCTTCGGGCCAGCCGGCATTGGGCGATTTGTGACGCCGGGCATCGCGCCGGACGGCGCGCCATGCCGAGACGGCATCGGCACCGCGCTGCAGCAAAGCGGCCAGAACGAGCAGCAAAGCGGAGAGGCGCGACGCGGGTAGATTGGCCCAATCGTCGGCCCGGGCCGACGCCCAGCCAAAGGCCAGATGGCGGGGTGTCTTGTGGCCGATCATGCTGTCGGCGGTGTTGAGCGCCTTATAGGCCAGCATGCCGGGCAGGCCAAGAAGGAGGCCCCAGAAAATGGGCGCCACGATGCCGTCGGAGAAGTTTTCGGCGAGGCTTTCGACGGCGGCACGGGAAACGCCGGCTTCGTCGAGCCTGTCGGGATCGCGGCCGACGATGCGGGCAACCGCGATTCGGCCGCCCTCGATCCCGGAGAGCTCGAGGGCCGATGCGACATCGGCGACATGGGCATAGAGGCTGCGCTGGGCGATCAGGGTCGACATGACGAGGCCGAGCCAGAGGGGCCCCCACGGCAGGGCGAGCAGCGCGGCCTGGAGAACCCAGCCGAGGCCGAAAGCGCTGGCGACCAGACCCGCGGCCACCATGATGCCGCCGCGCCGGCGCCGGGCATCCGTGTCGCTGGCGCGATTGAAGCGCCGGTCCGCCCATGCGATGACTGAACCGATCGCCACCACCGGGTGGGGCAGGCGGCGATAAAGCCAGCCGGGTTCGCCGAGGAGGGCGTCCGCGGCGACGGCGATCAGAAGTGCTGCTGGGTGCATGAGGTCGCTCGACATGGTTCTGCGATCAACCGCATCCGGACTGTCTCGTCAAGCATGCAGTGATAACGTCGGAAACGTCGGGGCAAGGAAGGCAGGCGAAGATGACACGGCACGCGGGATATGTCGGCGGATGCCTCTGCGGCGACGTCCGATTCGAAGCTCTGGGCGCTCCCCGGGCAGTCTTTCATTGCCATTGTTTTTCCTGCCGCCGCCAGACCGGGGCGGCAGTGGCGAGTTTCGCCGTGTTCGCGACCTTGGATGACGGTTTCCGCTGGAGCAAAACGGCGCCCGCCAGCTACCAATCGTCGCCCGGTGTTACGCGCTGCTTCTGTCCGCGTTGCGGTACGCCGCTCAGCTACCAGGCGAAAAAGTACCCGGACGAGATCCATCTCAATATCGGCGTGTTCGACCGACCCGGCGATCTGGTGCCTCGGGCGCATTTCCATGTGGCCGAGAAGGTTTCCTGGTTCGAGACGGCGGATCATTTCCCTCGTCATCCGCGTGGCGATGTCCTGGACACGCCGGAAGAGGAAAAATGGGGCGCGGACGAAGCATGAGCGCCGTCCTTGGAATCGGCCATGAAAGCCAAGCCCGTCTTGCGGATTTGCTGGTCCTGGCCGAGCATGGGCTTCGATCGGCCGGGCTGATGCCCGCAGACATCAGCGCTGTTGCCAGTATCGATACGCGCAGGGAAAGCGGGCTGGTGGCGGCCCTGGCGCGGCATTTCAATGTTCCCGCGTATTATTTTCCGGCGGCGCGGCTGGAATTGGAGACGCCGCGCCTCATGCACCCGTCGCCTGCCTTGTTCCAGCGCATCGGCTGCCACGGTGTCGCCGAAGCAGCGGCGTTGGCCGCCGCCGGTCCCAATGCAACGCTCGTCCTGACCAAGACTAAAGGAGCCGGCATTACCTGCGCCATTGCCCAGAGCGGCGCGAATCGCCGATAAGAATGCCATGAGCATCGTTCATTTCATCGGCGCGGGTCCGGGCGATCCGGACCTCATCACCGTCAAGGGCCAGCGCCTCATCAGTGAAGCACCCGTCGTCCTCTATGCCGGTTCGCTGGTGCCCAAGGCGATCGTCGCCCTGGCGCGGGAAGATGCGCGGGTGATCGACACGGCGTCTTTGCACCTCGACGAGATCGTGGGCGAGATGGAACGCGCGCATAAAGCCGGCCTGGATGTGGCCCGCGTGCATTCCGGCGATCCCTCGATCTACGGCGCCATCGGTGAGCAGATGCGCCGCCTCGACGCCCTCACCATTCCCTATGACGTCGTTCCGGGCGTGCCGGCCTTCGCCGCGGCTGCGGCTCTGCTGAAGACCGAACTCACTTTGCCCGAGGTGAGCCAGACCATCATCCTGACACGCGTGCAGGGCGCTTCCTCGCCCATGCCGCCGCGCGAAGACCTGAAGACCCTGGGGCAAAGTGGCGCCACCCTGGCCTTGCATCTTTCGGTGAAAAGCATCGACAAGGTGGTCGCCGAACTGACGCCCTTCTATGGCGCCGATTGTCCGGCGATCGTCGTCTACCGCGCCTCCTGGCCGGATGAGGCCGTGGTTCGCGGCACCCTTGCCGACATCGCCCGGAAGCTGAAGGGCGGTGATATCGCGCGCACGGCCCTCATCTTTGTTGGCCGCGTGTTCGGCGCCGCCGATTTCAAGGACAGCCAGCTTTACAACGCGGCGCACCAGCATCTCTATCGGCCGGAATAAGCGCATGCCGGAATCGCCGGACTTGAAACTCTGGCGCCGGCCCGATTTCCGGAATCTCATCGCGGCCCTCGGCATCTCGCATCTCGGTGCCAAGATCGCGCGCGAAGCACTGCCTTTGACCGCCGTTCTGGTGCTGGGGGCGGGTCCGCTCGCCATGAGCGGGATCACCGTCGCCACGACCCTGCCGACGATCCTGATGGCGCTTCATGCCGGTGCCTTTCTTGATCGCATGCGCCGCCGCCCGGCGATGATTCTGGCCGATCTCATTCGCTGCCTCATTCTCTTGAGCGTGCCGCTGGCGGCCTTCCTTGGCTGGCTCAGCGTGGCGCAGCTTTGTGTGGTCGCCTTTTGTGTCTCGGCCGCTACACTCGCCTTCGACATTGCCGACCAGGCCTACCTGCCGGGCCTGGTCGGGCGCGATCAGGTCTTGTCGGCCAATGCCGCCAAGGAAGCGACCGATGCCAGCAGCGAAATCGTCGGGCCGCCTCTGGGCGGCCTGCTCGTGCAGGTGATCGGCGGACCGCTCACCATCCTCATCAATGCGTTCTCGTATCTTCTATCGGCGTTCTTTCTCTGGCGGATCAGAGCGCGTGAGGAGACCGCAATCTTGCTCCGCCAGCCCGATATCCGCCGCGAGATTCGCGACGGCATCACCATGCTGTGGCGTGATTCGGTGCTGCGGCCGCTGCTTTTCGCGCGCTTCATCCGCACGTTCTTCGGCGGCATGCTGGGGCCGTTCTATGTGCTCTATCTCGTGCGCGATCTCGCCATCTCGCCCTTGGTGCTGGGCCTCATCGTCGCTGTCGGCGGGATCGCCAGCCTGATCGGGTCGGCATTGGCACCGCGCCTGGCGGCAGCCCTGCCGGTGGGGCCGGGCCTCATTCTCGCGTTTGCCGTGAAGACCCTGGGTCTCGCTTGCGTGCCCTTGGCGGGGCTGATGCTGGGGGTGTCGCCTTGGCTGGTGATCGGTCTCCTGATGATGCAGCAACTCCTCTCCGACGGCAGCACCGGTTATTTCGCCGTGCTGGAGCGCAGCTTGCGCCAGCGCCGCGTGCCGGCGGAATTGCTGGGCCGGGCCGGAGCCACCACCCGCCTGGTCAATGACGCGCCGGTCCCTTTCGCGGCGATCCTTGGTGGGCTCCTGGCGGAAAGCCATGGCATCGATCTGGTGCTCTGGCTGGCAATCGCCGGCTATGCCCTGTCGCCGGTGGTGGCGTTCTTCTCGGACGTGCGCAAGGTGAAAAATATCTAGCGCGCAAACCCCGCTTCGCCGACGAGGTTGCCCTTGCGGTCATAAACCAGGAGCTCGATGTCGATTCTGTGATCGGCCTCGGTGAGGGCGATGGTGCGGGCGGATTTGGCGATGTCGTCACCAATCGGGATGTTTGCCGCCGTGCAGATCTCAAGCGCTTCCATCGCGGTATTGCCGGCGCGGATGCGCGCGGCAACCTCTTCGCCGGCGCCGAGTGCCACCGCGCGTTCCGCGAGACGGCTGAGATCGATCTGGCTGCGGCTGGAATGGAGATCGAGATGGCCTTCTGCGAGTTTTGCCATCTTGGCAAAGCCGCCGGCCAAGGTGAGGCGGGGTATCGGGTGGTGGCGGAGATATTTGAGGACACCGCCGGCGAAATCGCCCATGTCGATGAAAGCATGTTCCGGCAGATGATGGCGCTTTTCGACCGCCGCCTCGGTGGTGGAACCGGTACAGGCGGCGGCGTGGTTTATGCCGGCGGCGCGGATGACATCGATGCCGCGATGGATCGAGGCGATCCAGGCAGCACAGGAAAAAGGATGCACAATCCCGGTCGTGCCCAGGATCGAGATGCCGCCGACGATGCCGAGACGCGGGTTCCAGGTCTGCCTGGCGATCTCGGCGCCGCCGATGACCGAGATAGTCACTTCCGCATCGGCATGAGTCCCGTGTTCGGCGGCGATTTCAGCAAGCACGCCCTGGATCATGGCGCGGGGGGCGGGGTTGATCGCCGGTTCGCCGGGCGGGATCGGCAGGCCCGCCTTGGTCACCAAGCCTACGCCATCTCCGGCTTTGAAGATCGTACCACTGCCTGGCGGCAAACGGCGCACACGGGACCGGATATGGGCGCCATGGGTCACATCCGGGTCGTCACCGGCGTCTTTTATGATGCCAACTTCAGCAAAATCGACGCCCAAGACCGGTTCCAGGAGGGGAAAGGCCGGTTTTTCGCCCTTGGGAAGGGTAAATGTCACAGAATTCCCGAATGTTCCGGTCAAAAGGGCCGAAAAAGCCGCCTTGGTGGCGGCCGTGGCGCAGCATCCGGTGGTCCAGCCCTTGCGCAGGGGACCATCCGGGCGCCTGGCGCCGGAAGCTGATTCGGGTGGGTCTTTCGCGGGAGGCATGACGCTATTGTATGGGCGGATGTCTTTTGCGGGCTAGTCTCGCGCCGATACTGCGCTAATTTGGGCGCCATGAATAAGCTATTTGCGACATTGCCGGAACTGGAGCCGGGCTGGGTCTGGCTGACCGGGGCGGGGCCGGGCGATCCCGGTTTGCTCACCTTGCTCGCCGTCAAGGCTTTGGGCACGGCGGATGTCATCGTCTATGACGCGCTGGTCGATCAATCGATCCTGGATCTGGCCCGACCCGGTGCCGAGCTCGAATATGCCGGGAAGCGCGGCGGCAAGCCCTCGGCCAAGCAGCCCGACATTTCGCTGCGTCTCGTGCAATTGGCACGCGAAGGCAAGCGCGTGCTGCGGCTGAAAGGCGGCGATCCCTTCGTCTTCGGCCGCGGCGGCGAGGAAGCGCTGACGCTGGTGGAAGCCGGTATCCCGTTCCGCATTGTCCCCGGCATCTCGGCCGGGATCGGCGGCCTGGCTTACGCAGGCATCCCGGTGACGCATCGCGATGTCAATGCGGCGGTCGCCTTCGTGACGGGCCATGACGCGACTGGCGAAGTGCCGGATTCGGTCGATTGGGCCTCATTGGCCAAGGGTGCGCCGGTCATCGTGCTCTACATGGCGTTGAAGCATCTCGGCCGGATCGCCGAGCGCCTGATGGCCGGTGGCAGGTCGGCGAGCGAACCCGTTGCCATCATCGCCCGGGCGACGACTGCCAGCCAGGAAGTGCTGGAGACGACTCTGGCCAAGGCCGCAGCGGAAGCCGAAGCCGCCGGCATCGAGCCTCCCGCCATGGTCGTCGTTGGTGAAGTGGTACGCCTGCGCGCGGCGATGGATTGGCTGGGGGCACTCGACGGCAAGCAGCTCATCCCCGATCCGCTCGGCCAGCGCCGCCGCGACCAGACCGGCTGAGGGCCGATTATGGCGCGCGGCCTCATCATCGCCGCCCCTTCCTCTGGCAGCGGCAAGACCCTCGCGACACTCTCGCTCCTTTCATTGCTGAAGGCGCGCGGCATTTCCGTGGTCGGATGCAAGGCGGGGCCGGATTACATCGATCCCGAATTTCATGCGGCCGCCACCGGCAAACCCTGTTTCAATCTCGACATCTGGGCGATGCGCCGGTCGAGTCTCGATGGGCTGTTGTCGCGACAAGCGGCGCGTGGCGATTTCGTGATCGTCGAAGGCGTCATGGGCCTCTTCGACGGCATACCTGGTAAATCGGGAAAGGAGAACGGCTCGACCGCGGAACTGGCACGGGCATTGGGTCTCCCGATTCTCCTCGTCATGAATGTGAAGGGCATGGGCGCCACAGCCACGGCGATCCTGCAAGGCATCGCCGCCCATGATCCCGCCCTGAAATTCGCCGGGGTCGTGTTCAATCAGGTGGGCGGGCCGGGGCATCGCGAGATTCTGGCCCTGGCCGCGCGAGAGGCAGGGCTGAAGCCGCTTGGATATCTGCCGCGTGTCCCGGCGCTGTCCGTTCCGGAACGGCATCTGGGGCTGGTCCAGGCACGGGAGCATGCGGGACTCGCGGATTTCTTTGCCGAGGCGCGCGCTGCCTTCGGCGAAGGGTTCGATCTCGATGGTATCGTCGCAGCGGCGGGTACGATTTCCAGTGATGACGCCGGCTTTCAGCCGCTGCTGCCGCCTTTGGGCCAGCGCATCGCCCTAGCCGACGACGCGGCCTTTGCCTTTTCCTATCCCTATCATCTTGAGGCCTGGCGGGAAGCGGGCGCGGAGATCGTGCCGTTCTCGCCGCTCAACAACGAGGCGCCGGATGTGGCCGCGGATGCAGTTTTCCTGCCCGGCGGCTATCCCGAATTGCATGCTGGCCAACTGGCCGGGAATCGCCGTTTCGTGGACGGTGTACGCGCCGCTGCTGCGAGGGGTGCCACGATCTATGGCGAGTGCGGCGGCTACATGGCTCTGGGCACCGGCCTCACCGACACCGCGGGTGTGCGCCATGAGATGATCGGCTTGCTGCCGGTCGAAACCAGCTTTGCCGCGCGCAAGCTGCATCTCGGCTACCGCGCGGCGCGGCTCCTCGCAGACGGGCCCATGGGTGCCAAGGGTACCGTCATCCGGGGCCACGAGTTCCACTATGCGACAACCCTGAGCGAAGGCGCTGCGCCCGCGCTGTTTCAGGTCGAGGATGCGCGGGGCCGCGATCTGGGACCGATCGGCCGGCGCGTGGGTTCCGTAATGGGCTCCTTCATGCATCTCATTGACCGCGCGGCCAACTGATCCGCCTTGCCAAGACAGGCCCGCTTCATGCACCCTGTCCCTTCCGTAGATTGAAGAAGCGCAGCGGTCGGGGGACCAGCAAAAAAGCGCGCGCAAAGTTCGGTCATGCGGCGGCGTCAACTCAGCCCCGAGGATTCCCCCATGCGTCAGATCCTGCCAGCCTTCATTTTCGTCGCGGCCAGCCTCGCCGCAACGCCAGCATTTGCCCATACCGGCCATGGGAGCAGTGGCTTCGCCGCCGGCCTGGTGCATCCTTTCAACGGTCTCGACCATCTGCTGGTGATGATCGGTGTCGGTCTCTGGGCCATGCAATTGGGTGGTCGCAATCTCTGGCTGGTGCCGCTCGCTTTTATGGTGACGATGGCGATAGGCGCGGCATCTTCGCTCTTCGCGTTGCCCCTGCCGCAGGTGGAACTGGGCATTGCCGGTTCGGTCGTTGTTATCGGCCTCCTGGTCGCTTTCGGCGCCAAACTGCCGAGCGGGATGGCCGCGACGATTGTCGCCTTGCTCTCCTTCTTCCATGGTCATGCCCATGGAAGTGAATTGCCGGAAGCCGCCTCGGCGCTCGGCTATGGTCTCGGCTTCATGATCTCAACCGCCATCCTGCACAGCATTGGCCTCGGCCTCGGTTCCGCTTTTGCTCGTTTGGCAAAGCCGATGCTGGCGCGAGGTGTCGGCTTCCTGGCGGCAATTCTCGGCGGCGCCTTGCTGGCCGGATTTTAGACCCAAAGGCATCGCTGTTTCTGTTGCGTTGCGGCGGCCGTTTCATCGCGAAACGGCTGTTCGCTCATGAGCGGATGACGGCTATGCATTTTCCGATGGAGTGAGACCCTCGCGCCTCAGCAGCGCCACGCTATGATGCGGCGATCATTCCCGCCGTGGATTTTCCGTTTTATGATCGTCGCCGCAGCCGCCGCCACCCGTTCTTGGCATGACCCCGTGACTCGCCCCGGCCCGGTTCTCTTTGCATCACTTTTCACACTGGATTCGATCGCCCGTGCGATCGTGGCGCCGGTTTTGCCGCTTGAGGCCCTGCGCCTCCTGGGTTCGGCGCGCGATGTCAGCATTACCGTGACGGTCGTTGGGATCGCCGGCGTCGCGGCGGCGCTCGCCCTCCCCGGCATCATTCACCGCTGGCGCCCGCATGCCACCTATCTGCTGGCCATCGCCATGCTGGGGCTCGCGTCGCTCCTAATGATGAGTGCCAGCTTCGTCGGTTTCGGTCTCGGCTGGATGATGCGCTCGATGGCGGCGGCGGGCCTTCTTGGCCTTCTCAACATTTATATCGCCGCCTTCATCGAGAAGCGTGCCCTGGCAAAATCCGAGCCCTTGCGCACGTTCTTCTCGGCCAGTGCCTGGGTCGGTGGACCGTTCCTCGGCATCCGCCTCTACGAGGTCGATCCTCATTTGCCTTTCATGGTGTCGATCGGCGCGGCGATCGTCCTATTCGCCTATTTTCGTGCGTTGAAGCTGCAGGCGCCAACACCGAGTGTGGGGCGCCGGTCGAATCCGCTGGTCAACATCCGCCGTTTCTTCAGCCAGAAGCGCCTCACGCTGGCCTGGATGCTCAATTTCGGGCGCGAGAGCTGGTGGGTAACTCTTTTCACCTATGCGCCGATCTATCTCGTGCAGGCCGGTATGCCCAATGTGGCAGCGGGCAATCTCATCTCGTCCTGCACGGCGATGCTGTTCGTCAGCCTGTTCTTTGGCTGGGTCGGGCGGCGGCTCGGGCTTCGGCGATTTATCGCGGGCGCATTCCTGTGGGTGAGTCTGGCGACCTTCGGCGTGGTCTGGTTCTCGGGCGATCCCGAGGTCGCCAGCGCGCTCCTCATAGCCTCGGCGGTCGGTGCGGTCTCGCTGGATTCGGTTGCCGTCGTCACCTTCCTGCGCGCGGTGCGGGCCTTCGAACGGCCGCAAATGACCATGGTGTTCAGTATCTACCGCGATGCGGCAGCGCTGATCCCGCCGGCACTTTTTGCCATTCTGTTGACCTTTTTTCCACTTCCTGTGGTGTTTCTGGTCAATGCCTGTTTCGCGCTGTTTTGCGCCTTTCTGGCCTTGAAGCTGCCGCGTGGGCTTTGATCCGCCGGGGCGGAGGGGGATTGCGCAGATCGCAATTGTCGCCGGAGGGCGGGATGGATAAGGTCCGCGCCATCATGTCCCTGACCCTCTCCCCCCGCCGCTACGGCCAGTTCAATTGGATCGGTCTCGCCACCCTCTATCGCAAGGAAGTCAGGCGCTTCTGGACGGTGGGCACGCAGACGATCCTCGCCCCGATGGTCACCACCCTGTTGTTCCTTGCCATCTTCGTGCTGGCTCTGGGCCGGGACGCGGGCACTTTGGGCGGCGTACCCTATATGGAATTTCTGGCGCCCGGCCTCATCATGATGGCGATGACGCAGAACGCCTTTGCCAATACCTCGTCGTCGCTGCTCATTGCCAAAGTTCAGGGCAATATCGTCGATCTCCTGATGCCGCCGCTCTCGCCCCTGGAACTGACCCTGGGTGTCGCTCTTGGGGGGCTGACGCGCGGCCTTGTGGTGGGCTTGGCCACGGCCGCCGCCATCTGGGTGTTTGTGCCCTTGAACGCCGTGCATCCCCTCTTTCTCGTCTTCCACGCGGTGGCGGCCAGCCTGATGCTGGCGCAGATCGGTGTTCTGGCGGGCATTCTCTGCGACAAGTTCGACCACATGGCGGCCGTCACCAATTTCGTGGTGACGCCGCTGGCCTTTCTCTCCGGTACCTTCTACTCGACCGAGCGGCTGCCAGAATTCGGCCAGATCCTCGCTCATCTCAATCCGTTCTTCTACATGATCGACGGCTTCCGCTACGGCATGATCGGTCATGCCGACGGTTCGCTCATCCTTGGCATCATCATTCTCAGCCTGGTCAACCTGCTTCTGCTCGCGATCAATTACCGTGCCTTCCAACAGGGCTGGCGACTGAAGGCATGAATGGGGTCAGCAGCATA
Source organism: Dongia sp. (assembly GCF_041909655.1). Lineage (GTDB taxonomy): Bacteria > Pseudomonadota > Alphaproteobacteria > Dongiales > Dongiaceae > Dongia. Next base: position 339,411 of record NZ_JAYRDA010000004.1, on the reverse strand, counting down.
AAAGGGCTGGGCACCCGCCGGTTCGGCGCGGTCAATTGGCTGGGCCTTCGCACGCTCGCCTGGCGCGAATGCAGCCGGGGCCTCAAAGACTATAATTACCAACTGCTGGGGCCGATCGTTTCCTCGCTGCTCTATCTCGCGATCTTCCATCTCGCGATGATCACCGTGGGAGCTGGCGGCGGCGCCCCCCTGCTCGATTTCATCGCCCCGGGGCTGATCATTTTCGTCGCCTGCGAGAAGGCGTTCGAGAATGCCTGCGGCTCGTTCATTTTCGACAAGCATGAGCGGGTCATCGCCGATCTGCTGATGGCGCCCCTGTCGCCGCTCGAACGCGTGCTCGGCTATCTCGGCGGATCAAGTGCGGCCGGCATCGTGGTCGGTGGGGCGGTGGCGATTGCCGCATTGCTGTTTGCCAGATTGGGGCTGCACGACCCCTTAGCCCTATTGTTCTTCCTGTTGATGGGGACGATCCTGCATGGCCTCATCGGCATCCTGGTCGGCATCTGGGCGGAAAAATGGGATTCCTATTCAGCGGTCCATACCTTTCTGCTGCTGCCGCTCTCTTTCCTGTCCGGGGTTTTCTACCGGGTCGACGGCCTGCCGGAGCTCGGCCAGGCGATCATCCGCTTCAACCCCGTCTTCTATGTGATCGACGGCTTCCGCTATGGCATGACGGGTGAGGCCTCGGCCCCCCTGGCGACGGGCGCTATTGTGCTGCTGGGGGTCAATCTGGCCCTCTTTTTCGTCGCTTTTGGCTGGTTCCGACGCGGCTACCGCCTGAAACCCTGATTCGCAGCCCTGCCCAGTACCACAAAGGGGGGCGGCCCAAAGGTTGACATTCCGGGGCTATCCCCGGAATAGTCGCCGCTTTCCGGGTCCAGAAACCCGTTTTTCGTCAATAGAGGCTGTCCATGAACGCGCTGATGCAGACCTATGGCCGTTACGATCTCGCTTTCGAGCGGGGCGAAGGTGCCTATCTCTTCGCGACGGATGGCCGACGATTCCTGGATTTCGCCAGCGGCATCGCGGTGAACGCGCTGGGCCACAGCCATCCGCATCTGGTGAAGGCGCTGATCGAGCAGGGCCAGAAACTCTGGCACACCTCGAATCTCTATCGCATACCGGGGCAGGAACGCCTGGCCGAGCGCCTGGTCGCAGCCACCTTCGCCGACAAGGCCTTCTTCGCCAATTCCGGTGTCGAGGCGGTGGAATGCGGGCTGAAGCTCATCCGCAAGTATCATGACGATTTCGGCGATCCCAACCGCTACCGGGTGATCGCCTTCGAAGGTTCGTTCCATGGCCGCACCATGACGGCGCTGGCCGCCGCCGGGAACGAGAAATATTCCAAGGGATATGCCCCGGCCGTCGACGGCTTCGATCATTGCGCCTTCGGCAATCTCAATGAAGTGCGCGCCAAGATCGGGCCGGAAACGGCGGCGATCCTCATTGAGCCGGTGCAGGGTGAGGGTGGCATGCGCGCCGCCCAGATCGAATTCATCCAGGGCCTGCGCAAGGTCTGCGACGAATTCGGCCTGCTGTTGATGTTTGACGAAGTGCAATGCGGCGTCGGCCGCACCGGAAAGTTCTTTGCCCATGAATGGGCGGGCGTTGCTCCCGATATCCTTGCCACGGCTAAAGGCATCGGCGGCGGCTTTCCCCTGGGCGTGTGCCTGGCCAGCGAGCGCGTCGCCGCGGCCTTCCAGCCGGGATCGCACGGCACCACCTTCGGCGGCAATCCGCTTGCCATGGCCATTGGCAATGCCGTTCTCGACGTGCTGCTGGAAGACGGTTTTCTCGCGCGCGTCAACAAGGTAGCGGCCCATCTCGACCGCCGTCTCGACGAGCTGCTGCGACGATTCCCCGGCGCATTCGAGAGCAAGCGCGGCATGGGTTTGATGCGCGGCCTCAAATGCGCGAGCGGCGTCACCAACACGGATCTGGTGGATAAATTGCGCGGGCTTGGCCTTCTCACGGTCAGCGCCGGCGACAATGTCCTCCGCCTGCTGCCGCCACTCATCGTCACCAATGCGGAAGTTGATTCCGCCATCGATATGCTGGCCGCCGCGGCGGCCGAAGCCAAGGCTGCTTAAAATGAATATGAAGTCTCAACCGAAACATTTCCTTGATCTCGACGTGATGAGTGCCGCCGATCTCCGGCGCATCATCGACACCTCGAAAGCCGTGAAGGCGAAGAACTTCCCGAACGGCAACGACAAGCCTTTCGCCGGCAAATCGTTGGCGATGATCTTCGAAAAACCCTCAACCCGCACCCGAGTCTCGTTCGAGATCGGCATGAAGAAGCTGGGTGGCGAAGTGGTGGTGCTGGAGCGCGAAAGCTCGCAATTGGGCCGTGGCGAGACGGTCGCTGACACCGCCCGCGTGCTCTCGCGCTATGTCGATTGTGTGATGGTGCGCACGACCAAGGAACAAAAGTTGATGGAACTGGCGGAATACGCCACGATCCCCGTGATCAACGGTCTCACCGACCGCACCCATCCCTGCCAGTTGATGGCCGACGTGATGACTTTCGAGGAACATCGCGGCCCGATCAAGGGAAAGCGCGTCACCTGGTCCGGCGACGGCAACAACATGGCGACCAGCTGGATCCATGCCGCCGTGCGCTTCGATTTTGAACTCAACATCGCCTGCCCCGCCAACCTCGCTCCGCCGCGGGACGTGATCGACTGGGCGCATGCCCAGGGCGGCAAGCTCCGGATCATGACCGATCCAGCGGAAGCGGTTAAAGGCGCCGATTGCGTGGTGACCGATACCTGGGTCTCGATGGGCGATGCCGACACCATCGACCGGCACGAACAATTGCGCCGCTTCCAGGTCGACGATGCGCTGATGGCCAAGGCCAATCCCGGCGCCGTCTTCATGCATTGCCTGCCGGCTCATCGCGGTGACGAGATGACGGCCAGCGTCATCGACGGCCCGCAATCGGTGGTCTGGGACGAGGCGGAAAATCGCCTCCATGCGCAGCAGGGGATTCTTTATTGGTGCCTCGGCCTGCTGTAACATGAGCGCCATGGCAGATCTCGGGACCTTTATCCCCGCCAGCGATTTCGTGCAGCCGTTCCAGATCGAGGGGCATGGCGTCCGCGGGCGCATGGTCCGCATCGATCGGTCGGCAAGCGAGATCGTTGCCAAGCATGCCTATCCAGAACCGGTGGCGCGCCTCCTCACCGAGATGATGCTGCTGGCCGCGACCCTGGCGGCGATGCTGAAATATGAGGGTGTGTTCACGCTGCAGGCCAAGGGCAACGGTGCTCTTAGGCTGATGGTGGCAGACGTCACCTCGGCTGGGGCGTTGCGAGGTTATGCGCAATTCGATGCCGAGGCGGTCGCTGCCATTCCGCTGGCCCAGGCCAATCTGCCGCGCCTGACCGGTGGCGGTTATCTTGCCTTCACGGTCGATCAGGGCGAGCATGCCGAGCGCTATCAGGGCATCGTCGAACTCGACGGCGCCGATCTGGTCGATTGCATCCATCATTATTTTCGTCAATCAGAGCAATTGCAGGCGGGCTTCAAGCTGGCGGTGGCGCGTCACGCCCATGGCTGGCGCGCCGGCGCCATCATGTTGCAGCGTTTGCCCAGCGAAGGCGGCACTGGCGGCTGGCTCCCGGAGGGTGCCCGTGCCACGGATTGGCATAGCGGGGCAGGGACGGACGAGGGCGATGCCGGAGAGCATGTGGAAACGGACGAGGCGGAAGATGCCTGGCGCCGCGCCATGGTGTTGATGGCGAGCGCAAAGGACGCCGAGCTGCTTGGCCCAGATATCGGTATCACCGATCTGCTTTATCGCCTGTTCCATGAAGATGGTGTCCGTATTTTCCCCGGCCACGCACTCAATGCGCAATGCCGCTGTTCGGAGAATCGGGTTGAACGCGTGCTGCAATCGCTTGCCGCCGAGGAACTCAACGATCTCGCCGTCGATGGCGATCTGGTCGTCACCTGCGAATTTTGCAACAGCGAGTACCGCTTTTCGTTGGCCGAGATTCTGGCAAGCCGGCCAGCCTGAGGGTCGCCGACCTGATCTTTCAATGCGTTGAAAACGCGGTGGCTTTCTTTTCCGGCGCGTCAAAGCTCGGTGGGGGAAAATAGAGCCGCACGGTTGTCCCGCGACCCTGCGCGCTGTCGATCGTGATTTCACCGCGATGCATTTCGACAAGACTGCGCACGATCCAAAGGCCGAGCCCGAGGCCTTCGACCTGGCGTGAGACCATGGGATCGCCACGCGAAAAGCGCTCAAAGATCTGCGTCTGCTGCGCTGGCGGGATGCCGGGGCCGTCATCGCTGATGGCGATGCCGAGGCCGTTATCCGGCATCCGCTGCAGGCGGACGACGATGGCGCTATGCGAGGGTGAAAATTTGACCGCGTTGTTGAGGATGTTGCTGAGAATCTGGAGTGCCGCACGCCGGTCGACGCGCCAATCGGGCAGGTTCTGGCTTTCCTCCAGCACCAGCCGGATGTTCTTCTTGGCGGCCACCGGCTGCAGGAAGGTAAAAGCCTCGCGAACCAGCGCGATGGCGTCATGCGGCTCTTCGCAGATATCGATCTGGCCGCTTTCGATACGTGCGGTGTCCAGCAGATCGCTGATCAGGTGCTGAAGATGCGCGCCGCTGTCGCTGATGTGCTGGATGCATTCCGATTGCCGCTGATTGGCGACCTGGCCGCAGATGCCAAGGCGAATCATATCGGCAAAGCCGACAATGGCATTCAGGGGCGTGCGCAATTCATGGCTCATATTGGCGAGGAATTCGCTCTTCGCGCGATTGGCGCGTTCGGCGCTGTCGCGGGCGAGGGCAAGTTCAAGGGCATGGCGCTGGAACAATTCGGCGGCGTGTTGCGCGCTGAGGGTCTGTGCGCGTTCGCGTCGGATTTCATAGATCGCCAGCAGGAAGAGGAGCGATCCGAGGAGCGAGAAGCTGAGCCCGCCCACCAGCACGGCCTGGGCAAAGCTGTGATTGGACCCACCCTGAAAGGTGTCCGCGACATTCCAGGTCAAAATCCATTCAGTTCCCCCCATGATCATGGTGCTGTGGATTGCCATGGTGTCATCCGGCTGCGACATCGGGCCGTTGCCGAGGCGTGGCACGGACCAGGCGGACGAAGAATCGCCCCCACGATGCGCAAGACTGAGGGCGAGGCCTGCCGGCACGCGCTCCGCCACAAATCGTGCAAGCAGCATCTCAAGATCGAGCGGCGCCACTAGCAACCGTGGATGCGAGCCCTCGTCGAGCGCCAGCACGAAGGCGAAGCGATCGAGTGCGGAATCGCGGAACAGGGGCTCCGGCGTCATCTGGACGTAGCGTGGATGAGTCTGCGCAGCCGTGGTGGCGGCGCCAAGGCCGGACCATTGCGCCACATTCTGTCCGATCTCGCCATAGCGTTCCATGCCCGATCCGAAGGCGAGCCGATAGCCACTCGGCTCCTGCGGGGCCAGATAGGCGAGGGCGATATGGCGGTCGGAAAGGCCATTCCCCGCCATGCCGTCGACGACACGCTGGAATTCGTCGGCCGTGACGTTCTCCGAGCCCAGGAACAAGCCGGTCATGGTGCGCATGGGCACCATCTCGGCGCGCAAGAGATCGGCAAAGGCATCATCCAGACGCTCGGTCTGATTCTGCGCGATTTCATACCAGGCGAGATTGGCGCGATCGCGCAATTCATTGTAGATCGCAATGCTGGCGATCGAACCGAACAGCAAGGCAATAACCGGAATCGCAATCAGCAGCAGGGTGTGTGGCAGGGGACGGTCAGGATCAACCTGCGCCCGCCTCGCCGGAGGCTCGGGGAAGTTATGTTCGCCATTGGCTATCAGGCTCATGCCGACGTATTTCCCTTCGCCATCGCCTGTCCGGCGGGTCCTGGAGACCCGCCGTCATGCAAATGGTGTCGAGCATATTCTAGTCGCGCAAGCTTAATTCATCGCTAATCGCGCGCTAGGAAGATCGGCACAAATGGGAATGTAAGATCAGTGCAGGATGCGTGACGGCATCGGCATCGTCGTTACATCCGGCAAGGCAGCATGTGGCTGCTGGGCATAGGAAACCAGCATAAGCTTTGCTCGGGCCAGCAACTCGCCCAGGCGCGCCAGCGCATTGAAGGCGATGCGGGCCGCGGCGGGGGCGAGCCATTGCCGCAATTCATTATAGGCATCGAAAGCGCGACCGCTTTGCGCGGCGGCGAGCGCCTGATGGAAAATCATCTCGTCGGGGCTGACATAGCGGCACTTCATGCAGCGAATGTCGATCTGCCGTCCGGCGGCATGGGCGACAATCATGAAGACTTCGTTGAGGGCTTGCTGCGCATCCAGGAGGTCGAAGCGCCGGAACGTGTCACCGCTCACGGCTTCGAAGGGCTGTTCGAGCTTCAGCGCGGTGACCCAACTGCGCGCTGCCCAGATCGCAAACTGGCTGGCGAAAGGCAGGGATTCGATGAAGGGCTCACGCGAATCCTCGTCCAGCAATTCGCTGCCGGCACGTTCCTGCGAGCAATGATTGTCGTTGGCCACCATGGGCTCAATCTCCGATGCCGGTGGAAATGCGTGGATGCATCCTAGGCAGGTGGACTCGTAATTGCAAATGATTTGCAATCGCATAAATATGGCACGTCTTGGGCGCTTGTCTGGGCTGCGCCTCGCTGGCAAGGTTCCGGCGCCAGATCGAAACCCGGGAATCTCCATGGTAACATCATGAAAAGTCGAAAGATTAGTGCTGCATTGCTGGTTATGGCCGTGAGCCTCGGCGGGTTGACCGCATGCGACTCGCCGCCCAACCGGCAGCGTTTTGCCGATGTGACGTTTCAGCATCTGGCCCCAATCAACCTCGATGTCGGGAGTGTGCAGGTGGAGAGCGCCTACCGCCCCACGGACAATCCAGAGGATATGGGCGCGGAATATCCGCAGGCGCCGGTCGAGGCGGCCGCGCAATGGGCGCGTGACCGGCTGAAGGCCGTTGGTGCCCGGGGCCAGGCTAATTTCACCGTGGTCGAGGCGTCGGCCACGCGGACACCCTTGCCGCGCTCGACGGGCCTCAGCGCCGCTCTCAAAAAAGATCAATCCGACCGCTACGATCTGGCGATCGAGGTGCGGCTGGAAGCGTTCAATCCGATCAGCGGCAAATCCGGCGTGGTGAGCGAGCGGGTGACGCGCAGCCAGACCGTGCCGGAAGATCTGACGCTGAACCAACGCGAAGTCGTGCTGTTCAACCTGTTGGACAGTGCGATGAAGGATCTCAACGCGCGGCTGGAGCAGAGCATCCCGCAATATCTGGGGCCGCTGCTGCGCTGATCGCGGGAAAGGAATGCAGATGATTGCGAAACTGAGCGATGGAGAGCGTCAGGCGGCATTGGCGGAACTGGTCCAATGGCAATTGGTGACGGATCGCGATGCTATCAAGCGCAGCTTCAAGTTCAAGAATTTCAGCGAGGCCTGGGGCTTCATGAATCGGGTTGCCCTGCTGGCCGAGGCGCAGGACCATCATCCGGAATGGAGCAATGTCTATAACCGGGTCGAGATCCTGCTGACGACCCATGATTGCCAGGGCCTCAGTGCCCGCGATCTGCGTCTGGCCCGCGACATCGACAAGCTGGTCTAATTCTATCTGTCATTCTTCGTGTCGAGATATTCGCGGCGCAGCAATTGATGTTCGGGAAACAGGAAATCCTCGATAGCCAGGCAACGGTCGACATTCTTGCCGTCAGGAGAGAGCGGCATGATGCCGATCTCGCTGCGGCCGGCATGATCATGGGCGAGTGGCCAGGTATCGATGCCATAGATCGGCACGCCATGCTCGCAGGCATAGCGATAGGCCCGGGAATAGCGGCCCTGTCCATCCCAGCGCAATTCGTCGAGATAGCGGCCGGTGAAATCGATGCGGTTGAAATCGGCGACGCGCGTGCCGACCAGGCGGTAGCGCACACGGAAGGGCTGCTCGATATCGACCATCACGATATTGGGCAGGAGATCGCGGATCTCGCTGGGATCGATGTCTTCCCGTGCCGGCATGGCGCGGCCGGCGCATTTCTTTTGCCAATAGGTGAGCAAGCCCCGAATCCGCGGCGAGGTAATCTCGGTCAGGCTGGGACTGAATTCGGGAAACGGATCTGTGCCGCTCATCATTTGGCTCACAGGAAATTACACCACCGGTTGATTATAGCACGGCTTCCCGCAATCGGCGCTTCACCAGAAAAATCCTGATCCTATGTGCGGTCGTTACAGTTTCACCCAGCCGGTCGAGGCCGTACGCCAGCATTTTGGCTTCGACAACCAGCCGAACCTGGCACCGCGTTCGGCCTTCGCGCCGACGATGGACGTGCCGGTGGTGCGCCGCCGCGCCGACGGCACGCGGGCGCTGGGAAATGTGCGCTGGGGATTGGTGCCGTCCTGGGCCAAGGATCCGAAGATCGGCGCGAAGATGTTCAATGCACGCAGCGAGAGCCTGGCCGAGAAACCCAGTTTCCGCGCCGCCTTCGGCCGCCGGCGCTGCCTCATCCTGGCGGATGGTTTCTACGAATGGCAGAAGCTTGGGCCACAGGAAAAACAGGTCTGGCGCATCGAGCGACCGGATAACGAGGCCTTTGCTTTCGCGGGGCTCTGGGAGCGCTGGCAGGACACGGCGGGCGCCAAGATCGATAGCTGCACCATCATCACGATCGCGGCCAACGCCCTGCTCAGTCCCATCCACGACCGCATGCCGGTGGTGATCCAGGAGCCCGACTATGGCGCCTGGCTCGACAACACGACGCCGATGCCGGCGGTGCAGGGATTGGTCCGGCAACCGGCGGAAGATTTCTTCATTACGTTCAAGATCGGCCCGGATCTCGACCGGACCAGACGCGTCGCCTAGAGAGCGCCTATTGCGCGTTGACGATCTGGCCGTTGCCGGCGAAATCGGCGCTGGCGAGGTCGATGAAGGGTGCCGTGATTTCGTCCGGCGTCTTCAATGTCTGGGGATCTTCGCCGGGATAGGCTTTGGCGCGCATCCGGGTACGGGTGCGGCCGGGATCGATGAGATTGGCGCGCACGTTGGTCTGCTGGATCTCCTGGGCATAGACGCCCACCATCATCTCCAGCGCGGCCTTGGAAACGGCATAGGTGCCCCAATAGGCGCGCGGCCCGCGCGCGGCACCGGAGGTGACGAAAATGGCGCGCCCCGCCGTCGATTGTCGCAGCAGGGGATCCAGTGACCGAATGAGGCGCCAATTGGCGGTGAGATTGACGTCGAGCACCTCCTGCCATTCCGCCGGCTTGATATGGCCGATGGGGGCGAGGGTGCCGAGCTGCCCGGCATTGCCGACCAGCACGTCGAGGCGGCCATAGCGTTCGAAGAGGGCCGCTCCCAACCGGTCGATGGCGTCGCCGTCCTTGAGGTCCAGCGGCACCAGGAGGCTGGTCTTGCCGCTGATCTTGCGGATCTCGTCATCGAGCTCTTCCAAGCCACCCACGGTGCGGGCGGTGAGGATCAGTTCCGCGCCCTCGCGGGCATAGGCGCGAGCGATGGCTGCACCCAGACCACGCGACGCGCCAGTCACAAGGGCGATGCGGCCACCGAGCTTGCCGGTAGCGAAGTGACCAGCCGTGTCGTCGCTCATGCGCTCTTTTCCGCGAGCAGCGAGAGCTGAGCGACTTTTTCTGTGCTTTGGTCGGTGAGTTCGGTCGGATAATCGCCGGTGAAGCAGGCATCGCAATATTGCGGCGCCTTGGAGTCGCGGCCTTCATGGCCCATCGCGCGGTAGAGGCCGTCCAGCGAAATGAAGGCCAGGGAATCGGCGCCGATGAACTTGGCCATTTCCTCGACGCTCATCTGGGCGGCGAGGAGCTTGCTGCGCTCCGGCGTGTCGATGCCGTAGAAGCAGGAATAGGAGGTCGGCGGCGAGGAAATGCGCATATGCACCTCGGTCGCCCCGGCCTGGCGCATCATCTCGACGATCTTTTTCGAGGTGGTGCCACGCACGATCGAATCGTCGACCAGGATGATCTTCTTGCCCGCCACCTTGGCGCGATTGGCATTGTGCTTCAGCTTGACGCCGAGATGCCGGATCTGGTCGGTGGGCTCGATGAAGGTGCGGCCGACATAGTGATTGCGGATGATGCCGTATTCGAAAGGAATGCCCGAGCCTTCGGAATAGCCGAGTGCCGCCGGCACGCCGGAATCCGGCACCGGAATGACGACATCGGCCTCGACCGCCGCTTCCTTGGCGAGCTCGGCGCCGATGGCCTTCCGGGCGTCGTAGACGCTGGTGCCTTCGATGATCGAATCCGGCCGGGCGAAATAAATATATTCGAACACGCAGAAGCGCTGCCGCGCCGGCGAGAAGGGGCGCATGGAGGTGACGCCGTTCTCGTCAAGGATCACCATCTCGCCCGCTTCGACGTCGCGGATGTATTCGGCGCTGACGATGTCGAGAGCGCAGGTCTCGGAAGCGAGGATATAGCCGTCGCCGAGCTTGCCCAGGACCAGCGGCCGCACGCCCAGAGGGTCGCGCACGCCGATCACCATGTCCTTGGCGAGGACGACGAGCGAATAGGCGCCTTCGACCTGATGCAACGCGTTGATCAGACGGTCGATCACATTGCCGCGCAGATGGGTGGCCATCAGATGCGGGATGACTTCGGTGTCGCTTGAGGCCTGGAAGATAGAGCCGCGCTTCACCAATTCGCGCCGGATCGCCGCGGCATTGGTGAGGTTGCCGTTATGGCCAACAGCGATGCCGCCGAAGGCCAGTTCGGCGAAGAAGGGCTGCACATTCCGGAGCGCCGTTTCGCCGGTGGTCGAATAGCGTACATGGCCGATGGCGGCATGGCCCTTCAGTGGCCCCACCACATCGTGATGCGAGAAATTATCGGCAACATGGCCCATGGCACGGTGGGCGTAGAATTCCTGGCCATCATGGGAAACGATGCCGGCTGCTTCCTGGCCGCGATGCTGCAAAGCATGAAGGCCGAGAACGGTGCGGGTGGCGGCTTCGTCGACCCCATAGATGCCAACGATGCCGCACTCTTCCTTCAAATGGTCGTCATCGAAGGGATGCGTCGTGATCATCGGCAGTTACCTTTTTCCGGCCGGGCTAATGAGATCAACTACTCGGCGCCCTGGATCAGTCGGTTTAGGTCGTTGCGTTCGGCGTCCTTATACCCTGAACCAGTCTCTTGTCCACCCGGTTCTTGGGACGGAGGTCCGGCATTTGTGCCGAGGGGCTCCGCACCCGGTGCAAGGGTGGGGGCCAGGGGCGCCAGCGTATTGCCGATCGCCTGGCCCTGTTCCACCGCTTTCAGGCCCTGATCCAGGACCTCCTCGCCTTGTTTCAGAATGTCTTCCGGCAGCAAGGTCAGGATAAAGGCGGCACCCCGTTCGACCACCGGCAGGGTACGCGCTTCGTTTACCATATCTGGTCGTTCTTCCCGATTCGGCAAGACCCAGGCCATCAGGATATAGGCGGCGCAGACCACCACGGCGCCGCGCACCAGGCCGAAGACTAGGCCCAGAGAGCGATCAAGGGCACCCAATCCGTTATTGCGGACATGGGAGGACAGCCAGTGGTTGACGATGCCGCAAAGGAACAACGTGACCACGAAGATGCCGATGCCGGTCGCGATATCGGCCAAAAGCGGTTCCGCGATGTATTGCCGCACATGATTGCGGACTGGCCCGAACAACATGATCGTGGCGATGACCGCGCCGATCCAGCCCATGATCGAGAGCAGTTCCTTCACGAACCCGCGCGAGAAGGCGAGCAGAGTGGAGAGGCCGAGGACACCCAGAATGATGAGGTCGAGGAAGTTCAACTGGCGCGGTCTCCTATCGCTTCTCGTCCCGGTTGGCGTTCTGGTGCTGTTGCCGTGAGGCGCTGACCGTTGCCTGCAAGGCATTGGAGCGCACTTCATTATAGAGCCAATCGATCATTTCTTGGAGATGGCCGATTTCGACGAGGGTGAGGCCCTCGATCTTGAGGGGCTTGCCCCCGGCCTGGGTCATGCGGCGCGGCAGGATCGCGCGCTTGAAGCCGAGTTTCGCGGCTTCCTTGAGCCGGGTTTCGGCCTGCGCCACCATGCGGACCTCGCCCGACAACCCGATTTCGCCGAAGGCGATGAGATCGCTGGGCACCGAGCGGTCCGACAAGGATGAGATAAGGGCGAGCGCCACGGAAAGATCCGCCGCCGGCTCGGTAATGCGCAGCCCGCCGGCGATATTGAGATAGACTTCGCTGCCGGCCATGCCGAGGCCGCAGCGGGTTTCGAGGACGGCGAGGATCATGGCGAGGCGCGCCGAATCCCAGCCCACCACGGCGCGGCGCGGGGTGGCAAGCGGCGAGGGCGAGACCAGCGCCTGCACTTCGACCAGAACCGGGCGTGTGCCTTCGATGCCGGCAAAGACGCTGACCCCGGAAATATTGCCATGCCGTTCGGCGAGGAACAAAGCGGAGGGGTTCGGCACTTCGGCCAGGCCTCGGTCGCTCATCTCGAAGACGCCGATCTCGTTCGCGGGACCGAAGCGATTCTTGACCGAGCGCAGGATGCGGAAGTGATGGCCACGTTCGCCTTCGAAATAGAGCACGGTATCGACCATGTGCTCGAGCACGCGCGGTCCCGCGATCTGGCCTTCCTTGGTGACATGGCCGACCAGCAGCAAGGTGAAGCCGCGCAGTTTCGCGAGGCGGATGAGTTCGGCCGAACAGGTGCGCACCTGCGCCACCGTGCCGGGCGCGGAATCGAGGCTGTCGAGATAGAGCGTCTGGATGGAATCGATCACCACCACTTCCGGCGCGTCCGGCCGGTCGAGGCTCGCCATGATGTCGCGCAAGGATGTGGCGGCGGCGAGTTCCGTCTTGATCTCATGCGCGGGGATCTTGGCTTCCGGGCCGAGGCCCAGGCGGCGTGCGCGCAACTGCACCTGTTCCACGGCCTCTTCGCCCGAGATATAGGCCGAACGGACGCCTTTCAGCGCTGTCACCACCTGCAACAGCAAGGTCGATTTGCCGATGCCAGGATCGCCGCCGATGAGCACGGCGGAACCGCGCACCAACCCGCCGCCGGTGACGCGGTCGAATTCGGCGATGCCGGTCGGCCGGCGGATGGTCTGCGGCACATCGCCGTCGAGTGCCACGAAGGTGACGCCCTTGCCGCGTTTGCCGCTGAGTCCCTTGGGGACGTCACCACCGCTCGACGGTTCTTCGACGATCGAGTTCCAGGCGCCGCAGGCCTCGCATTTGCCGGCCCATTTGGGAAAGGCGGCGCCGCAGGACTGGCAGACATAATTGCGGGCGGGTTTGGCCATCCACCGCCCCTAGAGCGGCCGGACGGGCATGCGGATCGGACCCTCGGCACGGCCCTGCACGAATTGCTCGACATGTGCGTTGCCGGAACGATCGATGTCTTTGGCATCGCCCGACCAGATGATGCGACCTTCATAAATCATCGCTGCATGATCGGCGATGGCGCGCAGGGAATGCATGTCATGGGTGATGGAAAGTGCCGTCGCCCCCAGGGATTTCACGCATTTGACGATGAGCTCGTTGATTACCTGGGCCATGATCGGATCGAGGCCGGTGGTGGGTTCGTCGAAGAAGATGATCTCGGGTTCGACCGCGATGGCGCGGGCGAGAGAGACGCGCTTTTGCATGCCGCCCGAAAGCTCGGCCGGGAAAAGCTCGCCCACTTCCGGGCCGAGGCCGACGGCGGCGAGCTTGCGCAAGGCAACCTCCTTGGCGGCTTTCCGCGCCATGCCGCGACCGGAAATAAGGCCGAAGGCGACGTTCTCCCAGACCGGCAGAGAGTCAAAAAGGGCAGAACCCTGAAACAGCATGCCGAATTTCCGCATGATCTCTTCGCGCTGGGCGGCTTTCATGCCGACCACTTCCTGGCCGTCGATTTCGATCGAGCCGGAATCCGGCTCGACCAGGCCGAGGATACATTTGATCAGCACGGATTTGCCCGAGCCGGAGCCACCGATCACGACGAGCGACTGCCCCTTGGGCACGTCGAGATCGATCCCGTTGAGCACCTGCTTGGGGCCGAACGCTTTCTTGAGACCGCGCACCTTGATCTTGAGATCGCTCATCGCGTGAAAAACAGCCCCGTGATGATGAAATTGGCGGCGAGAATGAGGATCGAGGCGGAGACCACCGCATCGGTCGTGGCCTTGCCGACACCCTGGGCGCCGCCCCGTGACTGGAAGCCGCTATAGGTGCCCATCAAGGCGACGATGAATCCAAAGGCGGCGGCCTTCACGAGGCCGGAGACGATGTCGATCGTCTCGACGAAATCGACCGTGTTCTTCAGATAGATCGACGGACTGAAATCAAGCTTGTAGACACTGACCAGATAACCACCGAAGACACCGATGATGTCGGCGATGCCGACCAATACCGGCAAGGTGAGCACGGCGGCGATAAGGCGCGGTGCAATGAGATATTTGAAGGGATTGGTCGAGAGCGTGCGCAAGGCGTCGATCTGTTCCGTGACCCTCATCGTGCCGATTTCGGCGGCCATGGCGGCGCCAACACGGCCGGCCAGCATCAGGCCCGCCAGGACCGGACCAAGCTCGCGGGTGAGCGAAATCACGACAACGTATGGAATGGTGGATTCGGCGTTGAGGCGCGAGACAGCGACATAGGTCTGCAGCACCAGGACCATGCCGGTGAAGACGGCGGTCATGCCGATCACGGGCAAGGAATAGAAGCCGATCTCGATCATCTGCTTCCCAATGAGGCGTGGATAGATCGGTGGCAATACGCAATGCATCACTGCTTGCAAGGTAAAGATGGCCAAACGCCCGGCGGCTTCGAGACCGCTGAGGAATGTGCGGCCGATCGGCTGCAGGACGCGCGCCACCATGATCCCGGCCATGCCCTCAGCCGCCGCTATAGCGGCGCTGGAAGCGCGCACCGAGATTGGTGAGGATTTCGTAGCCGATGGTACCGGCATCGCCAGCAAGCTGATCGATGGATTGCAGCGGGCCGATCAGATCGACCAGAGTGCCCGGCGCGGCCGCTTCGGGCGGCAGATGACCAACGTCGATCGTCATGAGATCCATCGAGATGCGCCCCACGATCGGGGCTCGCTGGCCGGCCACCACGACCCAGCCATGATTACCCAGCGATCTGAAAATCCCATCCGCATAGCCGACCCCGATCGTAGCTATCCGGGTAGGCCCCCGAACCTGATGCGAGGCACCATAGCCAACGGTCATATCCAAGTCAACCTCGCGTAATTGCAGGATTTTTGCCTGCAAGCGCAAAGCCGGCGCGAGCGGGTTTTCGGTCCCTAGAACCGGATTTACGCCATAGAGCGCTGCCCCCGGCCGCACCAGATCGAAATGATAATCGGCGCCGAGAAAAATACCCGAGGAAGCGGTGAGCGAGACCAATGGCGCCTGGCCCTGCCGGCGCGGCAGCTTGAGGGCGGCCAGCATCTCGCGGAAGGCCATCAACTGCACACGGTTCATCGGATGCTCGGGATCGTCGGCGCAGGCAAGATGGCTGAGCACGAGGCCGATATGGCAATTGTCGAGCAGATGCGGATCGGCCACCAGCCGCAGCAGACCGGCCCGGTCGAGCCCCAGGCGGTTGAGGCCGGTATCGAGATGCAATCCCGCCTGGCGCCTGGCAGAATCCTGCGCCCCGGGCCCGCGCTGAAAGGCGCGCCAGCGCGCGATCTCGTCCATCGTGTTGAGGATGGGGATGAGATCGGCGGCGGCAATGTCGCGCTCCGATCCCGGCGGCAATCCGCCCAGCAGATAGATTTTGACGCCCGGCAGCAGGATCTGCCGCAGCGCCAGACCTTCATCAACCGTGGCCACGAAAAAATGCGAACAGCCGGCACGTTTCAGCAAGGGAGCGATCATCGCCGCCCCCAGGCCATAGGCATCCGCCTTCATCGCGGCACCGCAGATTGCCGGCAGGGCGCGACGGGCGAGCAGGTTGTAATTGGCGAGGATGGCGCCGAGATCGACGCTCAGCAGCGGTGCATAACTATCCGGCACGATTCTTCCGCCGGCTATTCTGTTTGCGCCGGCACATAATCCGCACGCATGAGATCGCTGAAGCGCGTTAACATGCCCTCGAATTGCAGCGGCACCGTGCCGATCGGACCGTGACGCTGCTTGGCGATGATGACTTCGGCGACATTATGGACGCGCTCCATCTCGCGCTGCCACTCGGCCATCTTGTCGGCCTCGTGATCCCCAGGTTTCTTGCGCTCGTGGTAGTACTCTTCGCGGTAGACGAACATGACCACGTCGGCGTCCTGTTCGATCGAGCCCGATTCACGAAGATCGGCCAGCATCGGCCGCTTGTCGTCACGCTGCTCGACCGCGCGGGAAAGCTGCGAGAGCGCGATCACCGGAACATTGAGTTCCTTGGCGATGGCTTTGAGGCCGCGGGTGATCTCGGAGATTTCCTGAACGCGATTCTCGGAGCCGCGATTGTTGGCTGAGCGCATGAGTTGCAGGTAATCGATGATGATGAGGTCGAGGCCGTGCTGGCGCTTCAAACGCCGGGCACGAGTCCTCAGCGCCGGAATGGTGAGTGCTGGCGTATCGTCGATAAAGAAGCCGGCCGAGCTCATCTCGTTGGAGGCTTCGACGACTCGCATGAATTCGTCATCCCCCTTGATGTCACCGCGGCGGATGCGATCCGAGGAGACGCCGGATTTTTCCGCCATGATACGGAGTGCAAGCTGCTCCGATGACATTTCCATCGAAAAGAAGGCCAC
Organism: Dongia sp.; assembly: GCF_041909655.1. GTDB lineage: Bacteria > Pseudomonadota > Alphaproteobacteria > Dongiales > Dongiaceae > Dongia. Next base: position 322,693 of record NZ_JAYRDA010000004.1, on the reverse strand, counting down.
CTTGTAGCGCGTGCCGGTATCGCCTTCCTTGAAGGCGGAAGCCGCGTTGAAGCCCATATTGGTGGCGAGCGCCGTCTTGCCCATGGAGGGGCGGCCGGCCAGGATGATGAGGTCGGATGGCTGCAAACCACCCAGTTTGCGGTCAATATCGGTCAATCCCGTGGTGACGCCGGTCAGATGGCTGTCGCGCTTGAACGCGGCCTCGGCCATCTGCAGCGCCGAAATGACAATGGTTTTAAAATCCTTCGGCCCGCCCTCGACCTGGCCGGTTTCAGCAAGCGCGAACAATTTCGATTCGGCCTGCTCGATCTGCTGCAGGGCGGAAACGTCGGTGTCGTGGATATAGGCTTCGTTGACCGTGATCTCGCCGAGATCAATCAATTGCCGGCGCAAATAGAGGTCGTGAATTGTCCGGCCGTAATCCTCGGCATTGATGACGGTGACGACGGCCTGGGCAAGCTGCACCAGATAGCTGGCGCCGCCGATTTCGCTGAGCGCTCCGTCCTGGTCGAACAGATTCTTCAGCGTCACCGGATTGGCGATCTGCCCGCGTTCAATGAGCTTGCCGATGGCGGCGAAGATGCGGCCATGCAGCGGATCGGCGAAATGCTCCGGGCGCAGAAATTCGTTGACCCGGTCGAAGACCAGATTGTTGGCGAGTACCGCGCCCAGCAGAGCCTGCTCGGCATCGTAATTGACGGGCGGCGTGCGCGTGGGCGTCGAGCCATCGGACCCACGCAGCCGGGTGACATTATTCTGTAATGATGATTCCATGGGCGCGACCCTATCAGACCGACCCGCGATCACAGCCTGTGGATAACGGGGATAGGGATCATAAAGGACGATTCGAGTCGCACTACAAGGTGCGTGTCGTTGCCGCAGGGTCGGTTGTCACGACCCTGCGATTCGACGGCATTGTTGCGCTCAGTGCAACTCGGCGCGGAGCTGCTGGCGGAAATAATCGATCGGGATCAATTGCCCTTCGCGCGGCACGCACCAGAATTGCCAGCCATTGCAAGCAGGTGCACCCTGGACGGCAGCGCCCACCTGATGGATCGAGCCGCGATGGTCGGCCGAGATCAGCGTACCGTCGGCGCGGACCTTGGCGCTCCAGCGGCCATTGTTGCTGGTCAGCACCGTGCCGGGCTCCAGCAGGCCGCGTTCGATCAGCCAGCCGAAGGGGATGCGCGGCTCTTCGCGCTTGGAGATGATCTGCAACATTTCCTTCTCGGGAACCGGCTGCACCTTGGCGATGCGGGCGCGGGCGACCTTGATGTAGCTGGGATCGCGTTCGATGCCGATCCAGTGACGGCCAAGCTTCTTCGCGACCGCGCCGGTGGTGCCGCTGCCGAAGAAGGGGTCGAGCACCACGTCGCCCGGTTTCGTCGCTGCCATCAGGATGCGGTAGAGCAGCGCCTCGGGCTTTTGCGTCGGGTGGCTCTTATTGCCGTCCTCGCCCTTGAGGCGTTCCGAGCCGGAGCAGATCGGGATGAGCCAGTCGGAGCGCATCTGCAGATCGTCATTCAGCGTCTTCATGGCTTCGTAATTGAACTGGTGCCGGCTCTCGGCGGATTTCGCGCACCAGATCATGGTCTCGTGGGCGTTGGTGAAGCGGCGGCCACGGAAATTGGGCATCGGGTTGGTCTTGCGCCAGATGACGTCGTTGAGCATCCAGAAGCCGAGGTCCTGCAGCTTGGCGCCCACCCGGAAGATGTTGTGATAGGAACCGATCACCCAGAGCGAGCCGTCATCCTTGAGCACCCGGCGGGCGGCCTTCAGCCAACCTTCGGTGAAACGGTCATAGGTCGCAAAATCGGCGAACTTGTCCCAGTCGTTGTCGACCCCGTCGACGCGGCTATTGTTGGGGCGATGCAACTCGCCACTCAACTGAAGATTGTAAGGTGGGTCCGCGAAGATCATATCGATCGAGGCTTCGGGGAGCGAGTTGAGGACATCGATACTGTCCCCGCCGATGATGGAATCGAGGGGCAGCGAGATGGGTTTGGGTGTCGGCGCTTTCTTTGTCATGGCGCCGATCCTGATTCACGCGACTCCGTGTGTCAACGAGAAAGTGTTATGAGTCAGTTGGTTATCGTAATGTTCTCAGAGACAGGTCGAAATGACCGGCGGTGCTGGGGGGTGATACCATGGGCCTTGATGGCTGCTACATGTTCGGCCGTTGGGTAGCCGGCATTGCGCTCCCAACCATATACGGTATGCACGCTGGCGAGCTGACTCATGATCTTGTCCCGCTCCACCTTCGCGAGAATCGAGGCAGCGGCGATGGAGAGAGAACGGGCATCTCCCTTGACGACGCAAGTGGTCGCACAATCGAGGCCCGGCGCCAAATTGCCGTCCACCAAGGCATGGTCGGGTTTTTGGGCCAAGGCGGCGACGGCGCGGCGCATGGCGAGGTGACTGGCGCGCAGGATATTGATGGAATCGATCTCGGCCGGGCTGGCCCCGGCGAGCGCGAAGATGGCGATCTCCTGCAATTCCGCCGCGATCTCGGCGCGTACCGAGGCGCGCAACTTTTTGGAATCATCCAGGCGCCGTTCCAGGGATTTCGGCAGCCGCGCGGGATCGAGAATCACCGCGCAGGCGATGACCGGTCCGGCCAAGGGTCCGCGTCCGACTTCATCGACGCCGCAGACCAGGCGATTCGGCGAGAAGCCGGCGGCGAGTTCGAAAGACCAGTCGGGCATGATGGAGGTGCCGATTCCCGGATGTTCATGGGGAGACGGGTGGCATCATGCAGCCGGCGTGGCGGGCGCTCAAATGGAATTATATTGTGTCGCGATTGACCGGGATTGCCGTGCGAAGGCGTTCAATTCCCTTCCGGCAGGACCATGCCGTCGGGCGAGAGCACGACATTGCCGGGCATGCCGTCCTTGACTGCCGTCGCGTGCCAGAAATTGTCGCAGCCCTTGGTGGTGATCACGACGTCGCTATAGCCCGCGGCCTCGATCTTGGCCTTGGCCTGTTCGGCGGTAGAGGCGTCGATCATTTCGCCTTCGGTGCAATTGTTGCCCGATGGCAGGGCCGGCTGGGCTTCCTGGGCGAGCGCCGGGATGATGGCGGAGATGACGATGATCGACACGGCTACCAAGATGGCAAGGATGGTGCGGGTCATGGTTTCTCTCCTTGGATGGCATTTCAAGCTAGGCAGGGAATGGCCAGTGGTCAAACGCGGCAGACGGCGAACGGTTCCATGATCTGTTATCCAAACAGGCTGAGTTGTGCCGTGTCCCTGGCGTTTGACAAGGCGGGCCGGTCGCCCGGGACAGAAAAGCGGCTGGAATCGATGTCCCATTTATACCCATCGAGGCCGTACCGCTTGGCCGCGGCCAGCACGCGGCGGCGGATCAAGGTGGCGTAGGGGCCGCTCCCCTTCATGCGGGTACCGAAATCCGATTTGTAGAGGGCGCCACCATGGCAATCCCTCACCAGATCCATGATGCGTTTTGCCTTCAGGGGGTGATGCGCGTCGAGCCATTCGGTGAACAATTCCTTGATCTCCAGCGGCATGCGAAGGACCGTCCAGGAGACGCTGCTGGCCCCCGCTTCTGCGCCGGCCTGCACGATCGCCTCGATCTCGTGATCGGTAAGGGCGGGAATGATCGGTGCCACCGAGATTCCAACGGGAATGCCGGCATCGCTGAGGGCGCGGATCGCCTCGAGCCGCTTCGACGGTGTCGAGGCGCGCGGCTCCATCACGCGGGCGAGGTCCCGGTCGAGTGTGGTGACCGAGAGATAGACCTTCATCAGCTTGCGCTTGGCCATGTCGGCAAGGAGGTCGATGTCGCGCGTGACATTGGCGGATTTCGTGGTGATGCCGGCCGGGTGATTATAGGCCGAGAGCACTTCCAGGATTTCGCGGGTGAGGCGATAGCGCCGCTCGATCGGTTGATAGGGATCGGTATTGGCGCCCAAGGCGATCACGCTGGGCCGATAGCCGGGCCGGCGCAGTTCCTTTTCCAGAAGCTGAGCCGCATCGGCCTTCATGTAGAGCTTGGTTTCAAAATCGAGACCTGGCGAATGGCCGAGATAGGCGTGGGTCGGCCGCGCGTAACAATAGACGCAGCCATGCTCGCAGCCGCGATAGGGATTGATCGATTGATCGAAGGGTATGTCGGGCGACTGGTTGCGGCTGATGATGGTGCGCGCGTTGTCGAGGGCGACGCTGGTCTTCAGAGAAGGCTGTTCATCGTCCTCGTCCTTGGTCCCGAGCGCCAGCGGCGCTCCGCGGAACGTGAGGCCGCTCGCAGGCATGTCACGCGGCGCGTCGTGTCGCCAGCCATCGTCCTCCAGGGGGCGTTCGCCGGGCTCGAAGCGGCCGGCCTTGTTGCTGACGGCGCCGCGCCCTTTCCGCGCCAGGGACGGAAGGGCGGTCGATGGTTCGAGATGGTTGGGGTCACGTTCGTAGCGCATGGCAAAATCCTGCCACGCGGAATAGAACATTTCAAGAACAAAGACTCAGCGTAAGTGTTCCTGCAAGCGGGGCATCAGCTCGACCAGATTGCAGGGACGGTGGCGGTTGTCGAGCTGCCATTTCAGGATCTCGTCCCAGCCGTCCCGGCAGGCGCTGGGCGAGCCGGGGAGGGCGAAGAGATAGGTGCCGCCGGCAACACCGCCAACGGCCCGCGACTGGATCGTCGAGGTCTTCACTTTCTGGAATGAGATCCAGCGGAAGAGTTCGCCGAACCCGTCGATCTTCTTCTCGAAGACGCGCTCGAAGGCCTCCGGGGTCACGTCGCGTCCGGTGACGCCCGTGCCGCCGGTGGAGATGACCACATCGATATTGGGGTCGGCGATCCATTCCGTGAGCTTGCCGACGATCGCCGGGACCTCGTCCTTGACGATGGCACGGGCGGCGAGCTTGTGGCCGTCGCGGGTGAGCATCTCGACAAGGGCGTCGCCGGAACGGTCATCGGCCGCGGTTCGGGAATCCGACACCGTCAGGATGGCGATATTGACGGCGAGAAAGGGGCGCTGGTCGTCGATGCGGGACATGATCGCTGCCTGGCTGACATTGCTGCCGCCAGTATATAGCGCGAAACCGGATCGTTTCGAGGATCAGTTCGCCGCAGTGGCCGTGGCGGCACTCTTCTGATAGGTCGGCCAGGCACCATTGGCGACGGCTTCCAGCGAGCGCTGCGGCTGGCCGAGGCGCGCCTGGTAGACCCAATAGGCCCCGATCACGCGCTCGACGAAATTGCGCGTTTCCTGCGATGGGATGTTCTCGATGAAGAAGAGTGGGTCGTCGCTGCCCTTGATGCTCTTCTTCCATTTGATGAGATTGCCCGGGCCGGCATTGTAGGAGATCGCCAGCAGGAAAAGATCGCCGGCGACGGCCGGTTCTTCGAGCAGGCGCTGGATGTATTTCTGGCCATAGGCGAGCGAAACCAGCGGATCCTTGAGCGCCGCGGATTTCGGCGCGCCGATGGCACGCGCGGTCGCCGGCATCAATTGCATAAGGCCTGTGGCACCGGCGCTGGAAATGGCATTCGGGTTGAAGCCGGATTCCTGACGCATCACCGCATAAAGCAAGGCCGGATCGACCTCGAAACCATTGGCCGGTTTCCAGGACGGCAGCGGATAGAGCGCTGCGTCGCGGCGCTCGCCGCTCTTGATGTGATGCCAGGAGCCGATCTTCAGCGCCAGCGAAGGCAAGCGGTGAGACTGCGAGATGGCAAGAAGCGCATCCGAAAGCTCCGGCCCGGCTTCAGCCTGCAGGATCAGCAATTCTTTTTCCGCGAGATCGGTCTTGCCGATTTGCAGCAGGCCCATGGCGCGCTTGCCCGCGCGGCTCTTCATGAGTTGCTCGCCATGGGCGGTCTTCAGCGTGGGCACACGCCAGTCGAAACTCGGCTCCAGACCGAGCGCGCGGGTTGCCAATTGACCATAGAAGGTGCGCGGGAAGCTGGCCGAGAGCTTCAGCCATTCGCTGACCTTCTGCGGCTGCTGGGCGCGGACATGAGCGCGGGCGGCCCAATAGGCCGCAGCCGAACGTTCCCATTCCGACAGCGATTCCCGGCCGGCAGCCTTTTCAAACTGCGCGGCGGCGCGACCGTAATCCCGCTTGCCCCAGGCAGCGAGGCCGGCGCGCCAGTTGGTGTCATTGTCGCGGCTGCTTTCGTCCGGCGTGCCGGAGCGGGTGATATCGAATTTCGGCGACTTGAGGCCGCCGGCTTTGGCACCCTTGGCAAGCGCCAGTTTGTGGATGAGCTTGGCCTCGGGCAGGCCGGCATAGGCCGAGAGCCAGTCCGAGAGTTCCTTCGCATTGCTCTTGTAGGTCGGCGACAGATAACGGTCGGCGAGGACATGCCCCAGCAGCAGCGGATCATTGAGATCGCCGATAAGGCGGTCGGCGCCGGCGAAATCGCCTGCGGCCTGACGCTTGAAAATCTGGCGGTAGCGGTCGGCATTGACCACATCGAGCGGCGAGGGCAAAGCGGCGCCCAGCACCTCAGGTTCGGTGGTCGGCAAAGCTGCCGTGCTGCCATCGCCCAGGGTTGCGGCGCTCAGTTCCTCCGCCGCGTCCTGCGCAGCGGCGGTCTTCACCCCGAACGTCGATCCCGGCACCGGCAGTCCCTGAGACAGCAGGACCGCCAGCGCGGTCGACGCCCAGAGACGGCGCCAGCCGTGTTGCCGAATAATCATCTTCAATCTATCGCCCCCCTTAGAGCGAATACCCCTCGTCCAGTCCCGAGGGCTTCAGCGTTCAGTCGCCGCCGAAAGTTAACAAAGTATGTGTTTGCGGGTTCCAGCGTTACCGTCTGCGGCTGGCCCCGTCCAGCAAAAAAACCGTGATAGATCTACAGATATGGTGTCTTGACAGGCAAAAACCACAATATGTTGATAAAGCGCGTAAAATTTTAGCCGAACGGACCATCGGTCGCGCTTTCCGGAGAGACCTCGGAATGGCTAATAGGACAGCATTCGCGACAAATTTCGTGGAGGCCGGGTCAGGCTTTGGGCGGGATCTCGGCGAGGCGCGTCTTGAGCTTGAGGAGGTCGGCCCAGGTCTCCCGCTTCTGCGCCGGCTGGCGCAGCAGGAAGGCGGGATGGAAGATCGGCAGCGCCGGAATCGGCTGTGCAAGGCCATCTGACTTGTAATCGAACCAGCGGCCGCGCAAACGGGTGATGCCGTCATTGGTGCCAAGCAGCGTATGCGCCGCACTCGCCCCCACCAGGACCAGAACCGCCGGATTGATGAGTTCGATATGGCGCTGCACGAAGGGCGCTTGTGCAACCAATTCCGCCTCGGTCGGCTTCCTGTTGCCGGGCGGGCGCCAGAAACAGGTATTGGTAATATAAAAGGTCGTGCGATCGAGGCCGATCGCCGCCAGCATGCGGTCCAGCAACTGGCCGGAGACGCCGACAAAGGGCTTCCCCAGCCGATCCTCATCGGCGCCTGGCGCCTCGCCCACCAGCATCACTCTGGCCGCCGGATTGCCGTCGGCGAAAACCAGGTTGGTGGCGTGCTGGCGCAGGCTTGCGATACCGTCGAAACGCAGCAGGGCCGACTTCAGATCGTCCAGGCTGGCGGCTTCCCGTGCTGCTTCCCGCGCCGATTGCGCCAAGGCAAGATCCGCTGTTGCGGCGATCCGGGGGCTGGCGGCTGGGCTTGGCACAACCCTTTGCGCGGCGGCTGCCGGCCGGGCGATAGCGGGCTGGGTCTGCGGTATCGCGGCGGGCTCGGCCCAAGGGGCGCCCGATTGGCCAAAACGGCTCTGCGGTTCGGGAGCGATGGCGGTATCCGCTCCTCCCTCTATATAAAAGGAGAGCAATTGCAGCGCGGTGCCGGGATCGAGCTCGGCGGCGTCGGAAATTGACGCATGCATGTCGGAAAAGGGGCCGTCCGTGATCATGCCCCAAGGCTAGCATCCCGGCCGCGTGATGGTCTAGGCGAAGCACGGGCGGGGGCGCTGTTGCGCTGCCGGTGTCCGCCGTTGTAAGCACTCAGCGCGAATTTGACGGCTGTATAAAGCCGTCTGTGCCAGCCGGGCGGTCTCGTTCGCCGCCGGTCAGCCTGGGGAGGGATGAATGGACCGCGAAGTGATGGAATATGATGTGGTGATCGTCGGCGGTGGCCCCGCCGGCTTGAGCGCTGCCATCCGTCTCAAACAAATGGCCGCGGAATCCGGCAAGGAACTCTCGGTCGTGGTGATCGAGAAAGGCTCCGAGATCGGTGCCCATATCCTCTCCGGCGCCATCATGGACCCGCGGGCCTTGACCGAACTCATCCCGGATTGGAAGGAACAGGGCGCGCCGCTCACCTGCCCGGTGACCGAGGATCGTTTCCTGTTCCTCACCAATGAGCAGAAATCGATCCGCTTTCCGAACGCCCTGCTGCCGGACAGCCTGCATAACGAAGGCAATTACATCATCAGCCTCGGCAATGTCTGTCGCTGGCTGGCGACACAGGCGGAAGCGCTGGGCGTCGAGATCTTCCCGGGCTTCGCCGCTGCCGACATTCTTTATGACGATGCGAAGCAGAAGGTGCTGGGCATCATCACCGGCGATATGGGCCGCGCCAAGGATGGCAGCGAGAAGGCCGAATTCACGCCGGGCATGGCCTTGACCGGCAAATATACGCTGTTCGCCGAGGGCTGCCGCGGGTCCTTGGGCAAGCGCCTCATCAGCCATTTCAAACTCGATGAAGGCCGCGACGCGCAGAGCTATTCGATCGGCATCAAGGAGCTGTGGGATATCGATCCTGCGAAGCACAAGCCGGGCCTGGTCATGCATACCGCCGGCTGGCCGATGGACAATTCGACCTATGGCGGCTCGTTCCTCTATCACGGCGACAACAACCAGGTGATGGTGGGTTTCGTCATCGGCCTCGGCTATCAGAACCCCTATCTCTATCCGTTCGAGGAATTCCAGCGTTACAAGCATCATCCGGCGGTGGCGGAATTCCTGGAGGGCGGACGTCGCGTTGCTTACGGTGCCCGCGCCATCGTCACCGGCGGCTTGCAGGCGCTCCCCAAGCTTACTTTCCCCGGCGGCGCGCTGATTGGCGACAATGCCGGATTCTTGAATGTCCCGCGCATCAAAGGCAGCCATGCCGCGATCAAGACCGGCATGCTGGCGGCGGAAGCGGCCTTCTCGGCGCTCGCCGCGGAACGCTCGCATGACGAACTGGCCGCCTATCCCGATGCCTTCGAGAAATCCTGGCTTCATGACGAACTCTACAAGGCGCGGAACTTCAAGCCCTGGATGAGCAAGGGCTTGCTGGTCGGCACCATCATGGCCGGCATGGATCAGAAGCTGTTCGGTGGCAAGGCGCCCTGGACGCTCCACAACAAGACGCCCGACAACGCTAAGATCAAGAAGAAGGACAGCTTCAAGCCGATTCAATATCCGAAGCCGGACAACAAATTGTCGTTCGATCGACTGTCCTCGGTCTTCCTCTCCTCGACCAATCACGAGGAAGATCAGCCCTGCCATCTGACGCTGAAGGACCCGAAGGTTCCGATCGAGATCAATCTGCCGCTTTACGATGCACCCGAGCAGCGCTATTGCCCGGCGGGCGTCTACGAGATCGTGCGCGAGAGCGACGGCACCCATCCGCGGCTGCAGATCAACGCGCAGAATTGCGTTCATTGCAAAACCTGCGACATCAAGGATCCCACCCAGAACATCAATTGGGTGACGCCCGAAGGCGGCGGCGGACCGAATTATCCGAATATGTGAGACAGAAAGGGCGCCCGGCAGGCGCCCTTTCTTCATGAAGCGGGGTTTTTGCCGCCTTCCACCATGGCAGTCTGGCCGTGCCCATCCCACATAACCGGAACCCAGCCGCCTCTTTCCCGTTTGGGGGAGTTCCTGCTAAGAGTGTCTCTTCGTGCTGGAGTTTCCGCCGGATCAATGACTTGCCGAGGCCTGAATTGCCCATGACCAAGCGACTTCGCCGCGCCTTGCTGGCTCTCGGCCTGCTGCCCGCCATGATTGCCTGCGCCGGGCAGGAGGAAGGGGACGGTGCCGCCCAGGCGGAAACCGGTCAATCCGCCACCGTACCCCAAAATTGGTCCCTGTCCGGGGCCATCCTGGCTGGCCGGCACGCGTTTGATTCCGGCGACGACGCCATGGCGGCGGAACTCCTCAGTCTGGCTCTGGAAGCAGCACCCGGCGATCAGATCCTGGCGGCCCGCGCCCTGGCGGCGATGGTGGGGAGCGGTGATTTCGAGGCGGCCGTGCCTCTTGCTGCGAAACTGAAGGAAATGGGTGCGCGCACCCCGCTCATCCCTCTGGTCGAACTGACCGATGCCGTCCGGAAGGACGATTTTGCCAAGGCCCGCGCGGCGTTGGGCGATATCGGCGACGACAGCATCAGCCGCATTGCCAAGCCGCTTTTCGGCGCCTGGATCACAATCGGCGAAGGCAAGGGGGAGGCGGCAGCGCTTGCTGAATTAAAGCCCCTTGAGGAGATCAACGGCCTGGGCGGGTTGGTGGTTCAGCATATCGCGCTCATCAAGGATCATTTCGGCCATGGCGCCGAAGGACTGGACGGGCTCAAGCAGGCGGCCGAGGCCGGTTTCGGGAGCGCCCGCTTCATCGAATTGTTCGTGGCGTTCCTGCACCGGAACAACGAGACGGAAGCCGCGCGCAAATATCTCCAGAATCTATCGGCCGGCAATACTGGAGTCGGCGCCGCCATCAGCGATCCGCTGCTGGAGCAGTTGGCCAAACCGCCGGTGAAGGGCCCGATCGTCGCGGATCCGGCGATCGGCCTCGCCGAGGCCTATTTCGATCTGGGCTCACTCCTGCAATCGGAAAATATCAGTGACCAGGCAAAGGTGTTGGGCCGGCTGGCGCTGGTGCTCGCTCCCGATCTCGAGATTTCGCGCCTGTTGCTTGGCAATCTCATGCAGGACCGCGAACGCTGCGAAGACGCGATCGAAATGTATCGATCGATCCCGGAAAATTCGATCTATCGCTGGTCGGCCGACATTTCGATCGCCGATTGCCAGCAGAAACTCGACGATATCGATGGCGCCATCGCCACCCTGCAGGATCTTGTGAAGGCGCGGCCGCAACGGGTCGAAGCGATCGTGGAATTGGGTGACCTCTATCGCCGCGAGAAGCGTTTTACCGATGCGATCGCCGCTTATGACGACGTCATCGCCGGCCTCAAGGATCCGGTCGCGCGCGACTGGACCCTGTTCTACGCCCGCGGCGTCGCCCATGAGCGCGCCAAGCAATGGGACAAGGCCGAGCCGGATTTCAAGAAGGCCCTGGAGCTCTCGCCCGAACAGCCCTACGTCCTTAACTATCTCGCCTATACCTGGGTCGAGCGGCGCGAACATCTCGACGAGGCGCTCGATATGCTGCATCGCGCGGTCGATCAGCGTCCGGAGGAAGGATTCATCGTCGATTCCCTCGGCTGGGCCTATTTCCAACTGGGCGATTTTGAGCAGGCGGTCACTTATCTCGAACGTGCGGTCGAGTTGCAGCCGACCGATCCGGTTCTCAACGATCATCTGGGCGACGCCTATTGGCGGGTCGGGCGCAAGAACGAGGCGCGTTTCCAGTGGAACCGTGCGCTCTCTTTCAAGCCGGAAGAAGATCAGGTGGGCATCATCGAGGAAAAAATCAAAAGCGGCCTGGGTGCGGCCAACACGACCACCGGCGAAGCCCCCTCGGGCGGCTGAACTTTCGTCTCGATCATGACCAAATCTATCAGCGTCACTGCCCGCGCCAAGATCAACCTCTATCTCCATGTCACCGGCAAGCGCGCCGATGGCTACCATCTGCTCGACATGCTGGTGGTTTTCGCCGCGACCGGCGACGAGATCCGAGTCAGCGCAGCCGATGATCTGTCGCTTTCGATCGATGGGCCGTTCGGCGCAGGTTTGAGCGCCGGGTCCGACAATCTGGTGCTGCGCGCTGCGGCGGGATTGCGGGATCTCGCCGGCATCGACGCGGGCGCTCGTATTCATCTGACCAAGAATCTCCCCCTGGCGTCCGGTATTGGCGGCGGCTCGGCCGATGCGGCGGCGACCTTGCAGGCGCTCATGCAATTGTGGCGGATCGAGCCGCCGCGCGCCGCGCTCTTCGATCTTGCAGCGAGGCTCGGCGCCGACGTGCCGGTCTGCCTCGACGGGCGCGCCAGCTTCGTGGGTGGGATCGGCGAGGAAATCGCCCCGATCGGCCCCTTGCCGGAAGCTTACCTGCTCCTGGTCAACCCCTTGGTGGAGACACCGACGCCGGCCGTCTTCAAGGCGCGAACCGGTGATTTCTCGGCCCCGGCACGCTGGTCGCGGAATCCTGCGAATATCCAGGAATTGGCGACGCAGCTTGCCTCGCGGCGCAACGACCTCACCGCACCGGCGATCAAGCTTGCCCCCGTCGTGGCGGAGGTGCTGGACGCGATCGCGGCCACGCCGGATTGCCAACTCGCGCGCCTTTCGGGCAGTGGCGCCACCTGTTTTGGCATATATGAGACCCAGGCGCAGGCTGAGGCGGCCCGCTCCGCTATCCTGTCGCAGCACGCCGATTGGTGGGCAGTGGCGACGAAGGTCGCAGCTTAATCGCTGAGCAGCGCGCCCGCCTTGCGATGGGCGAGTTTGGCGGTGCCGACGATCATGGAAATGCTGTCGCCGGGTGCCACCAATTTCCGCAGGCAGCGCGACAGCACGAGGCCGTCGGTGCCGGCGCGGATCGCGGTACGCGCCTTCAAGGGGTCATCGGCCAGCGGATCGATGAGATCGGCGATGACATCGCCGCGTTTCACCTGGGCGCCCAAAGCCACCTTGTAGGCGATGACGCCCGCTTTGTTGACGCGGGTAATGTCGGTCGCTTCGAGATCCGTGCCGTCGCATTGCAGGGCCGGCGCCTTGCCGGGATCGCCGGCCAGCGCGCCATGGCGCTGCAGGAAGCGGAAGAGGCCATTGGCATCTTCACTGGCCATTTCGTCGAACACATCGGCCTGGCCGCGAAATTCGATTGTGGTGGCGAAGCACGCGGCAGGGACGGGGAACTTGCCACCCAGTTCGGCCGCCAGTTTGGTCCAGGGCAGCGAAAAGGTTTCGTCGAAGGAAGCAGCTTGGGAATCGGCGCAGAGCAGGGAGGCACGCGCACCCAGCTCCGCGGCAAGATCCTGAAAATCCGGCCAATGCACCGGCTGCATGTAGACATGCATCAAGGCCTCGTCGTCGCAATGCAGATCGAGGACCATGTCGGCATCATGGGCGAGCCGCGCCAATTCCACCTTGAGCTGCGCCAGCTCGGTATCGGCCGGCAGGGTCTTGATGCGGGCGGCAATGGCGGCGCGGATCGCAGCGACGTTCGCGCTCGCATCACTGCCCAGCTTGCCTTCGACCGCCTCGCGGAGCCCGACATAAAGGTCCGGCCAGTGACGGTTGAAATTTCCGCCGCCGCGCAATTCATAGCGGCCGCTATGGCTGCCATTGACGATCTGGCCGAGGCCGATCGGGTTGGCGACCGGCACCACGATGATCTCGCCCGCGATGGCGCCCTTCTTGTCGGCTTCGTCGAGCAGGCGGATCAGATGATGCGCCGCCAGCATGCCGGGGATCTCGTCGGAATGGATCGATGCCTGCACATAGGCCTTGGGCCGGGCGCCCTTGGTGCCGTAACGGTGGACGCTCAGGAACCGTTCGGTGCCGGGGCTCATGGAACCTAGGGAAATGCGCTCGATCGACTTCGCCATGATGAATTTTCTCCTCGAATTTCGGGCGCATTGGGCCTATCCGACCGGTGGCTGTCAAGGTTCGGAAAGGCTCTTTTCGGGGCTCCGGAATGCTATAAGGAGCCATGACTGATTCGAGCGCTTTTTCCCCCTCCGTGCCGGAGCCCACGGCACCCTATCTTACCGGTCTCAATGAGCGGCAGCTTCAGGCCGTCCTCGCCATGGACGGGCCGGTCCTGGTGCTGGCTGGTGCCGGCACCGGCAAGACGCGGGTGCTGACCACGCGCCTGGCGCATATCCTCAGTTCTGGCCTTGCCTGGCCTTCGCAGATTCTGGCGGTGACCTTCACCAACAAGGCCGCCAATGAAATGAAGGAGCGGATCGCGCATCTTCTCGGCCGGCCGGTCGAAGGCTGGTGGCTCGGTACCTTCCACTCACTGGCCGCGCGCATCCTGCGGTCTCAGGCGGAACTGGTGGGGCTGAAGCCCAATTTCACCATCGTCGGCACCGACGACCAATTGCGTCTGGTAAAGCAGCTCATCGAGGCGGAAGGCTTGGATTCCCAGCGTTGGCCGTCGCGGGTGGTCCTCGGCATCATTGAGCGCTGGAAGGATCGCGGCCTTACGCCCGACAAGGTGAGCCGCGCCGAAATGGCGGAAGTGGCCTCCGGCCGCATCCTCGATCTCTATCATGCCTATCAGCAGCGATTGCTGACTCTCAACGCCTGCGATTTCGGCGATTTGCTGCTGCACAATCTGACGATTTTCCAGAAAGCGCCGGACCAGCTTACGCGCTATCAGGAGCAATTCCGCTACATTCTGGTCGACGAATACCAGGATACCAATGTTGCCCAATATCTCTGGCTGCGGGCCCTTGCCCAGGCGCACAAAAATATCTGCTGCGTGGGCGACGATGATCAATCGGTCTATGGCTGGCGCGGGGCCGAGGTCGAGAACATCCTGAAATTCGAGAAGGACTTTCCCGGCGCCACGGTCATCCGCCTGGAACAAAACTACCGTTCGACGCCGCATATCCTCGCGGCCGCTTCCGGTCTCATCGCCCATAACGAGGGTCGCCTGGGGAAGACCTTGTGGACCGAGGTCAATGAAGGCGAGAAGGTGCGCATTCTAGGAGCCTGGGACGGCACCGAGGAAGCGCGCCAGATCGGCGACGAGGTGGAGACGCTGCAGCGGCGCGGCACGGAACTGAAGGACATCGCCATCCTGGTGCGCGCCGGTTTCCAGACCCGCGAATTCGAAGAACGATTCATTACTTTGGGCATTCCCTATCGCGTCATCGGTGGCCCGCGCTTCTACGAGCGGCAGGAAATCCGTGATGCGTTGGCTTATCTCCGCCTCATCCATCAGCCGGATGACGGTCTCGCTTTCGAGCGCATCGTCAATCTGCCGCGGCGTGGTATCGGCGATACCACGTTGAAGCAATTGAACGAGCTTGCCCGCGCGCAATCGCTCTCGGTGCCGGAGGTTGCACGGCAGGTTGTGGGAACCGATGAATTGAAGCCGGCAGCCCGCAGGGCGCTGGGCAGTTTCATGAACGATGTCGCGCGCTGGCGGCAGATGGCGAGTGGTCTCCACCATGCCGAACTTGCGCAGATCGTGCTCGACGAGAGCGGCTATACCGCAATGTGGCAGGCCGACAAATCGATCGAAGCGCCGGGGCGGCTCGAAAACCTGAAGGAGTTCGTGCGTGCGCTCGAAGATTTCGACAGCTTGGAAGGCTTCCTCGATCACGTCTCGCTGGTGATGGAGAATGCCGAAGCAAGTCCGCGCGACCAGCTCTCCATCATGACCCTGCACGGCGCCAAGGGGCTGGAATTCGATGTCGTTTTCCTGCCGGGCTGGGAAGAAGGCCTGTTTCCGCATCCGCGCTCGCTCGACGAGAACGGCATCAAGGGGCTGGAGGAAGAGCGCCGCCTCGCTTATGTCGGCCTTACACGGGCGCGCAAGCTCGCCGTCATCTGCCATGCCGGCAGCCGACGCATTCATAACCAATGGCAAAATGCGCTACCATCTCGTTTCCTCGCGGAATTGCCGGCGGCGCATATCGAGCGCCTGGATCATCAGGGCTTCAAGCCGCCGCAATCCGGCGGTCTCGATTGGCCGGCACGGAGCTATGGTGGGGGCGGCGGATATGGCGGCGGTGGTTATCAGCCGCGCCGCAGCCCGCCCGTGATCGATGTCGAAGCGCGCATCGTTCCCAAATCGGGCGGCGTCTATCCCAGCGGCAAGCGTGTGTTCCATCAGAAATTCGGCTATGGCAAGGTCCTGACGGCCGAAGGCGACAAGCTGGAGATCGCCTTCGACAAGGCGGGCGTCAAAAAAGTCATGGCCGGATTTGTCGTACCCGCCGAACAGGCGGGCTGAAGGGGATGAAGATGAAAACCAAGCCGAAACTCTATGCCGTCAGTCTCGACCTCGCTTTCAAGCCGGAAGAGGGCTGGCGCCTCGCATTGGAGGAGGCGCTGGAGCCTTTCGGTAGCGCATTGGTCAGCTTCGAGAAGGATGGCGGCAAGGCCTGGCATATGGAAGTGATCGGCGAGGAGAAGCCGAGCGCCGCCGCGGTGAAAGCGGCGCTGAAACCCTTTGCCGGCGTCAAACCGATTATCGGACTGGTGCCTGACAAGGATTGGCTCGCCGAAAGCCGCAAGGGGCTGGCGCCGTTGAAGATGGGGCCGTTCTTCGTCCATGGCGAACATGATCGGGGCAAGGCGCCAAAGAACGTCATCCCGCTCGAGATCGATGCCGGCATGGCCTTCGGCACCGGTCGCCACGAAACCACCAGCGGCTGCGTGAAGGCTTTGCTGCGTCTGGCAAAGTCACAGAAATTTAAGCGCCCCCTCGATATCGGCACCGGCACCGGCATTCTGGCCTTTGCCGCCTGGCACCTCTTCAAGGTGCCGGTGCTGGCCGGCGACAACGACAAGGACGCCGTGCGTGTGGCGCGCGAGAACGCCGCCATCAATGGATTGAAGAAGCAGATCCGCATCGTGACCTCGGACGGCTACCGCGCGGCGGCGATCCGCGAAGGCGGCCCCTATGATCTCGTCACCGCCAATATTCTAGCCAATCCGCTGATCTCTCTGGCGCCGGACCTAGCGCGGAATCTTGCCCGCAATGGCCGCGCCGTGTTGTCCGGCCTGCTCACGGCCCAGGAAAAGGATGTGCTGGCGGCGCACCAAGCGGTCGGGTTGGAGCTGGATTTCCGGATCCGCCAGAATGATTGGTCGGTGCTGGTGCTGAAGAAAGCCGCCAAGCCCATCAAGAAAACCAAGGTCGCCAAGAAGGCCGCGAAAAAGGCCCGTTGATCCGGCGGCGCCGGATTGTGCTAGCCTCGACGCCATGCTGAAGGGGCTTGCCACATTGCTGGTCTTCCAACTCGCCGGGGAATTCCTGGCGCAGATTCTTGCGTTGCCCTTGCCGGGTCCGGTCATCGGCATGGCGTTGCTGCTCACAGCCTTTCTGATCTTCAAACGCGTGCCCGATTGGCTGGAGCCCGTCGCCGACGGGCTGCTGCGGCATTTCTCGCTGCTCTTCGTGCCGGCGAGCGTCGGTTTGGTGCAATATCTCGACCGCATCGGCGCGGAATGGCTTCCGATCCTCATTGCTCTCGTCGTCAGCACCATCCTCGGCATTGCTGCGAGTGCCATTACCTTCGTGCTGGTGGCGCGGCTGGTGCGCGCGGATCCCGCCGCCGACGAGCGCAAGGTGGAATGATGACCGATCTCGTCGACATCTGGGTCTATCTCGCGCGCTCGCCGCTCCTGTGGTTGACCGCCACGCTGCTGGCCTATGGCGTCGGCTATTGGTGCATGGAGAAATGCCGCCATCATCCGGCGGTCAATCCGGTCGCCATCGCCGCCGCCTTGCTGGTCGCGCTCCTCTTATTGAGCGGCACCAGCTATCAGGCCTATTTCGACGGTGCGCAATTTGTTCATTTTCTGCTGGGGCCGGCGATCGTCGCCTTGGCCGTGCCTTTGTTCCGGCATCTCCCAAAAGTGCGGGCTTCCTTGGTGCCGACTTTGGCGGCCTTGCTGGTCGGCGCGAGCGTCGCGGCGGTGAGCGCCATCACGGTCGCGGTATGGTTTGGTGCGACGCCGCAGGTTACTTTGTCGATGGCGCCCAAATCGACGACCTCACCCATCGCCATGGGTATATCGGAGCAGATCGGCGGCCTCCCTTCGCTCACGGCGGCCATGGTCGTGGCAACAGGTGTGCTTGGGGCGATCCTGGTGACGCCGCTTCTCAATCTGCTGCGGATTCGGGATTGGCGGGCGCGGGGCTTTGCGGCCGGTACCGTCTCGCACGGCATCGGCACGGCGCGGGCGTTTCAGGTCAATGCGGTGGCGGGTGTCTTCGCCGCGGTGGCGCTCTGTCTCAACGCTTTGGCGACGCCGATCCTGGTGCCGCTTATCGTCGCGGCGCTCCAAGGGTTCATTGGCGCCAAATGAAAACGGCGGCCTGAAAGATCCAGGCCGCCGTTTCCACGCACTACTTAGGGGAAACTCAGGTAGTGGTTATTTGTTACGCCGCTTTCGGGGCGCGGTGGTTGTTGTTCGCAGCCGCGAGGCCGGTCTCGGCGAGGCCATCGGCGAGCTCGGCGATGTCGCCGCGGATCACACCGATATCCATCAGCTGACGGTCGGTGAGACGCGACAACTCCTTCACCGTGGCGCGGGCAGCGCTCCAGGCCTTCAACGGGGCCGTGACGTCTTCTTCCATCGCCGCGATCGCCACCGGCAGCGGGCCATTGATGGCACCGCTCAACCGCGCCACATGGGCGTCGATTTCATGGCGGGCGAGGCCGATATCGGCCAGCAGCCGGTCATCGAGCGACAGCAGGGTCGCACGGGCCTTGCGGCGGCGGTTCCAATCGAGCGCCGGGCGCAGGAGACCGTTCACGACCAGGCGGCTGAACTCGGCGAACAGATCGCCAACTTCACCGGCCGGGACCGCTTCACGGGCGATGGCCGGGATCATGCCGCGGCTGACACCGATGTCGCTGAGCGAACGGTCGTCGAGACCATAGAGCTCGTTCTCCAGCTGGGTACGGGCATAGACCCGCTTCGCCGCGCTGGTGAGGGCCCGGCCAAACCGATTGAATGCCGCCAAGCCAATCTCACGAGAGGGAGCAACCGGCGACACCGCAGCGCTCAGGACCTTCTCATTGCTCACGATCCGATTCATAGTAACCTTCCAATGCCGGCCAGGCCGGCTTTCTCTTCCAGATGGCACCATTGCCATCGCTCTTGTTTGTGGACGAACGATATATAGATTTAACCCGACCCATTTAGTAGTGTTTTCGCCGCATCGCAGCAATGCACCGGGCGCATGTTAAATGGATGAGATGGCAGTGTGACGCATATCACTAAGACTTTATGAAGATGCTTTAGTGACTTAGGCGTTACGATAATTATGGTTAATTTGGAGTTTGAGATGGTGATGTCGCCGGATTCAGCCTGTCGTGAGACTTATCAAGGGGATGAAGCCCTGGCTGGACTGCTTAAAAAGCATCATTCGCATGTAAATCTAACCATGTTGGGCGAGATCATGGCCGGGGTAGAGGCTGCCCCGGCAGATGAACGGGCCGATGCCTGGATCGATCTTGTCGCGGAAAATCCAAGCCCGGCCCTGATCGCCCAATTGCAGGCCTATCGCCAGGCTTGGGCGGCGCGGCAGGACCAGATCCAGGTGCCGCCGATCCCAGCGCGCCTCAATCGGCTGCGCGAGGCCCTGAAGCGGTGGGGCCTCGATGGCTTCATCATCGGCCGCGCCGACGACCATCAAGGGGAATATGTACCCAAGGCAGCCGAGCGCCTGAAATTCGTCTCCGGCTTCACCGGCTCCGCCGGTATGGCGGTGGTGCTTCTCGACAAGGCTGCGATTTTCGTCGATGGCCGCTACACCATCCAGGTCAAAGAGCAGGTCGATTCGGCACTCTATATATATCGTCACCTGATCACCGAGCCGGTCGAGGCCTATATCGGCGAGACCATGCGCCAGGGCCAGAAGCTGGGCTTCGACCCCAAGCTCTTTACCCCCGACCAGGCGCAGCGCTTCCGTGCCGCGGCCAGCCGGGTGGGCGTCGAATTGGTGGCGGTGGCCAGCAACCCGATTGACGAGATCTGGGACGGTCGTCCAGCCGAGCCGATCTCGGCCATGCTGCCCCATGATATCCAGTTCGCCGGCCAAGCTGCGGGCGAGAAACGACGTGCCTTGGCCGAGAAGCTGAAGAAGGACGGGCGCCATGCCGCGGTGATCTCGGCGCCGGATTCGCTCTGCTGGCTTTTGAATGTCCGCGGCGCCGACGTGCCGCGCACGCCTTTCGCTCTGGGCTATGCCATCCTCCATGACGATGCGCGGGTCGATCTCTTCGTCGATCGGCGGAAATTGCCGCCGCGGACCCTGGCCCATCTCGGCAATGAGGTTGCGGTCGCCGAGCCGGAGGCTTTTGCCGGCGCATTGCAGGATCTCGGCCAAGCCAAGGCCGTGATCGCCATCGACGCAGCGACGGCCAGCGAATGGATCCACGACCAGTTGGCAAAAGCGGGCGCCAAGGTGTTGGCCGGCGAATGCGTTTGTGCCTTGCCCAAAGCCGCGAAGAACGTCGTCGAGGTCGAAGGTTCGCGCCGCGCGCATACCCGTGACGGCGCGGCCGTTTCGCGCTATCTGGCCTGGCTCACCGAGCGGGCGCCCAAGGGTGGCCTTAAGGAGATCGATGCCTCGGACAAGCTTGCGAGCTTCCGGCATCCCAATGAATTCTTTCGCAACCTCTCCTTCGATTCCATTTCGGCCGCTGGGCCGAATGGTGCCATCTGCCATTATCATGCGATGCCGGAGACCCAGCGCGAGATTCCGCTGAACTCCCTCTATCTCATCGATTCAGGCGGGCAGTATCTCGATGGGACCACCGATATCACGCGCACCGTGGCGGTGGGCACGCCGACCCGGGAGATGAAGGAATGCTTCACCCGCGTGCTCAAGGGCCATATCGCGCTGGCGACCGCGCGTTTCCCGAAAGGCACCACGGGTTCGGCCTTGGATGCCCTGGCGCGCCGGCCGCTCTGGGATGCGGGGCTCGATTACGACCATGGCACCGGCCACGGCGTCGGCTCCTATCTTTCAGTGCATGAAGGGCCGCAGCGCATCTCGAAGATGCCGAACCGCGTGGCACTCGAGCCCGGCATGATCATTTCGAACGAGCCTGGCTATTACAAGGAAGGCGAATTTGGCATCCGTATCGAGAATCTGGTGACGGTCCGGGAATGCGCCGACTTCCCCGGGATGCTGGAATTCGAGACGCTCACTTTGGCGCCGATCGATCTCAACGCGATCGAGAAAAGCTTGCTGAGCGTGGATGAGATCGCCTGGCTCAACGCCTATCACGCCCGCGTGCGCGAGGTCATCGCGCCGCAGCTGGAAGGTGCTGACAAGGCTTGGCTGATCGAGGCCACGCGGGCGATCTAGCGCAACTCTCTCTAGGCCCGGAACACTTTCCCCGGATTCATCCGGTTGTCGGGATCGAGTGCCGCCTTCAACTGGCGCATGACGGCGACCGCCGAGCCGTGCTCGGCTTCGAGGAAGGCGATCTTGCCGGAGCCTATGCCATGCTCCCCGGTGCAGGTCCCGCCCATGGCGATGGCGCGGTGGGCGAGGCGCCCGGTGAAATCCTTCACGCGCTTGAACTCAGTCGCATCATCCGGGTCGAGCAGAATATTGAGATGGAAATTGCCGTCGCCGACATGACCGACAAGGGGGGCGAGCAGGCCGGTGGCGATGAGGTCTTCCTTGGTCTCCAGGATGCAATCGGCCAGGCGCGAAATCGGCACGCAGACATCGGTGGGACAGCCCTTGGCGCCGGGGCGGAGTTGCAGCCCGGCATAGAAGCAATCGTGCCGAGCCTGCCACAGCTTGCTGCGCTCCTCAGGCTTCACGCTCCAGGTGAAATCGCTCATGCCGAATTCCTCGCCGATCGCCTTGACGCTTTCCGATTGCTCGGCGACGCCGGCCTCGGAACCGTGGAACTCGAAGAAGAGGGTCGGGCGCACCGGCAAATCGAGTTTTGAATATTTGTTGATGGCGTCGATCTGAACCTCGTCGATGAGCTCGATGCGTGCGACCGGGATGCCGCTCTGGATCACCTGGATGACCGTATTCACCGCGGCGCCGATATCGGGGAAATTGGCGACCGCCGCCGCCATCGCCTCGGGCACGCCATAGAGGCGCAACCGCACTTCGGTGATGATGCCGAGCGTGCCTTCCGAGCCGACAAAGAGACGGGTGAGGTCATAGCCCGCCGCCGATTTCCGCGAACGGCCGCCGGTCCTGATGATGCGGCCATCGGCCAGCACCACGGTAAGGCCCAGCACGTTCTCACGCATGGTGCCGTAACGTACGGCATTGGTGCCGGAGGCGCGCGTGGCGCTCATCCCGCCCAGGGTCGCATCGGCACCAGGGTCGATCGGGAAAAAGAGGCCCTGATCCTTGATATAGGCGTTGAGCTGCTTGCGCGTGACGCCGGCCTCGACCTTGACGTCGAGATCTTCGGCATTCACCTCCAGCACCTTGTTCATGCGGCCCATATCGACCGAAATGCCGCCCTTCAAGGCGGCGACATGACCTTCCAGCGAAGTGCCGACGCCGAAAGGGATAAGTGGTGCCTGGAAGCGCGCTGCGACCTTGGCGATCTCCGAGACTTCCTCCGTCGATTGCGGAAAGACCACGACGTCAGGGAGATGCGTCGCGTGATAGGATTCATCATGCCCGTGCCGGTCACGGATGCCGGCATTGGTCGAGATCTGGTCGGGGGCGAGAATCGCGCCGAGGGCGGCGATCAAATCGGGGACGTTGAGGGATTTCGTTGCAAGATTGCTCATGATTCTCTCCGGTTCCGAAACAAACCGTCCAGCGTTGCAAAGGGCGCTGCCCGGTCCGCGAAGGTGAACGTACCCGTATTCTTCATCTCTTCCGCCGCGCGGATCAACTCGCCAAAGGCGGCGCGGGCCAAGGCACCGCCGACGCTGATCCGCCGCACGCCAAGCGCGGACAACGCCGCCAGAGACAAACTCGACCCTGTCAACCCCATCACCACATTGACCGGCTTGGGCGCCACCGCCTGGACGATAGCACAAATATCATCCGCGTTGTGCAAGCCGGGTGCGAAGAGGACATCGGCACCGGCTTCGGCATAGGCCTGCAGCCGCTTGATAGTATCGGCCAGATCGTTGCGGCCATGCAGGTGATTTTCCGCCCGCGCCGTCAGCATGAAGGGGGAGGGTAACGCATGGGCGGCTCTTGCCGCGGCTTTGATCCGCGCGCAGGCGACATCGAGGGGATAGATCGGGTCTTCCGGGCGGCCGGTCGCATCTTCGATGGAACCGCCTACCGGGCCCGCCTCGGCACCGAGCCGGATCGTCTCGGCGCAAATCTCCGGCGCATCGCCAAACCCGTTCTCAAGATCGGCGCTCAGCGGCAGATCTGTCGCGGCCGCGATGACGCGGATATTGGCCAGGGTTTCCTCGCGCGTTGCCGATCCGTCGGGCTTCGCCAGGGAAAAGGCGAGGCCGGCGCTGGTGGTGGCAAGTGCTTCGAATCCAATCGATGCCAGGAGGCAGGCCGAGCCCGCATCCCAGGGGTTGGGCATAATGAAGGCGTGTGGTTGTTCGTGAAGCAATTTGAAGGCGGAAGCGCGTTGCGCCTGAGACGTCATGATTCTATGTCCGCCGGATTGCTTGCTGGTCCATCAAATTCCAGCACCTCTTATATCTCCGCCGGTCGCCACTGCACCAGCAGATGCAGGGCGACGGCCCCGAAGACCAGGAAGCCGCCCAGAAAGGTATGGGTATCGGGGATGAGGCCGAAGGCGATCCAGACCCAGACGGGCGCCAGGGGGGCGTCGAGGGCGCCGATCAGAGCGGTTTCGACGGGTGGCAGCAGACGCGCCCCCAGCATGAAGAGCGCCAGGCCGAGGGCGGAATTCACCAGGCCAAAAAGAGCGAGTTCCAGCCATGGGAGATCCATCCTCGGGACGGGACCGAGAAACGGCCACACCACCAGGGCACTCAAGACCGCCGAGAGCCCCGCGGCGGCGAGGAAGGGGATGCCGGGATAGCGCTTTGCCACGATCATGATCAGCGCCATGGCGATGGTCATGCCCAGGGCGAGAAGATCGCCCAGCATTCCACCACCGCCGAAGCCGGGCATCACCATGACGGCGACGCCGATCAGTGCTACCAGGCTGGCGATCACGGCATTGCGCGACGGTTTCTCGTGGAGGATCAGCCAGCCCAGTCCGGCCGCCAGAAAGGGCGCCGTCCCATAGATCACGGCGACATGGGCGACGCTGGTCAGCGTCAGCCCTGTGATGAAGCAGAGCATCCCGCCGGCGGAGATGCTGGCGAAGAGCCAGCCTGGCCATCCCAGATGACGGAAATCGGTGAGCGTCGCGCGGCCGCGCCAGGCCAGCATGAAGGCGAAGATGCCGAGTGCCCCGAACCAGCCGCGCCAGAACAGCAACGTCCAATTATCGAGCGGGATCAGCGTCGTGAAATAGCCAGCCGTGCTCCAGGCGATGGCGGAGCCGGTGACCAAAGCAAGGCCGAGCCGATAGCTGCCGGGGCTTGTCACGATGTTGCGCCAGCCTTGGTCTTTGCCCAATCACCGGTCGTGTTCCACCAACGATGGGGATTTTTGCTGTCATCGAGACCCTTGGAGCGGCTGGCCAATATCTCGCCGACCAGGATCGTGGGCTCCTGATAGCTGTGGATATGAAAGATCGTCTCGACGACGCGCTCCAGGAGCGGCTGGTCTTGCGGGATTTGAAAAGCCACTTCCACCACGCCGGGTCGCTGGCGCGGTTCGATTTCCGGACCAGCCGCAGCCCCTTCCAGGGGGCGGTATCTTTCAATGCCGGGTCCGGATTGATAGGCATTGTCATCGTAAGCGCCGATCCTGAGCGGGGTGATCTTACTGACATACGCGAGGATCCGGTCGACATCCTCGGCTGGGGCCTGGAAGGTCACGAGATATTGTGCCACCAAGCGGGTGGCCGTGGTTTCGAAGGGTTTCATGAGTTTCTGCACCTCCATCTGAGGGTGGCAGAACTACCCGATCACTCCTGACAACTGTTTGTCAGGAGTGATGCTATGATCCCTCCATGGCCCGGTCCGATCGCTTGTTCGACATCATCCAGCTTTTGCGCGCCGCCAAGCGGCCGGTGCGGGCCGTCGACCTTGCAGAAGCGCTGGAAGTTACCGAGCGGACCATCTATCGCGACATCGCCGCCTTGCAGGGGATGCGGGTACCGGTCGAGGGTGCTGCCGGCATCGGGTATGCGATGCGGGCCGGCTTCGATCTGCCGCCCTTGATGTTCGATGCCGAGGAGATCGAGGCCATCATCGTCGGCATGGCTTTGCTGCGGCGTACAGGCGATAAGGGTTTGCAGGCAGCGGCCCACAAGGTGAGCGGAAAAATTGCGGCGGTGCTGCCGCCCGATCGGTCGGCAGCACTGGATGCGACGCGCCTTCAGGTCTCGCGTTGGGGTGTTGCCACCGATTTCCGGATCGATCTTGGTGCGATCCGGCGGGCGATCCGCGACGAACGGAAATTGCGCATCGATTATACCGACGAACGCGGCCGGTCTTCATCACGCAGCATCCGGCCGATCGCCATAGTTTATTATATCGAGGTCGTGGTGCTGGCCGCCTGGTGCGAGAAGCGGCGCGGCTTCCGGCATTTCCGTGCCGACCGCATCACCGATTGCCAAATCCTCAAGGATGACTTCAAGGGCGAAGGCGAGTCACTGCGTGCGGCGTGGAATGCCGAGCATCAGGCGCCGTAGCCACCGCCACCCGGTGTTTCCACGACGAAGACATCACCTGGCATCATCTCGGTGCCATCGGTGCCTTTCAGCATGTCGGTGGTACCGTCCGCGCGGATGACCGAGTTGCGCCCGAGGGCGCCTTCGCCGCCGCCTTTGAGGCCGTACGGGGCGATCACCCGGTGGCCGGAGAGGATGCCCGCCGTCATCTGTTCCAGGAACCGCACGCGCCGCACGACGCCGTCACCGCCTTTGTGCCGGCCCTTGCCGCCGCTTCCTCTGCGGATATGGAAATCTTCCAGGAGAACCGGGAAACGGAATTCCAGCACTTCGGGATCTGTCAGGCGCGAATTGGTCATATGGGTTTGCACCGCATCGGTGCCGTCGAAATCCGGCCCCGCGCCGGAACCGCCGGCGATGGTCTCGTAATATTGATGGCGGTCATTGCCGAAAGTGAAATTGTTCATGGTGCCTTGGGCCGCCGCCATCACCTGCATCGCGCCATAGAGCGCGTCGGTGATGCATTGCGAGGTCTCGACATTGCCGGCGACGACCGCAGCGGGGTATTCGGGCTTTAGCATGCAGCCATCTGGAATGACGATGTCGAGTGGCTCCAGGCAGCCCTGGTTCATCGGAATATCGTCGTCGATCAGCGTGCGGAAGACATAGAGCACGGCGGCCTTGGCGACCGCCGAGGGCGCGTTGAAATTGGTGGCGAGCTGCGCCGAGGTGCCGGTGAAATCAATCTTCGCGCGTCGCGCCTGGTGATCGACCGAGACGCTGACCTTGATCACGGCACCATCATCCATCTCATAGGCGAAGCTGCCGTCGCTCAAGCGGTCCAGCACGCGCCGCACCTGTTCGGCGGCATTGTCTTTCACATGCCCCATATAAGCCTGCACGACGGAGAGGCCGAATTGCCCGACCATGCGGTGGAGTTCCTGGACGCCTTTTTCATTGGCGGCGATCTGGGCGCCCATATCGGCGACGTTCTGGTCCGGGTTGCGCGCCGGGTATTTGCCAGAAGCAAGCAACGCGCGCAGTTCAACCTCGCGCAAGATGCCGCGATCGACCAGCTTGAAATTGTCGATAAGGACGCCTTCCTCATCCACATGCCTGCTGGTGGGCGGCATGGAGCCCGGCGTCAGGCCGCCGATATCGGCGTGATGCCCACGGCTCGCCACGAAGAACAGAATCTCCTTGCCATGGGCGTCGAAAACCGGCGTCACCACGGTAATATCGGGCAGATGCGTGCCGCCGTTATAGGGGGCGTTCAGCACATAAACATCACCCGGCTGCATGTCGGTACCGCCATCCGCTTTGGCATGGGCGCGAATGACGGATTCGACGCTTTCGCCCATCGAGCCTAGATGCACCGGCATATGTGGCGCATTGGCGATGAGATGGCCATGCTGGTCGAAGAGGGCGCAGGAAAAATCAAGCCGCTCCTTGATATTGACCGAATGACTGGTCTTTTCGAGGGTCGAGCCCATCTGCTCGGCGATCGACATGAAGAGATTGTTGAAGATCTCCAGCATCACCGGATCGACCGAGGTGCCGATGGCGTGATTCCGCACGGCGACGATATAGCGTTCCAGGATGAGATGGCCGCGATCATTGACGATGGCGCGCCAGCCGGGCTCGACCACATTGGTGGAGATGGGTTCGAGGATGATGGCGGGGCCGTCGATCTGCTGGCCGGGGCGGAGTTCGGCGCGCTGATAGACGGGCGCATTCATCTGCTTGCCTTGGCCGTAGAACGGAATTTCCGCCAGAGGCTCGGCCGGCGCACCGGCCGTATCGATCAGCGGCTCCATCACCTGCTCTGATTTGCCGATCGCCTCGACCGAGATGGAATCGACGATCAGCGCCTTGCCCGGAACGATGAAGCCGTAGCGTTGGCGGTGGGCTTCTTCGAATCCGGCCTGAATCTCGAGGGCAGTACCGAAGGCGGTGATGAGCGGGGCGTCGGTGCCGGCATATTTGACATGGACCTGGCGCAGCATCTGGATATTTTCGCGCGCAATGCCTTGGCCTTCGATTTCGGCACTGGCGGATTGCGCCATCGCGTCGAGTTCGGCGGCAAGAAAGGCCGTCATCGCATCGCCCAGCGGCGTTTCCACCGTCTTGTGGCGGATGGCGCGCATATCGGCGAGGCCCATGCCATAGGCGGAGAGCACGCCGGCCAGGGGATGGAGGAAGATCCGCGTCATGCCGAGGGCGTCGGCGACACGGCAGGCATGCTGGCCGCCGGCACCGCCGAAACAGGCCAGGGCATAATGGGTGACGTCATAGCCGCGCTGGATCGAGATCTCCTTGATCGCATTCGCCATGTTGGCGACGGCGATGTCGAGGAAACCCTCGGCCACATCCTCCGGCTGCTGTTCCTTGCCTGTGGCGCGCGTGATCTCGGCCGCGAGAGCCTGGAATTTTGCGACCACCACAGCGTGGTCGAGCGGCTGGTCGCCGTTGGGGCCGAAGACCTTGGGGAAATAATCGGGATGCAGGCGCCCCAGCATGACGTTGCAATCGGTGACGGCGAGCGGCCCACCCCGGCGATAGGAAGCGGGGCCGGGATTGGCGCCGGCGGAATCCGGGCCCACCCGATAACGCGACCCATCAAAATGCAGAATCGAGCCGCCGCCGGCGGCCACCGTGTGGATCAGCATCATCGGCGCCCGCATACGGACACCTGCCACTTGCGCCTCGTAAGAGCGCTCGAAATGGCCGTTGAAATGGGAAACATCGGTCGAGGTACCGCCCATGTCGAAGCCGATGATGCTGTCGAAGCCGGCCTGGCGTGCCGTCTCGACCGCGCCGACGATGCCACCCGCCGGGCCGGAGAGGATGCTGTCCTTGCCCTGGAATTGGCGCGCATCGGTGAGGCCGCCATTCGATTGCATGAACATGAGGCGGGTGGTCGCATTGCCGATCTCGCCGGCGACCTGGTCGACATAGCGTCGCAGGATCGGCGAAAGATAAGCGTCGACCACAGTGGTATCGCCGCGGCTCACCAGCTTCATCAGTGGCGAGACTTCGTGGCTCACCGAAACCTGGGTGAAGCCGATCTCGCGGGCGAGTTTGCCCAACGCGGCTTCGTGGGCGTGGTAGCGGAAGCCATGCATCAGCAAAATCGCGATTGCGCGGTAGCCCTTGTCGAAAGCGGCCTGGAAGTCGGCACGCGCCCGCTGAATATCGAGATGAGTGAGGATCTCGCCGCGGGTATCGACCCGCTCCGAAATTTCGATCACGTCACGATGCAGCAATTCGGGAAGCTCGATCCGCCGCGCAAAAATCTTCGGGCGGTTCTGATAGGCGATGCGGAGCGCGTCCCTGAAGCCCTTGGTGACGGCCAGCACCACCGGTTCGCCCTTGCGCTCCAGCAGCGCATTGGTGGCGACCGTGGTGCCCATCTTGATCGCGCCGACCTCATTGGGAAGCGGCGCGTCGGGGCCAAGGCCGAGGATGCCGCGGATGCCGGCCATGGCGGCGTCCCGGTAGCGTTCGGGATTCTCGGAGAGCAGTTTGTGGGTGATAAGGCGGCCATCCGGCGCCTTCGCCACGATATCCGTGAAGGTACCGCCCCGATCGATCCAGAATTGCCACGTACCGGTCACGCTCAATATCCGTCTGTTTTCTTGATGTCATCCCCCGGCTTGGCCGGGGGATCCACGAGTTGCTTTCTTCAGTCGCTGGAAAACTCGTGGATGGCCCGCCTAAAGCGGGCCATGACAATATAAGCACGAAGTCAGGACAGTACCTACCTTATCACCAAATCCGTCGAGCGTTGCGAGAGCACGCGGCAGCCGGTCTCGGTCACCACCATGGTCTGGCCCGACGTCATGGCAAGGCCGGCCTCGGAATCGAAGATGATGAGGTGGATGAAATAGACCTGGTTGGGCGCCGCCAATTCCGGATTGCCATGATAGAACATCGGCCAGTCCATCCAGTTGGGCGCGAAGGTGGTGCCCAGGGAATAGCCGGTCGCATTCATGCGGTGCTTCTGATAACCGGCGGCATCCAGCACGCGGGCATGGGCGTCGAACACCTCGCCGATCGGCCGGCCGGGTTTCAGCGCTGCCTTGCTGGCCTCCAGCGCATCCACGGCAACCTTGTGCATCTCGATCTGCTTGGCGGGTGGCTTGCCGATCGGGATCGTCCGCATGAGACAGGAATGATAGTGGCGGAAGACGCCGGCGAATTCGAGGGTGAGTTGATCCTGGGCATCCAGTACACGCCGCCCGGAATGATAGCGGCAGAGCAGGGCCTCCGGCCCAGAGCCGATGATGAATTCGTTGGCGGGGTCGTCGCCGTCATGGCGGATGATGATGCTCTGCATCGCCGCCAGAATTTCGGCTTCCGAAACGCCGGGACCGGCGAGGCGGTGCGCTTCGTCGAGAGCGAGGTCCGCAAGATGCGCGGCCTTTTCAACATAGCTGATCTCGGCCGGAGATTTCACCAGGCGCTGGCGCGAGACCAGATCGCTGGCGTCAACGAGGGTTGCGATACCGTCGAAAGCGGCCTGGAGGCGCATGCCATTGCGCGCGGTGAGGCCATAGGCTTCCCATTCGACCCCGAGCTTCTTGCCGGAAAGGCCCCAGGCCTTCAGCATGTCGCGGAGTTCCAGCGAGGGATTGGCCTCGGGCCCATCTATCCAAACTCGAATATCGGCGATGTCCGAGGTGAGCTGTGCCTGGCGGAGATCCGGGGCGCGGGTCAGCAGGAATTGGCGGCCATCGGCACCGAGGTAGTAGCACTGGAAGAAGACATAGCCGAAGGTGTCGTAGCCGGTGAGGTAATACATGCTCTCCTGGCGGAACATCAGCAGGCCGTCGAGGCCACGCTTTTCCAAAGCATTGACGGTCTGGCGGCGGCGGGTGGCGAATTCGTCGCGGCTGAAATGAAGCGGCATGTCCTAGTCTCCTCGCAAGCGGATTTGACTCAGGACATCACGGCTGCCGCCTTATCGCAAAGCCAAAGTGACATTCGTTCGACAATGTCGAATAATGCCTATATGGCCAAGATCCGCATCCAATCCCTCGAGAGAGCCGATTCCATTCTGGAAATTCTGTCGGCGGCACCGCGTAACGGCATGCGCCTGCGCGACATCGCGGCGGCGGTCGAACTGGCGCCGACCACGACCGTCACTTTGCTGCAGAGCCTCGTGGGTTTGCGCTTTGTCGAGCAGCTGCCGGAGAGTGGTCGTTATCGCTTGGGGCGCCGCCTCGTTCAATTGGGCCGCCAGGTTGAAGCACGGCTCGATATCGTCGATCTGGCGCGGCCGGCTTTGATCCGGCTCTGCCAGCAGAATGGCGAGGCGGTCAATCTCACTGTGCCGGCGGCGGGCGCCATGGTGGTGGTGGAAAGTCTCTCCGGTGACATCGTCCTCAAGGAAACCCCCTTGAAGGGGCGGGACCTGCCCCTGCACGGCAGCGCTTCGGGGAAATGCTTCCTGGCTTTCGCACCGCCGCCGATGCGGGCCGCCTTTCTGGAAGCCCTGCCTCTCACCCGCCTGGCGCGCCGGACCATCGGCGATCTCAAAAAGCTGGAAGAGGACCTCACCCGTATCCGCGCCCAGGGTTATGCGACCGAGGATGACGAATACACACCGGACACCTTCGCCATCGCCGTGCCGATCCTGGATGCCAGCGGCGGCATTCAGGCGACACTCAGCATGCATGGTCCAGCCGAGCGCTTCTCGCCAAGACGGCGGCCAAAACTGCTCGCCGATCTCAGGCGCGAGGCGCAGCAGGTGAAGCGGCTATTGCCTTAGGTAAGCTTTGCCGGGAAGCCGGGCGCCCGCAGATCGGTCTTCAGCGCATCTTCCAGCAATTTGACGATCATGGGTGATTCCGCCTTGCCGCCATAGGCCGCCTTCGCCAGCACATAGGTCTGGTTGGTGATCGAGGCCAGTTCCAGCGGCACGCCGAACTCGCGCCCGAAATGCATGGCAAAGCCCAGATCCTTGAGTGCCAGATCCATCGGGAAGCCGATGTCATAGGAGCCGTTGAGGATGAGCTGCCCCTCCGTCTCATGGACGAAGGAATTGCCGGAAGAGGCGGCGATGGCGTGATAGGCCTGAGCGAGGTCGAGGCCGCCGCGCTTGGCCAGCATCAGCGCCTCACCGACGGCTTTCAAGTGAATGAAAGCCAGCATATTGGTGATGACCTTGATCACCGCCGCGGAACCCAGGGGCCCCATGTGGAAGATTTCCTTCCCCATCGCCTTCAGGGCCGGCAAGTGCTGGTCGAACATCGCCTTGTCGCCGCCGGCCAGGATCGTGATTTCGCCCTGGGCGGCGAGATGGACGCCGCCGGTGACCGGCGCTTCCATCGTTTTCACCTCCTGCTGTGCCGCGAGGGCCGCGAAGCGCTGGATCTCGTCGCGGCCCAGCGTCCCCATCTCGATCCACGAACCGCCATCCGCGAAGCCGGAGAGAATGCCGTCCTTGTCGGCCAGTACTTCCTGGGTGGCCCCTGGGCTTGGCAGGCAGGTGATCACGGTGTCGGAGGCGGCGGCGACCGCCGCGGGACTGTCGGCCCATCTGGCGCCATGATCCAGGAGCGGTCTGGCCGCTTCCTTGTGAAGATCATGCACCGTCAGGGAAAAGCCGCCGCGCTGCAGATTGGCGGCCAAATGCCGGCCGATGGTCCCCAAGCCGATGAATCCATAGCGCATGATTTCCTCCCGGACTTTTTTACTGGATGACCTTGTTGGTCATTTCGAGATGCAGATTCTTGCCGGTATAGGGATGGGCGCGGGCGACGTCCTCGTCGAGTTCGATGCCGAGGCCCGGTTCGGTCGGCGGAATGACATAGCCCGCTTCCCAGCGTACCGGCTTCTTGATGATTTTGCCGTGGAAACCGCCCCAGGTCTCGATGCTCTCCAGGATCAGGAAGTTGGGGCTGCACGCGGCGAGATGCACGTTCGCTATGCCGATCACCGGCCCGGCATAGAGATGCGGCGCGATCTGGGCGTAATAGCTTTCTGCCATGCTGGTGATCTTCTTGGCTTCGAGCAGGCCGCCGACGCGGCCTACCTGCATCTGCAGGATCGAGGCGGCGCGGTTTTCCAGCACGCGGGCGAATTCGTATTTGGTGACCAGGCGCTCGCCGGTCGCGATCGGTATTGAGGTGCCGCGGGCGACCAGGGCCATGTCTTCGGGTTTCTCCGGCGGAGTCGGTTCCTCGAACCAGAGCGGCTCGTATTTCTCCAGGCGCTTGGCGAACCGGATGGCGCCTGAGGTGGTGAACTGGCCGTGAGTCCCGAAGAGAAGATCCGCCTTGGAGCCCACCGCCTCGCGGATGAGGCGGCAGAACTTCTCGCAGAGATCCATCGATTCCAATGAGGGCTGCCGGGGATCGAAGGGCGAATAGGGGGCGGCCGGATCGAATTTGATGCCGGTGAAGCCGAGCCCCACATAATGGGCTGCGCGTTCGGCTGAGGCCTCGGCATTCCAGTAGATCGAACTGTCCTGGCCTTTGGCCGTATCCGGATAGATGTAAGTGTAGGAGCGCAGGCGCTCGTGCACGCGACCGCCGAGGAGCTCATAGACCGGCTTGCCGGTCGCCTTGCCCTTGATGTCCCAGAGGGCGATCTCGATCGCGGAGAGGACGCTCATCGCCGTCACATCGGGGCGCAGCGTGTAGCCGGAACCATAGGCGAGGCGCCACAGCTTCTCGATATGGAAGGGATCCATGCCCTCGACATAGCGTTGATACATGTCCTCGATCGCCGCCACCATGACCTTCGGGCCGAAAGCGGTGCCATAGACCTCGCCCAGACCTTCGATACCGTCATCGGTAACGAGCTTCACGAAGATGAAGTATTGGCCGCCGAAAGAGGGCGGCGGATTGCCGACGACGAAAGTCTTCAAGCCAGCGATTTTCATGGAAGAACTCTTGCGGTGTATATGGGAAGGGCGGCTGTGGGCAGGAAAACCGGCCTGCCCACAGCCTGTTATCCCGTCTAGGCGAACCACCAGCGTTGGGTGATCTTCATGCCGTCGATATCCCAGTTTGGAGCGATGACATCGGGATGCGCAACCGTTTTGGCATGCGCATTCACATAATTATAGAACATCAGAACCATGACGCCGCCGTCATCGGCCACCAATTCCTGCATTTCGGCATACATGGCGGCGCGCTTTTCCTGGTCGAGCTCGGACCGGGCCGCGGCCAGAAGTTCGTCGAAGCGGTCGTTCTTCCAGAAGGTATCGTTCCAGGCGGCACCTCCGGCATAGGCGGTGGTGAACATCAGGTCCGGGGTCGGCCGGCCCGACCAATAGGACATGCACCAAGCCTTCTTCATCCAGACGCTGTCCCAGTAGGCATCGTCCGCTTCGCGGATGACATTGATGTCGATGCCGCATTTCGACGCCGATTCCTTCATTAGCTGAGCCGCGTCGACAGCGCCGGCAAAGGCGGCATCGGCGGCGGAGAGATCGACCTGCAGGCTGGAAAGGCCGGCCTTCTTCAGGTGAAATTTGGCCTTTTCCGGGTCGAAGACATGCTTGGTGGCCGGGTCCTTCGAGAACGGCACGCCCGGTGCGATCGGGTTGTCGTTGCCGGGAGTGCCATGGCCGAGCAGCACCTTCTTCACGATCTCCTCGCGGTCGATCGCATATTTCAAGGCCAGGCGGACATCCTTGTTGTCGAAAGGCGCCACAGTGCAATTCATCGGCGCCACGTAATGGGCGAAGCCGCTGACTTCGGCGAGGTTGACATTGCCGCCCGAGGCCATGCGGCCGGAGGTCTTCAAATCCACGCGATCGATGAAATCGACACTGCCGGCACTCAAGGCGTTGCTGCGCGCCGCCACGTCGATGATGGTCAGTATCTCGATCTCGTCGAAATAGGTTTCGCGGTGATAATTGGCAAAGCGCTTGCCCTCGCCACGCACACCCGGCTCGAAGCGGGTCATCGCATAAGGGCCGGTGCCGATTCCCGATTGCCAGTCCGGCTTGCCGTCCTTGGCCGGCATGATCGGCATATGATAATCCGACACCACGTAGGGAAAATCGGCATTGCCGTCGGTCAAGGTCACGACCACCTTGTTTTTGCCGTCGGCTTTGATATCGGCGACCGTGGTCAGCAGCGACTTCGCGGCCGATTTCGAGTCTTCCGAACGGTGATGGTTGATCGAGGCGATGACGTCCTCGGCATCGACCGATTTGCCGTTATGGAACTCACTGCCGTTGCGCAGGGTGAAGACCCAGCTTTTGGCATCGTCCGAGGCTTCGAAGCTTTCGGCGAGGTCGGGGATCACTTTGCCGTCCGGCGCCACTTCGGTGAGGCTGGAGCGCAAAGATCCCCAGCCGAAGGATCCGTTGAACGTGTCGGGGAAGGTGGCAGGGTCCAGCGTGTCGGTGGTGGCACCGCTGCCCAGGGCCATGCGGAACCGGCCACCCTTCTTGGGCTCGGCGCGGACCGCCTTTACGAACATGGTCTCGGCGGCGACCGCCGTGACACCGGCGGCAATGGCAAGCTGCACAAAATCGCGGCGCGACATCTTTCCCTTCGCCGCCAGGTTTTTCATAGATTTGAGATCCATCGGACTTTTCCTCCCGTTCCTTTTGCGAATTCCGCATTGGCGCAGCACCAAACCCACGGCGAAACTACCGCTGCCGGGCCGCGCTGGTGCTATTGCGCGCTTGACAGAGACAAAAATCAAACGATGTATTATGGCCCTTAGGCCCTAAAAAATTTGTCGATCATTCCCGACCATGTCCTATCATCTCCCTCCCTTGCCCTGGCTGCGCTCGTTCGAGGCGGCGGCGCGGCGTGGTTCCTTCGCCGCCGCGGCGGTGGAATTGGGCCTCACCTCGGCGGCGGTCAGCTATCAGGTCCGGGCGCTGGAACAATTGCTGGGGCGGCCGCTCTTCGAGCGCCTGCCGCGGGGTTTGCGCCTCACTGATATGGGGAAGGCCTATCTGCCGTCGATCCGCAAGGCCTTCGGGGAACTTTCCGTCTCAACCCTGGGGATTTTCGGCCCGGAAGGGGATATCACCCTCGACGTGCGGGTTTCGGTCTCGTTCGGGGTGCTGTGGCTGGCGCCGCGGCTGCGGGCTTTCCTGGCGGAGCATCCAGCCTTCCGCATCCGCCTCTTCTCGGCGATCTGGGGTGACGCGCTACCGGCGGACGGCACCGATGTCGATATCCGTTTCGGCCATGGCGCCTGGCCGGGCTACGCCGCGCGATTGCTGATCAACGACCCGGTCGTGCTGGTGACCCCGCTGGAATCGAAAATCTCGGGTCCACACGACATTGCGGCGGGCGAGCTCATCCACATTCTGGGTGTCGAGGGCGATTGGCAGCATCTCTTTACCGCCGCTGACCGCCCGCCGCCTTTCGATCAAGTGGGCCTCACCGTCGATACGACGCTGGCCGCCCTGGAATTGGTGGCGGCGGGTGCCGGCGCGGCGCTGGTCCTTGAACGCTTCGCCCGGCCCCTGGTAGCGCAAGGCCGCATCCGCCAGGTACCGAACCTCTATCTGCCGCAGGAGCAATCGCATTTCCTGCTGACGCGCGACGGCATGGAGGCGCCGCGCGCCGAAGCCACGCTGTTCTGCGACTGGCTGCAACAGACATTGCTGGCGGAACGTGACCTTCAAACATCGGGAGCGGCTGCGCGCCGACACAAAAAGCATGGCAACTGACTTCATCATCATCGGCGCGGGATCCGCGGGCTGCGTCCTCGCCAACCGTCTGACCGCCGATGGCCGCCACAAGGTGCTGCTGATCGAGGCGGGGCCGAGCGATCGGCGTTTCGACATCGATGTGCCGGTGGGTTATGCCCGCACCTTCTTCGATCCGCGCGTCAACTGGATGTATGACAGCGCGCCGGTGCCCTCGCTCGACAACCGGGTCATCTATTATCCGCGCGGCAAGGTATTGGGTGGATCCGGCTCGATCAACGCCATGGTCTTCGCGCGCGGCCAGCGCGAGGATTTCGACGATTGGGCGGCGGCCGGCAATACCGGCTGGGGCTGGCGCGATGTGCTGCCGCATTACCGCGCGATGGAGGATCACGAATTCGGCGAAAGCGATCTTCACGGCAGCGGCGGGCCGATGCGGGTGACACAGATCGGCCGTGACGCGCATCCGGTCTGCGAAGCGTTTTTCCAGGCCTCAAAGGAACTGGGTTTCCCGCATCTCAAGGATCTCAACGGGACCGAACAGGAAGGCGTCGGCCATTACCAGATCAACACCAAGAATGGCCAGCGTCACTCGTCGGCCAAGGCTTATCTGCGCCCGGCATTGCAGCGGCCCAATCTCGAGGTGCTGACCGGCGCCCAGGTTCTGTCGCTGGTGCTGGAAGGCCGCCGCGTTGCCGGTGTCCGCTATCGCCGCGACGGTGTGGAGCAGATCGTGCGCGCCCAACGCGAGGTGATCCTGTGCGCCGGGGCCATCAATTCGCCGCAGATTCTCATGCTCTCCGGCATCGGACCGGCGGCGCATCTCCGCGAAATGGGCATCGAGGTCAAACTGGATTCCCCGGCAATCGGACAGAACCTGCAAGATCATATCTGCTACGACCATTTCTTCGAGGCGAAGGTGCCGACGCTCAACAGCGAATTGGGTGGATTTTTCGGCCAGGCCATCGCCGGCGCGAAATATGCTTTGCTCCGGCGCGGGCCGCTTTCCATGAGTCTCAATCAGGCTGGCGGTTTCGTGCGTTCCTCGCCACAGCGCGTGCGACCCAACGTCCAGCTTTATTTCTGCCCGCTGGCCTATGAAAAGACCTCACCGGACAGCCGTGCCCTGGTCAAAGTCGGCAAGACCCCGGCCTTCAGCCTCAGCGTTTCGCCTTGCCGTCCCTTGAGCCGCGGATATGTCAAATTGAAGACAGCCGAGGCCGAGGCGGCGCCGGAAATTCAGCCCAATCTCCTGGCCGCCCCCGAAGACATGGCCGAACTTCTGGAAGCGGTCGCCTTGATGCGGCGCTACGCCAGGACGCAGGCCCTGGGCGGCATCATCCAGCGCGAGACCAAACCGGGGCTCGATATCCAGAGCGACGCCGAATTCGAACGTTATATCCGGGGCTACACCTATTCGATCTTCCATCCCTCCGGCACATGCCGCATGGGACCTGATGCCGCATCCGCCGTCATCGATGCGCGGCTGAAGGTCCATGGCCTTGATGGCATCAGGGTCATTGATGCCTCGATCTTTCCCAGCATTCCTTCGGCAAATACCAATGCACCGACCATGATGGTCGCGGAAAAGGGGGCGGCGCTGATCCTGGGCGAGGCCAATTCCTGAACCATCGGATGGGATTGCAGCTTGCAAAGCATCTGGCCATCGCGGATGTCGCTGGCTATGGTTTCCTCATGACATCGACCACGACATCAAACCCCACTTCCTCTTCGGCGCGGGCGATCGGGCATATCATGAGCATCTGGGGTAAAATCATCGGCGGCGCCGCGGGCTTGGCCATGGGCGGGCCTCTGGGCGCCCTCCTGGGCGCGCTGGCGGGGCACGCGGTCGACCGCCAGATGGCGCCGGACGAGGGCGAGCAGCTCACCGACGACCGGACCGCCACCAGGCAGATCGCCTTCACCATCGCGGTGATCGCCTTGGGCGCCAAGATGGCCAAGGCCGATGGCACGGTCAGCCGTTCGGAAGTGGCGGCCTTCAAACAGGTCTTCAAGATCCCGGCCAATGAGATCAAGAATGTGGCCCGCGTCTTTGACCAGGCCAAGCGCGACGTGGCCGGTTTCGATGCCTATGCCCGGCAATTGGCGCAGATGTTCGACGAGCGGCATCCGGTGCTGGAGGAATTGCTCGACGGCCTCTTTCATATCGCCCGGGCCGATGGCGAGGTGCATGAGGCGGAAATCGCCTTCATCCGCGACGTAGCCGGGATTTTCGGCTTCGGCGATGCGGATTTTGCCCGCATCCGCGAGGCCAATCTCGGTCCCGACCTCGCCGATCCCTACCGGCTCCTGGGGGTCTTGCGCGAGCAGAGTGACGAGGAAATCCGAGCCGCTTGGCGCAAGCTCAGCCGGGAGAACCACCCAGACCGCCTGATCGCCGACGGCTTGCCGCCGGAATTCGTCGATCTCGCCAATGAAAAAATGGCCGCGATCAACGCCGCCTATGACAGGATTGCCAAGGAGCGCGGCATCAAGTAGGGGATCGGCCGCAACAGGAGATCCCCCAGAACCATGCCGCCCGCCTCACCCCTCGTCGCCTTGCGTGACGCCGCCATCACTTTCGGCGGCAAGCCGCTCTTCAGCGGCATCACCCTTACCTTGGGCAAGGGCGAACGCGTGGCCCTGGTGGGCGCCAACGGGTCGGGGAAATCGACCATCCTCAAGGCGCTTTCCGGCCAGATCGAACTCGATGGCGGCACGCGATTTCTGCAGCCGGGAACCCGGATCGGCTATCTCTCGCAAAGCCCGGATCTGCGGGCAGGTGGCTCGGTCGCCGCTTTCGTCGCGGACGCCCTGCCGGGCGCCGAGGTCGATGATTATCGCATCGCCCGCGTGCTGGATCACCTCGACCTCGACCCAACACGGGACGTGTCGACGCTCTCGGGCGGCGAGGGCCGCCGTGCCGCGATGGCGCGGGCATTGGTGGCCGAGCCGGAAATCCTGCTGCTCGACGAGCCCACCAACCATCTCGATCTTCCCACCATCGAATGGCTGGAACAGGAACTGGGCATGTTCCCCGGCGGCATCCTGATGATCAGCCACGACCGTACCTTCCTCAACGCTCTCTCGCGCCGCGTGCTGTGGCTCGATCGCGGCCGTCTTTTCGAAATGGACGGCAATTTTGCCGGCTTCGAGGAATGGTCTGGGAACATCATGGCGCAGGAAGCGGCGGAATCGCGGCGCCTCGAGAAGAAGATCGAGCAGGAAGAGTACTGGATGCAGCGCGGCGTCACCGCGCGGCGCTCGCGCAATGAAGGTCGCCGCCGCGGCCTGATGGCCTTGCGCAAGCAGCGCGCGGAAGCCCTGCGTGCCATCGGCCGCGCCAAGCTCGAACTGGGCGAGGCGGTGCAAGGCGGGCAATTGGTGATCGAGGCCGAGAAAATCAACAAGGCCTTTCCGCGGCCCGACGGGACCACGCGCTGGATCGTCAAGGATTTCTCGACCCGCATCCAGCGTGGCGACCGCATCGGCATCATCGGCCCGAACGGCGCCGGCAAGAGTACCCTCATCAAGATGCTGACCGGCGAGATCGCACCGGATTCAGGTGCGATCCGGCTCGGCACCAATGTGGCCCAGCTCTATCTCGACCAGCGGCGCGAAAGCTTCGATCTGGAAAAGACCCTGTGGCAGACACTGGCGCCGGGGGGTGGCGATTCCATCATCGCCCAGGGGCGTCAGCGTCATGTTGTGGCTTACCTGCGCGATTTCCTGTTCGACGAAAAACAGGTGACCATGCCGGTGAAAGCGCTCTCGGGTGGCGAAAGGGCGCGTTTGCTGCTGGCAAAACTTTTTGCGCAGCCGGCCAACCTCATCATTCTCGACGAGCCCACCAACGATCTCGACATGGACACGCTGGATCTGTTGCAGGAAGTCCTGGGCGAGTTCGACGGCACCGTGATCGTGGTCAGCCACGACCGCGATTTCCTCGACCGCCTCGCCACCTCGATCATCGCAGTCGAGGGCGACGGCGTGGTTGAGGAATATCCCGGCGGCTATTCCGATTACCTCGACCAGCGCAAGCAAGCCGAACGCCATGCGGTGCAGGCAAAGCCTGTATCGAAAACGCCGGCGGCGAAGCCGGTCGCCGCGGAGAACGTCGCGCGCTGGTCGTCGAAAGATCAGCGCGCGCTCGATCAGGTCGCGGACCGCATGACCACGCTGGAAGCCGAGATCAAGACCATTGAAGGCGCGCTCGGCGATCCCGAGCTCTATGCCCGCGACCCTGCGAAATTCGAGAAGGCGAGCCAGCTTCTGGTCCAGAAAAGGAACGAGCTCGAGACGGCGGAACTCCGCTGGCTCGAGCTCGAGGAATTGCGCGCTGCCGCATCGTAACCCGCGCCGGCGCGATAGTGGCGGGCGGTTAGATCGCCGCCGTCATCATAATCTCGACCTTCCATTTCGGGTCGGCGAGCTTGGCTTCGACGGTGGCGCGGGCCGGGGCGTGGCCGGCGGCGACCCATTCCTTCCAGGCCTTGTTCATCTCGGCGAAGGTCGAGATGTCCGACAGCCAGATATTCGTCTTGATGATCTTGGTCTTGTCGGTGCCGGCTTCCTTGAGGAGCGCGTCGATCTGGCCCAGGATGTTCTTGGTTTGCTCATAGACCGAAGCCGAAACCGGGTCTTCCGCCACCTGGCCGGCCAGATAGACGATGTTGTTATGGATAACGGCATCCGAGATGACCGTGGGATCGCCCAGTCGCTTCAAAGACATGATAACCTCTAAACAATTGAGAAAATTTGGAAATTTCCGGAAGGAAATCCAGGGTGCCGAGCCCGGATCGGGTCGGCCGGCGGCGCATTATGCCGATCCGGGCCCCTGCGCGCAAAGGGGACGGCGGGAAAGTGGCCAAGCGGGCATTGTGTTGTTGATTTCTGCCCGCCCAAAAGCTAAAAGGCGCCCGCAACCGCCTTCTAAAGACGTCCCCATCGTCTAGAGGCCTAGGACACCACCCTTTCACGGTGAAGACACGGGTTCGACTCCCGTTGGGGACGCCAGCGCTGTTACGCGGTCTATCCGCGGCATATTCCGAATGCGTTCGGATTGCGTCTTTCCCGTTCGATTTCCTGACCGTGGCCGCTATCGACCTGATCGACTAGGACCGCGTCTCGGAAGTTCCGCTGCGTCGCGGCGACGTGCCGCTCTCATACCACCCTTTGCTGGCATTCACGATCTTCACCAGTGACAGCATGACCGGCACTTCCACCAGCACGCCGACGACCGTGGCAAGGGCGGCACCCGAATGAAGCCCGAACAGGCTGATCGCAACGGCGACAGCCAGTTCGAAGAAATTCGACGTGCCGATGAGGGCGCAAGGGGCGCCGACATTGAACGGCACGCGCCAGGCACGGGCAACAAGATAGGCAATCCCGAAGATACCGTAGGACTGTAGCAGCAGTGGCACGGCGATGAGGGCGATCAGGAGCGGCCGGTCGAGGATGACCTGTCCCTGAAAGCCGAACAGCACGATGACCGTTGCCAGCAGGCCAATCACGGAGAACGGTTTCACGGCGCCGGTGAACCGGGCGATGGCGGCGTCGGGGCTCTCGCCGCGACGGGAGTCGCCAGCCAAATGCCGCCTTGTCCACGCGCCGGCCAGCAACGGGATGACGACGTAGAGTAGAACCGAGAGCAGCAAGGTGTCCCAAGGGACCTCGATGTCGGTAACGCCGAGCAATAATGCGACGATGGGTGCGAAGGCGAACACCATGATGATGTCGTTCACCGAAACCTGAACCAGGGTGTAGGCCGGGTCGCCGCGCGTCAATTGGCTCCAGACGAACACCATTGCCGTGCAGGGAGCCGCCCCCAGCAGGATCAGCCCGGCGATGTATTGCTGCGCATCCGCGGGCGCGATCAGATCGGCAAATACCACATCAAAGAACAGAACGCCGAGTGCTGCCATGGTGAAGGGCTTGATCAGCCAATTGACGGCAATCGTGATGACGATGCCCTTGGGCCGGTCGGCGATGTGACGGAGGCTGGCAAAATCGACATTCACCATCATCGGGTAAACCATCGCCCAGATGAGCACGGCGACGACCAGATTGACCGAGGCATATTCCAGCGCCGCAAGCGCTGCGAAGAATTTCGGGAAGAGACTGCCCAACAAAAGCCCCGCGCCGATGCACAAAGCGACCCAGACGGAGAGCCATTTCTCGAAGAACCCGATACCGCCGATCTTGGGCGCCTGGTCGGCGAGCGAAGAGTTTGTCATGCGACTTTCTTGCTGAAGAAGGTTGATTATGGGCAGCAGGACGACAAGGCGGCATCCAGCAGCCGGTTGCAGGCATTGGGCTTGCCGTTGCAGCAATCCTTGACCAGAAAGCTCAGCAACTCGCGAATGCCGTCGATTTCCGCCGCATAATAGATCGTGCGGCCGTCACGTGCCGGACTGGTGAGTCCGGCGCGCGTCAGAATGGCCAAATGCGCCGACATGGTGCTTGCCGGCACGCCGAATTTGGCCGCGAGATCGCCGGCCGGAATACCCTTGGGATGATGCTGCATCAGATGCCGGAACACGTCGAGGCGCGTCTCCTGGGCAAGGGCGGAAAGGGCGGAAATGGCTTGCGCGGATTTCATATTTCGATAAGTATGAAAATGTAAACAGCCTGTCAAGGCATGCTGCGTCGCGACCAAGCGACGTCGCGGCTTAGAAGAGCGGGCGATGGGGAGGTCACTTTGGCAGTCGCGCGACGTCGCATGCTGTTGTCGGCCGTTGCCGGTCTGGGAGCCGGCCTTTTCAATGCAACTCTCCTGACGCGGCGCGCTGCGGCACAGGAGACGTTCCGCTTTGGCCTGACCCCGGTCTTTCTGGATTCCGATATCGAATTGCTGCACGAATTGCAGACCTATCTGCGCGAGGTCATGGGGCGCGAGGTCAGCCTCATCAAGCGCCGGACCTATCAGGAAATCACGGCGCTGCTCCTATCGGGCGAGCTGGATGCGGCCTGGATCTGCGGCTTTCCGTTCGTCCAGCATGCCGATCGCCTCGCCTTGGTGGCGGTGCCGCTCTATCAGGCGCAGCCACTCTATCAATCCTATCTGATCGTGCCGGCGGACCGCGCCATCGATTCCTGGGAGGGATTGCGGAACGACATCCATGCCTTTTCCGATCCGGACAGCAATTCGGGCTACCTCGTTACGGCGGCCCTCCTGGCGCAACACGATCTGACGCCGGTG
Organism: Dongia sp.; assembly: GCF_041909655.1. Classification (GTDB taxonomy): domain Bacteria; phylum Pseudomonadota; class Alphaproteobacteria; order Dongiales; family Dongiaceae; genus Dongia. Next base: position 279,361 of record NZ_JAYRDA010000004.1, on the reverse strand, counting down.
CGGTTTTTCTCGAAGACATTCTTCACCTATGGTCATCGCAACGTCATTCGCGCGGTCGGATCCGGTCTTGCCCAGAGCGGCAGTGTCGACGGCTATGTCTGGGACGTCATGAGTGAGAGAGAGCCGGATCTCGTTTCACGGACGCGGGTGCTGAGACGCTCGGAATTGTTGGGCTTTCCACCGATCGCCTGCCTGCGCAACAATCACGAAAGCGACGGCATCGGCGCGCTCACACAAGCCCTGACCGCCATGCCGGGCAGGGTGCGTGGCAAGCGGATTCTAGATATCCTGCAGCTTGACGGTTTCTCGGTCGAATCGGAAACTACTTTTGCTGGCATCGCCCAGAACTATGCACTCGTTCAGTTGAAGGGCGGTTAATGCAGGCTTTCAGTCGCCTCATTTCCTCCATTCCACTGGCGCTGCGCGTACCGCTGCTGGTTGCCCTTCTGATGGCCTTGGTTGCCATCGCCATTTCGCAGGTCGTTCTTTCGCGCCTGGCGCGCGAACAGGAGGAATCGTTACGCGGCCTGAGCACGGCCTTCATGGACGGCGTTGCGACGGCCGCGACGCCGGGCCTGCTGCGCCAGGATATCTGGGAGACCTTCGACAGCCTGGACCGCGCCCGACGGCAATATGGCGCCATCAATGTGCTCTACGTAATCGTGATACTTCCGGATGGCCAGGTGTTGGCATCTTCCGAGCCCGAGCGGTATCCAGCCACGTCAGCTTTGCCGCCCGACCTTGCCGCCCTCGTTGCGGGGGGCCGACCGCTTCTCATTGACGACGATCTCGGTCGTGCCTGGACGATCCGCGATATCGAACAGGAATCGTATCAGATCGGCACGGTCCTGGCCGAAATTGACATCAAGGATATTCTGGCGATCCGTCAGGAAGTGCTTTGGACATTGATCTTCGTGAATGGGGCACTGACGGCCGTGTTCAGCCTGTCCGGCTATTTGCTGGTGCGGCGCATGGTCCGACCGATCTCGCTCATCCAGCAGCATCTGGCGACGGTGCAATCCGGACAACCGCAGCCGATCACGGATCGGGACATCCAGGCTGCCGGCCCCGAATACCGCGATCTCTATCGCCGCTTCAACGATATGATCCGCAGTCAGGCGGAACGCGAAGCATTTGCGGCGGAACTGGCCAACCAGGAAAAAATGGCGATGCTCGGTCGTCTCGCGTCGGGCATGGCGCATGAAGTCAACAACCCGCTCGGTGGCTTGATGAACGCCGTTGATACGCTGGATGTGCATGGCGACAGGGAAAACGTGCGCCGCCGCACGATCGATCTGCTGCGCCGCGGTTTGGCGGGAATTCAGAATGTCGTGCGCGCAGCGCTGGTCACCTACAAATCGGCCCCGGGCCATGCGCGGTTAAGTCGCGCGGATCTGGAGGATCTGCCTTTCCTGATCCAGCACGAAACGGGGGCGAAGCACCTGACGCTCGATTGGCAGAATGATATCGAGGGCGATCTTCCGGTCGATGCGCCGGCTATTCGCCAGATTGCGCTCAATCTGTTGCTGAATGCCTGCGCAGCATCTTCTCTGCGCGGCGCCATTCGCTTCCGAGCGTGGGCCGACCATCACCAGCTCGTCATTTCGGTATCGGATGACGGGCCGGGATTGCCTGAGGTTGCCTACCGCGCGGTTGAGGCGGGCAGTTCCGGCGAAGGCGTGCCGGATGGGCTTGGTCTCGGTCTCTGGACGGCGGCGCGGCTTGCTGCCAGACTTATCGGAAAAATGACCCTGCAATCGGGCCCCAGCCAGGGTGCCGTCATTACGTTGACGGCACCGCTAGGTGAAGAGCGGGAGGAAGAACATGTCATCGCCACAACGCGTGCGCGTCGGCTTGGTTGAAGACGATCCGATCATGGGCGAATCCATCGCTCATCGACTGGATCTGGAAGGCTATCGGGTTGCCTGGTGGAAATCCGGCCAGGCAGCGATCGACGCCGCCAGGACGGACGCCCCCGACCTCATGGTCTGCGATATTCGTCTTCCGGACATGAACGGCGAATCGCTGTTCAATCGCCTTGTTCCGCACAAGCCGGGCCTGCCCTTCATCTTCATTACCGGATTTGCCCAGGTGGATCAGGCTGTCCGCCTGATGCGGGCTGGGGCCGCCGACTATGTCGCCAAGCCCTTTGCCATGCCGGATTTCCTCGCCAAAGTCACGGCGCTGCTGCAGCGCACCAGCAGCAAGCCCCATGCTCTCGGCCATTCGGATGCCATGGGCCGCGTCGAAGCGACCTTGCGCCGGATCGCCAACATTGATTCGACCGTCTTGCTGACGGGTGAAAGTGGTGTCGGCAAGGAAGTTGCCGCGCGTTTCCTTCATGCCGAATCCGACCGGTCGGAGAAGCCTTTCATGGCCGTGAATTGCGCGGCCATCCCCGCGGATTTGCTGGAAAGCGAGCTCTTTGGTCATGAAAGAGGGGCCTTCACGGGTGCGAGTGCCCGGCACCTCGGCTATGTCGAGCGCGCGGGCGAGGGCTTCCTGTTTCTGGACGAGATCGGCGAACTGCCACTGGCGTTGCAGGCAAAATTGCTGCGGCTTATCGAAGCCCGCCGCTTCCAGCGGCTTGGCGGCGAGGTGGAGTTGACCTGTGCCGCCCGCATCATCTGCGCCACAAATGTCGATCTCGATGCGGCGGTGCGCGATGGACGTTTTCGCTCGGATCTCCTCTTCCGCATCAGCGTCATCGAAACGCATATCCCAGCCCTGCGGGATCGCAAGGAAGACATCGTGCCGCTCCTCGATCTTTTCCGGGCGCAGTTTGCGGCCGCCTTTGGCCGCCATGTCACCGGCTTCCAGCCAGATGTGGCCGAGGCCGCCTTGTTGCATGGCTGGCCGGGCAATGTGCGTGAATTGCGGAACCGGGTGGAGCGGGCGATTGCTCTCGCCGACACGCCCTGGATTGGCCGCGAGCATTTGTTTCCCGACCTTGTACCGCAGAGCATTGGGCCGGCCGGTTTCGCGTCCTTGGCCAGCATGCGCGAACAGGTTGAGCGGCAGCATATCCGCCAGGCGCTTGACCGGGCACAGGGCCGCGTCGAAGAGGCTGCGAAACTCCTCGGTGTTTCGCGTTCGACCTTGTTCGAAAAGATGCGCCGCTTGCGCATGGATCACTGACCATCGGCCTCAAGTAGTCCGGAACACCGGACCGAACAGGATCATGGAATCCGGATTTCCGGATTCTGTTGCGACGCAGGCATGAATTGCCGCCGGAAATGATCGTCATTTTCGCGCTGCAGCGTGGCACGCCACCTGCTCTCTCCAGGGCAACAATAATCAAACCTGTCCTGGGAGAAACATCATGAGCAAAAGATGCGACAAGCTCGTCGACATCGGTCGGCGGCAATTTCTGCGTGGCAGCGGCATGGCCGCGGCAGCAGGGGTGGTGGGTGTCGTCGCGACGACGCCGGCCAAGGCGGAAGCACCCCTGGCGCGGGTCGACTATCCCAGCAATCGCCTGGGCAACGTGGCCGACTTGCAGCCCAACGAGCCGCTCGACGTGACCTATCCCGACGAGAATGCGCCGGGCGTCCTGCTGAAGCTCGGCAAATCCGTGCCCGGCGGTGCCGGACCGGATGGGGACATCGTAGGCTTCACCACCATCTGCCCGCATAAGGGCTTTCCCATGTCCTATAACGCGGCAGACCATACGTTCAATTGCCCCGGCCATTACTCCCGCTTCGATGCCGAGGCAGGCGGGATGCAGGTCTGGGGACAGGCGACGCAGAACCTGCCGCAATACACCCTGCGCGTCGACGACAAGGGCGACATCTATGCCGAAGGCGTGGATGAGCTGCTCTACGGTCGTCTCAGCAACGTGCTTTAAGGGGAGGAAAGATCATGGCCTATAAGCGTCAAATCGATCGCCTGCCGATCATTCCCGCCAATGCCAAGGCGCACAACGTTACCTGCCATTACTGCATCGTCGGCTGCGGCTATCATGCCTATACTTGGCCGGTTAACAAACAGGGCGGCGCCGCACCGGATGCCAATATTTTCGGCGTCAATCTTGCCGAACAGCAGCCGGCGGAGACCGACGCCTGGTATGCGCCCTCGATGTACAATGTGGTGAAGCAGGATGGCCGCGACGTCCATATCGTCATCAAGCCGGACCATGCCTGCGAGGTGAATTCGGGCCTTGGCTCCGTGCGCGGCGCCCGCATGGGTGAATCGCGTTTCAGCGAATCCCGTGGCACGCAGCAACAGCGGCTGACCGATCCGATGGTCTGGCGCTACGGCTCCATGCAGCCGACGTCATGGGAAGATGCCTATGATCTCGTGGCGCGTGTCACGGCGGCCGTGATCAAGGAGCAGGGCGAAGACGGCCTCTTCGTCTCGATGTTCGATCACGGCGGGTCGGCTGGCGGCTACGAGAACACTTGGGGCACGGGCAAGCTCTATTTCGGGTCGATGAAGGTCAAGAACGTCCGCATTCACAATCGCCCTGCCTACAATTCCGAAGTCCATGCCACGCGGGACATGGGGGTGGGCGAGCTCAACAATTGTTACGAGGACGCCGAACTCGCCGACACGATCGTCGCGGTCGGCACCAATCCGCTCGAGACCCAGACAAACTACTTCCTCAATCACTGGATCCCCAATCTGCGTGGCAGTTCGCTGGGCAAGAAGAAGGAGCAGTTGCCCGACGAACCGCATGAAGCGGCCCGTATCATCATCATCGATCCGCGCCGGACGGTGACGGTGAATGCCTGCGAGATCGAGGCCGGCAAGGACCGGGTCCTGCATCTGGCACTCAATTCCGGCACCGATCTCATTCTGTTCAATGCGATCTTCACCCATATCGTGGAGCAGGGCTGGATCGACAAGGAATTCATCGCCAACAGCACGGTGGAGGGCGGCAGCGACCGGCCGGCTCTGTATCCGGCTCGCGGCGAGGCGGACGGAAAGCCAGGTCACCTCACCAATTTCTCCGGTGCGGTCGAAGGCTGCAAGGTTTCGCTGGAGGAAGCGGCCGAGGTCACCGGCGTTGCCGCCGAGGATATTGCCAAGGCGGCCGAGTGGATCGGCCGACCCAAGGAAGGCGGCAAGCGGCGCCGGGTCATGATCGGTTATGAAAAAGGCCTGATCTGGGGAAACGACAATTACCGCACCAATGGCGCCCTGGTGAATATCGCCCTGGCGACCGGCAATATCGGTCGCCCGGGCGGTGGTGTTGTCCGTCTGGGCGGCCATCAGGAAGGTTATGTCCGCCCCAGCGACGCCCATGTCGGGCGCCCGGCCGCCTATGTCGACAAGCTGCTGATCGAGGGCAAGGGCGGTGTCCATCACGTCTGGGCCTGCGATCACTACAAGACCACGCTCAACGCCCACGAATTCAAGCGCATCTACAAGAAGCGTACAGATATCGTGAAGGACGCCATGAACAGCGTTCCCTATGGCGATCGGGATGGCATGGTGAAGGCGATCCTGGCCGCGATCAAGGAAGGCGGTCTGTTCTCGGTTGATGTCGACATCATTCCCTCGCAGATCGGCCAGGCGAGTCATGTCTGGCTGCCGGCGGCGGAATCGGGCGAGATGAACTTGACCTCGATGAATGGCGAGCGTCGCATGCGCTTGACCGAGCGCTATATGGATCCGCCCGGCAATGCCAAACCGGACTGCCTCATTGCCGCGGGCCTCGCGCAACACATGGAACGTGTGCTGCGCGACATGGGGGACACCGCCTATGCCGACCAGTTCAAGGGCTTTGACTGGAAGACGGAGGAAGACGCCTTCATGGACGGCTATCACAAGAATGCCGGCGGCGGCGAGTTCGTCACCTACGACACGCTGCGTGCCATGGGCAACAATGGCTTCCAGGAGCCCGCCACGGGCGCCGAGAACGGCAAGATCATCGGCACCAAGCGGCTCTATACCGACGGCAAGTTCTCGACCGAGGACGGGCGGGCCCGCTTCATGGACGCGCCCTGGCGCGGCTTGCAGGCGGCCGGCAAGGAAGAGGAGAGGGCGAAGTTCAAATACCTCATTAATAACGGCCGCTCGAACCTCGTCTGGCAAAATGCCTTCCTCGATCAGGCCAATGAGTTCGTAATGGATTCTTCCCCCTATCCCTTCATCGAAATGAATCCGGAGGATATGGCGGAACTGAAACTCGGCGCGGGCGATCTGGTCGAGGTCTACAACGATGCCGGCTCGACCCAGGCGATGGTCTATCCGACGCCAACCGCGCGCAAGGGCGAGACCTTCATGCTCTTTGCCTTTCCAACGGGCGTTCAGGGGAATGTGGTCAGTGATGGCGTCAATGAATTGGTGATTCCGAATTACAAGCAGAGCTGGGGCGATATCCGGAAGATCGCCACGGCGCCGGAACTCACCAAATCACTGAGCTTCAAGTCACGCGAGTATCAGGCCGGTTAGGTCATCCAGTATACGGGGTGGCGCTCAGCCACCCCGTTCCCTTCCACCCTGCATGAGTTGTCCGTATGAAATTTCTGGCAAGCGGCCTTGCCGCGTTCGCTGCGATGACGCTGATCTTTTCCCAACCCGGTGCCAATGCGCAGGATCTGAAAAGCGGTGAGGCCGTCTTCAAGCAATGCACTGCCTGCCATGCGCTGGAGGCAGGCAAGAACAAGCTCGGACCGTCGCTGCACAATGTTTTCGGCCGCAGCGCGGGCCAAGCGGAAGGCTTTGCCTATTCCGATGCCATGGCGGGAAGCGGACTGACCTGGGACGAGGCGACCCTGGCGGAATATCTGCGCGCGCCGAAGAAGCTGGTACCGGGCACCAAGATGATCTTTGCCGGTGTCAAGAACGAGGCCAAGTTGCAGGATCTCATCGCCTATCTGAAACAGGCGACGCAATAGGAGGATGCATGCAGGATCCGTTCGGGCGGCATATCAGCTACCTGCGTGTCTCCGTCACGGATCGCTGCGACCTCCGCTGCGTCTATTGCATGGCCGAGGACATGACCTTTCTGCCGCGGCGAGAGGTTTTGTCGATCGAGGAGCTGGATCGATTGTGCTCCGCCTTCATCCGGCTCGGCGTGCGCAAGTTGCGCCTCACTGGCGGCGAACCATTGGTGCGCCGCGAGATCATGACGCTGATCCGCTCGCTGTCGCGTCATCTGCGATCCGGGGGCCTGGCCGAGCTCACATTGACCACCAATGGGACCCAACTCGCCAAACATGCAACAGCCTTGGCCGCGGCCGGGGTGAAGCGCATCAATGTATCTCTCGATACCCTGCGGCCGGAAACATTCACGGGGATCACGCGCTGGGGAAAGCTGGAGAATGTCCTTACCGGCCTTGCCGCTGCGAAGGACGCCGGATTGAAGGTCAAGATCAATACGGTCGCACTCAAAGGCGTCAATGACGGAGAGGTCCACGATCTGGTTGCCTGGTGCGGCGCTCAGGGCTTCGACCTTGCCTTCATCGAAGTCATGCCAATGGGCGATATCGGCGGCGAAAGACGGCTGGAGCAATATTGGCCGCTATCCATGCTGCGGGCGGATCTGGAACGGCGCTGGACCCTGACGGAAACCGATTTCCGGACAGGTGGCCCGGCGCGCTATGTCGATTGCCTGGAAACGGGCCAGCGGATCGGCTTCATAACCCCGATGACCCATAATTTCTGCGAAAGCTGCAACCGGGTAAGAGTGACCTGCACGGGCCAGCTGTTCATGTGCCTTGGCCAGGAGGACAATGCCGATCTTCGCGCCGCCCTCCGCGAGAGCGAGGGCGATGCGCGACTGGAAGCGGCGATCCGCGACGCGGTCAGTCGCAAGCCCAAAGGGCACGATTTCATCCTCGACCGCCGGGCTTCCAATGTCTCGGTAACTCGGCATATGTCCGTAACCGGTGGATAGGCGATGTTTCGATAAAATTCGAAATAGGTATTGACGGTGCATTCGGACAGCGTCATATTATTTCCATGAAACTCGAAATAGCAGCGCAGCAACTGGCCTCCCTCGGCAACCCGATCCGGCTCAAGCTTTTCAGGGCTCTGGTGCGGGCGGGCCATGATGGACTGTCTTGCGGCATCCTGCAGGAGAAGCTGGGAATCGCCGCGTCGACGCTCTCGCACCACATCAAGCAATTGATGGAGACGGGCCTCATCTACCAGGAACGGCAGGGCACCACGCTCATCTGCCACGCGAATTATCCCTCAATGGACAAGCTGGTGGGCTATCTGGTCGATGAATGTTGCCAGGATGCGGGTTGTTCAACCGCCAAGGAGAAGGCGGCCTGATTCAGGCTCCCTTTTTTTGATTAACTATTTCGACAAAGTTAGAAATAAAGGAGAGGTGCCATGGATTCCCAGAGCAGCTTGCCGATGGATAGCTTGCCGGTCGCCGTAATCGGTGCCGGGCCGATCGGCCTTGCCGCCGCCGCGCATCTTGCCGAGCGCGGGGTCAAGGTGAAGGTCTTCGAGGCGGGCGAGACCGTCGGTGCCAATATCCGCGATTGGGGCCATGTGCGCGTCTTCACCACCTGGGAGCAGAATGTCGACACGGCATCGCGCCGTCTGCTGGAGCGTCACGGCTGGGTATTGCCGGAGGCCGGCAAGCTGCCGACCGGCGACGAAATCTATCGACACTATCTGCAACCCTTGTCGGAATTGCCGGAGCTTAAGGGAAGCATTCAGACCGGCGCCAAAGTCATCGCCATCTCGCGTGCCGGTCTCGACAAGGTGACCAGCAAAGGGCGCGAGGCGAAGCCCTTCGAAATTCGGGTTGCCGACCGAGATGGCCGTCAGCAGATTGTCCATGCCAGGGCCGTGATCGATGCCTCCGGCACTTGGCAGAACCAGAACCCGGTCGGCACATCGGGCCTGCCGGCGCCGGGCGAGGATCGTTTTGCCGATCGTATCGCTTATGGCATGCCGGACGTGCTGGGCGGGCAACGTGCCGCCTATGCCAATCAGCGGATCGCTGTCGTGGGGGGCGGGTACTCGGCCATCAACGTGCTGCTGGATCTCGTGCGTCTTGCCCAGGATGCGCCGGAGACCAGGGCTGTCTGGGTCGTGCGCGGCACCAATATGAACCGCATCTATGGCGGTGGATCGGCGGATCAATTGGAGGCCCGCGGCGCGCTCGGCACCAATCTCAAGCGGCTGGTGGATCAGGGTAAAATCCAACTGGTGACGGGATTCTCGACAACCGAGATCAAGCAGCAGGGCGATGGCCTGCAATTGATCGGTGCCACCGCCAACGGCGAACTCAGTCTGCCGGCCGTCGATCGGATCATCGTCGCCACGGGCCAGCGACCGAATCTAGAGATGACGCGCGAATTGCGTCTCGAACTCGATCCCTGGCTGGAGGGGGTCAAGGCGTTGGGCCCGCTCATCGACCCCAATCTGCATTCCTGTGGCTCCGTGCCGCCCCATGGGCACCGCGAAACCTCGCATCCGGAACCCGGTTTCTACACGATCGGCGTCAAGAGCTATGGCCGGGCGCCAACCTTCCTGCTTTTGACAGGCTATGAGCAGGCGCGCTCGGTGGCGGCGGCCATCGCCGGGGACATGGAAGCGGCTGACAATGTGCAACTCGTTCTGCCCGAAACAGGCATCTGCTCGACCAACAATGCCGCGGATGCCGCCGGATGCTGCGGCGGCCCGGCGCCTGCCGAGACCAATGCCTGCTGTGTCGCCGATGTGGTGGCGAAGGAAGCCGGTAAGGTGGGCTGCGGCTGTGCTGCGTGATACCTGTTAGCGAGGAAGCGGCGGGGCGCCTCAATCTGTCCGTCGGCGGAGCCTTCCTCTTCTGGACGCCACTATCTGAACGCGCTCATCGCAACCAAAGCCGGCCCATGCCAAGACGGCTGTAACGGCGTTCCGGTCAAGACTCATATCCGTTTGAAGATGAGCGAGGTGTTGATGCCGCCGAAGGCAAAATTGTTGGACATCAGATATTCTGTCTCGATCTTCCGGGGCATGCCCATCAGATAATCGAGCTCGGCACAGCGTTCGTCGATATTCTCCAGATTCGCGGTGGGAACGAACCAATCCGCATTCATCATTTCGATCCCGAGCCACGCCTCCATGGCGCCACAGGCGCCGAGCGAGTGACCGAAATAGGATTTCAGCGAGTGGATGGGCACAGCGCGGCGCAGTGCATCGCGCGTCGCCTGGGTCTCGGCGATGTCGCCCCATTCCGTGGCCGTGCCATGGCCGCTCACGAAGCCGACGGCTTCCGGTGCCAAAGCGGCATCTTCCAGCGCCATTTCAAGCGCCTGCTGCATGGTCGAAGCCTGCGGCTGAGTCACATGATTGCCGTCGGAATTGCAGGCAAAGCCGACGATCTCGGCATGGATCTTCGCGCCACGGGCCAGCGCCCGCTCGCGCTCTTCCAGGATCAGGGTCACGGCACCTTCCCCGATGACCAGGCCATCGCGGTCGCGGTCATAGGGGCGCGGCGAGGTGTGCGGCCGATCATTCCGGGTCGAGGTCGCATAGAGTGTGTCGAAGACGGCGGCTTCGGTGACGTCGAGTTCTTCGCCGCCGCCGGCGATCATCACATCCGCCTTGCCCCAGCGGATCGCTTCATAGGCATAGCCGATCCCCTGGCTGCCGGAGGTGCAGGCGCTGGAAGTCGGGATCACCCGTCCCGTGACACCGAAGAAAAGCCCGATATTGACGGCGGCGGTATGGCTCATCATCTGAATATAGCTGGCGGCGTTCAACGTTTTCGACGCGCCGTCGGTCATCAATTCGGCAAAGGCGATGACCGGCCCGGGACTGCCGAAGGAGGATCCATAGGCGATGCCCGTACGGCCATTGGTGATGACCGTATCCTCGATCAGGCCGGCATCCCGCAAGGCGCACTCACTGGCATAGACCGCCATCTTGGCGACCTGGCCCATGGTGCGCGTCTTCTTGCGGGGATAGTGGTCGGCGCCGGTGAAATCCGGTATGGGCGCGGCAAGGCGCGTGTTGATGCCGTGAAAGCGTTCCCAATCCTTCATGTAGCGGATCGCGGTCTCACCGCGTTCCATCTGTCCGCGGATATCCGCCCAATTCTCGCCCAGGGCGGTAACGCCGCCCATGCCGGTAATGACGACGCGGCGCATCAGAACATCCCGCCATTGACGGAAAGGACCTGCCGCGTGACATAGCCGGCGCCTTCCGAACACAGATAGGAAACCGCATGGGCGACATCGTCGGGCTGCCCGATCCGGCGCATCGGGATCATCTTGTTGAGCTCCTCGATCGGCAGGGCTTCCGTCATCTGCGTCTCGATGATGCCGGGTGCCACGCAATTGACAGTGATCTGCCGCTTGGCCAGCTCGATCGCCAGCGCTTTGGTGGCGCCAATGATGCCGGCCTTGGCTGCGCTGTAATTGACCTGACCGCGATTGCCCATGATGCCCGAAACCGACGAGATGGTGACGATACGTCCACCCTGGCGCGCCGTCACCATCGGCATGACAGTGGGCCGCAGCACATTGTAGAAACCGCCGAGATCGGTATCCAACACGCTGTCCCACTCTTCGTCGCTCATGGCTGGAAAGGCGGCGTCGCGTGCAATACCGGCATTGAGCACGATGCCCCAATAGGGGCCATTGGCCTCCATATCCCGCTCCAGAATTTCTCGGCAAGCGGCCCGGTCTGTCAAGTCGAAGCTCAGCAAGCGCGCGGTCCCGCCGGCTTCCAGGATTGCCGCGCGCGTGGCGTCGGCGCCGGCCGCATCGCGGCCATAATGGGCGATGATGGCAAAGCCGTCCTGGGCCAGCTTGAGCGCGATGGCGCGGCCGATTCCCTTGCTGGCACCCGTGACGAGGATCGATCTGGTCATGACGGCAAGCTCACTCCCTGGCTGGCAAGAACTGCGGCGACATCGGCCGGCTGGTGCAGGATCAAGGTGGCCTGCGCCATATCCCGCCCACCCAGTCGCACGACGCAATCGAAGGCGCCGGTCTCATTGTCGCGGAACTTCACTTCGGCGTGGATGGTGATCGCGCTGCCTTCGGCGAACCACGCGATGTTGGAGCGGAAGGCGCGTGTCCCGAGCAGGAACCCGATCTTGGGCGGCAATCCGGCGAGACGCGCCTCCAAGCCGACAAAGGCACCACAGGTTTGCGCCATCCATTCGATCGCAATATGAGCGGCGATTCCCTTGCCTGTCTCGAAGAAAGGCATGTCCGCTCGGACGCGCAAGGCGGTTTCGATGCGCATCTCATCCCAACCGGTAACGCCGTCGATCAGGATCATCGGATGGGCGTGCGGCAGCAACGCCTCGATGGGATAGGGGCAGCTCTGCATCAGGCAAAGCCCCGGCCGAAGATGACAGCGGCGTTGTTGCCGCCAAAGGCGAAAGAGGAACTCAGCATCGCCAGACGCTCGCAGCGAGGTGCCGCAACGCCCGGCGCAACCAGATTGATCGGCGGAATCTGCGGGTCGCGCGCGCCATCCCAGACATGCGGCGGCAATTGGCCTGTGGCGAAATCTGGATGCAAAAGCAGCCACAGGAAAGCTGCCTCGCAGGCACCCGCGGCACCCAGGGTATGGCCGGTCATGCCCTTGGTCGAACTGCAGGGGACGTCATTGCCGAAGAGGGCCGAGACGGCCTTTCCTTCCATGGAATCGTTGAGCGGCGTGCCGGTGCCATGGAGATTGATATAGGCAATGTCGCCGGGGATAAGGCCGGCGCTTGCCAAAGCCGCCTGCATCGCGGCCAGGGCGCCACGGCCTTCCGGATCCGGCGCACTCACATGATGCGCGTCCGAGCTTTCGCCGATTCCCAGGAACTGCACGGGTGCCGGCTCCCGAGTCAGGAGGAAGGCCGCCGCCGCCTCACCGATATTGATGCCATCGCGATGGATGCTGAACGGGTTGCTGAGGCCTTGCGACAGCGCCTCCAGAGACGCGAAACCGTTGAGCGTGGTGCCGCACAGAGAATCGGCACCACCCACGATGACCGCATCGCAGAGACCCGCGGCGATCATCCGTTGTCCGGTGGCAAAGACCTTGGCGCTCGAGGAGCAGGCGGTGGCGATGGTATAGGCCGGGCCAGTAATACCCAGCGCTTCGGCGGCCATGACCGCGAGCGCTCCCAATTCCTGCTGGCGATAATGGAAACCCGCCGGCCAGACTCCATCGCGGCGCTGGGCGCCGAAGGCGTTCTCGCCTTCGGCGATGCCCGACGTGCTGGTGCCGAGGATAACAGCGACCCGCTCGCGGCCATATCTTTGCGCGGCGGCGGCAATCTCCGGCGCAATTTCGCCCAGCGCCGCCAGCATCAACCGGCTGTTGCGTGAATCATGGCGCGGTGGTGCCGCGGGCAGATCGCCGTCGACCACGCCGACATGTACCTCGCGGCCTGGAATGAGGTCGCGGCGCGGCTGCAGCCCGCTACGCGTGCCGTCGGCAAGGTTCGCCGCGACGGCGGCCTTCCCGCGGCCGAGGGGCGTGACCAACCCCATCGCGGCGATACCGAGACCCTTCATGGCTGCGTCTCCACAGATTGCACCTCGATCTCATAACCCCAGGAGGTGTTCCGGTAGCGTAACCGCCCGGTCCAGCCCGGCTGCTTCGGTTCGAGGTAATCGGCCCGGAAAATTTCCGTGCCGCCGGCCGTCACAATGCGGCCATCCGCCGTGGTGACCAGTTCAGCTTCCGCCGATGCAAGCGCGCGGCGCAGGACGGCCTCGGGCCAATAGAGCATCACAAGATCGGCCAGCATCGGTCCCGGCATGATGGTTTTGGGCAACCAGGCGGCGGTTTGCGATGTCACCTTGCCCGACTTCTCCCAGGTGAGCGTAAGCGCGCGGCGGCCGAGACCGTCCACCCCCACCAGGTACAGGCGCTCGGGATTGATGCTGATATGGCCTTCGAAGGCATAGGTATCGCCGTCCCGCCGCACCGTGATCAATTGTGTCGCCTCGACCGATCGGCCCAGTTCGGCGGGCGCGGGCAAAGTCAGGATGCGACCAGGCGCGATCATGGCGGCATTGGTGTCGATGGGGGGCGTGCTGGCACAACTCGTCAGCGATAACAGGCCGAAGATGGATGCTGCCAGCCACGACCCTCTGCCGATCCACATCTGCGACCCGTTACTCACTTACGCCCCGTTCTTCTGTGGCTTTATGCGCGGCTCGACGCCCACCACCATCGGTGCCAGCAGGAACGCGATCAGCACGCCCAGCAACAGGGTCAATCCAAAGGCATGCACCGCAACGACCTGGCTGAAGGCCAGCAGGCCAAACGACAGCAAGGTCGTCAGGGTTGCAAGGATAACCGCCAACTGGGTTCCCGGCCGCTTGTGCTCGACCGCCTCGGCACAGAAGATGGCATAATCGACCCCAATCGAGAGCACAAGCACCAGCGCCATCATATTGAAGAAGCTGATGGTTCCGCCGCCCAAAACGAGGAGAGAGGGTGCCAGCAGGACAGCCATCGTGGGTGGCGCCATCAAGATGACGGCACCTTTGAATCCATAGCGCCAGCACAAAGGCACCAGCATCAACCCGGCCGAGAGTGCCACGAGCCAGATCGCCCGCGCCCGGTACTTTGCCAGCAAGGCGCTGAAATCACCCGCCGGATCGACATAGACGACGTCCGGAAAGGCAGCCAGTTCCGCACGGAGGCGGGTCACATCGGTGACGCCGTCGAGGGCGATGACATGCCGGCCGGGCGCCAGAATCATCTCGTCGAGGAATGGCATCGTCCCGCTTTCACGCGCCAGATCCGGCGTCAATGCCAGGTCCGGTGCGACAGTGACCGCGGCGGGTTTCATGCCGAGCTGAGCACGCAATTGGGCTTCGTAGGGGGCAAGCAGACGGGTCTCCAGCAATTGCCGGTTCTCCTCCTGGCGTTGCTGCGAAGGAATGAAACTGGCCGGACCGCGGAACGCGCCGATCACGCCCTCAAGGTGAAGCCTTGTCAGCAGATCGGCCAAGGCTTCACCCTCGCGCAAGGCCGCTTCGTCATCCGTCGCCAGGATCAACAGATTTTGTAACGAGCCGCTGGCGCCGGTGAGTTCCTGAATCGCTGCCTGCTCGGCCATGAGATCGGGGTCAAGGGATTGCATCCGTCGCACGTCGTCATTGGTCTCCAGGCGGAAGAAGCCGGCGATGATGATGAGGCAGATAAATGCGATGCCAAGGTAGCGGGGCAGGCGATAGCGAGGATTTTCCCAGACGGCCCACCAAAGCTGTCCCAGACGCGCCAATCCATCGCCCTGGCGCATGGCTTTGCGTCGGTCGAGCATCGGAAACCAGAAAATGACTGTCAGGAAGGCGGCACAAAGGCCGATCACGGAAAAGACGGCGATCTGGCGTAGACCTGGAAAGGGCGCCAGAACCAGGATGATATAGCCGATGAGGGTGGTGAGCAGGCCCAAGGTGATACCCGGAAGAACATGGCGCAACCGCTCGGTCGGCGTGCCGGCATCCCGATCGACCAGCGAGACCATGTAATGGAGCCCATAATCGACGGCGACGCCAATGAGGCCGACGCCGAACAAGAGGGTGATAATATGGATTTCGCCGAAAGCGAGAATGCTGCCGGCCAGTGATGCCCCGATTCCAACCACCACCGCCAGGACGTTGAGCAGCAGCGGAGTCACATGCCGGAAGACCAGGATCAGCAGCAGAATGGTGCCGATCGAGGAGAGCGTGCCGAGGGTTGAGGTTTCGGTCATCGCCGTTTGCGAGCCGGCCCGGGCGAAAAAGACGGCGCCGGTCCGCAGGATCTTGGTATCCGGATGCGCGGCCTGTTGCGCGGCGATGCGGGTATCCACGATTCCCGTCAGCCGTTCCTGCACCGCGAGAGCGAACGGATCGTCCAGCAATTGGCCGCTGGAAAGCACCCAATGCATCCCGTCGCGCAACACGCTCAACCGCCCATGATCCAGGGCAAGGTTTGAAGATGGCACCGGCAATGAGGTGAGAAAGGCCGGCAGCAGGAGAAAGGGATCTGCCTGCAGGAGACGCGAATCCGTGAAGCTACCGACGCTGAAGATCTGTGCCAATGCACGCTGCAGGATCTCCGCGCCGCGATTCTGCTGCAGTAAATCACGATCGTTCTTCGACAACAAATTCTGGCGATAAGGAAAATAGAAGGTGCCTAATGCCGCGGACCCGCTGGTGAGGGAATCCAGCATCTTGAAATCGGCCAATTGTGCGCTTTCGAGATCGCTCTCGATTCCGGCGACGGCGGCGCGCGCTACATCCTGGTCGCGATGGCCGACCAGGAAGACGATGCGGCGCGACGTCTGTTGCGTGATGCGGTCGATCGCCTGATGCAGAACGGGGTTCTGTTCTTCCTGCGGCAGCAGGGCCAGGAGATCTGTGCGAAAGGCGACGCCCTGGTAAAAGCGCAACCCAAGATAGGCCGACATCATGACGACCGCGCAGAGCCACAGAATGGCGCCGATGCGCAATCGTTCGAAGGACAGCCGGTGAGCGCCGGTCATTTTGCGCCGGCACGATCGAGGAGTTCGGCATCCTTGGGGTCGATCGCCTCGCTCACGATCGTCTGATCGTGAAAGATCAGGCGGTCCTCATCGCCGCTGGCCTTGGCGATCTCGATCCGGTCGATATATCGGCTGCCGCGGATGATGATGGCCTCGATCTGCGTGGCATCCGCCGTCGCAGCTTCGCGCGGCGTCAGGGCCAGTTGCCAGTCATTGCCGGATGTTGACTTCGCGACGTCGAATCGTTCTTCCAGTCTGGCGATGTCGCCGGTCAAGGCGCCACCCAGAACCTGATAGAGGTGGGCCAGGACCGGTGCCTGGGCGGCGGAGAGGTTGACCATTTCGGTCTCGCCGTTGAATTGCGCGATACCGTTCCCGGTCATCACCGTCGTCACGGCAAAGGGTGTTTCCACCCGCCAGATCAGGCCGTGTTCGGGTGCCAGCACGAAGCTCCCCTCGCTTTTCAGTGGCGTCGCGATGCCGGTCAGGATGCGCTCCTGGGTAAAGCGGCCATGCAGAATTTCCGTGGGCTGCAGGGGCGTGGGGTCCTGGGCCAGAGCCGGCGCCCCCGCGAGCAGGGCCAGACCGATCAGCCCGGCAAGTGGCCGCCGCATCATTTTGCGCATAACGCCTCCCGCACCTTGGCAACGAGATCCGGCGGGCATTCCAGGCACAATTCCTGGGTCGCCTGGCGGATGGCGAGCTGCGTTGTCTGCGCCTTGGTCAGGATTTCGCCGCTCGCCTCGTCGCGGCAGAAATAAGCGATCTTCAGTCGGTTCTCGTATTCCACCAAGCGCGCCTCGACGCGGATCTTCTGCGCATAACGCACGGGTCGCACATATTTCACCTGCAGATCGACGATCGGAAAGACATAGCCGCTGCGTTCCATGTCCGGGTAGTTGTAGCCCAGCTTGTCCAGCAATGCGCCGCGGGCCTGCTCGAAATAGCGCACGTAATTCCCATGCCAGACCACCTGCATGGGGTCGAGGTCGTAGAACTGCGCGGTGACGATAATCTCGGCGGAGATCATTCGCGGGATGCTCCCGGTTGCCGGTTCCAGAAATCGAAGAAGTTATACCATTGCCAGGGATAACGTCGCGCCATCTCGGCAAGGCGGCTGGCGAAGAGGCCGGCATAACCGGCCAGCGCCTGTTCGCGGCCCTGGCGCGGCAAGGTGATCCGGTCCGCCAGTTTCCAGGCGTAAAGACCGTAGTGATCGCCCTCCTGCAGGCAGAACAAGGTGTAGACCGGGCAATCCAGCAGAGCCGCCAGGATATAGGGGCCGTGGGAGAACGGGGCATCGGCCCCTAGGAAAGGGAGATGGGCGATCCGGCCCTGGCTGCCGATCGGCACTCGGTCGCCGGCAATCACGATCCAGGCACCCTGTTCGATCCGCGCCTGCAACTCGATGGCGGCTTCCGGCCCCAATTCCGTCACCTGCCAGGTATTGACCGCTGCCTCCGGACGGTATTGGCGCAGCAGTTTCGAGAAATTCTCGGCATGTTTGGTATGGACCAGGATCAGCAAGCGCTGGCGCGTCTGCTCGTCCAGCAAGGCGCGCGCCAGATCGACATTGCCGAGATGGCTGACGATGAAGAGCGCCCCGCGCGGATCGGCCATCGCCAGATCCAATGCCGCCGTTTCTCTCGGTACCACGCGATCAACGGGGATACCGCCGATCCAGCCCGCGAAACTGTCAATCACTTTCCCGGTGAAAGTCATGAAATGGCGCATGCCGTCGAGGAAACCGGGGGTGCGTGGGGCACCGGCAGCGGCGAAGGCACGTGTGAGGAATTGCCGCGAGGCACGGCGCTGCTCCTTGCCGGTGAGATAGAAATAGAGCACGACCGGCGCCATGACGGCGAGGCAGCCGTGCCGCCCCAGCAATCGATAAACTGCGGCAGCAAAGCCCAGGCCCCACCGTGCGCCGCGCTCGCCAAGCGATGCCCAATGGGTGCTGGATCCCATTCGCGGCGGCCGGTTGCGGAGGATCGCGGGAAAGGTCGCGAGCATCCGCAGGAAGAGGCGGGTATGCATGCAACTGATCCGCCAGTTCTCGCGCCACATGCGGAAGTTTGAGGTATTGCCGGCCGGATAGATCACCTTGACCGGAAGCTCGATCATGGGGACACCGCGCCAGAACAGGCGCACCATGATCTCGGTGTCGAATTCCATGCGCGCGCCGATCTCGGCTTCATCGAGGAGGGCACAGGTGGCGTCCAGCGGATAGAGCCTGAACCCGCACATGCTGTCGCTTATCCGGAACGACAAGGTTTCGATCCAGACCCAGACATGCGTCACGTAACGGCCGATCACGCGCCCCAGCGGTGCCGAGCGATCATAGATGGGAACACCGGCAATCAGCGCCTCGGGATGCGCGCGGGCAAGCGCCAGAAATTTCGGTACTTGCGTAATGTCGTGCTGGCCGTCGGCATCGATTTGCAGCGCATGAGTAAAGCCGGCCGCCTTGGCGAGCCGGAAACCGTGCATGACCGCCGCGCCCTTGCCGGCATTGGGTTCCAGCCGGTGTACAGTGACGCTGTTTTCCGGGTCGCGCAGCGCAGCCAGCATCGATCTGGCAGGCTCCGCACTGCCGTCGTCGATGATAAAAACGGCCAGACCGGCTTCTCTCAGAGCCAGCACGATGCCGCCGATGGCGGTACTGTGGTTATGGCTGGGGATGACGGCACAGGGCCTGAACGCGGTCACGATGACGCCAACGAAATGGTGCCCGAGGTCAGCAATTCGTGGTCCACCCGCCGATAGCTGAAACTAAGTCGCGCGCGCGTCCGGTCATGCTCAAGCCGCAGGATCGAAATGCTGTCCGGCAAGGTCAGGCGGTGAAACTTGACCTGATAGTTTGTGGCGGCGTCGAGCGGCAGATCTAGATGATGTGCCGCCAGCTTCACCGCCCAGTCGATCTGGGCCACGCCCGGTACGATCGGCATGCCGGGAAAATGACCGTCAAGTTGACGCAGGTCGGGCCGGTTGAAGAGTTCCAGCTCAACCCAATCCGCACCGCGCTCCAGCGGGCGGATATCCGGCTCGTCGGGCTGTGTCGGGGTATCGAACAGGCGGCGTAATTCGGCGCTATTGATCTTGCCCAGGGCGTTTACGGGCAGCGCTGTGACGAACCGCCAGCGGCGCGGCAATCCCGCAGCCTCCAGTTTATCGGAAAGATGGTGCCGCAACAGGCGACCGAAGCGGAAACGCCCCATGTCGCGCAGATATTCGTCACCCGTTGCGCTGGGAACGATGACGGCGGCCAGCATGGGCGTTGGTTCAGCGAGCACAACAATGGCCGCCGCCGCAATCGCGGGATGCGCGCGCAAGAGCCTTTCGATTTCGCTGAGGCTCACGCGTTTTCCTTCGATCTTCGCTATCCGGTCGGCGCGCCCGATCAGATCGAAGCCACCGCCCGCCGCCAGTTGGATGAGATCCTGCCCCTCATATCGGTCATCGCCGCCGATATAGGAGGAGGTCAGTGTGATGCGGCCATCTCCCAAGCGATCAATGGCGATATTGGGGAAAGGTCGCCAATGCGCTGTCTCTTCCGATGCTGCGCGCCAGGCGATGGTATTGGTCTCGGTGCTGCCATAGATCTCGATGAGCGGCGCGCCCAGCACCGCTTCGGCCGCAGCACCTGTGCCCGGCGGCAATGGCGCGCCGGCGGAGAAGACGAGGCCCGGCCGTCTCTCCGGTGGCAAGGTCGCGATTCCGGCAAGGCGTGTCAGATGCGCCGGCCCCGAAATTATGGCGCCGCCGCGCAAGTCGGCGCGCAGCAATTCCTCCCAGAACGCATAGATCGTTCCCAGGATCGGCCGGCCATGGCAAAGCGGCCAGAACAGGCGATAGGCGAGGCCATACATGTGCTGATGGGTGACGGTGCCGCCGATCGCGGCGCCCGGCGCCAGATGCGGGCTGAACAAAGCCTCGATATCGTCGGCTTCCAATTCCATATTCCGCAGGGTCTTCGCGACGCGGAGCGGATCGCCCGTGCTGCCGGAGGTGAAAAGCTCGATCGCGCAGGCTTGGGAATCAAGCGGGTGAAGGGCAATCGCCGCGTCTCCGCCGGCTATCAGGCGATGACGCGCTTCCGTCATCTCCTCCGCCGTGTCGCTGACCAGACAATCCCATTCCACACGCAATTGCCGCAGCGTTTCCGGCAGGATGTTGGGCGGCATCACGACAACGGCACCAGCCTGGAAGAGGGCCAGCAAGCCGACAGCCGCCCAATAGGTATCCTGTGTCACCAGCAGGCCCCGGCGGCAGCCGCGTTCACGCAAAATGGCGGCATTCGTGGCGACATCGCTGCGGAATTGGGCGAGGCTGACCGGCTGGTCCGCCACATAGGCGACGACCCGCGATCCGTCCGCGCTGGCGATGAGCAGATCGGAGAGGGTCATCCTTGCGCATGCCTCTGGCGCAAGATGCGCCGCAAACTGAACTCGGCCGCGAATAGCGCTCCGGTCACCAGATAGGAGATCAAGCCCGTCCACAGGGTCCAGGCTTCGAGTGCGCCCGTCATCGCGAGTGCTGCGGCGATGCCCCCATTGAGCGCCAGCCAGCCAGCCCAGATCAAGGTCACACGCCGGCAGTAGCGTCGCGCTGTTGGCGTCAGGATATTCCCCTGCAAGGCCGCGAAACGCTCGACAAGGCTCACGGGCGACCATAGCGATTGAGCAAACAAAAGCGCAAAGCCCCAACTGATCGCCACGGGATAAGCCTTCGCCGCCAGATCGTCATCCAGCAAGGCGATGGCCGCGATGAGCGGGATCGCGATGAGGAGCGGGCGTTGCAACGGCGCCGTCCAATCGGGACCCAGCCAGGCGCGCAGAGCCAGCAGCGCGCAGGCGAATGCCGCGAAGACGAGAGAGGGAACCTGACCGCTACCGGCATAGAGCAGGAACGGATAGGCGATGCCGGCGATCACTAGAATCGCCAGCGTCACCTTCGCCGCTCTGCTATTCCGCCAGAACGGCATGAATGCAATTGAGGACATCGCCGACGGTGCGGACCGATTTGAACTCCTCGACATTGAGCTTGCGGCCGGTCAGTTCCTGCAATTTCACCACCAGATCGACCGCATCGATGCTGTCGAGATCGAGATCCTCGTAAAGCCGCGCCTCGGGCTTGATCTTCTCTGCCGGGACCTCGAACAGGTCCTGCAGATAGGTGTTGAGACGCGTTGATATTTCCTCACGCGACAGCATTGGCGGTACCCCCGGCCTGATTCTGAATGAATTTCGCCAGGCTTCGTACCGTCGCGAAATGCGCCTTCACATCGTCGTTGATGGTCTCGATCTTCAAACCGAAACGGCGACGCAGGGCAACACCCAGTTCCAGGGCATCGATGGAATCAAGCCCCAGCCCGTCCCCGAACAAGGCTTCCTCGCTGCCGATATCCTCGGCCTGGATGTCCTCGAGTTTCAGCGCCTCGATGATCAGCGCCTTTATTTCCTGTTCCAGTTCATCCATGAGCCAGCTGTTCCGTGAAGTATTGTTGCAATTGACGCACCAGATGCCGGGCGGCAAGCGAGCGCGCTTGATGTTCAAATGTCTCCGCCGCACGCAGGCGCGCACCGATCTTCATTCTTATATCGGCCTTGCGCGGCGGCACTTTCCACCAGGGATCGCCCTTGCTCAGCATGATCGGCCGGCACGAGATCACCACCAACTGGGTTTCTACCTCAGCCAGCATGGCGATATTGGCAAATCCGCGGCGGAAATGCAGCGGCTCGCCGGGCCGCGACCTGGTCCCCTCCGGGAAGATGATCAGGTTCTTGCCGGCCGCAATCGATTCCCGGCAGGCCTGGAGCAGGGCCTCGGGCTCCAGATCGTTGCGGATATATCCGGCCCACCGAACGACGCCGCCCAGATAGGGATGCCGCCACAAATCGCTTTTAACGATACACTGAACGCGCGGCATCAGCGCCATCAGAAAGACCACGTCGAGCAAGGTGGGGTGATTGGCGATGACCAGGCGGCCCTTGCCGTCGCGCAAGGTCTCGGCCCCCGTCACGGTGAGGTTGAGGATGCCCAGCGTTTCCAGCATCGCGACGAAACCCCGGAAACTGTGACGGATGACATTCTGCGTTGCCCGTACCCGTCTCTCCTGATCGCGCATCATGAGGGCGATGGCGGGAAAGATTGTTACTGCCAGCACCAGCCCGCCGCCGAAGAAGCAGGCGAAGGAGAAACCCGTGCCGGCGATGCGCCAGACGTGGTTGAGGCGATCAATGAACACGTGACCACCGCCAGATCATGTGTTCGCCCTGGCATTCCGCATCCGCCGCGTCGGAGAGCAACAATCTTAGAAAGGCGAGCGCCTGGTTCTCGCGGGCGCGTTCCGGCGCCTGCGACCGGTGATAATGAAGTGCTAGACCCGTCTCGGCGCATGGCCGCAACAGAAAGGCCGCCGCCAAAGGAAGGGCCGCCTCGGATTCATCCTGGAACGGGGCATAAGCCTCGGGCAGGGGCGCGTCGTAATAGATCAGCAGAACCGGAATTTCTGGTGTCTCGGCAAGGCATAAAGCGGCCTCGATCAACCCATTGCAGAAGGTATCGATGCCGGCGGCGACGGCGACATGGCCGAGGCGGTTGCCGGTATGGATGGACAGCAGCCCCGCGAGACCATGGTGGACCGACATGCTGAATTCCGCCGGCGAGACGGGCTCCCGATCCGCCAGCGAAGAGAGAATTGCTACGGTGTGGTCATATTCACCATGGCGCGAAGCGACCACCATTTTTGCGGCATCGGCATCGGGAATGGCGAGGGCCATTTCCAGGGCTTTCTGGCCGATCCTCGTGGCGCGCCGTTTCAGTTGCATGGGCAGTTTGGCGGTCGGTTCCGGCGCTGCGGCGGGCTCGACCGGCGCGCCGATCGCCCAGTTCCGCCACGCCGATTTGCCCAGCCGGCCGGGCGACCAGGCGCTCCAGTCTTGAACGGAAAATTGCAAACTGCCATTAAACTTGGCCTGCATGGCGGGGCGGTCCGGTGCCTTCGACGCTACTTGGGGTTGATTTACCTAGACGGGGCTTTGCTGTCTACTAACATTATGTATTTGCTCTCAATTTACCGAAGTTCGAGGACTGGGAACAGGGCTGAAACTTGCCTCAAATAGCTAAATTTTCCTACATCTGCGAGACAAGCGCCGCCGCCAGCCACCTTATTTCAGAATATGGCGGCGCTGGCGACCTATCGGTGCGCAAGGCCGGCTCGGTCCTGGCCGAGGCCCTGCTCTGCGCCATGGTTTCCAACGTCTGGTCCGTGGCGAGAAACGAGTTTCATGTCCGGCGCCGCCCCAGCGGGCAGCCCTATCTGACCAGCCCCCCTGAAATACCCCTGCCATCCGTTTCCCTCAGCCATAGTCGCGGCTGGGTCGCCTGTGCCGCCAGCATGACGGGGCCGGTCGGCATTGATGTCGAGGTGCCAAGGCCCGGACGCCCCATCGCCGAGATCGCGCGCTTTGCCTTCGGTCCCGGCGAAAGGAGACGGGTGGCGGAGATGGGCGAGGCCGGTTTCTACCGGATCTGGACGTTGCGCGAGGCACTCGCGAAAGCCACCGGCGCTGGCTTGCCGCTGGTCTCCGACGGAATCGACCGGTTCGAGACGGGGCCGGAAACGGGTATCTGGGCCGGCGAGATCGACGGGGCAACCTGGCAGGTCGGCCATCAGATCATCCCGACCGGCGCGGCACCGCTTCACCTCGCGACAGCTCGGCTATCGCATGATCCAAATCTTGCCGGGGCGATCGAGTTGTGGCGCTGGGATGGCTTTCTTGGCATGTAGGTGGCTCATTGGCACTGATGTTCGTGAGTTCATGATCCGGATCCTTCGCGCACTCCCCCTATGGCTCCTGCTGATCGTGCTGGGCGCTTGCGCGCCACGGCTGCAGGAAATCGGGCCCCCGATCGAGGCGCCGTCGCTCGGGGACAAATCCATGAGTATGGCGGATGGGACGGCTTTGCCCCTTCGCGCCTGGCTCCCCAAGGATCCCGCCGGAAAGCCGCGCGATGTTATCGGCGTGATCGTGGCGCTTCATGGCTTCAACGATCATTCGCTGGGCATGGAAGTGCCGGGTGCCGGCATGGCGCGGCGTGGCTATGCCGTCTATGCCTATGATCAGCGGGGCTTCGGCAAAACGCCCCAGCGCGGCATCTGGCCGGGCGAGACGCAACTGACCGCGGATCTTCGCACCGCCATCGCCTTGTTGCGTGCGCGCTATCCAGGCAAGCCCGTCTATGTCCTGGGCGAAAGCATGGGTGGTGCCGTCGCCATGGTGGCGGCGGCGGAGAAAGCGGGATTGGCCGTCGACGGCTTGATCCTGGCTTCGCCCGCGACCTGGGGCTGGGAGACGCTGACGCCACTTTATCGCGACTTCCTGGATATCGCCGCCCACACCATCCCCTGGATGACGGTGACGCCGCGGACCATCAGCGTGCAGGCGTCGAACAACATCTCGGCCTTGCGCAAGATGGGCCGGGACAAACTGGTCATACGGGCGACGCGCGTCGACGCCGCCTATGGCCTGGTCAATCTCATGAGTGCCGCCTATCGCGCCGTGCCGGATATCTGTCAGCCGGAACGGGGCACACCACCCTGCTTCATCGCCTATGGTGGCCGGGAAGATATCCTGGATCAGGGTGCCGTCACCCAGACCCTTCAGCGTTTCCGGCAATTGCCGCCGCAGGGCGCACGCCTCGCCCTCTATCGCTATGGCTACCATTTGCTGCTGCGCGATCTCGATGCGCGCAAGGTCTTCGACGACATCGCCGTCTGGCTCGCGGACCCGTCGCAGCCTCTGCCGAGCGGCGCCGACAGGCTGCCGGGCGATTGACCGCACCACACCTGCCGCATCGCACGCGCATTTTTCCTTCCATAACAGGGTCGTGATCGGCACGCCAAGGCGATGCGGGAACTTGCCGCACGGCCTTGGCGTTGAGTGCTGACTGCCGGCCGATCGTGCCGGCGGGTTAAGAAATGGAGGAAGCCATGAAAGCGTTAGCGCCCGTCGGCATTCTTCTGATGCTGACCCTGTCCGCTTGCGGCAGCAGCACCGGTGACCGCGCCCTCTCCGGTGCCGGGATCGGTGCGGCAACCGGCGCCGTCGGCGGCGCCATTATCGGCAATCCGGCCGCGGGTGCGGTCGTGGGTGGTGCTGCGGGTGCTGCTGCTGGCGCTCTTACCGACGAAGAGCAAATCAATCTCGGCAAGCCGTGGTGGCGCTGATGGCCGCCAGCCTCGCTTGCTGAATCTCATTTAAGCGTTCGACAAAGGAGTCCCTGACATGCTCGGTACAATCCTTCTGGTTCTGTTGATTCTCCTGCTTCTGGGTGCCATTCCCACCTGGCCTTACAGCCGATCCTGGGGCTATGCCCCGAGCGGCGCTGTTCTGCTGCTGCTGGTCGTGATCGTCGTGGCGGTCTCGACCGGCCATATCTGAGGGCCGCCCAGATAGAAAAAAGCCCTCCGGCAGGGGAGTGCCGGAGGGCTAGTTCTGGGTAACGTACCGACGCTTACTGGAAGAGCGCCGCGGTTTTCTGAAGCGTGATCCAGACGCCCCACAGAATCGGCAGGCCGACCGCGGCCCAGGCGAGAAGCGCCTTGCCGTCGAGCCCGCCCTTGCCGATACCGAAGGATCCGCTGCGCTCCGATTGCTGCGCGGCGGCATTCTTGGCCTGCAAGGCGGCGACTTCCGCTTCGGACATGAACCACTTCTCGGACAGCGGTTTCACGAAGGCATTGGCGACAAGGCCCAAGGCCAGCATGCCGCACAGGATATACATCGTGAAATCGTAGACCTGCTCGCGGGGAATGCCCGCATTGATCTGGAATTCACGGATGTAATTGACCACGACCGGACCGATGATGCCCGCCGTCGCCCAGGCCGTGAGCAGCCGGCCGTGGATGGCGCCCACGAATTGCGTCCCGAAAATATCGGCAAGATAGGCCGGGATGGTCGCAAAGCCGCCGCCATACATCGACAGGATGATGCAGAAGATGGCGACGAACAGCACCTGGCTGCCCATATGGGCGGCGCTGGGGGCGAGGGCATAGAGCGCGATGCCCAGGATGAAGAATGTATAGTAGGTGTTCTTCCGCCCGATCCGGTCCGACAACGAGGCCCAGAAGAAGCGACCGCCGATATTGAACAGCGATAGCAAGCCGGCAAAGCCGGCCGCGATCGCTGCGATCGCGGTCTTCTGCGAATCGTCAAGCTGGGTGAAGGTGAGGTCCGGCAGGCCGATGAGACGCCCGCCGAAGATCTCCTGCAGCATCGGAGAGGCCATGCCGATGACGCCGATGCCGGCCGAGACGTTGAGGCACAGCACTGCCCAGATCAGCCAGAATTGCTTGGTCTTGTGGGCATTCTTCAGATGCACATGCCGCGTGGTGATCATCGTCTTCTGCGAGGCGGCCGGCGGATTCCAGCCCTCCGGACGCCAGCCGGCGGGCGGGATGCGGTAGCCGAAGGCGCCGCACAGCATGAAGCCGAGATAGATCGCCGCCATGACGAAGAAGGTCTGCCACACGCCGACCGAGGTTTCGGTCTTGAAATGCGTCATCAGCATGTCGGCGAGCGGAGCGCCGATCATGGCGCCGCCGCCGAAGCCCATGATGGCCATGCCGGTCGCCATGCCGCGGCGGTCCGGGAACCATTTGATGAGCGTCGAGACCGGCGAGATATAGCCGAGGCCCAGGCCGATGCCGCCGATGACACCGGCCCCCACCCACATCAACCACAATTGATGTGTCATGACGCCGAAGGCCGCGATGGCGATGCCACCGCACCAGCAGATCGCCGAGACGAGACCGGCCTTGCGCGGACCGACACGTTCCAGCCACCCGCCCCAGAGCGCTGCGGACGAGCCCAGCAACACGAAGAACAGCGTGTAGATCCAGCCGAGATCCGCGACCCGCCAATTGCATTCGGTCGTGAAGAGGGCCGAGACCAAAGTGAGCTCGCTGCAGGCGGCCAAAGGTTCGCCGGGAATGGCACGACTGAGCGGCAGCCAGAACACGCTGAAGCCATAGGCCATGCCGATGCAAAGATGGATGGCGAGAGCGGCCGGCGGCACCAGCCACCGGTTGAAGCCCGGACGGGCGATGATGCGTTCCCGGTCGAGAAGGCCGGGCCCCCCGAATCCGCCCGCATAGGTTTCGCTTGCTGAAGACATGATCACACTCCTCCCGCACGCCGTGCTTGTTGCCGGCGGCCTTGTTGTTGTTTGCGTGTGCGTGCGGAGGGCGCCGAGACAGACTCACCGGCACGGTTGATGTCCGCCCGGTCTGGATTTTCTGCAACGATCTCCCCTTCGATCGCAAAAGAGGTGATGGCAAGCAGCGTGCCAAGAGACAGGGCCTGTGATTTCAGATGGTTATGACGTGATTGATTTGAAAAATGGACATTCTGTCCATGGGGTCGGGACAATCTGTCTACGAATCACTGAGCTTGGGGCAGCCAGATTTTGAAGACTGTTCCATGGCCCGGCGTGCTCTCGGCCGTGATCTTGCCGCCTTGCCGCGTGATCAAGGTCTGGCAGATCGAGAGGCCCAGCCCGGTGCCTTCATGGCGTTTGGTGGTGAAGAAAGGATCGAACACCTTGGCCAGCAGATCCGGCGCCATGCCGATACCGGTATCGGCGATCTCGATGGCGAGGCCGGCGACATTGTCCCGGTCCTCATCGAAATCGCGCAGGGACAGATTCCCGCCATCGGGCATGGCGTGGATTGCGTTGACGATCAGATTGACGATCACCTGCTGCAATTCGGTGCGGTTCATCAGCACCAGCCGCGTGGCGCGATGGTCGCGCTGGATTGCGATCGCCGCCTTGTTGAGAAGATGCTGCACCAACGGCAGGGAATCCGTTACCACATCTGCGGGCGCATGGCGCTCGACGAAACCCGCGTACTCCTCGGGCTTGGCGAATTGTAGCAGCTTGGTGACGATGCGGTGGATGCGGTGGATCTGCTCGTCCAGCAGGCGAAACTCGGTCTTGGCCAGTTCCGCCCGATCCCCCATCAAATTGCGCGCCACTTCCAGATTGCCCTGCATGACGGCGATCGGGTTGTTGATCTCGTGGGCCACGCCGGCGGTGATCTCGCCGATGGCGGCAAGCTTCTCCGACATGATCAATTGCTTCGTGGTGGCTTCGAGTTGCCGGTTGGCAAGGCTGAGGTCGCGGGTGCGCTCTTCGACGCGTTGATTGAGTTCCTCGTTCCAGGCGCGCAATTCCCGGTCGCGTTCCTGAATCTGGTCGAGCAGATGATCGAGATGCAGGGCGACACGGCCGATTTCGTCATGCGCGCCGGCAAGGCCGGTGCGGGCGCCGAGATCGCCGCCTTCCACCTTGGCGATGGTGCCGGTCATGCGCTCCAGAGGCTTGAAGATGTTGCGCGCCCAACGCAGGAAGATGGGCACGCTCGCCGCCGTCACCGCCAGAAAAGCCAGGGCGATGGTGATGAGCGTCGTATATTTGGCTTCGCGGAAGGGTGCTTCCAGAAAGCCCACATAGAGCATGCCGACGCGCTTCCCGTAGCTGTCGACGATCGGCTCATAGGCCGAGATATACCAATCGTTGACCACGAAGGCGCTGTCGAGCCAGGTCTTGCCTTCTTCCAGCACCGTCTGGCGCACAGCCGCCGACACGCGCGTACCCAAAGCACGGCGGCCCTCGAACAGGCGCACATTGGTGCTGATGCGCACGTCATCGAGGAACAAGGTCGCCGTGCCCTGGCTCCCTTCGGGCAGGCTCGCCTCGCGATAGACCAGATCGTTGATCGTATCGATGAAGACTAGGTTCTGATTGAGGAGGGTACCGCCCACCAGAGCGGCGCGACGCCCGTCCTGAAGCGTGATCGGGCTCGCCGAATGGACCACCATGCCCTGGGTCTCGCTGGCGCGCTCGGTTGGAACCGCATTCGGCGTCGGCACCAGTTCCAGCGTGGCTCGCCGGGCAAGGTCCGGCGAGATCGCGGCAAGATCGACATTGGCGAAGATATCGATGGCGGTCAGCGGGCGGCCGGACAGAGCGGCGGCGATCACCGGCCGGTCGATCGGCAGCGATGCGGAGGTGGCGGGGGCACCGGCAAGGACCTGGCCGGCGGCATCGATCAAGATCAGGAAATCGATTCCAAGCTCCTGGCGGCTCGTCTCCAGGAAGATCGGCAAGGTAGTGCCACCTTGCGCTGCTGCCTCCCGAAACCGGACGGATCCGCCCAGCGCATGGATATGCTCGCCAGTATTCTCCAGGATGCGTGACAGATATTGATGAGCGATGGTGAGGTCGCCATTGACCTTGGAGATCAGCAGCGAATCGAATTTGTCGTTCCAGCGAAAGACGGCGATGCCTAGGAGCAGCGGCAGGATGACCAGTGTGGGCAGCAAGGCGATCGCCAGCAGGCGGTAGCGGACCGACCGGGTCGGCCGCGGCAGTGGCTGGCGCGGATCAGACATTTCGCCCCGTTACACGTTCCAAAGCGCACATTTGCGGTCGATGGTCTTGCGCGAGATGCCGAGGCGACGGGCGGCTTCGGCGCGGTTCCCGCCGCATTCCTGCAGTACGCGCATGATATGGCGCCGCTCGGTTTCCTGCAGGCTCTCGGCCTGGCCGTCATGATGGGCGCGGAATTCGTCGGGGATTTCGCCCAGGATCAGCGAGCGCTCGATGAGATTGCGCAATTCGCGCACATTGCCCGGCCAGTCATAGCTGGCAAGTGCCGCGCGCACCGCCGCGTCGATCGGGACCGGCGGCATGCCCAATTGCTGCGACAGCTTGTGCATGAACAAGGTCGCCAGTTCCTGCACGTCGTCGCCGCGATTCCTGAGCGGCGGCAGCCGGATCTGCATGACGTTGATACGGTAGAAGAGATCGGCGCGGAAACGGCCCTTCTCGACCTCGGCGGCCAGATCGACATTGGTGGCGAAGATGAGGCGCAGATCGACCGAGATCTCGCGTTCCGACCCCACCGGCCGCACGCGCCGCTCCTCGATCACGCGCAACAGCTTGCTCTGCATCGCCAGCGGCAATTCACCAATCTCGTCCAGGAACAGTGTGCCGCCCTGGGCGTGCAGGAACAGCCCTTCGCGCGTTGCCGAGGCGCTGGTAAAGGCGCCTTTGAGGTGGCCGAACAATTCGCTCTCGATCATCTCGGGCGGAATGGCGGCGCAATTGATCGGCACAAAGGGCTTGTCGGCACGCTCGGACAAGGCGTGGAGCGAGCGTGCCGCCACTTCCTTCCCCGTGCCGGATTCGCCGGTGATGAGCACCGAGGTCGGCAAGGGGGCGACGCGTGCGATGGTGTCGCGCACCTGGGCGATCGCCGGCGATTGCCCGATCAGCCGGTCGCGCAGCAGGACCCTGTCGGAACTGGCGCGCAATTCATAGCGCAGCACATAATTTTCCCGCTGCAACCGCGTGCGGTCGAGGCAGCGGGCGACGGCATTCAGGAGCTGGTTGGAGCGGAAGGGTTTCAGGATGAAATCGACTGCGCCCGCTCTTAAAGCACGGATCGCGGTTTCCAGATCGGCATAGGCGGTCATCAGGATCGCATTGGCGAAGAAGCCGATGGCGCGTTGCTCGGCCAGCCAATCGACGCCGTTCTTCCCCGGCATGATGTTGTCGAGAATGACCACATCGAAATGCTGGGCATCCAGCTTGCGGCTGGCCTCGTCGGTATCGGCGGCAACTTCCAGGTGCTTGCAGCGCGGCCCCAGCGTTCGAGAGAGGAAGTTGCGCATGCCCGGCTCGTCATCGACCACCAGGATCGATGCCTGGGCCAGCCAGGGGCCGAATTCCGGATCCGCTGTCGCGTCCGGCAATTTATATGCTTCTTCGGCTGTCAAGGTGCCCCGCCCAGTTTTGATCTGCTTTTGCGCCATTCAATAGCGGAAGTGGGTGGGAACGCAACGAGGCTTTCGTCGATAGCCGGTCAGAAGGCTGCGCGCGAATCCTTGCGGGCCAACCGGGCCAGCAGGTAGTCGATCTCGGCTTTGGCTGCCACGCTGAGGATGCTTCCGGGCTTCCGCTGCGCATCGCTGGCGATGGCACCGCGCTTCTGCAGGATGTATTTGCGCACGGCGAGACCCAAGCCCGGCTGCTGCTCGTAGCGAATGAGCGGCAGATGTGCGTCGAAGAGATCATGCGCGGCATCGCGCTCGCCATCACGATGCCATTTCACCAGATCGACCAGCATTTCTGGGAAGGCATAGCCGGTCATGGCGCCATCGGCGCCGCGCCCCATCTCGAAATCCAGGAACAGGGCGCCGTTGCCGCACAGGATCGAGACCCGCCGCATGCCGCCGGATTCTTCAAAGGCGCGCAATTGCGAGATCTTGTCGAGACCTGGCCAGTCTTCATGCTTCACCATCACGCAAGAGGGGTTTTCGGTCACGATCCGGCGAATGACGTTGGGTGACATGACGACATTCGTCACCAGCGGATAATCCTGCAGCACGAAGGGAATGTCGCTGCCGATCGCCTCTATTGCCTGGGCGAAATAACCCACGATCTGATCGTCGGTGCGCAACGACCCGGGCGGCGCGATCATCACGCCGGCTGCTCCCAGTTCCATCGCCTGCCGCGCCAGCGCGCACATCCCGGCAAAGCCCGGTGCCGAGACGCCGACGATCACCGGGAGGTTGGTGCGTGCCATGACCCGGCGGACAATCTCGACCGATTCCTCTGGCTCCAGTTTCGGCGCCTCGCCCATGATGCCAAGGATGGTGAGCCCATCCACGCCGCAGCCCAGATAAAAATCCGTCAGCCGGTCGACTGACGGCAGATCGAGCCGCCCATCGGGATGGAAAGGCGTCGCCGCGATGGCATAGACGCCGCTGGCCTCGTTCAGCCGGCTTTTCATGACCCCTTCTTCGCGGCTTCGTAGCGCGCCTTGGTTTCGGCATTCATCGGATAGAGGCCGGGAAGGGGCACATCGCGGCCGACTTCCTCCATGATCCAGGCCTCCATGCGCTCCTGTTCCGGCGCCTCGGCCAGCACCGCGTCGAGGAGTGCCGCGGGAATGAGAACTGCGCCGTCATCGTCCACCACCACGATGTCGTCGGGGAAGACCGCGACGCCACCACAGCCGATCGGCTGCTGCCAGGCGACGAAGGTAAGGCCCGCCACGGAAGGAGGTGCCGCGACGCCGTCGCACCAGACCGGCAAGCCCGTGCCGAGCACACCAGCCACGTCGCGCACGACCCCATCGGTGACCAAGGCGGCGACATTGCGCCTGGCCATGCGGGCGCAGAGGATATCGCCGAAAATGCCGGCATCCTTGACGCCCATGGCATCCACCACCGCGACCACACCTTCCGGCATGGCCTCGATCGCGGCACGGGTTGAAATAGGTGAACTCCAACTGGCCGGTGTTGCCAGATCTTCGCGTGCTGGGACGAAGCGCAAGGTAAAGGCCGGGCCGACGATGCGCTTCTGGCCGGGCTTCAGCGGCTTGGTCCCGCGCATCCAAACATTACGCAGGCCCTTCTTGAGCAGGATGGTGGTCAGGGTGGCGGTCGAGACCTGCTGCAGCGCGGCGATGACGCTCGAATCAAGGGGCATGCGCGGGAGTTCCTTCGAGGTGACGGTCAAAACCTGATTTTCCGCTCCGAGGAGACATAAGAAAATATCGACATATCTATCGTCAGAAGATAGATTTTCTATCCTTATGGAAACGCGCTTTCTCGAAGATCTCATCGCGGTCGCGGAGCTGGGCTCGATGGCCGCCGCTGCCCGCCGCCTGGGCGTCACTCCGGCGGCGGTGGCACAGCGTATCCGGGCGCTCGAGCTGGAAATCGGCGCGCCGTTGATTGCACGCGCGGGCCGTACGGTCCAGCCGACCGAGGCCGGGGCCGCCATTCTGGCCCGCAGTCGGGACGTCCTCCGAAATGTGCAGGAAATGCGGGCCGTGGCGGCGGGCGAATCCCTTGCCGGCGAAATTCGCCTCGGCGCCATCTCGACCGCGCTTACCGGCCTGTTGCCGGGCGTGCTCAAACACTTCGTGGCCGAGGCGCCGCAGGTCGAGCTCTATGTCATGCCCGGTACCTCGGTCGAACTCTATCGCCGTGTCAGTGACGGCGAACTCGATGCCGCCATCCTGGTGCAGCCGCAATTTTCTCTGCCTAAAACCTGTGTCTTTCAAATGCTGCGGCGCGAGCCGCTCGTTGTCCTGGCACCACGCCGGATGAAGCGGACCGATCCCCATGACATCCTGCGCCACGAGCCATTTATTCGCTACGACCGCAATCACTGGGGCGGACGCCTTGCCGACGCCTATCTGCGCCGGATTGGTATCCGGCCCCGCGAACGTCTGGAACTGGATGCGCTGGAGGCGATCGCTGTCATGGTGAGCGAGGGACTGGGCGTTTCCCTGGTGCCCGATTGGGCATCACCCTGGCCCGCCGGCATCGCCGTCAGGAAGATCGCCTTGCCGGCACCCGTGCCGGTACGTCACGTTGGGCTGCTCTGGCGGCGCGCCTCGCCGCGCTTGCGCCTGGTCGAAGCCTTGCGGTCAGCCATGGCTGCGCAGAAGGCGTCCTAACGCGGAAGGATCGCAGGCAGGCAAATGGATTATCAATATTGTGTCATCGGCGGTGGTATTGTCGGCCTGGCGACGGCGCTGGAACTGGCCTCGCGGGATCCCGGCGCCCGGATCATCCTGCTGGAGAAGGAAACCAGCTTCGGGCAGCACCAGACCGGACACAATAGCGGCGTCATCCATGCCGGCATCTATTATCAGCCGGGTTCCCTGAAAGCGAAATTGTGCCGCGCCGGCGCCGAGGCGACCAAGCAATTCTGCCGCGCTCACAAGATACCGTTCGAGACCTGCGGCAAGCTGTTGGTGGCGACCACCGATCTTGAGATGACGCGCATGACGGCCCTCGAAGAGCGCGCACGCCAGAACGAGATCGGCTTCGAGCCCGTCTCCGCGGCGCGGTTGCGGGAGATCGAGCCGATGGTGAGCGGCAAGGGGGCGCTGCTCATCCCGGCCACCGGCATTGTCGATTACCGCCGGATCTGCCTTGCCATGGCCGAGAAGCTGGCGATGTCCGGCGTTGTCTTGCGTCTGGGCGCCAGGGTCGTCGTGATCGATGAAGATGGGACCGGCGTCAGTGTCGTGACCGAAGACGGGGAAAAGATTCGAGCGGCGCGGCTGGTCGCCTGTGCCGGCCTGCAATCGGATCGACTGGCGCGCCTTGCCGGTCTTCCGGCCACGCATCAGATCGTGCCGTTCCGCGGCGAATATTACACGCTGCCGCCGGCGAAATCCGCCATCGTCAAACATCTCATCTATCCGATCCCCGATCCTGATCTCCCGTTCCTGGGCATTCACCTCACCCGGATGATCGACGGCCGCATCACTTTGGGGCCGAATGCGGTGCTGGGCTTTGCCCGCGAAGGTTATCCGAAGGGCAGCATCCGGCTGGGCGACGTGGCGGCGATGGCGGGCTTTCCGGGGTTCTGGAACATGGCGCGCAAGAATCTGAAATCCGGCCTTGTCGAGTTCCGCAATTCGCTCTTCCGCGCCGGCTATCTGGCACAATGCCACAAATACTGTCCCAGCCTGACACTTGACGATTTGACGGCGCCTGGGGCGGGTATCCGTGCCCAGGCGATCCTCACCGACGGCACGCTCGTCCATGACTTCCTGTTCATGCAATCGCCCCGCATGCTGCATGTCTGCAACGCGCCCTCGCCGGCCGCGACCTCCGCCATGCCGATCGCCCGGATGATCGTCGACAAGCTGGGGTGACATTCTCCTGCGGGGGCGCTAGGACAACACCGCCACACATGCAGCGCGGAAGGATGACGATGTGAGCGACGACAACCCGATCAGCGCCCTGCTTTCCCGCCG
Organism: Dongia sp.; assembly: GCF_041909655.1. Taxonomy (GTDB): domain Bacteria; phylum Pseudomonadota; class Alphaproteobacteria; order Dongiales; family Dongiaceae; genus Dongia. Next base: position 244,109 of record NZ_JAYRDA010000004.1, on the reverse strand, counting down.
CTCGGTCGCCGTGCGCCGCTTGGGGGGCCCCGGCCCCAGCCCGGCCGAACTCGCTGGCATTCTCGCGGCGGCCACCATGGCGCCGGATCATGGCGCCCTGCGACCCTGGCGCCTGATCGAGATCGGCGCCGGTGCCCGTGCGGGGCTCGCGGATATCTTCGTCGCCGCCAAGCGCAAGGCGCAACCCGAACTGACCCAGGCGGAGATCGACCGCGAGCGCGACAAAGCGTTACGACCACCGGTGCTGATCGCGCTGGTGGCCCGGCCGAGGAAAGACCATCCCGTGGTCACGGCCGCCGAACAGATGGCGACGGCGGGCGCTGCCATGCAGAACATCCTCATTGCCGCGCATCTCCTGGGCTATGGCGCCATCATCCTCAGCGGTGCGCGCTGCCAGGACCAGGATATCCGCACGCGGCTTGGCATCCTGCCGCCGGAAGAATTCCTCGGCTTCATCAGTATCGGCTCGATCGTCGACACCCCGCTGCTCAGCCGGCGCCCGGACCTCGCCGACATGGTGACCCGAATCGACCGGCTCTGAGAGCGTCCGCCCACGATTGCCGGCCCATGACATCAATTTGCCGTTTTTGGGAACCAGGCTGCGATCGACACGTTATTAAGCCGCCTATCCCCCCAATCGACCCAGCAGCGGAAATCATGAAGCAAGCGACGACAGCAGGCCGCGCCGCCACCCTGTTAAACGGATTAGCGTCCGGGATTCTGGCCGCGTTGGGAATCTTTGGCTTTGCCTCAGCCGCCGGGGCCGAGGAGGGCGGGCGCCTCACTCTCATCGAGGAGAATGATTCGATCGTTTTCCCGACCGACCGCTATTACACCCAGGGCTTCGCCTTTGCCTATCTTACCGGCGATGTTGATGGCGACAGCATCTGGGACAGTCCCTTTTCCGGCCTCGAAAGCCTGGGGGCCTTCGGTACGCCTGAAGCCGAGTCTTCCCGGCGGTATGAATTCATCTTCGGCCAGAGCATTTTTACCCCGGAAGATACCGATCGCAGCAATCCCGATCCCGACGACCGGCCCTATGCCGGCTGGCTCTATGGCGGTATCGGGTTCATCCAGGACACCGACCGGCGCCAGCTCGATCATCTGGAATTGCTGGTGGGCATCGTCGGTCCGGGCGCGCAGGCGCGTCCGGCGCAGAACGACTGGCATCAATTCATCGGTGTCGCCGATGCCGAAGGCTGGGATTATCAGCTCGATAACGAGCCTGGCGTGATGCTGAGCTACGGCCGCAAATGGCGCTTCATCCAGCCTTTGGCCGGCGGCTTCGCAGTGGACGCGATCCCCGAACTCGGCGTCACCGCCGGCAATGTCATGACCTATGGCGAGGCTGGCGGCATCCTGCGCTTCGGGCGCAACCTTGAGGCCGATTACGGTGCCCCGCGCATCCGCCCGGCCTTGTCGGGTACCAGCTATTTCAACGGCGACTACCTCGAAGATCCCTTCGGCTTCTATGTCTGGATCGGTGCCCAGGGCCGTGCCGTTGCGCGCAACATCTTCCTCGACGGGAATACCTTTGAAGACAGCCGCGACGTCGACAAGGAAATTCTGGTTGGCGACATTTCCGGCGGCGTCGCGCTGTTCTGGGATCGCTCGATCAGACTCGATGCGGGCTTCACCTACCGCACCCAGGAATTCGAAGGCCAGGACGATGAGGCGAAATTCGCCAACGTCAATCTCTCGATCGGCTTCTAGCCTGTGTGTGTCTGTCGCACGCTGCCACGGGCGCGCAGGGTAAAGCCGACATCCACCTGCCGCTCTGCTGGCCGCTCGCCCGTCTCGATGATCCGCATCACGATTTCGGCGGCGCGTCGGCCCATTTCATAACGCGGCGTCGCGACGGATGCCAATGCCGGCGCGGTGCTGGCGGCGAATTCCAGGTCATTAAAGCCGACGATCGACATTTGGTCCGGCACCTTGATGCCGCGCCGCTGGCATTCGAACAGCACCCCCAGGGCAAGGAGGTCGTCGCAGCAGAAGACGGCCTCGGGTTTATGCCCATCATCCAGCATTTTCGCCAGCAGGTCGCTGCCCGCTTTCACGCTTGTCTGTGCCGGCGTGGTGGCAATGAGATCCTCCGAGAACAGCTTGGCTGATTTCATCGCCGCCTTGTAGCCTTCCACGCGCTCGCGGGCGCGGGCATCCAGGCGCGAACCGATGACGCCGACGCGGCGATGACCCGCGTTGATCAACAGCTCGGTGGCGGCAAAGGCCGCCTGACGCTGGTCGAGACCGACATTGATGTCGATCGGATCGTCGGTGAGCTGGAAGGTCTGCACCACGGGTACCCCGGATTCCTGCAGCAATCTACGCGCATGGGCCGATTGATCGATGCCGACGATGATGATCGCTTCCGGGTGCTGACCCAGCATCGTCGCGATGGCCTTCTCCTCTTCTTCGGTCGAGTATCGGGTCGAGAGGATGAGCACCTGGAAGCCCGCCGGCAGCAGCGTATCGTGGAGCGCATTGATATAATCGGCGAAGACGCCGTTGGTGAGCGAGGAGACGATGACGCCGATCGTATGGGTGCGGGACGAGGCGAGGCGGCTCGCAGCGATATCCGGCACATAGGCCAGTTCGCGCACGGCTTTCTTGATGCGCTCGTGCAGTTTGGGCGAGACCATGTCGGGCCGGCGCAGGGCACGGGAGACCGTGACGGCGCTGACGCCGGCCAGGCTCGCGACATCTGCCAGCGTGGCGCGCTTTCTACGAATGATCCCCTCCCATCGCCGGGCCTTCTGGTCCGGCCTGCTTTTTGGCGGCGTAACCTACTCGCTTGCATAAATAACAGGCAATCGAGTCAATTGACAGCGCTGTCATTTATCTTTATCCCTATTCCCGCCGTGGTGGACAATGAAAATCCGGCGACCCTGCCTTAACCGGCTGGGGGCAGACCGGTCATCCACCCGGGGTTGGGAATTCCAAAACAGAATGACCATCGGCCATGCCGGCAAACGGCAGGCCACCAACGGGAGGAGAAACCATGTTGTCGCCAAAATTCCGGCGGCCGACGCCGCGTCGCCTGACGACGCTGCTGGCCGCGAGCGCTATCACTTTGATCGCCACTGCCACCCTCGCCCAGGCGGGGCCGGAAGTCGTTGCCGGTCCCGGTGCCGAACCGGAATGCTTCGCACCCTGGACCCCCGACACCAAATACTTCCAATTCGCCAAGAAGGAAGGTCCCTACCGGATCGCCCTGGCCAATGGCTTCATCGGCAATACCTGGCGCATTCAGATGATCAAGACCGCCAAGGCCTATGCCGACCAGCCTGAGGTTGCTGCAAAACTGAAAGAGTTCAAGGTCGTCTCGACCGGCGAGGATCTCGCCGCGCAATTGGCCGCGGTCGACAATTTCATCGCCGCCGGCTTTGACGCCATCGTCGTCAATGCGCAGAACCCGGCCGCCTTTACGCCGGTCATCAAGCGCGCCAACAAGGCGGGCGTGGTGCTGGTGGCCTTCGACAACACGCTCGATACCGACGAGGCCATCAATGTGAATGTCGATCAGAAGGGCCTGGGTGTGTACTGGGCCGACTGGTTGATCAAGAACATTCCCGATGGCGGCAAGATCCTCGAAGTGCGCGGTGTCGAAGGTACCTCCGTCGACCGTGATCGGCATGACGGCATCAAGGAAACCCTGGCTGCCTCGGGCAAGAACTGGGAAACGGTCGAAGTCGTCGGTAAATGGGATGACGGTACCGCGCAGAAGGTGGCGGCGGATGCCATCGCCGTCCACAAGAGCTTTGCCGGCGTCACCGTTCAGGGCGGCTCCACCGGTACGGTGCGCGCCCTCATGGATGCGGGACATCCCTTCGTGCCCGTCGGTGGCGAGACCGAGAACGGCTTCCGTAAGCTTTGCAGTGCGCATTCGGGCGAAGGCCTGAAATGCGCTTCTGCCGGGACCGGGCCGGCTCAGGTGGCGGTCGCCATCAAGACGGCGATCGCGGCCCTTGAAGGCCAGGTGGTACCGCAATCGATCCGCTTGCCGCTGGCCAAGGTCGAAGACCCGGGCTTCAAGGATGGCGAGAATTTCTATCAGGATCAGTCCGACAATTTCTTCGTCGGCAATTCCTTCCCGACCTGCGGTATCAATTTCACGGCGCAGGAGATCATGGGCCAATCGGAATCGGATGAATAAATCCGATTGCGGCTAAGGCCACCGCCGCTTCCCTGGCGAAATCCAGGGTGGCGGCGGTGTCGCTGCAAAGAGGCGTGCCGATGATCACAGTTGAACCGATCTTCGAAATGCGGGGAATCGCCAAATCCTATGGCGGCGTCCGCGCGCTGGAAGATGCCAGCCTGCGCGTGGCCCCTGGCCGCATCCATGCGGTTCTGGGTGAAAACGGTGCCGGCAAATCGACCTTGATCAAGATCATGTCCGGCGTGGTGCAAGCCGATGCCGGCACCATGGTGCTGGATGGGCAGGAAATCACTTTCGCGACGCCGAAGGCCGCGAACGCGGCGGGGATCGTTTGCATCTTCCAGGAGCTTTCGCTCATCCCCGATCTTTCGGTCGCCGACAATATCGGCCTTGCCGATCCACCCCGGCGCTTCGGCCTCATCGACCAGCGCGCGCAGCGCCGCTTTGCCGAAGCCGCCCTCGCCCGGGCCGGTGCCGAGGATATTCATCCGCTGGCCCTGGTGCGTGATCTGCCGCTCTCGCGCCGCCAGATGGTGGAAATCGCCAAGGCGCTCGCCCGGCGGCCGCGCATCCTCATTCTCGACGAGGCGACTTCGGCGCTGACCGCGAGCGATGTTGCCAAGGTCTTTGCCGTGCTGAAGCGGCTGCGCGAAGAAGGCCTCGCACTCATCTATATCTCGCACCGGATGCACGAGATTGACGAGCTTGCCGATGACTGCTCGGTCTTCCGCAACGGCCGCCATATCGAGAGCTATCCCGCCGGTACAAAAAGCGGCAATGAGGTGGTCGAATTGATGATCGGCCGCGAATACAGCCACGTCTTCCCGGCAAAACCGGCATCAATCCCCACCGGCGCCAATATGCTGGAGGTCCGTAACCTCGGCTGGGAAGGGCGCCTCAACGATATTTCCTTCTCGGCCCGGCCCGGCGAGATCCTCGGATTGGGTGGCCTCGACGGCCAGGGACAGCGCGAATTGCTGCTGGCACTGTTCGGTGTGTTGCGGGGTGTCAAAGGCGAAGTTCTGGTGGCCGGCGAACGCGCGGCGATCCGCGGGCCGCGCGCGGCCAAATCCGGCGGAAATCCGATGGCGCTCATTCCCGAGGACCGCAAGACCGAAGGCCTGATGCTGCCGATGTCGGTACGCGACAATCTCACATTGCCCTCGCTTGGCCAGCTTGCCAGTTTCGGCGTCATCGACCGCCCACGCGAAACCGATGCCATTCGCCGGATGATGGCACTCCTTGCCATCAAGGCTGCCGATCCCGAGATTCCGGTAGGCGCACTCTCCGGCGGCAACCAGCAGAAGGTTGTTATTGCCAAATGGCTGATGCTCGCACCCCGGATCATCTTGCTCAACGACCCAACCCGCGGCATCGATGTCGGCACCAAGCAGGAAATCTATCAATTGCTGCGCAAGCTGGCTGACGAGGGTGCGACGATCCTGTTTTATTCGACCGATTACGACGAATTGATCGGTTGCTGCGACCGTGTCCTCGTCATGTATGACGGCGCCGTCGTGCGTGAACTCGCTGGGCCTGAGATCACCGAACATGCCTTGGTCAGCAGCGCCTTCAGCCTCGAATCCGGGCAATCTCAGATGGAGCAGGCCAGCCATGGGTGATTTTCGCTATTGGCTGGCCGAGCATCGCGGCACCTTGCTGGCCGCCGCCGTTTTTGTCCTCATGTTCGGCATCTATACCGGCAATCACAATGCCGGTTTCAGTTCGCTGGTGGTGACGACCGCCGCCAACAAGGCCGTTCTCCTGGCACTCGTTGCCATGGCGCAGACGCTGGTGGTACTGACCGCCGGCATCGACCTTTCGATCGGCATGATCTTCGTGCTGGCCAATTGCCTGGCCTCGCAATATGTCGTCGGCGACAGCGTGGAAACCGCCATCGGCATCGGCATCGTGCTGCTGGCGGGAATTCTCTGCGGCGCGCTCAACGGCCTCATCGTCATCTATGGCCGCTTGCAGCCCATTGTGACCACCTTAGCGACCGGGGCCATCTTCTACGGCATCGCCTTGCTGCTGCGCCCGGTGCCGGGGGGCGAGATCAATTACGACCTCGCCGACGCCCTCACCGGGGAATTGCCCGGCGGCATCCCGGCTTCCCTTGTCGTACTTCTCGGCATTGTCCTCGTCATCTGGGTTCCCTTGCGCCGGTCTGTGACGGGGCGCGCCATCTATGCCATCGGCTCCGCCGAGCCCGCCGCCTATATGTCGGGTGTCGCCATCAACCGGGCCCGCATGACGGCCTATGTGATGGCGGGGCTGCTCTCGGCCTGTGGCGGGCTGATGCTGACCTTCGTCACCTATTCCGGCGAGGCCTCCGCGACGATCGGCGGCAGCTATACCTTGAACGCCATCGCCGCCGTGGTGATCGGCGGTGTTTCGCTGTTCGGCGGGGCTGGGAGTGCCATCGGCGCCATTTTCGGGGCCTTCGTCCTGCGCACGATCGGCGATCTGCTGTTCGTGTTCGATTTTGATCCCCTCTGGCAGCCTTTGTTCCAGGGTGTCATCCTCCTGGCGGCCGTGACGCTGGGATCGCTCCGGCTGCTCCGCGTCAAGAACCGGCTGGACCTGTTCGGATGAGTGTGCAGCCGATGACCCTGTTTGCCCCGAAGACCTGGCTGAAGCGCGCCGACAAGCCGGTCCTGGCGGCCTTCGGCTGCATTATCGTCCTGCTGCTGGTCGGCAGCCTCTATTCGTCGAGCTTTCTCTCGCCGGAATACCTGCTGCAGCAATTGCAGGTGGCATCCTTCCTGGGCCTCATCGCCACTGGCATGATGCTGGTGATCCTCCTCGGCCAGATCGATCTCTCCGTGCCCTGGGTGGTGACGGTGGGCGGCATGATGTCGACCGCCGCTGCCGGCTGGGGTGGCATGGGCGAAACGCTGGCCATTCCCTTCGGCATTCTCTGCGGCCTGGGCTTTGGCCTCATCAACGGCATCGGTGTGGCCTATCTGCGCGTCCCCTCGATGATCTTCACCCTCGGCATGAACGCCGTGGCGCAGGGGCTGATGGTGCTCCGTACCGGCGGTTTTGCCCCTCAGGATCATTCGACGGACGCCATGCATGGGCTTGCCACAGGCCGCTTCCTGCTCAATATCCCCAATGCGCTCTTCGTCTGGATCGCCATCGGCGCCGCCACCGTCTTCCTGCTCCGACGCACGGTGCTCGGGCGGGCCATCTATGCGATCGGCAACCGGGAACGCGCGGCCTATCTCTCCGGTGTGCCGACACAGCGGGTTATCCTGTTTGCCTTCATGGCGTCCGGTGGGTTGTCGGCCTTTGCCGGGGTGCTGCTGGCCGGCTATTCGACCAAGGCCTATCAATCCATGGGCGACCCCTATCTCCTGCCGGCGGTGGCGGCGGTGGTCCTGGGTGGCACCAGCATCCTGGGCGGGCGCGGTTCCTATCTCGGCACGGTGGCCGGCGTCATCCTCATCACCCTGCTGCAATCGATTTTGTCGGTGATGCAGATGCCCGAGGCCGGCCGCCAGATCATCTATGGCGCCGTCATCGTCGCGATGCTGTTGATTTACGGGCGCCAAGCCCGCCAATCCTAGCGGCCCAAATCGCGCAATATCGCGGCCAGGATATCTTCCGGGCGGTTGCCGATATCGACTCGGATGGCATCGGTCGGCGGCTCCAGTGTGGCCAACTGGCTGGGCAACAGGGTGGGGGGCATGTAATGCCCCCGTCTTCCCCCCAGGCGCGCGGCGATCAGATCCGCCTTGCCGTCCAGGAAAACCACATGGCCCGGCTCGCCCGCCTGGGCGAAGAGACGCCTACGATAGCTATCCTTGAGGGCCGAACAGGCCAGGACGACCGGGCGGCCAGCCAGCCGATGGGCGGCGATGGCATCGCCGATCGCCTCCAGCCAGGGCCAGCGATCGGCATCTTCAAGCGGGATACCGCTGGTCATTTTGGCGACATTGTCGCGGGAATGGAAAGTATCGGCTTCCAGGAACTCGGCCGAAAGCGCCGCCGCCAGCATCCGGCCGATGGTGCTTTTACCGCTGCCGCTGACCCCCATAACCAGTACGATCATGAAACGCATTCGCCTCGCTAGCGCCCGGATCGGCAATCTACAACTTATCATGGCCCCAAGGCCATACTCGCTATGGTGCCAATGCCGCGACCAGCAATGACGCAGGCCCACCATCCCTGGTCGTTGGAGGGCCATTCCGGCGCTATCCGCCAGCAGGGGTATTGTGCAAAGGGGGGTCGGCGGGGTAGATCGGAACAGCCCTTCTCGACATAGGAAGTAGCCAGAATGAGATACGAGCGTCCGACAACCCTCAAGGCAGCGGCGCAATTGCTGGCCAAGGAAAAAGGCAAAGCCTTCATCCTCGCCGGCGGCACCGACCTCTTGGTCCGCCTCCGCACCGGTTTCATCGAACCGGATCTGATCATTGACATCAAGGAAACCAGCGGCGCCAAGGCGATCCAGAAGACCGCCTCGGGCTTCAAGATCGGCGCCGCCGTTTCGGGAGCGGAGCTCGGCGAGAACGCCGCCTTGAAGAAGGCCTGGCCGGGTGTGGTCGAAGCCGCCAATCTCATCGGTTCGAAGCAGGTGCAGGGCCGCTGCACCATGAGCGGCAATCTCTGCAATGCCTCGCCGGCGGCGGACAGCGTCCCGGCGCTGGTGGCGGCTACTGCCAAAGCCGTCGTCGTCGGCCCCAAGGGCAAGCGCACCGTTCCCGTCGAGGAAATTCCGGTCGGCCCCGGCCGCACTTCGCTCAAGAAGGGCGAAATCATCGAAAGCCTGGTGCTGCCCAAGCGGCCGCCGAAATCGGGCGATGCCTATCTGCGCTTCATTCCGCGCACCGAAATGGACATCGCCGTGGTCGGTGTGGGCGTCAGCCTGACCCTCGATGGCAAAGGTGTCGTCACCAAGGCGCGTGTGGCCCTGGGGGCGGTCGCGCCGACCGTGCTGCTGGTGCCGGCCGCTGCCAAGGCGATCATCGGCACGAAGATGGACAAGGCGGCGCTCGATGCGCTGGCGGCGGCCTGTTCGGCGGCCTGCAATCCGATTGACGACAAGCGCGGCACGCGCGATTTCCGCATCAAGGTCGCCGGGGTTCTCGCCCGCCGCGCCGCTATGATTGCCCGCAAGCGGGCAGGGGGTAAGTAAATGTCCGGGATTACAGTCAACACCAAGATCAATGGCGATCCGGTCGAATTCATCTGCGAGCCGGACGAAACCCTGCTCGACGTGCTCCGCAACCGCCTGGGGTTGACCGGCGCCAAGGAAGGTTGCAGCACCGGCGATTGCGGCGCCTGCTCGGTCACCGTCGATGGCCGCCTGACCTGTTCCTGCCTGGTGCTAGGCGCCGAAGTCGAGGGCCACAATATCGGCACCATCGAAGGCATGGCCCATGGCGAGGAACTGCATCCGCTGCAGAAAAAGTTCATCGAGCATGCCGCCCTGCAATGCGGCATCTGCACGCCGGGCTTCCTGGTGGCCGCGAAATCGCTGCTCGACAAGAACCCGGATCCTACCGAAACCGAGATTCGCTTCGGCCTTGCCGGCAATCTCTGCCGCTGCACCGGTTACGACAAGATCGTCCGGGCCGTGCAGGATGCCGCCAAGGACATGCGCAAATCCGCCAGCCGCCCAACCAGCCGCAAGGGGGCCTGATCATGCCGCTCGATAACGCACCCGATTCAAAACGCAAATTCAACGTCGTCGGCACGCGCCCCGCGCGCCCGGACGGCATCGACAAGGTGACCGGCCGCGCCAAATTCGGCGCCGATGCCACGGCGCCGGGCCAGCTTGTGGGCCGCATCCTCCGCTCGCCCCACGCCCATGCCAAGATCAAGAGCATCGATACCAGCAAAGCCGAGAAGCTGGCCGGCGTGAAGGCCGTCATCACCCGGGACGATTTCCCCGACCATACCGATGGCGACAGCGCGCTTTACGACACGATGTACAACATCATGGCGCGCGAAAAGGCGCTCTATGAAGGTCATGCCGTGGCCGCCGTCGCGGCGACGACACCCAGCATCGCACGCCAGGCCCTGAAGCTGATCAAGGTCGATTACGAAGTGCTGCCGCATGTGACCGATGTGGACGAGGCGATGAAGCCGAACGCGCCGCTCCTTCACAAGAAGATGTTCACCGACGGCATCGATCCCAAACCGACGAAGCCCTCCAACATCGCCCGCCGCTTCGAATTCGGCCATGGCGATGTGGAGGAAGGCTTCAAAAAGGCCGACATCATCGTCGAGCGCAGCTTCAAGACCGAGGCCACGCATCAAGGCTATATCGAGCCGCATGCGGCTCTCGCCAGCATGTCGCCGGACGGCAGTGCCGAGCTCTGGTGCTGCACCCAGGGTCACTACATGGTGCGCGATGTCTGTGCGCGGATCCTCGGCATCGACATCTCGCGCCTCCGCGTCACGCAATCCGAAATCGGTGGCGGTTTCGGCGGCAAGACGACCGTCTTCATCGAACCGGTGGCCCTGGCACTCTCCAGGAAGGCCAACCGTCCGGTGAAGGTGGTGATGACTCGCGAAGAGGTCTTCAAGGCGACCGGCCCCACCTCCAGCACCTCGATCGATATCAAGATCGGCGTCACCAAGGACGGCCTCATCACCGCGGCCGACGGCACCTTCCGCTACCAGGGCGGCCCGTTCGCGGGATGCTCGCCGGCGGAATTCGGTGCCATGAGCGCCTTCGCCCAGTTCCACCTCGATAACGTCCGCGCCATCGGCTACGACGTTGTCTGCAACCGCCCCAAGACGATTTCCTATCGTGCACCGGGCGCCCCGATGGCGAATTTCGCGGTCGAAAGTGTGATCGAGGAATTGGCGCACAAGCTCGGCATGGCGCCCATCGACTTCCGCATCAAGAATGCGGCGCGTGAAGGCACCAAATCGTCCTACGGCCCGGTCTATGGCCCGATCGGCCTCGGGCCGACGCTGGAAGCGGCCAAGAACCATCCGCATTTCAAGGCACCGCTCGGTCCCAATCAGGGCCGCGGCATGGCGGCTGGCTTCTGGTTCAATTTCGGCGGCCAGTCCTGCGTCAGCCTCAACATTCCGATCGACGGCACCATCACAGTTTCGGTGGGCTCGCCCGATATCGGCGGCTCGCGCGCGTCTATGTGCATGATGGTGGCCGAGGAACTCGGCATTGGTTACGAGCATGTGCGGGCGATCATCGCCGACACCAGCTCACTCGGGCACAACGACGTCACCGATGGCAGCCGCACCACCTTTGCGACCGGCATGGCCTGCATCCTGGCGGCACGCGACGCCATCAAGAAGCTCTGTGCCCGCGCGGCGGCGACTTGGGGCATTCCCGAGGACGCGGTTACCTGGGAAAAAGGCTATGCCAAGCCCGCCGGCGCCAATGCCGGTAATTTCGCCCCGCTCTCCTTGAAGGAAATCGCCGCGGCCTCGCCGGGAACCGGCGGCCCGATCGCCGGCCATCACGAATACTCGGCCGACGGCGCGGGTGTCAGCTTCGCCACGCATATCTGCGATGTCGAGATCGACCCGGAGACCGGTGCCTCGAAGATCGTGCGTTACACGGTCATCCAGGATGCCGGCAAGGCGGTGCACCCGGCTTACGTGGAAGGCCAGTTCCAGGGCGGCGCCGTCCAGGGTATCGGTTGGGCGCTCAATGAGGAATACATCTACGGCAAGGATGGCCGCCTGCAGAATGCGGGCTTCCTCGACTACCGCATCCCGGTCTGCTCGGATCTTCCCATGATCGACACGCAGATCCTCGAGATCCCGAATCCCGGCCACCCCTATGGTGTCCGGGGCGTCGGCGAAACCTCGATCGTGCCGCCTTTGGCTGCTATCGCGAATGCCGTCGCCGCTGCGACCGGCGTTCGCTTCACGCAGCTGCCGCTCTCACCGCCCCGCGTCCTCAAGGGTATCGAGGATGCGAAGGCGAAAGCCAAGAAAGCGGCATGAGGTTCTAAGGCGTGGCCAAGGTCGTCATCTGGGGATCGTTGAAGCCGCATACCGGCGGCAAGTCCGAGGTGACGGTCGAAGCCCGCAACGTCCAGGAATTGCTGGCCCGGTTAGGTGAAGCCTATCCGGGCCTGCAACCCCAGATCAAACGCGGTGTTTCCGTTTCCATCGACGGCTTGATCTATCGCGAAGGCTGGCTGCAGCCATTGGCGCCCGACAGCGAGGTTTTCCTGTTGCCGCGCATGCAGGGCGGTTAAACCGCCTTTTCCGTCGCCGGCATATATCACAGCTAAAATCCGGAACCCCGCTGCCCTGGGGCCGTTTCTCCTGCAGCGATCGTGCAGAACGGCACGCTCGTCTTATTTCCCCTGCAAGGAGAAGACGACATGAATTGGGACATCATCGAAGGCAATTGGAACCAGGCCAAGGGCAAGGTCAAGGAACAGTGGGGCAAGCTCACTGACGACGATCTCGCCAAGATCAGCGGCAAGCGCGACCAATTGGCCGGCAAGCTGCAGGAACGCTATGGCATTGCCAAGGACGACGTCGAAAAGCAGCTCGAGGATTTCGAGCGCGGCTATCGTCAATAAATAATTTCCCATCAGCGCATCAGAGGAGGGTTTTATGACCCAACGCAACGAGCGCGATCAGAAACCATCGACGCCACGCGAAGTGCCCATGGAAAAACACGAGCAGGGCCACAAGCTCGGCGATAAAGATGGCCGGCAAATGCAGCAAGGCGGGCAGCGGAACGAAGGCGAAGGCAATCGTACCGCCGCCAAGCAATACAACGCTCATGTGCAGCATTCCGCCGAAAATCCGGCGGAAGTGCGACGCCAGGCCGAAGGCGCCCGCCGGGCGGTCGATGGGCCGGAAGGCAAGGAGCTGAAAAAGGCCGAAGAAGCGGGCCGTAAACCAGCCCGCCATTAGAACGCCCGCAATTAAACCGGCGGTGTTGATATGGTCCAGAAAAGGCCCGGCGTGGCAACGCGTCGGGCCTTTTCTCGTTCCGGCCGATCGCGAGCCTTGCAAGACCCAACCGGAACCAATCCCCGCGCCCTTCGTTAAGTCAGCAAGGATCGAGACCGATCCCTTATCGACGAAACGACATCGAGGAGAATGGTATGCGCAGGTCTCTTGCGTTGGCGGGTGTGCTTGCCCTGACGCTTTCAGTGACGCCCTTCGCGCGCGCCGAGAATGCGGCAAGCCCTGACATCGAGACGCAATCGGGTTCGACCACCTGGGACCAGATCGAAGGCAATTGGGTCGAGTTCAAGGGCAAGGTGAAGGAGCGGTGGGGTGAACTCACCGATGACGATCTCCTGCAGATTCAGGGCGAACGGCAGCAACTCGTCGGTCGAATCCAGGCCCTCTACGGCGTCAGCCTGGAGGAAGCGGAGAGCCAAGTGACCGAATGGGAAGACAGCGTCGTTGCTCACTGAATCTGTGGGTCCGCGGCTGACGTCCGCTCGGAGCGACGTCAGCCGCGTTGATTTTCTGCTGCGGCCGAGATGGCCGCTCTTTCGATAAAGGGGATTCTGTCATGCTTTACTGGGCCGTCATCTTTCTCGTTGTCGCCATCGTGGCCGGTGTCTTCGGCTTTGGCGGCATCTCGCAAGCCGCAACCGGCATCGCGAAGATCCTGTTCCTGATCTTCCTGGTGTTGTTCGTGGTCTCGTTGGTCGCGTCCTACGTCTAGCGCGCGGCAGCCTTCCCGAAATTAGTCAGTGCAAATTAGTCAGTGCAAAGGAGTGCCATCATGGCCGAACGCAGCCTGGATAAAGAATTCGACGTTCTCAAAAACGATCTCGGTGCCCTCAAGGACGACCTCGCCAATATCAGTCGCCAATTGGCGAAGAAAGGTGCCGCCGAGGTCGATGCGGCTCTGACCAACGGTAAAGCCAAGGTCGAGGCCGGCATCGGTGCCGTGGAAACCCAGGTGGTGGCGCATCCGCTGAGCAGCCTGCTGGTGGCCTTCGGCGCCGGTATCCTGCTCGCCAAACTCACCAGCCACCGTTAAAGGCTGCCACATGGCCAGTCTCGAGGGCATGGGCGAGCGTGTCTTGCGCAAACTGATCCTGGCCATGCTGGCCGGGATCCTCGCGCTGGCAGCACTCGGCATCGGCCTGGCGGCATTCTATCTTTGGATGCTCGCCTCGCTGACGCCGGCGGCGGCTCTGGCTATCGTGGCCGCTATCCTGGCCGTGCTGGCACTGGCGGCGCTGATTGGCCTCACATATCGCCGTCGTCCAGCACCGCCTTCCCTGGGCCCATCCATCAGCGCGGGCCTGGCTGGGTTGCCGGAGGCGGCGGAGATGGTGCGCCGCGCCGTGGCGGCCGATCCCCGCGGTGCTGTGTTGGGTGCCGTCGCCGCGGGCTACATCGTGGAATCAGGACCGGCTTTGGATGCCGCCGTCCTCTCCCGCCTTCTGGCGCAAATTCAGCGGTGATGCGCCCAAGGCAGATTCAACAGGAAAGAGCGGAGGGAGAGCCGACATTCCCATCCCGATCGCCTCACGCATATGGAACCAACCGGCGGGGAAAGTGTTTGCGCTGCTAGGCCGCGCAGATTGCCGTGGTTGGGGCCACGGTTGGGCCGTGAGGCGGGATTGGGAGCAGCGACAAACATGCCGCGCAAGACCAAGGGTCCGAAAGGGCCGCGCAGCGATCAGAAATTGCCGGACGCGCCTCCCATGAATGGCAAGAAAAGTGCCGAGATCGTCTCTCTGACGGCGTCGCCGGCTTTCGAGCAATGGCTTGACCGGCAAACCAAAAAACTCGTTGAGGCCAGTACCACGGAAGCGGATTCCGCGCTCGTCGAGCTCATCCGTTCCTGGCCGGGGAAAAACCCTAGAAAAACGCCGGGAAAGATCACGGATTGATCGCAGGATAGGGCGTTTTTCCTAGTTTTCGCAGGTCAGGTCACAGCTTCCGCCCGGTCTTGTCGCTCGGCTTGGGACCCCGCAGCCCCCATCTTTTGGACAGCGTTACGACGCTCTTGGCTCCGATGGAATCGACCGAAAGGAAAAGAACCATGCAAACGAACATGCAACCGAAGGCCGATACATTTCAAAACCAGCTCGTCGCCACTCTGCCGGCCATGACTGCTTTTGCTGTGATGCTGACTCGCAATCGCCCGTCAGCCGACGATCTGGTTCACGACACCGTCGTGCGCGCGCTCAGCCGCGAGGAATTGTTCACGCCGGGTACCAATCTCAAGGCGTGGCTGTTCACCATCATGCGCAACCTCCACATCAACAATCTCCGTGCCGGCCATCGTTCGCGCATTGTCGATATCGACGACGATCTGTTGCCGAACCTGGCCAGCGCTGCACCCAATCAGGAGCATCGTCTGGTGCTGAAGGAATTGTTCCAGGCGATCGGCGGTCTCAATCAGGACCAGCAGGAAGTTCTCTCCCTCGTCGTGGGGCAGGATATGTCCTACGAGGAAGCTGCCGAAATTTGCGGTTGTCCGATCGGCACCATCCGTTCGCGCCTGGCGCGGGCGCGCCGCGAACTGGAACGGATGCTGGCGGGCGATGTCGCGATGCCCGCGGCGCAACCGGCCGCCAAGCCGCGCCGCCGGGGTGCTGCACCGATGCTGGACATGATCGAAGAATTGCGTGCTGCCGGCTGACGCCGCCGACAGCCGAGACAACCTCCTCTTTAACAATGCCGCCCCGGCTTCATCGGGGCGGCATTTTTTATGCGTTATTGAGCAGTTGCCAGCGCGCGCGGAATGGCGGCAATCTGCCGACAAGCATATTTTTCAGCGCGGAGGAGCCGATTTCCATGACCTTCAATGTGCAATGCGTCGCGAAGACCCAGGATGTCCTCGGCGAATCGGTCCTGTGGCATCCGACGGAGCGCAAGATCTATTGGCTCGATCTCAAGGGGCCGGCGCTTCACGTCTACGATCCGGCTGGCGCCACGACCGATACCTGGAAGCTTGACCTGGGGACGCCCATGGGCACCTTGGTGCGGGCCAAAGAAGGCTTCATCCTGACCGGACGGGAAGGCACCTTCAAAGTCGATGTCGCCGCACGTCGCCTGACACCTTGGGTCAATCCCAACGACCGGTCCGAATTCACCATGTTCAATGACGGCAAGGTCGACCGGCAGGGGCGCCTGTGGCTCTGTACCTCGGATATCAAGGAAACCGAGCCGCTGGGCGGCATCTATCGCCTGGACCCCGATGGCACCAGCGTGGTGCAGGATCGCGGCTCGGCCTGCGGCAATGGCCCGGCTTTCAGCCGCGATGGGCGCCGGCTCTATTTCGCCGACACGATCGATCGCAAGGTCTATGTCTATGATCTCGACCCGGCGCATGGCACTCTCACGAACCGGCGCCTTTTCACCGCCTTCGCCGAAGCCGAGGGCATGCCGGACGGCATGACGGTGGATGCCGACGACCATGTCTGGATCTGCCATTGGAGCGGCTGGGGAATCAGCCGCTTCACGCCGCAGGGCAAGCTGGATTTCAAGCTGGACCTCCCCGTTCCCCTGGTGACCTCCTGTGCCTTTGCCGGGGAGAAGCTCGATATCCTCTATATCACCACCGCGACGGTCGATCTGGACGCGGCCACCCGGGCCAAGGCGCCTCTGGCGGGGGGGCTTTTTGCCGTCCAGACGGGGCATCGGGGCCTGCCGGAACCGGTTTTCGGGATGGCTGGCTGAAGGCCAGATGTGACCAAATTCAGGCCTGTGGCCGGGCGCGGCCGGCCAAAGCCGTCAGGTGCCCGTTGACAGAGCGGGCGGGCTACTGTTAACCCCCTCAGCTATCGGGATGGGGGTGATCCGTCAGCATTAGAGGTTGGTGATCCACACCTTCCTTCCAATCGCTGGTTGCGGTGGTAGCCAGCCAAAATCCCTAGTATTTAAAAGGCGTTAGCAGCATGTTTGATACGTCGCTTCCCGATCTCAACGGGAAATCCATCCTGGTGACAGGCGGGACGGGTTCGTTCGGCAAGGCATTTATCCGGCGCATCCTGGCCGATTGGAAGCCGAAGCGGCTGATCATCTTCTCGCGCGACGAATTGAAACAGTGGGAGATGCAGCAGGATCTCTCTCAGGAAAAGTTTCCCTGTCTGCGTTATTTCATCGGCGACGTCCGCGACGGCCAGCGCCTCGACATGGCGACCCGGGATGTGGACGTGATCATCCATGCCGCCGCCTTGAAACAGGTCCCGGCAGCCGAATACAACCCCTTCGAATGCATCCACACCAATGTCATCGGCGCCGAGAACGTGGTGCAGGCGGCGATCAAGAACCGGGTCAAGCACGTGGTGGCCCTCTCCACCGACAAGGCCGCCAACCCGGTCAATCTCTACGGCGCCTCGAAACTCGCCTCCGACAAGATCTTCATCGCGGCGAATTCCCTCTCCGGCGGTCATGACCCGATCTTCTCGGTCGTGCGCTACGGCAACGTGATCGGTTCGCGCGGTTCCGTGATTCCTGTCTTCCGCGAAATGGTCGCCAAGGGCGCCAAGGAAATTCCGATCACCGACGAGCGCATGACGCGCTTCTGGATCACCCTGGAGCAAGGCGTCAACTTCGTGCTCTCCAGCCTCGCGATCATGCGTGGCGGCGAGATCTTCGTGCCGAAGATCCCCGCGATGAAGGTCGTCGATCTCGCGGATTGCATCGCGCCGGGAATTCCCCACCGTGTCGTCGGTATCCGGCCGGGCGAAAAACTGCACGAAGTCATGATCACCGAGGACGACAGCCGTTGCACGGTCGAACTGGAAGACCGCTACGTCATCGAGCCCAACTTCACCTTCTGGGATCGCCGCTCCTTCCTCGCGGACGGCTACAAGCTGGTGCCGGAAGGCTTCCGTTTCGCCAGCGACAGCAACACCAAGTGGCTGAACGCTGAAACTCTTCGGAAGATGATCTGAGGCTTTTCCCCATGCGTTACTGCAAGCATTGCCTCTATCCCGAAACCAAGCCGGATCTCTGGTTCGACGAGCATGGCGTATGCAATGCCTGTCTCAATTACCAGTTCCGTGCCGAGGTCGATTGGGACCAGCGCAAGGACGAGTTCCTCAACGTCGTTTCGCAGTATCGCAGCAAAGACGGCAAGAATTACGATTGCATCGTGCCGGTCTCGGGCGGCAAGGACAGCACCTATCAATTGCTGCGCCTGCTCGAAGTCGGCATGAACCCGCTTTGCGTGACCGCAACGACCGACGACCTTTCCGATATCGGCCGCCGCAATATCGAGAACATCAAGAAGCTCGGCGTCGATTATATCGAAGTCACCACCAATCCGGTGGTGCGCCGCCGTATCAACCGCTTCACGCTGGAAACGGTTGGTGACATTTCCTGGCCGGAACACGTCACGATCTTCACCGTGCCAGTGCGCGTCGCCGTGCAGCACAATATCCGCCTCATTGTCTGGGGCGAAAATCCGCAGCACGAATATGGCGGTCCGGCGGCCTCCACCCAGAAGAACGTCCTCGACCGCCGCTGGCTCGAGGAATTCGGCGGCCTCCTCGGCCTGCGCGTTTCCGACCTCATCGGCCAGACCGACATCGCCCAGCGCGACATGATCCAGTACACCTATCCTTCCGACGATGATCTGGCGCGGGTCGGCGTGACCGGGATTTTCCTCGGTTATTATTTCCCCTGGGATGGCTATCGCAACGCGCTCTACGCTCAGGGCTATGGTTTCGAAACCTTCCCGAACATGGTCGAAGGTGCCCTGGCGAATTACGAGAATCTCGACAACCACCAGATGGGCATCCACGATTATTTCAAGTTCCTGAAATACGGCTTTGGTCGTGCCACCGACATCGCCTGCAATCATATCCGCCGCGGCCGCCTCTCGCGCCGCGACGGCCTTGAGCTGGTCAAGCGTCATGACGGCAAGTTCCCCTGGACGTATCTCGGCAAGAGGATCGAGGACATCCTCGCCCCGCTGGATATGCCGGTCGAGGAATTCGTCGACATTTGCGACCGCTGGACCAACAAGAAGCTGTTCAAGTGCGACAATAACGGCAAGCTGATCAAGGACCGCTTCGGCAATCTGCAGAAGCTTCACGTCGACAATAGCTGAGCGCGCAATTGCACACCCGCGCGGGAGATGAGCTCACGCCATGACTGGTGTCGTCATCGTCAATTCCGGTGTTTGCAACCTGGACTCGATCCGGCGCGCGATGGAGGAATGCGGTGGCAAGCCAGTGGTGAGCGACGACCCGCGCGTGGTCGAAGGCGCCGACCGCATCATCCTGCCCGGTGTCGGTTCCTTCGCCGCGGCGATGCAGGCGATGAATGAGAAAGGTCTGGCCGCAGGCCTCCGCAATCTCCTCGCCAAACGCCAGATTCCTTTCCTTGGCATCTGTCTCGGCATGCAATTGATGGCAACGCGCAGCCAGGAATTCGGCGAGACCGCGGGCCTCGATCTTATTCCCGGCGACATCGTGCCCCTGAAATCAACCCAGGCGGGCGAGCGCATTCCGCATATGGGCTGGAACGAGACCCATCCGCGGGACGGTGCCGCCCTCTGGCGCGATCTCCCGGCAGGCACGGATTTCTATTTCGTCCATTCCTATTACTACGATTGTGCCCGGGAAGATGTACTGGCCACATGTCCCTCCTATGGCGGCTTTACCGCGGCGGTCCAGCACGAGCACCTGATGGGCGTGCAGTTTCATCCGGAAAAAAGCCAGAAGGCCGGCTTCCGCCTTCTGCGCAATTTCCTGGCGATCTGAGCGGAGTGCGCCCGCTATGACCGTCAAAATCCGCGTGATGCCGACCCTGTTGTTTCGTGACATGGGACTGGTCAAGGGCGTCGGCTTCGATTCTTGGCGGCGGACCGGCAGCGCGATGCAGGCCATCAAGGTCTACAACATGCGCGAGGTCGATGAGCTGGTCTTCCTCGACATCCGCGCCACACCCGATGGCCGCGATCCCGATTTCGCGCAAATCGACGAATTGGCCGATGAATGCTTTATGCCGATGACCGTGGGGGGCGGGGTGCGCAACCCGGATCACATCGGTGGGCTGCTGGCGGTGGGCGCCGACAAGGTCGCCATCAACACGGCGGCGTTGGCGCGGCCGGGCCTCATCCGCGACGGCGCCTTGCGCTATGGTTCGCAATGCATCGTCGTCTCGATCGATGTGCTGCGCCATCCTGATGGCCGCCTCGAGGTGATGAGCCATTGCGGCAAGCAAGCGACCGGGCGTGATCCGGTCGAATGGGCCAAGGAAGCCGAGGCGATGGGCGCGGGCGAAATTCTGCTGACCTCGGTCGATCGCGACGGTACCTTCGAAGGGTATGACGTGGCGCTCACCCGTGCCGTGGTCGACGCACTCAAGATTCCCGTCATTGCCTCGGGCGGTTGTGGAAAATACGAGCACATGGCCGAAGTGCTGGCGAAGGGCAAGGCGGACGCGGTCGCTGCCGCCAGCATCTTCCATTTCACCGAACAGACACCGCGCGAAGCCAAGCTCTATCTGAAATCACAGGGCTTCAAGGTGCGCGTGTGACGATGCAGCCCCCCCTTCCGCTGGATGTCGTTTCGGCGCCGATTGCCGATGCCGAGACCGGCGCTGCCATGCACCGCTTGATGGCACGGCTTTGGCCGATCTGCCGCTCTCTGTCGGGGCAGGGTGTCCGCGATACGCTCGACATTCTCGCTGGCGAAATGCCGGGCCTTGCCGGCCACCGTGTCGCCAGCGGCGAGAAATGCCTCGATTGGGTGGTGCCGGATGAATGGAACATCCGCGACGCCTACATCATCGCCCCCGATGGCAGCCGCATTTGTGATTTCAAGCGCAACAATCTCCATGTCGTCAGCTATTCGCTGCCGGTCGATGTCGAACTCGATCTTGACGAACTGCAGGCGCATCTTCATTCCCTGCCGGAACTGCCGCAGGCGATCCCCTATGTTACCTCCTATTATCGTCGCCGCTGGGGCTTCTGTCTCAGCCACGAGCAGCGTTTGGCACTGAAGCCGGGACGCTACCGCGCGGTGATCGACGCCACGCTGGCGCCGGGCCATCTCGATTTCGCCGATCTGGTCCTGCCGGGTGAGAGCGACGAGGAAATCCTGCTCTCGACCTATATCTGCCACCCATCCATGGCCAATAACGAACTGTCCGGCCCGGTGGTGGCGGCCCATCTCGCCAAGTGGCTGGCGGCAATGCCGCGCCGGCGCTACACCTACCGCTTCGTTTTTGTCCCGGAAACCATCGGCGCCATCATCTATCTCAGCCGTCACCTCGCGCATCTCAAGGAAAAAGTCGTCGCCGGCTTCATGATCAATTGCGTGGGTGACGAGCGGGCCTATGGCTTCATGCCCAGCCGAGCGGAAACGACATTGGCCGACCGGGCCGGCTTGCACGCGTTGCGCCATCATGCCGGGACGTTCGACCGCTACAGTTTTCTGATGCGGGGCAGCGATGAACGGCAATATTGCAGCCCGGGTGTGGATCTCCCCGTGGCCTCGCTCTTCCGCAGCAAGTACGACACCTACCCTGAATATCATACCTCGCTCGATGACATGAATCTGGTGACGCCGGCTGGACTTTGCGGTGGCCTGCAATCCTTCCAGCGAGCCATCCAGGCGATCGAGGCCAACCGGCGCTACCAGGCTCAGGTTCTGGGCGAGCCCAATCTCGGCTCGCGCGGCCTCTATCCGACCATGTCCTCCAAAGACACCTTCAAGATCGTCTTCGGCCTCGTTAACGTCTTTGCGTATTCTGACGGCAAACGCGATCTGCTAGAGATCGCCGATCTGCTTGATATGCCGATCTGGGAGCTGGCAGCCGCCGCCAGGGATCTTGAAACACACGGGCTGATTGCCTGAACACATGCAGTTGAAGTTGAGGAGCAAAGAACATGAGTGATCAAACAAAATCTGCCGTGACCGCCCATTACGATGGCGAAGTGGATTTTTATTCCGACCGCTATGACAAGGCGTTCCTGGAGCGGACGGGCGAGTATCCGTCGAATTACGTTCGCCTGGAGATCCTCAGCAACCGTCTGGCGCATTTCGGCGCCAAACGCCTGTTCGAGGTCGGCATGGGCGAAGGCACGCCGCTCTTCACCTGGGGCAGCATGGGAATCGAAGTCTCCGGCTGCGATCTCTCGCAGCCAATGGTAAAGGCAACCAGGGCGCGCCTGGACAAGGCCGGGATCAAGGCACCGATCCTTTTCGTGGGCGACGCAGAAGATGCCAAGAGCCTCGCCCCCGCTTTGGCGCTGGGTAAATACGATGCCGTGATTGCGTCTGGCGTGTTGCCGCATATCCAGAAGGAAACAGCCTTCTTCGACAACATGAAAATGATGCTGCGTCCCGGCGGCCGCATCTTCGTCGAATTCCGCAACAAGCTGTTTTCGCTCTTCACCATGAATCGTTACACCAAGGAATTCGTGCTTGATGATCTCCTCGCTGGCGTCTCGGCCGAGGTGAAGCAGCACGTGGCCGCCGAACTCGACAAGCGCCTTGCCACCAACCTGCCGCCGCTCCGCGGTCATGACGATCCGGACCGGCCCAGCTATGATCAGATCCTGGCCAAGTTCCACAATCCGTTTGAACTCGAGGCGACGGTCGCCCAGCATGGTTTCCGGACCATCGGCATGCATTGGTATCATTATCACGCGACGCCGCCGATGCTGGCCGACAAGGTCGGCGCCGCCTTCAATACCGAATCGGCGAAGCTGGAACTGGAAGCGGGATGGCGCGGCATGTTCCTCTGTTCCGCCGGCATCATCGAGGCGGAACTGGCTTAAGCTGACAGCGCGCGATGGCTGGTCAGCCGCCAGCCATCGCCTGTTTCGCCCGCTCGACATAAAAGCGCACGAAGGCTTCCGTCGCCGCCGAGGCGGATTTCCAGCCCTTCTCTCCCTTGGGCACATGGACATGCGATTCGAACAGCGCGCGGCGTTCTTCCGGTGTGCCGGTCGGCAGCTTTTCACCTCGCGCGGCCCGCGTCAGCAACTCGGCGAAATGTTCGGGTGAATCGGCAAAGGTGACCACGCGTCGGGTCAACGGATCATTGTAATCCAGCAGCAGGTCGCGCCGTGCAGCCCGTGCCTCGCCCCAGCAGGGTACGACGACCGGCGCATCGGTCAGCATCACTTCGATGAGCGCCAACGAGTTGTAGCCGATCACCACGCGCGAGCGCGGGTAGAGCTCGAACAAGGGCGTCTCATAGCGGAATTGGAGCGGCGAATCCTCCTGCGAGCCGATGCGCGCCAGCGTTTCGGCCCGGTCGCCCTTCTTCTTGCACTTCACCAGCCAGGTGAGGTCCGGATTGTTCTCGGCCCGCGCGACCCGGTCGAAGATCGTCGCCACTTCCAGAAAGACATCGGCCGCCATATAGCCCGGATCGTTGAAGGTGATGAGACTGAGCGAGGTCTTCTCTGTCTCCGGCCCCGGCGTCATATTGAGCCAGCGATCGTAACGCGGGGCACCCGTCACCCAGATGTCGTCGGGATCGTCGAAGCCCGGGGCAAAGGCATCCTTCGTGACCTGGCTGAACACGGCCAGGCCGGCGCCTTCGAAGCGAAAACCCGACTTCTCCAGATGATCGTGCATCCAGGGAACGGTCCAGGGGATCGTGTAATTCTCGCGGCACAACACCAGGAACGGGATGCCGAGGCGCCGGCAGCCAAGACGCAGTGCCTCGTCCTGCCAGTAATCGATATTGGCGGCGGCCACGGCATCGACCTTCATGCGCCGCTGTGCTTCCTGCAGAAGGGCGACGCCGAATTTTTCCAGGATCGGTTTCAGATGCCGGCAGCGATCCTGCTTCAGCCAGACCGAGAAATAGCCCTGCAGCCGGTCGGCTTCAGGGACCCAATATTCCTGGCGCAGCTTCAATGTGACCGCGTTCAACGTCACCCAATTTATGTCGGTGTTGCGGCGCAACTCCTCGATATCCTTGATGAACTGACTGCGCTCCAGACAAAGGACCGTGATGCGCCCCGGCTGGGCGGTGCGCCAACGGATCCGGCGCGCCATTTTCCGCCCGGCGGCAGTGGGGCTCTCGAGCCAGCGCAACCAGATTCTTTTTGCCACACTCAGCATCGGTATTCTTACTCTAACTAATTGAAATATATCAAATCTAGCAATCGCGAAGCGGAGTGTGCCGCGTATCGGAGCAAGGATCAAGCTACCATGCGGCGGCCCTGTCTTGACCGCGGAAAGCGCAGAGGCTACTCGGCTCGGCAGCAAGCTTGATTGATGCGGCGGCCCGCGATTCGTCGGCGCCCGCCAAGGGAGACAAATGGCAAACCCCGCTTTCCTCACGGAGCGCCTTTCGGTCGATCCGTTGCATTGCATCGATGTCGGTGCCCGCGGTGGCATGCAGAGCCATTGGCGCCCCTATGCCGATCTCATGCGCATCGATCTCTTCGAGCCCGATGCGGCCGCCTGCGCGGTGCAGGCGGCGAAGGCACCGGCCAATGAAAGCTGGTTTCCGGTGGCGCTCGGCGGTCGCACGGGAACGGGCAAGCTCCATGTGCTCAACAAGCCTTCCGGCTCCTCGCTCTATCCGCCCAACCCGGATCTGATGCTGCGCTTCGGGCCACCCAGCTATGGCGATCTCGACAAGGTGATCGAGGTGCCGCTGACGACCCTCTCGGATTTTATCGAGCAGCACAAACGGCCCTTGCCCAATCTCATCAAGCTTGATGTGCAGGGGGCCGAGCTCGATATCTTCAAGGGTACGCAGCCGGCGCATTGGCGCGATCTGCTGGCGATCCAGACCGAAATCGAATTCGCCGAGCTCTATAAGGGCCAGCCGCTCTTCGGCGATCTCGATACCTTCCTGCGGACCCAAGGCTTCGTTCTCTTCGACATTCTGCCGGTGCGCTCCTATCGCTTCGAGGGCGAGAAGTCCCACGCCTATCTTCGGCGCCACCTCAACCTGGTGAAGAACCGGCGCGATATTTCCTGCCGCCTGATCGCGGGCGACGCCTTTTATCTGCGCGATCCCGAAAAGGTTCTGGCGAAAGGTGACGTCACCGCGATCCTGAAACTCTTTATGATCCTGGTTCTTTATCGTTTCCTCGACGAGGCCTTGTGGCTGGCGGAAGCGTCGCGTGCGGCCGGACAACTCTCTGGCGCCGAGGCTGATGCGCTGATCGACCTTGTGCGCGCGGCGGCGCCGCGTCCCGGCCTGCTGCAGCGGGGCGATTGGCTGGGCAAGCTCGCGCGGAAAATCAGCCGCAAGACCGGGATCGGCCACAGCCGCAAGATCGATTACTGGCTCGATCGCTCCTGGGATTTCTGATCAATAGCCCCAGAGATGCTGCAGCGAGATGGCCCCGGCCGGGCTCGTGGTGACGATCTGGCAATTGAGATCGGCATCTCCTGATTGCACCAGCAGCGCACCATTGGCGCTCGTGCCCAGATGGGCCGCCAGATCCGGCAAGGCCTCATCCAGCCAGACGAAATGCCAAGTAAACGCCGGCACCTCGATTGAGGCGGTGCGGCGCTGGCCGTCATTGTTGATGACGACGAGGTCGGTGCGCGCCTGGCCGCGATAGCCGAGCCGCCCCGAACCATGGGCCACCACCACGCCGGTACGCAGGCCCTTGTCGCAGCGGGCGCGACCGAAGACATTGGTGCGCCCAATGACCGCCAACTGATCGGTCAGCCAATGCGGAAAACCCGGCACCACGGCGCCGAGATTGCGCCAGCAGGACTGGAATTCGGTGAAATCCTGGTCCAGGGTCTGCCGGTGGCGGACGATGAGATTGGCCATCGGCTTGAAGCCCTTGAAGCGCAGGCCAGCCTTGATCCAGTCATGGGCGACCAAAGCGAGATGGGCGCGGTCGCGGGCCGGATTGTTCCAGGCTGCCAGCAGATCCTCGCTGAAGAGCGGCCCGGCCTCCGTCTTGGTCATGTGGTTGCGCCCGAGATGGGCGCCGGCGGCGTCGAAGAAATCGATCCGGAGATGCGGCAGTGCCGGATTGGCGGCATCGGAGTCGAAGCCGAACACAAAGGGGCTGTCGGCGGCCGCGATCGGCACCGGATGCGGTTCCAGCAAATAGCCGTTATCCTCGACCGATCGATAGCGCGCCAGATCCTCGGCGCTGGCGGCGAAATCGGCACGGTCGATGATTGGGCAGCTCACATGATGGTTGCCGGCGATGTTGCTCCGATGCCCGGCCTTGACGGCGGCTTCGGATTCCAGCGCGAACCAGTTCGAGCCGCCATAGCCGCGATAGCGCCAGCCGAGAAAGGCGCCGGGTGCGACATTGCCGCGGGGAAGCGCACTCTGCTGCAGATAACTCCCACCATCGCGCGGCAAGCTGCGTGACGTGCCGTCCACCAGCGTCTCGATCTCCTTGCCGGTATCGGCATTGCGCTCGAAATTGGGAATGGTCAGCACCATCTCGCCGTCGCGTACCATCCAGGCAGGCGCCCGGAACTCGACCTTGTGATCGGGGCTGCGGCCGAATTCATGGGCGCTGTGAAGGGTGGTGAAGGAATCGCGCCAGAACACGTCGGCGCAAAGCCGCAGGCGGTAATGCCGCTCGCGCGTCAGGATCGGATGCTCGACGAAGGCCGCCAGCGAGACCGGATAACGCCGCTCCTTCACGTGATCGCTCAACCTGATCACGACCGATTGGTTGGGCTCCAGGATACGATAGAACCGGATGACCTCAGGGCCATGAAATATCTCGATGCGGAATTGCAGCGGATCCTTGACCCCGAAGAATTCCTGGAAGTGATTGAACAGCAGCCCTTCGACCTCATCCGCCTCCTGGGGCGCCGAGAGAGTGCCGCCGCAGAACTCGAAGCCCTCACCGACCCACAGAACCGGCTTTCTCGGGTCGTGCACTGCCATCAGCCGCAGGCATTGGCGGTAGCGTCCGGCAAGCTCCCCGCCGGCGCAGATGACGGCATCGATGGTCGACCAATCGAGATCCTCGGCATAGGCAGCACCCGCCTTGACGTCGCCCAAAGCATGGCTGGCCCAGACGAGTTCCATCCCCGGCAAAGCGGATCTCGCCGCCATCAGGCTGACCTGGTCGCCCTGGATGAGGATGCGGCGGGCCTGGGATTCCACAAGGCGCGCGCGCGCGGTTGCCCAATCGCTGGACATCCGGATGCTGGCACCGTCCTTGGGCGCCCCGGGTGCGCGCGGGGCCGCCTTCTTCGTTTTCTTCGAGGAAAAGAGCGTGTCGAGCAGCGTCAGCATCGATGAATCCAGCCTGGCACTTGGCCATATCCGTCTTGTGGAGAAAGTATCCGGATAGTAGTGGAAGGGGCGGCCTGTGGCCAGATGCCCAGAATGTCGCATGCCATGGGCCGAATCGCCTTGACCGGGAGACGGGTGCCACGGCTGATGGGCGCCGATAGACCGAAAGAGGAAGGATTTTGAGCATGCAGCGCAGTCGTTTGGGGCGGTCCGATCTCATGGTGCCGCGGCTCTGTTTTGGCGGCAACGTGTTCGGCTGGACGGTGGATGCGGCGATGTCCCATCGGTTGCTGGACGGCCTGGTCGAGGCTGGACTCAATTTCGTCGACACGGCGGATGTCTATTCGAAATGGGCGCCGGGCAATCAGGGTGGGGAATCGGAATCCATCCTGGGCGCCTGGATGAAGGCGCGCGGCAATCGCGACCGGATGATTGTCGCCACCAAGGTCGGGTCGGAAATGGGGCCGGGCATGAAAGGCCTCGGCAAGACCTATATCCTGAAAGCGGTCGACGCCTCATTGCGCCGCCTGCAGACCGATTACATCGATCTCTATCAATCGCATTGGGACGATCCCGAAACGCCGGTCGAGGAAACGCTCGCCGCCTATCAGGATCTGATCAAGGCCGGCAAGGTGCGCGTGGTGGGGGCGTCGAATTTCACCCTTGCGCGCATGCAGGCAGCACTCGACGCGCATCGCCGCGATGGGCTGCCCCGTTATGAAAGCTTGCAACCCGAATACAATCTTTGTGAGCGCGCCGGTTTTGAATCCGATCTCGCCGCGTTCTGCCGCGCCAACGAGATCGGTGTCATCACCTATTTCTCGCTGGCCGGTGGTTTCCTCACTGGCAAGTATCGGTCGGCCGCTGACCTCGCCAAGAGTGCGCGCGGCGAGGATGTCGCGAAATATCTCAATGCACGGGGCGAGCGGATCCTGGCCGCACTTGACGCGGTCGCTGCCGAGACCCAGGCAACACCCACACGGGTGGCGCTTGCCTGGCTGATGGCACAGCCCGTCGTGACGGCGCCGATTGCCAGTGCGACGTCGCCGGCTCAGTTGCAGGAATTGATCGCCGCCACGCAATTGCATCTCGATGCGGACACGGTGAGCCGTCTTGCGCAGGCTAGTGAATAGTCGCGATGCGACGTCGTCCGGTAAAATCCGCCGGTCCGGGGAGGCAATCTTGTTGACCCCCGCCAGAGACGGCCACATTCTCAACCCTGCGAAGGGCGAGGGCATCATGGCGGCTGATTGGCGCGATACCTGTCATCCGGATATTCTCCGGGTGCTGAATTACTGGGAAGAAAAGCGCCAGGGGCGCTTGATGCCCTCACGCGCCGACATCGATCCGGCCGATCTCAAACCCTATCTACCGCATATCACCCTGGTCGATGCCGTCGATGACGATCGCCGCTATGTCTATCGTCTGGTCGGCACCAAGGAAGTCGAATTGAGGGGCTACGATCCCACCGGTCGCGCGGTGGGTGACGCCTATTTTGCGAGCTCGGCGGATGCCGCCTTGCATCGCTACGAGGACGTCTGTCGCAAGCGTGCACCCTGCTACATCGCCGAACCATATCAGGTGGTCGACCGCTATATCGGCGAAGAGGATTTGTTCCTGCCGCTCTCGCAGGATGGCCAGAAGGTGAACATGATCCTGGTCTTCTCGATAAGCCGGGATCTGCACGGGGCGCCGCCTTACGGGCTTTAGGCCGATACTCTGTGCGCGGCTGCGGTGTCTGTCGCGAATTGCCGAAGGACGTCCGCCAGCAGGTTGAATTCGAGCGTTCGTGGTGTCGTCTTGCGCCAGACCAGCGCGATCTCGCGCGCCGGCGTTGATTCGGCCAACGGTTTTGCGATCAGGCCGGTACCGCTCAGCAAGCCGGAATCGACCGCCATCTTGGGCAGAAGCGTGACCCCCAATTGATTGGCGACCATCTGCACCAGCGTCGGCAGGCTGGTCGCGCGGAAATCGTCGTGGTGATGCGACGGCTGCAAACGACAGGCAGCCAAAGCGTGCTCGCGCAGACAATGACCTTCATCGAGCAGCAGCAGCCGGTCTTCCGGCAGATGTTCCAGTTCCGGTGCCTTGGCCTTTGCGAGGGGGTCGTCGCTGCGGCAGGCCAGCAGGAAGGGGTCGGCGCCCAGCTCTCTGACTTCCAGTTCATCGGTCGGGAAGGGGAGGGCGATGAGGGCGACATCGATTTCGCCGTCATTGAGCGCATCGAGGAGGCGCGCCGTCATGTCCTCGCGCAGATAAAGGCGCAGATCGGGATAGCTCCGCCGCAGGGGCGGCAGCACGCGGGGCAGCAGATAGGGGCCGATGGTCGGAATGACGCCCATGCGCAAGGGGCCGGAAAGCGGATCCTTGGAAGCAAAGGCCAGTTCCGAGATATCCTCGGCCTCCCGCAACACGATGCGAGCCCGCGCCACCACCGCCTCGCCCAAGGGCGTCAGCATGACCCGGCGCTTCGAGCGCTCGACCAACTTGACGTCGAGCAGGTTCTCCAGCTCCTGCAGGCCAGCGGACAGGGTGGATTGGGTGGCAAAACAGGCTTCCGCCGCCCGGCCGAAATGCCGATGCTCGGCAATGGCCACCAGATAACGGAGCTGACGCAGGGTAGGGAGTGGCCTCATGAATCGATCCTGTCGATTAATAGATAAGAAATAGCAGGATCGGTCGATTTATCAAGGCTAGTCGGCTTTGAGGCTCCCGCCCCGGGCGTTGGACCAGCCTTCGGGATCGTCGAGGAAGGCGCGGATCTTGGCGGTCTCGCCGGAATCAAGCCGCCCGGTCTCGCGGGCCGCCTCCAGCACATCCCACCAGGTGGCAAGGCCATGGAGCTTCACACCGAGATCGCCGAGCGTCGTCAGCGATTGCGGGAAGATGCCGTAATGGAACACGACCAGCGCATGGGCCACTTCGCATTCCGCCTGACGGATGGCATTGATGAAATTGACCTTGGAACCGCCATCGGTGGCGAGATCCTCGACCAGCAGGGTGCGGGCACCCGGCGCCATGTCGCCCTCGATCTGGGCGCCCCGGCCGAAGCCTTTGGGCTTCTTGCGGATATAGGCCATGGGCAGGCCCAGTTTGTCGGCCAGCCAGGCGGCATAGGGAATGCCGGCCGTCTCACCGCCCGCCACCACGTCCAGGCTCTCGAAACCGATCTCGCGCTCGACCAGCTCGGCCGCCAATTGGATCACTTTGGCGCGGGCGCGGGGAAAGGCGATGATCTTGCGGCAATCGATATAGACCGGGCTCTTCCGGCCCGAGGTCAGGGTAAACGGCTCGTCCGGGCGGAAATGCACGGCGGCGATCTCCAGAAGAATCCGCGCCACGATCGGGCCGGAAAGAGTGGTCGCTTGCGCCATGCCGGAGACTCCGCTGCTGGGGATGGAATGCGGGGGTGGTTTTAGCAGAGCAGCCCGTCTCTGCAAGGGTGCCGGCGGATCAGCGCCAACCGGATCAATTCCCGGCCGGTCGGCCGCCGGATTTGCCGGTGCCGCGACCGGGCCGTTTCCCCTGGCGATGCGCCGGCTTGCCGCCTTTGCCGCGCGGCGCTTTGCTTCTGGGTTTGTCGGGCGGTGCCAGAGCCGGTTTGGGAGCCGACATCTGATAGACCGAGACGCCATCTCCCAGATGCGCATTGTTGGCCTGGCGGATCTGGGCGGCCGCCTCGTCATAGAGGAAGGGCAGATAGGCGAAGCGTTGGCCGCGCAGCACCGGCAGGGCCTCGTGCAGGAGCGAGCAGGAAAAAACCACCGCGCCGCCGGTCGGCGCCCGGTAGGTGGCGCGGCCGAATTCCGGGAACATCAGATCGCCGCCGGTATAATCCTCGGCATTGAGGTTGATGGTGACGGCAAAGCGCCGATGCGCCGTGCCCTTGGTGGTGTTGTCGCGATGCGGGCGGAAATAGCCGCCGCTCTGGTCGTAGCTGGCGACGATATGACGCTCCATCCGCGTCACGTTGAAGGCAAAGGCCTTGGCCACCTCGGGCACGATGCGGCGGCGGATACGGTCCTGCGCTGCTTCGACCAGAGCTCGGTCGGTGATGATCCAATCGCTGCGGCGCTTGTGCCGGGGGTCGCTCTCCCGGACCGTGCGCCCACCGCGCTCGACCATGAAACCGGATTCCGAACCGCCATTCTTCTGAAAGCCGTCGATCAGGCGCCGGCACAGATCGCGCTCGAACACATGGGGCAGGATCAGGACCGGCGCCTGTAACTGCGCTGGCCGCGGCGGCCCCAGTTTCGGCAGGCGCTTCAAGACCTGCAGCACGGAATCTGCCTGCAGGCGGCCGTCCTGGGTGGCGAAGATGCCGATGACACGCAGCGCCGGATCGAGCAGAAACGTCACTGGTTGCAGGCCTTGCGCATTGGCGGCGTCGGCGGGGAGAAGGCGATAACGTTTGGCGATCTGGCGCTCGTGATCCCAGAAAATATCCATCCCGGGCGGCAGCCGCGTCAGTTGTGCATCGCTCCGGTCGGCAGGATCGCAACTGACGCCGAAGAAATAGAAATCCGGATCGGCGAAGGTCGCTGCCGCTGCGACAAAGGCCTCGATCAGCGCCTGGCCGACCGGCTGCGCGCGCGATCCGAAAAAGGACAGCACCAGATAGCGCCCGGCGGTGGTCGAAAAATCGAACGCCGGATTGACGTTGCTGGGAGAGACGAACATGGGCGCCGGGTCGCCGACCAGAAGCTTGGCGTCCACCGGTCGGGGTGGTGCGGCGGGTGTCAGCGTGAGGGTGGATTTGATCTGGGTCATGGCGGCACGGGCGCGGCAGGATTGGTGCGAAAGCGGCGCCAAGATGCGCCAAACCACTGCTTGCGGCAAGGGCGGGCGCTGTCTTGGGGAATCGCGGGCGGGTGGTTAGATTGGCCCCTTTCGGCTGGCCTTCAGCCATTTACCAACGGAGCATCGATTCATGACGGCTTTTGTCGACCTGTCGCATGACGGGCCGGTTGCCACCTTGACCCTCCAGCGACCGGAGAAAATGAACGCGCTCAATCTGGCCATGTGGCGCGAACTTGCCGCCCGGCTGCGCGACATCGCCGGGCAGAATTCCGTGCGCTGCGTCGTCCTGCGCGGGGCCGGGGGCCATTTTGCCGCCGGCGCCGATCTTGCCGAGTTCACCACCGCCCGCTGGAGTACGGCGGCGGCCGAGGCCTATGGCGCGGTGATGCTGGAAGCCTTGTGGGGGCTGCGCGATCTGCCGCAGCCGAGCATCGCTTGCATCAACGGGAATTGCCTTGGGGCGGGGCTCGAGCTTGCCGCTTTGTGCGATTTGCGGCTCGCGGCGACGGATGCGAGGTTCGGCGTGCCGATCCAGCGCGTCGGGGTCACCATGCCGTATCCGGAACTGGCGGCTCTGGTGGCGCTGCTGGGCCGGGCGACCATGCTGGAAATCCTGCTGGAAGGGGCGATTCACGATGCCGCCTGGGCGCTCGCGCGGGGTCTGGTGACCCGCCTGGCGACGCCCTCGGAACTCGGCGCGGCCCTGGCCGATCTGACTGCAAGGATCGTCGCCGGCTCGCCGCTCAGCCACCGGAACCACAAGAAATTCACCCAGCGCTGTCTTTCCGGAGATCCCCTGTCGCCAGCGGAACTTCTGGCAAGCTACTCAGTTGTAGAAAGCGAAGACTATCGCGAAGGAATCACCGCCTTCCTGGAAAAGCGCCGCCCGGACTTCTCGGGCCGGTAATTTCACAAAAGAGTGACACGCCGAGAAAGGTGGCAACGCCGTATTAAGGCGTTAGACACTTGTCAGGAAAGGGAGGTAATATTCCTTACACGGGATGAGGTGAGTCCGGTGCTGCAGCATCGGGTAGGACGGGAGGGACCAGTGACCCAACACGACGCCGCCAGGCGGCCGAAACTCACGTTCAGTCAATTCTGGCGCTTATATCTCGACGCCCACCGGCATCCGGGAACGCGCGGCATGCATTACAGTGCCACGGCTTTGGGTGCTTTCACGGCGGCGCTTTCCATTGCTCTCGACGAAGTCGCCTTTGTGATGGGCGGCATTCCTCTCGCCGTCATGATGGCGGTGGGATCGCATTGGTGGATCGAACGCAACCAGCCCTTGATCAAGGTCAACGCCTTCTATGGCGCCTTGGCCGACATGCGCATGTGCTGGCTGGCGCTGACCGGTGGCCTGGCGCGGGAATATGCGCGTCTCGGCCTCGGCGCTCCCCTGCCGCTGGAACAGCATCGCGCCCCGGCTGAATAACTCTTATTTCTGCGGCCGGTCGAGAAACCGGTAGGTGGCGTCGCATTTGGCGATCAGGATTCCGTCCTGATTGTGCACTTCGCCGCTGGCAAAGGCGATCGTGCGCCCGCCGCCGGTCCGCCGTCCCACAGCGTAAAGTGTATCGCCGGCTTTGGCCTGCCCGACGAATTGCAGGTTGAGGGTCACGGTGACCGCGCGCAGCACCCGTTCCGGCCCATCGGCGAAGGCGACCGCAAAGCCGGTCGCCGAATCCAGCAGCGTGGCCAGCACACCGCCATGCGGAACCTGCATGCGGTTGAGATGCTGCGGCCCGATCACCTGGCGCAGCTTGGCAACGTCTTGTGCCTTCTCGATAAGTTCGTAGCCGATCAATTCGGCATATCCGCTGTAGGGTCTTTCCATAATCCCGTCTGTCCTGTGGTTGCCCATGCGGGCGTCATCTGACACAAAAGTGCCATGCCCCCTGGTTAGAGAAGGGGCAAGGCGGCACTTGCGCGACAGAGTAAATGCCGCAACAGTAGCCGCAACCACATTCTGCCGCCCGTTCGGTGCGGCGGCCGACGGGAACAGGGATGAATCAGCAGCACACCCGGCAGGCTGGGAGATGATCGATCTCTACAGCTGGACCACGCCCAACGGGCACAAGATCCACATCATGCTGGAAGAAACCGGCCTGCCTTACCGCGCGCACAAGGTCGATCTCGGCAAGGGCGAGCAGTTCCGGCCGGAATATCTCGCCATCAATCCCAATAACAAGATCCCGGCGATCGTCGATGCCGACGGGCCGGACGGCAAGCCGATCTCGGTTTTCGAATCCGGCGCCATCCTGATCTATCTCGCCGAGAAATCGGGCAAGTTCCTGCCGACGGACAAACGCCGCCGCTACGACGTGCTGCAATGGCTGATGTTTCAGATGGGCAGCATCGGCCCGATGTACGGCCAGGCCTGGCACTTCCGCAGTGCCGCCCCCGAACGCCTGCCCTATGCGGTTGACCGCTACACCAAAGAGGTGACGCGCCTCCTCAAGGTGATGGATCTCCGCCTCGGGACAAGCGCCTATCTGGGCGATGCCGAATTCTCGATTGCCGACATTGCGGCCTGGCCCTGGGTCAAGGGCAGCGAGAAATACGGCCAGGACATGCGTGACTTTCCCCATGTCAGCCGCTGGATCAATGCGATCGCCGCAAGGCCCGGTGTCCAGCGCGGCCTCCGCGCCCTGGACGATATTTAAAGAGGTCGAGCGCAGATGGCACCCATCGAGATCTATACCTGGCCGACACCGAATGGGCACAAGATCCATATCGCCCTCGAGGAGTTGGGCCTGCCCTACAACGTGCATGCCGTCGATATCGGCAAGGGCGAACAGTTCCAGCCGGCCTTTTTGAAGATCAGCCCCAACAACAAGATCCCGGCCATTGTGGATCCTGACGGGCCCGACGGTCAGCCGATCGCCCTCATGGAATCGGGCGCCATCCTGATCTATCTCGCCGAGAAGACCGGCAAGCTCCTGCCGCCGGATCTCCGCGGCCGCACCACGGTCATGAGCTGGCTGATGTTCCAGATGGGCGGCGTCGGTCCGATGCTGGGCCAGGTCCATCATTTCCGGCATTACGCGCCCGAGCCGCTCCCCTATGCCATCCAGCGCTATACCAACGAGACGACGCGGCTCTACCGCGTGATGGATCAGCGCCTGGGCGAGGCCGCCTATCTCGGCGGGGACGATTACAGCATCGCCGACATCGCGACCTTCCCCTGGATCCGCTCCTGGGAAAAGCAGGGTCAGGACCTGGCCGCCCATCCCCATCTTCAGCGCTGGTTCGAGGCGATCGCGGCCCGGCCCGCGGTCGAGCGCGGGTTGAAGGTCCTTGCCGAGCGCAGCCGCACCCAGCCCATCACCGATCAGGAGCGTGAAATCCTGTTCGGCGCCAAGCAGCTCGACCGGCGTAGCTGAACCCGCCTATCTATCTGAAAAATATCTGTTTCAGCCTAGCCGTCAGGCCCCTCGCGGGATGGTTTGACTTTCCCCCGGCCCACCGCTAGTAAAGGCCCCGCATACGTCGTGAAAACGCGCCACTCGCATGTTTGCTGAGCGCGGAGGGGTGGCCGAGTGGCTGAAGGCGACGGTTTGCTAAACCGTTATAGGGGTTAAACCCTATCGTGGGTTCGAATCCCATCCCCTCCGCCAATTTCCTTTCAGATCAATGGGTTTGATGCTCCCGTGGAGCTCTCGCAGTGGTCGTTGTGCCGCCGGAGACCGTGGGAGTGTGACGGCTCTTGTGACACCTCATTCTGCTCAAGTTCTACATGTGGCCAGCTTCGCAGCTACTAGAGCGAGGAGTTTTCGCGGTTTGAAGAAGCATGGCCTGCTTGAATGGGGCTGCACACAAAAGGCCAATTATATTGGCTTGGTGTCGCACCTAACTGGCGCCCATTTTCCTGCTCCGTGAAGGCAAGTCGCCTAACGCAGTGTCTGCGGGCGCATCGGACATGTGAGGATCGAACTGCATCTCAGCGCAGTTGGGCTTTCCCCCGGGCCTTGGACTACATCGGGTGGCAAATTCCGAATGAGCGCAAGGGACTTGTTCGGTCGCAGTGACGGCCCTCCCGTGCCGGGAATAAATCCTCCCCGCGCCTCGTTGATCAACAGGTTCGTCATTGGTGCGCGCCTAACTCTTTGCCATGGCCGGATTTCCGCATGGGGAAAGTGAGTTCGACATGGTGTGCTGGAGGGAATTCCTCAAATCGACCGAGGGGGCGACGGCGATTGAATACGGGCTGCTCGCCGCGTTTATTGCAATGGCGATTTATGCCGGGGTTATCGCAGCCGGCGATGGCGCCGGCACCATGTTCAATCTGATCGGCGAAATTATGGTGGCCTCCGTCGCGAACAAATGATCCGGTGTCGTCGATCATGATCGATCAATGCCGCTGCTATTCTGGCGCCAAGAGCAGACGGACTTCGTCGGCCGCGTAATAGAGTCGGGTTCCATCAAGGAATTGACAGTAATCCATCCCCGAAACGTTAAAATGCTGGGACTGCGTGCCTTCAGGCGCGATGCCACGTTTCACAATATCCTGATAGCCCGAAAGCTCGATCACCAGCATATCACCGCCGGTTTCAATGACGATTGATCCGGTGTCGTCAAGCAGCAGGTCGTGAAGGGAGAGCGCGATGAAATTGGCGCGGCCGCCGGATTCGCGCAGCTCCAGCTTTGACTCCGGTATGGAAATGGCAATTGGCTGGCGGGCGTAATGGTGGTGCATCGCGGACGTCCTCCAGTGCGTCCAATCCGGTTGGGCGGCGGGGCGACCGTGACCCAGCCGTGTGTGAAACGACTGACAGTGGGCTTTATGCCACGCCGTGCGATGAACCGGTGCGCGACGCGGGACAAAAGTGTGACCTAGGCCCAACGATCTCCAAGAGCCGGAATACGGCTTCGCACTGTCTCGTTCGAGTGGGGAGGCCGAATCCTGCCGACATGGCGGCGGCCAAAAGCAATTGGAGGAACGATCATGACTTTCCCAACGAAATCCGCCTCGCGGACATCCAAGCTGCACGCCCCGCTGATGCGTGCCGTGGCGCTTAGTGCCGTACTGGTGACCGCTGGCATCGCCTGGACCTCGCTTCCCTTCGACAATGACGCTTTCGCCAAGAATGGCGGTGGGAATGGCGGTGGAAATGGTGGTGGGAACGGCGGCGGAAATGGCGGAGGTAACGGTGGTGGGAATAGTGGCGGGAATGGCGCAGGCAACGATGGTGGCCATTCCGGTGGCCAGGCATCGGCAGGCGCATCCGCTGATCGATCCGCTGCGAAGAAAGGAGCTGGCGAGGACGCCAATATCTCGGCCGACAAGCTCGGCAAATTGAACGGATTCATGCATGCCGCGCCGGCGGCGATGGACAATGCATCGCCCAATTCGGCCGTCGGGGCCGTCAGTCAGACTTTCCGCGACTTAATGAACGACTATGCAGCCCAGCAAGGCGCAGTGGAGGGCGAGGAGGGCGAGGGGACGGAAGACCCAGTCGATCTCGATGATCTCGCCGAGGCGTTGGCGGAGGCCGTCAACAAGCCGGTTTCGTCGCAGACAGTCGATGACGTACTCGGCAAGCTGGCCGAGACCTATGGCGATGATTATTCCAGCGTCACCGACCCCGATGACGGCGAAGGTGAAGCGGAGGGTGAAGGTGAGGGCGAAGGTGAGGGCGAAGGTGAGGGCGAAGGTGAGGGCGAAGGTGAGGGCGAAGGTGAGGGTGACGAGACCTTCTCGGAAGCATTGGCGGACCGCGTCAACGAGATCAAAGGGTTTGACAGCGCTCCCGAAGAAGATTCGAGCGAAGGGTCTTGATCGCTTACCCGACAAAGCCAAGTGTCCCGACCCGGCCGCATTGTGTCATCGCGGCCGGGCCTATTCATATGAGGGCTGCGCGTTCGATCTCGCGCCGTTCTATCGCTTGGGCGATATGGGCGTAGAAAGGCTCAAGGTCGGCGCCGCTCTCGAGTGCCGGACATTGCCCCAGATAATGCCGGGCGGCCTTGGTGTCGCCGATGCCGAGGGCGGCGATGGTTTCCTGCAGCAGCGTGGCAATCAGGCGGAAACGTGGATCCGCTGCAAGTGCCGCATCGCCGATCAAGGCATGCACCCGCGTACTCATCTTCTTGCCCTTGACCAATACTTCGCCCAGAGGCAATAGCGCGAATTTATCCGCCAGCTTGCCGCCGGGATCGGCGACAAGGATGTCGATGCCGTAATTCTTTGTCAGGGCTTCGAGACGTGCGGCGAGATTCACGTCATCGCCGATAACAGAGTAGTTGAAACGTTGCCGGGAACCGAGATTGCCCACAAGGCAGATTCCGGAATTGATGCCGATTCCCATGCGGAGCGGTTCCGATGATGCGCCCTCCGACCCGATTGCGAGACCTTGCTGCGCGTTGAGTTGCGCCAATCTGCGACGCATGTCGAGCGCCGCAGCGCAGGCATGTTGATCATGATCCGGGTCGTCAAGCGGCGCGTTCCAGAAAGCCATGATGGAATCGCCGATATACTTGTCGATGGTGCCCCGGTGACCGAGGATCGCGTCGGTCATAGGCGTCAGAAAACTGTTGAGCAGCCGGGTCAACCGCGTGGCATCGGTGCGTTCGGCGATGCTGGTAAAATCGCGGATATCGCAAAAGAGGATGGTGACTTCCCGCAACTCGCCGCCCAGGCGCAATTGCTCTGGATCTGCTGCCAGGCGCTCGACCATCTCGGGTGCCAGATAATGTCCGAAAGCATCGCGCACGCTGCGCCGTTCTACATCCGACTTGAAATAGGATGTCAGCACGCCGCTGATGAAGACGAAGAGCGCGGAGAGACCAGGATAGACCGGATCGA
Organism: Dongia sp.; assembly: GCF_041909655.1. Classification (GTDB taxonomy): domain Bacteria; phylum Pseudomonadota; class Alphaproteobacteria; order Dongiales; family Dongiaceae; genus Dongia. The sequence continues at coordinate 205,242 of NZ_JAYRDA010000004.1, read as the reverse complement.
ACAATTGGCCGTGATAGATGAAGGCGAACCAAGCGGCACCGAATGCGACCAGGACCGCACCACCGCCCAGGATCGCACACCCAATCGGGCCAAGGCGTGGCAGCAGCAGGACCAGCGTGGCACTGACGGTCAGCAGAAAAGCAAGCTCCGGCAGAATTGTCCAATAAGGCCGGTTCACCGAAATCCCAGTTAAAATTTGCTCCGCAATTTGTGCGTGGATCTCAACGCCTGGCGTCACCGATTCTGTCGGAGTCGAGCGCAAATCGAGCAAACCTGGCGCACTGGTACCGACGAACAGAATGGCGCCCGCGAGGTCAATCTCTTCGCCGGCCAGTACGCGCCAAGCTGAAATGATGCGTGCTTTTTTCCTTCCGCTGTCATAGAGCAGCACCCTGCCGACGCCGTCGGTGCGGGCGTTGATCTTGCCGATGCGGACTTCGGCGATGGCTTCGTCCTTGGCTAGCATTCGGCCCAGTCGCTGCCACCAGTTCTGATACCCGCCGGCACCCGACGCCTTGACTGCCATGGTCGATGCCTTCTGGGCGACCCGCAGGGCTTCGGCAACCAGGCTGGGATAAAGTTGCCCATTTCCGTTGAAGAACAAGGGCAAGTGACGGACGATGCTGTCACCCTGCGTCGTGACATTGAAGGCGCCGAGCCCCTGGGCGGCGTTCTGCAGTTCCGGCAAATTTCTTACGGCGCTGCTGAATTGCGGTTGCACGTAATCCTTCAGCTTCAGATCCTTGCGCCCGCCTGTCACGGCCAGGCCGCCTTTGCGTTTTGGCAGAGTCTCTGGTGCGTCGTCCCCGGTTAAAACAAATCCGAGAACAACGGGTGCTTTCTCAATCGATTTGGCCAGCACCTCATCTGGATCATTCGTCCGGCCGACGACCTCGCTGACGATGGAATCGTCTGGCTTGAATCCCCAGGCCATCATCGCGCGGCGCGGGGCGGTGCGATCCGGCTCAGCAAACACGACGTCGAAGGCGATTACGGCGGCGCCGGCAGCACCCAGGCGGTCGATGAGGTCCGCCACCTGGCTGCGTGGCCAGGGCCATTGGCCATAGCGATGCAAAGTCGCATCATCGATATCGATGACTTTGACCGGTGTCGGCACGTATTCGCGTGGGCTAATTCGTTGGAACACATCAAAGATGCGTAGCCGCATTTCGGACAGGAACGCCGGATCTTCCCAGCGCAATCCTAGCGTCGCGAGCAGGATGAGCGCCGGAAGAAGACGATGCAGCAGATGCGTCATGCCGTCGCTCGAAGAGGTGAATCTGCAGTACAACGCTAGGAGCTGATCCGTTGCTTGTCAAAAACGTTGCGAGGCGCGGAGAGAATTTTGAAACAATGGGAATAGTGTGACCCAAGCATCGTTATCCGGTTCGTCAAGGCGAACTTCATTCTTCAATCCGGGGGCGAACAAATGACGATCTCCGGAAGAAAGAGGCCGTGCGCTATGCGGATCAATCTCAGAATACCGGCTGCAATTCTCTTTGCGTGCGGCACTGGCGCGGCCGTCGCACTGGCAGCGACCATGGCGAATCCGATTGCCGATGTTGTCGACGTGGTCAACGAGGCGTTCCAGACACCGCCAGAAGGCGCCGAGATGGCAGCACAAATCGGCGACAAGCTGCTGCCCAACGCTCTTATCCGCACGGCAGCGGATTCCGCGATCGAGATGAATTTTCCCGATGGCGCCGTCCTGCGATTAGAGGCGGAAAGTGAATTGGTGCTGGATTCCTACGTCTATGACGCAGGCGCCGGCGCTTCCACTGCATCGATCAGTCTCTATGACGGATTGCTGCGCTATTCGACGGACGAGACTGCCGAGATTGACGATGAGGGTGTGGCCTTCGTAACGCCGGTGGCGACGGTCGGGATCCGTGGCACCGATGTCGTCATCTCGGTGGGGGCTGATGGCGGCACCGTGATTGACGTCCTGTCCGGCAAAGTCGTCGGTCAACCAAAGGAGCACGAGACCAGCATCCAGGCTGAGGAAGGACAAAGCATCCTGATCTCCAAGATCGATGCCCCGCCTGAGGTCGGAGCCATCGGCGACTTCGCCACGGCGGCGGGACCGGGACCATCCGCTGCGCCCAGCAATGATCCGACGGGCGATGATTCTCGCGACCGTTCGCGCGATTCATCGACAGGTCCATCCGGGTCACCGGCCGGTGGCGGCAGCAGTTCCGGTGGTGGAAATGGCGGCTCCAACGGCGGCGGTTCCGGTGGCGGCGGCAATTCAGGCGGCGCCGATGGTGATGGAAATGCCGGGCACGGCGACAATAACAACGGCCGCGATCCGGACAATCCCGGCAAGGGCAATGGCAGACAGAAGAATTAGATTGGCGCGTTAGGGCTGGGCGACCGCGCAGACATTTCCCGCCTGGACGAGGCCATGTCCGAAGACCGGATCGACGCCTTTCGGCCCAAGGTCCAGCGCTGTCTGCTTCAGCAAATCGGGATCATTGCCGGTCGCAGCGAGCGAAGCGACCACAAAGGGCGTTGCGAAAGACGTGCCACTTACAAAAATGCCTTCCGCCTTGGCGGTGGGCTGCAAGATGGGTACCCATAGATCGACACCAGGCGCCGCGAGTGCGACGAAATCGCCGCGATTGGCCATGGCAAAAGATTCCCGCCCCGCATCGATGGCCGTCACACCGATCACGCCGGGATAGGCCGCCGGATAGCGGGGCGTGCCGTCAAACCCGTCATTTCCAACGGCCGCTACAATATGCACGCGCTGATCGAGCGCCGCTTGAACGGCCAATGCCATCAGAGCATTTTCCGGCCCACTCAAGCTTGTGTTGATGGCGCGCGCGCCGCGACCCATCAGCCAGTCGAGGCCGGCCATGAAGCTCGAAACACTGGCAATCGGTCTGCCATCCTGGTCAATGGTGAAAATGCCGGCGATGGCAAGTTCGCCTTCGGGCAGCAAACCGACATCCTTCTGGCCGACCAGAAGAGCGGCGATGGCGCTGCCATGGGTCGCCTCTGCCGGAGCGGATTCCGTGGTGTCGAGGAAGGATTGTTGCTCGATGCTGGCGCCTGCCAGAACCGGCTGCGCCAGATCCGCCAGGGTATCCAGCATGCCGATCTTTGCCTTTGGCAAACCGCAAGCGCCGAACTGGGAATCCCAGCGGATTTCCTTGCGCGCGTAATCCGGCGCGGGCAGGGTAAAGCTGGCACTGGGTTCATAGACATGGTTGTAGTCGACGGTTGCGCCGGGAAACGCTGCGGCAATTTGGGTGCGCGCTTCCGGAAGCGACATGTCGGCTGGCGGTGCAAGCCGAGCCAGAGAAAGATTCAAGGAACCGAATTGTTCGTTGCTGATGACGGCAAAATTGTTGGCGACTGCGAAGGCCTCAAGGTTTGCGCCGGCATTTGCAACGACGATCTCGCCATTGATGGCGCGGTTTCGTCCATCGGCCGCGGAAGGTGTTCCCGTCGGCGCACCCACATCGACCGTCTGCGCCGCAGCGGTTCCTCCTAGGGTCGCATTTTTCTCTGCTTTTTTGGTTTGTCCGGGTGCCGCGGCGGCTTGTGCTTTGCCAAAAGCGGCTTTGCCCTGGCTGTCGCCACTGGCACTGTTACCGCTGCCGTTACCGCCAGCATTTCCACCGCCGTTGCCACTGCCACCGCCATTACCGCCACCGTTACCACCCCCATTACCCCCGCCGCCGCCATTGCCGCCGCCATTGCCGCCGCCGTTGCCGCCGCCATTACCGCCACCGTTGCCACCGCCATTACCGCCACCATTTCCGTTGCCGGCGTGAGCGGCAGTAACATCAAGCAGATACAGTGGCGCAGAAAGGCTCAGCTGCAGGGCGACAGCATAAGCGAAGGTCAGGAAGCAAATGAGGTAACGCCGCGAGGGCATTTTTTCGACGGACTCCACACGGTTTTCATTTGCCGGAACCGGGCTACTCCGCCGGCGAGCGCATCATGATGTCCCAAGCACCCGTGTCGCGCTGGCAAGCAAGGCCATGCGCGGGGCTGGCGGTCGGTGCATCCTGACGGAACTCGGCGCAGGTCGATCCGTCCGACAACTTAAACCATGTTACCACAGATATTTCTGCTTCGTTACCGGATGCCGGATCTACGACATATTTCTGTGTGCGCGCAGATCCAGGTGTGGTGAGGAGGTCGGCGAGCGCGGCTTTGAATTCCGGCGAGTAGCTGCCGGCTTCTGGTAGGCCCGCCAGACGCAAGCCATCATTGGAATCCTGTCGCGAGGACCATAGGCCTATTACAGCGCCACCGATCAGCAAGCCGATCAGGGCCGCGGCAACCTGGCGCGGCATGGACGAAATCACGCCCGGCTTGCGGTTAGGCCGTTCCTGCGCCGGTTCGGGTGCTTGCGTGATGGCGCGTGCGAGATGTAGCGGCACAGGATCATTGATGATTCCCGAGAAGGCTTCGCGCGCCAGGCTCGCCCCGCGCGTCAGATCCGCGGCAAGCTTCTGTAGGTCTGGATTGGCGGCGATCTCAGCCGCAACCTGGGCCATTTCTGCCGGCTTCAATTTGCCGTCGCAATACTGCATCACACGTTCGATCATGTCGTCGCCGATCTGTTCGCTGTTAACTGTCATGCAGCACCTAACGAGCCGTTTGGATTATTATTCCCGCTATTCATTCGCATCCGCACTCTTGGCCAGGGCTAGGCGAGCACGCGCCAGACGGCTCATCACGGTTCCGATAGGAATGCCGATCATGTCGGCCGTCTCCTGATAGCTGAGCCCCTCGATCGTCACCAGCAAGAGCACCTGGCGCTGTTCTTCAGGCAATTTGCCGATGGCCGCCCAGGTTTTCCGCAATTCCTGTCGTGCTTCGACCTCTGCCAGCATGGAAGGGCCGGCGAGGCTCTTCCATTGTTCGTCGTCGTGGACGTTCAGGCGGTTGGCGGCGGATTTGCGCCGGTCCAGCCATTGTGTCAGCACGATACGGTAGACCCAACTGTCCAGGCGCGTGTCCGGTTGCCATTGATGCCGCTTTTCCAAGGCCTTGAGGCAAGCCGCCTGCACCAGATCATGGCCTTCGTCGACGGATCCGCTGAGTCCGATCGCAAAGCGCCGCAAGCGCGGCAGGATACTGATCAGCGATGCTTCAAATGCCTTGCGATCCGACAAATACCCGCTCCACATCCCCGCGCAACTCAGGCCGGGGATTCAGGCCTGAGTACCATTCTATCTCACCCGCGTAGCGCGTGGCCCCATCGCAAGGCAAGCGCCACGCTACTTGCATCGCCGTTCAGCGTGAAATTTCCGCCGCGTCAGTGACCATAAGCTGTGCGGGGGCGGTCAAGCAATTTAACCGCGCGGTACCCACACGATGGTATGTCAATTAGCACATATACCTCTCTAATTTGAGGAATATTGCGATCGTTCAGCGCGTTCTCGGGTCAGCGGTCGTCAGAGGCAGATCACCTGCCGATGGCGCTGACGACAAATTGCTGCGGGTAGGCAGCCTGACCTGGGAGCGAACCATGGCAACCGACACCATCAACATTCAGACCGAAACCCCAGCCACAAATTTTGCGCATGAGGGCGAGGTCGAGCGTACACATCTCACCCAAGGTGTGACGCTGGTTCAGTTGCCGCAGGGTCAGGAAATCGTTCGTGTGCAGGTAACGCCGGGCGAAACCATTCAGTTGCCCTTCCCGCAGGACCGCATGATTGCGCGTCTCGACGACGGCAATGGCAATCTCGCCGTAAAGGTCGGCGACGTTACGGTCATTCTCCAGGGCTATGTGGCGGCCACGGGCGAAGCGGATGTTACGCTGCTGGATGCCAATGGCGCGTCGGTTGATATCGCCGCGGTGGTTGCAGCGACGGATCCAAATCTCGATATCGATACGGCGGCAGGTCCGGCGGCAGGCGATACCGGTGCCGGTGTCGATAATAACGGGGGTGTGTTTTCGCCCTTCGATCCCGCAGCGGGCCTTGGCGGCCTTGATGCCATCGGCGGCCTGCAGGCGACCGAGCTGGATTACGGCCTTATCGACCGCCAAGCCATCGTCTTCGAGGTCGAGGAAACGGACACGACCCCCGACACGGTTCCCGAACTGATCGGCGTGACGCCGGGCGTTCCCGTCAACGAGGACGATCTTGAAGGCGGCAGCCAGAACGACATTTCTGCCTTCAAGGCGCTGGAGCCCTTTCCCTCTTTTGTGCTCGACGCTGTCAACAACGCGATTGGCAACGGCAATACCTGGTGGGATTCGGCCCATGAAGCCGCCAATGATCCCTTCGACACCGGCGACAATGAAGGCGAGGATCTGGGGGACAACGAAGGTGGCATCGACAATGACAAAGAGCCGCTGACCAGCACGGCGGTTGTCGCGGTCAACTTCTTCACCGATATCCCCGGTCATTTGAGCTTCAGCAATGCCGGGGCGACACCGGTTCTGGATCAGCTCCTGACCATGAACCTGACCTCGCATGGCTTCCAGCTGCAATATATCCTCGTCCCTGGCGTTGCCGACAGCGACCCGGATCCGCTGGTCGACAATGGCCATGGCGAAATGCTGATCGCCTATTATGTAGAGACCTATGGCGAGGGCGAGACCAGCTATTCATCCGCGACCGTGGTCTTCACCATCGGCGTGCGGGAGTTCGAGAGCGGCGCGACCCCGGCCGAGTTCAATGTTGATTTCACGATCTACGGCGTCGTCGACAATATTCCCGGTGCGACCGATGCCGATGGCGACCTCCTCGAAGCGCTCGACATCGCTGTACCGTTCTTCATGGTCGATTCCAACGGTTCGGTGACGCCGAGCCCGGCTGATGCCATCCTTTTCAAGGACATCGACGACGTGCCGTTCCTTGGCACGCTGGAAATCGATTCGCAAACCTGGGCGCAGATCATCCTCCCGACCGACGTCGATATCGTGCACGATGAAACCAAGGGTGAGCAGGATACGACCGACGATGTCGATCCGAGCTACTGGCAGGTCGCGCAGGCACTTGCGGCAGCCGGTCTGTCCGGCGAGACGCCTGTTGGCGCGGCCACCACGCATCTGAATGTCAGTTTCGGCGCCGATGGCCGGGCCGGTCAATGGACCTCTGATGGCCAGAACTGGACCTTTGCCGGCAACAAGGAAGCCGGCCTCACCGTGTTCGACGAAAACGGCAATGAGGCGGGCGACGATGCCACGGAATTCGCCGCCGCCTATCAGCTTTATATCGGTTCGTCCGAAAACCCGCTTTCCGGCGGCACGACGAATTGGACGGTCACATTGGCCGATGGCAGCGTCGCCGATGTCTTGGCGCGCCAGACGGATGCCAATACCATTACTGGCTACGCTGTTGATGGGCAGACCGAGATCCCAGTCTTCGTGCTGCATCTCGATCCCCAATCGGGTGACCTCGTTCTCGTCCAGCTGCATCAGATCAATCACGGTGATCCGACCAGCAGCAATGAAGTTTCGCCCAGCCTGTTGATCGACGACCTGCCGGTCTCGTTCCGTGCGACCGATTATGATGGCGACCATGTCGACGCCGCGCTCACAGTGACCACGCTGGACGACGCGCCATCGATCACTATTATTTCACTTCCCTCGCTGGACGAGGATTTCCTGTCTGGCGGCAACAAGGATTCTGACGGAACGCTGGGAGACAGCGGCGGCACCAATATTGTCAACGGATCTATCTCGACAGCCTTCGGCACGGACATTCCGGGTCATTATACCGTATCGGCGGATCCGGCGGACTTCGCCAACATCAAGACGACGTCGGGGAAGAGCATCCTCCTCGCAGCGAGCGTTGGTCAGATTGTCGGTTATGCCGATTTGAACAATGACGGGTTGCTCGATCCGGCCGAAGAAGTCGCCGGCAATCGCGTTCTCCAGCTCGATCTCGATACGGTCATCGGCACCTACGTGCTGGAACTGTTCCAGCCGTTGCAGCACGCCAACCCGCAGGGCGTCGACAGCATCGAAACTAACCTCACGCTCCTCTTCACGATGAACGGCGTCGATGCCGACGGCGATCCACTGGGTGGCAAGATTGGCATCACCGTCAATGACGATGCGCCGACGATCATTGCGGTGGAAGACGCCTTCATCACGCCGATCGTGCTCGACGAGACGAAGGGTGCCCAGGCTGGCGACAGCAATTCTGACGACGATGAACCCGCCGAGGCGGGGGCCATCGGCACGGCAAAGGGGACGGTTACCAATCTCTTCACCGATATCAGCTTCGGCGCCGACGGTGCCAAGGACGGGATCTCGAATCCGGAATACAAGTTGGTCTTGCGTACTGAGGCCGGCGGCAACACCTCGATCGGGACCACCGAGGTGCCCACCAATCTTTCCGTGACGGATCCCAACAATATCTATCCGCTCGACAACATCGTCCTCGTTTCGGTTTCCGCCTACCAGGTCAACGGTTATGTCGGCACGCATACCGGCGATCCCAGCATTGATGTCATCGCCTTCGTCGTGCGACTGAACAAGGACACGGGCGAGTTGACCGTTTCGCAATTCCTGCCCATCGCGCATGACCAGGATGGCGCGACGCCGGCGGATCACGACGATCTTGCATCTCTCCTGGTCCCTGGTGACGGAGGCATCTTTGTCTCGGCGACCGTCATCGACGGCGACGGTGACAAGGTAACTGCGATTTCGGAAAATACCCTGCTGATCGATTTTGAGGATGACGGCCCAACCCTGACTGGGGTGGTGCATTTCAACGGTGGCGAGCAAGGCCCGTTCCTTATCGATGAAGATAATATCGCCAACGGTATACAAGGCGGTCCTGGTGACGATTCTGGCGGCGGCGCCGTGCTCTATAAGGTCAATGTCGACTTCGGTACCGACGGTGCCGCGGCCACGGCTTTCGTCTTCACTGGTGCGACCTCCGACACCACGCTGAAGACGGCAGATGGACAGATCATCACGATCGGTATTCTAGCGGCCGACGTGAACGGCACACTTGCCGGTACGTTGATCGGTTATACCGGCGGCAACATCAATGACCCCAGCAGTTGGGCCTTCACTGCGACTATCGATTCGATGTTCGGTGGTGGCCAGTTCAGCCTGCTGAAGCCGCTTTATCACCCGCTGACGGACGATCCTGACAGCAAAGCGACCGAGACGGCGTTCGAAGACAATATCATCCTGACCCTCAAGGTGCGCGCCTTCGATGGCGATGGTGACTGGGTCGACGCGAACGTCGTGATAAATATCGACGACGATAGTCCGACAGCCGCCAATGTGATCTTCCCAGATCCGGTAGTTGAGGGCAGCGATCCGGTTCTGTTGCAAACCCTGGCCGAGTTTCTGGCGGCGAATGTCGCGGGTGGCGGCGATGGCTACAAGGACGCCAGCATCAGTTTCGTCAATCCGGGTTCGCTCGGCGGATCGCTGGCGATCGTCGATGTGAACGGTACGCCCTGGATTCAATACACCGCGCCGGCCACTGTCGCTGGCAACGGCACAGCACCGTCTGACGAGACGTTCAGTTATTCGATCAAGGATAACGACCTCGATACGGCTGCCGGTGAAATCGTCGTGAAGGTAGCCGACGGCGCGGCGCCGGTCCTGACGGAGGCGGAGGGAGCGGTCGATGAGGAAGGCCTGGCGAACGGCCTTGCCGGCACGGCCTACGTCGATGGCAGTGACATCGCGGGCCAATCGAAGACCACCGGCGGCACACTCGGCGTCATCCTGGGCTCGGACCCGCTGGCAACCGATAACGCCTTCAGCCTCACCGGCATCAACAATCTCAACGGTCTGATGACTCTGGATGGGACCCTCGTCACGCTGTCTGGTCCGACGGCGAGCGGCGATGCCGCCAACACGATACTCACTTATATCGGCTACAAGACCGGCGGGCTCCCCGGCGTCGAAGGCGACCAGGTCTTCACCCTGACCCTGAACCGAGATACCGGCCAGTGGTCGTTCGAGCTGAAGCAGCCGGTCAAACATCCGGATGCGGATACCGAGGACAATCTGACTGTCTCGTTTGGCGTTAGCGTCACCGATGAGGATGGCTCGACCGGCACCGGCACCATCAGCGTGCTGATCGATGACGACAGCCCCGTGGCCGGTCTCGCAACTTCCGCCCCGCCCAACCAGGTCATTCTCGACGAGACTCCCGGTCAGCAATTTGCCGATAACGACCTGACCGATGGCGTTTCTCAGGCAACTGGCGGTTTCCAGGTCTCCGCCCTTTTCTCCTCGCAATACGGCGCGGATGGAGCTGGCACCACGAACTACGCCCTCACCAATGCATTGGGTGAATCTTTCGGCACGTTGGCGGGGGCCGGTACGGCAAGTGGCTTCTTTGCCACCTCGGCGCCGGGCATTGAGATTTATCTGTTCCAGAACGGCGAAACGGTGGAGGGTCGTATCGGCAATGATCCCGCCGGCACGCTCGCTTTCACCATCTCGCTGGTGGGCGGCGCTATCCAGGTCGAGCAATGGCTGGCGCTGAAGCACCCGACGGCCAGTCATCAGGAAGCAGCTTTCCTGAATCAACTCAATGTGACACAGACCATCACCGACGAAGATGGAGATAGTGATACCGCGACCACGTTCGTTCGGGTGGATTTCTACGACGACGGTCCGTCGGTCACGGTGTTGAAGGGCGATGAGAGTACCGTGATCCTGCAGACGCGGGATGCCTATACCGACGGCGATCCGGCGGACAGCGATGTGGCAAGCTCGACGGCGGATTTTTCCGATATTTTCAGCGTTTCGAAGAATGCCGGTGCCGATGGCGAGAAGAACTCCAGCCTCACCTATGAACTGGTCTTCCTGCCGCCGACATCGGAGGGCGCTGCTTCTGGTCTGACCATCGGCGGCAACCCGATCTATCTGCATCAGATCAATGGCGTGATGGTCGGGTCGACCTCAGCCGTTGAGCCCGCCAATGCTGCCGATCCCAGCGTCGTATTCACTGTTTCGGTGGAAAGCCTGACCGGCATCTTGACCCTGACCCAGCTGCGTCAGGTTGATCATGCCTTGGCGGAAGGCGAGCCCACCTATGACGACGACATCAGGGATCTCGCTAATGGCCTCATCGGCCTGAAGGCGACGGCGACGCTCACCGATGGCGATGATGATGTCGCGATCAATAGCGAGACGGTCGATCTCGGTGGCAATATCCGCTTCGCCGACGATGGTCCTTTGGCCGGCAATAAGGACTTCGGCACGGTGCAAGAAGGCGCTGCCCAGACAAACCTGTCCTCGATCGCGGCTTTCGTCGCAGCGAACGTACAGGGTGGTGCGGATGAGTATCAGCTAGGCAGCTTCACGCTGATGGACGGCGTCACGCCGGTCCTCACACTGGTTGGCTCTCTGGGTGGTACGCTGACACTCTCGGGTGGCAATCTCCTCTATACGCCGCCGGCCAGTGTCGACAATGACAATCCGACCACCGAGACCTTCACCTATCGGGTCGCCGACAAGGATGGCGATACCGAGACCGGTACCATCACGGTGGCGATCACCGACGGCGCAGCACCGGTCTTGACGGCGGCGGAGGGCGCGGTGGACGAGGAGGGCCTGGCGAATGGTCTTGCCGGCACAATCTATGGCGACGGCAGCGACATCGCGGGTCAGTCGAAGACCACCGGCGGAACTCTCGGTGTCACCCTGGGCTCGGATCCTCTGGCAGCGGATAACGCCTTCAACCTGACCGGGATCAACAACCTCAATGGTCTCACGACATTGGATGGGGTAGTAGTTCTTCTGTCCGGTCCAGTTGCCAGCGGCGACGCGGCCAACACAACCCTGACCTATATCGGCTACAAGACTGGCGGGCTCCCCGGCGTCGAGGGCGATCAAGTCTTCATTCTGACTTTGAACCGGGATACCGGCCAGTGGTCGTTCGAGTTGAAGCAACCGATCCAGCATGCGGATGCCGATACCGAAGACAACCTCACTGTCTCGTTTGGCGTCAGCGTCACCGATGAGGATGGCTCGACCGGCACCAGCACCATCAGCGTGCTGATCGATGACGACAGCCCGGATGCGAAGAACGATTTCGATTCGGTCGGGAACCTGCAGACCACCGACGGTAACGTCATCACCGGCACCGGCACCAGCGACCCGGCGGCTGGCAAGGATCTGGTCGGTGCGGATGGAGCCAAGCTATCGGCTATCGCCTCGGCCGACGTTCCGGCCAACCTGCCGACCCCCACCAGCGACGGTGTGCATGGCAATGGGTTCATCATTGCGGGCGAGTTTGGCACGCTCACTATCTATGCAGACGGGTATTACACCTACACCCGCCTGACCAATACCCCACTGGTCGATTCCGACACCTTCACCTACACACTGAAGGATGCCGATGGCGACACGGATATCGCCAATCTCGTCATCAATATCTACGACGAAGGTACCGAACTCGACCTCAACCCATCCGGCCAGGATGCTCAGCAGGTCGACGAGCAAGGTCTGCCGATCCGCACCATCGATGCATTGATCGAGCCCGCGGGAACCGGCGAGGCAGCCGACGACAATGGCAACGACGATGACGACATGTCGGAAGCTACCAGCGGGACCATGTCCTTCTCGACCCCGGACGGGTTCGGTTCACTGACCCTCACGGGCAAGGACCTCCCGGTGATCATCGCGGCGGGCGTCACCGTTCACGGCCTCTATGGCGATCTGCTCGTGACGGCGTTCGACAGCACCCTGGGCACGCTCGCCTACACCTATACGCTGCTCGACAATGTCGACCACAGCGGTGGCGCGGTGAAGGACGATTTCGCCGTGGTGGTCGAGGACAGCGACGGCGACCAGTCGAACGGCACTCTCAGCATCGACATCGTCGATGACGAGCCGCTTGCCAGTAACGATGCCGGCGGCAAAGTCGATGCCGGGGAATCCGTTTCGCAGAACAATGCCAGCCTTGGCGTTCTGTCGAACGACGATTTTGGCGCCGATGACGAAAAGAGCGGCGGCGGCGTCGTCGGCGTTATCGTCGGCAACAATGCCGGCCAGTCGACCATCAATGTCGGCGGCAGTGTCGAATCGAGCCTTGGCTTCCTCACGCTCAATGCCGACGGCACATATAGCTATACGGCCAAGACCAACGCTCACGGAACGGACTACTTTACGTACACGATCGAGGACGGCGACGGCGACCGCGCCACGGCCGTGCTGACCTTCGATGTCACCGATCCGGCCGAGGGTGCCTTTGGCCCGATCACGGCCTGGACTTATGAAGACGGCCAGCCGAACCAGCACACCGGCAGCACGGTCCCCAGCTTCACTGGATTGCCGAACGCGGCCGGCATCGACTTCCTCGGCGCCTTCACGGCGGCGGATAACGAAGTCATCACCCAGATCGAGTTCACCTTGCCGGCGGGCGTGCAGCTCGTCTTCTGGGATGGCGTGACCGCGATCCAGCAAGGCTCGACTGGTCCGTCGACCGTGGTGGTACTGGCGGCCGATCTCTCGAAGGTTCAGTTCATCGCCGCGTCGAATACCGATATCGATCAGACGATCACCATGTCGGCGACGATCAAGGACAATGATTCGAACCTGACCATGGTGCTGGCGGATCAAACCTTGACCCTCAAGGTGGATGCGGCGGCCGACAAGCCGACCGGCGTGCAGATTTCGCTGACCGATAGCGGCGGCAACGGCCTCTTCTCGATCGGCGAAGCCGGCGTCGTCAACATCAAGGCGACCTTCGCGGATGCGTCCGACGGTTCGGAGTCTCATACCCTGGTCTTCAAGGCGCCGGCGGGATTCAATCTGGCGGATTGGAACGGCTCGGTTTGGACCGGCCTGCCCGCCGGGTGGAGCGTCGGTGTAACGGGGTCGGCGGCTGCCGGCTGGACCGTGACCTTCACGCTGCCGGACGGCACGACCAGCGTTGACCACAACATCAACATCACGAACACCGCGGCGGCTGCCAGCGGCGCGCAATTCACGGTGGATGCCACGACGCTGGAAGAGGCGACAGTTGTCCGACCCAACGGGAACGGCAGCGGCGATGAGTTCACCAATACGAACAATACCGCCACGCAATCGGCCCAGATCGGCGTCGTGTCGGCGCGCATTCTGAACGGCGAACTCATCACCAACACACCGAGCGCCCAGCAGGGCGATCAGGCGATGATCCTGACATTCATCAATGACGGCGATCCGCGCTCGGCCTACTCCCAGGTCGTCGTCCGTGACGCGACGGGGCAACAAGGCGCGGTTCTGTCCGATGCAGGTTTCAACATCGATCCGGCCGGCAAATACAATGTTGCGCTCGAAAATCCGCTGGATGGCCACAAGGTCCTGGTAACCAAGTTCACGCTGGAAGGTGTCACCCTCGATCCCAGCAGCGGCAACATCCAGATCGAACATGAGGATGATTCAAACAAGCCCATGGGCGTCATCGCCCAGATCACGCCGGATCTGGCCAATACGGTCATCGTCACCGAGTCGATTGACGACGGCAAGAACAAGAGCAGCACCATCGACGGCACGGACTTCGCCAACTATCTCTATGGCAGCATTGGTAACGACGTGCTGAATGGCAAGGGCGGCAACGACGTGCTCAACGGCGGCATCGGCAACGATACGCTGAATGGCGGCGACGGAAACGACGTTCTGGTGTGGAATGGCGGCCTGGACAATGCCGCCGACAATCCAAATGCCGGTGATACCTATAGCGGCGGCGCCGGGTTCGACTTGCTACGCGTCGATCAGGGTGCGCTCAAGAACTCGACAATCACGAACACGGGCAGCATCGATCACTTCCCGACCAGTGATATTGTCGACTTGCAGGGTGCCAGCATTTCAAGCATCGAAGGCATCCTCATCACCGAGGAGGCGATCATCAGCGGCATGACACAATCTGGCAGCCCGACCAAGGGCACGACAGTGGTGCTCGATGCCAGTGACGTGATCAGCTTCTCGGACAGCGACACGCTCTACATCATCGGCTCGGCCGGCGATAAAGTCGATCTGGATAACGCCGATATCGATGGTACGAACAATGGCGCGACGATCTGGACACAAGGGGCGGAGACAACACCTCTCACCGGTGGCATCACTTTCGTAACCTACACCTCGAATACGGGCGCCACCCTCTATGTCGACAAGGATGTCGAGGTGGTCTGATTTCTGACCTCGATCGGAAACCTCTCCCGGCGGTCATTGTGCCCCAGCGGCCGTCGGGTGGGGCCGGGCGCCGCGGCGAAAGCCGCGGCGTCTTTCTGATATCTGGACTCGGCCTATTCCGCGCGGCATGCGCGTCAAGCAAAAGACTTTGAATTTGCGCCCACAATGATGTGAGTTGCCGCGCGGATTCGCCTCAAATGCCAGGAATATTGCAGTTACGCGGCGCGTTCTCGACATAGTGCCGCGCCTGGAGATCGCACATCCCTCACGCGCGGCGAGGACCCGCGGCGTTGCCAGCCGCAGCGCCAATTTGGAGCCACGCAAATGACCGCAGACACCATCAACACCGAAGCCACCATCGCCAACGCGGCCACAATCGCGCATGAAGGCGATGTCGAGGGCGCGACGCTGACCCAGGGGGCCACCCAGGTCCAGCTGCCCCAGGGCGAGAATGTGGTCCGAATCCAGGTGACTCCTGGCGAGACGATCCAGCTGCCTTTCGCCCAGGACCGGATGGTGGCGCGGCTCGATGACGGCAACGGCAACCTCGCCGTTCGCGTTGGCGATATCACGGTGATCCTGCAGGGTTACATCGCCGCCCAGGGCGAAGCGGATGTGAATCTTATCGACAGCAACGGCGACACCATTGACGTGGCGGTTGTGGTGGCAGCGACCGATCCGAACCTCGATATCGAAACGGCGGCAGGCCCGGCCGCTGGAGCGCCTGGCGCGGGTGTCGACAATAACGGCGGTGTGTTCTCGCCCTTTGATCCGGCCGCGGGCCTCGGCGGCCTCAACGGCATCGGTGGCCTCGATCCCACACTCCTCAACTACCGCCTGATTCAGCGCGAGGCGGTCGTGTTCGAAGAGGACGAGGAAGAAGAGGCCGCGCTGACGGAGGGTTCGACGCCGGTCATCACGGTTGAAGACACCTTCGTCAATGAAGACGATCTCCAATCCGACCGCTATTCCGACTTCAAGCTCCAGTTCGCTGCTGTAACCGAAACGGACGGCAACGATCACATGGATGACGACGACAGCGATACCGACGGTCCTGCCAAGGAGCCGACGGCGAACATCGTCAAGGTCGCGGTTGATTACGGTACCGATCTGCCGATCGACCCTCTGGCGGCGATGCAGCTCTTGGCCGGAGGCTTTCCGGTCCTGACCTCGAATGGCGAAACGCTCGACTATATAGACGTCAACGGTGACGGCTCATTCATCCAGGCCATCCGCCCGAGCGACCAGGTTGTCATCTTCGAGGTCGAGGTAATCTCGGTCGATGTCAGTGGCTCGGTCGCGACCTACGACATCCTGTTCTCGCTGATCAATCGCCTCGATCACCCGGACACCGGAGAAAGCCCGCAGGATCAGGATCTGCTGACCATCCCGCTCCCCTTCCAGGTTACTGACAGCAATGGGACGATCGCTGATGGCAGCTTCAATGCCGTCGTCAAGGACGACGTGCCGACCGATCTCTATATCTACAACGCCAATGAAAGCGGCAATTCGGACCAGAATCCGGGCGTTGTCGATGAAGACGACGTAAATGCTTCCGGTCATCCCGGAACATCGGAAAATGGCGATGACGCGGCCGGCGTGACGGCCAGCGGCTGGGTTTCCGTTTCCTTTGGTGCAGATGGCCCGGCCGATACCGTCTATGACGGAGAGTTAGTGGTCAGCGGCGCCTTTACTTTCGACGTTGCCGCCGGTAGTGCGACCGGCCTCAAGAGCCTCGCTGGCGACGACATCCTGTTCGGCGTCACCGATGCCGTGCATGTCTTCGGTTATGTCGATGGCGAGAACGATCCCTATTTCGAAGCGACGCTCGATCCGCAAAGCGGCTATTGGACCTTCACTCTGTTGCAGCCGATCCAGCATCCGGCGCAGGATGACGGCGACAACGAGAACGGCACCGAGACAGCCTGGGAAGACAATGTGCCCCTGACCATCGGCGTCAAAGCAACCGATGATGATGGCGATTTCCTCTCTTCGGTCATCAATGTCAGCATCGACGATGATAGCCCGACCGCCAATGACGATGTCGACAGCATCGAAGCCGGCGACACCATTGCGACGGGTAACGTGCTGACGGGCGTGGATATCGGTGCCGGCGAGGATGACAACAAATCCGACGGTGTTGCCGATGTTACTGGTGCTGATGGCGGCGCGGTGTCCAAGCTCGAGGGTGAGGGCATTGATGCTGACGGGTCCGACGGCTTCTCGGTCGACGGCAAATACGGCACGCTCGTTATGGACAAGAACGGCAACTATACCTACACACTCAATCCCAATGCCGTGGTACCTGATGATGCGCAGGAAGTCTTCACGTACACGCTGACCGATGGCGACGGCGATTCCGACACCGCGACCCTGTCGATCACCGTCCCTGAAACCATCATCGATCGGGCTGGAGGCTCGGCAACGATCAGCGGCTGCGTCGCCGAGGATCTGCAGCCGGGCCAGTGGAGCGGCGATCAAACCGCAATGCCCGAGGCTCTCAGCGTCAGTTTCACCCCCGCGGACAATGAAACCGTGACCGGGGGCTCAATCGATATTCCGACCGGCTGGTCATTGCAGGTGTGGGATACGTCCGGCGGCGGCTCGGAAGTCGCCCTGCTCGCGGCGGGCAGCGGCGTCGACATCGATCCTTATATCGCCGGGGTGCTGAGCGGGACGCTGGAACTGCGGCCGGTGCCGCCAGCGGACAGCGATGTCGATGGTGCGTTCACCCTGCATCTCGATATCCAGGATCCGGACTCACTCCAGACCGGGATGGTGAATCAAAATTTCACGGTCTATCTCGACGCGGTGGCTGACAAGCCGACCAATGTCACCATCTCGATCAGCGATGACGGGTATGAGGTCAACGACAAGGGATCCAAGATCACTGAAGGTGCCGATGACGGCATCTTTACGAAGAATGAAACCGGCTCTCTTTTGGTGACGGCGAATTTCAGCGACACGGACGGCTCGGAAACGCATACGGTCCGTGTCGATCTCCCAACCGTATTTTCGTTCCAGAACCTTCCGGCGAATATCCCTGGTGTGGACAGTTGGGTCCTCGATGGCAATGATCTGGTCCTGACCCTGTCACAGGGCACGACATCCTTCAGCCATGAATTCGATATCATCGCGAGCGGGCTAGGCGGCAGCAGCACCCATGACGCCTATGCCTCGACCGATCCGTTCAAGGTAACGGCAAAGGCGGTGGAAGCGCCGACCGACGGTGGTTGCGGGCCGGGCGATACCGATGCCGATCCAAGTGATCCGGATGGGGCGCTGGACAATCAGTCAACCACGATTGCGACGCTCTTGCGCCCGAACATCCTCAATGGCGAGTTCGTCACCAATACCAACGTGCAGAAGCAGGTGGCGCTGGTGACATTCGTGGACCAGCAGGATCCGCTGCGGGCCTACGCCCAATTGGTCGTCCGCGGCTCGCAGGGTCAACAGGGGGCTATCCTGACGGATGCCGGCTTCCTCATCGACCCCACGCACGATTATCTGGTTGGCGCGGAAGCGACGGCGGGGACGAAGGTCATCATCACCGATCTTACGCTGGAAGGCGTGCGCATCGTCGACCCTGGCAATGCCCAGGTCGAGGTCGACAACAACCCGACCGGGGCGAACGAAGGCACAGCCATCGTCACGACCATCAATCCTGATGGCGATGCCGGTACCTATGTCGGGTTCGAGTATTCCAAGGATGATCCGAATGCCGCTGGCAACGGAGCACTGACCGATACCGATGCCGCGACGGTCGATTACGTCTTCGGTGGTGCCGGCAGCGACACCATTACGGCCAGCAAAGATGGCACCAACATTCTCAACGGCGGCGACGTCCTGGATCCGGCCAATAATGGTGCGGACATCGCCATTGGCGGCAATGGCACCGATGTCCTGGTCTTCGATCCTCTCGATACGCTGAATGGCGGCGCTGGCTTCGACATCGTCCGGGTCGACCAGGGTGCCATTTTCAACACGATGACGGCGGAGGGCTTGACGCTGCCGGCTGGTCTCACGAATGCGACGGTCGATATGCGTGATGCGAACATCACCAATGTCGAATCGATCCTGATCACCGAGGAAGCAAGCCCGAACGGGGCCGGCACAAAGATCATCCTCAATGCCAGCGACGTGATCGATTTCACGGACAATTCCGAGGATGCCGACGGGCTGGAGGGCGACACGCTCTATGTCATCGGCAGCAATGGCGATTCCCTGGAATTGCATCTGGACGGCGGCATCACGGTGAGTTCGACATCCATCGTCAATGATGACCTGCGCGGTATGGCGTTCACGCAATACAACCTCAGCAATGGCGGCACGCTCATTGTCGACAGTGATGTGACCGTCAGCACGGTGGTCTGACGTCCGATGTCATGGGAAACCCCTCCCGGCGGGACATAGTGCCCCAGCGCCTGACGGGATGGGCCGGGCGCCGCGGCGAAAGCCGCGGCGTCTTTTTTGGACAGGCCGCTGATTGGTCCCGACTGGGTTATTCCCATCACAGAAAAAGTGCCACGATTGTGTGACGCGGTCGGGAATACCAGGTTGTGTCGCTCGTTATCGAGGTTAGCCGCAATCGCAACCCCGGCCGACCGAAAGTGGGCATCGTGATCCAGAAGCAGAAGAGAATTCCCGTTCGACACTTCCTCGGCGATGAGCGCGGCGCCGCGGCGATCATGGTCGGCCTCTCCTTGACAGCGCTGATCGGGGCGGTGGGCATCGGCGTCGAGATCGGTAGCTGGTACGCGACTAAGCGCCAATTGCAGACTGCGGCCGATGCGGCCGCCATGGGTGCCGCCTACGACATGTATCAGGTGGGTGACGCGTCCTCGATCCAGACCGCCGCGGAAGCCGACGCAGCCAAGAACGATGTCATGCCAGGTGACGGCGTCACGATCGTCGCTGTCAACCCGCCCGCAATCGGCAAGTTCGTCGGCAACAACAATGCTGTGGAAGTGACCATTACCGAGCAGCCCTCGATGATGTTCGCGGCACTCTTCCAGGATTCCATCACACTTGCTGTGCGCGCGGTCGCCGAGGTGAAAGTGCTGGGCGAGGCCTGCGTCCTTTCGCTTTCTCCTTCAGCGCCGATCGGTATTCAGCTTTCTGGCAGCGCCAATCTCAATCTCGACGGTTGCGGCATGTTCTCCAACGCGACTTCCGCCACATCGATGACCACCGCAGGCGGCGCGAAGCTGGACGTGATCGCTGACTACTTCGCCATGGTTGGTGGCTATCAAGCCAATGGCAGCGCCGTGCCGGTGCTGGACAACGGCGCACCGCTTACCGGCCAGACCAGCATGGCCGACCCGTTCAAGGACAAGGTTCTGCCGCCAGCGCCCGGCACCACCTATGCGGATCCAACCTTTGGATCGGGCGATACCTGGGCAGCAACTGGCGCCGGCAATGCCGCCTATTTCGATGAAGGCCTGACTTTCGGCAGCCAGGCCAATGTGACGATTCCCAGCTCCGTCACGGAGATCTATGTCAAGGGCGATCTCAAGATCAATGCCGGGGCGGTGGTCAATTGTACCTGTACCTTCGTGCTGACCGACGAGAATTCGAGTGTCACGATCAACGGCAACGCCGATGTCAACATTACCGCACCCTCGGCCGATGGCAGTCCGACGCCGCGCTATGGCGGCATCGCCATTTACAATGCCGCGGCAAGCTCGACAACGAAGAGCTCGTTCAGCGGGACCGGCAACACCAATCTGCAGGGTGCGATCTATTTTCCCAACCAGGAAATCGATTATCGCGGAACCAGCAATAGCGGATCGAAATGCACCCGCATCATCGCCAATAACATCGTGTTCATTGGTGACACCGCAGCGCAGGTCCAGCCGTCGGCCGCCAACTGTCCGAAGATGATGGATGGTGTCGATTTGATCGCGAAGTCGGTTCCGGTGCTGGTGGAGTAGTCGATGTTCAATCAGTTCAAGCACCTGCTGTCACGATTGAGGCGCTGCGAACGAGGCGCGCCGGCTGTCGAGTTCGCCCTTGTGGCGCCTCTGCTGATCCTGATGCTGATGGGCACCCTCGACTTCGGACTTGCCGTCCGAGCGAAATCCGAAACCGAGGCTGCAGCAAGGGCCGCCCTGCAAAAGGGCTTTGGCAATATGTGGGATACGGTGGCGATGACAACGGCCGCGAAGGCGGCTCTCTCTTACGACCCGACCGTGCAGGACACCTTGGCGCTCAGCACGATGCCCAGCTGCTATTGCAACGGGGTACTCACGGACAGTGGCGATACCTGCACCAAGGAATCAACCTGTGGCGGCGGCGGCCGTCCGGAATATTACCTCACGATCAACGTCACCCGTACCTATGACATGCTGCTTGATTATTTTATCGTCTCCGACACGCTCAATCTGACCGCGTCGGCGACTGCGAGGACGCAACCATGAGAAAACATCCGCGGTCCTTTCGGCATCATGAAAGCGGTTCGGTCGCGGTCGAATTTGCTTTTATTTTTCCGGTCCTTCTCATGTTCCTTCTCGGCGTGATGGAGTGGGGTCGGTATATGTATGTCTATAACACGCTGCAATTTGGCTGCGAGCAGGCTGTCCGCTGGGGCGTCTACAACATCACAGGTCCTGCGACCGATATCGAGAATTATGCCAAGTCGCAGATGGTCGGTGTCAATCCGGACGTAACGGCGACAATCGATGCAGGTGCGAACTCGGTCGAGGTGAATGCCTCGACGCAGTTCAACTTCGTCAGCGATTTGGTATCGCCATTCCCCAGCATCACGATCACGGCGCGCGCGCGCATGTAGACGGGTCACCGATTGCGATCACGCTTTCCTGATCTGCACCCGGATGCAAAAGCGCGCCGCGCATCCTATCTGATGAAGCGGCGCCATAGCGGAGATAGAATTCCATGAAGCTCTCAAGTATCGTTCTGTTGATGGCGCTCTCCGTTGGATTCGGCTCTGCTGCAGCGCGTGCTGACTCCGCGGCTGAGCCGGGCGCCACCGCGCCCATCCTCTCGGAATCAGCCGGCAATGTCGGCGACATCATCATTGATGAGATCGAGCGGCGTATCATCCGCAGTTATTATCAGCGGCAATACGATCAGTGGAATCATGGCGCAGGCAAGGGGCAGGGAAAGGCCAAGAAGAAGGCCAAGGGCATGCCGCCAGGCCTTGCCAAGCGTGGCGAGCTGCCGCCCGGTTTGTCCAGACAACTCGTCCGGAACGGCCATCTGCCACCGGGCCTTGAGGGGCGCGACCTGCCGCCCGAGCTCCTCCGGCAGTTGCCGCCGCTACATGCGGGCTACCGCTATGTCGTTGCCGACGACAAGGTGATGCTGGTCCAGAGTGCGACCAACGTCATCCTCGACGCTCTGACAGTGGCAGCGATCGATCTGGTCGACTAAGAGCGGGCTATTTGCGCAGCAGGCTGGGCTCGCTTTGCTGGTCGGCGGCATTCACTCGAGCTTTTGCCTCAAAGTGACCTGAAAAGTCGATGCGAACATTGTCGCCGGCATATTCGTTGACATAGGTGATCATGCGATAGCAATCGGGCCGGATGAAGACGGCACGATTGCGTTTGGGCATGATCACCTGGCCAATGCCCGGGTCGAAGACAAAGGGTGCCTCGCGTTCGCGATCAAGCCAAACATTTGGGCTTGCCTTGCCATTCCCATAGAGGTGTACGGTGTCCTTGCCGAGCGTCGTGCGTGGGTCCAGAACGACCAGCAGGCCACCCCAATGGATGTCCCATTGCGGCGCCATAAAATAGGTGAAGGCCCCCTTGTTCTGTGGCTGATGGTCTTGGTGCAGCGACATGCCGGATCGCGCCGGATAGATATAGCTGTGAATCGTGAAGGCGCCCCAATCCAGGCCGCGCCGGCCGATCAGTTTTTCCGCGTCCGGTGCGATGAAATCAATGCGCTCGGCCATCAGGTCAAACGCCGTCTTGGTCGGATACTCCCAGGAGCGCTTGTCACCCTGGTGCCTGGGTTGTTCCTCGAACACGCAGTGGCTGAGGCTGCGCATCGGGAAGCCGTCATGTGGCCTCCAGGCGCGGCTGATGCGCCCGCCCATATTGACATGCTGGTAATCGGCATAGATCGCCCAGCGATAGACCTCGTCATAAATGAGTTCAGGCAGGAAGTCGTCGAAGATCAGGACTTGGTCGTTCTCCAGCACCTTCTTGGGCAGCCGTTCGAGGCCGGAGAGATCTGGCGTCGGCGCCGGCGGGTTGCTGTCGGGATCGGGGAGGGAGCCATGCCTGATCTTGCGCAGATCGAGCGAGCGTGCGGGCGAGACGATTACATTCAGTCCAGCGCTCGGCGTCGAGGCAGATGCGGGCGCCCGCTTTGATCCGACGATGCCCTCTCGGGCGCGCGGATCGGCTATTTGGCTGGCGAAGTGAATCCCGGCAAATTGCTCGAAATCGGCCACCGAACGGATAGCGCCGAGACCAAACCGCTCCAGGTCCCGTAACGGCTCGCGCTCGTCGCTGCTGGCAATGCCCAGCAAGTGTCGCAGCCGTTTACGGCTCAGCGCGCTGCCCAGTGCGCTGATATTGCTGTCGCTGGCGGATACGTGAACGGCATCCGGTAGTGGCCACAGGATACGTTCCGGCATGGTGTAGATATTCCATCCCCAGCTCCACAATCGCACGGAAAGCGAGATGTCTTCCTCATTCTGGCTGATATGCGGATCGAGCGGCACCTCGCGGAAGGCTTGCGCCGGCGCGAACAGGAGCGACGCCCGGCAAAAGGCACTCGGTACGGCCTCATTCTTTTGTTCTTTTACCGGTCGTTCGCCGACGATCGGGAGGCGGCTGCGCTCGTCGAAACCGGCAAAGACAGGCTGTGACGGCTGGTCCGGATTCTGGGCTGCGTGCAGTTCGATGCCCGCGGTAAGCACAGCCTTGCCGTCCTCGCATCGCACATGCATGCCGAGGAGCCTGCTATCCCAACCCTCGTTCAGGCGATGACGATGCGGCAGGCTAAGCACAAAATCCTCGCGCATCATGAGGCGGAGAGCCTGAGCCAAGATGCAGCCATTCGCCAAGGCGCGGTTGGCATCAATGCGGGCGATCCGCACTTGCCCGGGGCGGGTTGTGTCGATACTGGCTTCCGCATCATCCGTGGGGGCCATCTGCCACGCGATGCCGATTGTGACGCGATCTGGAAACTGCGCACATGCAAAGATGTTCGCGACGATTTCGCCGATCTCTGTGGCGTCGCCAGCAAAGATCGGCAAGGCGACGAAGATCGCCTTTGTGTCGATCGCCTGCTCGTCCTGGGCAGCGTCTGTTTCATGCCGAGTCATTGGGGCTGCTCCGAATGCCTGGCTTCTTGGTGCATACTGGGAAGGAGGACGGTGACTTTACTGTCGATATACACCTGGACCGGCGTCGATCGAATTCTGGCAGTGTAGAGATGATAGGTGCGGCCATCCGAGCCGGAGTAATTCACCGGGTCGCGATGCCAGTCCTCGGCATCAAACGCGGAGAATTCGACCAGATCCCGTTCGTTGCCCTTGATGAAAACGATGTTGTCGCCCTTGGTAAGGTTGCTGACCGAGGCCGCGTCCAGGATGACATGCACGCCTTCCTCAAAGCCCGCAACGCTGCGCGGCGCGTCGACACGTCCACTATTCCAATCGGTCCGGTCAAATCTGACTGACATCATCGCAAGCCTCCCCAGCGTCTAGCGCCTTTCTAGGGGAAGGAGCGGCTGGCCGATCCCCGCAGGCGCTCATGAAAACGGGGCTGCAGGGGCGAGTATTCCTCTGATTGTAGACAGTAACGCTCAATATGGTATGAGTTCTGGCGAAATCGCATGACTATTAATTAATATGTCGACTGCCGCCGGATGGTTGCGATCGAGCGCAGCGTTCGGCAGCCTGACTTTGCGGGCGTCGATCACGCAACGCGCCTGGATTATGGCGCCGAAACAACCATACCAGCGCGACTTCGGGTCCTGATAGTTGTTTCGGTGTCGCGTGACGGACTGTGCCGACATTTGTGCCGGCTGCAAATGATTGTAGTTGCGGATGCAGCGGCTATTGCGGTCAGTAAGAAGTTGATAAGACGCAATTTTCTGACGTTCCCGCTGTCCGATAGTTTGTGCAGAGTAGGTTTGCTAAACCGTTATAGGGGTTAAACCCTATCGTGGGTTCGAATCCCACCCCCTCCGCCAATTTCTTTGCCTTCTTAATTCCACCATAATCGTCGATGGACCGTGTCCTCGGTGCCCAGTTTTTTAGGGCAGCGATGTGGCGCAATGGCAACTCGGCTTGCGTTGATTCGAAATTTACTAATAAAAGCTGTATCCTGACTCAAATTTACGAGACGCCGCGCCATTGGAGCTCGTTTCAAAAATATGCACAGCTCGATCAATGTCTTCGACTTTTAAAAAAAACACCCGTACTCGCCGTGTGACGAAGCTTTCTCCTGATTCGCGCGTACGCCCTCGATCGCGCATAGGAGGGCGCGTGGCTAATCGGTTCGACGGGCCGGATAGCCGCGAAGTACTTATTGATGCGCTGAGAGGCCAGGAGGTCATCGAGCATGACGGAGCCTTAGCCGCAGCAATTGCCGATATTGCTACGATAGAGTCGCTTAGCGCCGGAAAGAACCTGATCAAGCAAGATGAAGACAATAACGATTTGTTCTTCATACTTCAGGGTACTGCCAATATTTACGTGAACAACCGACTAGTTGCTTCTCGCGGCCCCGGAACCTGCGTCGGCGAAATGTCTCTCATTGATGCCGCGTCTCCTCGGGCTGCGACGGTGCGCGCGATGACCAAAATGGTGGTCGCAAAGCTAACGGAGAATCAGTTTCGGCAGGTGGGGCAGGCATTTCCGTCCATCTGGCGAGCGTTTGCGCGTGTTCTCGCCGATCGACTGCGCCAACGATCGGTTTTTCATCGACCACCAAATCCGGAACCCGTGCTGTTCCTGGGATGCTCGGCGGAGGAGCTGCCATTAGCAAATGCCATCCGAGATGCATTGGCCGGCGACAAGATAGACGTCCGCGTCTGGAACAATGGGATATTTGGACCGTCCAGCATCACACTTGATACGCTCTTGGCGGCGACCAAGGATTCAGATTTTGCAGCGCTAATTTTTGGCGCCGACGATTGGGTGATCTCGCGTGGCCGAAAATTGCCGGCACCACGTGACAATGTAATTTTCGAGCTTGGTTTGTTTATGGGCCAATTGGACCGCGAAAGAGCTTTTGTCATTAGTGGGTCGAAGAATATCAAAGTGCCAAGCGATCTACTTGGGTTGACTCATATTCGATCGGGGGCAGTAGGGACAAAGCAGATTGGGATGGCTGCGAAAGAGATCAGTGCTGACTTGAGAAAAGCAATTCTAAAACTTGGCGTTAGATAAATTATGGCTATCAAAGAAGATTTGGAAACAAACATTGCTGTTATGCTTCGTTCCAGTTGGACCGAGCGTGATGGCACTGTCGTACCTGAACCCGAAAGCATTAAACTGGGGAATGACGGTGTCAAACTAGACGCGGTATGCCTTTACGCCGATATGGCGCAATCTACTGCGCTTGTGAATGCTCGAAGCGCTAGGTTTGCAGCGGAAATGTACAAA
This sequence comes from Dongia sp., assembly GCF_041909655.1. GTDB lineage: Bacteria > Pseudomonadota > Alphaproteobacteria > Dongiales > Dongiaceae > Dongia. The sequence continues at coordinate 178,573 of NZ_JAYRDA010000004.1, read as the reverse complement.
GCGTTCTTGCTCTGCGCCTCGCGGCTCATCAAAGAAGAGTCCGGGACCATTACTTCGTTCGATGGCGACCGGGTGATGGGAATCTTCATCGGCATAAACAAGAACACCCGTGCCGTAAGGTGTGCCATGAAGATTCACTACGCAGTAGCAAATCTGATCAATCCTGCAATTCGAAAACAATACCCTACGGTCGACTATACGATGAGGCATGCTGTCGGTGTCGATAGCAGTGAAATCCTCGCCGCAAGGACAGGTGTGCGGGGAGCGAATGATATAGTTTGGGTTGGTCGGGCGGCAAACTATGCCGCTAAGTTGTGCGACTTGCGCGATGGTAACTACGCGACTTGGATCACAGAGGCTGTTTACAATACAATGGGCGATGAAGTGAAACTGGGAGGCAATCCAAAACAGAGTATGTGGGAGAAGCGTCTTTGGACGCCGATGAACAATGCGCCGATCTATCGGTCAAGTTTCTGGTGGTCTATTTAGCGTGTGCCTGTTTGGTACACTGTATGGCACCGGGGATACGACAATTTCGCAGAATTAGCCATTATTTGAGGGTGTGGTTAATTTTCCATCCCCTCCGCTATTTTTTTATTGAAATCGTTCTCTGTCGGGGCGAAGTGGTCTCGCTGCGTATCGCCGCGTCTCGCCCCTAGCCCCTCGCCAATTCCTCACTCATTGTGCGGTGAATCTGACTCTACACCCGAGTTGGTGTCGTCGACGAAATCGTGCGCCGATACCTTCGTATGGTTGATAGCACGCCCTTCCAAGGTGCAATGTCGGTGCTGAAATCCACCAACGAAATCGGAGATAGAAGATGACCGACAGTTCCACCTCTTCCCCCTCGGCCGCCACCCGCCGTGCCGTGTTGACCGCGGCCTCGGTCGCGGCCGTTGCCGGTGCTCTGCCCGCTGCCGCGGCGGCGCAATCGCTGCAGCAAGTGGCGCAGGCGACGGGAAAGCAGCAGAGCAGCGGTTTCATCACCACCTTGGACGGCACCGAGATTTTCTACAAGGATTGGGGCAGCGGTCAGCCCATCGTCTTCCATCACGGCTGGCCCTTGAGCGCCGACGATTGGGACGCGCAGATGCTCTATTTCCTCGACCAGGGTTATCGCGTCATCGCCCATGACCGGCGCGGTCATGGGCGCTCGAGCCAAACGGCGACCGGCAACGACATGGATCATTATGCGGCCGATGTCGCCGCCCTCGCCGAACGGCTCGATCTGCGCGACGCCATTCATATCGGCCATTCGACCGGCGGCGGCGAGGCCGCGCATTACGTCGCCCGGCACGGGAAGGGCCGTGTGGCCAAGCTGGTGCTGATCGGCGCCGTGCCGCCCATCATGCTGAAGACGGAGGCCAATCCCGGCGGGTTGCCGATCGAGGTCTTCGACGGCTTCCGCCAGGCGCTTGCCGCCAACCGCGCGCAATTCTATCTCGATATCCCGAGCGGCCCCTTCTATGGCTTCAACCGGCCGGGCGCCAAAATCTCCGAGGGCGTCATCCGGAATTGGTGGCGCCAGGGCATGATGGGCGGGGCCAAGGCGCATTACGATTGCATCAAGGCCTTCTCCGAAACTGACTTCACCAACGACCTCAAGGCCATCGACGTGCCGACCATGGTCATGCATGGCGATGACGATCAGATCGTCCCCATCGCCGATTCCGCTCTTCTCGCGGTGAAGCTGCTCAGCAAGGGCACGCTCAAGGTCTACGAGAAATTCCCCCACGGCATGTGCACCACCCATGCCGATGTGGTGAACCCGGATCTGCTCGCCTTTATCCAAAGCTGAGCCGCTTTTTCGACCGATAATCTGCTCAAAGGGAAACCGCGGGGCCGTCCAGCTCCGCGGTTTTGCTTTAAGTTCCGGAGCCGGGATCGGGATCGCCTCGCCCCATCGCCCGCGATTCGTGGTTTGGCTGGCTTTTGCCTGTGGCTCGCCGGCCACGTCGCGGCATTATTAACGCGGCATTAACCAAACACACACCTAAGTATATTTATTCTGCGAGCCGTAACCCGGTTTTGCCCAAATTGGGGGTGGCCGGCTGTGATGAACTTACAATAATTTTAGCAAAATTCTGTGTTCGCACCTGCTAGTTTAACTTCTCATCAGGTTTCACGTTTCGGCAGACAAGTTCCTTGGGAGCCCGAGGATTGATTTTGGGGGATATGATGCGGCGGGGGTTTGGCGTGGCTGGCGTGCTGTCCTTGGTGACAGCAACCATGATCTCGGGCGGTGCAACGGGCGCGCGCGCCGAAACGCTTGAGCAGGCCTTGGCCGGTTTGCTGCAGAGCAGTGATCGGGTGACGGCAGCGCAACTCAATTTGCAGGCCAACACCGAAGGCATCGACGAGGCGCTCTCCGCTTATTATCCGAAAGCGGCCATCACCGGCGATGTCGGCTACGAATACACCGACTCACCGTCGCTCCGCGATGACGGCGACAGCCCCTTCAGCACCGACCGCGAAGGTGTCGCCCTCACGGTGACGCAAAATGTCTGGGATGGCTGGCGCCGCGAAGCGACCGTTGATGTCGCGCGCCTCAACGAACAAGTGGCGGGGCTCAGCCTCGGCGCCACGGTCCAGGACGTCCTCTTCGAAGCGATCACCGCCTATCACGAAGTGCTGCGCCAGACGCGCCTCATCGAGATCGCGAAGTCCGACGAAGAAAATCTGCAGATCCAGTTGCAACTCGAAGACGAGCGCGTGCAGCGCGGCTCGGGCATCACGGTCGACGTGCTGCAGGCGAAATCGCGCCTGCAATTGGCCAAGGAACGCCGCGTAGCCCTGGAAGGCCGCCTGCGCCAGGCAGTCGCTCGTTATCAGCAGGTCTACAGCACGGCGCCCGACGTCGCCAGCCTGGTCGATCCGGTTCCGCCCATCGCCTTGTTGCCCGCCGATATGGAAATGGCCGTCTCGCTGGCGCAGGACGACAATCCCGCCCTCAATGCCAGCGCCCGCGGCATCGACATCGCCAGCCAGGAACGCATCGCCGCGCGCAGCGATTTCTTCCCGCGCCTCGATCTGGTGGGAAGCGCCGGCTACGACAATGACGTCGATGGCGTCGAAGGCTACCGCGAGAACTATTCGATCGTGCTGCGCGTGACCTGGGAATTCTTCTCCGGCTTCGCCACCCAATCGCGCGTGAAGCGCGCGGGCGCCGTCTACAGCCAGCGCATGAGCGAATACAACGATGCCGGCCGCCGGGTCGCCGAGGAAGTGCGCCTCGCCTGGGAAAATCTGGAAACCTCGAAGGAGCGGGTCGAACTCCTTCAGAACGCCGTCAACATCGCCGAGGAAGTCTACGCCGCCCGCCAGCGCCTGCGCGAAGCGGGACAGGAATCCTCGATCAACGTGCTCGACTCGCTGAGCGAGCTCAAAACGGCACAGATCAATTTCGTCGATGCCAGTTACAACGCGCGGCTCTCGGTCTACCGCGTGTTGCGCGCAGTCGGCCATCTGCGGCCGCAGGACATGGGGCTCTCCGAGCCGGAACTGACGACCGTCCAATAACAATCTGCATCGGGTCCGTGGATCGGCTCGGCAAGAGGAGCGGGAATAATCATGGTTGCGACACCGGAACTTGATCTTGGCGGCGACGGCCGGCGATTGGTCGTCCAGGCCGACGGTGGCGAATCGATCGCCTTGCCGGGCGGTACCGATATCCTCAAGGCCGATTTCCACCATGTCGGCGACGATCTGCTGATCGAAAGCGCCCAGGGACAGGATATCGTCGTCAAGGATTACTTCGCGCAAGAGGCATTGCCGGATCTGCTGATCGGCGGCCGCGCCCATTTGAACGGCGCCCTGGTCGACCGATTGGCGAGCCAAGGCGGCGACCTTCTGTTCGCCGAGAACAACACCACCCAGAGCGACACCACACCCCAGCTCGCCCAGGCCGGCGAGGCGATCGGTACTGTGGAGACCGTTGCCGGCACCGTCACGGTGCAGCGCGCCGACGGCTCGACCGCCAATCTTGCCGGCGGCGATCCGGTCTTCCTCAATGACGTCGTCATGACCGATAGCGAGGGCGCCGTCGGCATCGTTTTCATCGACGGTACCACCTTCTCCCTCTCCGCGGGCGCCCGCATGACGATGGATGAAATGGTGTTCGATCCGGCGAGCGGCGGCGGCAATTTCGTCACCTCCGTCCTGCAGGGCACCTTCGTCTTTTCGACCGGCAGCATCGCGCCCAACGGCAATATGGAAGTGAACACGCCGGTCGGCACGATCGGCATCCGCGGCACCACGGTCGCGGCGCGCATCGCGCTTGAAGGCAGCGACACGGTGATCATGCTGCTCGCTGATGCCGACGGCCATGTCGGCCGCGTCGTCATTCAGAACGCCGGCGGCATCCAGGAAATCAACCAGGAAAACGCCGCCGTCACCGTCACCAGCTTCTTCATCGCCCCGGGTCAGCCGGTGATCCTCACCGGCGATGAGGTTCTGCAATATTTCGACGAAGTGCTGCAGCAACTCCGGCAGATCGAAGGCACCGGCCCGGCTGACGAGCAGGGCGGGGCGGCCGAAGATGGCGACGCCGGCGATCAGGCGGCGCTCGAAAACTTCGATCCCGACCAGATCACCACGGCGGCGGGCGGCGAGGAGCCGGGAGATCTCGCCGATCTGGAGCCCGTCGATCAATTGTCGGAACTGCTGGGCTTCGTGCCCGATCCCCTGCAGGCGGTCTCGTTCATCTCGATCAATCTTGCCGGCAATATCACCAATGCCGGGATCACCTTCGGCAATGCCAATCCGCAGCCGGGCTCGATTTCGCTCGATTATCTCGATCCCAGCACGGGCACGCCGACCACCACACCGGATTCGGGACCGTCCTTTATCTTCTTCACCGGCGGTGCCGGCAACGACACGCTGGATGCCTCCGAGGCCGGCGGCCCGGCCTTCATCACCGGCAGTGCCGGCGACGATACCATCACCGGTTCCGCCAATGACGACCAGGTCTTCGCTGGCGGCGGTGATGACGTCATCGTCGGCGGGCATGGCGGCGGCAACGATTTCTACGATGGTGGCGATGACGACGATACGCTGGTCTATGCCAGCACGGATGAAGGCGTCATCGTCGATCTCGCCAACGGCACGGCTTTCGGCGACAAGGATATCGGCACCGACACGCTCGCCGGCATCGAGAATGTGGTCGGCGGTTCCGGCAACGACGCGCTCATCGGCAACACCGAAAACAACGAATTGAGCGGTGCCGGTGGCGCCGATCTATTGTTCGGCGGTGGTGGCGACGATTATCTCGCGGGCGGCGAAAGCGGTCACTATATCGGTGGCGCCGGCAATGACGGCGCCTGGCAAGAAGATGTCGACATTGCAATCTTCACCGGCAACGCCGCCGATTACCTCATCGAGGTGAATGAGGGCGGCTATATCGAAGTGACCGATCTTCGCGACGGCGGTGACGGCCATGACACGGTTTATGAAGTCGAAATGCTCCGCTTCGCCGATCAGGACGTGCTGGTCAGCGATCTGGAAGACGGCCTCAACCGTGCCCCGACCGATATCGGCCTGGAAGGCAGCTTCATTCCCGAGGACACCGCCGGTGCCACCATCGGCTATCTCTATGTGTCCGATCCCGATTCCGAGACCGAGCAGGAATACCATACCTTCTCCGTCTCCGATGACCGCTTCGAAATCGTCGAGGGCGTCTTGCGCCTGAAGCCTGGCGTCTCTCTCGATTTCGAGACGGCCGAGGAGACCAGCATCGAGATCGAAGTGACGGCAACCGATTCCGGTGGCCTCAGCGTCACGAAGACCTTCACCTTGACGCTTGAGAACAGCGATGAGGGGCCGGTAGATGGCGACCCCGTCGCCAACGAAATTCTCGAAGGTGCTGGCGGCAACGCCTATACCGGAATCGATGTCGATGTGGCCGGCTCATCCGACGCTTCCTATTCGATCGTCAACAATCAGGAAGGCGAAGACGGCAGCTATTTCTGGATCGACAACAATGGCCAGATCCGGACGCTGTTCGGGGACTTCGATTACGAAACCCAACAGAGCTATCAGATCACGGTCCAGGCAATCGTCGATGGTCAGGTTTCGACCCAGACCTTCACGGTCAACGTCAAGGATGTGAACGAATCCCCAACCGAGATCGTCGATACGAACGAAGCGCCGAACGCGGTCGCGGCGGATGCGGAAGCGGGTGCCGTGGTCAATCTGACGGCCCAGGCGCTGGATCCCGATACAGGCGAGACGCTTACCTATTCTCTGGCTCTTGATGCCGGCGGCGCCTTTGCCATCGATCCGACGACCGGCGTCGTAACGGTCGCCAACCCTGCCATTCTCGGCGAAGCCATTGGCGGCAGCCTCAACATCGTCATTCAGGTGATGGATTCCGCCGGCAATATCTATCAGCAGGGCTATTCGATCGCGGTAACGGAAGGCAGTGGCGGCGAAGGCCAGCCGCCGCAACTGGTCAACAGCGAGCTCGTCATTGCCCTGGGCGGCGAGAACTTCGTCGGCGATGCGGAACTGCTGGTGAGCGATCCGGATACCGATGCGTCGAATATCGTCTATACCCTGGACAGCCTGCCGTCTTCGACCAGCGGCTATCTCACCCTCAATGGCGTGGCACTGGAGGTCGGCGATACGTTCACCCAGGCCGACATCAATAGCGGCCTGTTCAAGCTGGTCGGCAACACCGGCAATCTCGGCGACGATGCCTTCACGGTTTCGATCTCGGACGGCGTCAATACGCTCCACGACCAGACCATCCATATCTCGGTGGTCGAGAATGGCATCGTCGTCAACGGCGATGTCGGCAACCCCGCTGAGGACGATCCCCTTATCGTCGGCGATACGGGCACGGGCCGCCTCGACATGGTGGGCGATGCCGCGCTTTCGCGCGGCTCGATCATTCTCGGGAACCAGGCGGGCAGCATGGGTACCCTGAAGGTATCCGGACCGGAAGCCGATCTGACCGTCGGCCCCGACGGCATCTTCGTCGGCAAGGGTGGTGAGGGTCACCTCGCGATCGATAATGGCGGCACCGTCATCAGCAATGGCGGCGGCAACAACCTCGTCATCGGCGAACTCACGGGCAGCGTCGGTCTCGTCGAGGTGATGGGTGGCGTGAACATCTCCGAAGGTGGCGGTCAGCCCACCTACTACCCTAGCCAGTTGATCATGAGCGGCACCGATAATGCGATCATCGTGGGGAAGCACGGTTCGGGCGAGCTTGTCGTCTCCGACGGCGCAATTGCCGGGACGCTGCAGATGGTGATCGGCGCCGGAACCGGCAGCGGCGAAGTCACCGTCACCGGGGAAGGTTCCCTGCTGCATGTGTCCTCCCTCTACGGCCATCACAGCGACGATCTCGATACCGAATTTGACGACGAATCCAAGGAATCCGGGACCGTCCGCATCGGCCAGGAGGCCGGCAGCTATGGTCTTCTGAGCGTGCTGGCGGGCGGCACGTTGCTGATCGGAAACGATGAGGGAACCGGTGCTCCCGGTATGCAGCTCGGCGTGAAGGGCGGCAGTCAGGGCGATGTGCTGGTCTCCGGCGCGGGTTCGACCCTCGACATCGTCGAAACCACGAACGGTGCCAATCTGGGCTACGGCTCCTATCTCGAAATTGGCGTTGCCGGTCACGGTGTCATGACCGTCGCCGATGGGGCCGAGGTCAATGTCATCGGCGAGTATGCCCGTGTCGCTCTCGGCACCGAGCTTGGCGGCTATGGCGTGCTGCTGATCACCGGCGCCAATTCGACACTCAATCTCGTCGGCGAGGACGCGCGCCTCGAGATCGGCGGCTATCACAATCAGGGCAATTCAGTCGGCAAGCTCAGCGTCGGCAACGGTGGCGTGCTCCATGTCGATTCAGGCGGTGCCGAATCCACCTACAATATTTATGTCCACGCCGGCTCGCTGTTCGAGATTGACAATGGCACTGTGGAGGGCAGCGTCGAGCTCGACGGCGGCACGCTGCTGATCCGCCAGGGCAATGCGACGATCGACGGAGATCTGAGCCTTGTCCTTACTTCCTTCAATTCAACCTCCTTCATTTCCACTTTGTCCATCGACGTCACCGGCATGGAAGCGATGGAGCATGGCCACCTCGACGTCGACGGCTTCTTTGACATGTATTACGGCGCGTTCGAATTCAACTTCAGCGGCTATCTCCCCCAGGACGGCGCGCAGTTTACGTTCCTCAATGCCGGCAATGTAGATATCAACGACGCCAACATCGCGCTCATCGCCAAGGGCGTCAGCGAGGATTTCGATTTCCGGATCAACAAGACCTCGACCTCGGTCACATTCGAGGCCCTCAATGATTCCGATAACGGCGACTACATCGTCGCCAAGGGCGGCGCTCAGAACGATTATTTCGATGGCGATGACGGCTTCTATCTGAATGCCAGCGGCGGCGCCGGCAATGACGATCTGATCGCCGGCAACCGGATCGGCGACGGCCACCACACCCTTTATGGCGGCCTCGGCGAGGATATTGCGACCGGGGGCAACGGCACGGATCATTTCTACTTCGCTGCTGCGAGCGATGGCTTCTATCGCACGAACGCGCAGGGCGCCGAGAGTTACGACCGCATCCTCGGCTTCCAATCCGGCACCGACAAGATCGTCTTCAGTGCCGCCTATGACGCGGCGGGCGACTGGGATCCGGGGCAGGTCTTTCAGGAAGGTGTTAACTTCCTGAAGATCTCGGGGACCTATACCGGCACCAACGCTGCCAGCGCGGATTACGATATTGGCAAATCCGTCCTGATCATGGACGATACCGGCACCCTCTATTACGACGACAACGGGTCGGCGGACGGCTACACTATCGTGGCGAAGGTGGAAGGCGGCGCGCAGGTGGCTGCCAGCGACATCACCGTGACGGCGTGATGCCGTCATTTACAAGCATGGTGACATGAGCGATCCGCAGGCGAAAATCGGCCATCGTTACGGCCTCCTGATGGACAAGATAGGTCCGGCGCTGCCGGGCCTCCTGGTCATGTCGCTGTTCATCAATCTGCTGGCGCTGGCGGCGCCGCTCTTCGTGATGCAGGTCTATGACCGCGTCATCTTCCACGCAGGCCTCACCACCCTGCAGGCTTTGGTGCTGGGGATCGCCGCCGTCATCCTGTTCGATTTCATCCTGCGCCAGGCGCGGAGCCGCGTGCTGCAGCGCGTGGCCTTGGCCGTCGATGTCGATCTCGGCCGTGCCCTTTTTGCCAAGGTGGCGCGCCTGCCGCTCCAGGTGCTGGAATCCCGCCCTGGCCATTCCTGGCAATTCCTGTTCCGCGATCTCGAAACCGTGCGCAACACGGTGGCAGGTGCGGCCATCGTGGCACTGGTCGATCTTCCCTTCATCGTCTTCTTCCTCGGCCTGGTGATCTGGCTGGCGCCACCTCTGGCCTGGGTCTTCCTGATCGTCGCCATCGCTTTCGTCCTGTTGGGACTTTGGAATGGCCTCTCGGTCGGCCGCGCCTCAAGGCTCGAGCGCGAGGCCACCATCCGCCGTGACCGGCTCTTGAATGAAATCGTGCTGGGTCGCGCGGTGATGAAATCGGCGGCCATGGCTGGCCCCTTGCAGGAACTCTGGGAAGAAGGCCAGGCCGCCAGCATCAAATCCTCGATCAAGCGCGGGCGCCTTGCCGACGGATCCATGAATGCCGGCGCCAGCCTGGGCGTCATTGCCACCATCGCCCTCACCAGTGTGGGCGCCATCGCCATCCTGGATCTCGAAATGACGGTGGGCACATTGGTGGCCGCCAATCTTCTCTCCAGCCGGCTCATCGCTCCGCTGTCGCAGCTCATCTCTTCCTGGCGGTCGTTGGCGGCCCTGCGCGATTCCGCCGGGCGCCTCACCGCCATCCTGGCCGAACCCGATGACCGCCGCGACAATGCCATCGACCTCCCCGCACCCAGCGGCAAGTTGCAGATCGAGGCTGCGAGCTTTTCCTATGACCCCGAGGCGGCACCGGTCCTCAACAACATCACTTTGCGTTTCGGCCCCGGCGGTCTCCATGCCGTGGTTGGCCCCAATGGCGGTGGCAAGACGACCTTGCTGAAGCTCGCTCATGGCCTTTATCCGCCGGGCAAGGGCCGCGTCCTGCTCGACGATGGCGATATGGCGCAGTTCAGCCGCGATCAGCTCGCCGCCTGGATCGGCTATGTCCCCCAGGACGGATTTCTCTTCAGTGGCACGGTGCGCGAGAACATCGCCCGCTTCGCCGGCAATGTCAGCGATGCCGAGATTGTCGCGGCGGCGCAGATGGCCGGCGTCCATGGCTTCGTCTCCGATCTGCCCGACGGTTATGAAACCCAGGTAGGCGAGGGCGGTTCGCGTTTCTCGACCGGCCAGCGCCAGCGCATCGCCATCGCCCGCGCGCTCATCGGCAATCCGCCGGTCCTGCTGCTCGATGAACCTACCAGCAATCTCGACCGCGAGGCCGAGGAGGAATTGCGCCGGCACCTGACCGAAATCGCGCGCAACCGCACCGTCATCGTCGTCACGCACAGCCCTGCCTTGCTGCAGGCCAGCGACAGCATCACCGTTCTCGTCAAGGGCGCGATTGCGCTCGCCGGCCGCGCCGATCAGGTTCTGCCGCGCCTCATGGGCAACAATGTCCGGCAGGTGGGGACATGAGCGTCGCACTCGATTCCTTGCGCGAAGATACCCGGTCCTCCGGCTGGAAGGTCCTGGCGATCGTCAGCATCGGCCTGATCTGCGCCTTCTTCGTCTGGGCTTCCATCGCGCGCTTCGATCAATTCTCGGTGGCTGAGGGCGAGGTGGCGCCCTCCGACAAGGTCAAGGTGATCCAGCATCTCGAAGGCGGCGCCATCGCCGGCATCTTCGTGACCGACGGCCAATTGGTGAAGGCCGGAACTGAACTGGTGGCCGTGGAACTCGGCCTCAACAGCGCCAATCGCGAGGAATTGCAGGCGCGCCTCGACAGCCTTGCCTTGATGCGGGCGCGATTGATGGCGGAATCGAGCGGGTCGCCGCTCTCCCTGCCGGCCGATCTCGTGGCGCGGCGGCCGGATCTCGCCGCGGCCGAGGAATCCGCCTACAGCGCCCGCCAGACGGAGCTCACCAACCGCATCGAATCCGCCCAGCAGCGCGTGCGCCAGCAGGAACTGGCGGTGGGTGAATTGCAGGCGACCTATAACGCGACCGCGACCGATCTGGAGCTCGCCAACAAGAACCTCGCCATGTCGGCCGATCTTCTGCGCGACGGCCTCACCTCGAAGATGGAACATCTGGCGCGCGAGCGCGAGGCGAAGCTTCTCGAAGGCAAGCTCAGCGCGCTCCGCCAATCGATCCCCAAGGCACGGGCGGCCCTCGAGGAGGCGCAGCACAATCTCAACGACGAAAAGCTCAAGTTCGATCGTACGTCCTATGAGGATCTGGGCCGCGTCGAACAGGACATCTCTGCCACCAATGAAATGTTCGCCGAGGCCACCAATCAGGCTTCGCGCAAGATCATCCGCGCGCCGGTCGACGGCATCGTCAAAAATCTGCGCTTCCACACCATCGGCGGCGTCATCGGCCCCGGCGACCCGATCATGGAGATCGTGCCGGTCAACGACAATGTGGTGATCGAAGCGCGGCTGCGGCCGGAGGATAGCGGCATCGTCGAGCTCGGCCAGCCGGTCCGCATCAAGGTCAGCGCCTATGATTTCACGCGCTTCGGCACGCTTTCCGGGACACTCAGCTATATCGGCGCGGATTCGGTCGCCGATGACGAGGGCAACACCTATTTCCAGGTCATGGTGACGCCGGACCGGGCCTATCTCGGCGACGAGCCGGGCGAATTTCCGATCCGCCCCGGCATGACGGCCATCGTCGACATCCGCACCGGCAACCGCACCGTGCTGGAATTCCTGCTGAAACCGGTCATGCGGCTGCGCTACGACAGCCTGCGCGAGAGCTAGAACCGGCGTGGCGGACGGCACCGCATCCTGGCGTCTGAAATGGACGCGGCTGCTCCTGCGCGGTCCCTGGCTGGTGGGCCTGTTGCTCCTCGCCCTTCTGGTTCTGCGCTACCAGGATCCGGCGGTGGTGCAGAAACTGCGCTTCCTGCAATTCGACTTCTTCCAGCAGATGGCGCCGCGACCCGATGCCAAGGCACCGGTCGTCATCGTCGACATTGACGAGGAAAGCCTCGCATCGATCGGACAATGGCCCTGGCCCAGGACCGTGCTCGCGGATCTGGTGGACAAGCTCACGGCGGCGGGCGTGGCGGCGATCGGCTTCGACGTCACCTTCCCGGAAGCTGACCGCTCCGCCCCCGGCTGGTTGTTCGACGCCCTCGACAATGGCTCCATGGGTGCCATCGAACCCGATTTCATGACCGGCCCCTCGAATGACGAGATTTTCGCCGAGAGCATGCGCAAAAGCCGCGTCGTGCTGGGCATCTCCGGCACCAACCGGATGAGTGCCAAGGGCGACAAGCCCATCGCCACACCCTTGGGCGAGATCGGCGGCGATCCACGCCCCTTCATCGCAGCCTATGCCGGCATCGTCAGCAACCTCACCGAGCTTGATCAGGCGGCCAGCGGGCGGGGTGCCTTCTCGCTGCGCCTCGAGAGCGACAATATTCTGCGCCGCGTGCCGGCGCTGATCCGCGTCGAGCAACAAATCTATCCGGCCCTGGTGATCGAATTGCTGCGCGTGGCGCTGGGCGAGCCCAGTCTCTCGATCCGCAGCAATCAGCACGGCATCGACAGCATCATCGTCAAGCGGATGCGCATTCCGACCGACCAGACCGGCAGCATCTGGGTGCGCTACCAGGCGCGCGATCCGGGCCTCTATGTTTCGGCGGCCGATATCGTTGCCGGCAAGATCCCCGCGGAAAAACTCGCCGGCCGCATCGCTCTCGTCGGCACCTCGGCGGCCGGGCTGGAGGATATCGTCGCAACGCCGCTGGGGCCGGTGCCGGGTGTCGAAGTACATTGGCAGATGCTGGGCTCGATCCTGAGCAATCAATATCTGACCCGACTCAGCTACGCCGATGCGGTGGAACTGGCTGCGATCCTGGTGATCGGCCTCCTCATCATCTTCCTGATGATGCGCCTGCGCGCGCGGTGGACGGCGTTGCTGCTGCTGGGCCTGTTGGCGGTCCTTGGCGGTGCTGCCTGGTATGCGTTCAGCCAGCACGGCCTCCTCTTCGACGCGGTCTATCCCGGCATTGCGACGCTTCTGCTCTATACCGCGCAGGTCTATGTCAATCATTACGTCTCGGAGCGGCAGCGCCGTCAGGTCAGCGACGCCTTCGGCCGCTACCTCTCGCCGATCTTGGTACAGCGCCTCGCCAAGGATGCCTCGCATCTGCAATTGGGCGGCGAAACCAAGGATATGACCATCCTCTTTTGCGACATCCGCGGCTTCACGCAGATTTCCGAACGCTTCAAGGGCAACCCGCAGGGGCTTACCACCCTCATCAACCGCTTCCTGACGCCCCTGAGCGAGGAAGTGCTGCATCACAACGGCACGATCGACAAATATATCGGCGATTGCATCATGGCGTTTTGGAATGCGCCGCTGGACGATCCCAATCATGCGCGCAATGCCTGCAGCGCGGCGCTGGCCATGTTCTCCGCCCTGGAGCGACTCAATGTCGAGCTGGCCACGGAAGCGCGCCAGGTCTCCGAGCAGGACCGCCTGCCGCGAGTCTATCGCCGCCTGAAGGAACTGGGCGATGAGGAGAATGAGGAACGGCTGCAACTGGCGGCGATCCTGCGCAGCAGCGCCAGCGAGGGCAATGCCTATGCCCAATACACCTTGGGCAAGGCCTATCGCGACGGTCTCATCGGCCAGCGCAGCACCGACGAAGCCGTGCGCCTCTTTGCCGCGGCGGCCGCGCAGGGTTTCCCGCCCGCACAACGCAATCTCGGTGAGCGGCTGGCGCGCGGCGATGGTGTCGCCCGCGACGAGGTGATGGCACTCCACTGGCTGACGCTGGCGGCCCGCGACGGCTTGGCCGCTGCCGAGGAAGTCCGCATCGAATTGATGCAGCGCATGCCGGTGACCGAGATCACCAAGGCCGAGCGTCGCGCCCGCGCCTGGCGCCCCAGCAGCCTGCGCCATGGCATCGTGCACATGCAGATGGGGATCGGCATCAATTCCGGTGAATGTGTCGTCGGCAATATGGGCTCGCGCCTGCGCTTTGATTATTCGGTCCTGGGCGATGCGGTCAATGTGGCGGCGCGGATCGAATCCCAATCCAGCAATTACGGCGTCGGCATCGTGATCAGCGAATCGACCTACGCCCAGGCCGAGGATTTCGCCGCTCTTGAAATCGACCGGGTCATCGTCAAGGGCAAGAGCGAGCCGATCCGCATCTATGCGCTGCTGGGTACGCCCGATCTCGCCCAGAGCGCCGAGTTCCGCGATCTCGCCTGGCGTCATGAAGCTATGCTCCAGGCCTATCGCGAACGGCAATGGCAGGAAGGGCTCCAGCATATCGATGCCTGCAAGGAATTGTGGCCGAGCCTCGAGCCGCTTTACGAACTCTACCGCGACCGCATCGAAAACCTGATCAAGGACCCGCCGAGCCCCGATTGGGACGGCGTCTTCGTCGCTCTCAAGAAGTAGCGCCGGCGCGCCTTCCGCTCTGCAAACGTTCCACGGGAACAAATCCCCTTCCGTCCTGTTACGAAGGTTGAAACAGGCGCATCACGGCCCGGGGCCAGGTTGCGCCTCTGTCGACGTTTGTTCCAGGGAAGCGGGGTTCGAGTGAGCGATGGTCCGATGGTGCCTCTGTCGCTATTTCTGCAGGCGATTCGACGTTTCGGCGCGAGATACGCACCGGGATCCGAGCGGGCCTTCGGCTTGAGGCGGCGGCGATTCACCAATCTCGTCGGCCTCATTGCGACGCTTGGCCTGCTGGTCCTGGTGGCGGCCACGGCGGCGGTGCTCATTTCCCAGAATCGCGATGCCGCCGCCCGCGCGCTTGAGGCGCAGAACGTTCCCACGAACATCATGCGCGTGATGAATCTGCTGCAGCGGGCCGAATCCAGTCAGCGCGGATTCCTGCTGACCGAGGATCCGGAATATCTGGCGCTCTATGAGGACAGCAAGACGCGTCTCATGGCCGCCACGGCGAATCTCAGAGGATCGATCACGGCAAATACCGTCCTGCAGCCGGAATACGTCAAGCTCGAGGCATCGATCGATGCCAGGATCGCCGAGATGGAAGAGGTTCTGACGCTCTTCCGGACGGGAGAACCCGACCGGGCCCTAGCTCTTGTCCGCACGGCGGTGGGCAAAGGCCATATGGACCGTATCCGCGATATTGTCGGCGGGATGTGGCAGGAATCGCAGCGCCAGTCCTCGGCATGGGTCGAGGAATGGCAGGCCAACAGCAATTGGCTGTTCGGCGTCCAGATTGGCGCCGCGATCCTGGTGCTGCTTGTCTCGGCGGTGGCCGCCTTGGGGGCCATCCGCTATCTGCAGGCGCTGGAGAAATCCGAACAAGAGCTGCGCCTGGCCAATGAATCGCTTGAAGATCGGGTGCGCGCACGCACGGCGGATCTCGAGGAGGTGAACGAGGAAGTGCAGAAATTCGCCTATATCATCAGCCATGATTTGCGCTCGCCGCTGGTCAATGTGATGGGCTTCTGCTCCGAGCTTTCCGAAATTCGTGCCGAGATCGCGGCGCGGGATTCCGGCGATCCGGCCAGTACCGACACGCAGCCGCGCAGTTCGGCCGAGATCGACCGGGATTTCGCCGAGGCCCTGACCTTCATCCAGCAATCGGCCAACAAGATGGATCGCCTCATCAATGCGATTCTCAAACTGGCACGGTCCGGGCAGCGGGAATTCCGCAACGAGAAACTGCCCATGGCGAGCATTCTGAAGGACATCGTTTCTGCGTCAAAACACCGCGCCAATGAACTACAGGCCGAGATCGTTGTTGAAGATGTCCCGCCCGTTGTCGCTGACCGCCTGGCAATCGAGCAGATCTTCGGCAACCTCCTCGACAACGCGCTCAAATACCTCAGCAGCGATCGGCCCGGGCGCATCGTCATTCGTGGCAGGCGCGATGGTGCGAAGGTCGTTTATGACGTGGAGGACAATGGGCGTGGCATCGCGGAACACGATATGGGGCGCATTTTCGAACTGTTCCGTCGCGGCGGAAAACAGGACACGCCCGGATTCGGGATCGGTCTGGCCCATCTGCGTATCCTGGTGCGCCGCCTCGGCGGGAAGATCACGTGCCGCTCCGCACTCGGCAAAGGCAGTACCTTCACGGTGACCCTGCCGCAGAACCGTCTGGCTGAATGAAGGAAAGATCGACCATGAACGTCCCGGTAGAAATGCCCATACGCATCGTGATGATCGAAGATGACGAAGGCCACGCCCGGCTGATCGAGCGGAACATCCGCCGCGCCGGCGTCCATAACGAGATCGTGTCTTTCGCCCTCGGGCGCGAGGCGCTGGAATTCGTTCTCGACGCGGCAAATGGCGCCGAATCGCATCTCGATGTCAAATTGCTGGTCCTGCTCGACCTCAATCTCCCCGATATCGGCGGTCTCGACATCCTGCGCCAATTGAAGGAGAACGAGCGCACCAAGCGCATTCCGATCATCGTCCTTACCACCACGGATGACCGGGTCGAGATCGAAAAGTGCTACGATCTCGGCTGCAGCGCCTATGTAAAAAAACCGCTGGAATACGATGCCTTTGCGCATTCCGTGCGCCAGCTCGGGCTGTTTTTCAGCATCATCGAGCTGCCGCCAACCTGAACGATGGATATCGTGCCGAACAGAACCCCCAAGATCCTCTATATCGATGACGACCTCGGCATCTGCCGGCTGGTTCAGAAAGATCTCAAGCGGCTGGGGTATGACATAACCTGTGTTCGCTCGGGGGCCGAAGGGCTGGCTGTGCTGCAATCGCAGGCCGTCGATATCGTCTGCCTCGATCACTTTCTCGAAGGTGAGACGGGCCTCGACGTGATCGAACACATCCTTGCCATGCCGAACCGGCCCGCGATCATCTACGTGACCGGCAGCGAAGACATCAATATCGCCGTTTCCGCCTTGAAGGCGGGTGCGGTGGATTATGTGGTGAAGGACGTTCAGGGCGCCTTTCTGACGCTGCTCCGCCGCAGCACGGGTGCCGCGATCGATCAATTGCGCCTGCGGCGTGCGAAGGAACTGGCCGATCAGGAAATCGTCGTCGCCAACGAACGATTGCAGCGCCTTACCGAAAAGCAGGCGATCCTCCTGCACGAGATGAATCATCGAATCGGCAATTCTCTCCAGCTCATCATTTCGATGATCCGGCTGCAGGCTTCTGCGATACCGGACGAGAACGCCAAGACGGTCTTGCGCCAAGCCGCGGAACGCGTCATCGCGGTGGCCCAGGTGCATCACCGCCTCTATACGTCGGATGATGTGCAATCCGTGCCGATGCGGCCCTATCTCAACAAGCTCATGGAGGATCACCAGATCCTGGCCGGCGATCGCAGGAGCCAGCTCACGGTCGAAGTGGCCGACATCAAGTTGCCGACCGATCAGGCCATTTCCGCTGGCATCATTGTGAGTGAATTGGTGACGAATTCGGTCAAATACGCCTATCCCGAAGGTGGCGGCCCGATCCGCGTCGAACTGGGTCCGGTCGAGCCGGGTCAGATACGCCTCCTCGTCGCCGACAATGGCGTCGGCTTCACCCCAGGTCTTCAATCGCGCGGCACCGGTGTCGGCAGCAAGATCGTGGAGGCGATGGCGCGTTCGCTGCGAGCCAAGCTCGAGGTTGTTTCCGGTCCGACCGGCACCCGCGCCATTGCGGTGTTCCCGGTCCCGGATCACGCAGCGATCGGCACCGGCGATAACTCGGCGGCCTAACGGCTCGGCGAGGTTCGGTTGCCGAGGGTGTGCTCGCGCGGGTGATTTCCGGCGGCGATCTCCGTGAGGATCGCCTTCAATGCATTGCGCGCGCGCGTTGTCTGGCGTTTGATCTGTTCGGCGCTGCAGGCACGGACATGCGCGATATCGGCCTGGCTCAGCTGATGGTCGCGAGTCAGGATCAGAATTTCGCGCTGACTGGGGGAAAGGCGCCAGAAGGCCGCGCGGAATTCTTCGCTGTGATCGCCCTCGCCGGTGGACAAGGAATGAGTATCGCCCGAGACGCGCTGCGACCGCGGCAGATCGCAATAGGCCTGATGCAGAAACGCCAGGCACCACGCCTTGAAATTGATCTTCTGCGAAAATTGTGCGCTGTCGTTCAGCGCACGCAATACCGTCTTCTGCGTGAGACTGTTAGCCAATTCGTCATCGGCTGTCAGCACCAGCGCCACGGCACGTATCTGCGGGATCATGTCGACCAGGCGCGCCCGGAATTGCGCGTCTGCCGTGATTCGACTTCGTTGCATGTCCCTCTCCCGTTTCCGCAATTCGCGCCCGTATTCGGTTCCGTCGGCACGTTTAGGCGGAAGTCATTTTTGCCGGTCATCGGCCTTAAGCTGATCGATCAATGCCGCGAGGTCCGCCGGCAGTGGCTCGCTGACCACGTGATTGAACAATTCGTTAAGTTGATTGTCGAACCAATGATCGCGTTGAATCTGGGGCTTCTGCGGGCCCGGCGCGCCCATGGTCTTGGGCTGGTTCACTTTCTCATTCATATGTCGCCTGATTGTAATGGTCACGTTTACCGCGCCGTTCCGATTTGATCCGTGACCGTTGAAGGACGCCCCAACATGATTGCCAGCCCGCAATTATGCCTATCGAACAACCGGTTCTGCATTTTTCTGTTCGAGTTATGGAACCTGGAAGCGCCCACACGGTTCCAATTGCTGAAAAAAAAAGCGGGCAGAGTCGCCCGCATCTGGCAAAGGGGTGGCGCTGCATGCGTGTCGAATCCGACGAAATTATTAACAATATCAAATACCTGCGTCGCTATGCGCGCGCTGTGACCGGATCCCAGGAATCGGGCGATCAATATGTCCGGGCCTGCCTGGAAGCCATTCTTGCCGACCGGGAATTGCTGCCGACGGGGCAGGACGTGAAGCGCGGAATCTTTCGCCTCTTTCACCAGATCGCACGCGGGACGCCGCGCGGCGCAACGGACGAGGACATGACCGCCGGCAAGCCCCGGGACCTTCCGCGCAATCTCTCGGTCGATGCGCGCCTGCAGGCATTGCCCATGTCGGAGCGGGAAATTCTCCTGCTGACCTCGATCGAGCGTTTCTCTCATGCCGACGCGGCCTACATTCTCGATGTCTCGCCGGAAGAGATCGACGGCCTTCTCGCCGCCGCCTGGAAGGCGGTCAACGAACAATTGGCGACCTCGGTATTGATCATCGAAGACGAGCCGATCATCGCTCTCGATATTGCCGCATTGGTGACCGATCTCGGACATGAAGTTGTGGCGTCGGTTGCCTCGCAAAGCGAGGCCATTGCGGTCACGAAGAATGTGCGGCCGGGCCTTATTCTGGCCGATATCGATCTGGGTGCCGGCGGTTCGGGCATTGCGGCGGTGAAGGAAATCCTGCGCGGCTTCCAGGTGCCGGTCATTTTCGTGACGGCCTATCCGGAACGCCTGCTGACCGGCGAGCGGCCGGAGCCGACTTTCCTCGTCACCAAGCCGTTCGATATCGACACCCTGAAGGTCACGATCTCCCAGGCCCTGTCCTTTGCCACGCCGGAGCAGCCCGTTCGCGCGGCCATCTGAACCCGGGGCTGGGTAGGTCCGGCGCGTCTCTGTATGGCGGTGGCTGGCGGTCTACCCGGCCCGCGGTTGCTCTCAACCCAGCCGGCCATGTGATGATCAACACCCTCTTTCAATCCCTGCAGCGCCGACTTGTCCTGATCTTCGGGCTGGCGCTCTGCGTCCCTTTTGCGTTCGGGATCTGGGCCAGCCTCGATCTTTACGAGGATGCTCTGCGTTCGGCGCGCGAGACGACCCAGGGCTATGCCATGCTGGCCTCGAATTACGAGACCAATGTGCTCTGGCAGACTCACCAGATCGGGGAATCGCTGATCAATGATGCCAGCATCCTGGCCATGGCCGGGGATAGCTCGGACGGGGGCAATCCGGGCGCCGCGGATGTTGCCCGGTGCCGCGCGGTGATGGCGCAGGCCATCGCTCCCTTTCCCGATCTTGGCAACGTCACGCTGTTCGGGCTGGATGGCAATGCGCTTTGCCGAGGTTTCGAGGCGCCGCAATCGCGCAATGTACGGGAACGGCCCTGGTTCCGCGCGGCGCTGGCGCGCACCGCGCCCAGCTATAGCGGCTATGAAATATCGGCGCGGCTCAACGAACCGATCCTCCTCTATCTGCGTCCCGTCATCGGCGCAGATGGGAAGGCCCTCGCCCTTCTGGCGCTCAGCATCCGGATGAACTGGCTGCGTTCGATCGGTCAGGAGCCGGGCCTGCCGCCCGATGCCGAGGTCACCCTGCTGGATCGCGACGGCGCCGTTCTGGTCAGTTCCTCGGGCAAGGACGATACCGGTGCCGGCCAATTGCCGGATGCGACTTTTATCCAGGCGATCGCCAAAGGCGGCCTGCGCCGCTTCGAGGCCAGGGGTACCGATGGCGTGCCCCGGATTTATGCTGTCAATGCGCTTGCACAGAACAGTATCTTTGTCCTCCTCGGCATGTCCCGCGACGCCGTCATGGGACCGTTGCGTCTCAGCCTGATGACCCAGCTGGCGGCCATATCCTTCGTCAGTATCGCCGGGATGATCGCCGCCCTCATCGCCGGGCGTATCCTGGTCACACGCTGGACCGACAAGCTGACGACCGCTGCCGCCACCGGCAGGCTCGGCGCCATCGAGATCGATTCCGAATTGCATGGTGCGCCGCGCGAGATTCGCGTTCTGGCCGAGACGCTTCAGAACATGGCGACCCGTATCGAGAATCGCGAAGCCGATCTGCGTCGCGCCCTCGATCGCGAACGCGCGGTGGTACGCGAGATTCATCACCGCGTGAAGAACAACCTGCAGATCGTCACCAGCCTCCTCAATCTCTATCAGCGGCAATTGCCGAATGACCGGCCGGATCATGGCTTTTCCGAATTGCAGACCCGCATCCGGGCCCTGGCCCTCATTCATCGCCAGCTCTATGAAAGCGAAAATCTCAAGGAGGTCGAGCTGGCTTCCTTCATGGAGCGGCTGTGCCGGCTGCTGCAGGATGGGTCCGGCCTGCCGCCGGGCAGTGTCAGGGTCGAGGTCGAGGTGCCGCCGATCCGGATGCTCGACGATTGCGTCATTCCGCTGGCTTTGCTGACGACCGAATTGCTGATGAATTCGCTGAAGCATATCGCCGCGGATGGGCGCAACGGATTGATCCGCGTGAAGCTGACCGTGAGCGCGGATTGCGGGGGCGAACTCGTCATCTCCGACGACCGGCCTTTCTCCAGCGATATCGCCGCGCAAATGCCGGATCCAGGCAGCATCAGCGGTCGCCTCATCGATTCCTTTGCCCGGCAGATTGGCGGGGCGCTCAGTCGCATTGATCCGCCCGAATTCGGCTCAATCATCCGTTTCAGCATCAAGAAACCGGCGCCCCCCGATGGCGGGATGGCCGACCTCTAGGCCGCGTTGCCGGGGCAGGGGCCGGTACTGTCCCGGATCACGATTTCGACCGGCAGGATGGTTTCGATGGGGACATCCGCCGCCGTTTCCCGATGCATGGCCAGCAGCAGGATTTCGGCTGCCTTGCGCCCGGCTTCATGCTGCTGGATGCGGATCGTGGTCAGGCGCGGGCGCAGCCATTCCAGGAACGGCATGTCGTTGAATCCGGTGACCGATACATTCTCCGGGCAATCGAGGCCATGACGGCGCAGGCAATCGATGGCGCCCAGGGCCAGGCGGTCATTGGCGCAGAGCAATGCAGTGAACTTGCGCCCCGTCTGCAGCAGTGTATCGACGCAGCGCGCACCCTCGGCCTCGTCGAAACGCGTCGCCTCGACGATCAGTTGCTCGTCGCACTCGATCGACAGATCGGCCGCCGCCTTGCGAAACGCCGTAAGGCGGAGTTGCCCGGTTGAGAGATCCTGCGGGCCGGCAAGATGCGCAATATGCCGATGGCCCAAATCGCGCAAATGCCGCAGCATGCCATGGATACCGGCATCCTCGTCATTGACCACATAAGGAATATCGGATCGCTCGACACGGCGGTTGAGTGTCACGACGGCCAGGCCCTCTTCGGCCGCCTGCGCGATCGATGGGTCGCTGCGCAAGGCGGCGGCGTGGATGATGCCGTCGACGCCGCGATCGCGCAGCACATTGACCAGCCGCCCCTCGCGCTCGCGCTCGCTGTCGGTGTTGACGATGATCGAGGCATAGCCCAATGGCTCCAGCACGCTTTCGATCCCGCGCAGGATCGGCGGGAAGATCACGTTGGTGATATCGGGGATCATCACGCCCACGGTCATTGTCCGGTTGGTGCGGAGACCGCTCGCGATCCGGTTGGGGCGATAGCCCAGCATGTCGGCGGCTGCGCGCACGCGGTTGGCGACCTCCTCGGTAATGCTCTTGCATTCATGGGGATCGAGTGCGCGCGACACAGTCGAGACATGCACGCCCGTCACCTTGGCGATGTCTTTCAGCGTGACGCGTTTCTTCAGCATGTTTCGACCCCGATTTTCCCGACCTTCTACAGGCCGGCTCGATTCCGCGCAATCGTTTGCAAATATTCCTTGACCTGGTCGCTGGCGCCATGATAGGTCTTTGTGCAATCGTTTGCACATTCTTTGTGCGCGAGATGGTGATATCCAAATACGCTGCGTTGCAGCAAAAAAAACGAGAGAAATGCTGCATTGCCGGGACAGGGTCCGGCAGGATGCGGCGATCGCAGGACCAGGTTTGAAACCGCCCCGCCCATCTCGCATGGGCTTTGAGGGCGGTATTTAGTGCAATCGATTGCATAAAGACAATCGAGTCAATCGACCAATGGGATGGAAACGATTCAACGGGAGGGAAGGCATGAAGATATTTGGAACGCTCGCGGCCTTGGCGGCGAGCGCGCTGATCGCAGGCAATGCGGCGGCGCAGGATCTCAAGATCGGGGCATCTTTGCCGTTGACCGGCGGCCTTTCGATCAGCGGCGAAAAGCACAAGCGCGGCTACGAACTTTGCACCAAGCTGATCAATGAGGCGGGCGGCATCTTGGGCCGTCAGGTCGAACTGGTGGTCAGCGACAACCGCTCCGACCCCGCGACCGCGATCAACCAATACGAACGCTTCATCAATGTCGACAAGGTAGAGGCCGTTTACGGCACCTTCTCCAGCCGCCTGACCTATCCGATCGCGAACATCCTCGCCAAATACAACATGGTCCACACCGTTCCCTCGGGCGGTGCCTTGCGCATCTATTCGCAGGGCTACAAGAACCTGTTCTACTTCCAGGTCAACGCCGCCGAATACACCGGCAAGGACGTCGTGGGCGTGATCAAGGAATCATTGGCGGCGGCGGATGCGCCGAAATCGGCCGCGGTGGTCTATGCCGACGATTTCTTCGCCAACGCGATCGCTGCCGGCCTCCTTGGCCAGAAGGTGATCAATCCCGCCAACGACCAGGAAGTGGCCGATCTCGCCCCCGGCTATCTCAAGGATACCGGGATCGACGTGGTGATGGAGGAGAAGTGGCCGGAAGAAGGCTTCAACGATTGGCTCAACCTCGCCAATTCGATCAAGCGTTCCGGCGCCGAAATGATCATCGGTCTCACCGCTTCCGCGGAAGAGGCGGTGCAATTGACCCGGGCCTTGAAGACGGTCGGCGCCACGCCGAAACTGGTCTATCTCAGCCAGGGCGCCCAGGTGGAATATATCGAGGGTGTCGGCAAGGAATCGGCCGATGGCGTCCTCATCCACACGACCTGGCACAAGGATGTGAATTTCCAGGGCCTGCTGGCCGGGAAGCCCTTCAACAACGCCGATTTCGTGAAGGCCTTCGAAGCCGAATACGGCACCGAGCCGGATGAGGACAGTGCCATTCCCTTTGCCGTCTGTCAGGGCGTCGAACAGGCGATCCTCGGCGCGGGGTCGACCGATAACGCGAAGATGCAGGAATGGCTTCGCGCACGCACCAAGGCTGATCCGGTCAAGACCGTGCTTGGCAATTTCGCCTGGGATGAAGTCGGGCTGCCGCTCGACAAGAAGCACATCATGACGCAATGGCAGGATGGCGTGATGAAATTCGTCTATCCGCAGGGCGAATTCGACGGTGTCGTGCCGTTCCGCTACCCGAAGACCGGGTTCTAAAGGTTACGCGGCCGGAGGTCTTGCCTTCGGCCGCGCCTCTGGATCCAGCTTTTCCGCCAGCAAGGTCGTCGCCCATGCTCGAAGTCAAGAATCTCTGCAAGCATTTCGGTGGCATCAAGGCCGTCGACGGAGTCTCGTTCACGGTCGAGCGTGGCTCGATCACGGCGCTGATTGGCCCCAACGGCGCCGGCAAGACGACCGCCTTCAATTGCATCAGCCGCACGGCGTTGCCGACCGATGGCGAGGTCTGGCTGGATGGCGAGCGGATCGATCACTTGCGGCCCCACAAGATCACCGCCAAGGGATTGAGCCGCACCTTCCAGATATCGCGCAACCTTGCCGAGATGACGGTGATCGAGAACGTGATCGTGCAATCGAAGGTCCATGGTTTCGCCGGCCTCTTTCGCCCGGCCATGTCGCGGGAAGAAAAAGACAAGGCGCTCTCGATTCTCGATTTCCTCGGCATCACCCGCATCGCCTATGAGGACGGC
This sequence comes from Dongia sp., assembly GCF_041909655.1. Taxonomy (GTDB): domain Bacteria; phylum Pseudomonadota; class Alphaproteobacteria; order Dongiales; family Dongiaceae; genus Dongia. The sequence goes on along the minus strand of NZ_JAYRDA010000004.1, from coordinate 153,887 downwards.
AGCAATCTCTCCTATGGCCAGAAGAAGCTGATGGATCTGGCGGCCCTTCTCATGTCGGATCCCAAGATCATCCTGCTCGACGAGCCGGCGGGCGGCGTCAACCCGACCCTGATGGAAGAAATCGTCGGCCATATCCGCGCCCTCAACGACAAGGGCCTCACGGTGCTCATCGTCGAGCACAACATGGATCTGATCATGCGCCTCTCGCACAAGGTGGTGGTGATGGCCCATGGCCGTGTCATCTGCGACGGCACGCCCGACATCGTCCGGAAGGACCCCCAGGTGCTCGAAGCCTATCTCGGCGGCGTCCTCGACGCGGAGGCCGCGTGATGGCCGAACTTCTCCAGGTGACCGACATCGTCGCCGGCTATGGCGACGGCCCGGCCATTCTCGACGGCGCCCATCTCACGGTCGAACCCGGCAAGGTGCATTGCATCATCGGCCCCAACGGTGCCGGCAAGTCGACGCTGCTGAAGGCCATTTGCGGCATGCTGACCATTCGCCGCGGCGAGGTGGTGTTCAAGGGCGAGCGTCTGAACGGCCTCAGGCCCGACCAGATCTTGCGCAAGGGCATCTGCTTCGTGCCGCAGGAGCGCGCCCTCTTTCCCAAGATGACGGTGCGCGAGAACCTGCGCATGGGCGGCTACATCCTCAACGACACGAAGGAACTTGACCGCCGCATCGATGCGATCTTCGACCGCTTCCCGATCCTCCGGGAGCGGGCCGAACAGCATGCCGGCACCATGTCCGGCGGCCAGCAGCAGACGCTCTCCATGGCGCGCACCCTCATCATCAAGCCCGACATCGTCATGCTCGACGAACCCTCGCTGGGCCTCGCCCCGAAGATCGTCCAGGAGATGTTCAACATCATGAAGATGATGTCGGAGGAGGGCGTCACCGTCCTCCTCGTGGAGCAGAACGCCCTCATGGGTCTCAGGAACGCCGATTGGGGCGTGGTGCTGGATCTGGGGCGCACCCTGTTCGAGGGGCCGGCCGCCGAAATTCTCGCCGATCCGCGTATCCAGGAACTCTATCTCGGCGGCAAGAAGGCCGCCTGAGGAAAGAATGTGATGGCTGAGTTTATCCAAATCCTGATCCTGGGCGTCGTCTTGGGCGGTGTCATTGCCCTGATGGGTGCCGGCCAATCGCTGATCTTCGGCGTCATGCGCATCGTCAACCTTGCGCATCCCGCCCTCATCATCGTTGGCGCCTATATCGCCTATTGGGGCTACACGCTTTGGGGCATCGACCCGATCGTCATGCTGCCGGTCTCGACTTTGGCCATGGCCGGGATCGGCCTCGTCATCTACAAGCTGGTCTTCGAGAAGGAAGCCAAGAGTGCGCGCTATTCCGAGATGACCGTCCTGCTGGCCGTGGCGCTCGCCATGATCATCGAAGGATTCCTCGGCGGCGTATTTACCAACACCCAGCGCGTCACCTCGCCCGAATATGCGACCGATGCCTTTTTCGTGGCCGATGTGTTCATCCCCAAGGGTCAGCTTTATGCCGGCATCGTTTCGCTCCTGATCATTGCCGGCCTCTCGCTGTTTCTCAAATATTCACGCCTCGGCTATGCCATCCGCGCCACGACACAGAACCGCGAAGCGGCCGAACTGCTCGGCGTCAACGTAAAACTGGTCTGCGCCATTTCCTTTGCGATCGGCATCGGTCTTGCCGGCGCCGCGGGTGCCCTGGTCAGCTTCGTCTTCAGCTTCTTCCCGGCAAAACAATGGGAATGGATCGCCATGTTGATGTCGGTCGTGGTGCTGGGGGGCATGGGCAGCATTCTCGGCACCGTGATCGGCGCGGTTCTCCTGTCGGTCATCGCGGCCTTCGTGGGCACCTGGATCGGTTCCACCTGGTCGACCATGACCTTCTTCCTCGCCTTGTTTGTCATCCTGCTGTGGCGGCCCCAGGGTCTGTTCGGCGAACGACCGGAGATGGTGTGATGGGCAGCAGCGTGACGAATCCCGGACTGGGCAATACCAGCGCCAGCGCGGTGCTTGAAGCGCGCCGGGTGCATAATGAGACGCTGGCGCAGAAATCCGATCAGGCCCGTGTCACCTGGTTCCCCTGGGCTCTGCTGGCGGTACTGGCGGCCCTGCCGCTACTGCAATTCGTCGGTAACTACAATTATGTCCTGCATCTGGTGCTGTTCACCTTGTCCTTCGCGGCGATGGCGGGCGGCTGGAACATCATCGGCGGCTTTGCCGGCTATGTGTCCCTGGGGCACGCGGTCTTCTTCGCGATCGGCGGCTATTTTGCCGGCATGCTTTGCGCCCGCTACGGCATCTCGACCCTGATCACGGCACCGGCGGCCGGCCTTGCGGCGGCAATGGTCGGCTATGTTGTGGGTCTCATCACCTTGAAGGTGCGCGGCCCCAGCTTCATCATCTCCTCGATCGCCCTCCTCATGATCGCGCGTATCCTGTTCGATCACTGGACCTATATCGGCGGTTCCAACGGCCTCTCGCTGCCGGTCCCTGATCTCCCCGTGCAATGGGCCAAGCTTCCCTATTATTATGCCTTCCTGGTGATCGCGGCCTTCACCGCCTGGGCCACCTACCGCATCAAACATTCTAAATTCGGCCTCGGGCTCCGCGCCATCGCCAAGGACGAGATCAAGGCGGAGAGTGCGGGCATCAACACGCGCTTCTACAAGGTGCTGGCCTTCGCGCTCTCGGCCTTCTTCGTCGGCATGGTGGGCGCGGTCTGGGGCGAATACATGACCTATCTCCGCCCTAACATCTTCCTGGTGATCCAGGTATCGGCCAGCCTCGTCCTCATGTGCATCCTGGGCGGCAAGGGCACCGTCGCCGGGCCGATGGTGGGCGCCATCCTGATCGTGGCTTTCAACGAAATCTTCGCAGCCACGCTCGGCGCCTCGGAATTCAACATCCTGGCGACGGGCCTCGTCATGATCCTGGGGCTCATGTTCTTTCCGCTGGGTTTCGTCGGCACGCTCGCCAAGAAGGGCAAGTTGCCCCGGTTCCTCAATTGGGATTGACGCAGATGCCGGAATTCGTCCTCTACAACGCGCCTCAATCGACCTGCAGCCAGCGGGTGCGCTACACGCTCAACGCCAAGGGCTTGGGTTTCGAGGAGCACAAGCTCGACCTCTTCAAGGGCGATCAGCTCCATCCCGATTATCTGGCGATCAATCCAAACGGCGTGGTCCCAGCCTTGCTGCATCACGGCCGTACCGTCATTGATTCCGCGGTGATCATCGAATATCTCGAGGACATCCATCCCGAAACGGCACCGCTGCGCCCGCTGGATCCACTGCTCGTGGCCGAAATGCGCTCGATGATGCGCTTCATCGACGAGGTGCCGACGCCGGCCGTGCGTGTGCCGTCCTACAACCTTGCCTTCCTGCCGCATTTTCAATCCATGAGCGAGGCCGAGTTCCAGGCCTTGGCCGACAGCAAGCCCTTGCGCCGCGAATTTCTGCTGAAGATGGGCCGCACGGGTTTCCCGCAGGCCGAGATGGACGAAGCTCTGGGTCGCCTCAAGCGCAGCATCGACCGCATGGCGGTCTGGCTGGAAAAAAGCGGCGGCCCCTGGCTGATGGGAAGGGCGATCAGCCTCGCCGACATCGCCATCATGCCGGTGATCGTGCGGATGGACGACATCAACCTCAATCATATGTGGGACGCGGCGCCGACGGTTGACCGCTGGCTTGAGGCAATTCGGGCGAGTGCCCCTTTCGAGGCAACCTATTATTTCGGCTCGCTCCTCACCGAAAAATATCCGCATCTCCAGCAATTGAAGCGCCCTGCCGCGAGGGCCAGCGCATGATCCGGGAAAGCCGCCAGCCATGAGCCAGATCAAGAAGCCGCACCAGTTGATCTCCGGTGAGAAGGACGTCACATCCTTCGTGCTGCGCGCCATGGCGAACACAGATGACCCGCGCCTGCAGGCGATCGTCACCTCGCTGGTGACCCATCTCCATCAATTCGTCATGGAGACGCGGCCGACCGAGCAGGAATTCGAATTCGGGCTGCGCTGGCTGGCGGCTCTCGGCCAGCATACCAACGAATCCAACAACGAGGTGGTGCTGGCGGCCGATGTGCTGGGGATCTCGACCCTGGTCGATCTCATCAACAATGACGGCTTGCAGGGCGAGACCATGTCGGCGTTGCTGGGGCCGTTCTATCGCGGTGACGCACCGATCTGTGCCGCCGGGGATTGCATCGCCCGCGCAGGCACGCCGGGACCGCGCATCTATTTCTCCGGCCGCGTCACGGGTGTGGATGGCGCCCCCATCGCCCAGGCCAGCCTCGATGTCTGGCAGGCCTCGCCCGTGGGCCTCTACGAGAACCAGGATGCGAGCCAGCCGGATCTCAATCTCCGCGGCAAGTTCACGACCGATCGGGAAGGGCGCTTCGCCTTCACCTCAGTGAGGCCCGCCGGCTATCCGGTGCCGACGAACGGTCCCGTGGGCGATCTCCTCCGGGCACAGAACCGCGCCCCGATGCGCCCCGCCCATATCCATTTCATCGTCTCGGCGCCCGGCCACAAGACGCTCATCACCCAGGTCTTCTTCGATCATGCGGAGGCTCTGGAACAGGATGTCGTCTTCGGCGCGAAGCAGCCTCTGGTGGGTGGCTTCGTCGAACATCGCTCGGCCGATCCCGCCTATCCCGGCGCCGAGCCGCCCTTCTTCAGCGCCACCTATGACTTCAAGCTGGTCCCCGGCACGCCCTGTTTCCCGGTGCCGCCGATCACCGGCAAGACCCGATAAGGAAGTTTCGAATGTCTTCAGATCACCCGCTTGCCAACAAGGTCGCCATCGTCGCCGGCGGTTCCGGCGGCATCGGTGCCGAGACCTGCCGCCTCATGGCCGCTTCCGGCGCCAGGGTGGTGGTCGGCTACCGCACCAATCAGGGGAAGGCGGAAGAGATCGCAGCGGCACTTCCCGGCAAAGGCCACATCATCCTGCCGATCTCGATCGAGGAAAGCGCCAGCATCACGGGCTTCCGCGATCAGGCTCTGGCGGCGATGGGGCGCGCCGACATCCTGGTCAACACCGCCGGCATAACCAAGCCGGTCCCCCATGGCGATCTTGACGCGCTCACTGACGAACTCATCGACCAGATTTTCGTCAACAATTGGCGCGGCGTTTTCTCGACCATCCGTGCCTTTGCGCCGGCCTTGAAGAAGAGCGGCGATGGCCTTGTCGTCAACGTTTCCTCCATCGCCGGTTTCACAGGCGTGGGTTCCAACGTCGCCTATTGCGCCGCCAAGGCGGGGATCGATGTGATGACCAAATCCTTGGGCCGCGCGCTGGCCCCCGAGATCCGTGTCATGGCGGTTTCGCCCGGCATGGTCGATACCCAATTCGTCCCCGGCCGCGGCAAGGAAGTCACCGAAAAGGTGGCGGCGACGACGCCCTTGAAGCGGCTTACCAGCCCGCTGGATGTCGCCGAGGCGATCCTCGCTTGCGCCACCAGTCTCAAATTCTCGACCGGCACCAAGATCGTGGTCGATGGCGGGAGGCACCTTTGATGCTGCCCAAGATCATCATCACTTGCGCCGTTACCGGCAACATCACGACGCGCGAGAATCATCCGGGCCTCCCGGTGACGCCGGAAGAAATCGCCAATTCCTGCCTCGAGGCCGCCGATGCGGGTGCTGCCATCGTGCATATCCATGTGCGCGATCCGGAAACCGGCAAACCCTCGATGGCGTTCGAGCACTATAAGGATGTGGTCGAACGCATCCGCGCCAAGAACAGCGCGCTCATCCTCAACCTCACCACCGGCCCCGGCGGGCGCTATCAGCCCAGCGACGACAACCCGGCCATGGCCGGGCCGCGCACCACCCTGCGCCGGCCGGAACTCCGCGTCGAACACATTGCCGCCTTGAAGCCCGAGATCGCGACCCTTGATCTCAACACCATGAATTCCGGCAATGAGGTGGTCATCAACACACCGCCCAATGTGAAGATCATGGCCGACATCATCAACGCCGCCGGGGTGAAGCCGGAACTGGAAGTCTTCGATACCGGCGATATCCAGCTCTCCCATGATCTCCTCAAGGCAGGCGTCCTGAAATCGCCACCGATGTATTCGATCGTGACCGGCATCAAATACGGCTTCCCTTCGAATCCCGACGTGATGGCGACGGCCGCGCGCATGCTGCCGCGCGATGCCGCCTGGACCGGTTTTGGTGTCGGGCGCATGTCCTTTCCCATGGTGGTGCTCTCTTACCTGCTGGGCGGCCATGTGCGCGTGGGGCTGGAGGACAATTCCTACATCGCCAAGGGCGTGCTCACCAAAGGCAATGGCGAATTGGTGGAACGCGCCCGCGATCTGCTGACCAAGCTCGGCGCCGAGATCGCCGGTTCAAACGAAGCCAGGAAAATGCTGGGACTCGCCACATGAGCAAAAAATCGACGCGCGCATCGGAGGAAAACCAAGGCATGGATGCAAACATGGAAATGCGCAAGGTGGAGACGCGCTGGGCTAGGGCCCTCCGGGTGGCGCAGAAATCGCCCGATCTCGACAATCTGCTGATCGAGATCGCCGAAATGGAAATCCCGCGGCCCGGCCCCGGCCAGGTCCTGGTCGAGATCGTGGCGGCGGGGGTCAATCCCAGCGACGTCAAGGCCTCGCTCGGCCACATGCCGCAGGCGATCTGGCCGCGCATTCCCGGCCGCGACTTCGCCGGCATCGTGCGCGAGGGACCGGCTGCGATGATCGGCATGGAAATCTGGGGCGGCGGCGGCGAACTCGGCATCACCCAGGACGGCAGCCACGCGAAATGGATGGTGCTCGACCAGAAGGCCGTTCGCGCCAAGCCGAAGAACTTCACCATGGAAGAGGCGGGCTCGATCGGCGTTCCCTTCATCACCGCCTTCGAGGGCCTGCGCGAGGCGGGCGGCGTGCAGCCGACCGATGTCGTGCTGGTCTGCGGCGGCAATGGCAAGGTCGGCCAGGCGGTGATCCAATTGGCGACCATGGCCGGGGCGACCGTCTTTGCCGTCGAACATACCGAACAGCAGCTCCTCGGCCATCGCAACGGCCCGGTCGAGATGTTCAATCACGGAACCCAGGACGTCGCGGAACTGGTGCGCGAGAAGACCGGCGGCCATGGCGCCGACATCGTCTTCAACACCGTGGGCAGCCCCTATTTCGAGATGGCCAACAAGGCCATGGCGAAACAGGCGCGGCAGGTCTTCATCTCCACCTTCGACCGCGCCGTGCCTTTCGACATCTTCAATTTCTTCCGTGGCCGCCACAAATATATTGGCATCGATACCTTGGCGCTCACCTCGGTCGATGGGGCGCGAATCTTCGACAAGCTGAAGCCGAAATTCGAAGCCGGCATATTGAAGCCCTTCCCGATCAATCCGGCCTCGGTCTACGGATTTGCCGATGCGGCGAAGGCCTATGCCTCGGTGCTGCGCGGAAATCCCGACCGTGTCCTCCTGAAGCCGTAACCCATGCAAGTCACGCGCTACAAAGACGCGAAACCCTATGAGGCGCCGGAACATTTCGACATGAAATGCCTCCGCCTCCAGGGCAGGGAGGCAACCCAGACCGATGCGATCTGGATCGGTCTCTCGCATCTTCTCCCCGGCGGGCACACCTCGTTGAAGGATGCGGCGGTCGAGAAGATCTATATCGTGGTGGCGGGCGAAGTGACGGTGGAATCGCCGACCGGCATCGTGACGCTCGGCTATCTCGATTCCTGCCGCCTGGCGCCGGGCGAGGCGCGGGCGCTCCGCAATCTCACCAATGCCCCGGCCTCCATTCTACTTGCCATGCCGATTTGAAAGTATCGCCTGATGTCCGAAACCGAGAACAGGCTGCTCAGCGTCGTCGAACATTGGCTGCCCAGGATCGAGGTCGCGGGCATTCCCTCGGCCACCGCGAAAGCCGTCATCGCGCGTGCCGGTACCTGGGAGAACTGGCTTGCGACCTGGTCCGACGAGGGCGAGACGCATGCCAGGATGGCGGCGGAAGCCTTGCGCCTCGGCCACCGCGTGACGGCGGGCGAAGCCTATGCCCGCGCCAGCCTCTTTTATCATTTCGGCCAGTTCATGGCCTTCGACGATCTCGCCGCCAAGGCGGAAGCCGCCGCGCGCAAGGTCGAACTCTTTCGCCTCGCCGCCCCTTTGCTGGACCCACCGGGCGAGCTTGTCGAGATTCCCTTCGAGGGGAAAATCCTGTGCGGCTATCTGCGCCGGCCGGGTGGCAAGCTGCCTGCCCCCCTGGTTCTCATCGTTCCGGGTTCCGATTCCACCAAGGAAGAATTCCCGGCCTTCGAGCAACATTTCCTGAAGCGTGGTCTTGCCACGTTCAGCCTCGACGGCCCCGGCCAGGGCGAAGGCCGCTCAGTGGGTCCGTTGCGCGCCGATATAGCACCGGCCCTTCAGGCGACCATGAATATATTGGCGAAGAAACCGGGCCTCACCGGCGCCATCGGTCTCGTCGGCATGGCCTTCGGGGGATTTCTCGCCTTGCGCGCCGCCGCGGAATTGCCGAGCTTGAAAGCCGTGGTCTCCATCAACGGCTTTCACGATCTGGGCGCCCTGTGGGACGCCTTCCCCCAAATCTATCGCGACAACATGGCCTTTGCTCTGGGCGGTGGCGACCTTCGCGCGAAGGCGCGGACCTTCACCCTCGAGGGCGCATCGCCGGTCGGCATGCCGGCGTTGATCCTCCATGGCGGGCGCGACAAGATCTTCCCGCCCAGCGCCGCCGAGGCCAGCGCAGCGCATTGCGCCGATGCCACCTTGCGGATTTTCCCGAAAGGGAATCACGTCTGCAACAACATCCCCTGGGCTTACCGGCCGCAGGTGGCCGATTGGCTGGCGGATCTTCTGGGAGCGCGCCCATGATCCAGGCCGACGAGACCTCGCTCTCGGAAGAGCAGCGCCTGATGCGGCATTCCTGCCGCGCCTTCGTCGACAATGTGGTGACGCCCTTCATCCGCACGAACTGGCGCAAGGAATGGGATATGAGCCCGGAGGACCGGCTGCCGCCGGCGATCCTGGAAGGCGCCGAGGCGATCGGCATCCGCACCCTCGGTGTGCCCGCCGATTTTGGCGGTGTCGAACTTGAGCGCGATGCCGAAGTCCGCACCTTCGCCCTCATCTCCGAGGAGATTGCGCGCGGCGATTCGGGCCTCGCCGATAAACTGGTGCAGAACTGGAAGGTCTCGATCCTGCTCCGCGAACTGGCGCCGAGGCATCTCCAGGAAAAATGGTTTCCGCGTCTCCTCGCCGATCCGAAATTCCTGCTGGCGCATTGTTTGACCGAGCCGCGCGGCGCCTCCGATCGCTGGCTGCCCTATAACGTGCCCGAGGCGGCCATGCAGACCAAGGCCGTGCTTGCCGGCGATCACTGGGTCATCAACGGGCGCAAGCAATTCATCTCCAACGGCTATGATGCCAGCCTCTATGTGGTCTATGCCAATACCGATACCTCTAAGGGCATGCTGCAGGGAACCTCCAGCTTCCTGGTGCCGCGCGGCACGCTGGGTCTCACCATCGCCAAATGCAACGAGACCATCGGCTGCCGCTTCATGAACAATGGCGAACTCATTTTCGAGGATTGCCGTGTGCCGGCCGATCATCTGCTGGTGAAGGATGCGGCCCTGGGCAGCGCCGGGCAATATTTCCGCGCCGGCAAGATCATCCAGGCCGCCAAGAATTTGGGCGTCGGCGTCGCCTGTTTCGAGCGCACGGCGGATTATGTGCAGAATTACGTCCAGGGCGGTCGGATCCTCATCAAGCACCAGGCCGTCGCCTTGCGCCTTGCCGATATGGCGACCAGGATCGAAGCGGTGCGCGCTCTGGTCGATCGGGCGGCGAAGGCGGTCGATGACAACCATGCCGATGCCGATATCCTCTGCAACATGGCCAAGGTCTATGCCTCCGAGGAGATCATGAAGGTGGCGACCCATGCGCTGGAACTCCATGGCGGCAACGGTGCCATGCTGGAATTCGGCATCGAGAAACTCTTCCGCGATGCCGCCATCTTCCTGCATATGGATGCGACGGTGGATATCAGCCGCATGAAGATCGTCAAGAACATGTTTCCGGCCACCGCCGGCAAATATGCCGGCCCGGAAGCCTGAGGCGGCCCCGTGTCGCGTGACATCCGCTTTTCCCTGAACGGTGCTGCCGTCACCGTCGCGGCGCCGGAAGACGAGCCGCTGCTCTTTGTCCTGCGCAACCGTCTCGGATTCCGAGCAACGCATTTCGGCTGCGGGCTCGAACAATGCGGCGCCTGCGTGGTCGGCGTCGACGGAGAGGCGCGCTATGCCTGCACCCTGCCGGTACAGGATGTTACCGGGACCAAGGTCGTGACCGCCGAAGGTCTTTCCGCGCACCCCATCGGTGCCGCCCTTCTCGCCGCCTTCGATTCCGAACATGCCGGGCAATGCGGTTATTGCCTCGCCGGTATCCTGGTGAGCGCCTTTCTGCTGCTCAGTGCCGACCCCGAACCTGACCGGGATAAGATCATCGCCGCCCTCGACAAGCATCTCTGCCGCTGCGGCGCTCATGGCAACATCCTGCGCGCGATCGATCGCGCGGCGGCGATCTTGCGTGAGAGTGCCGCGGGATGACGACCAACGCGCTCCCCAAGAGTCTTCTCGACAATCAGGCGCTTGGCCGCTGGGTTTCCTTCGCTGAACCGGGCCGCGCGCTTATCCGCAGCGGCAAGGTCGAATTGGGGCAGGGGATCGCAACCGCACTGGCGCAGATCGCCGCCGAGGAATTGGAACTGGATCTTGGCCGCATCGATCTCGCCGCCGCCGATACCGATCTCGGCCCCGATGAAGGCCTTACCGCTGGCAGCCAATCGGTGGAAATCTCCGGCGCCGCCCTTCGTCTCGCCATGGCCCAGGCGCGCGATGCCTTGCTGCGCGCCGCCGCCCATCGGCTGGGGTGCGATCCCAAGGATCTCGCCTGCCGCGATGGAACAATCCTTGCCGGAAATGCGGCGACCTCTCTCGATTTCTGGCAGCTTGCCGCCGATATCGACTGGCAGCAGCCGGTGACCGGCACCGTGCCGGTCCGGCTGCGCCAGCATTATGCCCTGGTCGGGCAGAGCGTCCCCCGCATCGATCTTGCTGCCCGGATTCTGAATGGTGGCTTCATCCAGGATCTGCTGCCGCCGGATGTCCTGCACGCGCGGATCCTGCGCCAGCCCTTCCGCCTCGCGCGTCTCAAGGAGATCGACACCGCCTGGCTCACCCGGCGCTATCCCGATCTCACCTTCCTGCGCCAGGCCGATTTCCTGGCGCTCACTGGCGATGACGAATACCGCGTCCATGCGGCACAACTCGACGCCGACAAGTTCGTGACCTGGGAAGAGGTGCCGGACCTCTGGCAACCGGCCACGGTGGCGCCGGCGAAACAGACGACCCTCGGATCGACGCCGCCCGTCGCCAAGACATTCACCGCGTGCTATTCCCGCGCGTATATCGCCCATGCCTCCATCGGCCCCTCCTGCGCGCTCGCCAAATACGCGGATGGACACCTCATCATCCGGTCGCATTCGCAGGGCATCTTCCCGCTGAAGGGCCAGATCGGGAAGATCCTCGGCCTTGCGCCGGATCGGGTGCGGGTGATCCATGTGCCCGGCGCCGGCTGCTATGGCCATAATGGCGCCGACGATGCCGCTCTGGATGCTGCCATCGTGGCGCTCCGGCATCCCGGCCGCACGATCCGCGTGCAATGGTCGAGAACCGATGAACTCAGCCGTGCGCCCCTGGGCGCCGCCATGTCGGCGAGAATCGATGCTGGCCTCGACGCGGAGGGTCGTATCACGCATTGGCGCACAAACGTCATCAGCGCGCCGCATGCGCAACGCCCTGGTTTCGGCGGCGAGGTCAATCTCACCTCCGCCGAGGCGCTCGATCCCGGCCGTCTCCCGAAAGCAATCGACGATCTGCCCGAGATCGCTGGCGGCGGCGCTTCCAGAAATGCCACCCCCATTTACGATCTCCCGCATCGGGAGATCAATGTCGCCCTCGATACATCGAGCCCCATCCGCACCTCCTCCCTGCGCTCGCTGGGTGCCCATCTCAATGTTTTTGCGATCGAATCGGCGATGGACGAATTGGCAGCACTTGCGGGTGCCGATCCGCTCGATTTCCGCCTGGCGCATCTCACCGATCCGCGCTGCCGCGCTGTCCTGCAAGGCGCTGCCGATATGAGCTGCTGGCCGGGCGGTCACGAGATCGGGACGGGCAGGGGGATGGGCCTCGCCGTCGCGCGCTACAAGAACAAGGGCGCCTGGCTCGCGGCGGTGGCCGAGGTCACGGTCGATGAAATGGTGCGGGTGGAAAAACTCTGGCTCTGCGTCGATGCCGGTCTGCTGATCAACCCGGCGGGTGCCCGTAACCAGATTGAAGGCGGCACCGTGCAGGCGGTGAGCTGGGCGCTCAAGGAAGGCATCCAGCCGGAAGACGGCCGTGTCGCGGCCCTCACCTGGGAGGATTACCCGATCCTCAAGTTCTCGGAGGTGCCGCAGATCGAGACGCGGTTCATCATCGATCCGGCCGCATCACCTCTCGGCACCGGCGAAGCATCGCAGGGCCCCGTCACAGCCGCGATCGGCAACGCCGTCGCCCGCGCGCTGGGCCAGCGCATCCGCGATCTGCCGCTCATCCGCGACCGGCTGGTCGCCGCCCTCGATGCCCTTTGACATCGCAAGACCCGTGACATCGCAAGATAAGGATAGAAATCCCCGCCCCTGATGCGCCATGCTGGCCCCTCGCGGAAAAGCAGACGAGGTCATGTCATGGCGGGGCAAGCGGGTGTGCAGATTCGGGTCGGCATTGGTGGCTGGGTATTCGAACCCTGGCGCGGCACCTTCTATCCAGACGGACTCGCCCAGAAGCGCGAGCTGGAATATGCCAGCAGCAAACTGACTTCGATCGAGGTCAACGGCACCTATTACGGCTCGCAGAAACCTGAGAGTTTCCGCAAATGGCGCGATGAGACGCCGGAGGGTTTCGTTTTTGCCTTGAAGGGTCCGCGCTTCGCCACCAATAGGCGGGTGCTGGCCGAAGCCGGTGCTTCGATCGAGCGCTTCTTCGAAAGCGGTGTGACCGAGCTCAAGGAGAAGCTCGGCCCGCTCAACTGGCAATTCGCGCCCACCAAAAAATTCGACGCCGAGGATTTCGCCGCCTTCCTGGCCTTGCTGCCGAAAAAAATCGATGGGCTGAAAATCCGCCACGCCGTCGAAGTCCGCCATGACAGCTTCAAATGCGCCGAATTCATCGCCCTTGCACGCCAGCACGAGGTGGCGGTGGTCATTGCCGGCGATAGTGACTACCCGATGATCGCCGATGTGACGGCGCCCTTCGTCTATATCCGCGCCATGGGCACGCAGGAGAAAGAGGCCAAGGGTTATGCGAAGAAGGCGCTGGATAGCTGGGCGGAACGCGCAAAGCTCTGGGCCGCCGGCAAGGCGCCCAAGGAACTGGAACTCGCCTCAAAGGATAAGCCGCCCGTGACACCCCGCGATGTCTATCTCTACGTCATCAGCGGCCACAAGGTCGCGAACCCGCTGGCCGCGATGGCGCTCATCGAACGGGTGTCATAGCCGCAGTCTATTTGTCATGGCCCGCTTTAGGCGGGCCATCCACGAGTTTCAGCGTGACTGAAGGAAGTAACTCGTGGATCCCCCGGCCAAGCCGGGGGATGACAGCGAGCAGGAACGAGTTGTTTCCGACAAGATGTGAATACTACCGCCCGGCCAGATCCGCCTCGATCCCCGCCCAATCCGGCGCCGGCACAACTTGCGCCGCTTCATGGACGTCCTTGGTCCAGGCATAGAGGCAGAGCAGCGGGACGTCATCCACCAGCGTGGCATGCAGTTGCTGGGGCGGGTTCCAGACCGGCTCGCCGGTCTGCCGAATCTCCCACGGCGCATCAATGCCGAAGCGCCAGCGCGTGGGGCCGGTCAGCGGCAGATAAAGCTCCGCCGCCTTGTGGCGGTGATCGCGATAGAGCGTATGCGGCGCAATCAGCAGCAGGCCGAGATCGAAATCGAGCGCGTAAGCGGGGTCGTAAAGGCTGGCGAGGCTGGCAAAGGCATGCTGTTTCGGAAAATAGGCGCCGATCTCCGCCGCCGGATAGGCGTCATAGCTGATCCAGTCAAGCTCCGGGAGTGCCGCTGCAATGGCCGCACCAAGGGCCGCGCCCGATTGCTGCCGGGTGAGCGTCAAAGCCTGCTCCAGATGTCCGCAGGCCGGTATTGTCCGGCGCGGTGCCGCGCCTCGCGCGCCGATCTTTCCCCGGAACGCCCCCAAGGCAGCGCGCACATCGGCGATACCCGGGCTCATTGCCGGCAATTGCGCAAGATGCCGGTCGATCGTTTCGGTGAGGTGGAAGAGGGTGGCATCCTCCCGCCGCATGTCAGGCCGCCACGATGATCGCGACACCCGCCGCGTCCAGGGCCGCGCGCAAGGCGGCCGGCGGCGGTGCATCGGTGATGAGCGTGTCGAGTTCCTCCAGCGTGCCCACGCGCACCATGGAGAGCCGGCCGAATTTTGATGAATCGCAGAGGGCGATGATCTGTGTCGCGCGCTCGATATAGGCGCGTTTGATCTCGGTATCCTCCAGCGAATAATCGAACATGCCCTGGTCGGTGAGGCCGGAAATGCCGAGAAAAGCCTGATCCAGCCAATATTGTTTGAGCTGGTCGACAGCCATCGTGCCGTAGATTGCCAATTCCTTCGGCCGCAATTGCCCGCCCGGCAGATAGACCGAGGCTGGCCCTTCGGAAAGCTGCGTCGCCGCGCGCACATTGTTGGTGAAGATCTTGATGTCGGCGCGGCTCGCCAATTGCCGCGCCATCTCCAGCGCGGTGGTGCCGACATCGATGCCGATCGTGGCGCCCGGCCGTACCAAAGCGGCGGCGGCGGCCCCGATTCTCTCCTTCGCTTCGCCCTGGCGCCGGCGCCGTGCCTCGAAATTCGGCTCGTCCAGATCGAAGGATTCGGCGCTGCCGAGCTTCGCCGCGACCGCCCCGCCATGGGTCCGCAGCAGCAATCCCTGGCCTTCGAGGCGGGTGAGGTCGCGTCGCACGGTGATTTCCGAGACACCCAATTCGCCGGCGATCTCGCTCACCGTGGCAAAGCCCCGTCGCTCCACCAGATCGCGCAGGACGGTGTCGCGCAGATTGGGCGGAATGCGCTCGCCGCGTCGCTCGGGGCTAACCTTCATAGGACGTTCGGTCATGAAACCCGTGCAATTATTGATGATCAATTTCGATCATAATAACGCTCAAGCCGAAGAAATCCAGCGCGATTGCCCTTGATTTCGACTCTGTGACAGTCAATAATGACCGAAATCGATCATAAATGATCGATAACGATAGGTTTGACAGGGATGCTCAACGACCTCGCGGGAAAACGTGCCATCGTCACCGGTGGTGCCACGGGTATCGGCCTTGCGATCTCCCGGCAATTTGCCGCGGCGGGGATGCGGGTTGCCATCGCCGATCTCAATGAAGCCGGCGCCATCGCCGCCGCCAGGGAACTCGGACCCCAGCATATCGGTGTCGCCATCGATGTGCGCGACCGTGCCGGCGTTGCGGCCGCCTTCGACAAGGTCGTCGCTGCCTTCGGCGGTTATGACGTGCTGGCGGCCAATGCCGGCGTCTCCTCAATGAAGCTGGTGGTCAATCTCGATGATGCCGATTGGGATTTCAATTTCGACGTCAATGCCAAGGGCATCTTCCTCACCAATCAGGCGGCCGTGCGGCATTTTCTGGCGACCGGCAACAAGGGCGTCATCGTCAACACGGCATCCCTAGCCGGAAAATGGGGTGCCCCCTGGCTCGCCCATTATTCCGCCAGCAAATTCGCCGTGGTGGGCTTCACCCAGGCTCTGGCGCGGGAAATGGCCGAGCACGGCATCCGCGTCAATTGCGTCTGCCCCGGTTTCGTCAAGACCGGCATGCAATCGCGCGAGGTGGAATGGGAAGCCGCCTTGCGCAAGATGACACCGCAGGCGGTGATCGACGATTACATCAACCAGACACCGCTTGGCCGTCTCGAACAGCCCGAGGACGTTGCCAAGACCGTGCTTTTCCTTGCCAGCGATCTTGCTGGCTTCATCACCGGTGAGGCGCTCAACGTCACCGGCGGCGTCCGGATGGATTGAGGCAGATCATGCGGGCGAGATGGAGCAACTTTCTGCCGCATGTCGTTCTCTCGATCTTCTCGCTTGCCATCCTGCTGCCCCTCATCTGGGTCGTCCGCGTCAGCCTCACCGACAAGCTCACCGCCTACAAAATCCCGCCCGAGATCGGCCATGTCGGGCTCGAGAATTATGTCGAGATCTTCTCGGTCTATCCCTTCGAGCGCTGGTTCCTGAACAGTCTTCTGGTGGCGCTTGCCTCGACCGCGATCTCGCTGCCGCTGGCGACCGCCATGGCCTATGCCTTCGCCCGCTTCAACACGGGCGGGGCGTTCCTGCGCCTCGGTGTGCTGGCCAGCCAGATGCTGCCGCCGATCATCCTGGTGCTGCCGCTCTTCACGCTGTTCTTCTCGACCGGCCTCATGCAGACGCATCTGGGGCTCATCCTCGCCCATCTCACCATCAGTCTGCCCTTCCTCGCCTGGATGCTGGTCTCCTTCTTCGAGGGCGATTCGGCGAGTCTTGAGGAAGCGGCGCGGATCGACGGCGCCACGCGCTGGCAGGCCTTCATCAAGATCGCCGTGCCCGTGGCGGCACCCGGCATCCTTGCCGCGGGACTCCTTGGCTTCATTCTGAGCTGGAACGAATTTCTCTTCGCGCTCGTGCTGAGCGGTGCGGATACGCAGACCCTGCCGATCGGTCTTGCCAGCATGGAAACCCATGCCGGTGTCGAGATCGCGCCCCTGGCCGCGGCCACGGTGGTCTCGCTGCTGCCCGTCTTCGCCTTGCTGCCGTTCCTGCGCAAATACCTGATCAAAGGCCTGTCGCTGGGTGCCCTGAAGTGACCGGTGAAGAAGATGTCCGGGGCCGATAAGAGGGAGGTTGGAAAAATGTTGAAGAGACTGCTTCTGGGCTCGGTCGTGGCCCTAGGTTTTGCCGGCAATGCCTCGGCGGAAACCGTGAACATCCTGATGGAAGGTGTCCCCGACACCCAATTCGTCAAGGATCTGATACCTGAATTCACCAAGGAAACCGGCATCGAGGTCAATCTCGAAGTCGTCAACTATGCCGAAATGCACACCAAGCTGGTGCCGCAGCTGGTGGCGCCAAAGGGCAGCTATTCGGCGATCGTGGTCGATTTCTACTGGGTCGGCGAATTCGCGAAGGCCGGCTGGATGCAACCGCTCGACGACCGGATCAAGGCCGATAATGTCGACACCTCGGTTTATATCCCGGCGCTGATGGATCTGGTGGGCCAGGTCGACGGCACCACCTACATGCTGCCGTTCTACAATTATGCGATGGGTCTCACCTATCGCACCGATCTTCTGGCGGATGCGAAGAACCAGGCCGATTTCAAGGCGAAATACGGCATGGATCTGAAAGTCCCGGCGACCTGGGACGAATATCTGAAGCAGGTCGAATTCTTCACCAAGGACGGCATGCACGGCGTGGTCAACCAGGGTCTCCGCCCGGATCCCATCGCCATGGAATGGTCGAACTATCTCTTCGCCAATGGCGGCGAGTATCACGATGCCGACTGGAATCCGACGCTCAACAACGAAATCGGCATCAAGGCGGTCGAGCAATACAAGACCGCGATCGACAAGTTCGGCCCGGTGGGTTCCGCGAGCTTCAGCTTCGACGAAGCCTTCAACGTGATGGCCCAGGGCAAGGCCTATAGCTACATCACCTACAACTTCTTCCGCCCGGCTTATGACGATCCCAGCAAATCCGCCGTGGTCGGCAAGGTCGAGATCATGCCGGTGCCGGGGCCGACGCCGGACAAGGGCGGCAGCCTCAACGGTGCCTGGGGTTGGGCCATTCCGAAATCGAGCCCCAATCCCGATGCCGCCTGGACCTTCCTGAAATGGGTGGAATCGAAAGAGATCGCCAAGAAGCGCGCTCTGGCCGGCGGTTCGCCGACAAGGACCGACGTCTTCGACGATCCCGATCTCAATGCCAAATACGCCTATTTCCCGGCGCTGAAGCAGATGCTGCTCACCAGCCACAACTTCCCGGTCTTCACCTACACGCCGCAGCTCGTTGAAGTGCTGGGCCGTGAGCTGAGCCTGGCGGTCGCTGGCGAGAAGAGTGCTGCCGATGCTCTGGCGGCGATCGAGGCCGAAATGGCCGAACTCGCCAAAAAAGACGGCAAGCTGAAGTAACGCAGGTAAAGGGACGAGGAAGCAGGAATGATCGGCATCTCGGGCATGAAGGCCAATGCAGCGGACCGGCGCGATGCCCGGTTCGGCTATGCCTTGGCGGCACCCAGCCTGACAATGCTGTTTCTGATCATCCTCTTTCCCGTCCTTTCCGCGCTTTATACCAGCCTCCACGAATACACGCTGATCGCGCCCAATTTCGACGTCTTCACGGGTGTCGAGAATTTTCGCCTCGCCTTCGCCGATGCCGAGTTCCGGCATTCTGCTTGGCTCACGATCAAATTCGTGATCGGCGTCGTGCTGCTGGAATTCGTGATCGGCTTCGCGGTCGCCCTGATGCTCAACAAGGTCGAGCGATTCAAGCCGATCTATTATGCGATCCTGCTCTGCCCGCTACTGATGAACCCGGTCATCGTCGGCCTCATCTGGCGCATGTTCCTGCATCCCAATCTGGGCATCGTGAACTATCTACTGTCCACGATCGGCCTCGGTCCGGTCAACTGGCTGGGCGATACCAAGATCGCGATCTGGACTGTGATCATGGTCGATATCTGGCATCAGGTCTCCTTCATGATCGTGCTGCTGCTGGCGGGCCTTGCCTCGCTGCCGAAGGAACCTTACGAGGCGGCGCGGGTCGACGGCGCCAATGCCTTCCAATGCTTCATCCACATCACCTTGCCGATGATGCGTACGGTCATCGTGGTGACGCTCCTCATCCGCCTCATTTTCGCGGTGAAGACCTATGACCTCGTCTACATCATGACGCGGGGCGGGCCGGGTGTTGCCACCGATCTCCTGAGCTATTTCATCTACCGCAAGGCCTTCGTCGGCCTCGATATCGGCGAGGCTTCCGCCATGTCGATCATCCTGCTCACCGCCATTCTCGGCCTCACCGCCTATCTCTATCGCTACATGCGCGCGATTCGCTAAGGAACCACTTCATGGCCGGCATCGAGTTACGAAACGTCAGCAAGATCTACGGCAATGCCGTCGTCGCCGTCGACGATATCAGCCTGGAGATCAAGGATGGCGAATTCATGATCTTCCTCGGCCCCTCCGGCTGCGGCAAGTCGACCACCTTGCGCATGATCGGCGGCCTCGAATCGATCTCGAAGGGCGATCTCCTCATCGACGGCCGGCGCGTGAACGATGTCGATCCCGCCGACCGCGATGTCGCCATCGTTTTCCAGAATTACGCGCTTTATCCGCATATGACGGTGGCCGGAAATCTTGGCTTCGGCCTCCGCTTGCGCGGCATCGACAAGGCCGAGATCGCGCGGCGCATCAACGCGATCTCCGACATGCTCGGCATCGGCCCGCTTCTTGAGCGCAAGCCTGCGCAACTTTCCGGCGGCCAGCGTCAGCGCGTGGCGTTGGGACGCGCCCTGGTGCGCGAGCCCAAGGCCTTCCTGCTTGACGAGCCGCTGTCCAATCTCGATGCGAAATTGCGCGCCGCCATGCGCACCGAGCTCATCAAGCTCCATCACAAGGTCGGCACCACGATCATCCATGTGACCCATGACCAGATCGAGGCCATGACCATGGGCCAGCGCATCTGCATCATGAAGGACGGCCGCATCGTCCAGGTCGGCGCCCCGCTCGAAGTCTACCGCAATCCCGTCAACACCTTCGTCGCCGGCTTCCTCGCCAGCCCACCGATGAATCTCTTCCCCGGCCGGCTCGAGGGAAGCGGGCAGGGCGAACTCTTCGCCATCGCCGGTGGCGCACGCCTTCCCATCCCCGCGGCCTTCCGCCCAGCTTATGCCAGCCGTGCCGGGCGCGAGGTCACCATCGGTTTGCGGCCCGAGGATTTTCATCTGACGCCTGTGGGCAACAGCTCGGTTGCGGTGCAGCTCACCGCCGTCGCCATCGAGTTGCTGGGACCGGAAGTGATCCTGGTGGCCGAACTGGGTGGCATGGGCGGTCCGGAAATTCAGGCGCGCATGCCGCGCGATTTTCTGGCCCGCCCCGGCACCGATCTCACCCTCCATTACGATCTCACCCAAATGCATGTCTTCGACGCGGCGACGGGCCAGGTGCTCGCCCGCCCGCAGATGGCCTGACAATTCCAGAAAGCAGAGACAGAACCATGCTCAAGACAACTTTCGGCAGCCACAAGCCCATCATCGCCATGATCCATCTGGCCCCGCTCCCCGGCTCGCCGCTCTATGACAAGGATGGCGGCATGCAGAAGATCATCGATCTTGCCGCCGCCGACATCGCCGCCCTGCAGGCGGGCGGCGTCGATGCCGTCATGTTCGGCAATGAAGGCGACCGACCCTATCTCTTGAAGGCCTCGCCGCAATCCTTGGCCGCCATGTCCTTTGCGGTCGGTGAGTTGAAGCGCAGCATCAAGATCCCCTTCGGCGTCAATTATCTCTGGGATCCAGTGGCCAGCGTCAGCCTCGGCATCGCCAGCGGCGCCCGCTTCGTGCGCGAGATCTTCACCGGCGTCTATGATTCCGACATGGGCATCTGGGCGCCCGATGCGGCGACCGCCTTGCGCCTGCGCGCCGATTGCAACCGCAGCGACATGAAGCTGATGTTCAACATCAATGCCGAATTCGCCTCGCCCATGGGTGACCGCTCGATCGCCGCGCGCGCCAAAAGCGCCGTCTTCTCCTCGCTGGCCGACATCGTCCTCGTCTCCGGTCCGATGACCGGCCAGGCGGTCGAGACCGCCAATCTGAAGCTGGCCAAGGATGCACTCCCCGATACGCCCGTCTTCGCCAATACCGGCGTCAACAGCGACAACGTCGCCGATATTCTCAAAATCGGCGACGGTGCCATCGTCGGCACGCATTTCAAGTTGGGCGGCGATACGTGGAAGGCCGTGGATGGCGATCGCGTGAAGCGATTCATGGACAAGGTCGCCAAGATCCGCTGAGATCCAGACCTCATGGCCTATCTGATCGGCATCGATATCGGCACCACCTCCACCATCGGCATCGTCATCGACGATGCCGGCAACGCGCTTGCCGTGGAAAGCCGCCCGGTCACCCTCTATTCCGACCATGCCAATTGGTCGGAGGAGGCGCCGGGGGAGTGGTGGGCGAATGTCGGCGCGATCTGCCGAGCCTTGTTGCAAAAAAGCGGCATCAATGCCGGTGACATCGCCGCCATCGGCGTCACCGGCATGCTGCCGACCGTGATCCTGCTCGATGAAGCCGGCAACCCGCTCCACCGCAGCATCCAGCAGAACGATGCCCGCGCCACCGATCAACTGGCGCGTTTCCGCCAGGGTATGGCGGAGGCGAAATTCCTCGGCCTCTCCGGCACCGGCTATAGCCAGCAACTGGTCGGGCCCAAACTCATGTGGCTGCGCGAGAACGAACCGGCGGCTTTTGCCCAGGCGCGCCACGTGGTCGGCGCCTCGGATTACATCACGGCCAAGCTTTGCGGCGAGATTCAGGTCGAACACAACTGGGCGCTGGAAGCCGGTTTTGTCGGCCTCGCGACCGGCACCTATCATCCCGATCTCATCGCCCTCGCCGGAATCGACGCGAAGCTCCTGCCGCCGATCCGCAAGAGCCATGAAATCGTCGGCACCCTCACGGCGGAAGCTGCGGCACATACCGGTCTTCAGGCCGGCACGCCGATCGTTGCCGGCTGCGCCGATCACGTGGCTTCCGCTTTCGTCTGCGGCGCCGCGCGCAACGGCGATCTGGTCCTCAAATTCGGCGGTGCCGGCGATATCCTGCTCTCCTCGGACAAGCCTGTCGCCGATCGCCGCCTGTTCCTCGATTATCACATCGTCCCCGGTCTCTTCTTTCCCAATGGCTGCATGGCGTCGAGCGGCAGTTTCCTGAATTGGGTCGTGAAGAACTGGGCGGGCGGCGAGCTGGAAGCGGCGCGCACGGCCGGGCTCTCGATCCATCAATGGCTCGACAGCCGCACAGCCGAAATCGATGCGGCGAGCGGCGTTCTGTTTCTCCCTTACTTCCTCGGCGAGAAGACGCCACTCAACGATCCGACGGCACGCGGTACCCTGGTCGGCCTCGGCCTCAACCACGACATACGCCATGTCTGGCGCGCGGCATTGGAAGGCGTCGTCTTTGGTTTCCGCCATCATGTCGAGACCTTCGAGGATGCCGGGCTCAGCGTCACGCGCGTCTTCGCCGCCGATGGCGGTGCCGCCAGCGATCTCTGGCTGCAGATCGCCGCCGATGCCCTCAACCGCCCAGTGACGCGCATCGATCGGCATCCCGGCTCGTCTTTGGGCGCCGCTTTCGTGGCGGGGATGGGAATCGGCGTGCTGAAGGACTGGGCCGATATCGCGCGCTATGTGACGCCGGGCCGGACCTTCATCCCACAAGCCGCCGACGCCGTGACACTCGATCGGAAATACCGGCTGTGGCGCGAGCTCTATGAACGCCTGAAGACGCTCTATCCGGAACTCGCCCGGCTCTAGCCCGGCAGGGTCACGTCGAGGAATTCGAGATCGGCCGCGGCGGTCAGCGCATAACGCGCGCCCTGCGGCAGCACGCAGCTATCGCCCTCGTTGAGGCGATGCGCGCCTTCGCCGTCGAGGTCGAGATCCAGGCTACCCTTGAGGACGAAGAGGAACATGAACTCGCCCCCATGCTGACCCACGACGCGTTTCGCTCCCGCCAAAGGCCGCACCACCCGCACGCCGGCAAGCTTGCCGGTCGCCGCTGCGATGCCGATATCGCGGGCCTCGAATCCGGCGAGGCACCAGGGCACCCATCTCGCCTTGGCCGCAATGTGACGCACAAATCTCTGGCCGCCGAAATCCCGCTCGGGCAACAGGCGCCCGGTCGGCAAGGCCATGTTGTGATCGGCGAAGGTTTCATGCACCGCCGGGCAGCCGATTTCGATCACCTCGAGCCCGGCCGAGGATTCCAGCACGCGGTGGCGGATCTCCGGTGGCTGCAGCACGCAATCGCCGGCCTCCAGCAAAAAGGGTTCGCCCTGATCCTCATAGACCAGCTTCGCCCAGCCGGTCTTGCAGAAGATCATCTGGAATCGGACCTTGTGGAAATGCACATAATCCGGCACCGGGCCGCCTTCGGGGATGCGGATATGCGAGGCGATGAAACGCCCGCCCAATCGGCTCGGGATCAAGTCGCGGTATTGCATCCCGGCGCGTCCCGTGCCCCAAGCCTTCGCGTCATTGTTGCGGCTCAACACAAATTCCTGAATCCCTTCCGGCACCACCATCGCCGGCTGCGCTTCGACCAGCTCGACCGCCATGCCGTTGGGCGCCGTCAATTGCCGCGGCGTTTCCGCCGGCAGAGAGCTGAGATCGCAGAGCAGGCGCAGGGTGAGCGTCGACGGCGCCGCTTCCGGATCGGCTTCCAGCCGCAGGATCGTGCCGTGACCGCCGATCACCGCGATTGCGGGCGCGTCCGCCGGCACGATCATGTTGACGCGAAAGCCCAGGCGCTCGGTGAAGAATCTGAGGTTGGCGGCAAGGTCGCGGCAGGGAATGACGATTTGCGCGACACGGATATTCGGCTGCTGCATGCGGGTCTCTTGGGGCGGTTAGGGCCGGCCGATCCGGCGATAGCTCTGGTCGGTGACCGGGCCGTAATGTTCCGGGCGCCGGTCCTGCAGCAGATTCATGCCATAGAACGCTTCCGTCCGCGACTTCAACTGCACGGCGCGCAAATCGGCCCGGTGGATGACCAGCCCCTCGTCCTCGCCTCGATAGGCGACAACCTTGCCATAGGGGTCGACGATCTGCGAGCCGCCGTAATAATCGACGTTCTGGGAATAGGCGCCCTTCTCGCAATGGTTCGAGATCACCAGCCAGGCCTGGTTGAAGAAGGCATTGGCCTTGGCGCTGAGGTCCATGGCCCAGCCGGGATAGTCTTGCGCGCGGTCATGGCCGCCCATCGGCCAGGCGGTGGAATTCAGGATCAGCTCCGCGCCGCGCAGGTAATAGGACCGCAGGAATTCCGGAAAGCACATGTCGTAGCAGATGATGCTGCCTATGCGCGCGAAGGGTGTCTCGAAAACCGGCGCGTCCTCGCCGGGCGAGAAATAGGGATAGTCGCAATGGCTATGGACCTTGCGATAGGTGCCGACCAACCCCTCCGGCCCGATGAAAGCGACGCTGTTATAGATCACGTTGCCATGGAGGGCGGATTCCGCGAGGCCCACCTGCACATACATATTGAGCCGCCGCGCTGCCGCCGCAATCACCTCGGTCGCAGGACCCGGAATGGTTTCGGCTTCGCGGAAGTAATACTGCTTTTGCTCGGCGGCGCCCTTGTCGCCCAAAGCAAAGGCGAAATCGGCATAGCCTTGCAATCCAACCTCGGGCAGGACCAGGAGATCGGCGCCCTGTGCCGCCGCTTCTTCCATCAGTTCAATGAAGCGGCGCAGGTTGCGGGCCTTGTTGTGAACGATCGCGACATTCGCCGCTGCCAAAGTGGTCTCGCTCATGCCTCTTTTGCCTTCCTGTCTTTCCCGCCGGCCACTATAGCGAACCGGCGAACGAGGCCAAGAACGCGGCGCAACCCGCCATGCCCCGCACGCAACCTTGGGATCGGTTTACAGGCCCGGACCGAAACTGTATACAGGTAGAAACAAGATTGCGCGGTGGTGTTTTTCCGGCCCGGCAAATCTGGGTGGGCTCCCTCGCTGCGGCGCGACCGATTCAAATAAACGACAAGAGAAGCGAGGTCCCGGTGACCGAGGCTTCCATACATCCACTTCAGGCAGGAGAGGCGTTATGAGCATCAAAAAATCGGGCATGAAACTGGACCGACGTTCGTTCCTGGGTACATCCGCCGCCCTCGGCGCGGCGGGATTCTTCGGCATGCCGCTCTTCGCCGCCGAGGCGCAGGCCCAGGCGAAGAAACTCATCATCCGTGTCGATCTCGACATCAGCATTCTTGATCCCGGCTACATGGTCGGCGGGTCCGAAATCGAAACGCAGAAAGCCTTGTTGCCGGTGCTGGTCGATTTCGAGGTCAAGGACGGCGTCTTTACCTACCGCCCGTCGATCTATGTCGAAAAGTTCGAGCAGCGCGACGACACCCATTATGATTTCACCCTGAAGCCCGGCTTCATGTGGAGCAACGGCTTCGGCGAGTTCACCGCCGAGGACGTGAAATACTCCTACGAGCGGATGAAGACCACCGATTGGAAGGGCAATTTCGAAGCCCTCGATCGTGTCGAGGTGACCGACAAGTACAGCGGCACGCTGGTGCTCTCGCAAGCCTTCGCGCCCTTCGTCATGCTGGGTCTGGCGGCCGGTCCCTCCGCCATCCTGTGCAAGGCGGCGATGCTGAAGGTGGGCGAGAAATTCACCACTGAAATTCCCGCGACCTGCGGTCCCTATGTCTTCGAATGGACCCCGAAGCAGAAGCTGAGCTTCAAGGCCAATCCCGACTGGACCGGCCCCAAGCCGGCCTTCGAGGAAGTGGAAGCCCTGATCATTCCCGAGGCTTCCGCGGCCGAGCTTGCCTATGAGGCGGGCGAGGTGGCGGTGACGCAAATCGCCCCCGCCACTCATGCGCGCTATGTCGAGAAGATGCCGGAGAACAGCGCCATCCATGTGGCCGGCGCACTCCAATACATGTGGCTCGGCATGAACACCGAGAACCCGAAGCTCGCCGACATCAAGGTGCGCCAGGCGATCCAGCACGCCATCGATGCCGACCAGATCATCGCGGGTGCCTATTCCGGCACCACCGAGAAGTCGAACGGCATCATCTGTCCGGGTCTGGTCGGTCACCGCAAGGCAACCAAATATACCTTCGATCCGGCGAAGGCGAAGGCGTTGCTCGACGAAGCCGGCGTGAGCGGCCTCGAACTGGAATTGAAGACCCTCAACCTCCAGGAACGCATCCTTGCCGCGCAGATCATCCAGGCGCAGCTTCAGGCGATCGGCATCACCGTGAAGGTCATCCCGGTCGATTCCGGCCCGTTCTGGGAAATGGGCGATCAATCCAAGGGCGATGGCTACAAAAGCCTCGAAATCTGGCTGATGCGCTTCGGCACCTCGCCGGATCCGCAGGAGGCCACCACCTGGTTCACCAGCGACCAGATCGGCGTCTGGAACTGGGAGCGCTGGAAGAGCGAGGAATATGACAGCCTTTACAAACAGGGTGTCACCGAAGCCGATCCCGCCAAGCGCAACGAGATCTATCTGCGCATGCAGGAAATCATGGAAGATACCGGCGCCTATGTCTGGATCAACCATGAGCCGGAAACCTTCGTGCACCGGTCGGACCTCAAGATCAGCGTGATCGCGTCCGGCGAAATGGTCGTGCGCGAATTCGTCCCGGCTTGATCATGATCTGAAACCGGCGATGCGGCAGCCTGATCGCTGCCGCATCGCCTGTGTTTCAGGAGTTTTCGGCACGATGCATTCGTACCTACTCAAGCGATTGGCTCTCTCCGTCGTCATCGTGCTCTGCGCGCTCTTGGCGCTTTTTCTGCTGCTCCATCTCATCCCCGGCGATCCGATCAAGATCGCGCTGGGGCCGCGCGCGACGCCGGAAGCCATGGCGCGCTATGCCGAGAAGATGCATGTGGGCGAGCCGATATTCGTCCAGTTCTGGGTCTATTTTACGGGGGCCCTCGGCGGCGATCTCGGCGCCGACGTCTTTTCCAACCGCAGCGTCACCACCATCGTCCTGGAGGCCTTGCCCTACACGCTGATCCTGGCGGCGGTCTCGCTCTTCTGGGCGGCGCTGATCGGCATTCCGCTCGGCTGCCTTTCGGCGGTGAAGCCCAATAGCTGGTTCGACCGGGTGACGGGCGTGCTTTCGGTCGCCACCATCGCTATTCCTTCCTTCCTGGTTTCGATCTGGTCGCTGCTGGTCTTCGCCGTCATCCTGAAATGGCTGCCGGTGATCGGTGCCGGCGACGAGGGCGATTTCGGCGATCAGGTCAGCCATCTCATCCTGCCGGCCTTCGCGGTCGGATTGGGCTGGGTCGGCTATCTCGCCCGCATGGTGCGGGCCTCGATGCTGGAGGTGATGAACGAGAATTACATCCGCGCCGCCCGCGCCTTCGGCCTTCAGGAACGGACCGTCATCTTCCGCTACGCGCTCAAGGTCGCGGTGCTGCCCACCATCACATTGATCGGCATCGGCTTCAGCGGCCTCCTCTCCGGCACCGTCTTCGCCGAGATCATCTTCACGCGGCCGGGTGTCGGCAAGCTCATCTACGACATGGTGATGAATCGCAACTTCCCTGTGGTGCAAGGCGCTGTGCTCGTCATCACAACCGTCTATGTCCTCATAACCCTAGTTGCCGACCTCCTGGTCGCTTGGCTGGATCCCCGTGTCCGCAGCTCGCTCTGACAGAACGGTTATGCGCTCGGAACGCGACCTCGGCGAAGGCTGGGTCAAACTCGGGCGTTTCGTCACCAATTGGCAGGGTATGCTGGGCCTTCTGCTGGTGCTGCTGTTCTTTGCCAGTGCGATTCTTGCCCCGTTCTTTGCAACCCATGATCCCAACGCCCTCGACATTCCGGCGCGCCTGTCCGGTCCCAGCCTCGATCATTTCGCCGGCACCGACCAACTCGGCCGCGACACCTATTCCCGCATACTTTATGGCGGCCGCGTCGCCTTGCAGGTGGCGGCGATCGGGATCTCTGTCTCGCTGGTCTTCGGCATGCTGTTCGGCATGCTGGCCGGGTTTGGGCCGCGCTGGCTCGACAATCTGCTGCTGCTCTTCTTCGACGTGATCCGCTCCTTCCCGACCATCATCATGGCACTATCAACGGGTGCACTGCTGGGTCCCAGCCTCAGCATTAACATTCCGCTGCTCAACCCGAACCTCAATCTCATCCTCGCCATCGTCATCATCACCACCATCCCGGGCTATGCGCGCCTCGTGCGCACCAGCACCATGGCCTTGAAGACTACCGAATTCATCCTGGCCGAACGCTCGCTAGGGGTGGGCCTCTGGCGCATTCTCTGGCGTCACATCACGCCCAATGTGATCGGACCGATGTTCATCCTCGCCGCCATGGACGTCCCCGTCGTCGTCACGGTGGAAGCGGGGCTGAGCTTCCTAGGCCTCGGCGTGCTGCCGCCCACCGCCAGCTGGGGCAGCATCCTCAACGAAGGCTATCTGCTCATTCGCGAAACGCCCTGGCCGATCATCGCCGGCGGCATCCCGCTGGTCCTCACCACCTTGGGCTTCACTTTTCTCGGTGAAGCGTTGCGCGACGTGTTCGATCCGCGCCTCGGCAAGGGGCGCTAATATCATGCCGAACCTTGTCGAAATCCGCGATCTCAACGTCTCCTTCGGCACCGGACGCGGCGACGTCCAGGCGCTCCGGAATGTCAGCTTCGACGTGCCCAGGGGCAAGATCGTCGGCATCGTCGGCGAGAGCGGATCCGGGAAAAGCACGGTCATCTGGGCGATGATGCAATTGCTGGCTGAGAACGGCCGCATCGATGGCGGCGAGATTCGCTTCGACGGCCGAAATCTCCTGGATTGCGATGCCGAGCAATTGCGGGCCTTCCGCGGTGCCCAGGCGTCGATCGTCTTCCAGGATCCGATGACCTCGCAGATCCCGATGAAAACCTACCTGCAGCAGATGCTCGACATCGCCTATCGCCGCAAGGACCAGAGCCGGGCCGAGAAGATCGAGCATGCCATCCGCATGATGAACCGCGTCGGCATACCGGATCCCGAACAGCGCATCCGGCAATTTCCGCATCAATTCTCCGGCGGCATGCGCCAGCGCACCGGCATTGCCATGGCGCTCCTCATGCATCCCCAATTGCTGATCGCCGACGAACCTACCACGGCGCTCGACGTGACCATGGAGGCGCAGGTCATCCATCTGCTCCGGGAATTGCAGCGCGAATTCCGCACCACCATGATGATCGTCTCGCACAATCTCGGTCTGGTCGCGGAATTGTGCGACGAGATCGTCGTCATGTATGCGGGCGAGGTGATCGAACGCGGCGACATCCAATCGGTCTTTGCCAACCCCGCGCATCCTTATACCCGCGCCCTCATCGAATGCGATCCGGCACGCGTGCTGGAACGAAGCCGCTATCTACCCACCATCGCCGGCGAGCTCCCCGATCTCCGCCGCCCGCCCGCGGCTTGCGTCTTCGTGTCGCGCTGTCCCCATGCCTTCGCGCGCTGCCAGGTCGAAAAACCGTCCTTCCACAATGCCGGCCATGGCCACGACGCCGCCTGTCATCTACTCGCCGTCAACACGGCGCAACCGGCTGTTCAAACGCTGCCCGCGCCGCCGCCCCTGGCGACACCCGTCCCCGTGTCGCAGGAAGCGCCGCTCATTTCCGTGCGCAATCTTCGCGTCAGCTATCAGGCGCGCGGGGGCCTTGCGGCACTCCTGCCCGGCAAGCCGCGCGCCGAGATCGACATCCTCATCGATGTCAGTCTCGACCTTCGCAAGGGCGAGACGTTGGGCCTCGTCGGTGAAAGCGGCTCCGGCAAGACCACGCTCGGGCGCAGCATCCTCGGTTTGGTACCCGCCAAGGGCGGCTCGGTGACATTGCAGGGGCGCGAATTGGTGGGCTTGAGCGAAGGCGAATTCCGCCCCCTGCGCCAGAACATGGCGATGATGTTCCAGGACCCGATCGGTTCCCTGAGTCCGCGCCAGAATGTCCGCGCCCTCATTCTCGAACCTTTCGACGTGCACCGCCCGCAGGCCGGAGATCGCGATTCCCTGGCCGAGCGCCTGGCCGACATGGTCAATCTGCCGCGCGAACTCCTCAATCGCTATCCGCATCAATTATCCGGCGGTCAGGCGCGTCGCGTCGGCGTTGCCCGGGCGCTGGCGCTGGAGCCGCGCCTCATCATCGCCGACGAACCCACCGCCGGCCTCGACGTCTCGGTGCAGGGCGACGTCCTCAATCTGATGCGCTCGCTCCAGGTGGAGCACGGCCTCACCTATCTCATCATCTCGCACAACCTGCCCGTCGTGCGGCATATCAGCGACCGCCTCGCTATCATGTATCTGGGGCGCATCGTCGAGCAGGGCGATTGCGAGGCGATCTTCAATCGCCCCGCGCATCCTTATACCAAGGCCCTGGTTGACGGCATCCCGCGGCCCGATCCGACCCAGCGCCGCCAATTGGTCTCGATCGAGGGCGAGGTGCCGAGTGTTGCGCGAAGGCCGTCCGGCTGCGAGTTCCATGCGCGCTGCCGTTACGCCACCGATCTTTGCCGTATCGACGCGCCGGAAGAACGTGCGCTCGCCGATGGCCGCCTCGTGCGTTGCCATTACCCATTGACCGACTGACATTGAAGGAGATTTGACGTGATTTACCGGAGCGACTTCCCGCACAAGATCAAGGTGCTGCATCATGTCCGGATTCCCTTGAAGGACGGGGTGACGCTCTCGGCCACGATCTGGCTGCCGGAAGATGCCGAGAAGAATCCCGTTCCGGCGATTCTCGAATACCTCCCTTACCGCAAGCGCGACGGCACCACCGAACGCGACGCCTTGAACCATCCCTATTTCGCCGGCCACGGCTATGCCGGTGTCCGCGTCGACATTCGCGGTTCCGGTGAATCCGAAGGTGTCTTGAAGGGCGAGTACCTGAAATCGGAACAGGATGATTGCCTCGAAATCCTCGCCTGGCTCGCCGCCCAGAAATGGTGCACGGGCGATGTCGGCATGATCGGCATCTCCTGGGGCGGCTTCAACGGCTTGCAGGTGGCGGCGCGCCGGCCCAAGGAATTGAAGGCCGTCATCTCGCTCTGCTCGACCGATGACCGCTATGCCGACGACATCCATTTCATGGGTGGCTGCCTGCTGGTCGATAAGCTCAATTGGGGCTCGACTATGTTCGCCTATAACGCGGCACCGCCCGATCCGGCCCTGGTCGGCGACAAATGGCGCGAGATGTGGAAGCAGCGCCTGGAAGGCTCCGGCTTCTGGCTCGAGGAATGGCACCGCACGCAGCGCCGCACCGATCTCTACAAGCACGGCTCGATCGCCGAGGATTACGGCGCGGTCGAATGCCCGGTCTATCTGGTGGGTGGCTGGGCCGACGGCTATACCAACCCGATCTTCCGCATGCTGGAAAATCTCTCCTGCCCGCGCAAGGGCCTGATCGGTCCCTGGGCGCATAAATACCCGAACTTCGCCTATCCAGGCCCGCGCATCGGCTTCCTGCAGGAATGCTTGCGCTGGTGGGACAAATGGCTGAAGGGCAAGGAGACCGGTATCATGGACGAACCCATGCTGCGGGTCTGGATGCAGGACACCGTCCCGCCGCAGCCCAAATACGATGAACGGCCCGGTCGCTGGGTGGCGGAAGACACCTGGCCCAGTGCCCGCATCAAGCCGACAATCTATCCTTTGGCAAAGGGTGCGCTCGCGTCGCCCGGCACCAAGCCCGCTGTCGAACCGCTCACCATCTGCTCGCCGCAAACGGTGGGTCTTGCCGCTGGTGCCTGGTGTCCCTATGGCCTCGCGCCGGATCAGGCGATCGACCAGCGCATTGAGGCGGGCGGCTCGCTCACCTTCGATACCGAGATCCTGAAAGAACCCCTGGAATTCGTCGGCGCGCCGGTCATCCGCCTGAAGATCGCGGCGGACAAGCCCGATGCCTTCGTCGCGGTGACCTTGTCCGAGGTCTTGCCGGACGGCGCCGTGACGCGCTTCAGCTACGGCCTCCTCAATCTCACCCATCGCAACGGGCACGAGAAGCTGGAGAAGCTGGAGCCGGGCAAGGCCTATGAAATCGCGATCAAGCTCAATGTCTGCGCGCAGAAACTGGGTGTGGGCAGCCGTCTTCGTGTCGCCATTTCATCTTCTTATTGGCCGATCGTCTGGCCCTCGCCGGAGAAGGTGACGCTCACGATCTTTACCGGTGAAAGCGGGCTTGAACTTCCCATCCGCCCGACCCGGGCCGAGGATGCCAGGCTGCCGGCATTCGCTCCTGCCGAGAACGCGCCGCCTTTCGCCTCGCGGCAGATACGGCCGGACAACGATCATGCCCGCGTCACCCTGGATCACCATACCGGTACCGTGACGGTCGACGAACTCGATGGCGGCGGCCTCACCTCCATCCCGGAATTCGACAATTGGGAATACGGCGCCTCGACTCACAAGACCTACACGATCAAACCGGCCGATCCGCTCTCGGCCAAGGCGGACATCGTCTGGAAGAAGGAGTTCGGTCGCGGCGATTTCCGCATCAACATCGATGCCCGGACGCATATGAGCGTCACGCGCGAGCATTTCCGCCTCAAGGCGACGCTCGACGCCTATGAGGGCGATGTCCGCGTCTTCTCCAAGGAATGGGATTGCCTGATCCCGCGCGATCACGTCTGATCGCGCCCCCCACCCCGGCCCTCCCCCCGCAAGCGGGGAGAGGGGGAAGAAATGAGCGGCGACCGACCCTTCACTCCCTCTCCCCGCGAGAGCGGGGGGAGGGTTGGGGTGGGGGGTGCTTCCATTGCATCCGAAATCGCATTAGCCTGCCGCCGCCGCAACAGAAGGAACGCATCTCGTGTCTAAGCCATCGGTCATCAAATTCGCCCGCCACGACACCAATGCCGACGAGATGCCGGTGCTGCCGGCGATCTCGCCGGCCGAGCTTGAAGCCGGCACACCGGTGCAGCGCGGCGTTGAATATTTCAATGACCCGATTCTCGGCCTCAATACCGGCGTCTGGGATTGCACGCCGATGACCACGCGCATGAGCCCCTATCCGTTCCATGAATTCATGATTCTGCTCGAAGGTTCCGTCACGATCCGCGAGGCGTCGGGCCGGGAAACCGTCATCACCGCCGGTGAAAGCTTCATCCTGCCCAAGGATCTGGTCTGCCAGTGGCACCAGACCGGCTATGTGCGGAAATTCTACGTCATCTTCGAAGACCCGAGCGGCACGGCCCCCAAGGATTCGGCATCGCTCAAGGTGCTCAAGATCGATACCGACCACAATTTGCAGCCGAGCCCGCCGCCTGCGAAGGATATTCTCCTCAGCGACGTACCGACCCAGTTTGGCCATAACTGGTCCGAGGATCCGACCGGCCAGTTCACCAATGGGGTCTGGGGCTCGACCTCCTATCGCCGCAAGGCGATGCCGTTCCCACGCCACGAATTGATGCATCTGCTGGAAGGCTCGGTCACCCTTACCGATCCCGATCTCGGCGCCAAGACCTTCACCGCCGGCGATACCTTCTTCGTGCCCAAGGGCGCCAATGTCGAATGGTACAACCCGGTGCCGGTCAAAAAGCTCTACAGCATCTTCATTCCGAAGAATGGATGAGCGATACCTGCATCCAATTGTCATGGCCCGCTTCAGGCGGGCCATCCACGAGTTTGCTTGCGGCCGAAGAAAGTAACTCGTGGATCCCCCGCCTTCGCGGGGGATGACGGCTATTTCAGTCATTGTGATGTCCTGCCACAGCATAGCCTCCCCCTATGCCGCGGCTCGATAATCGCTGGTTTTCCTTGAAATAACCCTTCGCCATACTGTGCTCATCGGCAGATGCCGGCGGTTCGTGCCGCCGGCGCCACCTTACCCCGAGTGTCAGACATGGCCCGCGATCCCCGCTACGACATCCTCTTCGAGCCCCTGAAGATCGGCCCGGTCACGGCCAAAAACCGCTTCTATCAGGTGCCGCATTGCAATGGCGGCGGCTATCGCGATCCATCCGCGGCGGCGGCCATGCGCGGCGTCAAATCCGAGGGCGGCTGGGGCGTCATCTTCACCGAGCAATGCGAGATGCATCACACCTCGGAGATCACGCCCTTCATCGAACTGCGCCTCTGGGACGATGCCGACATCCCGGCACTCGCCAAGATGGCCGAGGCGATGAAGCGCAACGGGGCGCTGGCCGGCATCCAACTCGCCTATTCCGGCGTGAACGGCCCCAATCTCTATACCCGCGAAGTGCCGCGCGCTCCCACGGCGCTCCCCATCCGCACCTTCACCAACGACCCGGTCCAGGCCCGCGCCATGGACAAGCAAGACATCCGCGATCTCCGGCGCTGGCACCGCAACGCCTATCGCCGCGCCAAACAGGCAGGCTTCGACCTCGTCTGCCTCTACGGCGCCCATGGCTTCGGCATCATCCAGCATTTCCTCTCCACCGCCACCAACCAGCGCAATGATGAATATGGCGGCAGTCTCGAAAACCGCGCGCGCCTGATGCGCGAGCTGGTGGCCGAGGCGCGCGACGAAATTGGCGATACCTGCGGCATCACCTTGCGTCTCTCCCTCGATGAGATGATCGGCGATCTCGGCTTCGCCAATGCCGAGCTCCGCGACATGATCGAAATGCATGCGGATCTTCCCGATCTTTGGGATCTCGCCCATGGCGCCTGGGAGGATTGCTCCGGCCCCTCGCGCTTCAAGGAGGAGGGGGCGCAGGAGCGCCTCGTCGCCGGCATCAAGCAATTGACGCCGAAACCCGTCGTCGGTGTCGGCCGCTTCACCTCGCCCGACGTGATGGTGCGGCAGATCAAATCCGGCGTGCTCGATTTTATCGGCTGTGCCCGGCCCTCGATCGCCGATCCCTATCTCCCGAAGAAGGTGGAGGAGGGGCGCATCGACGACATCCGCGAATGCATCGGCTGCAACATGTGCATCACCGGCGACATGACCATGTCGATCTCGCGCTGCACGCAGAACCCGACCTTCATGGAGGAATGGCGCAAGGGCTGGCATCCGGAGGAGATCGCGGTGAAGGGGGCAAGCGAGAGCGTGCTGGTCGTGGGCGCCGGTCCCGCCGGTCTCGAAGCCGCGCTGGCCCTGGGCCGCCGTGGCTACCGCGTGGCATTGGCCGAGGCGGGGACCGAACTCGGCGGCCGTGTCGCCCGCGAATGCAAGCTCCCCGGTCTTTCCGCCTGGGGCCGCGTGCGCGATTACCGCGCCTATCAATTGGGCAAGCTCGCCAATGTCGAGATCTATTTCGACAGCCGCCTCTCCGCCGAGGACATCCTTGGTTTCGGCTTCGAACATGTCGCGATCGCGACCGGTGCCGATTGGCGCCGCGATGGTGTCGCCCGCGCCCATGTGGTGCCGATGCCGATGGATGCCGCCATGCCGGTCTTCACGCCGGACGATCTGATGGACGGCCGGCTGCCATCCGGCCGCGTAGTGCTCTTCGACGATGATCACTACTACATGGGCGGTGTGCTCGCCGAATTGCTGGCGGCGACGGGCTGCCAGGTCACTTTGGTCACGACCTCAGCCTTCGTGTCCGACTGGACGAGAAACACGCTGGAGCAGGGCGCCATCCACCGCCGCCTCGCCGCCGCTGGAATCGAGATCGTGCTCAACCGCAGCGTGGCGCGCATCGCCGGCGATCACGTCGTAACCGCCTGCGCCTATACCGGCGCGGTCGGGGCGCTTCCCGCCGATGCCGTTGCCCTGGTCACCTCCCGCATCGGCCGCGACGGCATCTGGCGGGATCTTCTGGCCTGCCAGCCGGAATGGGCCGATGCCGGCATCAAATCGGTAAAACGCATCGGCGACGCCGAAGCGCCGGGCCCGATCGCCTGGGCCACCTATGCCGGCCATCGCTACGCGCGCGAGCTGGACGCACCCGATCTCGGCGATGCCATGCCCTTCCGCCGCGAAGTGGCGGCCCTGGCGGTGGATTGAGCCGCCTTGCGAACTTCTTTAGATTGGCACGAACAAAAACCGCCCCGCCACGCGCAACCCGCCTGGCGGGGCGAAATCTGTGGAGCGAAACGACCATGACCTTCCCGATTGCCCGTCTGCGGGCGGAATTCCCGGCCCTAGCCTTGACCGATCAAGGCCGCGCGCGGATCTATCTCGACAATCCCGCCGGCACCCAGGTGCCAGCCCGCGTCGCCGCGGCGGTCAGCGCATGCCTGCTGGAGACCAACGCCAATCTCGGCGGCCATTTCGCCACGACGAAGCTCGCCGGTGCTGTGGTGGATGGTGCCCATCAGGTCATGGCCGATCTTCTGGGCGCCCGCTCGGCGCGCGAGATCATCATCGGCGCCAACATGACCACGCTCACCTTCCATCTCTCGCGCTCGATCGCCCATGATTTCAAGCCGGGCGACGAGATCATCGTCACGCGTATGGATCACGAAGGCAATGTCTCGCCCTGGCTCGAGATCGCCAAGGACAAGGGACTCAACGTCAAGTTCCTGTCTTTCGACAAGGAAACCTGGCAGATCGAGGGCAAGGATCTTGCAGCTCTGCTCAGCGACCGCACGCGCCTCGTCTGCCTCAATTACGCCAGCAACCTGACCGGTTCGATCAACGACGTGAAGGCACTGACGGCAATCGCCCACAAGGCGGGTGCTTTGGTCTATGTCGATGCGGTCCAGTTCACGCCGCACCGCCTCGTCGACGTGCAGGATCTCGGTTGCGATTTCCTCGCCTGCTCGGCCTACAAGTTCTTCGGCCCGCATCTCGGCATCGTCTGGGGTCGCGAGGCATTGCTGGAAAAGCTCTACGCCTATAAATGCCGCTGCTCCGACAATGCCCTGCCGCACCGTTTCGAAACCGGTACGCCGCAGATCGAATTGCTGGCCGGGCTCAGTGCCACCGTGGATTACTTTGATTGGCTGGGCGGGGAAGTGGGCGCCACCGGCACACGCCGCGCCCGCATCGCGGCCGCCTACAGGGCCTCGGTCGATCACGAGGAACCCCTCGCCAATCAATTGATCGCTGGTTTGCAGGCGATCGACGGCATCACCATCGCCGGTATCACCAATCCCAACCGCGCCAACCACCGCGTGCCGACCGTATCCTTCCGCCACAAATCGGTGGCGCCGGTCGCCATCTCAACGGCGCTCGCCGCCGCCAATATCTTCGTCTGGGACGGCCACAATTACGCTTATGAACTGGTGCGCCAACTGGGGATTCCCGAAGGCGAGGGTGTCGTCCGCATCGGGATCGCGCATTACAACACGCAAGACGAAGTGGGCCAGGTGATCGCCGCGGTGAAGGCGGCCATCACAGCCCATTCCTAAAGCGGCTGCGAGCCGCGATAGGCTTGCAGGCGCCGCTTCATGGCGGCGACGCGGTTGCGATAAGTGGGATCGCGCCGGAGGCCCACGGCGGTCGAGAGTACGTCGATCACCGCCAGGGCGGCGATGCGCGAGATGGTGGGCGTGTAGTCATTGGTGTTGTCCAGCGTCTCGATGACGATGCCGACATCGCAATGCGCGAGGAGCGGCGCCTGGGCGGCACCCACCAGGCCGATCACGCGGGCGCCGTTCGCCCGCGCCAGTTTCGCGACATCGATCATCGAGGGCGTGGTACCTGTATTCGAGATCACGACTGCGACATTCCCCGGCTGCATCATCGAAGCCACCATGATCTGCTGGTGAAGATCCGAGGGCGCGCCGCAGGGCACGCCGAAAAGCGGGAATTTCTGCTGCGCGTCATGGGCGACGATGCCCGAGGCGCCGAAGCCGAAGAAATCGATCGCCTTTGCCGTGGTGAGGATGTCGATCGCCCGCGCGATGGCCTGCGGATCGATGCGCTTTCTGGTCCAGTCGAGGCTGCTGATCGTGTAATCGAAGATCTTCTCGAACACGGTCTCTGGCGCATCC
Organism: Dongia sp.; assembly: GCF_041909655.1. Lineage (GTDB taxonomy): Bacteria > Pseudomonadota > Alphaproteobacteria > Dongiales > Dongiaceae > Dongia. Next base: position 116,134 of record NZ_JAYRDA010000004.1, on the reverse strand, counting down.
GTTTCCAGCAGCACGGAATGCGTGGCCGGGGTCCCCAGCGCCAAAGCCTGGGCGAGGCGCAACTTGAAATCCTGATAGCCGTTGCAGCCGATCGCGGTTGCGAAACGGATCACGGTCGGCTGGCTTACCTCGGCGATGGCGGCGGTCTCGGCCACGGTCGCGGTGAGGAATCGCGGTGGGTCGGCCAGGATCACATCCGCCACCTTGCGGTCGGATTTGCGCAATCTGGCATGGCGCAGGCGGATCGTCTCCAGCACGTTCTGACTGTTGGGAAGCGGATCCATCATCGCTGCTCCTCCCAAAGAAAGACCTGATCCGGATCGGCGCGGAAGAGATGCGGCTTGGGTGTGGCCGCCGCCGCCCGGTCGATCGCCGCCGGATCTTCGGTGTTGAAATCGAACATGCCGAAATGATGGGCGATCACGGCTTCCGCGCCAATCTCGCGGCCGATCTCGATCGCTTCCCCGAGCGCCAGATTGCCCGGCACGTTGTTGGCGAGCAGCTCGGCGCTCCGCCCATTGACCGGCAGCAATGCAATGTCGGGGCGCAGAGGCGCCACGTCGTCGATTATGCCTTGATAGGGAATGGTATCGCCGGAATGCCAGATGCGCCAATTGCCGATCTCGATCACATAGCCGAGGAATTTGTGGTTGCCCGCCGCATCCCGTTCCAAAGTCTCATGGGCGGCGCGTGTCGCCGTCACGAAAATTCCGGGCAAGGGTTGGGTGCGCTCACCGGCATCAACAAGATGCAGCCGCTCAGGTCCCACGCCCGCGCGCCGCGTCGCTTCCTCGCGCGCGGCCCGTGGCGCCACCAGTTTGAGGCCCGGCTGCTGCGCCATCAGCGGGCGCAGGGTCTCCGGATCCATATGATCGGTATGCTGGTGGGTCGAAAGCACCAAATCGACCCGCCCCAGTTCCAGCGGCGAAACCGGCGCCGCCATCAGGCGCTGATGGGGATAGAGCTTGCCGCGATATTTCTCGGCCAACGAGTTCGACAGATAGGGATCGATCACCAGGCGTTTCCCTTCGGCCTCGATCACGAAGCCCGCCTGGCCCAGCCAATAAAGGCACCGCGCATTGCCGGGGGGTGCCGCCAGAATCTCCGCCAGCGGTGCCGGACGCTTCTGCTGCACGAGCCTAGCCGGCATGGCGCGCCTGTTTGGGCGCCAGCACGGCCAATAGATTTTCGACCGCGATGCTGGTTGCCCGCGCCACACTTTCATCGGTAAAGCCGCCGATATGGCTGGTGGCGATGACGCGTTCATGCCGCGCCAGCGCAAGATCGCTGGGTGGTTCCTCGGCAAAGACGTCGGTCGCATAAGCGTCGACCTTGCCGCGCGCCAGCGCATCGAGTAGCGCATCTTTGTCCACCAGCCCCGCTCGTGCCGTGTTGACGATAAGCACGTCCGGGCGCAGCCGTTCAAAGCCCGTTGCATCCAGGATCGGCTTGCCGCCCGCCAGCATCGGGCAATGGAAGGTGATGATGTCGGCCTGCGTCAGCGCGGTCTCCAGATCTACCCAGCGGAATCTCTCCGCCGGCAGATCGAGCGCGCGCGGCTTCGGGTCGAAAGCCAGCACCTTGGCGCCGAGCGCCGTCACCAACCGCGCCACCTCGCCGCCGATGGCGCCGCAGCCGATGATACCGACATTCCTGTCGCGCAATTCACGGCCGCGTCGGCGCGGCCAGGCGCCGTTCTTGATGCCCTGATCGGCGCAGGGCACATGGCGCAATCCTGCGAAGATCAACGCCAAAGTAAGCTCCGCGACACCCGGCGCGTTGGCGGCGCCCGCCGTCGCGATGGTGATTCCGCGCGCCTTCACGGCCTCGATCGGCAGATTGTCGATCCCGGTGCCGTTGCGGCTGATGACCATCAATCTCTGCGCCGCCGCGATCACCGCTGGCGAAACCGGCTCCACACCCGCCAGCCAGCCCACGCATTCCGGCACCAGGCACAGGAGTTCATCCTCTTTCGGCAATTGACCTGGCGTCGAGGTGACGACCTCGAATCCCGCCGCGCGCAAGGGGGCGAGGGCGGGATGCGTGCCGGAGGTCAAGGATCGTGGTGTGACCAGAATTTGCGGGCGCATCGCCTCAGCCTTTCGCCGCATTGTGCGCGATCGCCGAGATGGCGTCGAAAGTCGAGCCCCGGGTCGGAATCGCGATATGGAAGACTTCCGCGATCACCTGGGTCCAGCCATGAATGAAATAGGTCCAGCCGTCGACGGGCGTCACGTGCCGCTTTGCCGCCTGATTGCGCGCCTGCGCGAGAAAAACCAGATCGCCGCGATAATTGAGGTCCCAGGCGATGGCATGCATGGGAAAGACTGCCGTATCGCTCAAGGGCGAACCCGGCCGATCCTTGCCGAGCCCGGTCGCGTTGATCACCAGACTGTGCGGTTTCAAGCCCGCCAGCACCCCGTCATTCTCTGCCGCAGATACATATTCGACCGGCATATCGCTGCCGATCTCCCCATGGATGCGCTTGATCTCCTCAAGGCGATGTGAATCGCGATCGGCGACGACGATCCGGCTTGGCCGGTTGGCGCCGTGCTGTTTCTGCATCAGGTACCAGGTAAAGGCGATGGTGGAGCCACCGGCGCCCATCGCAAAAACCTCGGCGCCGGTCGCGGCGAAATGATCCTTCGGCAGAAAACTCTCGATGGCAAGGCCCGAGGAGATCGGGTCCTTGGCATGGGCGATGAGCTTGCCGTCCTGCTTCGAGAGGCAGGAGGTTTCGGCCATTAATTCGGCATAGGGATCGACCGCGTCGAAGAGGTCGCGGCAAGCGGCGAAAAGATCGATCTTGTGCGTGGTGACCAGCGCTCCCAGCGACAGCTTATCCTGCTTGATGAAAGAAACCGCGTCGCGATAGGCGGCGGGTTCCGCGTGGAGCGGGAAATCGATCCCGATGAGCTGCGCATCATTCAAACCGAGATGCGCCGCCCAGGCCGGAAACACCCGCATGATGGAGGAACTCTGCGTGGTGACGCCGATGAAATAAAAGGTGGGTCTCGTGGCTGGCGGAAGAGGCGCCAATCATCCCTCCCGCGCGCGCTTTACCGCCGCCACCGCCGATTTGGCGCGGCGCGTGATCTCGGCGAACTGGCCGTTGCGGATATCCTCGGTGCGCGCGATCCAGGTGCCGCCCACCGCCACCACCGATTTCACCTTCAGCCAATCGGGTAGGTTCTCCTCGGTCACACCGCCCGTCGGGATGAAGGTGATCCCCAGATGCAGAAAGGGCGCCGAGATCGCGGCGAGGAAACTGGGGCCACCCGCCGGACCCGCCGGAAAGAACTTCGCCAGCTTGGTGCCGGCTGCCGCCGCGGCGGAAAGGTCGCTCGGCGTCATGATGCCGGGCGCGAAGGGCAGTTTCGCCTTCGCCGCGGCGGCGACGATATTGCCGTCGAAACCCGGCGCCAGGCCGTAGGACGAGCCGGCCTTGATCGCCGCGTCGAGCGAGGAAAGATCAAGGATGGTGCCAGCACCCACGCAGAGATCGGGGCGCTTGTCGTGCATGGCGGCGATCACCTCCGCCGCCGCCGCCGTGCGGAAGGTGATTTCCGCGACCGGCAGCCCGCCTTCCAGCAAGGCATCGGCCAACGGCACCGCATCCTCTTTCCGCTCAATGGCGATGACGGGCACGACGCCGATGCTGCGGATGATTTCGAAGGGTGTGGTCATGTCGTTCTTCCTTTATTGAGCTGCCTGCAGCAAAGCGGCGATTTTTTCCGGTGCACGTGGGCGGTAATCCCGGTTCTCGACCAGGTGCCAGCCGCCTTTCCCATCACGCATCACACGGTGCCGCATGCCCTGGGATTGTTCGATGATGCCGTAATCCTGGCCGGCATCGGCGGGATAGGTGAACATCATCACAAGATCCTCGTCGCCGATATTGATCGAACGGTGGATCCAATAGGGCGGCACGTAGCAGATCGTCTGCGCGCCGATCTCCAGGATGCGCGTCTCGCCCTCGGGCGATTCCAATTGCATGAGGCCCAGCCCCTTCTGCCCGTAATAGACTTCCGGCCGGTCGGTCTGGGCATGGATATGGCCGCGCGTCATGAAGAACTCGTCGCCGATAGAGCCCGGCGACATGCGCGTCACCCCGAAGATGAGATCGCCGGGTGCGCCCGAAGGTCGGAAATCGGCCACGTCATAGACCACGCGTGTGCCTTCCTTCTCGGCGCGGGCGGCGAAGGCCGCCGCGTCGGCATAGAGCCCGACGAGATCGGCGAGCCTCTTCTGATAGGTGCCGGTGGCGCCGGCCATGGTTCCCGCGGCAACGTCGATCCGGCAGGCATGGGGTGGAGGGAAGGTCATGCTGGCTCCGCTTGTTCGGTAGTTTTACTACATTTCGGCGCCGGAAGAGTCAAGAAACAGGCGCTAGATTGCTGCATTGCACCCAATTGAGGGGAAAATACGCAGGTTGACGAGGGAATTCCCGTAGTTATGTTACGATTCTCACGACCAGCGAGGATGGAAAGCGTGTCCGGTGATCTTTTCCTGACAATCGATGTCGGCACCGGCAGCGCCCGGGCTGCCCTGGTGGGCGGGGACGGCGCCATCCTGGCCCTCGTCGCCCATGAGCATGACCAGATCGTGCCGCAATATGGCTGGTCCGAGCAGCGCGCCGAGGATTGGTGGCAGGGCACGATCCGCGCCATTCGCGATCTGCTGGCAGCACACCCCGATTCCCGCAAGAACATCGCCGCCATCTGCGCCTGCGGCCAGATGCACGGCACCGTGTTGCTGGATGCGCATGGCAAACTGACGCGGCCCAACGTGCCGCTCTGGAACGACAAGCGCACGGCCTCGCTCGTCGCCGCCTTCGAGGCCAAGCACAGAACCGCCGATTACCTTGCCGACAGCGCCAATCCGCCGACACCCGCCTGGCCGGCTTTCAAACTGCAATGGCTGCGCGACCATGATCCCGCCGCCTATCAATCCGCCGCTGCCGTCGTGATGCCGAAGGACTTCATCAATTTCCGCCTCACCGGCGAGATCGCGATGGACCGCACCGAGGCCGCCTGTTCCTTTCTGATGGACCCGAAGACCGGCGCCTGGTCGCCCAAGATGTGCGATCTCCTCGAACTCGACCGGGCCAAGCTCGCGCCGATCCGGCAACCGCTCGACATTCTCGGTTCCGTGACCGCCGCAGCGGCGCTGGAAACCGGTCTGCCGCAGGGCGTGCCGGTCCTGGTCGGCGGCGGCGATTTCCCGGTGGCGCTGCTGGGTTCCGGCGTCTCGCGCCCCGGCCTCGGTTCCGACGTCACCGGCACCTCCTCGATCATCACACTCGTTTCCGAGCAACCGCTGCTCGATCCCGAGATCTCCAATATCGGCACGGTGGATGGCGGCTGGGGTGGTTTCGTGCTCCTCGAATCCGGCGGCGATGCCATGCGTTGGGCGCGCCGCGCCTTTCACGAACGGGCACTCGATTATCCCGCCATCGTCGAGAAAGCGGCGGCGGCACCCGCCGGTGCCGAGCGGCTCTTCTTCCTGCCCTATCTCACCGGCGAACGCTTCGGGCAGCATCGCAATTCCCGCGCCCAGTTCTTCGGTATCACCGCGGAACATGGCCTTCCCCATCTCCACCGCGCGGTGATGGAAGGGGTGGCCTTTGCCGTAACGCGCCATATCCGCATCATGGAACAGGCTTGCGGGCACAAGCTCGAGCGCGTCATCGCTTCGGGCGGCGGTGCCAAGACGCCGCTCTGGCTCAAGATCAAGGCCAGCGCCTACAACATCCCGATCGTGGTGCCGCGGGAAGCGGAATGCGGTATCGTGGGCTGTGCCGCGATCGCCGCCACCGCGACGGGCCGCTTCTCGTCGGTGGCCGCTGCGGCCGATGCCTTCGTCCATCATGTCGGCGAGGTTCTGCCGGATCCCCAATGGGTCGAGACCTATCAGCGCATGCAGCCGGTCTTCGACCGGCTCTACCAGCATGCCCAGGTCCTCTATGATGATCTCGACAGCCTCGGCAAGGCGTGAGAAGTTTGCCGACATGAGAGAGAGCAATATCGACATCCGTCCCGTGACGCCGCATCTCGGCGCCGAAATTTCCGGCATCGATCTGCGCGCCGCCTCCGATGCCACGATCGCCACAGTGAAGCATGCCTTCGCCGAACATGCGGTGCTGTTCTTCAAGGACCAGCATCTCTCGCCCGACGATCTCCTCGCCGTGACCGGCCGCTTCGGCGAGGTCCTGCGCGTGCCCTATGTCGCGGGCATGGCCAGCCATCCCGACATCATCGCCGTGCTGAAGGAGGCCGATGAGCGCCGCATTTCGACCTTCGGCGGCACCTGGCACAGCGACTTTTCATTCCTGCCTGAACCGCCCGATGCCACCTTGCTGCAGGCGGCGGAGCTGCCGCGCCTCGGCGGCGACACGCTCTGGGCCAATCAGTATCTGGCCTATGAAACCCTGTCAGACGGCCTCAAGCGCCTGCTCGATCCGCTGTTTGCGGTCCATACCGGCTGGCCCCACGGCACGACGGGGCCAGGCCCCGATGCGGCGGTCAGCCGCTCGATCAAGATGACGCGCAACGATCCTGGCGCCGACAAGGAAGTTCTGCATCCGGTCGTGCGTGTGCATCCCGTGACCGGGCGCAAGGCACTCTTCGTCAACCCGGTCTATACCCAGCGTTTCGCCGAGATGTCGGTGGCGGAATCGAAGCCGCTGCTCGATTACCTGCACCAGCATTGCACGCGGCCGGAATTCCAGTGCCGTCTGCGCTGGCAGGATGGCATGCTGGTGATGTGGGACAATCGTTCCACCCTGCATCTTGCCATCAACGATTACGATGGCGAACGGCGGCTGCTCTACAGGACGACCCTTGCGGGCGCGCAGCCCCGGGGTATTGCTCACATGGAATCGTTGTAGCGCGACAGTAGCGCCGGCATATCCTGATCACGGATCCGGGCGATCTTTTGCCACAGGCAGGTTGCGGCTTGCGGATGCGCATCGTGCCAGCCATGGCTGAAGACCAGGTAATAAGGCTTGCTTGAGATCGGCGGGTCGAGCACCGCGACCTGGTCGGCGAGGTCATGCCGCGCGACATAAGCGTCGCCGATCAAGGTTTGGATGGCGAAGGCATCGATCCGGCTGTTCAGCAGCTTGTTGAAATTGTTCTCCGTCTCTTGCGCGGTCTCGACCTTGAGTCCGCGCTTCTTCAGATCATCGGCGATCGACCAGCCAAAATTGGCGCCGACGGGGCGCTGCAAGCCCAGCAAAGAGGTGCCGTCCCAGGTGACGCCGCTATCCTTGCGCACATAGAAGGCATAGCTCAGCGTCGCTAATTGAAAGGCCGGGTCCGCTGCATCGCCTGCCATGGGATAGACCCCGAACGCCAGCCGTTCCGGACTGAAGGACAGCATCAGCACGGCGTCGAGCGTATTGTCTTTCATCTGAGCCAGCAGCCGGCCACCGGGATAGCGCGCCGGGTCGAGGGCGACCTCGCATTTCTTGGCCGCATATTCGACAATCTCGACGGCGATGCCGGGCATCGCCGGAATGGCACTGCCATTGCCCATCACGAAGAAGGGCGATTCCTGGTTCGTAAAGCCGATCCGCAACAGGGGCGCGTCGGCGGCCGGGGCCGCCTGGCTCGCCAGCAGCAGAAACAGGCCGGCCAGGATTCCATGACGAAAATGAGACAGCGTCGCGCTCCATCATCCGTGCAAGCGGCCAGGAAGTGTCGCACTTTGCCGCCCTTGCGGCCAGCGCGATGATTCGACCGCGACGCTTCTACCGGGCCGCCCGCCAGATCGTGGGAAACCAGTCTTCCCGCAGGCGTTCGCCGCTTTGCTGGTTGATGCCGGGATAGGGTGGCGAGGTGCGGCCGGGCCGCTCGACATAGGTGGCATCATCGCCGACGAAGCGGCAGGAGAAGGCGCGGCGTCGCGCCGTACCCGCATTGCCGTTGGCGCCATGCACGACGCGGTAGTTGAAGAGGATCGCATCACCCGGTTCGAGGGCGGGTTCCAGCAGCTTGAATGCGCCGGCATCGACATCGGGCAGATCCATGAACTGCGCCGTGTCGGCATAAAAATCCTCGCCGCCGGCCCAGCGTTTGGGGCGCACCAGCTTGGGCCAGAGATGCGACCCCAGCACCAGGCGCAAGGTATTGTCGGTTGAGACCGGATCCAGCGGAATCCAGTAACTCCCGGTCTGCATGCCGTCGACGCAGTAATAAGGCATGTCCTGGTGCCACGGCGTCTTCTTCGGCGTGCCCGGTTCCTTCACCAGCACATGGTCATGGAAAATCTGCGACGAGCGGCTGCCCATCAGCCGGCCGGCCAGTTCCGCCGCTGGCGAGTTCATGACGAAATCGGTGAATTCCGGAATCCGCTGCCAATTGCAGTAATCGTCGAAGAAGCTGCCGCCGCCATCGCCCGGGCGGACATTCTCCGTGCCGTAGGGGCCGGGCTCGCGCATGTTGCGCGCGATGCCGTCGCGCAAGGTATCCACCCAATCCGTGAACGCCCCGCGCAGAACGATGGCGCCGTCCCGGGCGTAATCGGCGATATCCTGTTGCGTGACCTGCATCTTCTCTTCGCTGCCTTTCTTGTGCCGGCAGTGACCCTGCCAAATTCGGGTCACCATGACAAATGCTTGCTTACCACAGGTGCCGCTTTCCAAAAGCTCATGCCCCGTTATCTTGCCCACCTGTCAGGACATGTATATACAGGTACAGTCAATAAGGGAAATCGAGGCCATGGCGGACCAGGCGATCATTGAACGCGGCAAGGCGGCTTTGACCTATCGCGAATTGGCGGCCATCGCCCGCGGCGAGGTGCAGCTTCGCCTCGCTGCCGCGACCGAGGCATGCCTCAGAAACGGCCGCGCCATCGTCGAGCGCATCATAGAGAAGGGCGAGCGCGCCTATGGCATCAGCACGGGCCTCGGTGCTCTCAGCGAAATCGTCCTCACCGGCGACCAGCAGGCCCAGCTTTCGCGCAACACGCTTCTCAGCCATGCCTGCGGCGTTGGCAATCCGCTCTCCGTCACGGCGACGCGCGCCATCATGGCGTCTTTGGTCAACGATCTCTGTCATGGTCATTCGGGGGTCAGTCCCGCCGTGGTCCATCAATTGGTGGCCCTGCTCAATGCCGGCATCACACCCCTTGTGCCGGGCCAGGGCTCGGTCGGCTACATCACCCATGGCGCCCATATCGGCCTCGCCTTGATCGGCATCGGCGACGTCGCCGTGAACGATGTCACGCAACCGGCCGCGACGGCCCTCGCTGCCGCCGGTCTCGAACCCATCGCTCTCGGCGCCAAAGACGGCCTCTGCCTCGTCAACGGCACGCGCTGCCTCACCGGCCTCGCCTGCCTTGCCTTGACCGAGGCCGAGCATCTCGCCGATTGGGCCGATGTGATCGGCGCCATGAGCTTCGAGGCCTTGAAAGGCCAGATCGCCGCCTATGATGCGGATCTCCTCGCTTTGAAGCCGCATCCCGGCATGATCACGGTCGGTGAAAGGCTGCGGGCGCTCCTCGCCGACAGCGAGATCGTCGCCAAGCATCAGGGCTACCGCACCCAGGACGCACTCTCGATCCGCTCCATCCCGCAGATCCACGGCGCCACCCGCGACCAGATCGATCATGTCCGCCGCCAGATCGAGATCGAGCTCACATCCGCGACCGACAATCCGCTGGTCCTCGGCGATCCCGACAATTATCGCGTCATCTCCAACGCCCATCCCCATGGCCAGAGTCTCGCCATGGCGATGGATCTCCTCGCCATCGCCATCGCGGAACTGGGCTCGGTCGCCGAACGGCGCCTCGACCGCCTCATCAATCCGGCGACCAGCACCCTGCCGGCTTTCCTGGTGCAGGGCGGTGGCGTAAATTCCGGGATGATGATCGCGCAATACGCGGCGGCCTCGCTCGCGGCCGAGAACAAGCTGCTGGCCCATCCCATGGTGACCGACAATTACATCACCTCCGCCCAGCAGGAAGATCATCTCTCCCTCGGCACGCCGGGTGCGCTCAAATGCTTGCAGGTCATTGCCAATGCGCGGCACATCCTCGCCATCGAATATCTGCTGGCAGCACAGGCGCTCGATTTTTATCCCGGTCTCAAACCCGGCCGCGGCACGGGTGCCGCCCATACGGCGCTTCGCGCCGAGATCCCGCCTTATCTCGAAGACCGCTTCCTCTCCCCCGACATCGCCCTGGTGGCGCGCCGCCTCGGCGAGACGTCCTGGGCCGAGGCCGTCGCCAAGGCCCTCACGCGATCGTCATCGTAAAAACCGGCGCAGGGATTCCCTCCGCCTTGCGTGCTATTCTGGCATTGCTCGCACGTAGCGACAGCTAGCCGGATTGGGGACCGAGGCGCGTCCTCCAGTAATTCTGTCATGCGATCAATGGGTTGAGCTTGAACTCAGCCGGATCAACCATGTCGGAAAACCATGACCATCGCGCACGATTCCCGCATTCTCCGCAATGATGCCCAGCCCGGCGGCAGCACCACGCGGAGCGAACCCGATCTCGCCTTCGACATCCAGGCCCGGCCCCGCTTGCGCCGCCGCCGGCGCTGGCCGTGGATCGTGACGCTGCTGATTCTGGCGGCCGGCGCGGGGGTCGCCTGGTATGCCCTGCGCGGTGAAACCACAATCGCCAATCAATACGTTCTCGCCGAGGTGACGCTCGGCAATGTCGAGGATAGCGTCGCGGCGGTGGGCGAGATTCAGCCGCGCGATTATGTCGATGTGGGCGCCCAGGTCTCGGGCCAGATCATCTCGCTCAATGTCGAGGTGGGCGACGAGGTCGAAAAGGACACGCTCCTCGCCGAGCTCGATGCGCGGGTATTGAAATCGCAGGTCGCCGGCAATCAGGCGCAATTGCTCAACCTCCGTGCCCAGCTCGATCGCTATCAGGCCGAACTGCAACTGGCCCAGCAGCAATTCGAACGCGAATCCAGCCTGATGGCCCAGGATGCCACCAGCCAGGACGCGCTCGATACCGCTTCGGCCAATCTCCGCTCGGCCAAGGCGCAGATCGCCGCCACCAAGGCCAGCCTCCAGGAAACCCAATCCGAGCTCGAAGGCAACGAGGCCAATCTCGGCTATACCCGCATCTATGCGCCCATGTCGGGGACGGTGGTCAGTCTCGATGCGCGGCTCGGTCAGACCCTCAACGCCAACCAGACGGCCCCGGTGCTGATGCGCATTGCCGATCTCGACACCATGACGGTCGAGGCGCAGGTCTCCGAGGCTGACATCTCGCGCCTTGCGATCGGCATGCCCGCGAGCTTCACCACGCTCGGTCAAACCGACCGGCGCTGGAGCGGCACCTTGAGCCAGATCCTTCCCACCCCAACCGAGGAGAACGGCGTCATCCTCTATGACGCCTTGTTCGATGTCGAAAATCCCGATCGCCGCCTGATGACGCAGATGAGCGCCCAGGTGACCTTCATGGTGGCCCGCGCCGAGAATGCGCTGGTGGTACCCACCGCCGCCTTGCGGCCGCTCGCCGACAAATCGGCGCCCGCCGGCAGCTATCAGGTCCTGGTGGCCGAAGCCGCCGGCCGCTATGCGCTGCGCGACGTCAAAATCGGCATCAAGAACCGCAATCTCGCCGAGGTGCTGGAGGGGCTGGAGGCCGGCGACCAGGTGGTCGTCGGCGAGCGCAGCGCGAACCAGGCGGCGGGGGGCAGCCGCTTCCGAGGCTTCCCATGAACCTCGCCTTCGCGCGCGATCCGGCGCCGGCGCTCGACACCGGGCGCCCGCCGCTCATCGAACTCAAGGACATCCGCAAGACCTTCGTCACCGGCGGCGGCTTCGCCGTCGAAGTCCTGCACGGCATCTCGCTCACCATCCGTCAGGGCGAATTCGTGGCCATCATGGGCGCATCGGGGTCCGGGAAATCGACCCTGATGAACATCCTCGGCTGCCTCGATACGGCAAGCTCCGGCAGCTACAATTTCGCTGGCCGGGACATCGCCGATCTCAGCCGCGACGAACTCGCCGAATTGCGGCGCGACGATTTCGGTTTCGTCTTTCAAAGCTACAACCTCATCGCCACCGCAACGGCACTCGAGAATGTCGAGATCCCCGGCATCTATGCCGGCATGTCGCTCGCCGACCGGCATGCGCGCGCGGAAATGCTGTTGAGTGGGCTGGGCCTCGCCGAACGCCTGGAACATCGTCCGAACCAGCTTTCCGGCGGCCAGCAACAGCGCGTCTCGATCGCCCGCGCGCTCATGAATGGCGGGCGCATCATCCTCGCCGACGAACCCACCGGTGCCTTGGACAGCCGCAGTGGTTCGGAAGTGATGGCCCTGCTGCGTCAATTGGCCGAGGCTGGCCACACCATCATCCTGGTGACTCATGACCGGGACGTCGCCGCCCATGCCGACCGCCTCATTGAAATCGCCGACGGCCTCATCTCGTCGGATAGCGGTGCGCGCCTGCTGACCTCGGTCCCGGCGAGCGCGGGCATGATGCCGGATCATGCTTTGGGCCGCATCGGCCTCGTCGGCGATGCCTATGAGGCGGCGAAGATGGCTTTGCGCGCACTCCGCCGCAACATCTTCCGCACCATCCTCACCTTGCTCGGCATCGTCATCGGCGTGGGCTCGGTTGTTGCCATGATGGCGGTGGGCGAGGGGGCGACACGCGACGTGCTCGCCCGCATCAACGCCATGGGCAGCAACCAGCTGGTGATCCGCCCCGGCATGCCCAATCAGCGCGGGCCGTCCGCCGCCGGCATCACCTCGCTGGTGGCTGAGGACGCGACGGCGATCGAGGAGCTGAACTATGTCCGGGCCGCCGTCCCCGAAAAGAACGGCAGCTTCACCCTGCGCTTCGGCAACAGCGATTACATGACCTCGGTCACCGGCACCACGGATGGTCTGCCCATCATCCGCGACTGGGCCATCGCCGAGGGCAGCTTCTTCACCGATGCCGATTCCGCCGCTCTTTCCGCCGTCGTGGTGCTGGGCCAGACCGTGGTGAAAAATCTCTTTCCCACCGGAATCGATCCCATCGGCCAGACCATTCTCATCGGCAACACGCCTTTCGAGGTGATCGGCGTAATGGCCACCAAGGGTGCGGCTTCCTTCGGCCAGGACATGGACGACAATGCCTTCGTGCCTCTGGGCACCGGCAGCCTGCGGCTCTTCGGCGATCACGATCTCCGCAGCATCACCGTGGCGGTCGAGGACGAATTGCTGATGTCCGATGTCGAGGCGAAGATCCGCGCCTTGCTCATCGACCGGCACCGCTTGGAGGATTTCCAGATCCGCAACATGGCCTCGATCATCGAGGCGGCCTCCGCCACCGCCGGCACCATGACCATCCTTCTGGGCTCGATCGCGGCCATCTCGCTGGTGGTGGGCGGTATCGGCGTCATGAACATCATGCTGGTCAGCGTCTCCGAGCGCACGCGCGAAATCGGTATCCGCATGGCGACGGGTGCGCGCACCCGCAACATCCTGCAGCAATTCCTGGTCGAGGCGGTGATCGTCTCGGCCCTGGGCGGCATCATCGGTGTCGCCATCGGCCTTGCCGCCGGTTTCGTCATTGAGATGTTCGGCATGTCGATCGCGTTCTCCATGCCGGTCATGCTGCTCTCGGTGGGGTGTGCTGCTTCGGTGGGCCTAGTCTTCGGCCTTGCTCCCGCGATCAAGGCCGCCCATCTCAACCCCGTCGTCGCCCTGTCGAGCGAGTGACCCCTGCGATGCATTCCCGTGGTTTTTCCGCTTTTCTTCTGCTCCTGCTGCTGGGTGGCTGCGATCTCATCGCCGAGCCGACCGAGCCTGTCATCAAGACGCCGGTTGCCTGGGCGGCGCCGATTCCGATCGCCGCCGATTCCTGGCCGACCGCCGATTGGTGGCACCACATCGGCAGTACCGAGCTCGATGCCCTGATGGAAGAGGCGCGCGCCAACAATCTCGATCTCGCCGCCGCAAGTGCCCGCATCGCCCAGGTCGAGGCGCAGGCACGCGCCACCTCCGCCGATCTCTGGCCGCAGATCAACCTGGGCGCCGATGCCAGCCGGCGCGGGCCTCTGGACGAGGGCGCCTATCGCGACGAGAACAACATCTCAAGCGGCACCGATGTCCATACCGATTCCTTCGGCCTCTCGCTCAGCGCGTCATACGAGGCGGATTTCTGGGGCCGCAACCGCGCCAACCGCACGGCCGCTCTGGAATCCCTGCGCGCCAGCGCCTATGACCGCCAGACGGTCGCCTTGACCGTCACCACCAGTGTCGCCTCGACTTATCTCAGCATTCTTTCGCTCCGCGAACAGATCGCCATCGCCGACAACAACCTTGCCAATGCGCGCGACATTCTGGGCGTGGTCGAGGCGAAGACGCGCCTCGGCGCCGTCTCGCCGGCCGATCTCGCGCAGCAGCGCGGCGTGGTCGCGGCGCAGGAGGCGGTGCTGGCACCTTTGGTGCAGCAGGAGCTTGAAGCCAGATCGGCGCTGGCCTTGCTGCTCGGGCGCAATCCCCAGGATCTCGCGATCGCCGCGCATTCGCTGGACGGGCTCAACGTGCCGCTGGTGGCGGGTGGCCTGCCCTCGGAATTGCTCCAGCGCCGCCCGGACATCGCCTCGGCCGAGGCCAATCTCGCCTCCGCTGATGCCAGTGTCGTGGCCGCCCGCGCCGCTTTCTTCCCCAGCCTCGATCTTTCCGGCGTGCTCAGTCTGGAAACCGCCGCGCTCTCGACCCTGTTCGGCCCGGCCGGTGCCGCCTACAGCATCGCCGGCAGCCTCGCCCAGCCGATCTTCGATGGCGGCCGCCTCGTCGCCGAGGAAGACCTCGCCATCGCCCAGCGCGAGGAATTGATCGCCACCTATCGCGCTTCGATCCTCACCGCCTTCTCCGATGTCGAGAATGCTTTGGGTCTGGTGCGCTCGCTCCGCGAGCAGGTGCGCTTGCAGGAAGTCCAGGTCGAGCAGGCCGAGATCGCTTTCCGCATTGTCAACACACGCTATGTCGCCGGCTCGGTCGATTTGATCGAACTGCTCAACGCCCAGCGCACATTGTTCGACGCCCAGGACAGCCTCGGCCAATTGCGCCTCCAGCAGATGCAGGCCGCGATCGAGCTCTACAAGGCGCTGGGCGGCGGCTGGCAACAGCCGGCACCCGAGGCGTAATACCCACAGGCCGGGGGAGAATATTACAATTTAATTGCGAATAATTCTTATTAGCTGTTAGTTAAGCGGCCTTCGCTCCCCGAAAACCGGATGATGCCGCGGTCGATGATCGATTTTGACGCCCTCTTTCGCCTGTGCTCGAAGGACCTCTGGGCTTTTCTCAGGCGTCGGGTCGCCAGTTCGGAAACGGCTGCGGATCTCGCCCAGGAGGCCTTCTACCGGCTGATGCGCAATGGCGGCAAGGCGGCACCGGATGACGCGCGCGCCTATCTCTTCCGCACCGCCGCCAATCTTGCCATCGATCACCGCCGTGCAATCCGCCGCAGCCGGATCGAGTCAGGGGAGGAGGCGGCCATCGCCGCCTATCCCGACCCGGCCCCAAATGCCGAGGCCCATTCCCTCTCGCGGGAAGAACTGGCCCTTCTGGAACAGGCCATCGCCGATCTGCCGCCCCGCGGCCGCGAAATCTTCATCCTCCACAAGCTGGAGGGGCTGAGCTATGGCGAGATCGCCGAGCGCCTGCGGATTTCCAAGAACACCGTGATGGTTCACATGACGCGGTCGCTGGCGCAATGCCGGGCGGCGCTCGCGGCCTACCGGAAAGATTTGCCGGAATGACCGGTCACAACTTAAAATTTTTGTGCCGGCAGTAATAATAAGCGGGGACTCGTTCGTCTTACTCTAGGCAGGCAGCGAATAAACCGCCGGGCCGCCGCGGAGAGATGATGTTGGAAGCGTCGGGGATGCAGGATTCAGCGAAAAGCGTGCAGGTGGGTGGGCGGCATTCCGATGCGGCGATCGCCTGGTATGTGCGCCTGCGCGATACCGCCTTCTCGGATGAAGACCGCGTCGCTTTCGCGGATTGGCTGGCCGAAACGCCGCGCCATGGCGAGGAAATCGCGGAAATCGGCCGCGTCGACAATGCCATGGGCGACATCCTGCGGCGGCAGTTGGCCAGCTCGCACCACTACCAGCCGCATCGGAAATTGCACCGTTTCACGCCCAGCCGGCGTCAGGTCTTCGCTGGTTTTTCCGGCCTTGCAATCGCCGCCGCTGCGGGCTTCGCCTGGATGGGTGATACTCCCGGCCTTGCCACCGCGATCGGCGAAAGGCGCCAATTCGCCCTCGCCGATGCCGGTCTCCTGGAACTGGATTGCGGCAGCACTGGCTCGTTCACGGCCATGCCGCAAACGTTCCGTCTTGATTATGGCCAGGCCTTCATCTCATGCGAGCGACCGCTCGCGGTGCGATGCGATTTCGGCGCGATGCAGGCATCGGCCGCCTCCTTCAATCTCAAGATCGAGCGTCGGCGCGCGCTGCTTTCCGTGCTCACGGGCGAGGTCATCGTCGAATGGCAGGGTGGCCGCCGGCAGCCGGTCGGCGCGCTGTCGACCATCGAACTCCGCACGGCAGCCCTGGGGGAAGCAGGTCTGGGGGAAGTAATTCCAGTGCCAGCCGAGCATCTCGCTTCCTGGCGGCGGAACCGGCTGATCTTCGAGCGCAGCGCGCTTGCCGACGTCATCGACGACATCAACCGCTATCGACCCGGCCATCTCCTGCTCGCCGAGCCGGGCCTGGGCGATTTGAAAGTCACCGGCGATTTCGATACCCGCCGGGCCGACGATGCCTTCGCGGCCATCCTGCGGACCTTCCGCCTCCGCACCCTCGATGTCGGTGGTCTGGTGACGCTCGTCCTGAGCGCCTGAGTTAAAATATTATCTATTTGAATTAATTAAATTATTTCGAAACGCATCCCGCAGCGCGGAAAAAATGTCGCCGCCCTGTAATGCTGCGGCCTTCCCCGGACGTCTCTGGGTTTGGGTGCAAATGCGAATGATTCGCTAAAGAGCGGATCGCGCATCCGTCCGGTCTCTGCCGGTCGGATCCAGATCACGGGATGGGGATCGCGTAATGACCAATCAGACTGATGTGGCGCAAAGCCGCTGCTCTTCCGGCCTGCCTAATTCCAGCGGCGCAAGACGCCGTGGCTTCCACCTCAATCTCGCGCTGCTCGTGGGCTCGACCGCTCTGGCGGCGGGGGCCGGGGGTGCCGTACCGGCCGAGGCGCAATCGCAGGAATGGCAGAAGCGCCTCACCGAACTCAGCAATGGCGACGCCTTGCGCATGAACGCCATGGGTCTGCAGGTGGCGCAGGCCGATGCCACCGCCGCTTATGACATCGCCGCGCAGCCCCTCGGCCAGGCGCTCATTCGCTATTCCGAGATTTCCGGAATCTCCGTCATCGCCGATTCGACGCTCATCGACGGCGTGACCTCGGCGGCCCTCAGCGGCAGCTATTCGCCGGACGAGGCGCTCGCAGCACTACTGGCGGGGACCGGTATCGGCTACCGGCCGACCGCGCAGGGCACGGTCACTCTGGAGCGCGTCGCCGCGGGCGACAGCCAGCAATTGCAGCCGCTCACCGTCACGGATTCGATGGAACAGCCCCTGAGCGAGGGTTACAAGCCGGTCCGCCAGGGCTCGCCGAAAAACACCCAGCCGCTTCTCGATACGCCCAAGACCGTGGTCGTCGTGACCGAGAAGCAGATGGAGGATCGCGGCATCAGCAGCCTCAAGGAGGCGCTCCGCACCGTTCCCGGCGTCACCATGAACCAAGGCGAAGGCGGCCAGCGCGGCACCAATTTCCGCATCCGCGGCTTCGACGGCAACCGCAGCGACAATTTCGTCGACGGCATCCGCGACGCGACCATCGGCAGCTTCAAGGATACGTTCAACTACGAGCAGATCGAGGTGAACAAGGGCCCGTCATCCTCGGTGGACGGTCGCGGCTCGGCCAGCGGCTCGATCAATTCGGTCACCAAGACGCCCAAGGCCGAATCCTTCTATGACATGGACGGCTCGCTCGGCACCGACGGCACCAAGCGCGTCACTGTCGATCTCAATCAGGCGATCCCCGAGGAATATACCAGCGTCGACGGCATGGCGTTCCGCCTCAACGGCTTGTGGACCGAGGCCGAGGTGGCCGAGCGCGACGTCACCGAAAGCGAACGCTGGGGCATCGCACCTTCCTTCGCCTTCGGCCTCGGCGAGCCGTTCAGCGGCGAGATCACCTACATGCATGCCGAATCCGACGACATTCCCGATTACGGCCTGCCCACCTATCACAATAAAATTCCCTCGGAAGTGGACCGCGACAATTTCTATCACCAGTCGGAGGTCGCGCAGGAGAACAGCAATATCGACGTGGTCGGCCTCAATCTGGAATGGGCGGCCAATGACTGGCTGACACTGGCCAACCGCAGCCGCGCGCAATGGAGCGACGTCTTCTCGATCGCCGGCCATGTCCGCACCGAGACCACCTATCCGACGGTCAACGTCAATCACGGCGCGCGGACCTATTACGACGAATTCTACAACAACCAGACCACGGCCGCCGTCGATTTTGCGACCGGTCCGCTCGATCACGAAGCCCTGGTAGGCTTCGACATCAGCCGCGAAGAGCGCGACGTGCAATCGTACTCGATCCGCATGCTGGGCAAGGACGGCGTCGTGTACACGACTGTGCCCAACATTTCGCTCAGCGATCCCGACAACGATTTCATCGTCGATTACGACATCTCGAAATCCACCCGTACCAAATATACCGGCGATACCAAGGCGATCTACGGCTACGACACGGTCTCCTTCCTCGACGATTTGTTCGAGGTGAATGGGGGTCTGCGTTACGAATGGATCGATTCCGTCACCACGAGTGCTGCAGGCGACAAGTTCCGCAACAAGGACGAATATCTGAGCTGGCAGACCGGCCTGGTGTTCAAGCCGGTCTCGTATGGCAGCGTCTATTTCGGCTATGGCCAGTCCTTCACGCCGAACGATGCCGATCTTTCGGTCTCGACGACGATCCCCGAGGATCAGGCGGAACCGCTGGAAACCAAGACCTACGAGCTTGGCACCAAATGGGATCTGATGGACGAGAAGCTGTCGGTCACGGCAGCAATCTTCCAGACCGAAAAAGACGGCCAGCTTCTCAACGAGGGTACGTCGACGGCCCCGGAATACATCGTCACCGGCAAGCAGCGCGTGCGCGGTATCGAACTCGGCCTCAATGGCGAAATCTCGGAAGGCTGGAATGTCGCGGCCGGCTATACCTACATGAAGGGCAAGATCGTCGAGGCGGCGAGTGCCAGTGACGACGCGGTCTTCCGTAACATGCCGGAACACGCGCTTTCGCTCTGGACCACTTACGACCTGCCCTGGTTCGACAACATTACCGTGGGTGCCGGCGCCACCTATATGGGACCGCGCAAATACCGCTTCGGCGCCACGACCGAGGAAAACATCCCGAGCTACTGGGTCTTCGACCTCATGGGGCAATACCACCTCACCGAAAATGTCGAATTCCAGTTCAACCTCTACAACCTGACCAATGAATTCTACATCGACCAGGTCGGCGGCGGCTTCGTGACGCCGGGACCGGGACGATCCGCCCTATTGACGACCTCTTTGCGCTTCTGATCTGCGTCGGGCGCATCTTCGTCACCCTTTCCCCACCTGCAGAAATGCAGGTGGGGAACCGCGTTTGAGACAGGCCATTGTCATGCTGATACAGATTCCCGCTTTACTGAGTTCCGCCGAGATTGCTCATTGCCGCAAACTTCTCGATGCCGCACCCTGGGTCGATGGCCGCGTCACGGCAGGCCCGCAATCGGCCCAGGTCAAGCGCAACACGCAGATCCGCGAAGACGATCCAGTCGCCGTCGAGCTCGGCGATCTCATCCTCAGCGCTCTCGAAGGCAATGCGCTGTTTGCTTCGGCGGCCCTGCCGTCGCGCGTTTTCCCGCCGCTCTTCAATCGCTATGGGCCGGGCGACGGCTTCGGCGCTCATGTCGACAATGCCGTGCGTCAGGGCCTCGACCCGGAAATGCGGATCCGCACCGATCTCTCCTGCACGTTGTTCTTGAGTGGACCCGAGGAATATGACGGCGGCGAGCTCTCGATCGAGGACACTTTCGGCACCCATCATGTGAAGCTCGCGGCCGGCGACATGGTGCTCTATCCCTCCAGCAGCCTTCATGCGGTGGCACCGATCACGCGGGGGCACCGCATCTCGTCCTTCTTCTGGCTGCAAAGCATGGTGCAGGACGATGGCGAACGGCGCCTGCTCTTCGAACTCGACCGCGCCATTCAGCGCCTCGCCGCCGATACGCCGCAGCATGGCTCGGTCGTGCCCTTGACCGGTATCTATCACAACCTCGTTCGCCGCTGGGCGAATCTCTGACCGCGCGCAATCACGCAACAGGATCGATCATGGCCAAGCCAAATTCAGCCAGCGCAAAAAAGCCCCGCATGACGTTTCGCCAGGTCCTGCAACAGATCCATCTGTGGCTCGCACTCACACTCTGCATTCCACTGGTGTTGCTCGGCCTCACCGGCAGCATCCTCGTCTACCACGACGATTTCGGCGATTGGTTCGGCGAGAGTGAAAGCCAGATCGTCGCGGCGGGCGAACCGGCACCGCTCGATGTCATGATCGCCGCTGCCCAGGCGGCGGCGGGCGAAGGTTTTCTGCCTTCGATGGTTACCCTGGGGACGGGTGAGGAAAGCGGCCCAGCGACCATCCGCTTCGCGCCGGCGCCGAGCGGCCAGTCGGGCCAGCAGGGGCAACAAGGCAATATGGGCCCCGGCGGCATGGGCCCTGGCGGTATGAGCGGCCCCAGCGTCACCCTCGATCCCGTTTCGCTCAAGGTGCTCGAGGTGCGGCAGGGCAATCAGCGCCAGGGCGGCTTCATGGGCGTGATGCACCGCCTTCATGGCTCGTTGATGATCCCCGGCCTTGGCCGCGACATCGTCGGTTGGCTCGGCATCGTCATGGTGTTTCTCGGCATTTCGGGAATCATCATGTGGTGGCCGCGGCTCGATCAATGGCGCGGTGGACAATGGCGCCAGGCGCTTACCATCAAGCGGGGCGCGACGACCTTGCGTTTTAACAAGGATCTTCACAACACCTTCGGTTTCTGGAGCCTTGGCGTCTTCCTGATCGTCAGCTTCACCGGCGTCTATATCGTCTATCCACAGCCGATCAATGCGACCGTCGGTCTCGCCTCGCCGGTCCGCGACCTGCGGCCCAATGCGGTCACCGTGAAGCCGGTCGCCGGAATCACCGTGGTCACGCCGGGCGCTGCCCTGGCACTCGCTTTCGAGGCCGTGGCGGAAGACCAGAGCCTGCAAAGCATCTCGCTGCCTGTCCGCGCCAATCAGCCCTATCGCTTTTCCTTCGCCCGGCCGGATCAGGACGGGCCGATGTTCAACACCAACGTTTTCGTCGATCCCTATGCCGGCCGCGTGATCGAGGCGCGCGATCCGGCGGGGTACAATGCCGGCGAGACCTTCGCCCTCTATCAGCGCCCGCTGCATTACGGGCTGGGCTGGGGGCCGATCTGGAAATTCCTGGTCTTCCTCTCCGGCCTGCTGCCGCTGCTCTTTTCGATCACCGGCATCACCCTCTGGTGGATGAAGCGCCAGCGCAGGCAAAAAGCCGCGCGCGAACGTGAGGCACTCCAAACCGCATCCCCGAATCTGCCAAAAACGCCGTCATCCGCGAGCGCGTAAAAACGCCGTTAGGCCCGGCCATGGAAAAGGTTGTCACCCCGAGCTTGACCCCAGAAAACGTTGTCATCCCCGGACCTCTCCCCGAAAAACACCGTCATCCCCGGGCTTGACCCGGGGATCAGGGGCGACCGGGTGAGGCCCGTCAGTTGCGGACTGATGCCCGGGTCAAGCCCGGGCATGACGCAGGAGTGGTGGCGGAGGCGGCGAAAGGTGTTTGTTCCTATTTTGTTCTTGACAAGGGCCGTGGGAATATCGTACTATGGGAATTGCGCGCACGATCTGCAGATCGAAATTACCTGAACACCCAAAGCACTGACTGATTTGACGGACTGAACCTGCCCTGCGGCTTTCGCCGTAGTTGAGCCGGTCATCTGGAATCGCTTGGTTGCCGCGCGGCGCAGGCCAAACTGGGAGCTCGCTCCAATCGGACCGGGTTCTTAAGTGGCGCAGGGCCGCAACCCCCCGGCGGTTGGGGCGTGTCGGTTTAAGACACGCGATACCGCTTCCGTCCGGGGCCAGTCCGGACCGCCGGATCGAGTGAGATCGATCCCCGCCTGGGCCGGGCGGTGAAACGGCCCCCCCTTTGCCCCGTGGGATAGCCGGCGGCCCCTTGCGCCGTGGGATAGCCGGTAGCCCCTTGTGCCGTGGGAGAACCGGCATCCGCTGACCCCGGCGGTGATCGGGGTTCCTTAGGTCCCTAAAGGTGAATGGGACCCCGCGATCCCATCGGTCAAGGGATCCCGCCGGCCGCGAGGTACGCGGCCAACCTGTCCGAGCGATTCCACGTGAGCGGCCGCATCAAGCGGCGGGAGAAAGACGACGGCATAGAGAGAAAGCCAGCATAGCGATGCCTAGTCCCGCACGCTCAACCACCTCGCTTGTCATGCCCGCGCCATGTCGGCCTGCCGCGCGCGTGACAACGAGGCGCGCCGGCACGTAAACGCGCGCGTTTTCCATTAATTCAAATTTAATTGTACTGACGTAAATCTGACGTGGGGCTCAGCCAGCAAAGGGGTAGAGCAATGTCAGGGTTCTCGCGTCGCCGCGTTTTGCAATCGCTCGCCATATCGGGTGCCTTGTGCCCAATCTGCACGGCGCTCATTGGATCTCCGGCGCTCGCCCAATCCGCGGGCGCGCATGCCGGCCCGCACTGGACCTATGAAGGCGAAGGTGGTCCCGATCAATGGGGCGAACTCTCGCCGGAATTCAAGGTCTGCTCCCTGGGTTTCGAGCAAACACCGATCGATATTCAAGGTGCCATCCGCGCGCAGCTTTCCGGTGTGTCGCCGATGTTCCAGCCGCTGCCGCTCAAGATCCTCCATAACGGCCATACCATCCAGGTGAATTGCGCGCCGGGCTCGGTCACCTATATCGACGGCCAGCGCTTCGATCTCCTGCAATTCCATTTCCATCACCCGAGCGAGCATCTGCTCTCGGGCCAGAGCTTCGATCTCGAAGTCCACTTCGTCCACAAATCCTCGGCGGGGCAACTCGCGGTGCTCGGCGTCTTCTTCAAATCCGGCGCCGAAAATCCGGGCCTCGCCCCCATCTGGGCCGCGATGCCGCAGGAAGAAACGCCCGAGACCGATACGGGTGTCACCATCTCGCCCGCCGATCTGCTGCCCGTTGAGCGCGGCTTCTTCCGCTATCAGGGCTCGCTCACCACGCCGCCTTGTTCCGAGGGTGTGCTGTGGACGGTGTTCAAACAGCCGATCGAGGCCTCACCCGGCCAGATCGAGCAATTCGCAAAACTCTTTCCGACGAATGCGCGCCCGGTGCAGGGGATGAATCGGCGCTTTTTGCTGGAATCCATCTGACCCGAGGAGACGACGATGTCGATGCTCTCAAGCGATATGGCGGTCGCGGAACGAACGAGTACCTTTCAGAACCTGAAGATCCTGACCAAGACGCTGCTGGGTTTTGCCTGCGTGCTTCTGGTGCTGGCCATCGTCGCGGCGGCCGGCATTGTCGGCTTCAGCCGCATCTCGAAGGATCTGGTGCAGTACATAACGGCCGTCGAATTGTTCGGCGATGCCGCCAATATCGAGCGCGACCTCCTCGAATTGCGCAGCCATGTCGATGCCTATATTCGCACGGGCGATGCCGCCGAAATCGAGGTGGTGCGCGGGTACGAGCAGGCCATCGCGGCCGATATCGAGGCGGCGCTGAAAGTGGCCGATACCGATGCCGAGCGCGCGGAACTCGGCGAGATTTCCACCAAGCTCACGGTCATCGTCGACGATTTCGAGAAATCGACCGAACTCGAGGCGCAGCGCGTGACGCTCGCCACCGAGACATTGGGCGTGGTCGCACCCAAGCTGGTGGCCGATCTCGAAGCCATTCAAAAGAAGGCAACCAGGGAAGGGAACAGCAACGCGGCCATTCTCGCCGGCGACGCGCTTCGCGAAGCCATGACGGCGCGGCTTTATGTCAACATGCTGCTGGACCGCCACGAAGCGGCGGCGGCGGAACAGGCGGAGGCAGCTTTCCACGCTCTTACCAAGAGCCTCGAGCAATTGGAGAAGGTCTCCGCCAATGCCGGTTACAAGGCTGAGCTCGACGATGCCAAGGCCCTGGTCCCGGCTTACGAGGCGGCCTTCAAATCCGGCGAGGCGCTGGATGAAGAGATCGAGGTGCTGGTCCATGAGAGCATCGCCGAGGCCAGCGAGGAAATGATCGGCCTGGCCGAGAAAGTGAAGACCGACGCCGAGGCCGAAGAAACGCGCATCGCCGAGGAAATCCGCGGCATCGTTACGGAAAGTGAATGGATCGCCATTGGTTTCAGCCTGGGTGGCTTCGTGCTCGGTCTGGCGATCGCCTGGATCATCGGTCGCGGCATCTCCGTGCCGATCATGTCGCTGGCGGAAGTCATGCGGCGCCTTTCCACCGGCGAGCGTGATGTCACCGTGCGCGGTGCGGCGCGCAAGGACGAGGTCGGCCAGATGGCGAGTGCGCTCCATGTCTTCAAGGAGAACATGATCGCCGCCGAGCGCCTGCGCGCGGAACAGCAGATCGAGCAGGACCGTCAGGTCGAACGTGCCCGGCGCATGGCAGAGGAAGTCAGCAAGTTCGACAAGGTGATCGCCGAAGTGGTGAACGCGGTCGGTTCCGCCGCCACCGAATTGCAGGGGACGGCGCAATCGCTCTCCTCGACGGCCGAGGAAACTTCGCAGCAATCCAACGCGGTTTCCGCCGCGGCCGAGGAGATGACCCAGAACGTCCAGACCGTGGCGGCTGCGACCGAGGAATTGTCGGCTTCGATCCGCGAGATCAGCGGCCAGGTGACGGAATCGACCCGCATCGTCGGCCAGGCCGTCAATCAGGCCAACGACACCAACGCCCAGGTGAAGGCACTGGCGGCGGCGGCGGAGAAAATCGGCGATGTCGTCACCATCATCAACGAGATCGCCGGCCAGACCAATCTGCTGGCGCTCAACGCGACAATCGAAGCGGCCCGGGCCGGCGAGGCAGGCAAGGGTTTTGCGGTCGTTGCCTCGGAAGTGAAGACCCTGGCGACGCAGACCGCGCGCGCGACCGAGGAGATCGGAACCCAGATCCGCGCGATCCAGGAATCGACCGAAAGCTCGGCCACCGCCATTCACAACATCACCCAGACCATCGACCGGGTGAACGAGATCTCCACCACCATCGCCTCGGCGGTCGAGGAGCAGGGGGCGGCGACACAGGAAATCTCGCGCAACGTGCAGCAGGCCGCCATGGGCAGCGGCGAGGTGACCAGCAACATCGTCGGCGTGACCGAGGCTTCGCGCCTCACCAGTTCCGCCTCAACCGAGGTCCTGACCGCCGCCACCGAACTCAGCCGCTATGGCGAAACCCTGCGCGCGGAAGTCGACAGCTTCCTCCACACCGTCCGCAATCTCTGACGAGCCCGGACGGGCCTGCAGGCAGCGCTTGATCCCGCGTTGAGTAACGCGGTACTTAAGGTCATCAAGAGCATGATCGCGTTGCTGCGAAGCGCTGGGGTGGGATCGAGATGCAGAAGTCATGCGGCTTTGCCCCGGCGGGGACGCGCCGGAATCCGCGGGGTTGCCGGGCATGAAGATCGCGGCCATCGGCGAATGCATGATCGAATTGTCGGCGGTGAATGGTGCTGCCGAATTGCGCCGGCTAGCCTTCGGCGGCGACACACTCAATACGGCGGTCTATCTGGCGCGCCTCGGTGTCGCGGTCGATTACGTAACCGCGCTCGGTGACGATCCCTACAGCACGAGCATGCTGACGGCATGGCAGGATGAAGGCATCGGCACCGGCCTGGTGCGGCGCCTGCCGGGCCGCGTGCCGGGGCTTTACACAATCGAACTCGATGCGCAGGGGGAGCGCAGCTTCTATTACTGGCGCGACCGTGCGCCGGCGCGCGAGATCTTCACCGATACCCATCGCGATGAGCTATGCGCCGCTTTGATGGGCTATGACTGGCTCTATCTGACCGGCATCTCGCTCTCGCTCTATGGCGACGATGGCCGTGATCGTTTGTTCGAGTTGCTGCGGCAGTTCCGTGGAAAAGGCGGCAAGGTTGCCTTCGACGACAATTACCGGCCGCGCGGCTGGAGCTCGGTCGAGTTGGCGCGGCGGGAATTCCGCCGCCAATTGGCCTTGAGCGATATCGTGCTCGCCAGTCTCGATGACGAACGGGCGCTCCATGGCGTAACCGGCATGGAAGAGGCGGCCGGCCTGATCCACCATGCGGGGTCGCCGGTTGTCATCATCAAGGATGGCGCCCGTGGGTGTCTCATATCGGATGGCAGCAGGCGCGCGCATATTCCCGCGCCACCCCTCGCGCGGGTCGTCGACACGACGGCGGCGGGGGATTCATTCAATGCCGGGTTTCTCTCCGCCTTGCTGGGTGGTGCCACCTTGCCGGTTGCCGCGCAGCTTGGCCATGCCTGCGCCGGCATCGTCGTCGGGCATCGTGGGGCCATCGTCCCAAAAGCGGATTTCCACGCGGAAATGGCGCAACATCAGCTAGCGATTTAGTGAGACAGGATTCAGCCATGCCGAGCCGCGACACCTCCATGGATGGTTTCGACCAGGCAGCCATCGATGCCGCTTTGGCGAAGGTTGGCGTGGGCAAGATCGACGGCATCACTAAGGGCTTTCCGGCACATCTGCCGGCAACCACCCTGGCCGGCATCGGCGGACTGGGCCTCAATCTGCTGCGCGGCGACACGCCCTATCCGGTGGCGGTCCTCCTGCGTTCGGCCCTCGACCACAATGGCCAATGGATGCGCCAATTCCTGACGCATACCGGCGCCTATTTGATGCCGCATGGCAAGACCACCATGAGTCCGCAGCTTTTTGCGCTTCAGGCCGGGAACGGTTGCTGGGGGTTGACAGTCGCCACCATCCAGCAGGCAATGGTAGCTGCGGAATCCGGCTGTCGCCGCATCCTGATGGCCAATCAGATGGTCTCGCGCGCGGATGTGGCGGGTGCCGCCGCCTTGCTGCGGCGTTGTCCCGATCTCGTCTTCTGGAGCTATGTCGATTCAGCGGAAGGCGTCCGCCGCCTGCATGACTTCGCCGGCGCTGCTGGTCTCGGCGGCAAGCTGCGGGTGCTGCTGGAAGTCGGCATGATGGGTGGGCGCACCGGCTGCCGCAGGATGGATCAGGTGAGCGCCACGCTCGATGCCCTGGCGCAATGCGCCGCCAGCCTGTCGCTGGAAGGTGTCGCCTGTTTCGAAGGTCTCGTGCATTCCGAGGACGCGCAAGCGGATGAGCGCAAGGTCGGCGCCTTCCTCGACTTCGTGATCGAAGCGGCGAGGGCGGCCGACAGCCGTTCCGCTTTCGGATCCGAAGAAGTCCTTCTCACAGCGGGCGGTTCGGCCTATTTCGACATGGTGGCGCGGCGCTTCGCCGAAATCCGGCTCACCAAGAAAACGCGCGTCGTCATCCGGAGCGGCTGCTACCTCACCCACGATTCCCATTATTATGACGATATCTTCGACCGCATCGAAGGTCGCATCCCCGAAGCGTGGCGGCGCATGGGCCGCCTGCGGCCGGCTTTGTTCGTGTGGTCGATGGTGCAGTCGCGCCCCGAGCCGGGGCTCGCGATCCTCACCATGGGCAAGCGCGACGCCTCCTTCGACATCGATCTTCCCAGGCCCGTCTGGCGCTATCGGCCTGGCGTCGACAAAGAGCCTACAGCGGCGCTGTCTGGCTGGTCAGTGAAAGGCATGAACGACCAGCATGCCTATCTGGCCATGGGTGCCGATGACGAACTGCGCGTGGGCGACCTCATCGCCTGCGGCATCTCGCATCCCTGCACCACCTTCGATCGCTGGCGCATGATCTATCTCGCCGACGACGATTGGTCGGTGACGGGTGCTGTCACCACGCAATTCTGACCGCCCGATGTGACGGCGGTAACCTCTTGCCCCCTTGTGCCGGCCGCGATCTGATGGCATCGACAACAGCCAAGCCTGCCCAGGGAGCACCAAAATGTCATATTCAAAGCTAGCATCCGATTCAGTCGTCCTCGTGACGGGCGGGGCGGCGGGCATCGGCCTTGCCGCGGCGAAAAGTTTTGCGCGGCTCGGCCTGCGCATCTGCATCGCTGATCTCGGCGACGACAGGCTGGCCTCCGCCGGCCAGGCCATTGCCGACATTTCTCCGGGCGGCAAGGATCATGTGCTGACCGTCGCGGCGGATGTCAGCCGTCTCGAGGACCTGCGCCGCCTCGAGGATGCGGTCCGCGACCGGTTCGGCGGCGTGGATGTTTTGATGAACAATGCGGGCGTCCAGCCCGGCAGCAACATCTTCGGGCCGGCGGAGAATTGGGCGCGCGTGCTGGATGTCAATCTGTGGGGTGTCATTCACGGCATCCAGACCTTCGTGCCCGGCATGATCGCGCGTGGCAGGCCAGGGCTGATCATCAATACCGGATCGAAGCAGGGCATCACCACCCCGCCGGGCGATCCCGCCTACAATGTCTCCAAGGCGGGGGTGAAAGTCGTGACGGAAGCCCTGCAGCATGAATTGCGCAACACGCCGAACTGCCGCCTCACGGCGCATCTCCTCATCCCCGGCTTCGTCTACACGGAGCTGGCCGCCGGCGGCCGCACCGAAAAGCCGGCCGGCGCCTGGACCGCCGACCAGACCGCCGCGTTCATGATGGAGAAACTCGCCAAGGGCGATTTCTATATCCTCTGCCCGGATAACGACGTGCCGCGCGCACTCGATGAAAAGCGCATCCTCTGGGCGGCGGGCGATATTGTCGAAAACCGCCCGCCCTTGTCGCGCTGGCATCCGGATTACGGCGAAGCCTTCAAGAAATTTGTGGGGAGCTGAGGTGATCCAGTACTGCCGCTCGTTGAACCGCCTGTTGGTTCTGATATGCGCTCTGGTTGTCGGCGCCTGCGCCACGCCAGGATCCGCGGAAGACGTCCTGCTCAAGGTCGATGGGAATGTCACGACCGCCCTTCGTCTGTCGCGCGCCGAATTTGAGGCATTGCCGCGGACTGCCATTGCCGCGAAGGATAAATCCGGCGACAGCCATGAATATGAAGGCGTCGATCTGGCGGTCCTTCTGGAGATGGCGGGCGTGCCCTTGAAGGAAGCCTTCAAGGGAGAGCACGCGGCCAAGTATTTGCAGGCCAAAGCCGCCGACGGCTATATCGCCGTCTTCGCCTTGCCGGAATTCGATCATCAGGATTTCATCGTGGCCGACAAACAGGACGGCACGCCCCTGCCGGACGGCCAGGGCCCCTTGCAGATCGTGGCCCCGGAAGACCGTCACCAAAGCCGATGGGTGCGGGAGCTCATCGAACTAAGGATCATGACGGCGAACTGACGGCGCCGTACTCCTGGCAGCGCGTCCTGGTCTTTACTTCCCCGCCCGCGCCTTGGCCGCCACCTCGGGCAGAGCCGCATCCAGGTAGGTGTCCGAGATGCGCGTCAACTCGTCGAGATGCTCGGTGAAGAAGTGCGAGGCGCCGGGGACGATCTGGTAATCGATCTTGATGCCGCGCTGGTGGGTGAGCTTGGTCACCAGCTTCTGCACGGATTCCTGCGGCACCACCGTATCCTGGTCGCCCTGGATCACCAGGCCCGAGGAGGGGCAGGGGGCGAGGAAGCTGAAATCGTAGATGTTGGCGGGCGGGGCCACGGAGATGAAGCCCGAGATCTCCGGCCGGCGCATCAGCAGCTGCATGCCGATCCAGGCGCCGAAGGAGAAGCCGGCGATCCAGCATTGCGGGGCGTTGGGGTTCCAGGTCTGCAGCCAGTCGAGCGCCGCCGCCGCGTCGGACAATTCCCCTTCGCCGCGATCGAACTTGCCCTGGGAGCGGCCGACGCCGCGGAAATTGAACCGCAGGACAGAAAACCCACGCTGCTGGAAGCACTGATAAAGGGTGTAGACGACTTTGTTGTTCATCGTCCCGCCATGCTGCGGGTGCGGATGCAGCATCAGGGCGATGGGCGCATTGGGTGTCGTCGCCTGCTGATACCGGCCTTCCAGCCGGCCTTCCGGCCCGTTCATGATGATTTCAGGCATCTCTTGTCCAATTCGCCGATCTATTTCAATGAGTTGACCGCTTCGCCGCCGCTTTCAGGGCAAGCCGCGCGCTGGTTGGCTCAGGTAACCCATAGTTGACTAAAATCTAAGGCATTAAATCCGCTGGGTCAGGCGGCGTCGGAGATCAATACTTGATCACACAAGTCAGGCATACTATATCAAACCCGACGCGGTGACCGAGCCGGAACGGCACCAGGATAGTTGACTAATCGAATCAGCTAAATGGCGGCGACCGGCGGCGCGCTAATAAACACGATGGCGATGATGTTTTTCAAGAACATTACGGCTGACTTGGACGCAATGATGGCGCGGGACCCGGCTGCCCGGTCCCGGCTGATGGTGGCGCTGACCTATCCGTGCTTCCACGCCGTGCAGCTGCATCGCCTGGCGCGACCGGTCTATTTGGCCGGTTTCCCGACGCTTGCGCGCATGATTTCGCAGTTTTCCCGGTTCATTACGGGGATCGAGATCCATCCCGGCGCCCAGATCGGCAAGCGGCTGTTCATCGATCACGGCATGGGTGTCGTGATCGGCGAGACGGCGGTGATCGGCGACGATGTGACCCTTTATCACGACGTGACCCTGGGCGGCATCGCGCCGGCCATCAATTCGGCGGCCCAGGTCAATACCAAGCGGCATCCCACCCTTGAGGACGGCGTCATCGTCGGCGCCGGCGCCCAGATCCTGGGTGATATCACGGTGGGGAAGGGTGCCCGTGTGGGCGGCAATGCGGTCGTGATCAAGAACGTGCCGGAGAACAGCGTCGCCGTCGGCGTGCCGGCGCGGATCGTCATGCCCAAGGAATGCGGCAGCGAATTCGCCGCCTATGGCATTCCCACCCAGGATCTGCCCGATCCGGTCGCCCGTGCGATCGAGGGCCTCCTGGATCAGATTTCCCGCCTGCAGGGCCGCATCTCGGCCCTCGAGAGCGAGTTGGACAGTTTCGCCGTCGGTACCAATGGCAGCCTGCCTCAGGCCGGTGCCGAATCCGGTGGCGGCGACGGCGCGGAATTGCCGCGCCGGTTTGGACGGAATTAAGGGCGGCTTCCTGCTGGGAAACTGCCGAGCCTAAGGAGACGACATCATGCGCTTGAGCACCAAAGGCCGTTACGCCGTCATGGCGCTTGTCGATCTGGCGACCCACAGCCAGGGCCGGCCGGTATCGCTGGCCGACATTTCGGGACGGCAGGAAATTTCGCTGTCCTATCTGGAGCAGCTCTTTGCCAAACTGCGCCGGGCCGGCCTCGTGAAATCGGTGCGCGGCCCCGGTGGCGGCTATCTGCTGGCGCGGACGGCCGAGGATACACGCATCGCCGATGCGATCCTGGCGGTCGATGAACCCATCCGCGCGACACGCTGCCAGCCCAATACCGCGACCGGCTGCCAATCCGACAAATCGCGCTGCCTGACGCATGATCTCTGGGAAGAGCTCTCGCGCCAGATCCATCTGTTCCTGAGCTCGGTGTCGCTCGCCGATGTGGTCGAGCGCCGCGTGCTGGGAACCGCGCACAAGATGGACGGCGCCGCTGTGGCCGAGATGCCGGCGCGCAATGGCGACGCCGCGGCGGCCGCGGAGTAATGAACACATGACCGCCCGCGGCATCTATCTCGACTGGAATGCGACGGCACCGCTGCGCCCCACGGCGCTGGCGGCGATGACGTCCGCATTGCAGGAGGTGGGAAATGCCTCGTCGGTGCATGCTTTCGGTCGCCGCGCCCGCGCCTGGATCGATCAGGCCCGCGACGAAGTGGCGGCGCTGGTGGGTGGGCGTTCGGCCTTGCTGACCTTCACCTCGGGCGGCACGGAAGCCAACAACCTTGCCCTCAACAGCCGTGGGACGCGGCCGCTGGTGATTTCGGCGATCGAGCATGAATCGGTCCTGAAGCCGGCGCGGCTCGCCGGCGCACAAGTGGCGCGCGTGGGCCGCTCGGGCGAGATCGACGTGGCGCATCTCGGCTATCTCATCGACAAGGCGTCGGAGAGTGCCGGGCGACCCGCTTTCATCTCGGTGATGCTGGCCAATAACGAGACCGGCGTCATCCAGCCCGTGGCCGAGATCGCGCATATGGCCAAGGCCAAGGGTGCGCTGGTGCATTGCGACGCGACGCAGGCGGTGGGCCGGGTACCGGTCGACATCAATGCGCTGGGCGTCGATTACCTCACGATCTCGGCGCACAAGCTGGGCGGTCCGCAGGGTGCGGGTGCGCTGGTTCTGGCCGGCGATCTGCCGGTCGAGCCGCTGGTCATGGGTGGCGGCCAGGAACGCAACCGCCGGGGCGGCACCGAGAACGTCGCCGCCATCGCCGGTTTTGGCGCGGCGGCCAAGGAAGCCGCGCAGTTGGGCGATGTCGGCCGTATCGCCGCGATGCGCGACGCATTGGAAGACAGGCTGACGCAATTCGGCCTGCCGATGACCATCTTCGGCCGCGCGGCGAAGCGCCTGCCGAACACGACTTGCTTTGCCAGCGGCACCAAGACGGCGGAGACTTTGGTGATGGCGCTGGATCTGTCCGGCATCGCCATCTCGGCGGGCTCGGCCTGCTCGTCCGGCAAGGTGCGGCCGAGCCATGTGATCTCGGCCATGGGCTTCGACGCGGCGACGGCGGGCTCCGCCATCCGCGTCAGTTGGGGCTGGCAGAACGAAGCCAGCGACATAGATACATTTGTAGCTGCCTGGGGGCGCGTGCAGCGCGCCGGGCTGGCGCAGCGGGACGACGCGGAAACGCGTATTTCCGCGGCGTAATGGAAGAGAAGGGTGACGACAGGATCATGAACATGGCAACGCAGAACACCAAGACCGTACCGGATCATGGCGTCAACGTGCCGAAGCTGCCGATCTATCTGGATTACCAGGCGACGACGCCGTGCGATCCCCGGGTGGTTGAGGTGATGCTTCCCTATTTCACCGAGCATTTCGGCAACCCGCATTCGCGCAACCACAAATACGGCTGGGATGCCGAAGCCGGCGTCGAGAAGGCGCGCGCCCAGGTTGCCAGCATCATCAAGGCCGACGAGAAGGAAGTGATCTTCACGTCGGGCGCCACGGAATCCAACAATCTCGCGATCAAGGGTGTGGCGCATTTCTACAAGGACAAGAAGAACCACATCATCACCACGGTGACCGAGCATAAATGCGTGCTCGATTCCTGCCGTCATCTCGAGATGGAAGGGTTCGAGGTCACCTATCTGCCGGTGCAGCAGAACGGCCTCATCGACCTCGAAATGCTGAGGAATGCGATCACGCCGAAGACGGCGCTGGTGTCGATCATGGCGGTCAATAACGAGATCGGCGTCATTCAGCCCCTGGCCGAGATTGGCAAGATCTGCCGCGAGAAGGGCGTCTTCTTCCATACCGACGCGGCGCAGGCGGTCGGCAAGATTCCGATCGACGTCAATGCGATGAATATCGATTTGCTGTCGATCTCTGGCCACAAGATCTACGGCCCCAAGGGCATCGGCGCGCTCTATGTCCGCCGCAAGCCGCGCGTGCGCCTGGAAGCGCTGATCCATGGTGGCGGCCAGGAACGCGGTTTTCGTTCCGGCACGCTGCCGACGCCGCTTTGCGTCGGGTTGGGCGAAGCCTGCGCGATCGCCGAGAAGGAGATGGGTGCCGAGGCGGAGCGTTTGCGCCGCCTGCGCGACCGCTTCTACAACCAGATCAAGGAACGCCTGCCGGAAGTCTATCTCAACGGCGATTTCGAGAACCGCATTCCGGGCAATCTCAATCTCTCCTTCGCCCATGTCGAAGGCGAGGGGCTGATGATGGGGATCAAGGATCTCTGCGTCTCGTCGGGTTCGGCCTGCACCTCGGCCTCGCTGGAGCCTTCCTACGTGCTCCGCGCGCTGGGCGTCGAGATCGAGATGGCCCATACCTCGCTCCGGATCGGCATCGGCCGTTTCACCACGGAGCAGGAAATCGATTACGCCGTCGAGCATCTGGTGCAGGCGGTGACAAGGTTGCGCGAAATGAGCCCGCTCTGGGAGATGGCCCAGGAAGGCATCGACATTAAATCGATCGAATGGTCCGAGCATTGATGCCAGGCGTTCGAGCGAAGTTGTAAAGGGAGTAGATCATGTATAGCGAAAAAGTCGTCGATCACTACGAGAACCCCCGCAATGTCGGCGGTTTCAAGAAGGACGAAGAGGGCATTGGCACCGGTCTGGTGGGTGCCCCCGCTTGCGGCGACGTGATGAAGCTGCAGATCAAAGTGGGCGCCGACGGCCGCATCGAGGATGCGCGCTTCAAGACCTTCGGCTGCGGCTCGGCAATCGCCTCGTCCTCGCTCGCCACCGAATGGGTGAAGGGCAAGACGCTGGACGAAGCCGAGACCATCAAGAACACCGAGATCGCGCAGTTCCTGTCCCTGCCGCCGGTCAAGATCCATTGCTCGGTCCTCGCCGAAGATGCGATCAAGGCGGCGATCAAGGATTACCGCGAGAAGGCCGGGTCGACGGAAGCATCGGGAAACAAGGCGGCGGAATGAGCGACGTCAGTACATCAAGCTCGGCAAATCCGGTTACGGCCAAGCCGGCGCGCCGAGCCATGCCGGCGGCACTTTCCGTGACGCCGGCAGCGATCGAGCGCGTGCGGCAATTGATCGAGAACCGCGGCAAGCCCACTTTCGGCATCCGGATCGGCGTGCGGTCGAAAGGCTGTTCGGGCCTTTCCTACACGATCGAATATGCCGACGAAAAGGCTGCCGGCGACGAGATGGTCCAGCAGGATGGTGTCACCATCCTGGTCGATCCCAAGGCGTCGCTGTTCATCTTCGGCACCGAAATGGATTTCGTCGAAGAGAAGCTGCAATCGGGGTTCGTGTTCCGCAATCCCAACGAGAAGGGGCGCTGCGGTTGCGGCGAATCCTTCCACGTCTGAGGCGTTAGGATGGCGGTTGTTCACAAAATCGGCGGCGATGGCGCCGGGACGCAGTTCGTGCCGTGCTGGTCCTGCAAGGGGCCGGTCGCCGGCCGGGCTTTGTTCTGCCATACCTGTGGGGCGATTCAGCCGCCGGGTGTGACCGATCATTTCACGCGGCTTGGCATGGCGCCCGGTTTCGATCTCGACGACGAGAAGCTGGAGAAGCAATATCTCGGCTTCCAGCGTGTTCTCCATCCCGACCGTTTCGCCGCGAAGCCCGCCAAGGAGCGGGCGATTGCCGAATCCCAGGCCGTGGCGCTCAACGAAGCCTATGGGGTTCTCGACGATCCGCTGAAGCGCGCCACCTATCTGTTGCAGATGAAGGGCGTGATCTCGGAAGTGGCCGAGGACAAGACGGTCTCCGATCCCGCCTTGCTGATGGAAGCAATGGAGAAGCGCGAGGCCTTGTCGGATGCCGAGAGCGCCGATGCCATCGAAACGCTGATGGCCAACGAGGCTGCGTCGGCGATCCAGTGTCTCAGCGACATCTCCCGTGCCTTCGCCGATGACGATCTTGAGGCTGCCAACCGCGCCGTTCTGCGCCTCAAATATTCGCGCAAATTGCTGGAAGAGGCGCGCCTGAAACGCGCTGCGCTGGAGTCCTGATGCTGTTGCAGATTCACGAGCCGGGCGAAACGCCGGAACCGCATGCGCTGGAGCGCAGCCAGGCGATCGGCATCGATCTTGGCACCACCAATTCCGTCGTTGCCATGGTTTCGGGTTCGCATCCCGAGGTTTTGCGCGATGCCCATGGCGAAGGCCTGGTGCCTTCCGTCGTCGCTTATGTCGGCGACGAGCCGCTGATCGGCCGCGCCGCGCAGGCGGAACTCGCGCGCAATCCGGACCGCGTCATTGCCTCGGTGAAGCGCCTGATGGGGCGTGGCATTGAGGACGTGAAGCGCCTCGCCGGCGCCTTGCCCTATGAGATCGCACCCGCTGCCGACGGCAAGAGCGGCGGCATGGTGCGTTTGAAGATCGGCGACCGGATCCTCTCGCCGGTGGAAATCTCGGCCGACATTCTGAAGGCGCTGAAGGCGCGGGCGGAAGAGAAGCTCGGCCACAAGGTCGAGAAGGCGGTCATCACGGTGCCGGCCTATTTCGACGATGCCGCGCGCAATGCCACCAAGGATGCGGCGCGCCTGGCCGGGCTCGATGTTTTGCGCCTGGTCAATGAACCGACCGCCGCCGCTTTGGCCTATGGCCTCGACAGCGCTGCCGAGGGCATCTATGCGATCTACGATCTCGGCGGCGGCACCTTCGACATTTCGCTCCTGAAGTTGCAGAAGGGCGTCTTCCAGGTCCTGGCGACCGGTGGCGATTCCGCTTTGGGCGGCGATGATTTCGATCATGCGCTGGCCGAATGGGCCATGAAGCGCACGGGCATCAAGGGTCTATCCAGCGGCGAAGCGAAAATCCTCCTCCAGGCCGCGCGCGCGGCGAAGGAACGGCTGACCACGGCACCCGGTGCCGAGTTGAAAGCGAGGGTCGCCGGCCACGACATTCGGCAATCGGTCGATCGCGGCACCTTCGAGGTGCTGATCGAGCCGCTGCTCGGCCGCACCTTGCGCGCCTGCCGCCAGGTGCTCGAGGACGCGAAGCTGACCGCCGCCGATGTGAAGGGCGTGGTGCTGGTGGGCGGCTCGACGCGGGTGCCGCTGGTGCGGGCTTTCGTCGCCGATTTCTTCAAGCAGGAGCCGCTGGCCGATATCGATCCCGACGAAGTGGTCGCGGTGGGCGCCGCCTTGCAGGCGAATGCGCTGACGCGCGGCAGCGATACGCTGCTCCTCGACGTCATTCCGCTGTCGCTGGGTATCGAGACCATGGGCGGCATCGTCGAAAAGGTGATCGATCGCAACACGCCGATCCCGGTCACCAAGGCGCAGGATTTCACCACCTATCAGGACGGTCAGAACGGCATGTTGATCCATGTCGTCCAGGGTGAGCGCGAGACGGTCGATGCCTGCCGCTCGCTGGGGCGCTTCGAGCTCCGTGGCATTCCGGCGATGGTGGCGGGGGCGGCGCGTATTCGCGTCACCTATGCGGTCGATGCCGACGGCCTCCTCACCGTCAGCGCCGAGGAGCGCACGACCGGCGTCAAATCCGAGATCGCGGTGAAGCCCTCTTACGGCCTCAGCGATGACGAGATGGCTGACATGCTGCGCGACAGCCTGACCCATGCCCGCGAGGACATGGAGCGGCGTCTGCTGCTGGAACAGCGGGTCGAGGCCGAACGCGTGCTGCTCGCCTTGGGGGCGGCGCTGAAGGCCGACGGCGCCTTGCTGAGCGCTGCCGAAAGGGCCGAAATCGACAAGGTTGCCCAAGAGGTCAGGACCCGCATGGCGGGCGAGGACCGGGCCCAGATTCACGCCGCCATGGAGAATTTGGACCGGGCGACCCATGATTTTGCGCAAAAACGCATGGATATTGCCATTCAGACAGCACTTCGAGGCCAGCGGCTTGACGAGGTCGAGGCCGGTATGGCAACTGACGGCGCGCAATAGGACACCCGCGACGAGACAATTTGGGGCTCGGAAGGCCGGGCCCCAGCACGGAGATTGAGACGATATGCCGAAGATGACGTTTGTGAAGCAGGATGGCACCCGGGTCGAATGCGAGGCCCCGCTGGGCCTCTCCGTGCTGGAAATCGCCCATCGGAACGCGATCGATCTCGAAGGCGCCTGCGAAGGGTCGCTGGCCTGCTCGACCTGCCATGTGGTGATCGACCCGGAATGGTACGACGTACTGGCGGAAGCCAGCGAGGACGAGGAAGACATGCTCGATCTCGCCTTCGGTCTCACCCATACCTCGCGGCTTGGCTGCCAGATCAAGATGACCGAGGAACTCGACGGCCTGGTGGTGAGCCTGCCCTCGGCCACGCGCAACATGATGGTCGACAAGTAGACCCCCGATGGCGAAGAAGCTGCGCTGGACCGACATCCACGACATCGCCATCGAGCTTGAAGAGGCGCATGCCGACGCCGACGTGGTCAATCTGCGCTTCACCGATCTTTGGAAATGGGTGCAGGAAATTCCCGATTTCGAAGACGATCCGCAGAAGAGCAACGAGAAGATCCTCGAAGCCATTCAGGCGGCGTGGCTCGAAGAGCGTGAATAATCGGGGATAACCCATGAGGCGCGGCGCTTGAGTCAATCATCCACGCTCGCCCGCCTGTTCTCGAAACCCTGGGTCGATCCCCTGTGCCTGTGGGGCATGAGCTGGCTGCTGCCGGCGGCGCATTGCTGGGGTGCCGCGCATGCGGGCGACGTCGCGGCCTTTGCCAGCGAGCTGGCGCTCAAAGACATACCGCCTGCCATCGCCGCGCGGGTGCGCCAGACCGGTGCCTTGCGAACTCTGTCGCTGGCAGCGCAGGCGCGCTGGGAAGCGGCGGCCTTCACCAGTGCCGGAGATCTGCCCGTCGCCGAACTGGCGCGGCGCGACGCGGCGCATAATTATCTCGGCCAGCGTTTCGCCTATCTGTGGTTTGCCCGGCGTCGCCGCATTCCCGCGGCCCGCCTCGACGTGCCGCCGCCGGCGGAACTGGATGCCCTGGAACCAGATACGGATCGTTATTTCGCGCTGGAGACCATTCCCGAGATCGAGCGCAGCGTCATTATCGAACATGCCGATGTGCGCGAGTACTGGTTGCGCTATCCATCCGCGGATGCGCCGGGCGATCTTTGTTACGTCCATGTCTATGAAGGCCGTCCGCATGATGGACGGCCTCTGCCCAGCCTGATCTTCGGCCATGGCCTTGGCATGGAAATGGAGATGATGCGTGGGGATATGCGTGGCTATCGCAGCCTCGCCGCGCAATATGGTGCCCGCATCCTGCTGCCCGACGCACCCGGCCACAACCGGCGCGTGGCACCGGGTTCCTATGGTGGCGAGAGCTTCATCAAGCACCCGCCGCTTTCCGGGCTCCGGCATTTCCGCAAAGCGGCGCGGGAATTGGGCGCACTCATTGCCTGGTGCCGCTCGCAGGGCGCGGGCAATGTTGGGCCGGGCAAGGTGGCGCTGGGCGGAATCAGCCTCGGGGCACTCACGACACAGGTCACGGCCCAACACATGCGCTATTGGCCGGCGGATGCCCGGCCGGACGGCTTGCTGCTGCTGACCACCACCGACGCGGTGAGCGCGCTCACCTTCCAATCCTCGCTGGCGCGGATCACCGGGCTGCGCCAGGCGGCGGAAGGAGCCGGCTGGAACGCGGATGCCGTGGCCCGGATGGGACGCTATACCGACAGCCAGGCGCCGGCCCCGGTCGACCCGGCGCAGATCGTCCTCCTGATCGGGGCCCGCGACGACGTCACACCCTATGACGGCGGGCGGCGACTGGCGGAGAAATGGCAGATTCCCCCGGAAAACCTGTTCGTCCGCAATCAGGGGCATTTTTCCGCGGCGATCGGTTTGGGGCCGGATCCGGCCCCCTTTTCACGCATATTGGCCCTGCTGAACCGGTAGTTTGGCCTGGGCTGCCGCCAATGTTATAAGCTGGCCCCATGACCGCACGCCTCAACTCACTGGGCTTTGACAAGGCCCCCGCCGATACCCGTGTCGTCGTCGCCATGTCCGGCGGCGTCGACAGCTCGGTCGTGGCCGCCCTCCTGAAGGAGGAGGGCTATGACGTGGTCGGCGTGACGCTGCAGCTCTACGACCATGGTGTCGCCCTGGCGCGCAAGGGTGCGTGCTGCGCCGGACAGGACATCTATGACGCCCGCCGCGTCTCCGAGCGCATCGGCATTCCGCATTTCGTGCTGGATTACGAGACCAAGTTCTCGGATGCCGTGATGCAGGAATTCGCCGATTCCTATTTGAAGGGCGAGACGCCGATCCCCTGCGTGCGCTGCAATCAGCGGGTGAAGTTCCGTGACCTCCTCAGCCAGGCGCGGGATCTCGGCGGCGATTGCCTGGCGACCGGGCATTACGTGCGCCGCGTAATGGGGGCGAATGGCGCCGAGCTTCACCGCGGCAGCGACCCGCAGCGCGATCAGAGCTATTTCCTGTTCGCGACCACGCAGGAGCAGATCGACTATCTGCGCTTTCCCCTGGGCCATATGCCGAAATCGGAGACGCGCGCTTTGGCCGAACGTTTCGGCCTGGAGGTTGCCGCCAAGCCGGACAGCCAGGACATCTGCTTCGTCCCCAACGGCAATTATGTGAGCGTGGTCGAGCGCCTGCGCCCCGGTGCCTCCGAGCCCGGCGAGATCGTCCATGTCGACGGCCGCGTGCTGGGGAGGCATCAGGGTATCATCCATTACACGATCGGCCAGCGCCGTGGCATCGGCGTCAATGAGAAGGGCACCAACAACGATCCGCTTTATGTCGTGCGCCTGGATGCCGGTGCCAAGCGCGTGATCGTCGGCCCGAAGGCCGCCTTGGCGCGGGATCTCGTGCGCCTGCGCGAGGTCAATTGGCTGGGCGAGGCGGATGCTGGCGCGGGCGCCGATATCGCCGTGAAGCTTCGCTCGATGAGCATGCCAGCCGAGGGCCGCGTCCTGCTCGACCCGGCGGGCAATGCGCAGGTGACGTTGACCGCGCCGCAATTCGGTATTGCGCCGGGGCAGGCGGCGGTCTTCTATCAAGGGGACCGGGTGCTGGGTGGCGGCTGGATCGATTCCACCGATACCGTGGCGACCGGAGAGAAGATGGAGCGGGCGGCCAGCGCCGCCTGACGACAAGAAAAACCAGACGGGGCGGGGCTTTCATGGAAATCGAGACGCTGATCGAGGACATGCGCCGGCGCGCCGGGCAGAACGTCAAGCTCGGCTACAAGGTGAAGTTCCTGGTCGACGACGAGGTCATCTTCTGGGACGGCACCGAGCATCCCCCGGTGATCGAACCCAAGGATCTGGGCGAGGCCAACACCACGATCAAGATCAGTCCCGCCAATCTCGAAAAGCTGCTCCAGGGCCAGCTCGACCCGACGCTCGCCTACATGACCGGGAAACTGAAGGTCGAGGGCAGCATGGGTGTCGCCCTCAAGCTCACGGCCATGTTCAGCGATTGAGCCCGGCTAAGCGACGACCAGCGCAACCAAGCGCCTGGTCTTGAGCGAGATTTGGTCACCGATCTGCGAAATCATGTCGCCGAGAGCCTCAACCCGATCGAGGGTGCTGGCGATTTTTATCTGTGAATGCAAGCGCATGATGCGCCAGCGCGCCAGGTCGACGACATTGCCGTTATCGTTTGACTCTCCTTCAAGGCCGGTCACGCGATCGGAAAGAAGCAGCAGGGCTGCCGACAATTCGTGCATCAGCTCTTCCGCCTCGGCCAGAAGCTCGCGATTGAAGGTCAGCAACTCCGTCACTTCGTGCATTCGTGCGGCGGTTTCGGCGGTCGTCAGTTGCCAGTTCCGGCTGACTTCGTCGAGGTCGAAGGTCGTAACGAAATCCTGAAAGGTACGGACGGATTTCAGAAAGTGCTCCGTCTTCAGGTTGGCGTGATGGGAGGATACGAAGATCGCCCTGCGGTTATGCTCTTCGGGAATGGCGGATCCATTGTTCGAGATCATGATGAATTTTCCTTCTCGGTCTATCTCGGGCAAGGCCCGCGCCGCTTAGAGGGCGCGAACCGTGTGGAGGAAGGTGTGCACCTCCGAGCGCAGGGTTTCGCCGTAGCGGCTGAGCTCGTTGGCCGCCGATAACACCTGCGTGGAGGCGGCGCTGGTCTGCTGGGAGGCCTGGGTGACGCCGACCACGTTGCTGGTTACTTCGCTGGTGCCGGCTGCGGATTGCTGCACGTTGCGCGAGATTTCCTGGGTCGCCGCCCCTTGTTCCTCGACTGCCGAGGCGATTGCCGTCGAGATTTCATTCACGCGATGGATCGTTTCCGAAATGCCCTGGATGGCAGATGCGGAAATCTCCGTCGAATCCTGGATTGACCGGATTTGCGCGCTGATTTCTTCCGTGGCGCGGGCGGTCTGGGTGGCCAGTGTTTTTACCTCGCTCGCGACGACCGCGAAACCTTTGCCGGATTCGCCGGCACGCGCCGCCTCGATCGT
This sequence comes from Dongia sp., assembly GCF_041909655.1. Classification (GTDB taxonomy): domain Bacteria; phylum Pseudomonadota; class Alphaproteobacteria; order Dongiales; family Dongiaceae; genus Dongia. The sequence goes on along the minus strand of NZ_JAYRDA010000004.1, from coordinate 73,997 downwards.
CGCGTTGAGTGCCAGGAGATTGGTCTGGCCGGCGATGTCACTGATCAAGGTCACGACGTCGCCAATCTTCCGGGCGGCTTCGGCCAGAGAGCGGACACGGCTGTTGGCATCGCCCGCCTGGGTGACGGCATGACCGACGATGCGGGTTGATTCCGTCACCTGCGAACTGATTTCATGAATGGACGCGGAGAGTTCTTCGGTCGCGGAGGCGACAGTCGAGACGTTCTGGCTCATTTCCTCGGCCGCCGCGGCGACGGTATTGGATTGCTGCGCGGTCTCCTCCGCCGTTGCGGCAAGGGATTGCGCCGTGCTCTGCAACTCGGTCGCGGCGGAGCCGACCGCATTCACGACCTCGGCAATCACGGTCTCGAACTTGGCAACCTCTTCCGACATAAGGCGGGCACGCTCCAACTGACGATCCTGTTCGACCTGCTGCGCGGCGCGCATGCGTTCGGCTTCGATCATGTTTTCCTTGAAGACCTGCAACGCGTTTGCCATCTGCCCGACTTCGTCCTTGCGCGCGGCACCTTCGACATCCACATCGCGTTCGCCTTTGGACAGGCGCAGCATCACAGCGGCCAGAGACATGATCGGCATGGAAATACCGCGACCAATGACATAGGCGATGGCCATGCCCAGGATCACGCCACCAATGCTGAACCCGACCGACATCCACTCGCTGGTGGCGACGATGGCGGCGATTTCTTCGGCAATGCGGTTTTCCTCGGCTTCGGCTTGGGCTTTTACGTTCTCGGCCTCGGCGATGATTTCCTCGCTGATTTCACCGATTTCCTCATGCACCAGTTTTTCGATTTCTTCGTCCAGGGCTTCGCCAGCCTCAAAGGCAGCGAGATAGGCCGGCGCCAGCGCCTTCGCGTCGTCGAGATCGGCCTTGAACGACGCGCCGCCCGAAACCTTCTCAAGCTGAAGCAATGCCTTGTCCAAAGCGTGGAAGGCGGCTTCCGCCTGATCGGCCGCGGCGGCTTCGTGCCGGTCCAGCAACATATTGACATAGAGGCGTGCCGTCAGGGCTTCGCGGACGGCGTCGGCGGCAAGAATGGCGGCGTTGCTGTTGCCGGCTTGAACCGCCTGGCGCATGATGGATTCAAGGTCGGCGACCAGCTTTGGGCCGGCGACATTCAGGGTTTCATTGGCGAGCTGCGTGCGCTGATGCTCGAGCTCGATGGCTTTTTCGAAATCGTCTACGATGATCGTCAGTTTGTCGCTCAAGGTGGCGAGTTCGGCGCGCTCGGAATCCGTCTCGGCGATGTCGATTGCGGCGGCAATATCTCCGGTGATTGTCTTTTCGAGTTCATGGACGACGCCGATTTCGGCTTCGTCCGCGGTCCGTATGTAGGTTTCGATATGGCTGCGCAGCTCAAGAAGGTCGCGCTCGATATCGGCGGCATCGCCGAAAAGTTCGACCGCCGCGACGTAATGGGCGAGATCATTGGAAGTGCGGGCCAGGCCGACAAACCCAACGATGGCGACGATGACGAGGACGGCGAGCACACAGCCAAATCCAATCAGCGTCTTGGTGAGAATCTTGAGATTCTGAAAAGTGCTGACCCGAGTGGTCGCGCTACGCGTGAGTCGAGACGACATGACGATCTCCAATTTAGAGGGTTTCGAGCAGGAACCGACGATGAAGGCCCTGCACCGGCCGCGCGTTCATCGGGAACAAATCGGCGAATTTCTTGATCTGGGTGGACGAGGCCTCGATCGGATCCCTGAAGATCGACCACAGGACACCTTCAGAGCAGGGCGGCGTCGTCAGAGAGCCCTGATAGCGGAAGAAGCCGCGACCGGCGGGCAAGAGGGAATCCAGGGAGATGATCTGGCCGGTATCTGTCTCCGCGGCCGTCTCCTGCGGCATGGCGGCCCAGACGGGTACCAAAGCGGGATTTTCGGCGCCAGGACGAATGAACACACCGATCACCGCCAGTTGGCCTGCGGCGGATTTGTGAACGAAATGCAGTTCCAGCTCAAAGTGACGGCCGGCGAGTGTGTGCTCGCTGGGATGATGGAAGTGGAATTGCAGCAATTCGAAGGATTGGCCGTCGATCACCGAATGGGAGCCGGGCGTGCAATTGACCTGGATGGTGTGGCCGTTATTGAGAATCTTGAGCGGCATGGGGCGGAAAGAGGGTTCAATCCCGCTGAGCTGGCTGCCGATGCCCTTTTTGATATCGATCGGCGTTTGCTCCATGCCGAGTTCGCACACCTTGAACTCCGGCGATAATTCACCCCAATGCTCAGGCCCGGTCTCGCCCTCATAGCTCCAATGCGCGCCGGCATGGGGCGCCGCCGTTTCGGCGGATGCGCCGGCAGCAAAGAGCGAGGAGCAGACCGGACAAAGGGCGCCGGTGATGGTGAGGGTCTTCAAGAGATGGCGGCGGCTGAGTTGCGTCATGGGGAAGTTTTCCTGTCTCAAGGCCATGGGGCCAAAGGGATTTCAGTCCTGTGCGGTTGTTGGGTGTTGTCCGTGTTCAGGCGTGGACGTTCAATTGAGGACGGGCAAATTGGTGACGGCCTGCATCAACTCATAGGGCGTAAAAGGCTTTCGCAACGTCGCATCCGCCCCGAGTTTTTTGGCGCAACTAAGTGCGTCGAAGCCGGATAGCAGACGCGAGCCACCGGAAATCATCACGATCCTGGCGGGTTGCTTCATGCGCTTCAGTTCCCGCAGCACATAGATGCCGTCCTGGCCGGGCATGTAGACGTCAGAGATCACGACTTCGGGAGTGAATTCCTGGCTGAGGCGAACCCCTTCGTGACCGTTGGTGGCTTCCACCACCTGGTAGCCCGCGCGTCCCAGCACTTCAGCGATGAAGCCGCGGATGGTGGCGTTGTCGTCGATGACCAGAGCAACAGACATTTCAAATCTCCGCCGTAATGCGCGCATGGCAGGTAGAGCGCGCTGACGGCTGGTTTATGCCTGTTCCGACTTTCTTAATCGATTGCGCATAAGCATGGTCTGGCGGTGCCGCGTCCTGCTTTTGGCGGGCTCCCCTATACGGAAGTATTAGGTCTCGTGCGGATGCAGAATTTCGATCTGGTCCCGCAGCCGATAGATAGGGAACGGCGCGCATTCGGAGGGAGCTAAAGATGGCATCACTGAAAAAGACACTGGCCGTCATCTGCTATCTGGCGATCGCGAGTGCGACAGCCAGTTACGCGGCTGCCGCGGAACAGGCACTTCTCGTCATTTCCGGAAATGTCACGAAGCCAAATAAAGGTAAGGCATTCGTTCTGGATCAGGCAATGCTGGACAGCTTGCCACAGACGCTCGTGAAGACTGAAACGCCCTGGACCAAGGGCATGGTCACCTTTGGCGGCGTCTCGCTTGGCACGCTGCTGGCGGCGGCCGGCGCCGAAGGAACGATCATTCGCGCCATCGCCCTGAATGACTATGCCGTCGAGATTCCCATCGGCGATGCAAAAGATCCGCGCGTGATCGTGGCCTCGACCATGGACGGGGAAAGAATGCGGGTGAGGGACAAGGGACCCTTGTGGATCATTTATCCGCTGACGGATGAAGCCGAATATCGGGGCGAGCTGACATATTCGAAAATGATCTGGCAATTGTCCCGCATCGAAGTGAAGTAACGGATACGCGATGCGCTGGCCGGCGTTCATTCCGTCACGCGATCTGTGGCTGGCGATTGCGATCCTGGTGTTCCTGCCGGCGGCGATCGTCGGTTCGGTCCAGACCTATCGCACCATGTCGTCGGTTTTATGGAATTACCGGACCGGTACCTGGCTGGTGGTCGAGGCGCAATCCGAAATTCAGAACACGATTCTTGCCGCGAAAGCATTCCGGCTGGAGCCAGACGAAGCCCGGCTGCAGCAGGTGACGTTGAAATTCGAGGTATTCTGGAGCCGGATACCGCTCATTCTGGATTCGGATGAGGGCGAGGATGTCCGCCGCATTCCGGCCATTCTGGCCAATACCAATCGCGTCGCCGAGTTTCTGCCCCTGCTTGAACGACAATTGGGCCTGGCCCGCGTCGGCGAACCGGGTTCCATTCTTCCCTTCGAGAACCGCCTCAACGAGCTGTCGCCCTTGATGGAAGAGATGGTGCGCGTCCTGCTGGTGCAGGACGAATTGCGCCACCAATCCGGTGAGCTGGCAAAGGATGTCTGGATCACGGCGGCGCTGCTGTTTGTCGCCATCGTCGCCGGCGGCGCGCTCATTGCCGGGAACCTCGTCAAGATCCGCGATGTGCGGCGCCTGCTCGCGCAATACAAGGCATTGGACGAGGCGCGCGCCACGCAATTGCTAGCAATCGAAAGCAGCGGCGAAGGCGTCGTCATGTTCGATGCGGATGGGGGATTGGAGTATTCGAACGAGGCATTCCATCAGTTGATCGGGGACGATTTCCAGAAGACGCTGACACGCACCCCCTGGCGTCAGTTTCTGGGCGAGGAATCCGCGCATGCCCTGCAGCAGCGACTATGCGGACCTGGCGCTCTTGATCACTGGCGCGGCGAGATCAGCGGCAAGTCTTTGGAAGGCGCGGAACATCCCTGGGAGGTTCATGTCTGGCGCCGGAAGGAAGGCGGGCATACCGCCATCATCCGTGACCTCAGCGATCGCAAGCAGGCCGAGCAGCAACGCGAGGCCTTGCTGGAACGTCTGCACCATGTCGACAAGATGGAAGCGATCGGTCGCCTGGCGGGTGGCGTATCGCACGACTTCAACAATATTCTGGCTGCCGTGTCAGGCTTCGGATCCTTGCTGGAGCAGGATCTTGCGGACCGTCCGGTTCAGTTGCGCATGGTCAGGCAATTGCTGACGGCGGCTGATCGCGGCAAGGAGCTGGTGCAGAGCATCATGGCCTATAGCCGCGCCGACAACGTGGAGCGCAAGTTGATCGACGTTGGAGCACTCTGCCGGGAGGCGGCGGCGATGGCTGAATTGGTCATGCCGAGCGGCGTGTCGTTCAACACGACGATCGACGAAGGGAGCCTGCCCATTTTCGGAAATGCGATGCAGATCAACCGTGCCGTGGTCAATTTGTGCATCAACGCCCGCGATGCGCTGGCCAATAAAGAAGGCGAAGTCTGCCTTGATGTCAGGCATGTGTTTATCGACGGCGGACGCAGTCAGGGCATGCAAGGCCGGCCAACGCCGTCGCGGCTCGACGCGCCGCGGATTGTCGAAACGGTCAAAGACGGTCATTCGAAGCTGCGGATCGGCGTTCTGGGGCAGACCCCGGGGACGCATGTTCGGATCCGGGTGACAGATACCGGTTGCGGCATTCCCGAATCCGTCATGACGAAAATGTTCGATCCCTTCTTCACGACAAAGGATGTGGGGGAGGGGACCGGGTTGGGTCTTTCCTCCGTGCTTGGCATCGTGACCGCGCATGGGGGTGTTGTCTCGGTGGACAGCAAGGTGGATGAGGGGACGACATTCGATATTCTGCTGCCGCTGCAGGCGGAAGCGGTGACGACCGTCACGGGGGCGCCGCAGCGACCGTCGTCCGAACCATCCATTCCGGCGGGCCTCAAGGTCCTGGTCGTCGATGACGATCCGGAATCGCGGGCGGCCTTTCTGGCGATCCTGGAGCGGCTGGGCTGCGAGCCATCGGAATGCGGCAGCGCCGAGGAGGCGCTGGCAGTGCTCGGCGACGAACCCGACATGTTCGACCTGATCATTTCGGATTACCACATGCCGATCGTCAACGGCCTGCAATTGATCTCGCAACTTCGTCAGCGCGGCTTCGAGAGGCCGATCGTGCTCACCACGGGCAGGCTGCAGGATGTGCCGGTCATTGAGCGGGTGCGGTTGGGCCTGGAGCATATCATCGTCAAGCCGTTTACCTTGTCCGACGTTGCAGCCGTGGTTCACGATGCGTCTCATACATCGGCGTTGCCGATGACGCTTCCGGCGCCGGGCAATCAGGACAAGGCGACGATCAAGCTCTAATGGATCAGGCGTCCGACGCCTTCACACCGGCGCGCAGCGCGGTCGTTGCCAATTGAGTCCGGTTCGCGACCGAGAGTTTGCGGCACAAGGCTGCGACGTGAATCTTCACGGTCACTTCACTCAATCCGAGACGCTGGCCGATATCCTTGTTGGCGGCGCCGGAAGCGACCAGACGCAGGACTTCCATTTGCCGCTCGGTCAGGGCCGGCAGGGATTCGGCCTGGTCGGCAGGCGCGCCGGGAGACGGTGGCGCGGCATTGAGATCGCCGTTCCAGGGGACATAGATCTGACCCGAGAGGGCAAGCTTGAGGGCCATCAGCAGGGCCGGCCCGGACATCGTCTTGGGGAAAACGCCGACGGCGCCCGCCTGGATCAAAGGCTCGACATCCTCCGGCGAGAGCAGGCCGGAGATGATGCCGATCGGGATCGCCGGGTAGTCGGATTTTATCCTGGCAATGGAGGCCGCGCCGTTCATGCCGGGCATGCGGTAGTCGAGCAGCAGGAAGGTGATGTCCATGCCGCTTGCCAGCAGCTTTGCCACCTCGTCGAGGTCGCGCGCCCGTTCGACCACCAGCGTGCTGTCCAGGGCCTCCAGCATTTGCGAAATGGCATCACGCACCAAAGCGTGATCGTCGGCCAGAACCAGGCGCCAATGCGCACTTCCCTTTTCGGCGTGAGATGACGGCGGTTGAGGCATGGGCGCTGGACAATTCGCAGGTCAGGCTATGGTTGATATCCTATAAAGTGATGAAATATTGATTAATCGACGAATGTCAGGCGCCGGGATTGTCAGGCGCCGGGATCATCAGGCAACGGCGCCGGCTTGTGTTTTGAGCTGGCGAATCCGGTCCGCGGGCAGGCACAGGCGGGCGGTTGTTCCAGTTCCAGCCTCGCTCTCGATGATCAGGGCGCCACCATGCAATTCGATGAAGGCGGCGGCGAGCGGCAAGCCAAGACCCGTGTCATGCTTTTTGCGGCGGCCATTGCCATCCGGCAGCGGTGCCTCGAACGGTCTCATGGCGCGGGCGATCTGCTCGGCGTTCATGCCGGGGCCGCCATCGCGCACGCGGATCTCCAGCGCGCCATCCGGGCCATGCGCGGCGGCAAGGGCCACCTGACGGTCGGTGCCGGCGAACTTGATCGCATTGATGGTGAGGTTGAGCAGAGCCTGGCACAGCACCCGCTGGTCACCGTAGATCACGACATCGCCGGGAATGGCATCGAGGGTGAGCTGCACCTGCTCGCGCATGGCGCGCTCGTTCGCCAGCCGCTGGGTCGCGGTCAGCAATTCCTCCAGCGCCATGTCGGCTTCGACCATCACCCATTTGCCGCTCTCAACCTTGGCGAGGTCGAGGATATTGTTGACGACCGAGAGCATGTGCTGGGCGCTGTAATGGATGTCGCCTGCGTATTCGCGGTCCTTGGACGGATCGTTCGCGGCCATCCGACCGTCGCGGATTACCTCGGAGAAGCCCAGAATGGCATTCAAGGGCGTGCGCAGCTCGTGGCTCATATGCGAGAGGAACTCGGATTTCCGCTGATTGGCCGCCGCTGCGGCGAGGCAGGCGGCTTCACGCGCGGCAAGGCGCTGATCCCGCGCGGTGATGCCCTGCCACAGATAGAAGATGCTGCTCGCCACAACCAGGGCTGCGGCAAGAAGAAACCCCTGATGGGGCGAGGTATCCGACGCCAGATGGACCAGCAACAGAATGCCGGCCAAAGCGAGGATCGCGGCAGCCGCCGGCCCGTGCCGTTCCGCCATTTGTCCCAGGCGATCGCGGATCGGCATTGGCGCCGCTATTGACGGCTGGGGGGTAACGGCGAGGCCCATGTCGAGATCCTTGCGCATGGTCATGGACGCGGTGCAGTCGGACATAAGGTCATCACCAGGCGCACGAGTTCGGATTGGCTGCGGCAATGGGTCTTCATTAGAAGTGAGTCCAGGCGCTGCCGCAGGATGGGTTGGGGCATGTTTTTCCAGATGGCGATTTCGCGGACCGAGAGACCGCGCAAGGTGAGGTCGGCGATCTCGCGCTCCAACGTGGTCAGATCGAATTTCTGGGCGAAAGCATGGAGCGCGGCGGTATCGGCTTCGTCCTGGCTGGTCGCGATTTCGGCGACCACCAATTGGCTCGCTTCCTGGGCATCGCTGACGCTGCGCTGCAGGATGTCGCGGTAGAATCCCTGGGTGTTGCGGATGGTGACCGAGATCGTGACCGGACCGCCGCCCATCAATTCGACGAGGACGGCGTTTTCGGTGGCGTTGGCCAGCATGGCGGCCAGGGTCTGCTGAAAGCGCTCGGTGAGGCCGGCGGCAAGGAATTCCGGCCGGCCGTTCTGGAGGCGCATGATGCGCGCCTCGGCCAGCAGCTTCAGGCAGGGCCCATTGGCATAGACGACACAGCCGGTGCGGCCATCCAGTACCAGCGAGGGCGCGCGCCAATCCGGGCAAACCAGGGCCAGGACATCGTGGCCGCGCAGAGCATCCGCGCCGCCTTCCATACCCAATGTCGTGGTGAGATCAGATGCGAGCATTTGTTCCTGTTCATGGCCGGTTGACTGAGGTTTCGCCGGGTGTGGCGGGCCGGGAGCCTTGGCTGAACACAGAATGGCGGGGAGGGCGTGACGCTGGCGTGACGCCGTGATCATCAACGGAACAGAGTGTTTTCAATGTGTTATATTTAGAGTGACGTAGGATCGGATAAAATCGTTAACGCTGTCGCCTTGCGCCGGTCACAGCGATCAAGGATAGTCGGGTGGCTGCACTGGGATGGCTGCATTGGGATGGTTTGGGGAAATGAGCGGCCGCGTTCCTAACGATATATGCCTGCTCGGCCTCCCGGAAATGCGACGTCCGGTTGCCGGTATGGTCTTTCCGGCCAAGGGCTACCAGCTTTTGGCGCTGCTGGCGCTCGCACCCTCGCGCCGGTTTGGCCGCCAGGAATTGGCCTCGCTTCTTTGGGATGCCCCCAGCGATACGGCGGCACTCACCAATCTCAGGCAATTGCTGACGCGGCTGCGGCGCGCGGCGCCGCATCTTCCCGATCTGCTGGTGACCGACGGCCGGGTCGTGGGCCTGGGCGATGCGGCCGCCGGGATCGATCTGTGCCGCCTGCTCGACGCAGCCGCCGCGGCGCCCGGCGAGGTGATCGCGCTCTTTCGCGGCGATTTGCTGGAGGGGATCACCGATTTCACCGATTCCTTCTCGCATTGGCTGACTGTCGAGCGCGGTCGCCTGCGCGAGCGCTTCTTCGCGGCGGTGACCTCGCATCTCATCGAACTCACCCGCTTCGGCCGCGCGCCCGAGACCGATCTAGCCGCCGTCGCCGATCGTTTGCTGTCGGTCGATCCGGAGCGGGAGGCGAGCTATCGCGTGCTGATCGAGGCCTATGGCCGCAACGGCATGATCGCCGATGCCGAGGCGACCTATGCCCGGCTGACGGCGATGTTGCAGGCGGAGGAGGGCGGCGCGGTCCAGCCCGAGACGGCGGCGGTCTATCGCCGTGTCCTCTCGCTACGGGCACCCATGCCGGCCCAGGCGGCCCCGGCGGCATCGCCGCAGCAAGGTGCGACGATGCCGCGCGTCGCTTTCCTGGCGCCCGCCTGGCTGGGCACCAAAGAGCGGCCGGCGATCCTCACGGCGCTCATCGAGGATGTCGCCAATGAATTGGCGCGCTATCGCACCTTCACCGTGCTGGCGCCGCATTCATCCTTCAAGCTCGACCACGATTCCGGCATGCCGGTCGACAATTCCAAGCTCCGCGCCGATTACACGGTGAGCGGTTTTGTGAAGCCCGGCGAGCAAGCGCAGGTCCTGGTCCTGCGCATGGCCGATTGCCATGGCGGCGAGATCGCCTGGGCGGGCGAGTTTTCCTTCGCTCCCTCGGAATTGTCGCAATCCTTCCGCCTGCTCTCGCTGCGCGTGGCGAGTTCCGTCGCCGCCTCGGTCGAGCGGCATATGTTCGAGAACATGCGCCGGGAGGGTGTCGCGGACGCCTACCGCCACTATCTCGAAGGCCAGAACCTGCTGCGGAACTGCGATCTGCCAAGGCTGCGCCGGGCCCGTAAATCCTTCCAGGCGGCGACCGAGCTCAATCGCGACATGGCACTGGGGCATGCCCGCATTGCCCAGACGCTCTATCTGGAATGGATCATGCGCGGCGGCAATGACCCGGAACTCCTCACCACGGCCCGCACGCGGGCGGAGCATGCCGTGGATCTCGATCCCGGTGCGGGCTTTGGTCATCTGATGAGCGGCGTCGCCGCCCTCTATCAACGCGATTTCGATTTCTCGGCCGAGAAATTCGCCATGGCGGAATCCATGAACCCCAATTCGGCGGATCTCCTGGTGCAGCACGCGGATGCGCTCTATTGCCTCGGTGCCGTGGCGGCGGGGTGGGAACGGTTCCAGCGTGCGATCGATCTCAACCCCTATCCGCCGGATCACTATCTGTGGGTCGGGGCGAGCATCGCCTTTCATCGCAGCGAGTATGCTGAAGCGATCAAGATGTGCGATCGGATGGAATCGGATACCTCGGTTCTCAGATTGCTCGCGGCGAGTCACGCCATGCTTGGCAACGCCGACCTGGCGCGCGGCTATGCGAGGCGGATACAAGAACTGTATCCTGGCGTCGAACCATCAGCCATGATTCGGATGGTGCCCTATCGGCAGGAAGAACATCGCAAGCAACTGGAACATGGTCTCCGGATGGCGGGGATCTAGAATGGAGGAACAATGGGCAAGTTATATGTGATCGGCGATCCGGAATCGGGGATCCTGTTTGTGAAGACATCGCCGCTGATGACGACTCACATCAGCAAGGCGACAATCGACGCCTATGCGTCCAGCCACAACGAAACTTTTGCATCGGTCTTTGGCAAGATCGCGGCCGGCGCCAAGGCGATCATCAACAAGACCGCGACCAGCCAGACGATTCCCGATGTGGATACGTCCTATGAGGCGATCGGCAAGATGATTGGCGCCGGAGCAACGGTTTCCGATGCACAGTTCTGCTTTGTCGCGGACATCAATGATGCGGACTGGAAGACCTACCGCTCCATCGTCGCGCCGATCAGCAAGGCGCTTGGGCATCTCAGCCCGCCGGCATCGCCCGAGGATTTCGTCCAGTTGCGCGACGCGCCGCTGGATTGATTTGAGGCGCCATCGTCGGTTGGTTGCGGCGATGGCGTTTTCCCGCCCAGTGGCATAAAGCGCCTTGCCCGATCATTTTTTCACCACCGGCTTGGCCGCGCCTGCTTTGCTGAGGCAACTCGGCATCACGCGTGTGGGCGACATCACGGGTCTGGATTCGATCGGCATTCCGGTCTGGTTCGCGACGCGGCCGAATTCCCGTGCGCTCTCGGTGGCGCAAGGGAAAGGAGCCGGTGAGGCGCTGGCGCGTATCTCGGCGGTGATGGAGGCGGCGGAGGGTGCCGTCGCGGAGCGGCCGGAGGATATCGTGCGCTGTTTCGGCGATCTGGCCGAAATGGCGAGCAAGACGCGCAAGCTGGTGCCGTTCGAGCGTTTGACCCGCTGCGATCCGGCCCGGATCCGGCCCGCGCATCGTTATGCCTGGGGGCGCGGCATCGAACTCAATTCGGGCGCAGAAATTTTCGCGCCCTATGAATTGCTGGGATTGGATCTTCGCGCCCGGACGCCCTGGGATCACGCCGCTTTCCGCATGTCCTCAATCGGCCTCGCCGCGGGCAATGACCGGGAGGCGGTCATCGCCCATGCGCTCCTGGAAGCGATCGAGCACGATGCAACCGCGACACTCGACCTCCTCGGCTGGGTGCCGGCAATCGCGCGCCGCATCGCCTATCTTCCGGGCGATCACGCCGAGCTCGACGATCTGGTGACGAAGGTCCAGGCGGCGGGTTTCACACCGCATTTCTTTGCCCTGGCCGGACGTGTGGCTTTGCCGGTCATCGGCTGCTTTTTCATGCGCGAGGTGGTGGGTGAGGGGGGCATCGGCGGCACGCTGACCGCGGGTTTCGCCTGCCGCCCCGATGCCGGCGACGCGGCGGCGGCGGCCTTGCTGGAATGCGTGCAGTCGCGGGCGACGGATATCGCCGGGGCGCGCGACGACATCAAGGGTTTCGCCTATCAAGGATCACGCGCGCAATTGCCGGACGGCGCCTTGCCGGTGGTGGCGTTGCGGGAGGTGACGGGACATCGCCCGCGCGACAGCCTGGCATCGCCGGCCGCGCGTCTCGCCCATGTCATGGCCTGTTTGAAATCCGCCGGGATCGACACGGTCTATGCCTTCGATCTGCAGCCGCCGGAAATACCGCTTCATGTCGCCCGCGTCCTGGTGCCGGATCTGGGATCGGGCGGCGAGGGCGGCACCTTGCGCGGTGGCGCCGGCATTCTGGATGCGCTGATGAGGGCCGGATGATCCCGCATTCTCGCATCGTCTTCGCCGGCCCCAGCCTTTATGGCATTCCACCGGAACGCCTCGCGGGCATTCACTTGCGGCCGCCCGCTGCCAAGGGCGACATTCTGGCCAGCGTGGCGGAAGCCCCGGCGGCGATCGGCATTATCGACGGCACGTTCGAAAACGGCACCGCGATCTGGCACAAGGAAATATTGGTGGCGCTGGAGAGCGGTATTCCGGTGCTGGGCGCTGCCAGCATGGGTGCGCTTCGCGCGGCGGAATGCGCGGCTTTCGGCATGATCGGAATCGGCAGTGTCTATCGCGATTATGCCGAGGGCCGCCGCACATCGGATGCCGATGTCGCGATCGCGCATGCGCCGGCGGCCTTGCAATACCGGCCTTTGACCGAGGCCCTGGTCGACATCGAGGCGACACTGGAACAGATGGCGGCGCTGGGCCTGCTGGCGCCGGATCTTGCAGATAGGTTGCGTGATGCTGCGCGGCAATTGCATTTCAAGGCCCGTATTTGGCCCGCGATCATCGCGGCGGCGGGCGTGCCCGCGGATTTACTGGAGAGCCTTGCCACGCATCGCGTGAGCCGCAAGAGCGAGGATGCCCTGGCCCTCATCGCCGCGATCCGCGCCTTGCCCGAGAATGCGCCTGGTTCGTCATTGCTGCCGGCGCCGCTCAACCGCACGCTATTTCTGGACGAGCTTGAGCGCGAGATGGCCGGACGGTCTCTTTCATGAACGGCTTGATGCCCGATTGCGGTGGCGCGATCGAGGCGGTGGCGATGACCGTGCCCTTGCGCCTGCTGATGAATCCGGCGGACGGCAAGGGGGCTGCGCTGGCGCGGCTGGCCGAAGCCTGGCCGCGGGGCGTCACGCTCTATCTCCTCATCGATGATCCCGAGGCGGCCGAATTCCGCGCCTGGGCGAATGGGCTGTCGCTGTCTTGCGACCTGGTGCCGGTTAGCACCGGCAAGGATGCGCCGCTGCTGGAGGCGGAAGTGTGGACGCAGGATTCCTTCATGGTCGCTCGTGAGAATGAGCGCCGGATCCTGCGCCATCTCATTAAGGCGGATCGGCCGGGGCGTCACGCAAGCTGGCTGGCGCCGGTCCTGGGGGCGGAATTGAGCGCGACGGATATGGTCCTTGCCGGCGGCAATACGCTGACCGGACCGGATTTCCGTCTGGTGGGTGCCGCCAGCCTCGCGCGCACGCCGCTGGGGCAAGGACCCGCCGCGCATGCGGCCTTCGATGCGCGGCGCCTGCATGTCTTCGGCTTTGCGCTGACACAACGCGGGGCGCCGCCGCGTCTGGCGCAGCAGCCGCATCATATCGATCTTGTCGTCTCGGTCACGGGTTGCAGCGATCGGGATGGGCGGCCGATTCTCCTGGTGGCCGATCCACGCAAGAGTGCCGATCCCGATGGGCCGCGCATGGAGGGCTGGGCCGAACAGATGGATGCCAGTGCGCGGCGGCTGGAGGAAGACGGATTTACCATACTTCGCAACAAAGTTCCGTTTTTGGCGAACCCCGGTTTTGCGCCAAATCCGGCGCTCCGGGCCTATAATAATGTGGCGGTTGAGAATGAAGTCCGTGCCAAAAACCTGACCGGACGGCCCCGGATCTGGCTGCCGCAATTCGGCGATGCCGAAGCAACCTTGGCCGATTTCGATACGCATAACCGGGAGATTTGGCAGAATCTCGGCTTTGACGTAATAGGGGTATATGGGTGGAGCGCATTCGTTCGTTCCGGGGGTGCCATCCGATGTGCGTCCAAGGTGGTGTCCCGCTGGAACCCCATTGCCAAGGGAGTGGCGTGAATGGCACGTAATCGAAAGTCATCGGATCGCCGGGCGAGCAAGGGGTTCCCCAACCCGATCGACGTCCATGTCGGTGAAAGGCTGCGCCAGCGCCGTACCTTGCTGGGCCTGACCCAGGTACGTATCGCCGAGTTGACGGGGCTTACCTTCCAGCAGATCCAGAAATACGAGCGCGGCGCCAACCGCATCAGTTCCAGCCGGCTCTATGACCTCGCCCGCGTGCTCGACGTTTCCATTCCCTATTTCTTCGAAGGCATGTCGTCGGAGACGCAGAAGCAAAGCCCCGGCCGGCTGCAGGGGGCGGTGCCCGCGCCGGTCGAGGAGGGTGGCGGCGACGACATGATGCGGCGCGAGACGCTGGAACTCGTCCGCGCCTATTTCAAGATCAGGGACCGCAAGATCCGCCGCCAGATCGTCGATCTTGCCCGCGCTTTGGCACGCACCGCCGAGGATTGAACGGCGTCGTGCTTTAGGCCGAGGCGCGCCAGCCCATCTCCAGATCGATATAGCTGAGCAGATTGAGGGCCGCCGGCAGCGATGCCTTTTGGCCGAGCAGAGTCACGGCTTCATCGGCCAGGGATTCGACATGCTTGGCTTCGGGGCAATCGGCGAAGACATAGGCGATGACCTCCGGGCCGCGGCCCTGGGCCGTCTGGATCAGGCTGCGGCGATGGCTGACCCAATCGAGCTGTCGCGCCAGATAGAGGAGTTCGTCGATGTCGCGGGCCGATTGATCCATGGCCGCCGCCAGGCGTTGCGCGGCGGTGTCGAAGGCGCGGGCCAGCGATCGCAGCGCCGCGCGTTGAATTTGCGTGGCGTCCTTGGCGATTCGAACCCGACGGATTGGTGAACTGGAGACCTGGGTCTCCACCATCGTGCTGCCGATATGTTGCATGAAAACCTCCCCCAGCATCGCACAGGCCCCTGTCTCGCCCAGCGGAGACATGCCGAAGCCTGCACGATCCCTTCCTATCGCCAGGAGCGTGACGTGGGCGTGAAACGCCGGAGAGAGGGAGGGTGAGGCGGGGATAGGTGAGATGAAGCGGCGCCCCAAAGGGACGAATTATCAGTAGCTTGAGGCGACCGGCGGCAGCGGGTCGGTGAGGAACAAGGATACCCGCTGGCCGCCATGGGAAACCGGGCCGGACGGGGTGCCGAAGGGCAGGTGGCAGGCCTTCGCCAGCGCGGCATCTGTCGTGATGACCGCCACGCGCCAGCCGGCAAAGCGCGACCGCAATGTCTGGCCGAGCGCGCCGTATAATTGGTAGAGCCGCTTCTTGTCGCCCAGGCGCGTGCCGTAAGGCGGGTTGACGATGACCAGGCCGGGCGGGCCGCCGGGCGCAGTCAGGCCGCCGATGGCCGCCTGCCGGAATGAGGTGATTTCGGCCACGCCAGCGCGTTCGGCATTGGCGCGGCTCATGGTGATGGCGCCGGCATCGCGGTCGCAGCCGTAGAAGCGCAAGGCGGGCATCTGGGATGTACTGGTCTTGCGCATCTTCTGCCAGGCCGCCGCGTCGAAGCTCGCTAATTGTTCGAAGGCGAAAGAGCGCGACCTGCCGGGGGCGAGTTTGGCGGCGATCTCCGCCGCCTCGATCACGAAAGTGCCGGAACCGCACATCGGATCGAGTACCGGTTCGCTGCCGTCATAACCGCATTGGCGCAGGAAGAGCGCGGCCAGGGTCTCGCGCATCGGCGCCTTGTTGACCGCTTCCTTGTGGCCGCGCTTGTGGAGCGATTCCCCGGAGGTATCGATGCTGATGGTGCAGAGATCGTCCTCGATGCGCACCTTGATGCAGAGGTCGGCTTCGGGTGAGACGGGTGCGCCGAGGGTCTCGACAATCGCGGTTTGAATGCGCTCGGCCGCCGCCCCGGAGTGATAGATCTTGGAATGCTTGCAACTGGCCTCGACGCGGAACGGCACGTCCTTGCGCAGGAACTTTCCCCAGGGGAGCTTGTGCGCCCGCTTGTCGAGCTGCGCCAGATGGAAAACCGGGAAGGCGCCGATCCGCGCGAAGACGCTGCTGGCGCCGCGCAGCATGAGATTGGCGCGCCACACTTCGGGCCAGCCACCCTGGATGGTGACGCCACCTTTGACCAGGACCGGTTGCTTGAAGCCATTGGCCTGCGCTTCGGCGAGCAGCACAGGCTCGAAGCCGGGAGCCGCGACCAGGAAGATCTCGAAGGCGCCGTCGGCGATCCGGTCATCTGTTTCCCTGCCAGAAACGGCGGCGACATGTTGCTTGGGCGCAGGTTTGCGCGGTGGCGGGGCAGGCCGCGTAGCGACAGGCTGCGGCTTGCGCGGCGTTTCATCGGCACGGGGACGGCGAGGACTACGCATCTGACTACCGCCACCCGTTCATCGTTACGCGAAAGCTTTCGGTCGGCGGAAATGGTAGCACCGGACGGATTTGAACCGCCGACCAAGGGATTATGATTCCCCTGCTCTACCGCTGAGCTACGGTGCCACATCGCGTGTGGGCCAGAAGGGCCCGCCGGGGCCGGCGCGTCGGAGAGGACGGGATGCCGCCGGCTGGGAGCGTATATATGCCCCCCGGGGGCGCTGTCAAGAATAACTCAATCGATTGAAATATATGGGTGTTTTCGGCATCCTCAAGCGGAATCCGAAGGCATCGGGCGGAGGCAAGGATGGCGCGGGCTGATCCAGCGAGTTATGCCGAGTTCTGGCCGGTCTATCTGGGCGAGCATAGCCACAGGTCGACGCGGCGCCTGCATGTGGTGGGGACGCTGGGTGCCGCGCTCTGCCTGATCGCCGCGGTGATTATCAGTTCCTGGTGGCCGGTGCTGGCGGCGCCCGTTTTCGCCTATGGCCTGGCCTGGACCGGGCATTTCTTTGTTGAGCGCAACCGGCCGGCTACTTTCCGCCATCCGCTCTGGAGCCTGCGCGCCGATTTCCACATGGTGGGGCTGGCGCTGGGCGGGCGCCTGGAGGCCGAGATCGCGCGGCACCTGCCGGATCGCAGGGAGAGGCGTTAGCGACTTTATCCGCTTGGGACAATTGGGAATTTTTGGGTCGCAATCGGGAACCCGCGGCGCCAGAATGCGTCTCTATTGCGACGGGATGTGTTTGGCGGCGAGGGTTGGGGCATAGCAGCATTTTCTGACATCGGATGTCGTGCCTTTGCGGCGGCGCGGCGTCTTGGCCGGATTGGCGCTATTTCGCTTTTGAGTGGGGCGTTGGGCGTTCTGTTGCTCCAGGGCCAGGCGGTTGCGCTGGAATATCAGGTCACGGTGACGCCGCTGGAGGATGCGGGGCTCGCGGCGGCCGTCGAGGCGAGTTCCACCCTCATCGAATTGCAGCAATCCCCGCCGGAGGATCTCTTCGGCCTGCAGCGTCGCGCCGATGGGGATGTGCCGCGGATCGAGAAGGCCCTGCGCTCGGCCGGCTATTACGCCGGCGAGGTGGCGATCCAGGTTGCCGGCCGCGCGGTCGACGATACCGCGCTGCTGGATGAGGAGGTGGCGGCAGATGCCGTGCTGCCGGTCGAGATCGGCATAGAACCGGGGCGGCTCTTCACGATCGGTACCGTGGAGATACGGCCCGCTTCGGTTGCGAGCGGGTTGCCCAGCGGCCTCGTCCCGCAATTGACGGCCGGCACCCCGGCGCGCGCGGCCGATATTCTCACCGAGCGCGAGCGATTGCTGAACGTGATCCTGGCGCAGGGCTATCCCTTCGCGCGGGTCGATCTCAAACCCGCGGTGGTCGATCACGCCACCGGCAATGTCGCGATTGCCTTCGAGGTTCATTCCGGCCCGCAGGCGACAATCGGCCCGGTTGCCATCAACGGGTTGACGCAGGTCGAGCCCGATTTTATGCGCAACCGCACGGCATCGGTTCCGGGTCAGCTTTACGATCCGGCGGCGATTGTCGCCTTGCGCGACGATCTCCGCTCGCTTGATGTCTTCGACAGCGTCAAGGTGACGACTGCCAAGGAACTCGATGCCAACGGGCAATTGCCGGTCTCGATCGAGGTCACCGAACGGAAACGGCATTTCATCGGCTTCGGCGCCAATTATTCGACCAATGAAGGGGCGGGCCTCAAGGCCTATTGGGGGCATCGCAATCTCTTCGGCAATGCCGAGAGGCTGCGCCTCGAAGCGGATGTGGGCGGGCTTGGCGAGAATTCGCTGATCGATACCAATTATGCCGTCACGGCGGCGTTTCAGAAGCCGGATTTTATCGCGCGGCAGCAGGATCTGCTGCTCAATCTCTCGGCCACCGAAGAGAATGACGAGGATACCTTCGACAAGCAGGCGGTGGCGGGATCGGCGGCGATCGAGCGGCGCCTCAATGAGCGGATGAGCGTTACCGCGGGGATGGATGTCGAAGCCTCGCGCATCACCGAGGATGGCGAGACCGACCATTTTTTCCTGGTGGGGCCGCGTGTCTCCTTCAAGCATGACACCACCACCGATCTCCTCAATCCCACCTCCGGCACGCGCCTGGTGGTCTCGGGCTTCGCCTATCCGGAATTTATCGGCTCCAGCCAGGACGTGATCGGCACCAGCGCCGATGCCTCCGGCTATCTCAATCTCGCGGGTGAGGGCGATCTGGTGCTGGCCGGGCGCATGGGGCTTGCCAATGTCTTTGGCGGCGATACCAGCGATTTGCCCGCCGACCGGCGGCTCTATGCCGGCGGGGGCGGATCGGTGCGCGGCTATGAATTCCGCTCGATCTCGCCGCTCGACAAGGATGACGATCCGCTGGGCGGTCGCAGCCTGGTCACCGGCAGCGTGGAATTGCGCTATCGCTTCCTCGACAATTTCGGGCTGGTGCCGTTCTTCGATTTCGGCACGGTCTCGGATGAGGTGTTCTGGGGCTTTGACGAGCCGATGCAATTCGCCGCCGGCCTCGGCTTCCGCTATTACACGGCGATCGGGCCGATCCGCGCCGATGTCGCCGTGCCGCTCAACCCGCGCGAGGACGACGATTTCGCCGCCTTCTATATCAGCATCGGGCAAGCCTTCTGATGCGCCGGATCCTGACATATGCGTTGCTCGGGATCGCCGGATTGGTCGGTGTGCTGTTGGCGATGTTCGCCTATCTGCAGACGGAGCATGGCCGCGGATTGTTGATTGCCCAGATCGAGGCGGCGGCCGCGGGCGACGGCAGCGCCTTGCGGATCGGGGCGATCGACGGCTTCGTGCCGTTCGATTTCGCAATTCGGAATGTCGCGATGTCGGACAAGGCGGGCGAATGGCTGGCCGTCGATAGGGTCGAGATCGCCTGGTCTCCGATGAGCCTTGTGGGGGGCGTCGCCGAGATCGACCGGATCGTCGTGGGCAGGGTCGATCTGTCGCGTACGCCGAATGCATCTGCTGAAGAAGAAGCACCGGCGGAAGAAGAAGGTGGCCTCGCTCTGCCATCTTTGCCCGTGGCGATCGAGCTCCATGAACTGAAGGTGACGGAGATCGCGCTCGGGGCGCCGATCCTGGGTGAGCCGGCCTTGTTCGAGGCGGCGGCGCAGGCCAGCCTCGGCGATGCCGATAAAGGGCTCCATCTCCAACTCAATCTGCAGCGGCTCGACGGCGGGACGGATATCGTCGATGCCACGGTGGATTATCTGCCGGCCACGGATCGCCTCGATCTGGCGCTGGTCGTGCAGGAACCAAAGGGTGGTTTGCTGACCAAATCTCTCGGTCTGCTGGGCGAACCCAATCTCAAAATCGATGCTTTCGGCGACGGACCGCTTTCGGATTGGCAGGGCAGCCTCGCCGCCACCCTCAATGGCAACAGCCTGCTCGACATTCAGGCCCATGTCACCGGGGCAGAAGACCGCGTTGTTGCGTTGCAGATGAATGCGGCACCAGCACCTCTGTTGCCCGCCGATCTCGCGGCGCTGACCGAGGGCGGCCTGCAACTCACGGCGACGCTCGGTGTTCCCGTGGTGCGCGATGCCATCGACATCCGGGAATTCCAGCTCGACAGCGTGGCCGCGCATGTGTCGATGCAGGGGCGATTGGGCATCACGCGGGAAAGCGATCTTGCCTTTTCGATCACGGCCGACAACGCGGCGGCACTGGCGAGCCTGCTTCCCGATATCACCTGGCAGGCGGCGGCTCTCGACGGTGAACTCACGGGCACCTGGCCTATGATCAATCTCACCGCCTCGGCATCGGTTTCCGATCTGGTGGCGGCCGGCAACCGGATCGGCTCGATCGATCTCGCCGCCACTCTGGAAAGCGACGATTTCCAGAACGAGGCGAACCGGTTCGATCTGCTGGTGGATGCGGCCGGCATCGATCTCGGCACGCCGGAAGCCAATGCGCTTCTGGCCGAGGGCGTGACGCTCGCTGGCAATGGCGCCTTCGATCTTGACGGCACGATCACCCTGGATTCACTCGATGTTGCTGCCGGGGCGCTCGCGCTGGCCGGGCAGGCCAGTGCCGAAAATTGGGGCGAGGTGCTGTCGGCCGAGGCGCAATTGAACGCACCGGATCTTGCCAAGGTGCCGGCGGCGGGCGGCATGACTCTCGCCGGTGCGCTCGCCATGGATATGACGCTCGATCTCAGCCCGGCCGGGATGCGGGTCGATGCTGCCGGCAACGGGACGTCGCTGGTGACGGGGATAGCGGCGATCGACGGCGTGCTGGGGGCAGCACCCCAATTCTCGCTCGTTGCCGCGCGCGATTCCGAGGGGCGTATCGACCTCGAGACCTTCGATCTCACCGGCAAGGCTGTCACCGCGAACGCCAAGGGCGTGCTGGCGGAGGAGGGTGTCGATCTCAAAGGACGGGCAGCACTCGGCGATCTTGCCGCGCTCGACCCGGCCGCGCGCGGCAAGCTAGATCTCGTCTTTGCGATGGACGGGACGTTATCGGCGCCGCGCCTGCGGGCGGGTCTGACCTCGCCGGAAATTCTCTACGATGGCATCAGGACCGATAACCTTGTGCTGGAGATCACGGCGGAAAACCTGGCAGCGGCGCCGCAGGCGAAAATCACCGGATCGGCCAATGTGATCGGGCAGCCGGCGCGTCTCACGCTGGCCTTGTTGAGCGAGCCGGAAAGTGGCGCCCTGCGTATCGACGATTTGGCACTCCGCCATGGTCCCAGTGCCGTCAGCGGCAAGCTGCGCCTGCTGGCCGGGATTGCCGATGGCGAGATCAAGTTGGCGATCGCGGATATCGCGCCCTATGCGCCCCTGGCTGGATCGGCGATGTCGGGCGCGGTGATGGGGAATATCGGGCTGCGCAACCGGGGCGGCCAGCAGGATGTCGCCATCGATCTCGGTGCCGAGGATCTGGCCCTCGCCGATGCTATGCGCATTGCCAGCCTCAAACTGGCCGGAACCATCGGCGATGCGACCGGCGCGCAGAATATCGAGGCGCGCCTTGATGTCGCCTCGCTTGCCGCGGATCAGGTACAGTTCGATCAGGTGGCGCTAACGGCTTCCGGGAACGCCGCGGCTCTCGACCTCAAACTGGATGCCAGCGGGCCAGAGGCGCGGATCGCCTTTGCCGGTGATGTTGCGCGCAATGAAGCGGGAATTGCCGCCACGATCGCGCAGTTGTCGGCGGAGATCCGGGGCGAGACGCTGGCACTGCGTGGGCCGGCACGTATCACGCAGAGCGGTGAGACGATCGAAATTGCCGGGTTCGATCTCGGCTATGGCGAGGGTGGCGTCACGCTCGACGGCCGCATGGGGCCGGAGGGAAATGACGTCGATCTGGCGATCAATCGGCTGTCCCTGGGCCTGCTGCGCATGGTTGATCCGACACAGGATATTGGCGGCGAGATCAATGGCCGGGTGGTGCTGGCGGGCTCGCGCGCGGATCCCACTGCCGATATCGATCTCGCGGCCAAGGACGTGACTTTCGGTCATGCCTCCGGAATATCCCTGGCGCTCGATCTCAAGGGCGATTGGCGCGATGCGATGCTGCGATCCACCGGCAAGCTGACTTTCTCGACCGGGGGCGGCCTCGATATAAACACCTCTCTGGGGCTGGGCGCCGATCCCGCGACCGGTGCGCCGCAACTGGCCGAAAACGCGCCGTTCGACGCCAGGGTGAGCGGGGATCTCGATCTGGCACTGGTGAACCGGTTCATCGCGGGTGGCGCCGACCGGATTTCCGGCAAGATGCGGATCGATCTCGGTGCCAATGGCACCTTGGCGCAGCCTCTGGTCGCGGGCAATGCCACCTTGAGCGAGGGGCGCTACGAGAATGTCCGCTACGGCATCAAGCTGAAGGACATGACTGCCGAATTGCGTGGCGATGGCGACCGTTTCGAGGTGGCGTCCTTCTCGGCGCGCACGCCGGGCAAGGGCCAGATATCGGCCAATGGGGGGCTGTCACTGGAAGGCGACATGCCGATCGAAGTTGCCCTGAAACTCGTTCAGGCCCAGGTCATCAATACGGATACCGCCTTTGCCATCGTTGATGCGGATCTCCGTCTGGTGGGCACGGCGAAATCCGAGGTCGCGCTCACCGGCACGGTCACGGTACCGAAATCCGAATTGCGCATTCCCGATCGCCTGCCGGCCAGTGTGCAGGAAATCGCCTATGTCGAAGTGAACACGCCCCCTGAACGCGCGCAGAAGCTGGCGGAGGAAGCGAAGCCGCCAGCAAAGACTCTCGACGTGGCACTCGACATCAAGATCGACATTCCGCAAAAAATGGCGATCCGCGGCCGGGGTCTCGATGCCGAGATGGAGGGAGCGCTGGCGGTGACCGGGACGGCGGACCAGCCGATCGTGACGGGCGAGGTGGCGATGCGGCGCGGCACGCTCGACATCGTCGGCCGGCATCTCGATTTCAGCCGCGGCAAGGTCGAATTCGATGGCGGGGAGAAGGTCGATCCCATCCTGGATTTCGTCGCTGGCGCCAAGGCCGAGAATTACGACATCGCAATCAATGTCGGCGGGCGGGCGAGCTTCCCGAAAATCACCTTGAGTTCGACGCCGGCACTTCCCGAGGACGAGGTGCTCTCGCGCCTGCTGTTCGGGAAGGCCAGCGGATCGCTGACCGCCTTCGAGGCTCTGCAACTGGCCCAGGCGGCGGCGGAACTGGCGGGGGTCGATACCGGTGTCGGTATGCTGGATGCGGTGCGGGGGGCGACCGGCCTCGACCGGCTGAGCGTCGATTCCGGTGACGGCACGACCGGCCCCAGCCTCAGTGCCGGGCGCTATGTCAGCGACCGCGTTTATGTCGGTGTTCGCCAGGGCGCGGCGGGGAATTCCAGCGCCGCCACCGTGGAGGTCGAGGTGACGCCCAACGTCAAGGTGGAGACGGAGCTCGGCGCCGATGCGAGCAAGGCCGGCGTGAACTGGGAATGGGATTATTGACAGATCGATGACCGATTGCGGCAAGCCGGTCCGGATTTTTCTGTTGAAACATTGGGGATGATTTCGTCATCCTGCGGCATGAATCGAAATCAGCGATGAGGGGAAGCGGTATGCCGAGACTGGTGAACAAGGATACGGGCAAGGAAATCGGCACGGTGAGCGACGAGGACATCCAGTTCCTGGTCGAACAACTGGAGGAGGAGGATTCGCAGGATACGGATTACTTCATCTCGGCCGACACCGTCCGTCTGCTGGAGGACAATGGTGCCAGCGACGAATTGCTCGAGGCCCTGCGCTCGACCCTGGTCGAGATGTATGGCGAAGAGATCCTCGACATTCCCGAGGAGGAAGATGAGGATCTCGACGACGAATTCGAGGACGATGAAGGCGAGCCGCTAGAACTCGAAGACGAAGAACTGGAGGACGACGAGGTTCTGGGCTTCGAGTTGGCCTGGAAGAAGTAGGGCCGGTCAGGCGAAACGGAGCTGCTGACCGAGGCCGAGCCGAGCCGCCTTCTGCAGCAAGGCATGGCCGAGGGCGATGTCGCTGAGCGACAGGCCGCGATGCCAGAAGAGGTTGGTCTCGTCATCCGATTGCCGGCCGGGTTTCAGGCCGGCGACGATCTGGCCCAGTTCGGCGTGGAGATTCTGTTCCGTGAGACGGTCGCTGTCGACATGCTGCCGCAGCGCGCCGAAGGGCAGGCCCTTGCGGCACTGGCCCCAATCATCGACCACCATCTTGTCCATGATGTCGGTGAGCGAGAGTTCGACGGCGCTCATGGTGCCATAGGGAATGGCGAGCGCCCCGCGCTTGATCCAGGCGGTTTTCAGCATCGGGGTGGGTTCCGGCAGGCGCGAGGCCTCGACAATGATGTCGGCGTCGCGGACGCAGGATTCCCAATCCTCGGTGACGGTGATCTTCTTGCCGAGATCCTGGGTGAGGCGTGCCGCGAAAGCGTTGCGGCTCTCGGGGCGCTTGGAATGGATTCGGATCTCGTCGAAATCGAAGAGATGGTTGAGCAGACGGACATTCCAATAGGACGTGCCGCGGGCCCCGATATGCCCAAGGATCTTCGAGGATTTTCGGGCGAGATGCTTGGCGCCCAAAGCCGTCACGGCACCCGTCCGCATATCGGTGATGGCGGTGGCGTCCAGGATCGCCTTGGGCATGCCGGTTTCCGGGTCGAACAGGTTGAGCACCGCCATTTCGGAGGGCAGCCCGCGCTGGTAATTGCCGACAAAATCGCCCACGACCTTGACCCCGGCGAGACCCAGGGGCTTCACCACGCCGCGCAACACGTTGAAATGGCCGATCGACGAGCTTTCCGGGATCAGATGCACGCGCGGCTCGATCACCGTCTGCTGCCGGCCTTGCGCCAGCAGGCCCTCTTCGACGGCCGCCAATATCTCGTCATCGGTGAGGGCCAGTTGGGCGACATCCGCGCCGTTGAGAAAGGTGATGAAGATCGGCTGCGAACTGGCTGACATCGGCGTTCCGGGTTCCTGGCGGTTGTTTGGCGGCGGCCGAGTATGGTCGAGCCGCATCGCCAAGGAAACCCGGAAAGTGGCGGATTATTGCCCCGTCTTGGCGATCAGGAGATCGGCGCCCACCGTGTAGATGTCCGGCTCCTGCACGTCCGACCCATAGACCGTGCGGAAGGCCTTGGGGTTTTTCTCGCGCTGCGCGAGGAAGAGTTCGGGGAGCGCCTGATAGGTGAACTTTGCCACCTCCTGCGACGAGATCCAGCCGTCGCGCGGATCGACATCGCCTTTCCCCTTGAGTGCCTGATCGACCAGATAGGTGAGGAACCCGGCGCCGAGCTCGGCGCTTTCCGGCGCCTGCTGGTCGCGCCTTGTGGCGGTCAGGACCTGGATGCCGGAACTCCTGAGGCCGTTGGTGAGGAAGCGCTTCTGGAACGAGGTCACGGCATAGAAATTCTCGACCGTGCCGCCGGAATAGCAGGCATCGATGATGACGAAGACGCGCTGCGCGCCGGATTTTTCCAAGGCGGCGCGGATGTCGCTGGCCGAGAGCCAGGTGGCGCTGTCATCGGCGGTGGCATCATGCGGCAGGAAATACCATTCCTCGCCATCGGTGACGCCGTGACCGGAGAGGAAGAGAATGACGGAATCCTCGGATTTTGCGGTCTTCAATCCGTCGAGTGCAGCGACGATCTGCTGTTTCGTCGCCCTGGCATTGGTGAGATCGGTCGAGGCAATCTCGGTGAAGAGGCCTTTCGAATGGCTGGCCACCGCCGTCTTGACGCGGCCCGCATCCTCGGCGGCCACCTTGAGCTGATATTGCTTGGGCAGGCGGCCGTAATCGGAAACGCCCACGGTGATGAGATTGAGGCGGCCGCGGCGGGGCTCGCCGGAGAAGGTCTCGCGCAGCTCCGCCTGCTCGCCGGCATTGTCATAGGCACCGGTGGCGATTGCCTGAAAGACATTGGGACCCGGCACCGGCCAGACGTTGTAGCCGATGACGCGCACGCGCTTGCCGTCGGCTTCGGCATCCTTCTGTTCCAGGATGGCACCGACATCGACGATCTTGCCGTTGTGATAGAGCCGGACATCCTTGATGCCGCCGCCCTGGTCCTCGGCGATCACCAGCAACTGATAGGGCTTGTCGCCGACGCGCTCGGTGCTGAGCGATTCGATCTCGACCCTGGGCGGCAGGGGGAAGTTTTCGACCGGATTGCCGGGAACGGCACGCAGATCGCGGTCGTCGTTCTTCAGCACGGCCGAGAGCATGCCGGGATCGGCGAAAGCCTGGGTCAAGGAGGTGATCGGGAAGTTCGACTTCTTCACCGCCCATTCGATGCCACGCAGCCCCGAGCTCGATCCGTCGAAGCGGCCTTGCCGGTCGATGAGTGCCCAGCCCTGGGCCGAGATGAAGACCGAGAGCACCTGTTCCCTGGTAACGGTGTCATGGATCAGCATGGTGCCGTCGGCGGCGATCAGGATCACCTTGGCGGCAGCTTCGTCATAGATGAGGCCGACGATGGCACCCTCGGTCTCGGTGATCTCGTGAATCCTTTTGCCGGTCTTGAGGTCCACGAGATCGACCGCGCCATCGCCGCGCAGGACAACGGCATTGGCGCCGCTGAAGCCGATATCGGCCAGGGTGAGGCTATCGATATTGAGCTGGCCTTGAGAACGCAACACGGTCCCGGACTTGCCGATGGCGACGAGGCTGCCCTGGTCGTCGATGTGAAGGGCGGCCGGTGCCTCGCCGAGATTGCCTTGCGGCTGCGCCTTGCCGCCCTTGGGATCGAGCAGGAAGGCGGCGCCGGCCTGATCGATGGCGGCAGCGTGTTGGCCGTTTGGTGACAAAGCGAGGCGTTGTATGGCGCCGGCGGAAACCGCGCCCTGCCAGGCGATCTGGTTGGTGTCGAGATTCCAGGCGGTGACGCCGCCCGCAGCCGTGCCGGCCAGGACCATCTGATCGTCGGCACTTGTGGTGAGGGTTGAGATCGCGGCACCGGCGCCGGAGAGAGCCGCGAAGGCCTTGCCGCTCAGAGGGTCGATCATTTGCACGCCGCCATCGCCGCCGCCCACCAACAGGGCCGTGCCGCTGGCGGTGGGGGCGAAGGCGGTTCCCTTGGGGGCCTTGATGCTGGCGCGCTGGCTGCCGGCCTGCAGATTCCACAGGCGATAGGCACCGTCGCTGCCCAGAATGACGAAGCTGTCGCCGCCGGTTCCCACGGACACGCCGGTCAGTTTTACGAGAGGTGTCGTGACCCGGAGCTGGGCCTGGGCATAGACCACGTTCTCGAAAATATGGCTGCCGATCGCATCGAAGACGGCATCCTGCGCCGCGGCAGGCGCCGTGCCGGCCAGCAAAGCGAGCGCGGCAAAGGTGCGAAGGCGAGTGGTGCGAAGCGTCATCCGACGAACTCCCGATTGAGGTCCGTTCCCATAAAACGAAAGGGGGCGTACCCGCCGCGGCAGGCAACGCCCCCTCATGTCATCCCGAAACCGCCGATGGCGATCAGAAGCGAGCCTTGAACTCCAACTGGCCACCGATCTGGTTGGTTTCGTTGTTGATCACTTCGGCGCGGACACCGGCGCCGAGCGAGAACACGTCGTTGATCGAACCACGGACACCGGCCGAGACATACAGGAAGTCCTGGTCGCCTTCCGGAGCCTCGGGCACGTTCTCGGGCCAGGCATGTTCATATTGCAGGCCGAAATAGGGAACGAAGGGGTCGAAATTGTAGCCGACTTCGGTCGAGAGCACGGCGGTATGGATGTCGCTGTCGTCATCGGCCTGCGGCGTGCTGTTTTCCAGCAGCTCGGTATAGGCATAACGCCAGCCGACCTTGCCTTTGAGGATGAAGTTGTCGATCGGCGCCGCGGCGTTCAACGCGATTTCGGTCGAGTAGGCCTGGCTGTCGACGTCCTCATCCGGCGTGTCGTCGGTCGTGGCCTTGCCATCGGTATAGGCATAGGAGAACAAACCGCTGGCAAAGAAGTAATCGCCGAAGCGATAGGCGATGTAGGGCGCCACGGTATAGGTGTTGGCGTAGAAATCGGAATCGATGTCGCTGTCATCGACGTCAATATCGGCGGCCGAATTCGCGTAAGCGAGCGACAGGCCGACAAAAAGATTGTCGCCGAAGCGGTGATCGATGCCCAGCGGCACGGTCCATAGATCCGCGCTGAAGCTGCTGCCGGCTTCTTCGATCAAGCTGTCATTGTCGCTGGTGATGTTGGTGTAGCTGGGGGTCAGCCAGACGGAATTGGTGTAGCCGGCATCCGGCATGCCATCCATATCCGAAGTGACGTCGTCGCCGATGCGCTTGGTGATCGCGTCGTTGACGCGACGGCTTACCTCGTCGCGGATCTTCTTCTCGATCTCGTCATCGGCCATCGCCAATGAGCAGGTGACACCTGAAAGAATCGTGGTCGCCAGCGCGACCCGCAGTGATCTTGCCCAAAAGGTCATAATCGTCCCTCGTAGAGATTGCTTCTTTGTTGTCCTCTGCGCTGGCATTCAGCAGGCAAATGAGCCGATTCCGCGTTGACGACATTGTTGAACGGATGGTCGAATACCTCATTCCAATGCCCCTGCCTAGGGCAGGCTTACTAAAACATTGCTAAGCGTGACAGACCGCACAAACCCGTGGCATTGCGATAGTGACTAACCCTATCGGCTCTATATGATCCTGAGGTCGCACGCCGCCGCAAGCGGTTCCAGCTAGGTATGGCCATGAAAATATTTAGTAAAATCATATCTTTATCGGTTGGCGTCACTCTTCTTGGCGGATTGGCCGGTGGATTCGCTCTCGCGGCGTCGAAGCGGGTTGCGATCGTCGATCAGGGCGCTGCCGCATCTGCTGGAATCCAGGAATTCGACCAACTGGCTGAGGGGACCGAGTTCAGTCTGGGGGCTGGTGAGACCATCGTCATCGGCTATCTGACCTCCTGTGTCGTGGAGACGATCACCGGCGGCAAGGTGGTGATCGGCGCCAAGCAATCCGAGGTGACCGGCGGCGAGGTGAGCCGTACCGAAGTGAAATGCGCCGAGCCGCGCCTGGTTCTCACCGCCGCGGAAGCGCAGGAAAGCGCCACCATCGCCTTCCGCCCGGCGCCGTCTCTGCGCCATGTCTTCACCCGGACCCCGCTGCTGCTGGGGAGCAAGAGCCAGCCGCTTTTCGTGGAAATTGTGGCGGCAGATACCAACCAGATTGTCAGGAAGCTTCAATCCGACAATGGCCGCATAGATCTTGCCGCCGAGAAGGTGGAGCTTGAGCCGGGCAAGACTTATTTGATCAAGAGCGGCGATCGTGAGCCGCTGACGATCGAAATCGATCCGGCCGCCAAAGCCGGCGGCGGGACCACTGAGCGGGCAATCAACGTCGATTGAGCGCTGTAGCGAGGGGGCGTGCGGGGGCGGAATTTCATTCTGGCGGCGACCATCGCCGCCCTTATCGGCGTCACGCTGACCTTCCGCGGCGGCGCTCTCGATCGCCTGTCGATCGATTTCCTGCATCTCGTACAGGCGCGGCTTTGGGGCCCGCCGCCGCTTAGTGACGAGATCGCCATCGTCGCGGTGGATGAAGCCACCTATCGCGACGATCATTTTCGCGAATTGCCGCAGGCCTTGTGGACGCCGCATCTGGGAAGCGTCCTGGATGCGCTGCTCGATGCGGAACCGGCGGTGGTGGGGGTCGATATCATCATTGGCACCACGGCGGACAGCGTGGTGCCGGGTTATGACCGTGACTGGCTGCGGTCTTTGAAGCGCGGTGCCGCCGATGGGCGCATCGTGCTGGGTTTCACGCAACACCAGACCGATCCCATCCGGCCGACCTTCCAGCAATTGGCCGCGATCGGCGGTCTTTATGACTTCACCAATCAAAGCCCGACCAACCTGCCGCCGGATGCGGACGGGATCGCGCGGCGCTATCCAAGCCAATATCGCGAGAGCGGCGGTGAGGCCATTCCCAGCTTTGGCACGGAACTCGCCATGCGGGCCCTGGCGCGACGCAGTGGCGCTATCGGTTCTCCAGATGGCGATGTGATGCTGAACTTTGCCGCGGCACACCGGTCGCCGATCTACTCCTTGGCCGATCTGCGCGCCTGCGCCGAGGCGGGTGATGCGGCATTCTTCCAGCGTCATTTCGCGGGGAAGATCATTCTCTTCGGCGGGGTGCTCGATATCGAAGACCGCAAGCTGACCTCCGGTCGTTTCGCGACTCTGCCGGAAGGACAGAATCTCGGGGAACGCTGCCGTATTCCAGCGGATCGCAGCAAATTCTCCGGTGACTCCCGCGATTCCATGCCTGGGGTGCTGGTGCACGCCACCGCGATCGACAATCTGTTGAGCGATAGCGGGTTGCGCCTTCCGAGCGCGCCGCAACGCGCTGGAGTCCTGGTCTTGCTCTCGTTCCTGGCGGCGCTCGGTTTCGTGGCGACGCGGCCGAGCCGCGCCATCATCATTTGGCTGGGCCTTGTCATCGCTTGGTCCGCAATTGCCATCGGCAGCTTCACGCACTTCTGGGCATTGCCTTGGCTGACCGGCCTTGCGGCCATCGCGCTGGCAGGCCCCGCCGGCATCGCCTTGCGCCTCATGTTCATGGATCGGGCGCGGCGGCAGTTGCGCAATGCCTTCTCGCTCTATCTCCCCAAGAGCGAGGTGGACCGGCTGGTGCGCGAGGAGAAGCTGCCGGCTTTGGGTGGCGAGTTGCGCGAGGTCACGATCCTGTTCTCGGATATCGCCTCCTATTCGACCTTGTCGGAGCGGGTGGCGCCGGGGCCGCTGGTCGATGAGCTCAACCATTATTTCAGCCGCATGACCGAGATCGTCCAGGCGCATGGCGGCTTTGTGGACAAGTTCATCGGTGACGGTATCCTGGCGATCTTCGGCGCACCCTTGTCGCGGCCCAATGCGGCGCTGGATGCGGTCGAGGCCAGCCTTGCCATGATCGATTCGCTCAACCGCGACCCGCTCTTCATCGGCGGCAACGGCCGCATTTCGATCCGCATCGGGCTTCACAGCGGCGAGGCCATCGTCGGCAATATCGGGTCGCCGCAGCGCTTCAACTACACGGTCATGGGCGATGCGGTGAATGTCGCCTCGCGCCTGGAAGGGGTGGGCAAGCATTACGGCATTCCCATCGTGGTGAGCGAGCAGGTGCGTGAGCGCGTTGGCGAAGCCGGTGCGTTCCGGGAGCTGGATTTCATCCGCGTCATCGGCCGCGACCAGCCGGTGAGGCTCTATCAGCCGTTGACGAAGGAAGAATCCGCGCGGCTCAATCTTGCCGCTTTTACCGAGGCTCTTGTACTCTGGCGCCGTGGCGCGTTTGATGAGGCTGCGCAGGCTTTCGCCGTTCTGGCGGCGGAGGGCGACGAATTGGCGGCGCGTTATGTCGGCTGGGCGAAATCCTATGCCGCGACGCCGATGTCGGATTGGGAAGGCGTCATTCAGCAGGGATCGAAATAGATGAAAGACATTGCGGGGCGCTGCGTCCTGGTGACGGGCGGTGCCACGGGTATTGGTGCCGCGATCTCGCATGCCTTTGCCGGGGCCGGCGCCAAGGTTGCTGTGCATTTCCATTCCGGCGGGCCCGCGGCGGCCAATTTGCTGCAGCAGATCCAGTCGGAGGGCGGGCAGGCGGTCGGTATCGGCAGCGATCTCACGCATCCGGGGAAGGCTGCGATCCTGGTCGATCAATGCGTCACGGCCCTGGGAGGTCTCGACATCCTGGTCAACAATGCCGGCGGCATGGTGGCACGGCGCGAGCTTGAGGATATCGACGATGCCTTCATCGACGCGGTCTTCAACCTCAATGTTCGTTCGACCATCCATTGCTGTCAGGCCGCACTGCCACATCTTGCCAAGAGCGGGGCCGGCGCGATCATCAATGTTAGCTCGGTCTCGGCCCGCACGGGCGGGTCGCCGGGCTCCAGCATCTATAGCGGCACCAAGGGCTTCATCGCGACCTTTACACGCTCGCTGGCACGCGAACTTGCGCCCAAGAACGTGCGCGTCAATGCCGTCTCGCCCGGCACGATCGACACCGATTTCCATGCGCGTCATTCGACGCCGGAGAAACTGGAAGCAACCCGGAAGACCATTCCCCAGGCCCGCCTGGGGGCAGCGCGGGATTGCGCCGGAACCGTGCTCTATCTCGCCTCCAACGATCTGGCCGGCTATATCACCGGCCAGATCATCGAAGTGAATGGCGGCCAGTTGATGGCCTAGACTTTGGCCAGTTTCACCCACGCGGCGTTGCGTTTCGACGACTTGACCGCGGCCTCGATGAAGGCGACACCGCGTGCCCCGTCATTGACGGTGGGATAAAGGATGGCTGGATCCGGCCGCCGCCGGATGCGGGCGGCCTGGATCGCCGCCGCCACTTCCGTATAGATGTTGGCGAAGCCTTCCAGATAGCCTTCCGGATGTCCCGGCGGCACGCGGGTGACGCGGGCGGCGGAGGCGTTGGCGGCGCCGGTTGCGCGCGAGATCACCTGCGTGGGCTGGCCAAAGGGCGACCAGAGCAATTGGTTGGGATGCTCCTGATGCCATTCCAGCCCGCCCTTGGTCCCGTAGACCCGGAGTTTTAAGTTGTTCTCGTTGCCGGGGCTGACCTGGCTGGTCCAGAGCATGCCGCGGGCGCCGCCGCGGAAGCGCAGCAGGATGTTGGCGTTGTCGTCGAGCTTGCGGCCGGGCACGAAAGAGGTGAGGTCGGCGGCAAGTGAATCAAGCTGCAAGCCGCTCACAAAGGTGGCGATGTCATAAGCGTGGGTTCCGACATCGCCGATTGAGCCGCCGGCACCCGATTGCTTGGGATCCGAGCGCCACAAGGCTTGTTTCTGTCCAGTGGCTTCCAGCTTTTCGGTCAGCCAGTCCTGCGGATATTCGACCTGGACGACGCGGAGTGTGCCTAACGCGCCTTCCTGCACCATCTGCCGTGCATGCCGCACCATCGGATAGCCAGTGTAATTGTAGGTCACCGCGAGGATGCGTCGGTTCTTCCTGGCGCGTTTCTTGAGGTCGAGCGCCTCCTTCAGCGTCACCGTCATCGGCTTGTCGCAGATGACATGGATGCCGGCATCGAGGAAAGCGCGCGCGATCGGCGCGTGGAGATGGTTGGGGGTGACGATCGCCACCGCCTCGATGCCATCCTCGCGCGCGGCTTCGCGTTCCGCCATGGTTTGGAAATCGGCATAGGCGCGGTCGCGCGCGATGCCGAGCGCCGCCGCCGATCGCTTCGCCTTGGCCGGGGTGGAGGAGAGGGCGCCCGCCACCAATTCGTACTGATCGTCCATGCGCGCGGCGAGACGATGCACGGCGCCGATGAAAGCGCCTTCGCCGCCACCGACCATGCCGAGACGAATACGATTCCTGCCGCCTTTATCCTTGCTGCCTTCGATGGGCATGTCTGTCCTCCCCCTGTTAAATGCCAAGCATGCGGCGGTTGGCGGCTTTGTCGGTGCCACCGCTGGCGAAATCGTCGAAGGCTTTCTCGGTGACGCGGATGATGTGGTCACGGATGAAGATCGCCCCTTCGCGCGCCCCTTCCTCGGGATGCTTCAGGCAGCATTCCCATTCCATGACCGCCCAGCCCTTGAAGCCGTATTGGGCGAATTTCGAGAAGATGCCTTTGAAATCCACTTGTCCGTCACCCAGCGAGCGGAAGCGGCCGGCGCGGTTGACCCAGCTCTGATAGCCGCCATAGACGCCCTGGCGCCCGGTCGGGTTGAACTCGGCATCCTTCACATGGAACATCTTGATGCGCTCGTGATAGATGTCGATGTATTCGAGGTAATCCAGGCATTGCAGCACGAAATGCGACGGGTCGTAGAGGATGTTGCAGCGGGGATGGTTCTTCACCCGCTCCAGGAACATCTCGAAGGTGACCCCATCATGGAGATCCTCGCCGGGATGGATTTCGTAGCAGACATCGACGCCGGCCTTGTCGAAGGCGTTGAGGATCGGTAGCCAGCGCTTGGCGAGTTCCTCGAAGGCGGTATCGGTCAATCCTTTCGGCCGCTGCGGCCAGGGATACATGAAGGGCCATTCGAGGGCACCGGAGAAGGTGACGTGCTCCGTGAGGCCCAGATTCTGCGAGGCCTTCGCCGCCAGCATCATCTGGTCGACCGCCCATTTCTGCCGCGCCTTCGGATTGCCGCGCACCTTGGCCGGTGCAAAACCGTCAAAGGCCTGGTCATAGGCAGGGTGCACCGCGACCAACTGGCCCTGAAGATGGGTCGAGAGTTCGGTGATGGTGATGCCGTGCTTCTTGGCGATGCCTTTCAGCTCGTCGCAATAGGTTTTCGACTTCGCCGCCTTTTCGAGATCGATCATGCGCCCGTCCCAGCTCGGGACCTGAACACCCTTGAAGCCGAGGCCGCTCGCCCATTTGCAGATGGAATCGAATGAATTGAACGGTGCCTTGTCGCCCGCGAATTGCGCCAGAAAGATGGCCGGTCCCTTGATCGTGGTCAGTGCCATGGTCGTCTCTCCCGTTTTCCGGCGCCGTGTTGAGCCGCGGCGCCTATTGCTGATGAATCACGCTCCCGTTCACGCCGCGATCTCCTTCAAGCCCGGATAGAGCTTGCGATACCGCGCATAGGAGGCCGCGTAGGAATCGCGCAAACTCGCGGTCGGCAGGATGGCTTGCGCCCGCGCCGGCGGAAGGCAGACGGCGATCGGATCTTCGCCGGTGGCGGCGAGGCGGCCGAGGCGTGCGGCACCAAAGGCACCGCTGACTTCGCCGCCCAGGACCTGGGTCAGCGGCAGATCGAGCACATTGGCGATGATGGCGCACCAGAGCGGCGAGCGCGCACCACCGCCGATGACATCGGCCGTCGTGATGCGTGTCCCGGCGGCGCGCAAGGCATCGAGGCAATCGCGGAGGGCGAAGGCGACACCCTCCATCACCGCCTGCACCAGCTCCGGCCGGCCGGTTTCATGATCGAGGCCGATGAAGGCGCCACGGATATCGGCATCATTGTGTGGCGTGCGTTCACCGGAGAGATAGGGCGCGAAGAGAATCGGGGAAGGGCGCTGGGGTGCGTTGCCGAGATCTTTCAGCAGAGTGGCTTCAGGCGTTCCCAATGTCTTGGCGAGCCAGGCGAAGCAGGAGGCGGCCGAGAGGATGACACCCATCTGATGCCAGGTACGCGGCAGGCTGTGGCAGAAGGCATGGACGGCCTGACCTGGATTGGGCGCAAAGCCCGCGGTCGTCGCCCAAAGCACGCCGGAGGTTCCCAGCGAGATGAAGGCATCGCCCGGCCGCACGGCGCCGAGGCTCACGGCACCCGCCGCATTGTCGCCGGCGCCGCCGGCAAGTATCGGCGCCTGATTCATGCTCCAACGCTGTTGCAACTCGGCCCGCAGAGTCCCGGCAGGGGCGGAGCCTTCGACCAGGCGCGGCATGTGCTGGCGCGTGAGACCGGTGGCGGCGAGGGCCGCGTCGGACCAATCGCGCTTGGCAACATCGAGCCAGAGCGTGCCGGCCGCATCCGACATCTCCTCGACATGTTCGCCGGTGAGCCGGAGGCGCAGATAGGCCTTGGGCAGGAGCACCTTGGCGGTGGCCGCGAAGATGATCGGCTCATGGCGTTTCACCCAGAGCAGTTTGGGTGCGGTGAAGCCCGGCATGGCGATATTGCCGGTAACGGCGCGGAGCTCGGGCCAGGCCCGTTCCATCTCGGCGCATTCGGCGGCGGCGCGGCCATCGTTCCAGAGAATGCAGGGGCGCAGCACCCGATCCTGGGCATCGAGCAAAGTGGCACCGTGCATCTGGCCGGAAAGCCCGATCCCGCGTACCGCCGCCATGGCCTGAGGGGCCTCGGCCGCCAGCCGGTCGAGGGCTGCAAGTGTCGCCTGCCACCAGGATTCCGGATCCTGTTCCGAATGGGTGGGAACGGGGCGGCTCACGGTGAGTGCTTCGCTCGCCTGAGCGAGAATCTGTTCCCGCTCGTCAACCAGAACGGCCTTTACCGAAGATGTGCCAAGATCGATGCCGATATACATTCCTGCTTCTTTCAATCACGGTAGATTGTCACGCAGGAAGATATCTATCCGAATTCGCTCCTGATCGTCGATCACAGCTTGGCCGCTGCAATAGGCCAGCAGGACACGTGCCGCGGACCGGGCCTCATGGCCGGAATCCTGGTTGATGGCGGCGTCCATGATGCCTTGCATGAGATAGCGGCGCGAAAATTCGGTCAATTCGTGGCCAATGAAGACAATCCGGTCCGCCTTTCCCGATTCGACCAATGCTTCGGCGATGCCGCGATTGCCGGCGCCGATATTATAGATGCCGACGAGATCGCCGTGCTCCTGGAGCATTGCCGAAACCAGGCCTTTGCATGCCTTGGCACTGTCGTGGCTTTGCTGCGGGGGCAGGACCGCGAGATTGAGAAACTCGCTGCCGATCACTTGCTGAAAGCCGAACAGGCGTTCGGCATGATCGCGCAGCGTGAGGCTGCCGGCGATGAGCCCGATCTGGCCCGTCCTTTGACCGGAGAAACGGCCCATCAGGGTGGCGGCGGTGCGGCCGGCGGCGCTGTTGTCGATGCCGACAAAACGATGGCGTCGGGAACCCGGCACATCGGAAACCAGAGTCACCACATGGACGCCGCTATCGACCAGCGCATTGATGGCATCGCGCACCAGCGGATGATCGAGCGCCACCACGGCGACGCCATGATACTGGCCGATCAGCCGGCGCAGTGCCTCGGCCAGAATTTGCGGGTCGAACACGTCAACACGGATGAGGTCGCTAAAGACGTTCTGATCCCTGAGCCAGGCAATGGAGCGTTCCGTCTGCTCAGCCAGTTGCGACATGAAGGTGTTGGTGCCGGTCGGCAAGACGAAGCAGAAATTATACTGGATGCCGCGGGCGAGGCGCACGGCGGCCGGGTCCGGACGATAGCCCAGTTTCACCAGGGCCTGTTCCACACGTTCGACCGTTCGGGTGCTGACGCCGGGACGGCGATTGAAGACACGATCGACGGTGGCGAGGCTGACTTTCGCAAATTCGGCGACGTCGACGAGGGTAGGGCGGGTGCGGTCTTTCATGTCGCGCAACCTGCCAGAATTTTTGAGGTACGCAACTCAAAAAATGACGTGTATTTCTTCCGATGCCCGCTTAACCGCAGTGCAAAATGTTTAACGTGTTTAGTTCATTGGCAGGAATGGCTTTCGAGGATCGTTCCGTTTCGCAACTGCAGAATAACAATCGATCAAAATATTGCAATGCAGCACATAAATCGTACAGTTATGGCATGTTCTCTGCCGCAACTCCCGTCGATCCGCTCTTGCGATGTTTAGTGATTTCAAATATCACTTAACACCACGTCCTACCTGCTAAACACCTCAATCGCAGGCTAAGGCGGAATCCATAACACAAGAGCTTGGGTCGCGCGGGGAGCGCGCCTCGGGCCCCTCCGGCGCCATTCGGACAAGCGATAGGGCGCATGGGGGAAATGGATGCAACATTGGGAGGATACCGAATGAAAAAGCTTATTGGGGGTGCTGGCGCGCTGGCGGCTGCCATCGCTCTTGCTCCGACGTCGGGTGCGCAAGCGGACGAACTGACGCTCTGCTGGGCGGCCTGGGATCCAGCCAACGCGCTGGTCGAATTGTCGAAGGATTTTACCGCGCAGACCGGCACCAACATGAAGTTCGAATTCGTGCCGTGGCCGAACTTCGCCGACCGCATGCTCAACGAACTCAATTCCGGCGGCAAATTGTGCGATCTGCTGATCGGCGATTCGCAATGGATCGGCGGTTCGGCCGAGAACGGCTATTACGTGAAGCTCAATGATTTCTTCGACAAGGAAGGAATCTCGATGGACGACTTCGCGCCTGCGACCGTCTATGCCTATTCGACCTGGCCGAAAGGCACGCCGAATTACTGGGCCCTGCCGGCGATGGGCGATGCCAATGGCTGGTTCTACCGCAAGGACTGGTTCGAGAACGCCGATCTGATGGCGGAATTCAAAGCCAAGTACAATCGCGATTTGGCGCCGCCGAAGACCTGGGCTGAATTGAAGGAAACCGCGGAGTTCTTCCAGGGCCGCGAGATCGACGGCAAGAAGGTCTATGGCGCGGCGATCTTCACCGAGCGTGCCTCGGAAGGCATCACCATGGGGGCCACCTCGGCGCTCTATCCCTATGGCTTCAAATACGAGAACACGCCGGGCAAATACGACATGGAAGGCGCCGTCAATTCCGCCGACGCGGTTGCCGGTCTGGAAATGTACAAGGCGATCTACGAGTGCTGCACTCCGCCGGGTTATACCGACAGCTATATGGGTGAAAACCTCGACGCGTTCAAATCGGGCCAGGTCGCGATGATGATGAACTGGTTCGCCTTCATGCCCGGCATGGCCAAGGACGAGACCGTCGGCGCGAAGACCGGCTTCTTCGTCAATCCGGGTGCCAAGGTCGCCGCGTCGACTCTGGGCGGGCAGGGCATCTCGGTTGTCGCCAATACCGACAACATGGACGGCGCGCTGGCTTACATCAAATGGTTTGCCCAGCCGGATGTGCAGAAGAAGTGGTGGTCGCTGGGTGGTTATGCCTGCCACAACGACGTGCTGAACGATCCGAGCTTCAAGGGTTCGCAGCCTTTCGCGGCGCAATTCCTCGAAGCCATGGGCGGCGTCCAGGATTTCTGGCAGGAACCGGCCTATGCCCAATTGCTGCAGGCCATGCAGAAGCGCATGCATGATTATGTGGTGGCGGACAAGGGTACCGCGAAGGAGGCACTTGACGGCCTCATCGTGGATTGGACCGCAATCTTCGAGGAAGAAGGCAAACTCTAACCACTTTTCCTGAGTGCCACGGCGTCTCCGACAGGCCCATGCCGGAGACGCCGCTCTTTCCCAGAGAGTCCTATGCCAAATATTGATGCCATTGCTCATCGCGCTGCCGCTGCGACGCCACCCGGCGTCGCCAGGGCGGTCCGCGGATTGTCCGACCGATCGATCGCCTGGCTGTTCGTCACGCCGACGATTCTGCTGCTGCTTGCCATCAACATCTTTCCGTTGATCTGGACGGTCTATCTCTCTTTCACCAATTACGCCTCGAACCGGCCCAACCGGCCGGTGGTGAATGTCGGCATCAAGTGGTATCAGGATATCCTGAGTTCGCCCGAGGTCTGGGCGGCGATGCAGGCGACGGCCCATTTCGTCTTCTGGACCATTCTGTTCCAGACCGTGATCGGCTTTGCTCTTGCCTATCTCATCGACCGCAAGTTTCGCGGCCATGCCTTCTGGACGACCATCATCCTCATCCCGATGATGCTGTCGCCGGCGGTGGTCGGCAATTTCTGGAAGTTTCTCTATCAGCCGCAGATCGGCCTCTTCAATTACATCGTCTCTTTCTTCACGGGGCTGCCGCCATCATCCTTCGAGATGCTGGGCTCGGTGACGCTGGCACCCTGGGCGATCGTCATCGTCGATACGTGGATGTGGACGCCTTATGTGATGCTGATCTGCCTTGCCGGATTGCGTTCCATCCCGGACTACATCCTGGAAGCGGCCGAAGTCGACCGCGCCTCGCGCTGGCAGCAATTCTGGTCGATCACGCTGCCAATGGCGCTGCCCTTCATCATGCTGGCGGTGCTCTTCCGCGGCATCGAGAATTTCAAAATGTTCGACATGGTGATGCTGCTGACCGGTGGCGGCCCGGGCTCGACCACCGAGCTTGCCTCGATCACCCTGAAGCGGCAGGCGTTCGAGGCCTATCGCACGGGATATTCCTCGGCCTTCGCCATCATCCTCTTCGTCGTCGTCTTCGGCCTCGCCAATGTTTACGTGAAGGCCCTCAACAAGGTGAAGCAGAGATGAGCGGCGCCAGCAACACTGCCCATTCGGTCGTCGAACCGTCGGCCAATTCGAAACGGATCGCCGGATTTCTGGTGATCCTCTATGCCCTGATCTCGATGGTGCCGCTGGCCTGGATCTTCGCAACCGGCTGGAAGACACCGCCGGATTCGATTTCCTATCCGCCCAAGGTGGTTTTCGAACCGTCGCTGGAGGGATACTGCAACCTCTTCACGACCCGCACGCGGCAGACCGACGAATATATCGAGGCGCTGGGCCCGCCGCAGGGGGAATGCGACGAGGTGACCAGGCGCCGGGAAATGGTGATCGCCGGCTCGTCGAATTACGTCCCGCGCTTTATCAATTCGCTGATTATCGCCTTCGGGTCCACCTTCCTCGCGGTCTCGCTGGGCGTGTTCTCGGCCTATGCCTTCTCGCGGTTCCGGATTCCGCTGGCCGACGATCTGCTGTTCTTCATCCTGTCGACGCGCATGATGCCGCCGATTGCCGTGGCGATCCCGATCTATCTGATGTATCGCGAGCTCGGCCTCTCGGATTCGGCGCTCGGGATGATCTTGCTCTATACGGCCGTCAACGTGTCGCTCGCGGTCTGGCTGCTCAAGGGCTTCATCGACGAGATCCCGCGTGAATATGAAGAAGCGGCCATGATCGACGGCTATACGCGCCTCCATGCCTTCTTCAAGGTGGTGCTGCCGCAGGCTGCGACCGGTATCGCCGCCACCGCGATCTTCTGCATGATTTTCGCCTGGAACGAATATGCCTTTGCGGTCCTGCTGACCTCGGGCGAGGCACAAACGGCGCCGCCCTTCATCCCGACCATTATCGGCGAAGGCGGCATGGATTGGCCCGCCGTGGGTGCCGGTACCACCTTGTTCCTGATCCCGATCGTCTTCTTCACCATCCTGCTGCGGAAGCATCTGCTGCGCGGCATCACCTTCGGCGCGGTGCGCAAATGAGCGCGGAAAAACTCACCCCCAATCCTACGCGGCCACGGCGCAACTGGCCGGCCTGGGCGAAACGCGGGCTGCTCGAGAATGTCGCCATCGCGCTCATCCTGTTCGGCGTTTTCATGCTGGTGCAGCCTTTCTCGATCACACTCTATGGCTGGTCGTTCATCACGGTACTCGGCGGCATCGTGATGTTCACAATCGTCAGCAAGTTTCCGGAGTAGACGATGGCCGAGATCAAAGTCGAAAACCTGCACAAGAGCTTTGGCGATTTCGCCGCGGTGAAGAATTCGAACTTCACCGTGGAGAATGGGGAGTTCTTCGTTCTTCTGGGTCCCTCGGGCTGCGGCAAGACGACGACCCTGCGCATGATCGCGGGGCTGGAATTGCCCACCTCCGGCCGCATTCTGCTGGGCGGCAACGACGTCACCTTCAAGCGCGCGGCCGAGCGCGACATCGCCTTCGTCTTCCAGCTCTTTGCCCTTTATCCGCATATGAACGTGCGCGACAATATCGGCTTCTCGCTGAAGTGTCAGGGTGTCGCGCGGTCTGAAATCCGCCGCCGGGTCGACGAAGCCGGCCGCATCCTGCGCATCGAGCATATCCTTGAAAAATCCGTCTCGGGGCTCTCCAGCGGTGACCGCCAACGCGTGGCACTGGGCCGCGCCATCGTGCGCGAGCCGATGTGCTTCCTGATGGACGAGCCTTTGGGTGCCCTCGATTCGGAGTTTCGCCATGTCATGTGCGGCGAGTTGCGCGGTCTCCATGACCGGTTGAAGGCCACCACGGTTTATGTGACCCATGACCAGCTCGAAGCCATGTCGATGGCCGACAAGATCGCGGTCATGAACAAGGGCGTCATCGAGCAATTTGCCAGCCCGCAGGAAATCTATCAGCGGCCGGTCAGCATGTTCGTGGCCGATTTCATCGGCTCGCCGCCGATGAACTTCCTGCGCTTCGAAAGCGGCATCGCGCGTGGCAGCGGCGAGGTGCAATTGGGTGCTGCGAAGGTGGCGATGCCGGAAATTCACGAGGATGTTGGCCCCGCCAAACTCGCACTGGGCGTGCGACCGGAACATATCCGCTTCGATGATAATTCTCCGTTGCGGGGTGCCATCTATGGCACTGAATATCTGGGGACGACGCAGGTCGTCACCATCGATACGGATTTCGGGCAGATCAAGGCACGCACCAGTTCCGAAACGCGCGTGACGCCGGGCAGCT
Source organism: Dongia sp. (assembly GCF_041909655.1). Lineage (GTDB taxonomy): Bacteria > Pseudomonadota > Alphaproteobacteria > Dongiales > Dongiaceae > Dongia. Next base: position 32,071 of record NZ_JAYRDA010000004.1, on the reverse strand, counting down.
CCGTCGGTCTGCGGCTGGAGCCCAATCGGCTGTCCTTGTTCCGCGCCGAAGACGGCCGGGCCATTCGCAGCAAGCTTTACGAGGGTGTGGCCCATGGCTGAGATCCGCCTTGAATCGGTGACCAAGCATTTTGGCGACGTGACGGCAGTCGAAGGCATCGACCTCACCGTTCATGACGGCGAGTTCGTGGTCTTGCTGGGCCCAACCGGTGCTGGCAAGACCACCACCTTGCGCCTCATCGCCGGGTTGGAGAAACCGGATGCGGGCCGGGTCCATATCGGTGGCCGTGACGCGGCACAGCTATCGCCGGCGGAACGCAACGTGGCCTTTGTGTTTCAGCAATACTCGCTCTATCCCCATCTCAGCGTATTCGACAATCTGGCCTTCCCGCTGCGGGCGCCGGTTCGGAAGCAGAGCCAGGAAGAGATCACCCGCGCGGTGGAGCGTGTGGCGAAGCTGCTGCGTATCGATCACAAGCTGCAGAACCGGGCGACACGCCTTTCGGGTGGCGAAATGCAGCGCGTCGCCATCGGCCGCGCCCTCGTGCGCTCGCCCTCGGTTTATCTGATGGATGAGCCGCTCTCCTCGCTGGACGCCAAGCTGCGTGCCGAATTGCGCCTCGAATTGCAGCATATCCAGCGCGATCTCGGCGCCACCATGCTCTACGTGACCCATGACCAGATCGAGGCCATGACCATGGCGACGCGGATCGGCGTGCTGGATCAGGGCCGGCTGGTGCAGATCGGCACGCCGCGCGAGATCTATGAATCACCGCGCAATACCTATGTGGCGACGAGGCTCGGCATGCCGTCGATCAATCTGCTGCCGGCCCAGGCCTTCGCCGGACAGGCGATCCCGGGCGACGCCGTGACGGTGGGGGCCAGGACCGAGCATGTCGTGGTGGACCGCGAGGGCAATGGCTCTGCGCTGAAAGTGGCCGCACGGGTCGAGTGGATCGAGCATTTGGGGGACCAGAACCATCTGCATCTCGCTTTGGGCGAGCACAAATTGGTAACGCTGGTCGATCCGGACATGAATCTGGCGGTGGGCGACGAATTGCGGGTGGGTCTGCGCGCCGCCTTGTTCTTCGGCGCCGATGGTGAGCGCATCGTCGCGTAAGGCCGCGCCGAAGTGACGCAGGCTGTCCGTCGGGCCGGGTACGATAAGAAGGATCTTTGATGAACAAGTTGCGAATTGAACGGAGATGGATTTGATGGCATCGGGTTCGGATCTGCGGGGGGTCATGCTGGCCGCCGTGGCGAAGGCGATCGAGCGTCACGCCGACGAATTGACGGCGCTGGATCAGGCCATCGGCGACGGCGATCATGGCATCAACATGAAGCGTGGCTTTGAGGCGGTGATGGCGGATGCCGGCAATCTGGTGGCCAAGCCCTGGCCGGAATTCCTGAAAGGCGTCGGCATGACGCTGGTGATGAAGGTCGGCGGCGCTTCCGGACCTTTGTTTGGCACCCTGTTTCTCACGCTGGGCAAGGAACTGCCGCCTGAGCCCACAATCGATGATGTGGTGAAGGCGCTGCGAGCGGCCATTGAGGCGGTGCAGGCACGGGGCAAGTCGGAGCGGGGGCAGAAGACCATGCTCGATGTGCTCATTCCCGTGGCCGAGCATCTGGAGGCCGGTGGACGCGATCTCGGCGGTATCGTTGCCGCGGCCGGGGCGGCGGCTGAGGCCACGGTGCCGATGAAGGCCATTCGCGGTCGCGCATCCTTTCTGGGCGACCGCTCGATCGGGCATCTCGATCCGGGTGCCCGATCCTCGGCGCTGATCATCACGGCGGTGGCCGATGTCTTGAAGGAAGTGGCATGAAGACGGTTGGAATCGTGATTGTCTCGCACTCGCCCAAGGTCGCCGAAGGGGCGGCGGACATGGTGCGGCAGATGGTCGGCAACGAGGTGCCGCTGGCCTGGTGCGGTGGCGATCCTGCGGGCGGCCTCGGCACCTCGGTCGAGAAGATCATGGGGGCGATCGATCAAGCCTGGTCGGAGGGAGGGGTCGCGATCCTGGTCGATCTGGGCGGCGCCGAGACGAATTCGGAGATGGCGATCGAGATGCTGCCGCCGGAGCGGCAAGGCAGGGTCGTCGTTTGCAACGCGCCGATTGTCGAGGGTGCCGTCATCGCGGCGACCGAAGCGGCGGGTGGATCCGCGCTGGATGTCGTCAAACGCACCGCCGAGGAATTGTCGCCGCAATGAGATCGGATAGCGTGAAGAATGAAGGACGCGGGTTATGAGTGAGGGGCCGATCACGGCGGCGATCGAGATTACCAATCCCACTGGGCTGCATGCGCGCCCGGCGGTGAAGCTCACTAAGCTTGCCAAGTCCTTTGCCGCGAAGATTGCCCTCGCTTTCGATTCCGGCGGTCCCTGGATCGATGCCAAGAGCGTCGTCAAGGTGATGGCGCTGAAGGCGCCGCAAGGTGCCATCCTGCATTTCACAGCGCAGGGCGCCGACGCGGCGGCGGCGATCAACGAGCTGGTCGATCTGGTCCGGCGCGATTTTGATGAAGGTCCGCATGCCGCGAGGGCAGCGGGCGTTCCGGAGCCGGGGCATGCCGACTGACATCTGGCATAGCGGCCGCGCGGCCGCGCCCGGCCTTGCGATCGGCCCGCTGTTCGAATTGCCGGATGCAGCCACGGCGCATCGCCAACGCGGCGCGCCGAGTGCGGAAGCAGAGGATCTGCGCGCGGCGATCGAACAGGCGATTGCCGACATTGCCGCTCTGCAAGAGATTGCTGATGGCGAGGCTGTCGATATCCTGGAATTTCAGGTGGCGATGCTGAGCGACGAGGCTTTGGCGGAAGGCGCCTTTGCCGAGATCGATACCGGTACCGCCGCGGATATCGCCTGGCGCCAGGCGCTGGATGCGCAGGTGGCCGATTACAGTGCGGCGGAAGACGAATACTTCCGGGCGCGCGCCGCCGATCTCGCCGATATTCGCGACCGGGTGCTGGGGCATCTTCTCGGCATTGCCGATCTGTCGCCGCCGCCGGGCGCCATCGTGCTGGCGCGCGATCTTCCGCCATCGCGCTTTCTCTCCTGGGATTGGAGCAAGGGTGGCGGCGTCGCGCTGACCGGCGGCAGTCCTACAAGTCATGTGGCGATGCTGGCGCGGGCGCGCGGCGTGCCGATGGTGGTGGGGCTCGCCTTGCCGGCAGGCTTGGCGGGCGAAAGCCAGATTGTGCTGCTGGACGGTGAGGCGGGCCGTGTGCGCGTGGCGCCGGATACAACCGAGATCGCCGAGTTCGAACGTCGTCGCAGCGAGGCGCGGGAACAGGCGGCGCAATGGCAGGAATATCTGCTGCGGCCCGCGGTGACCGCGCGCGGCGAGCGTGTGCTGACGCAGATCAATGTCGCCGAACCCGCCGAACTGGACGACCTCGATCCCCGGATCTGCGACGGCATCGGCTTGGTCCGTACCGAGTTCCTGTTTCATGGTCAGACCGGCCTGCCGGATGAAGATCAACAATACGCCGTCTATCGCCGCATCGTTGCGTGGGCAGCCGGCCGGCCGGTCACCATCCGCACCCTGGATGCCGGCGGCGACAAGCCCATCCCAGGTCTGACGCAGGATGCCGAATCCAATCCGTTCCTCGGCCTGCGCGGCATCCGGCTCTCCCTCGCGCATCCCGATGTGTTCCGCAAGCAGCTCCGCGCCCTGGCGCGGGCTGCTGCTGCCGGGCCGCTCAAGATCATGCTGCCGATGGTGACGGTGCCCGAGGAAATTGCCGCTGCCGCGGAGCTTCTGCGCGGGGAGATCGCTGTCCTGGAGAAGGACGGCATCGCCTGCCGCATGCCGGAACTGGGCATCATGGTCGAAGTGCCGGCGGCGGCACTGGCCGTCGAGCGTTACCCGGCAGCTTTCTTTTCCATCGGCTCCAACGATCTTACCCAATACGTGACGGCGGCGGCGCGGGATATTGCGTCGGTGGCAGGCCTCAACGATACCACCAATCCGGCTGTTCTTGCGCTCATTGAACGGGTCGCGCGTTTCGGCCGGGAATCCGGGCGCGATGTCAGTCTGTGCGGTGATGCCGGCGGCGATCCGCGCCTCATTCCATTGCTCCTGGAGCGGGGTGTCCGCAACCTCTCGATGGCGCCCGCCATGCTGGCGCGGGCCAAGGCGCTGATCGCGCAATGGCCGGAAGGTGTCGCCTGATGAACGCCGAATCAGAAATCTCCGGCACCGAGGCCTCGGCCATGGCCGAGTACAAGGGCATCCTGCAGCGCCTGCTTGACAATCGCCCATCTGGAACACGCCAGCGCCTCGCGCATGCCCTGGGCAAGAACCGATCCTTTGTCTCGCAGATCACCAATGCAAGCTATGCCGTTCCGATCCCGGCGCCGCATCTCGAGACGATTTTCGAGATCGTGCATTTTCCGCCGATGGAGCGGCTGGCCTTTCTCGCGGCCTATGACAAGGCGCATCCCGGCCGCCTGCAGCGCAGCCATGCCGGCCGCCGCATCCGCACCGCCACCTTGCATGTGCCTGATCTGGGCAATGACGAACGCAACCGGCGCCTGGATCATATGCTGAGCGATCTTGCCGTGCAGATGGCCAAGATCATCGAAGACGAAAAATAAAAGTTGGGGAGAGTTGCCGTGAAGAAGTTGATCAATGCCACCGAGAACGTCCTCGCGGAAAGCCTCGACGGCTTCGCGGCCGCGCATGCCGACATCGTGACTTTGGGTGACGAGCGGAAATTCGCGCAGCGCCGCACGCTGAAGAAGGGCAAGCCGGCGTTGATCTCCGGCGGCGGCTCCGGCCACGAGCCCTTGCATGCGGGCTTTGTCGGTCATGGCATGCTGGATGCGGCCTGTCCCGGCCAGGTCTTTACCTCGCCCACACCGGATCAGATGCTGGCCGCGGCACAGGCGGTGGATACCGGCGGCGGTGCGCTCTTCATCGTCAAGAATTACGAGGGCGACGTGATGAACTTCGCCATGGCATCGGAAATGGCCGCCGATATGGGCATCGGCACGGTGGCGACCGTGATCACCGATGACGATGTGGCGGTGGAAAAATCGACCTATTCGATCGGGCGCCGCGGTGTTGCCGGCACCATGATCGTCGAACGCCTGGTCGGCGCGGCGGCGGAGCAGGGGCGGGACCTCGCCGGGCTGGAAGCCTATGGCAAGCTGGTCAATGGCCGCACACGGTCGATGGGCGTGGCACTCAGCTCCTGCACGGTGCCGGCGGCGGGCAAGCCGACCTTCACGCTCGCCGAAGATGAAATGGAGATGGGCGTCGGCATCCACGGGGAACCGGGGCGCCGCCGGGTCAAGCTCGCCTCGGCCGATGCCATCGCCGAGGAGATGTTGGGCGCGATCCTGGGCGATCTGGCGCCCAAGGCCGGCAAGCAGGTTCTGCTGCTGATCAATGGTTTCGGCGGGACGCCGGCGATGGAGCTCTATCTGATGTGCAATTCGGCGCAGCGGATTCTGGCCGGCCATAAATTGCTGGCGGCGCGCTGCCTGGTCGGGTCCTATGTGACGTCGCTGGAAATGGCCGGCTGCTCGATCACGGTGAGCGTGGTCGAGGATGACGATATCGCGCTGTGGGATTCGCCCGTGCACACGGCGGCATTGCGCTGGGGGATGTAAAGGAAAGGGCCGGACCGGTTTCCCGATCCGACCCTTCTTGCGCCGATGAGCTGAAGATTACTGCTTTAGCGCTTTCACTTCTTCCCACAGCTTGATGTATTTCGTGTTGAGCGTGGTTTCGACCGGCTCGAACAGGATGCCGTTCTTCAGATGCTGGATCGGATCGGTGATGCCGAGGGCGGCGACCTTCGCCGGATCGGCCATCTCGAACGACTTCAGGTTGCTGTGGCCGTAACCGGATTCCTCGATCAGATACTTGCCGGTTTCCGGTGATAACCAGGCATCGAGGAAATCATATGCAGCAGCTTCGTCGCCCTTGCCTGTATTGAGCAGGGTGAGGCCGCAGAGCCAGGTGAAGATACCTTCCTTGGGCTGTGCGTATTTAACGGGGATGCCCTGTTCCTTGAGCGCCTTGACCGTCTGGTTCCAGGCATAGGCGGCGACGATTTCGCCGGAGGCCAGCGCCTGGTCGACTTCGGTCGGGTCCGTCCACAGGAAGCGGCTGTTGCGCACGATCTTTTCGGCTGTCGCGCGTGTGCCGGCAAGTTGTTCCTCGGTCATGCGGAAGATCTCTTCCTTCGGATAACCGAGCAGCAGGCCGGCGATTTCCAGCGCTGCTTCGGTATCCGACATCGAGACGCGGCCTTCATAGCGCTCGTCCGTGAAGATGTTCCAGGATTCGTTCGCCTCGTAATCGGCTTCGACCAGATCGGTGCGGTAGGCGATGCCGGAATTGCCCCAATCGGCGGGCACCATCACGACCTCGTTGTTCATCACGACGCCATTGATGGTCCGGAGTGTTTCGAAGACGTCGTTCCAATGCGTCAGCCGCGTGGTATCGATCGCCTTGGTAATCTTGGCCTCGACGAAATAGCCGACCGAATAGGTGCAGGGATGCATCATGTCGGCATTGAAGCCGCTACGCACCTTCTGCAAGGCTTCGTCCTCATTGGCGAAGATGGAGAAGTTCGGCGCGGCACCGTGTTTGGAAATGAAAGACTGAAAATATTCCGGAATGTCGTAACCGCTCCATTCCATAATGGTCAGCGGTTCTGCCGCGAAGCTGCGCTTCGGCAGAACAAGAACGCCGACACCGAACGCAGCCGCTGCACGCATGGCATCGCGCCGCGAGACGCGGCCCTGCGACATGCGGTCGATGAATTTCAATCTGTTCATTCCCATAGCCCCCTATCGAGTTTCTGATCATTGACGCGATCGCATGTGCGAACGGCACGCAGGACGACGCAAATTTGACGGCGTTGAGCAAGGAACTGTCAACGCCAAATTTGGCGGATGGCCGACAGCTCACGAAAGCATGAACACGGCCGCTTGCGATCATGAAACATATGCATGAAGTCAGGTCGCGCATTCATGAAGCGCGTTGCACTTGACAGCGCCGTGAAGGCCGACTGACACTGACGCCAACGCACTGCAGCAACGCAAGTGCATCAGGGCGGTTACGGGTTTGGGAAGTTCTCGGAATGAGTGATGTCGCCGATACCAATCGGATCGCAGGGCCGCGCCCCATGGGTGCCGTGAGGTCCCGCTTAAGTCAACGATATCCGTGGTTGCGCGGCTATCTGCTGATGTCACCGACGCTGATCGTGATGCTGTGCATGCTGATCATGCCGGTTGTCGCTCTGGTTGTGCGCAGTTTCTGGACTCAGCACGTCTTCGAGATCGATACCACCTTTACCATGCGCAATTATGCGCAGCTCTTCGAGCTTTCCGATCGCATCACCTACTGGTTCGGCATCCCGTTCCCGCTCGCTAACCCGGTCTATCTCATCCTGTTGGTCAAATCGATCGCCATGTCACTGGCGGTGACCGTGGTCGTGGTGCTGGTGGCCTATCCGATGGCCTATTTCATGGCCTTCCGCGTCAACCGCCACAAGATGCTCTGGCTGATCCTGATCACGATTCCGATCTGGACCAGCTATCTGCTGCGCGTCTTCGCCTGGAAGATCATGCTGGGCTTCAACGGCGTCATCAATTCCAGCCTGATGAAAATCGGGTTGATCGATGCGCCGCTGGAATTTCTGCTCTACAATCCCGTGGCGGTGATCATCACGCTCGCGCACGCCTGGGTCGCCTTTGCGATCCTGCCCATCTATGTCAGCCTGGAAAAGATCGACCGGTCTCTGCTGGAAGCGGCCACCGATCTCGGCGACAAACCCTGGGAGCGCTTCTGGCATGTCACCCTGCCGCTGTCGGCGCCGGGTACCATCGCCACCACTTTGCTGGTTTTTATCCCGACCGTGGGTGATTACGTGACGCCGTCTCTGGTCGGCGGGTCGGGTGGCAGCATGATCGGCAATTCGATCCAGATTCTCTTCGGCCGTCAGAACGATGCGCCGCTTGGATCGGCGGTCGCTGTCGTCATGATGGCGACTATCACCGCCATCGTCTGTCTGTTTCTCTGGCTGGTGGATTATCGCAAGATCCGCGCGCGGGGAGCAGCCTGAACCATGCGCAAGGGTCCCGATCTGCTCAACCTCTACGGCTTGCTGTTCCTGGTCTTTCTCTATGCGCCGGTGCTGTTGCTGCCGCTGTTCTCGTTCAATGATTCGACCGTGGCCATCTTTCCGCTGAAAGGCTTCACGCTGACGGCCTACCAGCAGATGATCAGCAACCCGCAATTGCTGACCGCGCTGAAGAACAGTGTGATGGTCGCCATCGGTGTGTCATTCGTCAGCACGACCTTTGGGCTGCTGGCGGCGATGGCGGTGACGCGCTACAAGCTGCCGGGGCAGGGGCCGGTGATGGGCGTCATCATGCTGCCCCTGGTGGTTCCCAGCATCATTCTGGCCGTGGCCCTGCTGGTGATCCTGCGCCAGGTCTTCGACGTTCCGTTGACGCTGTGGACGGTCGGCGCGGGGCATGTCCTGATTTGCGTGCCCTTTTCGATGATGGTGCTGATGTCCCGCCTGGAAGGATTCGACCGGTCGCTGGAGGAGGCGTCCAGCGATCTTGGCGAAACCGGCTGGATGACCTTCTGGCGCGTGACTTTTCCGCTGGCGATGCCTGGCATCATCGCCAGCCTGCTGATGTCCTTCACGATTTCCCTCGATGAATACGTGCTGGCCTTCTTCCTCAGCGGCATCGACCAGACCCTGCCGATCTTCCTTTATAGCCAGCTGCGCTTCCCGCAGCGCCTGCCGATGACCTTGGCGCTCGGCACGACGATTCTCGTGGTCTCGACCTTCATCGTCGTCTTTTCCGAAGTTCTGCGCCGCCGTGGCGTCCAGTCAACCAAGCCAACCGGACTCTGACCCTCATGAACGCCGCCGATTCGATCATTTCGCTCGATCACGTCTCCAAGCATTTCGGCCCGGTGTGCGCGGTCGACGATGTCAGCTTCGAGATCAAGCGGGGCGAGTTCTTTTCGCTGCTGGGACCGTCCGGCTGCGGCAAGACCACCTTGCTGCGCATGCTGGCGGGATTCGAGGTGCCAACCTCCGGTGCCATTCTGATCGACGGGCAGGATGTCTCGACCGTGCCGCCGCATGCGCGGCCGACCAATATGGTGTTCCAGAACTATGCCATTTTCCCGCATCTCAACGTTGGTGAGAACATCGCCTATGGCCTCCGGAAAAAGGGTCTCTCGAAGACAGAGCTGAGGCGCGTGGTCGAGGAAGCGCTGGAACTCATCAAGATGCCGGGCTATGGCGAGCGCGCGAGCCACCAGCTTTCCGGCGGCCAGCGCCAGCGTGTGGCTCTGGCCCGGGCGCTGGTCTGCAAGCCGAAAGTGCTGCTGCTCGATGAGCCCTTGGGCGCCCTCGACAAGAAGCTGCGCGAGGAAATGCAGATCGAGCTCCGCCAGATCCAGCGAACGGTCGGCGTCACCTTCGTCTTCGTGACGCATGACCAGGAGGAAGCTCTGGCGCTCTCGGACCGGATCGCCGTCATGTCGCGCGGCAAGGCTTTGCAGATCGATGCCGCCAACCGGCTCTACGAAGCGCCCAATTGCAGGGAGGTGGCGGGCTTCATCGGTTCGATGAATTTCTTCCAGGGTGCCTTGAAGGATGTGGTCAACGGCACGGCGTTGATCGATGCCGGGCATCTCGGACAATTGACCGTGTCGGTCAACGGCCATGTGCCTGACAAGGGCAGTGTCGTCTCGATCGCCGTCCGCCCGGAGAAGCTGAGACTGAGCTGGGACAAACCGGCGGCTGGGCAGAATGCGATTGCCGGGCGGGTCGAAGCCGAAGCCTATTTCGGCGACCGCAGCCATTACCATGTCGCGGTGGACGGCATGTCGATCCCGGTCGCTGTCGCCTTGCAGAAATCCGACCGCGCGCTCGACGATGCCAGTTCGATCGGCCGGCCGGTCTGGCTGAGCTGGCCCAACAATGCCGCCGTGCTGCTGACCGAATAGAGAGTCCTCAGGCTAAAAATTCCTCAGGCGAGTTCGGCCGCGATCGCCTTCAGGCCGGCAAGGATCAAGCGGTCCATCGGCTCGTCGACCGGGAGAGGTTGCGACGAGACCTTGATGATCACCAGTTCGGCGCGCTGATCGATGAAGATCCATTGGCCATGGATGCCGACAGCGCAGAATTGCCCGCGCGCGTCGTCAAGGATGTACCATTTGCTGCGATAGCTGCCGCCGGGATTGAAGTGCTGCATGTCGCCGCGTGACCAGGCGGCTTTGTCGCCTTTGCTCAGGATGTCGTCGACCCAGAAGCCCGGTACCACGGACTTGCCGTTGACCCGGCCGCCCAACCGCATCATCTCGCCGAAGCGGGCGAGATCGCGCAGAGAGGCACTCATGCCGCCGGCGGTGCGCGATGCGCCCAGACGGTCGACGGTGACATAGGCCGGCTGTTCCGCACCAAGATGTGCCCAGATCCGTTCGCTGAGGAGATCGGGGAGGGGCTTGCCGCCGGCGCGCTCCAGGATCCAGCCCAACAGATCCGAATTGATCGAGAGATAGTTGAAGCGGTGGCCATGTTCGCCTGGACCGCGCTTGATTCCGGTGAGGAAGCTGCGCAGATCGCCGGGATCTTCGTTGGGTAAAGGCGGGTTCCAGCCGGTGGCGCGGCGGTAGCGCATGAAATCGCTTTCGGGGTTGAGATATTCCTCGGCGAAATCGACGGCGACGGTCATGTCGAGCACATGGCGCACGGTGGCATTGCCATAAGCGGAGTTCCGCGCTTCGGGAATGTATTGCGTGACCGGCGCGTCGGGATCGAGCTCGCCGCGCTCGACCAGCGATCCGGCAAGGCTGCCGGTGATCGACTTGCTGACCGAAAAGACGATATGTGGGCGGGTGCGGGTGAGGGCGCCGGCATAGGATTCGGTGGCGATCTTGCCCTTGTGCAGGACCAGGAAGCCGTCGGTATAGGTCTCGGCCAGCATCCCCGAAATCGTGCTGTCGCGGCCATCGCCGGTGCGGCAGGCGATGCGGTTGAAATCCGCCGCTGCGATCGCCAGCGGCGTTACCGCATCCGGATCATGGGCGATGATGGCACTTGGCACGATCTCGGAGACGTGAGTGAAGGCCCAGCGGTTGAACGGTTCGACGCGCCAGTTGGCGAGCGTCACCTGATGCTCGGGCGCCGAAGGAGCGGCTTGCATCAGGCGGGGTTCAAAGGGCATTGCATCCATCATCGGCACCTTGCGCAGCTTAGAAAATCAGCTGCGCAATGTAGCCATTGTTTTACGCCTGTGCAAAGGGTCACGATCATCCAAAAAGAACCCCGCCGCGGCTTGGCTGGACCGCGGCGGGGTGTCGGCAGTTGCTGGCTCAGGGAATTTCTTGGTTAGGGAACTTCCTGGTTAGAACGACATGCCATAGCTGACGGCGACCCGATAGTCGCGGCCAGGGCCTTCCTCGGTGGCGAGGAAACGGGTGTAGTCTTCGTCGGTCAGGTTCTCGATGCCGGCATCGACACGGAAGCCTTGCAGCGGGCCTTCGCTCGGCTCCCAGGACGCGAACAGACCGACGAGGTTGACGCCGTCGGTGCGCAGCTCTTCATCCGCGGCCCGGTTTTGCGACCACAGATACTCATTGGTGACGCCGAAAGTGACGTCGATCTGCGGCACGCGGGCGCCCACCGTCAGCACCAGCTTGTCCGCCGGGATCGAGTTCAGGTACTCGTCATCCGTCTGGTTCCAGCCGCGAATACGCGAATAGCCGCCACTGAAGAAGAAGAAGTCGGCGTCATAGTTGAGGCCAACCTCAATGCCGTCGATTTTCGCCCGGGGCACGTTAACAGGGGTGGTGGTCATCAGGACCGGCACGTTCATGATGACATCGCCATCAATGAAATTCTTCGCACGCGTGGTGTGGTAGGCGAGGTTGAAGCCGAGGGCGTCATTCTCCAGGACGACATCGCCGAAGTTGAGTTTTACACCGCCCTCCCAGGTCTTGGCGGTTTCCGGCTTGAGGTCCGGATTGGCAACGAAGACGTTGTTAAAGGGGCCGAAAACGGCGAAGTGCGTTCCGCCGATATAAAGTTCGGAGACCGAAGGCGCGCGATAGCCTTCGGCGTAGCTGGCATAGAGATTGACCCATTCGAACGGTTCCCAGCTGAGGCCGATCTTGGGCGAGATCCGATCATGAGACTGGCTGTCGAAGTCGCTGCTCTCCGGGTTGGTTTGGTAGTAGTCCCAGCGTACGCCTGGGGTCAGCGACACCTGGTCAAACAGCTTGATCTCGTGCTGTAGATAGACGCCGACAACATCCTGTGTTGCATCAGGGAATTGCTCGCGCACGTCCCCGTTCAAGCGGCCTTCGCCGGAATCGTGATAGTACTCGGTGCCGAAGGTGGTCGCATGCTTTGCCCAGCCGCTGTCGAATTCGAACGTGTTGTTGACGTCGAGGCCGGTCGTCGTCAGACGTGTTTCTGATACGCGGTCGTAATCGTCCCCGGTGTCTTTGGTATCGGTGTCGTCGCGATAGGCCGTCGCCTTGAGATTGATGAGGTCGGTGTCCGGGCTGTCGAATGAGTAGTTCAGTGTCGCGGTGCTCTTGCTGATCGCATGGTTGCCATCAAATTCCGTGTTGGCATTGTCAACATCGGTAAACGTCTCGTCCTCGTCGTTCTCGTAGATCAAGCCGGAGAGCTCGAGGCGATGACCGTCCGCCGGCTCGATACCGAGTTTCATCAAGCCCGACAGGATGTCGACCTCTGTATCGTCGATGCGGGCGCCGTCATTGCCGCCCTTGTAGTCGATACTGTCACGCCAGACGATGTTGCCCAGAAAATCAACCTGGTCGATCGGTTTTACCGCGACGGTGCCGGCGAGGACCGGCTCTTCATTGACCGAATGGAATCCAACCTTGCCGCGCAGGCCGACGGTATCGCCTTCGTCGATGAAGTCCGCCGCATCCTTGGTTTCGATGGCGATGACGCCGCCGATGGCGCCGCTGCCATAGAGGGTCGAGCCTGGACCCTTCATGACCTCGATCTGTTTCACCATATCGGGATCGATGAACATCATGCCGCCATGGCCGGACCCGACATTCTGGCGCGCACCATCGATCAGGGTCACGACGCGGTTGGTGCCCCAGCCGGTGGAGCCCATGCCGCGGATATTCGGCTGGCTGCTGGAACCTTTGTTGCCGCCTTCCATTTCCACGCCGGGAAGGTCGTTGAGTACATCGCCTACCGTTTGCGGTTGCTTGCGCTCCAATTGCTCCTGGTCGATGACGTCGATCGTTGCCGGGACCTCGCTGGCGCGCCGCGGCGTCTTGGTCCCCGTTACCGTGAGGGGGTCGAGCGGCAGAATTTCTTCGTCCGCAGCGGGCAGCTCGGTTTCCTGGGTGGCTGGATCTGTCGTCTCTTGTGCCGATGCCGGGCCTAGCGGCAAAAGCAACGCCGCCAGCAAGGCTGTCGAGGCCAAAAGTCGTGGACGGAGAGAAGATGTGGTCGTGCGCATGCCGGATGCCCCCCAATGCTCAAGTCAGGTGATTTGCTTCCTGGCTTGGCTCGGACTGGGCCGATGACGCCCGGGTTTCCGGGCGCGCGGCAGCGGGCTTGCTAGGTCTGAAACGGACGCAAGCGCGTCCTCCATTTTCCCCAAATGGCCCCGTCGCGCCTTTGGCGCAAATAAGAACCATTCGCAGTCATTTCATAGCAATCCGCACCTAAAGAGGCAAGCCTATTCCTCGGCACATTGAGGATGCCCAAACAAAAAACCCCGCCTCTCGCGAGACGGGGTGCTTTGCGTGAACACTCGGAACGTCTTATCCGAGCTTGCCGAGGGCGACCGCCGTGTCGCACATGCGGTTCGAGAAGCCCCATTCGTTGTCGTACCAAGTGAGGATGCGCACGAAGGTGCCGTCGATCACCTGGGTCTGCGACAGATCGAAGGTCGAACTGGCCGGGTTGTGGTTGAAATCGATCGAGACCAGCGGCTGGTCGTTGGTGGCAAGGATGCCTTTGAGCGGACCGCTGGCCGCCGCCTTGATGATCGCGGCGTTGACCTTTTCCTTGGTGGTCGCCTTCTTGGCGACGAATTTGAAATCGACGACCGAGACATTGGGGGTCGGCACGCGGATCGACGAGCCGTCGAGCTTGCCGGCAAGTTCCGGCAGCACCAGGCCGACGGCCTTGGCGGCACCGGTCGTGGTCGGGATCATGCTGAGGGCCGCCGCGCGGGCGCGGTAAAGATCCTTGTGCATGGTGTCGAGGGTCGGCTGGTCGCCGGTATAGGAATGGATCGTCGTCATGTAGCCATGCTCGATGCCGATGGCCTTGTTGAGGACGGCGGCGACGGGCGTCAGGCAATTGGTGGTGCAGGACGCATTCGAGACGATGGTATGCGACTTCTTCAGCTTCTGGTTATTGACGCCATAGACCACGGTCAGATCGGCATTGGTGGCGGGCGCCGAGATGAGCACGCGCTTGGCGCCGGCGGCAAGATGGAGCTTCGCCTTCTCGCGATCGGTGAAGAGGCCGGTGCATTCGGCGACGACGTCGATCTTGAGGTCCTTCCAGGGAAGCTTCGCCGGATCGCGCTCGGCCGAGACGTTGATCCAGCCGCGGCCCACATCCATGGCGCCGGCCTTAGTCTTTACGTTGCCGGCGAAGGCACCGTGGACCGAATCGCGGCGGAAGAGATGCGCGTTGGTCTCGACCGGACCCAGATCGTTGATGGCGACGATTTCAAGATCCTTGCGGCCCGATTCCATCATCGCGCGCAGGACCAGGCGGCCAATGCGGCCGAACCCGTTGATCGCAACCCGAACTGCCATGTCTCGTACCTTTCTGCTGTCTTCTGATCGAAATCAGAGTTTCGCCGTGACGGCGTCGACGATTGCCGCGGGCGTGATGCCAAAATTCTTGTAGAGGTCGGCGATGGGCGCCGAGGCCCCAAAGCCCTTCATGCCGATGAAGATGCCGTTCGGGCCGATATAGCGCTCCCAGCCGAAACCGGCGGCGGCTTCGACGGCGACGCGCAGGCCGCTTCCCAGGACTTCCTGCTTGTAGGCGGCGGATTGCTCTTCGAACAATTCCCAGCTCGGCATCGAGACGACGGCGGTGCCGATGCCCTTTTCCTCGAGCAGCTTCTGCGCCTCGACCGCGATCTCGACCTCGGAGCCGGTCGCCATCAAGGTCACCTTGCGCTCCTTCTGGGTCGGGCGGATGACGTAGCCGCCACGGGCGCAATGATTGGCATTGGCCGCGTCGGCGCGGAGCAGCGGCAGAGCCTGGCGGGTGAGAGCGAGGACCGAAGGCCGGTCCTTGTTGCTGAGCGCCAGGGCCCAGCATTCCGCCGTCTCCATCGTGTCGCAGGGACGGAAGACCAGCAGACCCGGAATGGCGCGGAGCGCTGCCAGATGTTCGATCGGCTGATGGGTCGGGCCGTCTTCGCCGAGGCCGATGGAATCATGCGTCATGACATAGACGACACGCTGCTTCATCAGCGCCGAGAGACGAATCGCCGGACGGCAGTAATCGGTGAACACCAGGAAGGTGCCGCCGAAGGGAATAATGCCGCCATGGAGCGCCATGCCGTTCATGGCCGCCGCCATGCCGTGTTCGCGGATGCCGTAATAGATATAATTGCCGCCGTAATCACCGGGCTTCACCGGTTTGGCGACCTTGGCCTTGGTGTTGTTGGAGCCGGTGAGATCGGCGGAACCGCCGATAAGCTCCGGCATCGCCGGGACCAGGCTGTCCAGCACCAGTTGCGACGAGATACGCGTGGCGATCTTCGGCGCGTCCTTGGCGATGGCGGTCTTCAGGTCGCCGACGACTTCAGCGAAATTGGCCGGCAGCTCGCCCGAGATGACGCGGGTGAATTCGGCTTTCTGCTTGTTGGCATCAAGACGCTTCGACCAGGCCGCCGCTTCCGTGGCGCCGCGCTTGCCGATCGTTTCCCAGGCCGCCTTGATCGGGGCCGGGATGTCGAAGGGCGCGTGGCTCCAGCCCAGTTTCTCGCGGGCGCCGGCGATCTCGTCCTTGCCGAGCGGCGAGCCGTGGCTGGAGGAGGATCCCGCTTTGCCGGGCGCGCCGTAGCCGATCACCGTCTTGCAGGCGATGAGCGAGGGCTTGTCGGATTTCTTGGCGGCTTCTATTGCGGCGGAAACCGCTTCCGGATCGTGGCCGTCGACCCGCGCGGTCGACCAGCCGCTCGCCTGGAAGCGGAGCAATTGATCGTCGGAGCAGGAGAGGGAGACGGCGCCGTCGATCGAGATGCCGTTATCGTCGAACAGCACGATGAGCTTGTTGAGCTTGAGATGCCCGGCCAGCGAGATCGCCTCGTGGCTGATGCCTTCCATGAGGCAGCCATCGCCGGCGATCGCATAGGTGCGGTGATCGACCAGATCATCGCCAAAACGCGCATTGAGGATGCGTTCCGCCAAAGCCATGCCGACGGCATTGGCGAGGCCCTGGCCCAGCGGGCCGGTCGTGGTCTCGATGCCGGGTGCATGGCCGTATTCGGGATGGCCGGCGGTCTTGCTGCCCCATTGGCGGAAGTTCTTGATCTCATCCAGCGTCATTTCCGGATAGCCGGTGAGATGCAGCAGCGAATAGATCAGCATCGAACCATGGCCGGCGGAGAGCACGAAACGATCGCGATCCGGCCAGCTCGGCTGCGACGCATCGAATTTCAGGTGGCGCTGGAACAGAACGGTCGCCACATCGGCCATGCCCATGGGCATGCCGGGATGGCCGGACTTCGCGGCTTCGACCGCATCCATCGCCAATGCCCGGATGGCATTGGCAAGGTCGCGGTGGGGGATCGAGTGAGTGGCGGGGGCCGATTTCGCGTCCATCATCATTCCTTGGCGCCGGGGCGCAAAAAGGCCCTGGATTCTGGATAAATGGCGGCCGACCGATCCGGCCACCGGATCGCGGCGGAACATGCCCGGGCGGGGGCGTCAGGTCAACTGCCGAATCCGGGCATATTACTTGGATTGTCGTTAAATCCGACGACTCCAATCCCATCGGTCACAGTATCATCCCGGCACTATTGCAGCGCTGGACATCGCATTGGTTGACGCCGCTTTGAAAGGTCGAGTAAACCGGATGAAACACCGATCCTCGTGATCGAAAAATCTTGGGGGCCAGGACCGAACCTCATGTCCAGGTTGGATACAGCGATCGGCCGCCTTGACGCGGCCATGGCGCGGCTAGATGCAGCGGTGGAAGAAAGCACCACCCGCGGCACGCATGATCGGGATATTCTGCAAACGGAATTGGCGGTGCTGCGCCAGACCTACACGCTGCTGCAATCCGAAGCGCGGCTGGTCTCCGATCGGCTCGATGTCGTCATCGGCCGGATGCACACGGTGACGGAGGGAGCCTGATCTCATGCCGACCGTGACCATCGCGCTCAATGGCCGCAATTACGACATCGCCTGTGGCGAGGGCGAGGAGGCGCGAGTCCTGGAACTGGCCGGCGAAGTCCGGCGCCGGATGGAAAGCCTGGTCAAGAATTCCGGGCCGGTGGCCGAGAACCTGCTCTTTGCGCTGACCGCCCTCTTGATGAGCGACGAGATCGATCAGAAGAACCGGTTGATCCAGGACCTCCGCGGCGCGCAGGAAGAACTGGCGCAAAGGCGCGAGATTGCCCTGGCCGATACCATCGAGCGCCTGGCCACCAAGATCGAGGCTATTGCCGCGCGGCTGGAAGCAGCCTAAGTACTGCCTTGGGCGGAGTGCTGTCGGGTGCGTAATGCCGTGTAATCCCTGAGGCCAATTCTAACCTCTAGGGAGCTGTCCCTGCCGAGACCGTGGTCTCGGACATATGGCGCCCACCTGCTTAGGCAGGCCACGGAGGATTCAAACGAGCGAACGGCCCATGTGGCGCCGCCCACCTCATTCACACGCCAGCAATCGAGCCAATCGGTTGCTGGCGTGTGTTTTTGTTTGATCGATGCCGAGTTTTTGATTCATGGATTCCCAGGAAGTCGCTGATTTTAAGAGAGATTTGCGCCAGCAAGCCTATGCGGCCCGCGATCTCGCCTGGCGCGCCGATCCGGAAGCCGGGCTGGCGCTGAAGCGCCATCTGACCGAGGCGCTGGCCATGCCGCCGGGGATCGCGGTTTCCGGCTACTGGCCGTTGGAAGGAGAGGTCGACGTGCGGCCGGCGCTGGCCGGGTATCATGCCGAAGGCCATCCGATCGGCCTGCCGGTCGTTGTCGCCAAGGGCGAACCCCTGATTTTCCGCCGCTGGCAGCCCGGCGAGGATCTGGTCATGGGGCGCTTCAAGGTGCTGACGCCACCCGAAGGCGCCGCCGAAATCCTGCCGCAGATCCTGCTGGTGCCGTTGCTGGCTTTTGATCCGGACGGCTATCGTCTGGGTTATGGCGGTGGCTTTTACGACCGGACGCTGGCTAAGTTGCGCCGACACGGTCGCGCGCTGGCCGTCGGCGTCGCCTATGCGGCCCAAGAGATGGCCTTCGTCCCCCGCGGGCCTTATGACCAGCCTTTGGATCTGGTCGTGACGGAGCGCTCAGTCTTCAAGTTTAATGGTAAGAAATAAGCAGAACTAAATGAAATTATTGTTTTTAGGCGATCTGGTTGGGCGCGCGGGGCGGGATGTGGTCGTGGAAAGACTGCCGAGCCTGCGGCGTGACCTCGATGCCGATTTCGTGGTGGCGAATGTCGAGAACGCCGCCGGCGGCTTCGGCATCACCCAGAAGCTGGCAGCGGAATTGTTCGCCCATGGCGTCGATTGCGCGACCACGGGCAACCATGTCTGGGACCAGAAGGAGACGGTTTCCTTCATCGGCGGCGAGCCGCGCCTGCTGCGCCCGCAGAATTTCCCCGCCGGCACGCCGGGCAAGGGCGCCCATGTCTACCAGACCCAGAGAGGCAAGAAGGTGCTGGTCGCCAATCTGATGGGACGCCTGTTCATGGATCCGCTGGATGATCCCTTCGCCGCGGCGGAAGCCTTGTTGAAGACCTATCGCCTGGGCGGCAATGTCGACGCGATCCTGTTCGATTTTCACGCCGAGGCCACCAGCGAGAAGATGGCTTTCGGTCATTTCGTGGATGGGCGCGCGAGCTTTGTCGTCGGTACCCATACCCATGTGCCCACCGCCGATCACATGGTGTTGGAGAAGGGCACCGCCTATCAATCCGATGCCGGGATGTGCGGCGATTACGATTCCGTCATCGGCATGGAGAAGACGATCCCCGTGCAGCGTTTCACGCGCAAGCTGCCGACCGAGCGGTTGAGCCCGGCGAATGGCGCGGGTACGCTTTGCGGGGTGTTGGTGGAGCTCGACGACAATACCGGGCTCGCGCGCCGGATTGATCCCGTGCGCATCGGCGGCAAGCTGGCGCCGGCGATGCCGGCCGCAGCCAAACCGGCTTAAGTTAAAATTCCTGGGGCGCGGTCACGTCAGGCGACGCGGCCGCCATTCGCAACGGCCCGGAAACGGTCGACCTCGCTTTGCATCTGATGGGTGCGGTCGAGGAATTGCCGGGCCATCTCATGAACCCGGTCGCTGGCCTGAGGCTGGCCATCCGCGACAATCTTGAGAGCGCCGGTAACACCTTCCAGGCCCATCTGTCGCGCCACCTGGGTCACGACCTCGGCCATGCGACGAATCTCGACTTCCAGATTGACCGGCTCCGAGCGGGTTCCCGCCTCGGGAATCGTACGCGACATGCGGCACCTTTCGTCGGCTTTAGGCCCGAATCGGACCAGATTGCTAAAAGCTATACGGAGATGACCGTAAATGAGTGGTGAATTTCGCTTGGCTAATAGCGAAAACTTGGCTGATCGACGTATTCGGATGTGAGGTCATGGTCTGACACGGTCCGTTACCGGACGGGCTTGGCAGGTTAAGGAATTGTGCTAAAAGGCGTCAAAATCCTGCCATATTCGCGGTCTAGGTTCCGCTCTTGGACGCCATCGGCCCCTATATATGGTAAGGATTGGCCGTTACCCTCTACAAAGTTTTGCGTTCAGGAACAGACCGATGGCTGGCCATTCCCAATTCAAGAACATCATGTACCGCAAGGGCGCGCAGGATGCGAAGCGCGCCAAGGTCTTCACCAAGATCATCCGAGAACTGACCGTTTCGGCCAAGATGGGGGCGCCCGACCCGGCGACCAATCCGCGCCTGCGGGCGGCGGTCATCGCGGCGCGCGACGCCAACATGCCCAAGGACACGATGGAGCGCGCGATCAAGCGCGGCGCCGGCGGCGATGACAACACCGCCTATGACGAGGTCCGCTACGAAGGCTATGGCCCGGGCGGGGTCGCCATCATCGTCGAGGCGCTGACCGACAACCGGAACCGGACCGCCACAGAAATCCGCACCGCCTTTGCCAAGGCCGGCGGCAATCTGGGCGAGACGAATTCCGTCAGCTTCATGTTCGAACGGAAGGGCGTTATCCGCTATCCGGCCAAGGCCGCCAGCGCCGACGCCATGTTCGAAGCCGCTTTGGATGCCGGCGCCGACAATGTCGAATCCGATGCCGAGGCGCATGAGATCACCTGTGCGACCGAAGACTTCGCGACCGTGCGCGATGCGCTCGAAGCGAAGTTCAAGGAAGCCAAAGAGGCGCGCCTGCAATGGCGCCCGGTCACCACGGCGCCGGTCGATGCCGAAACGGCCGAAACCCTGTTCAAGCTGATCGACACGCTGGAAGACAATGACGACGTCCAGACGGTCAGCGCCAATTTCGAAGTGTCGGAGGAAACTCTGGCCAAGCTGACGGCCTGACCCGGCCGGCCAAATCGAACCCTCGGAAGGAACCGTAAACGGCATGCGAATTCTCGGACTGGATCCCGGTCTGCAGCATACCGGCTGGGGCGTCATCGATGCCGTCGGCTCACGGCTTTCTTTCGTGGCGGCGGGTGTGGTCAATACCGACCCGAAGCGGGATCTCGCAGAACGGCTGGTCGAGATACATGACGGTCTCCGCGAAGTGATCGACGCGCATCAGCCCGACGAGGCCGCGGTCGAAGAGACCTTCGTCAACAAGAACCCGGCCTCAACCTTGAAGCTGGGCGTCGCCCGCGGCATCGCCTTGCTGGTGCCCTCGCTCTACAAGCTCCGCGTGGCCGAATACCCGACCAATCTGGTGAAGAAGTCGGTGGTCGGCGCGGGGCATGCCGACAAGAAGCAGGTGCAAATGATGATCGGTGTGCTGCTGCCGGCGGCGCGCGATCAGAAAAGCGCCGATGCGGCGGACGCCCTGGCCGTGGCGATCTGCCATGCCCATCACATGGGCACGCTCGGCAAATGGGGCGCCCAGGATTTCCGCGAGGCCGCCCGTTGATCGGCAAATTGACAGGCCAGGTCGACAGCGTCGCCGGCGATCACGCGATCATCGACGTGAATGGGGTCGGCTATGTGGTTCATGCCAGCGGCAAGACGCTGTCGCGCCTGGGTGGGCGGGGGAGTGCGGCCAGCCTCCTTATCGACACCCATGTGCGCGAGGACGCGATCTCGCTCTTCGGCTTTGCCGACACGACCGAGCGCGACTGGTTCCGGGCGCTCCTCAACGTCCAGGGCGTGGGTGCCAAGGTGGCGCTGAGCATTCTCTCCGTGCTGGCGCCGGACGAGTTGGCGCGGGCCGTTGCGGCGCAGGACAAGGCCGCCGTCGCTCGTGCTAATGGTGTCGGCCCGAAACTGGCGCAGCGCGTGGTTGCCGAGATGAAGGACAAGGTCGGCGGCATTTCGCTGGGAACGCCGTCGCCAGCCGGCGTTGAGGCAACGCCGACCGCCGACGGACCGATGAACGACGCGGTCTCGGCGCTGGTCAACCTTGGCTATCGCCGTGCCGAAGCTTATGGCGCCGTCGCCAAGGTTATGCAGAAACAGGGTGCCAACACCGCGCTCAATGAATTGATCGTGCACGGGCTCAAGGAACTGGCGCAATGAGTCTGGAGCCACGCATGGTGGCGCCCGATCAGGCGCCGGAAGACAATGGCGAGCAGAGCCTGCGGCCGCTGGCGCTGACCGAGTTCATCGGGCAGCAGAAACTGCGCGAGAATCTGGGCATCTTCATCGAAGCGGCCAAGGCGCGTGGCGAAGCCCTCGATCACGCGTTGTTCTATGGTCCGCCGGGTCTCGGCAAAACGACTTTGTCGCAGATCGTGGCGCGTGAACTCGGCGTCGGTTTCCGCGCGACGTCCGGTCCGGTGATTGCGCGGGCAGGGGATCTCGCGGCCTTGCTCACCAATCTGCAGCCGCGCGATGTGTTGTTCATCGACGAGATTCATCGTTTGTCGCCGGCGGTTGAGGAAATCCTCTATCCGGCGATGGAGGATTTCCAGCTTGACCTCATCATCGGCGAGGGCCCGGCGGCGCGGTCGGTGCGGATCGATCTGCCGAAATTCACGCTAGTGGGCGCCACCACGCGGCTCGGCATGATCACGACGCCGCTGCGGGAACGCTTCGGGATTCCGCTGCGGCTCAATTTCTATACCCATGCGGAACTGGAACTGATCGTTCGGCGCGGAGCGCGCGTGCTGGGCCTGGACCTTGCCGATAGCGGTGCGCTCGAGATCGCCCGCCGTGCGCGTGGAACCCCACGCGTCGCCGGGCGCCTGCTGCGGCGCGTACGCGATTTCGCGGCGGTCGCGAAGACGGGCAGGGTGGATGCCAAGCTTGCCGATCAGGCGCTGACAAGGCTTGAGGTCGATCAATTGGGCCTCGATGCCATGGACCGGCGTTATCTCATCTGCATCGCCGAGAACTATGATGGCGGGCCGGTCGGCGTCGAGACGATGGCGGCAGCCCTCTCCGAGCAGCGCGACACGATCGAGGACGCGATCGAACCTTATCTCATTCAGCAAGGCCTGCTGCAGCGGACACCGCGCGGCCGCATGCTGACACTCAATGGGTACAAGCATCTGGGGCTGACCCCCTCGGCCAATGCCGCCCAGGCGGATTTGCTGGCGCCGGATATCGAGGGTGATCTCGGATGACTCTCACCGCCCTCAAACCGCAGGCGCAGCCGGCGCATCGCTTCCCGATCCGGGTCTATTACGAGGACACGGATGCGGGCGGCATCGTCTATTATGCCAATTATCTGAAATTCGCCGAGCGCGCGCGGACCGAGATGTTGCGGGAAGCCGGGTTTCACCATACCGCGATGATGCAGGGCGAGGGCATCGTCCTCGCCGTCAGGCGCTGCGCCGCCGAATACATGAAGCCCGCGAAACTGGATGACATGCTGGACGTTGAGACGCAGGTCACCGGCCTCGGTGCGGCCACCATCGATCTCGACCAATCCATCCGGCGCGGACCCGACGAATTGTGCCGCGTCACCGTTACCATTGCCTGCGTGGGGCGCGACGGCCGGCCGGTCCGGCTGCCGGCGCCCCTGCGGCATGTCCTTTCAACCGATACCTCCGACAAGAAGTGAAGAAGAAAAATGGATCCGCAAACACCGCCAGCCGTACCCGTTGATACCGTCGATGGTGCCGCCCTCGATGGCGTGCAGGCCGCAGCGCAAGGCGCCGTGGGCTTGCCCAGCGCCGCGCACGATCTTTCCGTCTGGGCCCTGTTCCTGCAGGCCGATTGGATCGTCAAATCGGTCATGCTGTTCCTGATCTTCGCCTCGATCTGGAGCTGGGCGATCATCTTCGACAAGATCATCCGCATCCGGCGCCTCCGGGAACAGGCCCGCCAATTCGAGGAAGCCTTCTGGTCCGGCGGCTCGCTGGAAGATCTCTATGACCGGATCTCGAACCGTCCGGCCGATCCGATGTCGTCGATCTTCGTCGCCGCGATGCGCGAATGGCGGCGCTCGGCCGCCAAGGGCCTGCTGGCCTCGGAGCATCTTCGGGAAAGCCTGCAGGACCGCATCGAGCGCGTCATGAACATCACGCTCAGCCGCGAGATGGATCAGATCGAGCGCTATATGGGCTATCTCGCCTCGGTGGGCTCGGCGGCACCCTTCATCGGCCTCTTCGGCACGGTCTGGGGCATCATGAACAGCTTCGCCGCCATCGCCGGCTCGAAGAACACGACCCTCGCAGTGGTAGCGCCCGGCATCGCCGAGGCGTTGTTCGCGACCGCGCTGGGTCTGGTCGCCGCCATCCCGGCGGTGCTGGCCTACAACAAGCTTTCCGGCGACATCAACCGCTATGCCAACCGCCTGGAAGCCTTTGCCGGCGAATTCGGTGCCATCCTCTCGCGCCAGCTTGAGGAGAAGCACTGATGGCCGTCAAGCTCGGCGGCGGCCACCCGTCGCGCGGGCGTTCGGCCCGGCGCAAGTTCTCGCCCATGGCGGATATCAACGTAACGCCGATGGTCGACGTCATGCTGGTGCTGCTTATCATCTTCATGGTGACGGCACCCCTGTTGACGGTGGGTGTCGAGGTGGAACTGCCCAAGACCAGCGCCGAGGCGATGCCAAACCCGGAAGAGCCGCTGGTGGTCACGGTGCGGAGCGATAACGTCGTGTTTCTGCAGGAAACCCAGATCGCAATCGAGGAATTGGGTCCGCGCCTGGTCGCCATCACCGCGAACAAGCCCGATACCACCATTTACGTCCGGGGCGATGCCACGGCGAATTGGGACGGCATTGCCCAAGTTTTGGCGGAATTGCAGGCTAATGGATTTACCAAGGTCGGCATCGTGACCGAAACCAAGGATCAGACCGGCGAGGCTGCGCCGGCACAGAAGTCGAACTGAAGATGAGTTTTCTCGAGGAGAAACTGGGCTGGGAACCGGAACTCAACCGCGGCTTGATCGCCTCGGTCGTGTTCCATGTCGCCATCCTGCTGCTGGGCTATTTCGGGGCGCCGGTCCTGTTTCAGGATGACGCTGTTATCCAGCCAATGGGAATTGAGGCGGCGTTGGTGTCCGACATTACCGCGGCGCCCAAGGTAGACAAGCTGGGCAAGCCGACCGAGAAAACCAAGCCGGTGCAAAAGGCGGAAAAGCCGAAGAAGGAAACCAAGCCGGCGCCGGCGCCGGAAAAACCCAAGCAATCTGCGGCCGTTCCTCCCCCGCCACCTGAGGAAGAGGTGGTGGCAATTCCCGAGAAGGAAGAGCCGAAGCCGGAAGAGAAACAGCCCGAAAAGAAGGTTGAGAAGAAGCCGGAACCGAAAAAGGAACCGGAGAAGAAAAAGGAGCCGGAAAAGGAAAAACCCAAGAAGGAGGACACCGCCTTCGAGGATGTGATGAAGCACCTCCTTGATGAGCCTGCCGCGGAACCGACGCCAGAGCCGACGAAAAAACAGGCCACGCCGGAGCCTGCAGAGCCGACGACCGGGACGATGACACCGCTTGCTTCCGAAGTGCCGTTGAGCGCTGCGGAATCGGACAGCATTGGCAATCAAATCGGAAAGAACTGGTACTTTGATATTGGTTCGCTGCCGGATCCTACCCAATATGTCGCCTGGCTCCGCGTTAAATTCGATGGAGCGGGAAACGTGATGGGCGTTGAGTTCATGGAACCCGCCCGCATGGCTGATCCAAGGTATAGATCGGTGGCGGAGTCCTGCCGTAGGGCGTTCGATAAAACCGGTCGAGTGGAGTTTCCGCGCGGTAAGGAACAACCGGTCATCCAGTTCGGTTGTGACCCGAGATACGCGAATTTTTGAAGCTCTGGAGCGATCGCCAGCGGGCGATAGACAGAATCAAAAGTTCCTGTTGAGATTTAGTTGAGCGTTTAACGCAGCTTAGACAAGACATATGTGAGGCAAGAGCGATGATGCAAGGTATGAGGCAAGCGATCCGGGGGATGGCGATCGTCTTCGCGATCCTGGTGGTTCCGATGACCGCGTCGGCGGAGCCGAAGATCATCATTCAGCCCGGAAAGCAGCCGGTGCCGATGCCGATCGCCGTGCCGGATTTCTTCGCGGCATCGCCCAACGACAGTCAGTTAGCGCGCGACGTTGCCGCAGTCATCGCAGCCGATCTTGAGCGGTCGGGGCTTTTTGCGCCGATCGACAAGCGCGCCTTCATTCAGGATCCCGCCTCGCTGCAGCAGGGGCCGCGCTATCAGGATTGGCGCCTCATCAATGCCGAAGCGCTCATCGCCGGCGCGGTCGCGACGCAGCCTAACGGGACGATCCGCGTTGAAGCGAGGCTGTTTGACGTGTTCGGTCAGACCGAGATGGGGATTGATCCGGGGCAAACGACCGGCATGGGCTATACCGTCCAGGCGAATTCCTGGCGCCGCGGTGCCCACCTGCTGGCCGACGATATCTATGCGCGCATCACCGGCGAGACGGGGTATTTCGATTCGCGCATCGTCTACATTTCCGAAACCGGCCCGAAGCAACAGCGTATCAAGCGCCTCGCCATCATGGACCAGGACGGCGAGAACCACAAAATCCTGACCGATGGTTCCGCTCTCGTGCTGACGCCGCGCTTCTCGCCGGTTTCGCAAGAGATCACCTACATGTCCTATTACGGCAACAAGCCGCGCGTTTACATCTTCAACATCAATACCGGCCAGCAGGAGATCCTGGGCGATTTCCCCGGCATGACCTTCGCGCCGCGTTTCTCGCCGGATGGTGCCCGGGTCATCATGAGCATGGCGCAGGGTGGCAACACGGATATCTATACGATGGATACCCGCACCCGCCGCACGCAGCGCATCACCAACACGCCCGGCATCGATACGGCGCCGAGCTACTCGCCGGACGGGTCGCAGATCACCTTCGAAAGCGATCGCGGCGGCTCGCAGCAGGTCTATGTGATGAATGCCGACGGCTCGAATTCGCGCCGCATCAGCAAGGGGCAGGGGGCTTATGGCACGCCTGTCTGGTCGCCGCGCGGCGATCTCATCGCCTTCACCCGCATCTATCAGGGCAGTTTCTATATCGGCGTCATGCGACCCGATGGGTCGGGCGAGCGGATGCTGTCGCAGGGCTGGCTGATCGAAGGCCCGACCTGGGCGCCGAATGGTCGTGTTTTAGCTTTCTTTAAGCAAGATCCGAGCGGAAAAACCCAGGTTCACAGCATCGACCTTACCGGATTTAACGAGCGCGTCATGAAAACACCACTGGACGGCTCGGATCCCGCGTGGTCGCCCTTGCTAGAGAATCAATAATGGATTATGTTCCGCGTCGATTCTTAGGTCAATTTGACCTCGGAATACATTGATTCAGCGCGGAATTTACGGCTTCAGGCTCGGAACTGTCCCAAAACGGGGGTTGGGCGGGGAATGAGTTACGAGGCCTCAGATGGACACAGAGGAAACTAAAAATGCGTCTTTCGATCTTGTCGGCCTTGGCTGCGGCCGCTCTTCTGGCAGCCTGTTCGTCGGATGTGCCGGTGAATGATGCCGGCGCCGCCGGTTCGGGCCAGACGGCTTCGACTGCCGATACCAGCGGTATCGGTCAGTATGCTCCCGGTTCCAAGGAGCAGTTCGATGCCGAAGTTGGCAACACCGTCTACTTCGATCTCGACAGCTACACCTTGAGCTCGGAGGCCCAGAGCCAGTTGCAGCGCCAGTCCGCTTGGCTGCAGCAGTATCCGGCCTCCACGCTCACCGTCGAGGGTCATTGCGACGAGCGCGGCACCCGTGAGTACAACCTCGCCCTCGGCGAGCGTCGTGCCAACGCGGTTGCCAACTATCTCGTGGCTCTCGGCGTGAACCAGAACCGGTTGAGCGTGATCTCCTACGGTAAGGAGCGCCCGCTCTGCGTGCAGTCCGACGAATCCTGCTGGTCGCAGAACCGTCGTGGCGTCAGCGCCGTCAACCAGTAATCACGCGATTAGCTGATTAAAGGTTTGAACGCCGGTCCGGGGAAACCCGGGCCGGCGTTTTTCTTTATCCGGTAAAATCTCCGTGATCTTGCGCGAATAAAGCCGCAATCCCGCCCAACTCTGCCGCGAGTGTGCCCCGGTTGAATTTTTCAACCTGAAAGAGGGGACACGAATGCCACGACTTTGGACGGACCGGCGCGGGAAACTGGCTGCGCTGTCGCTTGTGCTGATGCTGGGGGCCTGCGGCACCAGCAATGGCACCGGCACCGAGACCACCGCCAATCCATCACCAGTTGCGACGCCACCGATCGACGCGGGTACCGCCGACATCATCGGCGGACCGATCGGCGGCAGCTATGAAGCCATCGCCAATGCGATCTATTTCGAGACCGATTCCTATACGCTCTCTCCCGATGCCGAGCGCGTTCTGCAGCAGCAGGCGACTTGGCTGCGCGCCAATCCAGCTACGACCGTGACCGTCGAGGGCCACGCGGATGAACGGGGGACCCGTGAATACAATCTGGCCCTGGCCGAACGCCGGGCACATGCGGCGGCCGGCTATCTGGCAGCCCTCGGCATTGATGCCAGCCGCCTCAGCATTCTCTCCTATGGCAAGGAGCGGCCGCTTTGTGGCGAGAGTAGCGGCACCTGCTGGGCACAGAACCGGCGGGCGGTTACGGCGTTAAACTCTCAGTAGAACCGCGCCGGCAAGCTGGCCGGGGGCCGTTAGCCCTTGGCCAGCCTTGCTTTTGACCGAGTCCCTTTGGCATTGTCGGCTCGCAATTTTGTGTCGGCCGACAACTGGTCACGCCATAATTCTGCCGGTTTCCCCGACAAGCATGGCCTGGCAAGCATAGCCTGGCAGGCATCGCGGGTGGGGAGCATGATCGATGCGTTGGCTTGGCCGAGAGGTAAGGGTAATGGGAATGATCTGGATGAATGTGTCGATGGGTGCGAAGGTCGCAGCCTTGGCGTCCTTTCTGGCCTTTGCCGGCGCGCCGGCCGTACAGGCTGACGAGATCGACGACTTGCGGGCCGAAGTCGAACGGCTGAAGCAGCAGATGACCTTTCTGCAGAACCAGATCCCGCAAGGCGGTGCCGGCGCGGCTGCCTCGGGCGGCGGTACCGTCGCCGCGCAGACCGAGATCCGCTTCCAGCAATATGACCAGCGCATCAGCCAGGTGATCGGACAGATCGAAGCCGTCGAGCTGAAGGTCAACGACCTCGCCGACAAGCTCGACCGCATGCAGAAGGACACCGAATTCCGCCTCACGGAGCTGGAGAGCCGCGCTGCCAGCACGCCAATGGCGGCCGATGCGACCATGTCGGCGACGCCGGACGCGAGCGGCGCCACCGCTTCGGCCACGCCGACGGATCCCGGGGCGCCGCCGGCACCTACCCAGCCGGGTGTCATGGGCACGCTTTCCAGCGACCAGATGCAGAACCTGCCGCAAGCGCCGGCGGGTGCCGCCGAACAGGCCGCAGCAGCAGCTGCAGGCACCGTGATCCTGCCTGGCGACACGCCGCAGCAGCAGTATGAATATGCGACCGGGCTCGTCCAGCGCGGTGCCTATGCCGAGGCCGAGATCGCCTTGAAATCCTTCCTCGATCAACACCCCAAGGACCCGCTGGCGGGGAACGCGCAATACTGGCTGGGCGAGACCTATTACGTGCGCAGAGATTTCAAGAGTGCCTCGATCGCCTTTGCGGAAGGATATCAGAAGTACCCCAAGAGCGCGAAGGCGCCGGACAATCTGCTGAAGCTCGCCATGTCGCTGGGCCAGACCGGCCGCAACAAAGACGCCTGTACCGCTTTTGGACAACTCGAGAAGCAGTTCCCGGACGCCTCGCAGGCGATCAAGGATCGGGCCCAGCGCGCCAAGCAGCGCTATGAATGCAAGTGAGGGGCGTAACGTCTTGGGGATAACATCGCCAACAGTTCCCTGAGTACGCCACTCTCGGCCGTGGGATTTGCGCGGCTGATGGCGGCGCTCGGTCCCTTTGAATCATCCCCCGAGATGGCCGTCGCGGTTTCTGGCGGCAGGGATTCCGTCGCCCTCATGCGGCTGCTGGCGCAATGGTGCCGAGACCGCCAGGGGAGACTTACCGCGCTGACGGTCGATCACGGATTGCGGCCGGATTCCGCCCGCGAAGCGGATCAGGTCGCGCTCTGGGCCCGTGAGCTGGGCATTGCGCATGTCACCTTGTGCTGGACTGGGCTCAAACCGCGTTCTCGCGTGCAGGAAGTGGCCCGGCAGGCCCGCTACGATTTGCTGACCGCCTGGTGTCGCGCGGCGGGCGTGCTGCATCTTGCGCTGGCACATCAGGCGGATGATCAGCGCGAAACCGTCGCCATGCGTCGCGCCCGCGATCCTGCCGAAATGAACGTCGCCTCGCCCGGTCTGGCCGGCATGAGCGCCGTTACGACCCGGTCTGGCGTGCGGCTGGTCCGGCCGCTTCTAGGCGTTACGCGCGAGGCGCTGTCGGGCTTTCTTCGGGATATCGAACAGGACTGGCTCGAGGATCCCAGCAATCGCGCCGAAAAATTCGAGCGAGTGCGCTGGCGCCTCGGGCGATTGGGGAGGTTGCCGGATCTCTCGGAGATCAGTGCTGCCGGCGAGCTGCGCCGCGTGACTGAGGCCGGCGGCGCCGATCTTCTGATGCGCGCCGCCGAGATCGCCTCCGCCGGCTATGCCTTGCTCGATCTGGCGGTGCTCATGGCGGCGAGCGAGGAAATCCGTGACCTTGCTGTCGGCCAATTGATCGCAACCATCGGCGGCGGCGCTTACAGACCCGCCCGGTCGGCCCTACGGCGGGATATTAGTACGGTGCTGTCCGGCGGGCCGGTGCGCTCGCTGGGAGGCTGCCTGGTTGGGAATTGGCGTGGCCGGGTGCTCGTCGCCCGCGAGGCGGCGGCCGCGCGCGAGATCGTACGGATCGCGGGACCGGGCGAATATTTCTGGGACCGGCGCTTTGCCGTGAGGGTGGGCGACCTGCAGGGCGGATCGGATATCGCCGTGCTGGGGGAAGACGGGCTGCGGGAAATCGCCGGAATTCCCGAATCGGCCCCAAAATTGAAGGAAGTCCCACCTTTGGCGCGGCCCGGCTTGCCGGCCTTCAGGGATGCGACAGGTCGTCTCATCCGGGTGCCGTTTACCGGATTTGATCCATTTGGGCTCAAAGATGTCCTTCGGGTCCGTCTCCTACCGTATAATTCGGCGACATCTGGCGGCTTTACAGTTGCGTAAACCTTGCCTCACACTATTTAACTTATGACGGCGTGTGGCCTCCAGGCCAGGATAGCCCTAGGGTCCCTGCAGCCAGATCGCCAAGGAATAGGGAAGACAATTGTGAACTGGGGTAAAAACCTGATGATCTGGGTGGCGATCGGCTTGTTGCTGATCGTCCTTTTCCAAATGTTCCAAGGCGATACGTCGCGCACGGGACAGCAGCAGATGAGCTATTCCCAGTTCCTGGCCCAGGTGGATGGCGGCCAGATCAAGTCGGTCGAGATCCGCGGGCCGAATATCACCGGCATGACCGCGTCGGGTCAGACGTTCTCCACCTACGCGCCGGAAGACCCCAAGCTGGTTGAGAACCTGACCGCCAAGGGCGTCGACATCAAAGCCGCGCCCAAGGAAGACGGGACCAGCCCCCTGATGCAGATCCTGATCAGCTGGGCGCCGCTCATCATCATCGTGGGCGTCTGGATCTTCTTCATGCGCCAGATGCAGGGCCAGGGCGGCAAGGCCATGGGTTTCGGCAAGTCGCGCGCCAAGCTGCTGACCGAGCGCACCGGCCGCGTTACCTTTGACGACGTCGCTGGCATCGAGGAAGCCAAGGTCGAGCTCGAGGAAATCGTCGAGTTCCTGAAGGACCCGCAGAAATTCCAGCGCCTGGGCGGCAAGATCCCTAAGGGCTGCTTGCTGGTGGGGCCTCCGGGCACCGGTAAGACCTTGCTGGCCCGCGCCATTGCCGGCGAAGCGAATGTGCCGTTCTTCACCATCTCGGGTTCCGATTTCGTCGAGATGTTCGTGGGCGTTGGCGCCAGCCGTGTCCGCGACATGTTCGAGCAGGGCAAGAAGAACGCGCCTTGCATCATCTTCATCGATGAAATCGACGCGGTTGGCCGTCATCGCGGCGCCGGCCTCGGCGGCGGTAATGACGAGCGCGAGCAGACCTTGAACCAGATGCTGGTCGAGATGGATGGCTTCGACGCCAATGAAGGCGTCATCATCATCGCCGCCACCAACCGGCCTGACGTCCTCGATCCCGCGCTGTTGCGTCCCGGTCGTTTCGATCGCCAGATCAACGTGCCCAATCCGGACATCAACGGTCGCGAGCATATCCTGAAG
>NZ_JAYRDA010000003.1:545315-561393 GCF_041909655.1 Dongia sp. | reverse complement strand
ATTAAGCCCCTTTGACAACATCTCCCCCCGCCGCCTAGATGAACGCCCCTTTTCCCGAGCAGCCAAAAGAACCGCCATGTCCGCGCCCGCTTCCGATCATATCGACCGCGCCGCCCTCGCCAGCCTGCGCTTCCGCGAGGATGCGGCTTTCAAGGCGCGCACCCGGAAATCCCAGGCCTGGCTCGCGCGGGCCGGGAAGAGCATGCCGAATGGCGTGCCGATGGCCTGGATGGCGGGACTCTTCCGCCACAATTCCATCGTCGCCACCGGCGGCGCCGGCCCCCATTTCAACGATCTCGACGGCAACACCTATTGCGATTTCAATGTCTGCGATCTTGCGATGACCATGGGCTATGGCGCCAAGCCGATCGCCGAGGCCGTATCCCGCGCCGTCACCAGCGGCGCCCATTTTCTGCTGCCGGTCGAGGATGCCGTCTTCGTCACCGAGGAACTCGCCCGCCGGGTCGGTCTCCCCTGCTGGCAGTTCACCCTCTCGGCCTCCGCCGCCAATACCGAGGTAATGCGCATCGCCCGCTTCATCACCCGGCGCAACAAGATCCTGGTCTTTGACGGCCAGTATCACGGCCATATCGACGAATCCCTGGTGACGCCATCGGCCAGCGGCACGGTGCCGGTGCAGCTCGGCACCTCGGCGCGGATCGCGCAAGATTCGGTGATCGTGCCCTTCAACGATCTCGACGCCGCCGAGGCAGCGCTCAAAGCCAACGACATCGCCCTCGTCATCACCGAACCCGCCCTCACCAATTGCCTGCTGGTGGAACCGGCACCGGGCTATCTCGCGGGCCTCCGGGCGCTATCGCAAAAATACGGCGCGCTTCTCTGCCTCGACGAGGCGCATACCTTTCAATTCGCCTATGGCGGATTGGTGGGTACGGGCAAGCTCGCCTGCGATTTCGTGACGCTCGGCAAAGGCCTCGGCACCGGCATCTCGTTCGCGCTCTACGGCATGAGCCGCGACGTGGCCGATGTGATGGAAAAGCATCTCGACATCGATATCGGGCCCAAGGGCCTCGCCACCGGCGGCACCACCTATGGCAGCAATGTCGCCATCGCCGCCGCCCGCGCCGCCCTCGAACACGTCCTGACGCCGCAAGGCTATGATCGGATCACCGCCTTGGGCCAGCGCCTTGCCGATGGGCTCGAGGCCGCGTTCAAGCGCCACGGCCTCCCCTGGCGCGCCTTCCGCCACGGCCCGCGCTCAGGCTATTGCCTGGAACCGGAATTCCCCACGAACGCGGAAGCGGCGACCCGCTCGATCGACACCGATTTCATCGATGCCCGCCGCGTCTTTATGGCCAATCGCGGCTTCTGGGATGCCGTCGCCTCCGCCGGCCCGCAAGTCTCTTTCGCGCACCAGCCCGCCGATATCGACCTCTACGTGACGCAGGCTGATGGGTTCCTGGGTGAGGTTGTGCGCTAGGCGTTTCCGTTTTGACGGGATCGTGGCTGGATGGCTCACTTGTCATGGCCCGCTTCAGGCGGGCCATCCACGAGTCTATCGGCAAATGAAGAAAGCAACGCGCGGATGCCCCGGCCAAGCCGGGGCATGACAGCAAGTGGAAACGATTTTCTTCCGTCTACCCTAAGCCTCAATCCCCGGTGACGAGCCGCTCCACCAATTGCTTCACCGTGGGGACGAAGCCGTTCGAATAGAAGGGATCGTCGCGGAAGCGATAGGCGTTGTGGCCGGCGAACATCAGCTGGTCTTCAAATTTGTCGGAATGGCTGATCTCCTGCAGGGTCTTCTGGATGCAGAAGCTCCTGGGGTCCGCCTTGCGGCCGGTGGTGCCTTCCTCGTTCTGCGCCCAGTTCGAGAAGGCGCAAGACGAGAGGCAGCCCATGCAATCGATCTGGTCCTTGAGGATTTCGTTGGCCTTCTCGCGGGTGACGAAAATGAGCGTCGTGTCCGGCGTGCGCAGGGTTTCGGTGAAGCCCTGCTTCACCCATTCCTCGGCACGCAATTTGTCGGCGGCGGTCAGGAACACCTGGCGGCCGCGCGCACCCACGGCGAAAGGCCATTCATGCTCGCCCACCTTCTGCGCCGAATAGGCGACCTGGCGTTCCGAACGCGCGCGGAGTTCCTGGATGAAGTCGTTATTGACCGCCGATGAATAGAAGCCGGTCGGGCTGAAGCGGTTCAAGAAAACGTCGCCCTTTTTGAGGGTGACGAGGCGCTTCTTCCAGGCGTCCGAGATCGGGCTCTCCTGGGTGAGGAGCGGGCGCGTGCCGAATTGGAAGGCCACCGGACCCAGTTCCGGATTGCCCAGCCAGTCTTCCCATTCCTTCAGATTCCAGACGCCGCCCGCCATGATGATCGGCGTCTCGGCCAATCCGCATTCGTCGCGCATGGTATTCCTGAGCTCGCGCACGCGGTCATAAGGCGGCTGCGGCTTGGTCGGGTCCTCGACATTGGAAAGACCGTTATGGCCGCCGGCCAGCCACGGATCTTCGTAGACGACGCCGCCCAGGAGATCGTGGAATTTGTGATAGGCGCGTTTCCAGAGCGCGCGGAAGGCGCGGGCCGAAGAGACGATCGGATAATAATGGATGCCGTATTGCGCGCAGATTTCCGCGATCCGGTAGGGCATGCCTGCCCCGCAGGTGACACCGTGGATGAGGCCCTTGGCGCCTTCGAGGACACCGTGCAGCACGCGCTCGGCGCCGCCCATCTCCCACAGCACGTTCATGTGCAGGCGGCCATTGCCGCCCATGCAATCATGGGCGATGCGCGCCTGGGCGATGCCGCCCTTGATCGCGTAATCGAGCAATTCCTCATGGCGGTCGCGCCGGGTCTTGCCCTTATAGGTCTGCGGAATCGGCTTGCCGTTCTCGTCATAGGAATCGGCATTGACGCCGGAGAAGGTGCCGACACCGCCCGCCAGCGCCCAGGCGCCCGAGGACTGCCCGTTGGAGACCGAAATGCCCTTGCCGCCTTCGATCAGCGGCAATACCTCGGCACCTGAAATCAGCAGCGGCTTCAATGCCTTCACCCAAACCTCCCATAGCCTCCCGGAGAGCGCCCCGGGGCTTCCTATTTATATCGTTATTAGCCGATTGATTCCAAGATTCGACCGGGCGCATCGGTGAAGACGCCGTCCACACCCCATTGGATCAGAGTCTTCGCGCGCGCAGCATCGTTGACCGTATAGACCAGCAGGCCGAATCCCGCCGCCTTGATCTCGCGACACCAATCGGCATTGGCGTCGCGGTCCCAGATATTAACCGTTTCGACCGCAAGGCGCCGGGCGAGATCCGCCCAATCGGCGGGATGCGTCTCGAGAAGCAGCCCCCGCGGCAGATCGGGATGACGGTCCCGTGACACTTCGAGGCACGGAATTTCGAAACTGGAAATGAGTGGCCGCGGCCTTGAGGCGGGCCACAGCGCCTTGACCTCGTCAAGAACCAGGCGCACGGTTTCCTCGCCACGGCCGGGACAGGGCTTCAATTCGAGATTGAAGGCAAGATCGAGTTCCTGGAACAGTTCCAGGCACTGGCTGAGCAGCGGCAGCTTCTCGCCCACGAATTGCGGTCCCTTCCAGGCACCGGCATCGAGCGATTTCAGCTCGTCCCAGGTCTTGAGGCGCGCCGGGCCGCGCCCGTTGCTGGTGCGGTCGAGATCGTCGTCATGGAGGAGAAAGCAGCGATTGTCGGCCGAGAGCTTGGCGTCGAATTCGACCCACCCGGCGCCCTGGCGTTTGGCTTCGCGAAAGCTCGCCAATGTATTCTCGGGTGCCGCCTCGGCAGCACCGCGATGGCCAATCACCTTGGGAAGCTTCACCCTGGAAGGTTTGAGTGGCATCCGATGAGTCCGCCGGAGAAAGATCGGGGCGACAGCAAAGCCGCCGCCCCTCTATCCCGTCTTATTCCGCGCGTTCGGAATTGCGCTGGGCGCGGCGTTCGGCATCGGCCTTGGCCATCTCTTCCGAAAGGTCGGCGCCGGTCTGCTGATCGACGACGCGCATCGAGAGCTTCACCTTGCCGCGATCGTCCATGCCCAGCACCTTCACCTTCACGGCCTGGCCCACTTCGACCACGTCCGAGGTCTGCTTGACGCGCTGCGGCGCCAATTCGCTGATATGGACGAGGCCGTCGCGCGAACCCAGGAAGTTCACGAAGGCACCGAAATCCATGATCTTCACGACCTTGCCGTCATAGATGACGCCGGCTTCCGGCTCGGCGACGATGCCCTTGATCCAGTTGATCGCGGCTTCGCCGGCCTTGGAATCGACCGCGGCCACCTTGATGGTGCCGTCGTCTTCGATATCGACCTTGGCGCCGGTCACTTCGCAAATCTCGCGGATGACCTTGCCGCCGGTGCCGATCACTTCACGGATCTTTTCCTTCGGGATCTGGATCACCGTGATGCGCGGCGCGTTCTCGTTGACGCCCTCACGCGCCCCGGTCATGGCCTTGGCCATCTCGCCGAGGATGTGGAGACGGCCGCCCTTGGCCTGGTCGAGCGCGATCTTCATGATCTCGGCGGTGATCGAGGTGATCTTGATGTCCATCTGCAGGGCGGTGATGCCCTGGTCGGTGCCGGCCACCTTGAAATCCATGTCGCCGAGATGATCCTCGTCGCCGAGGATGTCGGAGAGGACCGCGAAGCCGTCCTTCTCCTTGATGAGGCCCATGGCGATGCCCGCCACCGGACGCGCCAGCGGCACGCCCGCGTCCATCATCGCCAGCGACGAGCCGCAGACCGTCGCCATCGACGACGAGCCGTTTGATTCGGTGATCTCCGAGACGATGCGGATGGTGTAGGGGAACTTGTCCTTGGCCGGGAGCAGCGGGTTGATCGCGCGCCAGGCCAGCTTGCCGTGGCCGATTTCGCGGCGGCCCGGCGAGCCCATGCGGCCGGCTTCGCCGGTCGAATAGGGCGGGAAGTTGTAATGCAGCATGAAGGCTTGGCGGTATTCGCCTTCCAGCGCGTCGATGATCTGCTCATCCGAACCGGTACCCAGGGTGGTGACGGCCAGCGCCTGGGTCTCGCCGCGGGTAAAGAGGGCCGAGCCATGGGCGCGCGGCAGCACGCCGACTTCGGCCACGATCGGACGCACGGTCTTGGTGTCACGGCCATCGATGCGCACACCCGTCTTCAGGATGTTGCCGCGGACGATGTCCTTCTCCAGATCCTTGAACAGCTTGCCGACCAGTTCGGCCTTCTTGTCGTCGGTGCCGATGGTCTTCTTGGCTTCGTCCTTCACCGCCGCGACCTTGTCGGTGCGGGCCTGCTTGGCGGTTTCCCGATAGGCTTCGGCGAGCTTGTCGGAGAACTGGGCCTTCAAGGCGTCGAACACTTCCGTTGCGGCGGCGTCGGGCGCCGTCAGCTCGCGCGGGTCCTTAGCGCATTGCTCGGCGAGATCGATGATCATGTTGATCACCGCCTGGAATTCCTTGAAGCCGTAATTGACGGCACCCAGCATGATTTCTTCCGAAAGCTCCTGGGCTTCGGATTCCACCATCAGCACGCCTTCATTGGTACCGGCGACCATCAGGTCGAGCTTCGATTCAGCAAGCTCGCTGCGCTTCGGGTTGATGACATATTCGCCGTTGATATAGCCGACGCGCGCGGCACCGATCGGGCCGAGGAACGGGATGCCCGAAATGGTGAGGGCGGCCGAGGCGCCGATCATGGCGACGACATCGGGATCGTTCTCGAGATCGTGGGAAAGCGTCGTGCAGACGACCTGCGTCTCGTTACGATATGAAGAATGGAACAGCGGGCGGATCGGACGGTCGATCAGGCGGCTGGTCAGCACTTCCTTTTCGGTCGGACGGCCTTCGCGCTTGAAGAAACCACCGGGGATCTTGCCGGCGGCGAAGGTCTTTTCCTGGTAATTGACGGTGAGCGGGAAGAAATCGATGCCCGGCTTCGGCGATTTGGCACCGACCGCGGTGCACAGCACCACGGTTTCGCCATAGGTCACCAGCACGGCGCCATCGGCCTGGCGCGCGATGCGGCCGGTTTCGAGGGTCAGCTTGCGGCCGCCCCACATGATTTCTTTTTTGAAGATATTGAACATGCTTTGGTCCTTTCAACGTCCCCGGGACCCACGGGCCTTGTATGCCATGGGGGAGACTGGTCATTCGACCTGTTGGTTTGCCGGACCCGCGAAAGCAACGCGATCCCCATCGATCATCAGGGTGGGCGTTGCTTGCGTCGGCCCGGCTCGTTTCAACTGGCGCGGTGGTCGATATTCCGCATCAGCCGCTTGGAATCCTGGAATTCTGCCCCGATCCGGGACGGTCTTCCAGATATGATAATCCCGCCCGCGGCATCTGCCGGGACGGGATTATCGAACTCGGTTAGCGACGCAGACCCAGCTTGGCCAGGATGTCCTGGTAGCGCTGGTTGCTGCTCTTCTTCAAATAGTCGAGCAGACGGCGGCGCTGGCCGACCATCACCAGAAGACCGCGACGGGAATGGAAATCCTTGTCGTGGCTCTGCAGATGCTCGGTCAAATTCTTGATGCGCTCGGTGAGGATCGCGATCTGCACTTCCGGCGAACCGGTGTCGTTGGCAGCCTGGGCGAATTCCTTGATGACTTCCTGCTTGCGTTCGGCAGTAATCGACATCGACCTTCTCCTTTGGTCCTAATGGTTGATGACGCGCACCGGGACGATTTCGCCTGCCTCGTAACGGGTGAGGGCAACGATTTTGCCGTCGGACATGGCGCAAACCATGCCGCCCGGGGTGAAACCCCGGATTCGATCGCGGTCTTGGCGGTGGAGTAATCCAACCGGTTGCCCGGACCGAAGGCGTATCGCCTCGGTGGCCGATAAGGCCAATGCCGGGATGTCGTCCAGCGCGGTCTCTATCGGCAACAAATGCTCAAAAGCGGCCGGACTATGCCCCAATGCCCCCGGAGCGTCCAGCGAAAATAAGCCCCGCAAGGCGTCCAGCGAAATTGCGTGTTTTTCCGTGAAACCCCCAACAGATAGGCGCCGGAGGGCGGAAACATGGCCGACCGACCCCAGATGTTGAGCGAGGTCCCGGGCAAGACTCCGCATATAGGCGCCTTTCCCGGACCGGACCTCGAAAACCGCCTCGTCGGCGCTGGGCCGGGCGGTGAGACGGAAATCCTCGACCCGGATGATTCGGGGGGCGAGCTCGACCTTTTCGCCGCCGCGGGCGAGGTCATAGGCCCGTTCGCCATCCACCTTGATCGCGGAAAAAGCCGGCGGCACCTGGGAAATATCGCCGATAAAGGCGGGGAGGGCTGCCCGAATCTGGTCGTCGCTGGGCCGCAGATCCGAGCGCTGGATCACCTCGCCCTCGGTATCGTCGGTCGATCGCTGTTCGCCGAACTTCAAGGTGAAGCGATAGGTCTTCACCCCGTCCATGACATAGGGCACGGTCTTGGTGGCCTCGCCGAGTGCAATCGGCAGCAAGCCATCGGCCAGCGGGTCCAGCGTGCCGCCATGACCGGCCTTCTGCGCGTTGAACAACTTCCGAACGATGGCCACGGCCTGGGTCGAGGTGACACCGACCGGCTTGTCGAGGATGAGCCACCCGTCGACCTTCTCGCCCTTCTTGCGCCGGCCCATTTTATTCGTCGTCTTTATCTTCGCGGGGCTTCGCGATATCGGCGCGCACGACCGGATCGTGCAGCAGGGCCTCGATGCGGTTCGCGGTCTCGAAGCTGTCGTCGATCTTGAAGCGCAATTGGGGCGAGACGCGCATCTCGACCATGCGCGCCATCTCGCCGCGGAAATAGCCAGCGGCGCGATTGAGCGCGCGGACCAGCGTCTCGGCCGCCTTCGGTTCCTGATTGATGCCGAAAGGCGTGATGAAGATGGTGGCGTTGCGCAAATCGGGACTGATCCGCACGCTGGTCACCGTCACCATCTTGCCGGCGAGATCCGGATCCGACAGCCGGTCCTCGGCCAGGATCGAGGTCAGCGCATGGCGCAATTCCTCGCCCACGCGCAATTGGCGCTGTCCGGCATGGGGTGTGATGGTTTTCTTGCGTGGCATTTAGGATCGATAGTTCACAGATATATTAAATCGTCATGGTCGGCGAAGGCCGACCATTCACGAGTTTCATCAAAACTGACGAAAGAAACTCGTGGATCCTCCGCCTTCGCGGAGGATGACGACATTTAGAAAAGGAAAAAACCCGGCGAGTTGCCCCGCCCTCTTTACGCCAGAGCCCGGGCGACTTCTTCCATCTCGAAGCATTCGATGACGTCGCCCTTCTCGATATTGTCGTAATTCTCGAAGGCCATGCCGCATTCGAAGCCTTCCTTGACCTCGCGCACTTCGTCCTTGAAGCGGCGCAGGGTCTTCAACGTACCTTCGTGGATGACGACGTTGTCGCGCAGCAGGCGGACCTTGCCGCCGCGCTTCATCAAACCTTCGGTCACCATGCAGCCGGCGACCTTGCCGGTCTTGGTGATGTTGAAGATCTCGCGGATCTCGGCATTGCCCAGGAACTTCTCGCGCAGGGTCGGCGCCAGCATGCCCGACATCGCCGCTTTGATATCGTCGACCACGTTGTAGATGATCGAGTAGTAGCGGATGTCGACCCGGTCGCGCCGCGCCATGTCGCGCGCCTGCGGATTGGCACGCACGTTGAAGCCGATAATCATGCCGCCCGACGCCCGGGCCAGGGTGATATCGCTTTCGTTGATGCCGCCCACGGCCGCGTGAAGGATGCGCGCCTTGACTTCCTCGGTACCCAATTGGTTGAGGCTGGAAACGATCGCCTCGACCGAGCCCTGCACGTCGGCCTTGACGACCACGGGCACTTCCTTGGCTTCGCCGGTCTGGATCTTCGAGAACATCTGCTCGAGGGTCGACCGGGCGCCCGCCGCCGCCTGCTGTTCGCGCTGGCGGTGGAGACGGAATTCGGTGATCTCGCGGGCACGGGCCTCGCTATCCACCACCACGAAGACGTCGCCGGCCTGCGGCGTGCCCTGAAGACCCAGCACCTCGACCGGCGAGGCGGGACCGGCACTTTCGATGGCGCGGCCGCGATCGTCCTGGAGGGCGCGGACGCGACCCCATTCGGCGCCGGCCACGAAGATGTCGCCAACCTTCAGCGTACCCTTCTGCACCAGGAGCGTTGCCACTGAACCGCGGCCACGTTCGACCTTGGCTTCGATGACGGCACCCACCGCGGCGCGGTCGGGATTGGCCTTCAGATCGAGGATTTCGGCCTGCAGCAGCAGGGCTTCCTCGAGCTTGTCGAGATTCATCTTGGTCTTGGCGGACACCTCGACGGTCAGCACGTCGCCGCCCATCTCTTCGGTCACCAATTCGTGGTTCAGCAATTCCTGACGCACGCGATTGGCGTTGGCATCGGGCTTGTCCATCTTGTTGATGGCAACCAGGATCGGCACCTTCGCCGCCTTGGCGTGATGGATGGCCTCGACCGTCTGCGGCATGATGCCGTCATCGCCGGCCACGACCAGGACGACGATATCGGTGACATTGGCACCGCGCGCGCGCATTTCGGTAAAGGCGGCGTGGCCCGGCGTATCGATGAAGGTGATCTTCTTGCCCGTGGGCAGGGTCACCTGATAGGCGCCGATATGCTGGGTGATGCCGCCCGCTTCATGAGCCGCCACGTCGGTCTGGCGCAAGGCATCCAGCAGCGAGGTCTTGCCGTGATCGACATGGCCCATGATGGTGACGACCGGCGGTCGCGGCATCAGGCTGGTCTCGATATCCGTCTCGCCCTCGAGGCCGACTTCGACATCGGCGGCCGAGACACGGCGCACGGTATGGCCGAATTCGCCGATGATGAGCTCCGCGGTATCGGCGTCGATGGTCTGGTTGATGGTCGCCATGACGCCCATCTTCATCAGCGACTTGATCACGTCGGCGCCGCGTTCGGCCATGCGGTTGGCGAGTTCCTGAACGGTGATCGCCTCGGGGAGGGTAACTTCGCGGAGCACTTTGGCCTGATTCTGCCCGCTCATCATGTGAGCGCGGCGTTCTTTTTCGGTACGGCGGCGGAAGGCCGCCAGCGAGCGCTGGCGTTCACCGGCTTCGGAATCGAGCGCCTGGGTCACCGACAGCTTGCCGCGGCGGCGCTGGTCGTCCTTGGCCCGGACCGGCGTCTTGACGGCGGGCGGGCGGTGGCCGGTGGTGCTGACGCGGCGGCGGGCGCTCTCGTCTTCCTCGGCGCCCTGCTTGGCGATCGCTTTGGCCAGATGCATGCGGCCGGTATGCGGCACGGCGGCCGCTGCCTCGGCATCGGCCGGTGTCGGCGCGGGTGCGGGGGCTGCGGCGACGGGCGCCGTTTCCTCGGTCTCGCGTGATTTGCGCGCGGCGTCTTCGGCGGCCTTGCGCTCTTCTTCCTCGCGGCGGCGGCGATCCAGTTCGGCGCGCTCGCGTTCGCTGCGTTCCTGCGAGCGGCGGGCCTCTTCGGCCTCGGTCAGCTTGCGGGCTTCCTCATCCTTCTTGGCGAGCTCCAGCGCCTTCAAACGCGCCTGACGCTCGTTATTGGTGAGGTTGTGGTGCCGGTCGTCGACTTCCGGCGCGGCCACGGTGACGCTGGCCTGGGGCGCTGGTGCCGGCTGCGGCTTTGCGACCTCCGGCTCGGGCGCCACTTCGGCCATCTTGCCGCCGACGCCCGTGGTGTAGGTGCGCTTCTTCTTGACCTCGACGGCAACCGTCTTCGTGCGGCCGTGCGGGAAGCTCTGCCGCACCTGGCCGCCATCCACCGTCTTCTTCAGCTCCAGCTTGCCGGGCGAGGACAGTTTCAGCGGTTTGCGGGTCGGCGTATCGGTATCACTAGACATGCTTCGCGTATTTCCGTTCGTTCGACGTCGTTACAGTCAGGTTTGGTTACATAGTCATATCAGTTCACTGGCGTCTCAATTCACTGGCTGGCACCGGTCGCCCCCGCCGGCTGGAAGCCGGCGTAGCGACGCAGGGTGAGTGCCAATCGATCGGCCATGCCGCCCGGTTTGACCGCCAGATGGACGGCGGTGAAGCGCCCGATCGCGGGCGCCAGCGCCTCGGCCGGCAGCGGCGCCCATATCTCTACCCCAGAACCGGCCAGTACTCCAGAACGAGCGAGGCGCGCCAGCTTGCCCCGGCCATCCTCGGCGCCGTCGCTGGCTTCGATCAAGAGGGCGACCTTGCCCTGGCGCAGGGCGGCATCCACTTTCTCGAACCCGGCCACCAGATGGCCCGATTTCTTGGCCAGGCCCAATTGGTCCAGCAATTGCCGCTCCAGAAGGGCCGCGACCCGCTCGACCAGATCGGGGGCGGCTTTCGCCTTCCCCTTGCTGACCTTGGCGAAAACCTGCCGTTTCAGGCCCTCGGCCAGAGTGGCGGCATCGGCCTTCACCCAATAGCCACGCCCCGGCAGATCGCCTTTGAGATCCGGCACGATGCGCCCCTCGGGGTCCGCCACGAAGCGGATCATCGCCGCCTTCTCATGGGCTTCCCGTGTGACGATGCAGGTCCGCAGCGGTCCGGTTTCCACCGGCACCTCCCCGTCCTCGACCGTATCGGCCGTTTCCATCGTCATCGCCAGGCTGTCCAAAACAGACTTTTTCCTTACTTCTCTTCCTCGAACCAATGCGCGCGCGCCGCCATGATGATGGCGTTGGCGTCATCGGCCGAGAGATCGAAATCCTTCAGGATGCCGTCATTGTCGTCGACCAGTTCGTCGGCGGCGAGATCGGCGAGATCATCGAGGGTTTTCACCCCCTTCTCGCCCAAGGCCGCCAGCATCGCCGGCGTCAGCTTCTCGATGGCTGCCACCTCGTCGGTCACACCCAATTCCTTGCGGCGCTCCGTGGCGCGCTCGGATTCCGCTTCCAGCCAATTGGCGGCGCGGGCCTTGAGTTCAGCCGCGACGTCGGCGTCGAAGCCTTCGATCTCGGCGAGATCGTCGACCGGCACATAGGCCACTTCCTCGACCGAGGCGAAACCCTCGGTCACCAGCAGATGGGCGATGACGTCGTCGACGTCGAGGGCGTCCATGAACATCTGCGAGCGCGAGTTGAATTCTTCCTGCCGGCGCTCGGATTCCTGCGCGTCGGTGAGGATATCGATGTCGCGCTGGGTCAGTTGCGAAGCCAGACGCACATTCTGGCCGCGGCGGCCGATCGCCAGTGACAATTGGTCATCGGGGACCACGACTTCAATACGTCCGGCGTCGTCGTCGATGACAACCTTGGAGACTTCGGCCGGGGCCAGCGAATTGACCACGAAGGTGGCGATGTCCTGGCTCCAGGGAATGATGTCGATCTTCTCGCCCTGCAATTCCTGGACGACCGCCTGGACGCGGCTGCCGCGCATGCCGACGCAGGCGCCGACAGGGTCGATGCCGCTGTCATTCGACATGACCGCGATCTTGGCGCGGCTGCCGGGGTCGCGGGCGACCGCCTTGATTTCGATGATGCCGTCATAGACTTCCGGCACTTCCTGGGCAAACA
This sequence comes from Dongia sp., assembly GCF_041909655.1. Lineage (GTDB taxonomy): Bacteria > Pseudomonadota > Alphaproteobacteria > Dongiales > Dongiaceae > Dongia. Next base: position 548,970 of record NZ_JAYRDA010000003.1, on the reverse strand, counting down.
GCTTCGCCATGAAATCGGGATGGGTGCGGCTGAGGAAAATCTGCGGGCCCCGCTGTTCCTCGCGCACGTCGAAGATGATGGCGCGGACACGGTCGCCGGTGCGGAAGGTTTCGCGCGGCAGCAATTCGTCGCGGCGCAGCATCGCTTCGCCGCGGCCGAGATCCACCGTGATATTGCCGAACTCGACGCGCTTCACCAGGCCGTTGACGATTTCGCCCTTCCGGTCCCTGAACTCGTCGAACTGGCGCTTGCGCTCTGATTCGCGCACTTTCTGCACGATCACCTGCTTCGCGGTTTGCGCGGCGATGCGGCCGAAATCGATCGGCGGCAATTCGTCGACCAGCAGATCACCGGCCTTGGCGTCGGGCTTCTTGCGCTGCGCCACCTTCACCGGGATCTGGGTGTATTCGTTCTCGACATTGTCGACCACTTCCTGCACGCGAATGAGCTTGATCTCGCCGGTCTTGCGGTCGATCTGCGCGCGGATGTCGTGTTCGTGGCCGTATTTGGAGCGGCCGGCCTTCTGGATGGCCTGCTCCATGGCGACGAGCACGTCGTCGCGGTCGATGCTCTTCTCGCGGGCGACGGCGTCGGCCACCTGCAGAAGCTCCATACGGGGAATGGCGATCGTTTCCATGTTGTCCTCGGTTGGCGTCAGTTCATCTCGGCCGCGGCTTCTTGTGCCTGATGAGCTGCAATCAGCGCATCGGTCAGCACCAGCTTGGCCTTGGCAATCTTGTTGAGCGGCAGGGCGACTTCCTCGCCCTCGGCCACCAGTTTTACCGTCTCGTCCGTGACACCTTTGAGGGTGCCCTTGAAGCGCTTGCGGCCGTCGATCGGTTCATGCGTCTCGATCTTGGCCTCGTGGCCGGCATAGCGGTCGTAATCCTTCGGGCGCGTCAGCGGCCGGTCGATGCCGGGCGACGAGACCTCCAGGGAATAGGCGCCCGAGATCGGGTCCTCGACATCGAGAATGGCCGAGATGGCGCGCGAGACGCGGGCGCAATCCTCGACCGACATGACCCGCCCGTCCTTGGGCTCGGCCATGATCTGCAGGACTTTCCGGACCGACCCGGCGAGACTCACGCGCACAACTTCATAGCCCAGCGCCTCGATGCTGGGGCCAATCATCTGCTCGATCTGCTCGGTCAACGACATGCGGCCGGATTATTCCCGTTAGGCAATTGAAATCGCGTGATTTTCCAGGGGCATGCCGAAACCCAGCTTTTAAGCCGAAGAAAGATGGGCAATAAAAAAGGCGGGCCAACCGGGCCCACCCTTTTAGCTGGATCTCAGTGGATCCTGGGATTTGGCCGGACTATAGGGATTTCAAGCCCGGATGCAAGTGGATTTGCGGGGCTTGGCCTTGACTCCAGGATCTCATCGTACAATCTAGTTGTACAGTTTAATTATCCGCCGGCTGGGAGTGAATCATGGCACGCGAACGGATCTGGCAGGCAAGCGAGGCGCGCGCCCATTTCGCCGAGGTTGTTGAAGATGCCCTCACTGGCGCGCCCCAGGTCATCCGCAAACGGAACGGCGAGGAAGTGGTTCTGCTTTCGCGCGCGTCCTTCGAGCTCATGAAGCCGAACTTGAAAGATTATCTGCTGCGCAGCGCCGGCGCAGCAGGGGAAGATGACGATTCCTCACTCGAGGCGGCACTTGGCCAGGTCCGGCGTAGCGGCGGGCCGGGGCTACTACCGCGCACAAGCTCTGACGCCGAGTGATTCTTGTTTCTGCTCGATACCGACATCGTCAGCAATACCCGCAAAGCCAAACCACATCCGAAGCTTCTCGGCTGGCTGGGTACGGTACCGCCGGATACCCTCGCGATTTCGGCGATGACCGTCTTCGAGCTCGAGGCGGGGATCAGCCAGCTGCGCGCCGGCGGCAATGCCGCCAAGGCCGAGGAAATCTCGCTCTGGCTTGATGGTCTCATTGCCTCGGGCAGCCTGCCGGTGCTGCCGATCGATCATCAGGTGGCTCGGCTTTACGGTCGCATGTTCGCAACGCCCGGGTTGAAGAATTTTCTCTGGAGCGCGCCGGAGAGCAAGCAGCCCAAGAGCGGCGGCGATCTCATCCTCTCGGCCACCGCCATCGTTCATGGCGCCGTCATCGCCACCAACAACGCCCGTGACTTCCTGGCCATTCACTTGCATTTCCCGCTACCCGGGATCTATCTGCCGTTCTCGGATGAATGGCTGATCGGCGGACCACCGACGACCTGACACGTCACGCCAGCTTCAACCTCACCTCCGCGCAGAGGCCGCCTTCCGCGCGGTTCGTCAGGGTGAGGGCGCCGTCATAGGCGTCCAGCAATTCGCGGGCGATGGCGAGGCCGATCCCGGTACCCTGGATTTGTTCGTCGAGCCGCAGGCCGCGCTTGCCAAGGGCTACCAAGGAATCGGGCGGCACGCCGGGGCCGTCATCCAGGATGCGCACCAGCACCATCTTGCCATTGCGGACAATCTCGATCGCCACGCGGGCATTGGCCCAGGTGACCGCGTTGTCGATGAGGTTGCCCAGCAATTCGGTGAGGTCATGGGCATCGATCGCGACCATGACGGGCGCCAGCTCGGCTACGTCCCAGGTCAATGTCTCGCCCTTGGGCGAGCGCTTCAGCGCCTCGACGAGGCCAGTGATGGCACGGCTGAGGTCGGCCTCGCCCACCTGCCGCCTGGTATGGGCGGCGACGCGCACGCGGGCCAATTCATGATCGACATGGCGCCGCATGCGCTGGGCGAGATCCTCGATCTCCTGCGCGATCTCGCTCTGCCCCAGTTTCCGCAGCTTGTGCGCGTCGTTGGCCAGCACGGTGAGCGGTGTCTTCAAACCATGGGCGAGATCGCCGGCTTGCGCGCGGGCACGCGCGACATGGGCCTCCTGCGCACTCAGCAATTCATTGACCTCGGCCACCAGCGGCTGGATCTCGTCCGGCATGTCGGCATCGAGTCTTTTCGCGGCGCCCGCACGCACCGCCTTCACCGCCTGGCGCATGGCTTCGAGCGGCTTCAGGCCGATATTGACCTGGGTCCAGAAGGCGGCGGTGAGGACGAGCGCCAGAATGGCCAGGCCCGGCACGATATCGGCGATGAAATCGCCGCGCGCCTCTTCGAGCTCCTTGAGGTCGATGGCAACGACGACGCGCAGGGATTGCGTGGCCCCGTCCCGGTTGAAGGTGAGGCGCCGCTCATAGGCCCGCAACTCGCTGTTGTCCGGCCCGTTGAGGATGTAGACGCGGGCCTCGCCGGCGGCGGCTTCCGGCGGCAGGACCAGGACCGTGTCCCACAGCGAACGCGCGCGTTGCGGCAGATCGCGCCCGTTCTCGATCTGCCAATAGAGCCCACCATAGGGCCGCTCGAAACGCGGATCGGCGAGAGGTGCTGAAAGACGCGGCCGGCCCTCGGCATCGAATTCCAGTGCCGCCGCGATCTGGTTGAGATGGGTATGGAGCTCGGCATCGATCCGGCGCGCCACATGCCGGTCGAACAGCAGGATAAGACCGACCGCCGCCACGATCAGCGCCAGGCTGATCGACATCGCCGCCGCCAGCAGCAGCCGCAAGCGCAGGGAACGGCGGGTCATTCTTCACTCCTCCCCCCTTCAGGGGGGAGGTCGGGAGGGGGGCATGGGTTCGCACAACCATCGCTTTCGT
>NZ_JAYRDA010000003.1:0-545305 GCF_041909655.1 Dongia sp. | reverse complement strand
CCCCGCCCCGCCCGCCGCGCCCCCCCCCCCCCCCCCCCCCCGGCCGGGGGGGGGGGGGGGGGGGGGGGGCCCCCCTGGGTTCGCACAACCATCGCTTTCGTGCCCCCACCCTACCCTCCCCCTGAAGGGGGAGGGGAAGTGACGTAGTGCGCTCATTCACCGTCGCCCTTCATCACATAGCCGAACCCGCGCCGCGTCTCGATGAGGTCGGGTCCTACTTTCTTCCGCACGCGCCCGACCAGCACCTCGATCGCGTTGCTGTCGCGCTCGAAATCCTGGGCGTAGAGATGTTCGGTGAGTTCGATCTGCGTCACCACGCGCCCGGCATGGTGCATGAGATAGGAGATGAGGCGGTATTCCTGGGGCGAGAGGTTGAGCGCCTGGCCGTCCTTGGTGACGCGCATCTGTTTCGGATCGAGGCTGAGCGGTCCCACCTGCAAGACGCCGGTCACCTGCCCCGCCGCGCGGCGGATGATGGCGCGGAGCCGCGCCAGCAATTCCTCCATGTGAAAGGGCTTGGGGAGATATTCGTCGGCCCCGGCATCGATGCCCTCGACGCGCTCGCTCCAGGACCCGCGCGCCGAGAGGATGAGGATCGGGAACCGCCGGTCATTGCCGCGCCAGCGCTTCAGCACCGAAAGTCCGTCGAGGCCGGGCAGGCCCAGATCCAGGATCACCGCGTCATATTCTTCCGTATCGCCCTGGAACCAGGCGGTCTCGCCATCGGCCACGTGATCGACCACATAGCCGGCCCCCTTGAGCGCATCGATGACTTCGTCGGCGATGCGCACCTCGTCCTCGACCAGAAGGATCTTCATCGGTCGAACGCGTCCTTCAGCACCTCGCCGGTCCGCGCATCGATATCGAGCTCGCGCACGCGCCCCTCGGCATCGATGAGTTCCAGATCGTAGATCCAGAGCGCGCCCTGGCGCTCCAATTCGATCTCGATCACGTCACCCGGATATTTCTCCTCGATGAGGGCGAGCACCCGGCCCAGCGGCAGGATCTCGTGCTGTTCCAGGGCCTTTCGCGCCGTCTCGTGATCGTCATCAGCTTCGATTGTGCTGGGCGGGTCCTCGGCCCGGACCGCGGGCAGCGGCAAGGCAAGCCCCAAGGACAGCAGGGCGGCAAAGATCATGAAGGGGCGTGTTTTCATCCCGCGCTCATCGCAAATTCCGGCTGACAGATCGCTGACAAGACTGGTCAGGCGGTGTTCAGGCCCCGGTTTCTATCTTGCCGGTATCGTTCCCGAACGCAACCAAAGGAGATTCCCCATGCCCCCCACCCGTTTCGCGCTCCTGCTCGCCGCAGCCTGTTTCGCCACCGGCCTCGCCGCCGCCACGCCCGCTTTCGCCGACAACAAGGATTGGGACGACCAGGCCTGCACCTTGGCCGCCGGCGCCACCCGGCTCGATGCCGGCAGGGCGATCCAGATCGGCGAGGCGCTCGGCTACACGATCGGCGATTACGAGATCGACGACGGCTGCATCGAATTGAAGGGCCACGACGCCAATGGCGCCCAGGTCAAGCTACGCCTCGATCCGGCCAGCGGCGCGGTATTGCCCTACCGCCGCTGATCCCCCGCCGCCCGTGATCCCTGATTGCCTTGAAACCGGTGAGCCCGCCCAGATAAAGGAGGCTCACCGGCAAGGTGAGGAAGAACCAGAGCGGGGCCAGATTGGCGCCCTGCAACCCGCCCACGAGGCCGACCAGAGTGGCCAGCGCCATCGCGATGGCGGGCAGCAGCGCCGCCCACCACCAGCCATGCCGGTAGCGCCGCAATGTCCGGATCTGGAGCCAGAGATAGAGCCCCAGCATGACCAGCGGCAGAATCCCGTAAAGCATATCCATGAAACCGTCCCCCTGCGTGAGAGAATACCTCAGGAAGGGGTGCCTGCCACGTGACAAAGTTTAACTCAAATGCACGCGGTTTGTGACAAGACTGCGCGGCGCTGAACCCCCGGCGCCACCCATCCGACTTCTCTCCCAAGGACGGCGGAACGCGATTCCTTGCTTTCTTTGAAGGAGAAGCACCATGTCGCTACGTGAAGCCAATTTGACCGAAACCAAGCGCCTGTTCGATTACGGCGCCTATGCCGAAACGGCGAGCCGCGCCGAACCGACGCTGAAACAGGAAAGCTCGGCCTATTTCTTCCCCGACCAGTTGGCGAGTGTGGCACCGGCGCCGGATTCGCCTTTCTTCAAGGCGACCCTGCCCGATTCCGGCCATGAGGATGACGGCGGCTTCGGCCCCGTGCTCGATCCCATTCTCGGCATCGACGATACCGATCTCTTCCCGATCTACGGCACCAACGGCGCCGATGTCATCAACGGCACCGAGAGCGGCAACATCATCGACGCTTTGGGTGGCGGCGACGAGGTCTATGGCGCCGGCGGCCATGACAATATCGATCTCGGCAGCGGCGACGATTACGCCCAGGGCCAGGCCGGCAATGACTGGATCAAGGGTGGCGACGGCAATGACGCCATCCTGGGCGATTTCGGCAATGCCTCGTTCCTCGACGGCAACGACTTCCTCGATGGCGGGGCCGGCAACGACATCCTCTATGGCGGTGGCGGCGACGATCACATGTTCGGCGGCAGCGGCACCGATTTCCTGAGCGGCGAGGGCGGCAACGACTTCATGGTCGGCTCGTCGGGCGGCACGGACGAGATGTATGGCGGCGCCGGCGCCGACACCTTCGTCAGCATCGACAACACCCAGCAGCACAATGTCTGGGATTATTCCGCCGCCGAGGGCGATCAGGTCGAAGGCGATGCCTGGTCCTATAACGCCGGGACCAACATCACCACGGTCCAGCTCGATGGCGTGAACCTGTTCCTGCTGCACGACTACAATGCCAATGTCGGCGGCATCAATCTCATCGAGTGGAACCCCGAACCGGCGGCCTAATTCCGGGGCCGAACCCGAACCCGGCACCCGGCCTTGCGGCTGGGTGCCGGTCGGCGTTATATGCCCGCCAATGGGTGGATCCCCCCACCCGACCATGGCGGGACGCGAATTTTCTCATGACCACCACAAGGGCATTGCTGCACCGGCATCTGGTGGCCGAGGCCTGGCACCGGCACGGCCTGTCGCCGGCCAACCGCGCGATCTGCGCCCTCATCCTGTTCGGCGGGATGTTCGCGGTGCTCTCGACCGAACCGCATCTGGTGGAAATCTCGCCCACCACGTTCCGCATCGTCGAACTCACCCTGGCCGCGTTGTTCAGCATCGAATATCTGGCGCGGCTCTATGCCGCCGGTGAAGAACCCGCTTATGCCGGCTGGCTCGGCCGGCTGCGCTACGTGGTGACGCCGATGGCGCTCATCGATCTCCTCGCCACGGCGCCGCTCTTTTTCGTCTTCCTGCCGACCGATTCCGCCTTGCTGCGCCTGGTGCGCCTCATCGGCATTCTCCGCTTTGTCAAATTCGCCCGCTATTCCCACGCCGTGCGCAACCTCACCGAGGCGATGAATGCGCGCCGCTACGAATTGGGCTTGAGCTTCCTCATCGGCTTCTTCTTCCTGGTGCTGACCGCGACCCTGCTCTATTTCGCCGAGGGCCCGATCCAGCCCGAAGCCTTCGGCAGCATCCCGCGCGCCATGTGGTGGAGCATCATGACGCTCACCACCGTGGGCTATGGCGACGTCTATCCGGTGACGATCCTCGGCCGCATCTGCGCCGGCGCCACCGCGGTGATCGGCATCGGCCTCATCGCCATGCCGACCGGCATCCTCGCCGCCGCCTTCAGCGAGGTGTTCCAGAAGCACCGCGAACAGGCCGCCGCCGCCCATGCCGCGGCCCTTGCCCGCAAGGCAGCACGGCTGGAGCATGAGCATGACCACGCGCACGATCATAAGCAGCATCCATGAGCGCGGCACCCGACTCACCCTGCCAAGCCTGCGGCGCCTGTTGCGAGACGGATGCTTCCTGGCCGCGCTTCAGCCTCGAACATGAAGACGACCTCGCCCTCATCCCGCCCGCTCTCATTAAAGCCGATGGCAGCGGCATGGCCTGCGAGGGCGATCGCTGCAAGGCGCTCGCAGGCAAAGTGGGCGAGATGACCGCCTGCACCATCTATGGCCTCCGCCCCGATGTCTGCCGCGCCTGCCAGCCTGGCGACGACGCCTGCAACATCGCGCGGAAGAAGCATGGGATGCCGGCGCTGTAGCAAGCGCCCCTCACCCCAACCCCTCTCCCCATTTCATGGGGCGAGGGGCTTCAATCATACTCGGCCGCTCCCTCGCCCCGCGTCAGCGGGGAGAGGGTGGGGGTGAGGGGCGCTTTCACACCCCCCAACCCAATTTCCGCATGAAGGCCTCGACCGCATCCGTATAGGGCCCGGGCTCGCCCAGTTCCCAATTGATCTCGCCATGGCTTTTATCCTGCGGCAGGATCTCGACGCTGTTGCCGAAGCCCTTTGCCTTGGCGCTGTAGGCGCCCGCTTCCCGGCAGGGATATTTCCCTTCGCGGCAGACGAAGAGAATGGGCGGCGTCGCCCCGGCTAGGCGGTGATAGGGCGAGGCGCGGTTCCATTCGGCGGGGTCCGTGCCGAAGGCCTCGTCATAGAGTTTGAAATGCCGCTTCTCCATGATCGCCGGCACGTTCAAGGCCCCGCTATCCAATGAGACGGCGCCCTTCCAGGGCTTCGCCCCCTGCGCCGTGCCGATCTCGGGCGCGGCGTTGAGGAGCGAGACCAGATGCCCGCCCGCCGAATGCCCCATCAGGATGACATTGGCGGGATCGCCGCCCAATTCGGGCGCCATCTCCTGCAGCTTTGCGAGCGCCCGCGCCACATCCTCGACCTGGCCGCTCGGCGGCAGATCGGGGATCATGCGGTAATTGACCGAGGCCACGATCACCCCCTTGGGCGCCCAGCGCGCGACCTTGTTGGTGACCACGCGGCCCATCTCCTTGTCGCCGCGCTTCCAGCCACCGCCATGGGCCATCAGCAGGATGGGTGCGTTCCGGGCATTCGCCGGCAGATAGATGTCCATGCGTTGATCATCATCCGCGCCATAGGCCACGTCCTTGCGGATAGTAACGCCGGGCGGCAGGGAATCGGCCAAAGCCGGCTCAGCCAGCACCGGCGACGCCGCCGCCAAAGCCAACAGCAGGCCGATCAAGGGATATATCCATCGTGACACGGGTTTTCTCCAGGCTGGTCTATTTCTTCCCCACCCCTTACACGCAAGCCCCGCGCCAACCCTGCGCTGCCCCGCTAAACCGCCGTGTTCCCGCCATCGACCAGCAATTGCGTCCCCGTCACAAAGCTTGCCTCGTCGCTTGCCAGGAACAGCACCGCGTTCGCAATCTCGTGGGGCTGGCCGACGCGGCCCATGGGGATGCCGGCGCCGTTCTTGGCGAGGCCCTCCGCGGCGCTGTCACCGCGATGGAGGATGCCCCCCAGCAGCATCGGCGTCTCCACATCGCCCGGACAGATGGCATTCACCCGGATGCCTTGCTTGGCATGATCGGCGGCCATGGCCTTCCCCATCTGCACGATGGCGGCCTTCGAGGTGCAATAGGCAAGCTCGCCCAACCCCGCCACCACCGCCCAGTCGGAGGCGATGTTGACGATGGCGCCACCTTTTCCCTCGGCCTCGAATTGCTTCACCATCTGGCGGAGGGCGGCGCGGGAGAAGCGGAAGGGGGCATTCACATTCACCTCCATCACCCGCGCGAAATCCGCATCCGAGGTCTCCAGCGCGTTGCCGCGATGGATGATGCCGGCATTGTTGACCAGGATGTCGAGCCGCCCGAAGGTCGCCACCGTCTGCGCCACCAGGGAATCGGCAAGACCCGGCGCGGTCACGTCGCCCGGCACGAAGACACATTTGAGTTCGCGCGCCAACCGCGTGCCCTCCTCCTCGTTGCGCCCGGTGATGAAGAGCTTCGCCCCTTCCCCCGCAAACCTTTCGGCGATTGCCCGCCCGATCCCCGATGTGGCCCCGGTGATGAGAGCCACTTTGCCTGCCAGACGATCGCCCATGACTTCCGCTCCCCACTATCCTTGATGCCGCGCTATCAAATTCCGCGCCGCTGTCATAGCATCCCCCCTCACGGAAGTCAGGTGAGGCCCGGACCATGCCGAACAACCCGACCCATCCAGGTATTTACGTGGCCGAGATCGCCACACCCTCAGCGGTGACCGGTGTCGCAAGCGGGGTCGCGGCCTTTCTCGGTCCGGTGACGCCGGAGGCGGACCTCACCCCGGCGCGCCTCACCCATCGCAACGATGTCGCGCGCTATGCGAGCGCCGATCCCGCCGCACCGCTCGCGCAAGCCTTGCGCGCCTTCTTCGAGAATGGCGGCCACCACGCGCTTGTTGTGCCCGTCGCAACAACAGCATCGGACCAAAGCGCGCTCATCGCCGCCCTCGATTCCCTCGCCCCCAGCGAAACCTTCAACCTCCTCGTGATCCCGCCGCTCCCCGATGGCAGCGACATCGAGCCGGAGATCTGGGCGGCGGCCGCGCGGATCTGCCGCCGGCGCCGCGCCCTCCTCCTCATCGATGCGCCTCTGGCCTGGGAACAGGCGGATGACCCGGTCGGCGCCGCCATCGCGGGCATCGCCACGCTCCGTGCCGCCCTCGATCCCGCGACCTATCCCCATGCCGCGCTCTATTTCCCGCGCCTCGTCGTCGAGGAGGACACGACCATCGCGCCCGGCGGCGCAGTCAGCATTGCGCCCGGCGGCGCAGCCGCCATCGCGCCATCCGGCGCAATTGCCGGCGTGATCGCGCGGAAGGATGCCGAGCGCGGCCTCTGGAAAGCCCCCGCCGGGCTCGACGCCAGTTTCGGCGGCGTCAGCGATGTCAGCCGCAGATTCACCGACCGCGAGAACGGTCGGCTCAACCCCCACGCCATCAACACGCTCCGCCGCTTTCCGATCGGCCCGGTCGTCTGGGGCGCGCGCACCCTCGCCGGGGCCGATGCGCTCGCCTCGGAATGGAAATACATCCCGGTCTGCCGCCTCGCCTGGTTCATCGAGGAGAGCCTGCGCACCGGCCTCGCCTGGGCCATCTTCGAAGCCAATGACGCGCAGCTCTGGACCCGGATCCGCGCGCGCGCCGAAACCTTCCTCACTAGTCTCTTCCGCCAGGGCGCCTTCCAGGGCATCAAGCCCGAAGAGGCCTATTTCGTCACCTGCGATGCCACCACAACGACACCGGAGGATATCGCATCCGGCCGCCTCACCCTCCAGATCGGCTTTGCACCCTTGAAGCCTGCGGAGTTCATCATCGTCACCGTGCCCCTCACGGCGCAAAAGCCGGCGTGACGTTGGTCGCGTAAGCTTGGCCGCGTGAACCTGGCCGCCTCGCCGTAAGAACGCGGCGGAACCAATGCCGCCGTCACACTCTCTCCTTGCTTCTTGTCATTCCCGCGAAAGCGGGAATCCATCCCACCGCCGCAAGAGCCATCCCGCCCTATCCCGTCATGCCCGGGCCCAGCGTTGATCCGACTGGCCGGGCATCCACTCCATCCGCCCCTCATCATCATGCTTGGCGCGCGCCGCTCTCCCCGCTTGTCATCCTCCGCGAAGGCGGAGGATCCACGAGTTCCTTTCTTCACACGGAAGCAAACTCGTGGATGGTCGGCCTTCGCCGACCATGACGTAGGTTTAGGATTTTCAACGTCAATCATTTGAAAATTCACGACGCAAAGATAGCCGAGTTTAATCAATCTTCGATTGCATTAACTAGACACACAGCGCACTATTTTAAGCTTGTCGACAATACACGGCGGATTGGGGCCAGCAGTAAGTCATGTCGGAAATTGCCTGCGATATTGTAACTAAACTCACTCCGTTTATTGCAACTGGCGTAGGCGTTTTCTTGGCGGCGTGGTTGGCCCTAGCAAAATTTTATCAGGAGAGGCTGTGGGAGCGTAAGTCACTAGCTTATTCTGCAATTCTGGACGCCCTACATCACATAAAAAGGTATTGGGATTTTCAGTTTGAGCTTTTGCGATACGAAGGCCACGCGGCTGAGAGTTATGAAAAAAAGCACGCCAACTTGGTCGAGCAGAATAACAAGGCCTTCGCGGAACTCCTCCGTTGGCGTGACGTGGGCGGCGTGATTATTTCCCCGGCAGCAGTTAATGCCCTTGAAGAGTTTAGAAGCGATCTCGCGGAACTAAAATATGAGAGCCACTCATGGGCTGACAATGTTGTGAGAAGCTGTGAGATCACGAACTTTTGTCTCGCGGCCATGCGAACGATCGCCTCAGACGAACTCGCTCCCATTTCTGTGATTCCTCGTTGGCAAAAGAAAGCTAACCGAAGTTAAGCTGATTCAACGCTACGAAGTATTTACTCGGGGAGTTCGGAAACGGTGCTGCGCTCAAATGGTGGCAGTTGATCAACTTCGAACCAGTGCATAGGCGCAATCCTTTTCCGTTCAGATAGGCCTAGAAGCACCCGAGCTTCTTTTTGTTAATCCTCGGTTATGGGCGCGCTCATTGTAGCCGTGTAATTTTGAAGAAAAGCCGCTTCAACTCTTTTGAAGGGAAAATTGTTTCCCCCGTTTAACAGAACACACCTCATGATTTCCGAGCATCCGAGAGGAGAGCTTTACCTCTACGCAATTGGCCATAGAGCCAAAAAAAAACAATCTCCACTACCTGAATTCTCGCACTTTTAGGTTCTTCCGAGACCTCGAACTCGCTGCCAACAACCTTCTCAAGGACGATGAGCACCCCCTACCCCCGCCCCATTCGCTTGATCGCCGCCGGCGGCTGACCGAAGGCGCGCAGGAACGCGCGGCGCATGCGGTTCCTATCGGCGAAGCCGGTCTCGCGGGCCACCACTTCGATGGGGTGGCGGCCTTCCTCCATCATCAGGCGTGCTGCCTCGACGCGGAGGTTCTCGATCGCCTTCGCCGGTGACTGGCCGGTCTCGGCCTGGAAGGCGCGGCTGAACTGGCGCGGGCTCAGATTCGCGGCGGCCGCGAGTTCGGCGACATCCAGCTTTTGCGCGAGATGGGATCTCGCGAAAGTGAGGGCCTTCTGGATGCGGTCGGATTTTGCATCGAGATCGAGGAGGCCGGAGAATTGCGACTGGCCGCCGGCGCGGCGGTGATAGAGGACGAGCGACCTCGCGACACGCCGGGCAAGTTCCGCGCCCAGATCGCGCTCGACCAAAGCGAGGGCGAGGTCGATCCCGGCACTCATCCCGGCCGAGGACCAGATGCCGTCATCCTCGATGAAGATGCGATCGGGTTCCACCTTCACCGCCGGATAGCGCGCCTGCAAAGCCTGGGCCTGGGCCCAATGGGTGGTGGCGCGGCGCCCGTCGAGGAGCCCCGCCTCGGCCGCCGTGAAGGCGCCGATGCAGATCGCCGCCACGCGCCGGCTCACCTTCGCCGCGCGCTGCACATAGCGGATCGTGGCCGCGCGCGCGTCTTTTGCCGCCGCATCCCCCATGCGATCCGGCGTGAGACTGGCCGGCGTGAGGCTGCCCGCGATCAGCAGCGTGTCCGGGCGGTAGCGGCCGAAGGGCTGGGTGGCGACGGCAAAGCCGCTCACCGTGGGGACCGGCCCGCCCTCGGCCGAGAGGATGCGGATCTCGTAATGGGGCTTTCCCAGCAGGGAATTCGCCATTTCGAAGGCCGCCAGCGGGGCAAGGCCCATGGAGGAGGCGCCGGGCGAGAGGACGAGGCCGATGCGGTGCATACGCGGGGCTTTCCGTTGTCATGTCCTGAAATGATGCTTCTTTGACATTTAAGACAAGACGGCCCGGTTGTAAATATCCATCCACCCCACCACCCTCAACCGGAGCATTGCCATGAGCACCCCTTCCGCCACCGCCACCACTACTGTCTCGACCGGTACCGGCCCCCTCGGCATCGCGCTGGTGACCGGCGCCTCGACCGGGATCGGCGCCGTCTATGCCGAGCGTCTGGCCCAACGCGGCTATGACCTCATCCTGGTGGCGCGGAACGAGGCGCGCTTGCGCGAGGTCGCCCAACGCATCCGCGCTGCGACCGGGCGTCAGGTCTTTGCGCAAATCGCCGATCTCAACAATGCCCGCGACCGCGCGCAGATCGAGGAGACATTGCGCAGCAATCCCGGCATCACGCTGCTGGTCAACAATGCCGGTGTGGCGGCGAGCGCGCCCTTGGGGGCGGCCGATGCCGATGCGATGGAACAGATGATCGATCTCAACGTCACCGCGTTGACGCGCCTCACCTTGGCGGCGATCCCCGGCTTCACCGCGCGGGGCAAGGGCACCATCATCAACATCGCCTCGGTGCTGGGCATCACGCCCGAAATCCTCAATGGCGTCTATGGCGCCAGCAAGGCCTATGTCATCGCCTTCACCCAGGCCCTTGCCAACGAGCTCAAGGAAAAGAATTTGCGCGTGCAGGCGGTCCTGCCCGGCGCCACGGCGACGCCGCTCTGGGATCTCATCGGCGTGCCGCACAACACTTTGCCCACCGAATGGGTGATGCCGGTCGAGGACATGGTGGACGCGGCCTTGACCGGCCTCGATGCGGGCGAGGTGATCACCATCCCGCCGCTTCACGACAAGGCATTGTGGGATGCCTATGAAGGTGCCCGCCAGGCGATGCGCGACAAGCTCTCCACCTCGGCCCCCGCGCCCCGTTATTTGCGCGCGAGCTAGTTCCGCTTCGCCACCGATTCCCGCACCACCAGTTCGGCGGGGAGGATGATGCGCTGACGCGGGCCGGGAATGCCGATCTCGCTCCAGCGGCCGCGCAGCAGATGGAAGGCCTGGGCCGCGAAATCGGCGACCGGCTGCCGGGCGATGGTGAGGCCGGGGCGGAAGGCGCCGGCCCAGGGGAAATCGTCGATCGAGGCCACCGAGATGTCCCCCGGCACGTCGAGCCCGGCATCGTGGAGCGCGCGCATCACGCCGATCAGCATGTTGTTGTTGGCGACGAAGATCGCGCTGGGACGGGGGACGAGATCGAGCAATTCGCGCGCTGCCCGATAGCCGCCGCTTTCGCGGAAATCGCCATGGCGGATGAAATCGGGATTGAGCGCGAGGTTTGCCGCCGCCATCGCGCGTTCGAAGCCGGAGAGGCGCTCGTCGCTGGTGCTGTTGCCCCAGGGTCCGGCGATGATGGCGATGTCGCGATGGCCCTGCGCGACGACATGCTGCGTCACCATCATGCCCGCCCCCACATTGTCGAGGGCGAGGCTGTCGAAGGACGCCTCGGGCCAGACATTGTCGACCAGCACCATCGGAATCCCTTTCGGCCAGCGGCGGAAGGCGTAATCCTCGCGCCTTCCTGCCGGGCAGAGGATGATGCCGTCGACCTTCTGCGTGCGCAGGAGCGAGAGCAGGCGCAGTTCCGTCGCCACGTCGAAATTGCTGTCGGCGAGGATGGTGGCGAAGCCGCCGGCCTTGGCATTGGCTTCGACGTCGCGCACGAATTCGGTGAAGAACGGGTTGCCGATATCGGGAATGACCAGGCCGATGAGATCGCTGCGGCCCTTCCTGAGTGAGCGGGCGATGCCGTCGACCTGATAGCCGAGATCGTCGATCGCGCGCTCGACGCGGGCTTTCAATTCGGGGCTCACGAAGCGCTTGCCCGAGAGCACGGCCGAGACCGTCGCCTTCGAGACCATCGCCTCTTCCGCCACTTCGTCCATGGTCGCCATGCGCGGTTACTTCCACCAATCGCTGGTCGCACCCGGCGCCCTGGCCGATTGCAGGATCGCCGCACCCGCCGGGACCGGCTCGATATCGAGGAAATAACGCTGCACATCGTCGAGGCGCTCATAGGTCGCCTGGGTGAGATGCTGGCGCTGCACCAGTTGCTGCGGCAGATCGCGGCGCGTGTAGGTGAGATGCAGCACGCGGCGGCGATCGCCCGAGAGATTGCGCGTGCCGCCATGCCAGATCGAGGAATTGCAGATGATGAGCGAGCCCTTGGGCGCTTCCACCAGCACCTCGCCGGGATAGGGGGCGGCGAGATCGGTGGGGATCAGTTTCTCTTCCGCCGGCGAGAGCGGTTTGGGCGACCAGTCGAAGCGGTTGACGGCGGCGACGTTCAGGGGCGGCCAGTGATGCGAGCCGGGGATGACACGGGTGGGACCATTGTCGAGGCGCATGTCGTCGAAGGTGACGATCACGTTGAGGACCCACCAATCCTCCGGGAAGTGCTTGGGGACATCGACATGGAGATCCTGGTGCCCCTGGCCCTTCATCGGCTCGCGGAGATTGGCGCCATGCACCTTGATCTCGCCCAGGAGGTAATGGGCGGCGGCGAGGACCGGCTTGATCCCCAGGCAGCGGTCATAGGCGGCGGTCTTGTTGAAGATGTTGGAGACGCGGGGGGCGCCTGGCTCGACATGAACCTCGTGCCCGCCTTGCGCGCCCTCGATGCTTGAGAGCCGGTCGAATTCCGTTGCCATCTCTTCACACGCGGCGGGCGTGAAATAGTTTTTGCGGATGTAGAACCCCTGCCGGTCGAGCTGATCCTGCTCGGATTCGGTGAAGTCGGCGCCGGTCACGCCGAGCTCGAAAAGTGCCCGTTTCGTGTACATCCCTGACCCTCCCAAAAAATGGCGGAAATCCGCCAGCTAATCGATTAGCTAATCGATTAGCTAATCGATTAGCTGGAGTGAAACACAGGCGGAACAAAGGGCGCAAGAGGCATGCTTTTTTGCGTCCCCCGATTGCGTTTCTGGTCTGACTTATTAACTTCTGAAATCATGCTGCATGTGCGAGATTGGCGCACATGACCCAGCCCGTTCCGACCCGCATGCCCCTCACGATCCTGGCCCTCGCCGCCGGTTGCTTTGGCATCGGCACCACGGAATTCGTGGTGATGGGCCTCCTTCCCGACGTGGCGCGGGATCTCGGTGTCGACATCCCGAATGCGGGGCTGCTGGTGACCGGTTATGCGGTGGGCGTCATCATCGGCGCCCCGATCATGGCGATCCTCACCGCGCGTTTGCCCCGCAAGGGGACGCTGATCGGCCTCATGGGCATCTTCATCCTGGGCAATATCGCCTGCGCGCTCGCGCCCACTTACGGCCTGATGATGGCGGCGCGCATCTTCACCGCCTTCGCGCATGCGGCCTTCATGGGGATCGGCGCGGTGGTGGCGGCCGATCTCGCCCCGCCGCACAAACGCGCGCAGGCCATGGCCCTCACCATGACCGGCCTCACCATCGCCAATGTGCTGGGCGTGCCCGGCGGCACCGCCTTCGGCCATTGGGCCGGCTGGCGCATGACCTTTCTGGCCGTGGCCGGGATCGGCGCCATCGCCGGTTTGGCCGTGCTGCTGATGGTCCCCAAAATGCCGAAACTGCCGGCGCAATCCCTGTTCCGCGAATTCGCCGTGCTGAAGCGCCCGCAGGTGATGCTGGGCATGGCGATGAGTGCCCTTTCCGCCGCCAGCCTGTTTTCGGTCTATACCTACATCACGCCCTTGCTCACCCAGAATGCCGGCATGAGTGCGGGCACCATCACGATTACGCTGGTCCTCTTCGGCGGCGGCTTCACGGTGGGTGGGCTGCTCGGTGGGCGTCTGGCCGATTGGAACCAGATGCGCGCGATGCAGGGCGGCTTCCTGACCTTGGCCGCCCTCCTCGCCCTCTTCACCTTGACCTCGGCGGGCGTGGCCACCGCGATCGTCACCATGATCCTCTGGGGCATCGCCTCCTTCGCGGTGGTGGCCCCCTTGCAGATGCGCGTGATCGACAAATCGGTGGGCGCACCCAATCTCGCCTCGACCCTCAACCACGCCGGCTTCAATATCGGCTGCGCCTCGGGGGCGTTCCTGGGCGGGATTCCCATCAGCCTCGGCGCCCCTTATGCCAGCGTGCCCTGGGTCGGCGCAGCGGTGGCCTTCGCCGCCTTCCTCACCGCGCTTTACGCCGCATGGCTCGACAAGGTGCGGCCCACACCCCAGCCCGCCGTCGCGGAATAAGTCAGCACTAGCCAATCTTCCCATCGCCGGGCCTTCCCGTTCACGGGCCGCATTGCGCCTTTACGTTGTGGATGCTACTCTCTGCTCTCATTCGTTGAAGGGGCTTGCCATGCCGCACAACGACCCAGCAGACAACCGGCCTACCAGCGATACGCCCAGCGAACGCAGATCGCCGATCAACCAGGCGAAGGCCGAACGCGGCCCGGAACCGGGCATGGCGCTCGCCCTGTCGGGCGGCGGCTATCGCGCCATGCTGTTTCATCTGGGTACGCTGTGGCGTCTCTACGATGCGGGCCTGCTGAAGGAGTTGCAGCGCATTTCCAGCGTTTCGGGCGGATCGATCACCGCCGGTCAATTGGCCCTGCAATGGCACAAGCTGAGTTTCGTACCCGGCAATCTGCGCCAGGATTTCGAACCCCTGGTGGTGAATCCGATCCGCGCTTTGGCGCGCCACACGCTCGATGTCAAATCGGTCCTGGCGGGGATCTTCCTGCCCGGCACGATCGGCGAGAAGATCGCCAAGGCCTATCGCAAGCATCTTTACGGCGATGCCACCTTGCAATCCCTGCCCGATACGCCGCGCTTCGTCATCAACGCCACCAATGTGCAATCGGGCGTGCTCTGGCGTTTCTCCAAACCTTTTATGGGCGATTACCGGGTCGGCCTCATTGAGAAGCCGACCTTGTCGCTGGCGACAGCAATTGCCGCCTCCTCGGCCTTTCCGCCGATTCTCTCGCCTTTGGTCATTGAGGTCGATCCCGCGAGTTTCGGGCCGCCGGAACCGGGCGTCGACCTCAACCATCCGCCCTTCAACCGGCGGATCGTGCTGAGCGATGGCGGCGTCTACGACAATCTCGGGTTAGAGACCATCTGGAAACGCTATCAGACGATCCTGGTCAGCGATGCCGGCGCCAAGATCGCCGATGAAGGCAAGCCGTCCGAGGATTGGGCGTTTCATTCGCTGCGCGTGCTCGATCTCATCGACAATCAGGTGCGCAGCCTGCGGAAGCGGCAATTGATCGGTTCCTATGTCGACGGCCTCCGCACCGGCGCCTATTGGAGCATCCGCGGCGACATCACGCATTACGGTGGGTCGGCCGAGGAATATCCGCCGGCGCGCACCCTGGAACTGGCGGCGACGCCGACGCGGCTCGAGGCGATGCCGGACGAGCGGCAGGAGCGGCTGATCAATTGGGGCTACGCCATCGCCGATGCCTCCTTGCGCAAGAATTTCATGCCGGAACTGCCGTCGGGCGCTCTGCCCTATCCGAAGCGGAAGGTGTGAGCCAAGGGACGGTGTCACGCCCCTCGATCCTGTATTATTTTACCCGCGTCACCTTCCCGACGTCACTTTTTTGGCACTCAACGGCACGGCCAGCATCAATGCGCCCACCAGCGCAAAGGCGATGGCGAGGCCGGTCACGTCGGCAACGAAGCCGATGAAGGCGGGGCCGATCAGGATGCCGGCATAGCCCAAGGCCGTCACCGCGGCGATGGCATGGCCGGGCGGCATCACGCGCTGATGGCCGATGGCGAGATAGAAGACCGGCACGATGTTGGAGGCCCCGAGCCCGATGAGCACGAAGCCGCCGAGGGCCGCGAGGCCGTGCGGCACCAGGACCGCGAGCGCAAAGCCCGCCATCACGACAAAGCCGCCCACGACCAGCACGCGCATCCCGCCCAGCCCTGCCACGATGCGGTCGCCGGTCAACCGTCCGATGGTCATCGCAAGCGCGAAGGCGGCATAGCCGGTTCCCGCCTCGGCCGCGCCGAAGCCGCGCAAGGTGGTGAGGAACAAAGCGCTCCAATCCAGCATCGCACCCTCGACCAGGAAAACGATGAAGCAGAGCGAGCCGATGAAGAGCACCAGCCCGCGCGGCCGCACGAAAAGCGGCGTGCGGCCACCATCCGTATTGCCGTAAGGGAGGAGATGCCGCGCCGAGAGGACGAGCTGCAGCACCACCAGCGCCGTGACGATGATGGCGATGGGGAGAGGCGTGAGGCCGAACCAGATGAGCAGACTGACCCCGCCCGCCCCCACGATGCCGCCCACGCTGAAAAGGCCGTGAAAGCCGGAGAGGAGCGGCTTGGGCGCCGCCTTTGCCACAATGATGCCCTGGACGTTGACGCCCACTTCCGCAAGGCCGATGGCAAAGCCAAAGAGAAAGAGCGTTGCGGCGAGGAGGGGTGCGAAGGCGATGAGCGAGAGCAGCGGAAAGATGAGCGAGACCGCGATGCCGGAAGCAAGGATCGCCGCGCGGCAGCCGACCCGCGTGGTGATGGCACCCGCGAGCGGCATCGAGATGAGCGAGCCCAGGCCGAAACAGAGCAGCATCAGCCCGAGGCCGCTCTCATCCAATCCGGTCCGCGCCTTGGCGTAGGGAATGAGCGGCGCCCAGGCCGCGAGCACGAAGCCCAGAAAGAAGAACATGACGCGCGTCGAGATCTGCTCGGCGCGTCCAGGGATGGGATGGCCGGGGGTGGGATGAGGCTGGGTCACGGGGGTCGGGTTTCTGAAGGAATGCAGGGCCGCGCAGTCTAGTGAGACGAAGCAGCGGCGGCAATCCCGCCTTGTTTCACGCCGGCATGAAACCAAAGGCGGTGGCGATCCGTATCGGTGTCATGATCATCCTGCGCCAGTTCCGTGACCTGTTGCTCGCCTGCATGATGGCGAGCTGCGCCGTCGCCGCGCCAGCTGCGGAAACGCGGCGTATCATCGGCGCCTTTGCGGCCGGCGATCTTGACGGCTGGAAGATTGAGAGGTTCCAGGGCGAGACGCGCTACCGGCTGGAGACCAGGGAAGGCCTGACGGGATTGGCAGCGCGTGCCGATGGCAGCGCCTCGGGCCTCTACCGCGAGATCGAGATCGACCTCACGAAGACACCCGTCGTTACCTGGTCCTGGGCCTTGGGCGAGGGCCGCGCCGGGCTGGACCCGCGCGTCAAAGCGGGTGACGATCATCCGCTGCGGCTCTATTTCGTGGTCAAGCGCGGCTTCTTCAACCTCGACACGATCGCCCTGCAATATGTCTGGTCCCTGTCGCAGCCCGCGGGGACCCATTGGACCAACCCCTTCGCCGATGGGGTGAAGCAGATTGCCATCGACAGCGGCACGGGCGATGCGGGCACCATCCGCAGGCACCGCCGCAATCTGCGCGAGGATTTCAAAGCGTTGTTCGGCGAGGACATCACCCGCATCGACGTCACCGCCCTCATGACCGATGCCGACAATGCCGGCGGGGTGAGCCAGGGCTGGTATGGCGACATCACCTTCGAAGCCGAGTGAGCCACGCTATCCTTCCCTAGCCGGCAATGTAATCACCGCCTCGAGGCGGTTGCCGTCGGGATCGGTGACGAAGGCGGCGTAATAGTGATCGCCGTAAGAGGGCCGCAGGCCAGGGGCGCCGTTATCGCCGCCGCCTTGTGAAAGGGCGGCTTTGTGGAAGGCATCGACGGCAGCGCGGCTGGGAGCGGTGAAGGCGAAATGATAGCCCGCACCCGGCACGAGGCTGCCGGCTTTCAGGACCTCGGCCTTCACCTGCTTCAAGGCGAGCTTGTCGCCCCCGCCGGGCAGGCCATACCCCACCGCCTGATCCCCTTCCCCGGGACGGATGTCCGACCACACGCGCACATAACCCAAGGGCGCCAAAGCTGCGTCGTAGAACGCAGCGGCACGGGCAAGATCGGTGACACCGAGGGAGATGTGGTGGAGCATGGGCACCGCAGTCTTTCTCCGCATGGTCAGTACATTGGCTTCGGTATTTACTCTACCGTCATCCCCGGGCGAAGTCCCGGGGATCCACTGGTGCAGTTGAGAGAGTGGATGCCCGGGTCAAGCCCGGGCATGACGAATTTGGGTCGATGCGATTGCCCCCAAAGGGGACGACAGCGCCTCCCTCACCCCACCTCGATCGAATCCACCCGGTCCGGGTAGAAGGCGAGGTGGCCTTTGATGTCGGCCACGGCATCGTAGGGCGTTTCGTAGCTCCACACCGCGTTCCGGCCCAGCTCGCTGCCCTTGATGCTGAAATAGCTGCACGGGCCCTTATAGGGGCAATAGGTGCTGTGGCTGCTGGGCTCGAGGGAATGCATGTCGGCGTCTTCGCGCGGGATGTAATAGGCGGGTGGGTATTGTGCTTCGCGCAGGACCAGGGCGTTCGTTGAATCGGCGATGACGCGGCCGGCGGCTTTGACGACCACGCGGCCGGAATGGCGGGCGATCGTAATCGGGTGATCGGGGCCGGGGATTTTCATGGCATGTGCGGTGCTGGTCATGAGCGGCGCTCCTGAAACGGGGTGAGATACCGCCAGGATAGCAGAAGATCAGAAGGTCTTGCGGCCGAGCTTGATGCGATGGGGGTCGAAGCCTGCGGAGGGCATGTAATCCTCGATGGCGACGCATTGCCGGATGAGATCGCCCGGCGCCTCCGGGGCCAGGGGGCAGATCAGGTATTCGACATCCATCACCTGGTTCTCCTCGAGTGTCGCGAAGGCGATGCCGAGACCGGGCGCGCAAGCGGCGCGGATTTCGCGATAGGCCTTGTAGAGATCCTCGGTGGTGCAGACGTCGAAATCGAGCTGGTCGAGATAATGGCCGGTGAAATCGAGGCCGGAAAATTTGGCGACCGCCGTGCCCACGAGCCGGTAGCGGACGCGGAAATCCGCCTCCCCTTCGAGATCGATGATCATCACATAGGGGAGCAGCGGGCGCATATCGGCGGGATCGAGTGCTGCGCGCGGCGGCAGGCCGCCGTCACGGCCGAGGCCCAGCCAATAATCGTGAAACGCGGCGACACGTTCCGACCGGAAACCGGGCCGCTCGCCGGGTCCGAGCACGCGGAAACTGGCTTTGAGCTCCATCCCCGCAGGTTAAGCGGGAAAAGGTAAAGGAATTACTACCGCTAGGTGCGCGCTTATTCCTTTACCGCCCCGGTCCCCTATTCTTTGACCGCCCCGGTCATGGACGAGACGTAATGCTCGACGAAGAAGGAATAGAGAATGACCACGGGGAGCGAGCCGATCAGGGCACCCGCCATCAGCGAGCCCCATTCATAGACGTCGGAGCGCACCAATTCGGTGAGGACACCCACCGGCACGGTCTTCACCTCGGAGGACTGGATGAAGGTCAAAGCATAGATGAACTCGTTCCAGGAGAGGGTGAAGGCGAAGATGCCGGCGGAGATGAGGCCGGGCACCGCCAGCGGCAGCACGATCCGCGTCAGGATCTGCCAGCGCGTGGCGCCGTCGATCAAAGCGCATTCCTCGAGCTCGAATGGGATCGAGCGGAAATAGCCCATCAGCAGCCAGGTGCAGAAGGGAATGAGGAAGGTCGGATAGGTGAGGATGAGGGCAAAGCGCGTGTCGTAGAGCCCGAGCTGGAACACCATCACCGCCAGGGGAATGAAGAGGATCGAGGGCGGGACCAGATAGGCCATGAAGATGGCCAAGCCCACCTGGCGCGAGCCCTGGAACCGGAGGCGCTCGATCGCATAGGCCGCGAAGACGGAGGCCGCCAGCGACAGCACCGTCGCCGCCACCGAGATGATCACCGTGTTCCACAGCCAGCCCGGATAGGAGGTCTCGAAGAGCAGGTATTTGATGTGATCGAGGGTCGGTTCGATCACCCAGAACGGGCTGAAATCCTTGTAATTGGTGAGCTCGTTATTGGGCTTCACCGCCGTCACCGCCATCCAGTAGAACGGGAACAGCAGCACGAAGACGAAGACCGCCAGCGGCAGATAGATGGTGACGATGCGCCGCGGCAGGCGGTTCAAGTATTTCATCCCGCCTTCGTCGCCGGCTTTCATGTCGACATATTGCACGGACATTAATTGTCTCCCCCGCCTTGCTGCCAGCGCCGGCGCTGGAGGCCGAAATAGCTGAAGAGAATGGCGGCCAGGAGGAAGGGGATCATGGCGACCGCGATGGCCGCCCCCTCGCCGAGATTGCCGCCGGAAATGCCGCGCTGGAAGGAAAGCGTTGCCATGAGATGGGTGGCATTCACCGGCCCGCCGCGGGTCAGCACATAGATGAGCTGGAAATCGGTGAAGGTGAAGAGCACCGAGAAGGTCATCACGATGGCGATGATGGGGGTGAGCAACGGAAAGGTGACGAAGCGGAAACGCTGCCAGGAGGTGGCGCCGTCGAGCGTCGCCGCCTCGTAGAGCGAGGGCGGGATGGTTTGGAGGCCGGCGAGCAGCGTGATGGCGACGAAGGGAATGCCGCGCCAGACATTGGCGGCGATCACCGAAGCCCGCGCATTGGTAGGATCGCCGAGGAAATTGATCGGCGTGTCGATCCAGCCCCAATCCATCAGGACCCAGGAGAGGATCGAGAATTGCGCGTCATAGATCCACCAGAAGGCGATTGCCGAAAGCACCGTCGGCACCACCCAGGGGAGGAGCACGATGGCGCGGAAGAAGGCCTTGAACGGCAGATGTTCGTTGAGGATGAGGGCGAGCCACAAACCCAGCGCGAATTTCAGCGCCGAGGCGACGCTGGTATAGAGAATGGTGTTGAAGACCGAGAGCCAGAAGACGTCGTCGTCCCAGAGATATTCGTAATTCTCGAGGCCGATGAAGATGCCCTCGCGGCCGATCCGCTCGTCGGTGAAGCCCAGCCAGACGCCGAGGCCCAGGGGATAGGTGAGGAAGAGCAGCAGCAGCACCGCCGCCGGCAGCATGAACAGAAAAGCCAGCGCACCGCGGCTTTCTTCGATGCGGGCGAGGAGCGGTTTGCTGCTTGTGGTGGTTGCTGTCATTGGAATCCGGTACCTGACTTCGTGGAGAGACCCCTCACCCCAACCCTCTCCCCGCAAGCGGGGCGAGGGAGTTTCGAGCGAGCTTGCTTCAAAGCCCCTCGCCCCTTTGGGGAGAGGGGTTGGGGTGAGGGGTACTTGCTTCCCTAATCGTCAAACTCTCTCTCGAAAAAACCGGCCGGGCGGGCCGAAACCCACCCAGCCTTGTGCGACGTGTTAGACGCGGTAGTAGCGGTTGATGCGCTTTTCCGCCTTTTCGATGGCTTCCTGCGGGGTGGCGGCGCCGGTCACGGATTCGGCGAACATGTCGACGAGCACGTAATCGGCCATCACCGCCGCCGAGGCATAACCCAGCGGACCCGCGTAACCATTGGGGCGCAGGGTCGCCGAGGCCTTGGCGTAAGGCGCGTAATTGGGATCCGAGGTCCAGATCGGATTCGAATCGTAGGCCTTCAAGGTGTTGCAGCAATAACCCGAGGAACCGGCGATCCAATTGTCCATCTGGGCCGCCTCGAACATGAAGCGGAGATATTCGCGGGCCGCGTTCGGATACTTCGTGTATTTGAAGATCACCGACGAGGTCACCTGATAGAGCTCGATCGACTTGCCGACGGGGCCGATGGGGAGCGGGCAGGTGCGGATATCGGCCGCGATTTCCTGCTGCGCCGGATCGTTCTTCGGCGTGTAATAGGCCGAGATGCCGTTGGCGATGACGGACAATTCACCGGCGAGGAAAGCGCGGTTGTTGTTGACGTCGAGCCAGCCTTCGGTGCCCGGGATGAAGGTCTTGTAGAGCGCCTGGGCGTATTCGATCGCCTTCATCGTTTCCGGCGAATTGATCGTGCAATTGCCGTCCTTGTCGACCATCTGGCCGCCATGGCTCCAGAGCAGCCAATGGGCATAGTTGTTGCCGTCGCCCACACCATGGCCATGGGTGAAGCCGACCGGATGGCCGCTCTTCTGCAACGCCTTGCACAGCTCGAGGAAGTCGTCGGTCTTGGTCGGGAATTCCGACCAGCCCGCTTCCTTCACCCAGGAATTCCGGTAGACGATGGCGTTGCCGATGGTGGCGGTGGGCAAAGCGATGAACTTGCCGTCGCGGGTCGCGTATTCCTTGGGGCCTTCATGCCAGCCGCCATATTTGTTGCCGAGGTAATCGGCAAGCTCGCTGACGTCCAAAAGCTTGTCGGGATATTGATGGGGATCGTCGAACCAGACCATCATCAGATCCGGGCCGGAGCCGACATTGGCGGCGACCGCGGCTTTCGGGCGGATGTCTTCCCAGCTTTCCTTGTCGACGCGGACTTCGACACCGGTCGCCTCGGTGAATTTCTTGGTATTGGCGAGCCAGGCATCCTCGTCGCCCTTCACGAAAGGCGACCAGCGGAGCATGCGCAAGCTGGCACCCTCTTCCGGCTTGTAGGAGAGGTCCTGGGCGAAGGCCTTGCCGGCGCTCAAGGGTAGCATGCCGGCGGCACCGATGCCCGCCGTGGTCTTCAGAAGATCGCGTCTGGTAAAGCTCATGGTCGATTTCCTCCGTTTGGGTCGCTTTGTTTGATCAAGCTTGGTGATTATTAAGACCGCGCCGCGCTCCCCAGCACGGCACCGTTCCTTTTTAGAGTCTTTCCCCCGATGTACCGTCGAAGAGATGGGTGAGGCCCGGCATCGGTTTCAAACCGATCTTCTCGCCGGGCTGGAACAGATGCCGCTCGCGGAAGACGGCGACGATTTCCTCGCCGGAAGCCAAGCGCGCATTCACCTGCACCTCGGAACCGGTGGGCTCGACCACCACCACCTCGGCCGGCAAAACGCCCACCGCATTCGCCTCGGCAAGCTGGAGATGTTCCGGGCGCACGCCCAGGGTGACGGCGCGGCCCTGATGGGCGCTGGCGAGGTTTTCGAGCGGCAATTTCACGCCATTGCCGCCGGCAAAAGCAGGACCCGCTTCGATGCGGCCCTCGACAAAATTCATCGCCGGCGAGCCGATGAAGCCGGCCACGAAGCGATTGCCCGGCCGGTCGTAAAGCTCCAAAGGCTGGCCGATCTGCTCGACCTTGCCGTCATGCATGACGACGATCTTGTCGGCCATGGTCATGGCCTCGATCTGGTCATGGGTCACATAGACCGTGGTGGTCTTCAGGCGCTGGTGCAGCTCCTTCACCTCGGCGCGCATGGCGACGCGCAATTTGGCATCGAGGTTGGAGAGCGGCTCGTCGAAGAGGAAGACTTGCGGGTCGCGCACGATGGCGCGGCCCATGGCGACGCGCTGGCGCTGGCCGCCCGACAATTGCCGGGGATAGCGGTCGAGATATTGGGTGAGGCCCAGGATGTCGGCGGCCTTGGTGACGCGGGAATCGATCTCCGCCTGCGGCGCTTTTTTTAGCTTCAGCGAGAAGGCCATGTTGGCGGCGACGGTCATATGCGGATAGAGCGCATAATTCTGGAACACCATGGCGATGTCGCGTTCCTTGGGCGGGACGTCGTTGACGACGCGGTCGGCGATACGGATCTCGCCCCCGGTGATGCTCTCCAGCCCCGCGATCATGCGCAAAAGCGTGGATTTGCCGCAGCCGGAGGGTCCGACCAGAATGACGAATTCGCCATCCGCGATATCGACCGACACACCATGAAGAATCTGCGCCGGCCCGAAGGCCTTGCGCACGTCGCGGATTTCGACTGACGCCATTCCCGAATTGTCCTCCCGTCTTTCAAACGCTTCTTTTATCGCGGCCCTAAGGCCGCTTAACCCAGATCAAGCTGGTGATTAAGTATGACAATAGAGGGATGAAAATGACAGCGCAACCAAAGAAGGGATTGACGTCAAATTTTGCTGCAGTGCGGTGGAGGGGGGGGTGGCTTGCTGAAGTGGCTGGTGTTCTGATCAGTCAAATTCTGCAGGAGAAGTACCAATGTTATCCAAACATCTCATCCATGGTGAAGTGCATGACGCTGTTTGAGGAATTTATCGAATTTGAGCGCCGCGATGCCCAGCGACAAATCATTCAAGCTGGCCTCGTGCGTGGACCTACGGAGTTACTGACATTAAACTTCGATCGCTTTGATCTCATGATAGATAGGATAAAAAATACAGTAACTATCATCGATGTTTTATCTCTCGGAGATCCGCCTTATGAGCAGGTGGTTCGTATGGAAGACTTTCTGCGCGCGTTGGATTTGAAGCTCTGAACTGGCGAAAGCGCCCCTAAATAACTCACAGGAACGTCGGGTGGGGGCGGTTGCGCCACAATGGCGTAACGCCCACTAACTTCGCCGACTTTCTTATACAGCAGCGCCCGATTGACACCCCATCTTCCAACAACCTTCACTTTCGCCCCCACCCTACCCTCCCCCTGAAGGGAGAGGGTTTTGCAGCGAGTTTGTTGGCGTGGGGCGCTACTCCGCCTTCGATACTACACCGACCCACCCGCACACACCTCGCGCACGCAGTCGCGGAGCCAGTGGTGGGCGGGGTCGGAATCTTGGCGGGGGTGCCAGAGGAGGGAGATGGTGACTTCCGGCACGTCGAAGGGGAGCGGGAAGGTATGCATGCCGGCGCGCAGGATTCCGGTGTGGCGTTCGGGGACGCTGGCGACGAGGTCCGAACCGCGTGCGAGAGCGATGGCGCCGGAGAAGCCGCCGACGGTGACGGCGAGGTCGCGGGCAAGGCCGAGGGATTCCAGAGCGAGATCGACCGGGCCTTTCTCGACATCGCGCCGGGCGATGCCGACATGGCGGCAGGCGGCGTAGCGCGCGGGTGTCAAGCGGCCGCGGGCAAGCGGATGGCCCTTGCGCACCACGCCGACGAAGCGGTCGCGCATAAGCGCCTGGGCGCGGATTTCCGGTCCCGTCACCTTGGCGATGACGCCGGTTTCGAGATCGACGCTGCCCTCGCGCAAGGCAACGCTGTCGCGGTCGACCTTGGGCACGAAGCTGAGCCGGAGGCCGGGGGCCGCCGCCTGAACAAGTGCCACGAGGGCGGGGCCGAAATTTTCGACGAAGCCCTCGCCCGTGCGCAAAGTGAAGGTGCGCGAGAGGCGCTTCAAATCGAGCTTCTTCGCCGGGCGCAGGATTGCCTGCGCGGCACTCACCACATCGCCCACCTCGGCACGGAGTTCGAGCGCGCGGGGTGTGGGCACGAGACCGCGCCCGGCGCGGACCAGGAGCGGATCGCCGGTGGCTGCGCGCAGCCGCGCCAGCGCGCGGCTCATCGCCGAGGGGCTGAGGCGGAGATGCCGGGCGGCGCGGGCCACACTGCCCTCGCGCAACAGCACGTCCAAGGTGACCAGCAGATTGAGATCGGGCGTCGACATGGGGCGAGATTAGCACGATTTTGGCCCTGATGTGGCGTCAAACGCACGAATGGAGTGCAATCGCTGCGCCTTCCGCCCTGTGACGCGGGGGTCTAGGTCTTCAAAGAACGCCCTCCCTTCGCGGGACGGACTGGAAATGGAGACCAAATTGAAGACCCTCAGCGCCCATCCGGAAGCCGCCGCGGTAGCGGCACCCCATCGATCCGTCACCGGAGCACTCGCTGCCCTGTCGCTGGCCATGCTGCTGTCGTCGCTGGGCACCAGCATCGCCAATGTCGGCCTGCCGAGCCTGGCAACGGCCTTCGGCGCCAGCTTCCAGGCGGTGCAATGGATCGTCATCGCCTATCTGCTGGCCATCACCACGCTCATCGTCAGCGTGGGGCGGTTGGGCGACATCATCGGCCGGCGCCGGCTGCTGCTCTATGGCCTGCTGTTGTTCACCTTGGCCTCGGGATTGAGCGGGATGGCGCCGCAATTGGGATGGCTGATCGCCGCGCGGGCGCTGCAAGGCCTGGGGGCGGCGATCATGATGGCGCTGGCCATGGCCCTGGTCGGCGAGAGCGTGCCCAAGGCGAAGACCGGCAGCGCCATGGGCTGGCTCGGCACCACCTCGGCGATCGGCACCGCGCTGGGGCCGTCTTTGGGCGGTGTGCTGATCGCGGTTCTGGGCTGGCAGGCGATCTTTCTGGTCAATCTGCCGCTGGGCATCGCCGCCTTCTATCTGGCCTGGCGCTATCTGCCGGCGGATGACCGGAAACCGGCGGGTGGGCGCGTGGCCTTCGACCGTCTGGGGACGTTGCTGCTGGCACTCACTTTGGCCGCCTATGCGCTGGCCATGACGCTGGGGCGCGGCGATTTCGGGGGGCTCAATCTGGCTCTGCTGGCGGCGGCGGCCCTCGGCGCCGGTCTTTTTCTGTTCAGCCAGGCGCGCCTCGCCTCGCCCCTCATAAAGCTGGCGGCGTTCCGCCAGGCGGGGTTGAGCGCCAGCCTGGCCATGAACGCGCTGGTCTCGACCGTGATGATGGCGACGCTGGTGGTGGGGCCGTTCTATCTGGCCCGCAGCCTGGGGCTCAACGCGGCGCTGGTCGGTTTCGTGCTGGCGATCGGCCCCATCGTCTCGGCCCTCACCGGCGTGCCGGCCGGGCGTCTGGTCGACCGGATGGGGGCCTCCGCCATCATCCTCGGCGGCCTCGGCGCCATGGGGATGGGCGCGCTGGGCCTGGCCTTGCTGCCCGGGTTGTTCGGCCTTGCCGGCTATGTCGCCGCCATCGCGATCCTGACGCCGGGTTATCAACTGTTCCAGGCGGCCAACAACACCGCCGTCATGCGGGATGTCGACCCGGCACAACGGGGTGTCATTTCGGGCATGCTCAATCTGGCCCGCAATCTGGGGCTCATTACCGGCGCCTCGTTCATGGGCGCGGTCTTTGCCTTGGCATCTGGGGAAGGCGACGTCGCCATCGCCGATCCCGTTTCGGTCGCGGGCGGCATGCGCATCACCTTCCTGGTGGCGGCGGGGATGACCGTGGCGGCGCTTGGCATAGCCCTCGGCGGGCGCGTGTTTCGACGTCGCGGCGCCTGAGCGGGGATCGTGCGGTGGAGGGCCCGCTGCCGGGCCCTCTTTGCCGGTCTAGATCGTGTGCAGATTGCCGGTCAGCCAGAGCACGACCAGGACAATGAGCACGAGGCCCAGCACGCCGCCCAGCCCGGTGCCGCCGAAATTCCGGTGCGCATAATAGCCGCCGCCACCGCCGAAGAGGACGAGCAGCAGGATGATGATCAAAAGCGTGCTCATGGGTTCTCTTTCAAAAAAATTGTTTCAAGACGACAACCGGGCTCAGCCGTCAAAGGTTCCCGTCGCTGCGGGGCGCCGGGTGGAGGGGGCCGGCGAGAACGCCACAAGAGATTTGATAACCCAATGATAAAGCTGTGATTTTCCGGAACTAACCGATCCCCGCCCCGCCCGTTAGGGGGTTGTTAAGATGCTCAAGGGACAATTTACCCATGGAGCGAATACTGGAAACCACACGGGTCCTGGACGAGGTACCGGCGGCTGCCGGCGCGGAAGCGGCGCAGATTGCCGAATGCCATGACAGTCTTGTGACCCTCTATACCTACTGGAACGAGAAGCGGGCCCTGCGCGAGATGCCGGGGCGCGCCGATATCGATCCGGCGGATCTCAAAGCGCTGCTGCCCCTTCTCTGCCTCATCGACCTGGTGCCGGACGAGCGGCGCTATGTCTATCGCCTGGTGGGGACGCGCGATGTGGAGATGCGTGGCAAGGACCCGACGGGCAAGGCCGTGGGCGAGGCCTATTACGCGGAATCGGCGGAATCGACCACGAATTATTTGGACCAGGTCGTGAGCACGCGCCGGCCGGTGCTCTATCGCGGCACCTACCAGCCCTTTCCGACGCGGGTCGAGACCGGCGAGGTTTTGTTCCTGCCGCTGTCGCAGGACGGCAGCGCGATCAACATGATCATGCTCTACAGCCACACCTTGTGGTTCAAGGACGAGCGCCCGCAGCCGATGATCCGCAAAAGGGCGTAAGTGCGAGCCGTCAATTGCATTGTCATCCCCCCATACCGTCGGCGTAGGCCGACATAGATCGGCTGGGGCGGGGGATCCACGAGTTATTTTCATCGCTTGCCGGCAAACTCGTGGATGGCCCGACTAAATCGGGCCATGACAACAAGAGCAGTTCCATAACAATAATAGCGTCGACGGGACGAGCTAGTTAATCGATCCATGGATCCCCCGTTCAGGCCGGGGATGACAAGCGAGGAGTGGTGTTACTCCGTGACCACCGGTTCGAGATCACGCAGGGCCCGGGCCATGCGGGTGACGCGGTCAGCAACCGAGCCGTTGGGCGTTTCGAGATAGGGGGCGTGGGTCGCATCCCAGCCGGGCACACCCTTCATGTCGGGAAGCTGATGGGCGATGCCCTTGTGGCAATCGATGCAGGTCTTTTCCCCCGAGGCGAGATAGGTGGAATGGGCGGATGCCGCGCGGGTGTTCTGGCGCGTGAAATCCATATATTCGAAATCGTGGCAGTTGCGGCATTCCAGCGAATCGTTGGCCTTCAACCGCGTCCATTCGTGTTCGGCGAGTTCGCGGCGCTTATCGAGGAACTTCTCGCGGGTCGAGATGGTGCCGAAGATCTTGCCCCAGACCTCCTTCGAGGCCTGCATCTTGCGCGCGATCTTGTCGGTCCATTTATGCGGCACATGGCAATCCGGGCAGGTCGCGCGCACGCCGGAGCGGTTGGTGAAATGGATGGTCGATTGCAGCTCGGCATAGACGTTGTCGCGCATCTCGTGGCACGAGATGCAGAAGGTCTCGGTATTGGTGAGCTCGAGGGCCGTGTTGAAGCCGCCCCAGAAGACGATGCCGGCCAGGAACCCGCCGATGGTGAGGAAGCCCAAGCTGTAATGCACGCTGGGGCGCAGCAGGACGAACCAGATGTCCCTGACCAGCCGCCAGCCCCAGTTCCAAAGACGCCGGATCATGGCAGGGGCGATCATGGGTTGGGCTCCTCGCCTTCCTTCTCACGGAAGGCACGCAGGATCTCCTCGATCGGCATGAACTGGTTCTCGACCAGATCCGGGGCTTCCGATTGCGTCACATGGCATTGGGTGCAGAAATAGCGGCGCGGCGTCACGGTTGCCAGGACCTGGCCCTCGCGGTCCATGAAATGGGTGATGCTGATCATCGGCGCCTGGGATTGCGCGGTGAATTCGCGCGTGTGGCAGGTCATGCATTTATTGGCGTTGAGCGTAATCGGATAGTCGCGGATGTTGTGCGGGATCACCGGCGGCTGTTCCGGGTAATTTCGGGCGCGCCTTTTGTCGTCGTTCACTTCCTTGTAGACGGGCGGGGGTGCCGCTTCCTCGGTGGGCGCCACGGCGCCGCGCAGTGGTGTCACCACCGCATCCTGTGCCAGAGCAATACCGGCAAGGCCGCAGATGGCAGCCGCCAGCGTTATGACAAGACGCGCCCTCATGACATCACCTTTTCGACACGGACCGCGCATTTCTTGAAATCGGTCTGTTTGGAAATGGGATCGGTCGCGTCCAGCGTCACCTTGTTGATGAGGCGGCCCTCGTCGAACCAGGGGACGAAGATGAGTCCGCGGGGCGGCTTGTTGCGCCCCCGGGTCTCGACACGGACACGGATCTCGCCGCGCCGGGAGATGACCTTAACCTCGTCGCCACGCCGCACATCGCGCTTCTTGGCATCCTCGGGATGCATGTAGCAGAGCGCGTTGGGAACGGCGCGGTTAAGCTCCGGCACGCGCCTTGTCATCGAGCCGGAATGCCAATGTTCGAGCACGCGCCCCGTGGAGAGCCACATGTCGTATTCCTCGTCGGGGGCTTCCGCCGCCGGCTCGTAGGGGAGCGCGAAGATCAGCGCCTTCTTGTCCTTGTAGCCGTAGAACTGAACCTCGCTCCCCGCTTCCACATAAGGGTCGAGGCCTTCGCGGTAGCGCCAGCGGGTTTCCTCGCCATTCACCACCGGCCAGCGCAAGCCGCGCACCTTGTGATAGGTGTCGAAGGGCGCGAGGTCATGGCCATGGCCGCGGCCGAAACCGGCATATTCCTCGAACAGGCCTTTCTGCACATAGAAGCCGAAGGCCTCGGATTCGTGATTGCCGTAGCCTTCCTCGATCTCGCTCACCGGATATTTATTGGTGGTGCCGTTGGCAAAGAGCACGTCGAAGAGCGACTTCCCCTTGAATTGCGGGTTGGCATCGAGGAATTCCGCCGGCCAGACCTCCTCCATCGTGAAGCGGGTGGAGAATTCCATGATCTGCCAGAGATCCGAGCGGGATTCGCCGGGCGCCGTCACCAATTGGTGCCAGAAATGGGTGCGGCGTTCGGCATTCCCATAGGCACCTTCCTTCTCGACCCACATGGCGGTGGGAAGGATGAGATCGGCGGCCATGGCGGTCACGGTCGGATAGGCATCGGAGACGGTGATGAAGTTTTCCGGGTTGCGATAGCCGGGCCAGCCTTCCTCGTTCATGTTGGCCCCGGCCTGCATGTTGTTGTTGACCTGGACCCAATAGGCGTTGAGCTTGCCGTCCTTCAGCATGCGGTTCTGCAGCACGGCGTGATAGCCGGGCTTTTCCGGGATGGTGCCGTCGGGAAGCTGCCAGATTTCTTCGGCATGTTTCCGGTGCTCAGGGTTGGTCACCACCATGTCGGCGGGGAGGCGATGGCTGAACGTGCCCACCTCGCGCGCGGTGCCGCAGGCCGAAGGCTGGCCGGTGAGGGAGAAAGGCGAATTGCCGGGCTCGGAGATTTTACCGGTCAAGAGATGGATGTTGTAGACCATGTTGTTGCACCAGACACCGCGCGTGTGCTGGTTGAAGCCCATGGTCCAGAAGGACATCACCTTGATGCCGGGATCGGCATAAAGTTCGGCCAGTTCGAGGAGGCGTTCCTTGGGCACGCCGCTCATTTCCGCCACCTTGTCGACATCGTAATCGGCGACGAAGGCGGCGAATTCCTCGAAAGTCATCGGCACCGAATCATTGGCGTCCTTGGCATGCGTCGCCGGCGCTTCGCGCGGATGATCCGGGCGGAGGCCATAGCCGATATCGGTAACGCCGCGGCGGAAGGTGGTGTGCTTCTCGACGAAGGCCTTGTTGACGCGGTCGGTCGAGATGATGTGATGGGCGATGAAATTGAGGATGGCGAGATCGGTCTGCGGCGTGAACACCATCGGGATGTCGGCGAGATCGAAACTCCGATGCTCGAAGGTCGACATGACCGCGACCTTGACATGCGGGTTGGAGAGGCGCCGGTCCGCGACACGGGTCCAGAGGATGGGATGCATCTCGGCCATGTTGGAGCCCCAGAGCACGAAGGCATCGGCGGCCTCGATGTCGTCATAGCAGCCCATCGGCTCGTCCATGCCGAAGGTGCGCATGAAGCCCACCGCCGCCGAGGCCATGCAATGGCGCGCATTGGGATCGAGATTGTTGGAGCGGAAGCCGGCCTTCATCAGCTTCAAGGCCGCGTAACCTTCCCACACGGTCCATTGGCCGGAACCGAACATGCCGACCGCCGTCGGGCCTTTCTCCTTGATGACGCGCTTCCATTGCGCGGCCATTTCGTCGAAGGCGCGTTCCCAACTCACCGGCTGGAACGCGCCGTCCTTGGCATAGACGCCGTCCTTCATGCGCAGCAAGGGCTGCGTCAGGCGGTCGGCGCCATACATGATCTTCGAGAGGAAGTAGCCCTTGACGCAATTGAGGCCGCGATTGACCTCGGCATGGATGTCGCCATGGGTGGCGACCACCTGGTTGTCGCGCACCGCCACCATGACGCCGCAGCCGGTGCCGCAGAAGCGGCAGGGCGCCTTCGACCATTCGAGCCTGGCCTCGTCGCCGGGGATGATACCATTGGCCGCCTGGACGGCGGGGATGCCGGCGACGGTCGCGGCGATGGCGGCGGCCTTGGCCTTGATCGCCTGACGGCGGGTGAGTTTCAACATCTTAAGTCTCCTCTGGCGGAGATGAATCGATCTCGTGATAGATCAGCGAGGTGGCAACGATGCCCGGCATCTCGTTGATCGCCGTGATATGGGCGAGGATGTCGCCCTCGGAGGGTGTCTCCAGCACGACGACGAGCTTGCCTTCGCTGCTCTCGCCGTGAATCTCGGCGCCGGCCAGGGCGGCGATGCGCGCAACGGCCGCCGCCTGACAATCCGGGCGCACATGCACGACAATGCTGGAGATGTGAGTCTCATGCGGCATGCGTGGATTCCGTCATTACGAATGCGATAGCCTCGGCGGGACAGGGCGCCTGGCAGGCGCCGCAGCCGGTGCATAGATCAAGATCGATCACGGGTTGCGCCACGCGGGCCGCGCCATAGGTGAAGTGAATGGCGTTGTCGCCGCAGGCATCCTTGCAGCTTTGGCACATCACGCCTTCATGAGTGAGGCAGGTTTCCTTCACCAAAGCGCGCCAGGTCCAGGACGCGGCGGCGTTGCGATCTTCGGGGGCGAGGAAAGCAGGCTCCGCGCAGCTTTCGGCACAGGCGCCGCAGAAGGTGCAGGCATTCTGGCCCTGGGTGAAATCGACCGTCGCCAATTGATCGGCATCAAGCTTGAGGATGGATTCCGGACAAGCGGTGAGGCAATCGCCGCAGCCGGTGCAGGCGGCGGCGAAATCCATCTCGCCCAGCGACCAGGGCGGCCGCATGGCACGCGGACGCAAAGCGGGCGCGCCGAAGAGAAAGGCGCGGCGCGATCTATCGATGCCGCTCTTGTTCATGACATTACGCTCACGACCCCGGCGGGCCGGTGAAGATCTGATAGATCCAGATCAGGAAGCCGTAGCCGCCGACAAAAGCCACGGCCAGAAAGGGTGCGAGGAAGATGGTGAGAAAGAGAAAGGTGAGCGTTTCGCTGCGGTGACGAGAGCGCCCCGCGGGGGTGGGCGCATGGCCGGCCGGATCCGAAACACTCATCTGGCTCTCCTGACAGTCACAGGTTGGCGCGATTTTCTCGGCTTTTCTGTTAATCAGTATATTAGATGCAGCTAATTAGTAAAGATGCCTTGCCTTCTCGCGCGTGCGACGCAATAGCGCTGCGGCCTCGTTTTCCGAGCGTTCAGCCGGCGAAGGCCTGATCGATCGCCGCCAGCAATTCGGCGCGGGTAAAAGGCTTGGCGAGGACGGCGCGGGCACCGAGATGCTGGGCGCTCAGCAGCACATCCTTGCCGACGGCATGGCCGCCGCCCGACATGGCGACGATAGGCAGATCGGGAAAGGTGTTGCGGACCGACATGATGATCTCCATCCCTTCCACATTCGGCATCAGGATATCGGTGATAAGCAGATCGACCGGCTCGGCCAGCAAATGATCGATGAGGTTCACGCCCGAAGTCAAGGCGGTACAGCGATAGGCGCTGCCATCCAGCATCCGCGTCACCATCAAACCGATGGCGGCATTGTCATCAATGACGATCACTTTCTTCATCTTTAACCAAACCTTCGCGTTTTCGACATTTATTCCTTCATTGCTCTGCGTCCAAGAGTGCACGCAGCCGGCGCGCAAGATCGGCCTTGCGGAACGGCTTCAACAACAGATCGAGCCCCTCGATGTCGTGGAAGCCGTTGGCCGCGGCACGCGCGGTGTAACCGGAGGTCAACAGGATCTTGATGCGCGGATAGAGCCGGTGCGCCTCGCGCGCAAGCTCGGTCCCGGTCATGCCGCCCGGCATGACGATGTCGCTGAAGATGAGCTGGATCTCGGGATGCGCGGCCAGCATGGCGAGCGCACCCCTGGCATTCTCCGCCTCCAGCGTCCGGTAGCCGAAATCGGCGAGCTGCTTCACGGTGACGGCGCGAAGATCGGCGCGGTCCTCGACCACCAGCACACATTCGGCGCCGGCGGGCGGTGCCTCGGTGGCGGCATGGGCGGCCGTCATGCTGGGCGTGCCGGCGCGCGGGAAATAGAGCTTCACGCTGGTGCCGTGGCCGAGCTCGCTATAGAGCTTGATATGGCCGCCCGATTGCTTGACGAAGCCATAGACCATGCTGAGGCCGAGGCCGGTCCCCTTCTCGACATCCTTCGTGGTGAAGAAGGGCTCGAAGCAGTGTTCGATCACCTCGGGCGACATGCCGATTCCGGTATCGCTGACCGCCAATTGCACGTAATCGCCCGGCACGATTTCGGCGTGGTGGGCGGCGTATTCCGCGTCGAGCGGGGTGTTCATCGTCTCGATGGTGAGCTTGCCGCCCTTGGGCATGGCATCGCGGGCATTGATGGCGAGATTGAGCACCGCCTCGTCGACCTGCGCCGCGTCCGCCATGGCCGGCCAGAGATTGTCGCCGGGATGCAGCTCGACCTCGATATGATCGCCCAGAATCCGGCGCAGCATGGCGGCGATCTGCGGCAGGCTGTGATTGAGATCGATCGAGGTGGGCTGCAGTGGCTGGGTGCGCGAAAAAGCCAGCAGCCGCCGGGTGAGCTCGGCCCCCTTCAAGGCGCCGTTCAATGCCTCGCCGATCAACTCGCGCTGCGCGGAATCGAGGGCCGCGCCTTCCAGCGCCATATCGAGATTGCCGATGACGACACTCAGGAGATTGTTGAAATCATGCGCGATGCCACCGGTCAATTGACCGATCGCCTCCATCTTCACCGCCTGGCGGAGCTGCTGCTCCATCGTCTTCTTCTCGGTGATGTCCTCGGAGAAGCCCAGCAGATATTCCGGCTTTCCGTCCGGATCCATCACCGGGACCTTGATCGTGCGCAGGATACGCTGGCCCTGGTAGCGCGTGTCGATCGGTTCCTCGGTGGTCAAGGCGGGAATGCCAGCTTCCAGCACGGCGCGATCATTGGCGACGAAATGGTCGGCCTGTTCCCTGGGGAAGAAATCGTAATCGGTCTTGCCGAGGAATGTTTCACTGGGATAGCCGAGCAATTCCTCGCCGGCGCGGTTGAACAGCACGAAGCGGCAATCGGGATAGGATTTCACGAACAGCATGCCGGGGAGGTTGTCGACCACGGCGTCGAGAAAGCGCTTCGTGCTGCGCAATTGGTCGATGATGCCCTGCTGACGGCGGATGAATTCCTTGCGGTCTTCGCCTTCCGCCTGCAGGCGCATGGATTCGGTTACGTCCTCGACGCGGTGAATGAGCCAGGCGATCTCGCCCGCGGCGTTGAGGACCGGCGTATTGAGCGGCGCCCAATAGCGCGTCTCGAAGCCGTCGCCCTCGGCATCGGGACGGCGGATGTCGTATTTCTGGATCGGCATCACGTCGGGGCGGCGGAATTGCAGCGCGCGCACCAGCGAGGCCCGGAGATTGCGCACGCCATCGGCCGCCGGGTCGTCGGGATTGTCGGGGAAAACGTCAAAGAGCTGACGCCCGATGACGGCATCACGCTGGATCAGTGTCGCCCGGCAATAGGCATCGCTCGCCGCCACGATGCGCAGGCTGGGGGTCAGCACCAGATAAAGATCGGGCGCGCCTTCGAAAAGCGCACGGAAATCGAGAACAGGTGCCGCCGGTTCCGCGACAGGCATCGTGACGGCAGGCATCGCGACGCCAGGCGGGGCGACAGGAAGGTCGTCTGTCATCTGAACCGCCTCGCGAGCAGTGGGATGGGCAGAGCGCAACTATCGGTGACCCTGATTAGGACCCAAAATTGGTTAACAAAAGATAACGATTTAACAAGCGAGCGGTTCCATCTCTTGACGTGACGCGGCTCGCGGTCCTATCACTCGACCTGATGGTTCCCCGACGGATGAAGTCCAGGGGATTAATAGGGAACACGGTGCGGACGACCCAGATAGGGGCCAAAACCGTGACTGCCCCCGCAACTGTAAGCGGATAGCGATGCGCCGCCCATAAGCCACTGGATCCAGAAGACCGGATCCGGGAAGGCCGGTGCAAAGCCAAGACCCGCGAGTCAGGAGACCTGCCATCGAGACGTGATGATGCAACCGGGCGGGGTGCCCGAAGGGAGCATTGACGATGGCTATGTCCTTTTCACGCCGGGAAACCGGCAATCCTGCCTGCAATCCATCAAAACGTCCGGTCCCGGGCCGGCGCCCGTGATCCTCACATCCGGCATCGGCCAAAAGCTGCGCAGCAGCCGGTTGATATCGTTCTATTATATATGTAATGTTATAACATTACATAATCATTCAAGGGGATTGCAGATGAAGAAGATCGTGTTCGGCGGGGCGGCTCTGGCCGCCGGCCTGTTCGGTGTCGTCCAGCCGGTATTGGCGGAAGCCACGCAATATCCGCTGACCCTCACCAATTGCGGCGAAGTGGTGACCTTCGAGAAGGCGCCTGGCCGCGCCGTCACCATCGGGCAGAACAGCACCGAGATCCTGATGTGGCTGGGTCTCTCCGAAAAGATCGTCGGTACCGCCGTCTGGTTCGGCAAGGTACCGCCGGAATTCGAGGCGGCGAATGCCGGGATCCCGCGCCTTGCCGATAACGATCCCAGCTTCGAAAGTGTGATCGCCCGGCAGCCGGAATTGGTCGCGGCGCAGTTCGAATGGCATGTCGGTCCCAATGGTGCCGTCGCCAAGCGCGCGCAATTCCACGATCTCGGCATCCCCAGCTATGTCTCGCCGGCCGATTGCACGGCGAAGGACAATAGCGTGGGCGGCGACGGTGTCCGCGTCGAGATGTTCACGATGGACCTCATCTATCAGGAGATCACGGAATTAGCGGCGATCTTCGACGTGCAGGATCGCGGCGCGGAACTGGTGCGCGAATTGAAGGCGCGCGAAGCGGCGGCGAAGGCGAAAGTGGCCGGTGCCGCGCAAGACATCACCATGGCCTTCTGGTTCTCGAGCCCCGAGGTGAAGGGCGAAGCCTATATCGGCGGCAAGAACGGTGCGCCCGCCTATATCATGGAGACGCTGGGCGCTCGGAACGTGATCGAGACCCAAGAGGAATGGCCGCTGGTCAGCTGGGAAACCATCGCCGGCAAGAACCCGGCCGTGCTGGTGCTGGGCGAGATGGATCGCCGCCGCTACGGCGCCGACGATGTCAATGTGAAGATCGACTTCCTGAGAACCGACCCCGTGGCGCGTGAACTCGATGCCGTCAAGCAACAGCATTGGGTCGTGCTGCCGGCGCAATCCATGAGCACCACGATCCGCACCATCGACGGGATCGAGATGCTGGCCGATGCGATCCAGCGCTTCGGGTTGGTGAATTGAAAGCGACTCCTTCATACGCGATCGGCGGGTGGCATCAAAGGATGCCACTCGTCCTCGTCATCGCCGGCGCCTTGATGGCGCTGGTGCTGGCGGTGGCGCTCGCTGTCTCGATCGGCGAGGTGGCGGTGCCCTTTGCCGACGCCTTCCGCGCCATCGCCAACCGCGCCCTTGGGACCCATTACCCGGTCGCGCCGATTCACGAGGGCATCATCTGGGATTACCGCCTGGCGCGCGCGCTGGTCGCCGCCTGTTGCGGGGCTGGCCTCGCTTTGTCCGGCGTGATCCTGCAGGCGCTGCTTCGGAACCCGCTCGCCGAACCCTATGTGCTGGGGATATCGGCGGGTGCTTCGACCGGTGCCGTCGCCGTGGTGATCCTGGGATTGGGCGGCGGCGTTCTCACCCTTTCCACCGGCGCCTTCGGCGGCGCCGTCATCGCCTTTGTCCTGGTGGCACTGCTGGCGGCAGGTTCCGGCGGGGCCGATCGCATCATCCTCGCCGGTGTGGCGGGCTCGCAGCTCTTCCATGCTTTGACCGCCTATATCGTCACCTCCTCGGCCAATGCGGAACAGGCGCGCGGCATCATGTTCTGGCTCCTGGGCAATCTCGGCGGCGTGCGCTGGTCGGATGTGGCGCTGGCGGCGCCCGTGGCGCTGGTCGGATTCCTCGTCTGCCAGGCCCATGCCCGCGCCCTCGATGCCTTCACCTTCGGCACCGATGCGGCGGCGAGTCTCGGCGTCAAGGTGATGCGGGTGCGCCTTATCCTCTTCGGCACCAGCGCCGCCATGACCGCGGCGATGGTGAGTATGGTGGGCTCGATCGGCTTCGTGGGCCTGGTCATTCCCCATGCCGCGCGCTTCCTGGTGGGACCGCATCACGGCCGATTGCTGCCGGCATCGATGATGATCGGCGCGGTCTTCATGGTGCTGGCCGATATCGTCAGCCGCACGATCATCCCGCAGCAGGTGCTGCCCATCGGCGTGGTCACTGCCCTCATCGGCGCGCCGGCCTTCGCCCTCATCCTCTACCGCGCCCGGAGAACACATACATGAGCATCACGACGACGGATATAAGCTGGGGCATCGGCGGCAAGATGATCGTCAATGGCGTCTCGCTCGCCGTGGCACCCGGCAAGACCCTGGGCCTCATCGGCCCCAACGGATCGGGGAAGTCGAGCCTCCTCAAACTCATCTGCGGATTGCGGCAGGTGGCCGGCGGCATCGTGACCCTGGGCGAGATCGATCTTCGGCAGATGCCGCGCCCGCTCATTGCGCGGCGCATCGCCTTTGTCGAGCAGCAGGTGAATACGGAAGCCGCCGTCACGGTCGAAGATGTCGTGCGCCTCGGCCGCACACCGCATCGCGGGGCACTCGCCGCCTGGAATGCCCGCGACGACGCGGCGGTCGAGGGTGCCCTGCGGCAGGTGGGCCTCGCCGCGAAGCGACATCAATCCTGGCACACGCTCTCGGGCGGCGAGAAACAGCGGGCGCAGATCGCGCGGGCACTTGCGCAGACGCCCAGCGAATTGCTGCTGGATGAACCCACCAATCATCTCGATGTGCAGCATCAGCTCGAAATCCTGCATCTGGTGGCGCATTTGCCGGTCACCAGCATCGTGGCGCTCCACGATCTCAACCTCGCCGCCATGTATTGCGACGAGATCGCGGTGCTGCAGGCGGGACGTGTGGTGGCGGCGGGATTGCCGTCGCATGTGCTGACGCGGAATCTCATCCGCGACGTCTTCGGGGTGGAAGCGGTGATCGGCAGCTCGCCCTTTCACAACCGGCCCCATGTCTATTTCGCGCCGGCGCGCGCCGCGACGCCGCAGGCTTTGGAGTTGGCCTCATGAGGCGCGACAATTACTCGCTCAAGGAAGATATCCGCGCCTATTGGTCGAACCGCGCCGAGACCTTCGATCTCGCCTTCGGCCACCGCATTCCGGAAGGCCCCGAGGCGGAGGCCTGGGCGCAGGCGATCCGCGACGGCATCGGCGAGAGCCCGCGCGATGTGCTGGAACTCGCCTGCGGTACCGGCGAGGTGACAAACCTGCTGCTCGCCCTCGGCCACCGGGTGACGGCGCTGGATTTTTCCGAGGCCATGCTGGCGCGAGCGCGCGCGAAACATGCGGATAAAAGCGAGAGAGTGCGCTTTCACCTCGCCGATGCGGAAGCGACCTATCTGCCCGATGCCGGTTTCGACGCGATCATCTGCCGCCATCTGGTCTGGACCCTGACCGATCCGATGGCAGCGTTCCGGGAATGGCATCGGCTGCTGAAACCGGGCGGCGCGCTGCTCTTTTTCGACGGCGATTGGGCGCGGCCCAAGCCGACCGGCCGGATCGCGCAACGCCTTATCTCGCTGATTGATCGCGTGGCAGGCCAGGACGTCCATTACGACGGCGCCATGAGCGAAAGTCACGGCGCCATCATGGCAGCGCTGCCCTTCGGCAAGGGGCTGCGGGCCGAGGACGTCACACCTTTGCTGGAAGAAGCCGGGTTCGGCCAGATTCAACTCTCGTCACATGCTCCGATTGCCAAGGCCCAGCGCAGAACCGCCGATCTCCGCAACAAACTGCGCACCCTGGTCTATCGGCGCTTCATCCTCAAAGCGGTGAAGCCGGGATCCTCCTCATAGCCGATCTGAACGCCGGCCCTCTTCATGGTGGTCAGGCGCCGAAGGCGGAGACGAGAAAGGCCGAGAGCAGCAAGGCCGCCGGCAGGCCGAGATTGCGGGCGAAGTCGGGGAGGCGGTGGCGGGGTTCCTCGGCGGCGAGGCGGCGGACGAGTTCGGCCTGGCGTGCCTCGGCGGCGCGGATTTCCAGAATGCGGATATTGGACATGATCGGGTCTCCTCGAAGATCTGAGCTTTCGCTCTTGGATGAGGAGATAGGGGTCCGGGGTTGATTTCCGAATATCGGGAAGTGGCGGATGCTTGCCTAATCCTCGAAATCGCCGAAGGGATAGGCAAGCGTCTTTAAGGGTCACGCGGCGGTCAGCTTGAGCCCGGCGACCCCGCCCACGATGGCGATCGCCGAGACGATCTTGGCGGCGGTCAGCGCCTCGCCCAGGAACAGGAACCCAAAAACCACCGTGCCCAGGGTGCCGATGGCGGTCCAGATCGGATAGGCGATGCTGACCGGGAGCGATTTCAGAGCCAAGGTCAGAAAGCCGATGCCGCAGATGACGGCGATCGCGGTCACGATGGTGGGGCCGAGCCTGGTGAAGCCCTCGGCATATTTCATGGAGAGCGCGAAGATCACCTCGAAGATCGCAGCGGCACCCAGATAGACCCAGGCCATGACGTGTTTCCTTCTCATTA
The DNA here is from genome assembly GCF_041909655.1 of Dongia sp. Classification (GTDB taxonomy): domain Bacteria; phylum Pseudomonadota; class Alphaproteobacteria; order Dongiales; family Dongiaceae; genus Dongia. Next base: position 505,312 of record NZ_JAYRDA010000003.1, on the reverse strand, counting down.
TGCGTGAGTTTCAATCAGCGATGAGATGGATATGGCCTTGACGATGGCGGCGACAAACGCGAACTTCTCAGGCTATGGATGATTCAGTCTCAGCTATAAACCGATGAGCCGGCGCCTGCCCCCGCTCTCCTCCTTGCGTGCCTTCGAGGCGGCGGCGCGGCAGGAGAGTTTCAAGCGCGCGGCGGCCGAACTCGGCGTCACCCCCACCGCGATCAGCCATCAGATCCGGCAATTGGAAGAAGGGCTGGGAATCGCCCTCTTCGAGCGCCAGACCCGGCGGGTGGTGCTGACGCCGGCAGGCCAAGGTTTCTATCCCGAATTGCGCCAGGCCTTCGACCAGATGGCGGGGGCGGTCGAGAAAGTGCAGAAGCGCTCCGCGCGGCAGGTGGCGACCCTTTCGGCCACCGTCGCCTTCACCGCCAAATTGCTGGTGCCGCGGGCGGCGAGCTTTCCGGCCTTGCATCCCGGCTGGGATCTGCGGCTCCATGCCTCGGATGCGGCGGTCGATCTTGCCGCCGGCGAAGCGGATGCCGCGATCCGCTATGGCTTTGGGCGTTACCCCGGTCTCATTTCCGTGCCGCTGCTGACCGATCATTTCGCGCCCCTTTGCAGTCCGCATCTGGGCGTTCGCGAGGGCCGCGATCTTGCCCGCGCGACGCTCATCCATTTCGAATGGGGACCGAGTGCGACGAAGGTAAGCGTCCCTTCCTGGCGCGCCTGGGTGGGACGTGCCGGCAATACCGAGATCGATCCCGAATCCGGTATCACCTTCAATGACGAGAACAGCGCCATCCAGGCGGCGATCGCCGGCCAGGGTGTGGCATTGCTGAGCGTCGCCCTGGTGGCCGCGGAACTGCAATCGGGCGCGCTCATCCAGCCTTTCGGGCCGGTGCTCGACGGCTTGCGCTATGACCTGGTCTATCCAATCGGCGCCGAGAACCGCCCCGCCATCGCGGCCTTGCGGCGATGGGTGCGGGAGGAGATCGTCCCTCATCTTCCGATTTGAGGCCCTTGTCGAGTTGTCTCGCTTCTACCTCATTCTGTCATGGCCCGCTTCAGGCGGGCCATCCACGACTTTCCCGGCCGAGATATAGGAACTCGTGGATCCCCCGCCTTCGCGGGGGATGACAGATAGGACACTGACCAAGAATCGATCCGGTCAGGAATCGAGCTGGGTCTTCAGCCGTTCGAGCTTGTCGGGATTGCGCGTGATGTAGATGGTGTTGATGCGGCCGTCTTCGGCGATGTCGAAGGCAGTGGTCTGGATCATGCCGTCCTTTTCCACCGAGACGAAACCCGGCAGGCCGTCGATCAAGACGTAGCGCAGGAAGGTGGAGTTCGCGAAGGCGTCATGGGCGGCAAGACCAGCGAAGAAGCGCGTCACCTTGTCGATTCCGTAGATGGGGTTCAAGGCGGCGAGGCGCTTGCCGCCGCCATCGGAATAGACGATCGCGGCATTGGCGAGCATGGCCTGCAGGGCGGAAACATCGCCACTGCGCGACGCGGTGAAGAAGGCGGCGGCGATGCTTTCCCCCTCGCCTTCCGGCAGGGGAAAGCGCGGCTTTTCGGCACGCACATGATTGCGCGCGCGCGAAGCCAATTGCCGGCAGGCGGCCTCGTCGCGGTCGATCGCCTTTGCCACTTCGTCGAAACCGAGGCCGAAGACGTCATGCAGCAGAAAGGCAGCACGTTCCAGCGGCGAGAGGCGTTCGAGGGCCAGCATCAAGGTGAGGGTGAGGTCGTCTTGCGCCTCGGTTTCGGATTCGGGCATGACGATGGGTTCCGGCAGCCAGGGGCCGATATAGGTCTCGCGCGTGACGCGGGCGGATTTCAACTGGTCGAGGCAGAGCCGCGTCACGATGCGCGTCAAAAACGCCTCGGGTTCGCGCACGCCGGTGCGGTCGGCACCGAGCCAGCGCAGGAAGGCTTCCTGCGCGATGTCCTCGGCCTCGGCCATCGAGCCCAGCATGCGATAGGCGACGCGCACGAGCCGCCGGCGATGCGGCGCGAAGGTCGCGGCGGCCTCGGCGGCCGCCGCATGTGCCTTCGCGTCAGACATCGTCTGCATCAAGCGCTCTTCGCAGCGCTTTCCTCGCCGAGCGGGTGGATGGCGCGGAAACCGACCGCGAAGCGGTTCCAGCCATTGATGGTGACGATGAGCAAGGTGAGCTCAACCTGTTCCTCCGGCGTGAAATGTTCCTGCAGCAGGGCGTAGTCTGCGTCCGGAGCCCGGGTCTGCGCAAGATTGGTCAGAGCCTCGGTCCAGGCCAAGGCCGCGCGCTCACGCTCGCTGTAGAGCGGCGATTCGCGCCAGGCATTGAGAAGGTAAAGCCGGGCCTCGGATTCGCCGGCCTTGCGGGCGTCCTTGGTGTGCATATCCAGGCAATAGGCGCAGCCATTGATCTGTGAGGCACGGGTCTTCACCAATTCCTGCAGGCTGAATTCCAGTGGGCCAGCGCTGACGCGCTTTTGCAAAGCCAGCATGGCTTGCATGGCATTGGGGTTGGCTTGCCAATGGTTCAATCGCGCTTGCATGACACATCTTCCTTATGGGTTGTGGTACGAGGAAGACGAGCCAGCCCCGGCCGGTGTGACACGGGATCCGGAATTCTTTTTGGGCGCCGGCCCCGAGGCCGGATTTCGGCTGATTGGGCCCTGTTTCACGGCTATTATCACGCCAAACGCAATAATGGGGGCTCGGGTCATGGACCGAATCGAGGCCATGCGCGTCTTCGTGACGGCCCTGGATGAAGGGAGCCTCGCCGCGGCGGGCCGCCGCCTCAACCGGTCGGCGGCGGCGGTGACGCGCGCCATTTCCTTCCTGGAAGCCCATGTCGGCACCCAATTGCTGCACCGGACCACGCGCGCGATCAAATTATCGGAAGCCGGCGAGCGCTATGCCACAGCCTGCCGCCGGGTGCTGGCGGAACTGGAAGAAGCCGATCTGCTGGCCGCCGGCGAAACGGCGGCACCGCGCGGTCTCCTCACCCTCACCGGGCCGCTCTCCAGCGGTGCCCATGTGCTGCGCCCGGTCCTCGATGCCTTCCTCACCACCTATCCGGCGGTCAAGGCGCGGCTGCATCTCCTCGACCGCAAGGTCGCGCTGATCGACGAGGGAATCGATGTCGCCATGCGCATCGCCCATCTCCCCGATTCAAGCCTTATCGCAATGCGTCTCGGCGAGGTGCGCCGCGTGGTCGTGGGGGCGCCCGCATATCTCGCCGGGCGGCCGAAGATCGCGGCACCCGCCGATCTCGCGGACCATCAATGCATCGCCATGAATGTGTTCGGATCGGACAATTGGACCTTCCCGCAGGTGAAGCCCGGCGCCCATCCGCAGATCGTCAAGATCGAGCCGCGCCTGGTCGTCAACACGATCGAGGCGGCAATCGCCTCGGCCGTTGAGGGAAATGGCCTGACCCGGCTTTTTTCATATCAGGTCGCGGATGCGGTGCGCGACGGACGTCTCGAACTTGTTCTCGTCGATCCGCCATCGGCCGCCCTGCCGGTGCATCTGCTGACGCCGGAAGGGCGGCTGGCGGTTTCCAAGGTGCGCGCGTTCTTCGATTTTGCAGTGCCGCGGCTGAAGGCGGAATTCGCGCGCATCTCGCAGCTTTAGGTTTTGGCTTTCTCCGCCGCGCGGTATTCCTCGACCGGCAGGCCGCCCACGCCCCAATCCTCCAGTTCCACCTCGTCGATGACGACGAAAGTGGCGTTCAAGGGCTTGTTGAGGACGTTGAGCAATAATTCGCTCACACCCTTGATGATCGCGGCTTTCTGCGCGCGGGTCGTCCCGCCTTCGCGGGTGATCTTTATATTCACGTATGGCATCGGTTTTCTCCCCTTCTTTCCAGTGACTTCTTACCAATGTCCGGCGCTCTGGCCGCCATCGACATGCAGGATCTCGCCCGTGACGAAACGGGATTGTTCCAGATAGAGAACGCCGTCGACGATGTCGGCAATCTCGCCCATGCGGCCCACGGGATGCAAGGTGGCCAGGAAATTTCGGTCCAGCTTTTCGTTCATCGGCGTCTTGATGATGCCGGGCGAGACCGCGTTCACGCGGATGCCCTGATCGGCATATTCGATGGCGAGCGAGCGCGTCGCGGCATTGATGCCGCCCTTGGTGAGGCTGGCCAGCACCGAGGGCACACCCTTGATCGGCTGATCCACGAGGCTGGTGGTGATGCTGACGATATGGCCGCTCTGGCGCTTCGCCATTTCGGGGATGACGCGCTGGGTCACATGATAGAAGCCAGCGAGATTGGTGCCGAGGATCGCCTGGAAATCCGCCGCATTATAATCCGTGAAGGGCTTGGCGATGAAGATGCCGGCATTGTTGACCAGGCTGTCGATGCGGCCGAAGCGCTCAACGGCCGCGGCGACGACGCGCTCGGCGGTGGCGGGATCGGCGACATCGCCGGAGATCGCGACGAGATCCGCCGCATCGCTTGAGGGGATGCTGCGCGAATTGGCGACGACATTGTATCCCCGGGCGCGATAGCCCTCGACCAGAGCGGCGCCGATGCCCTGCGAGGCACCGGTAATGATGACGACCTTCTTTTCCTCAATCACTTCGTTCTCCTTTGCTGACGGGCACGGCCGGTTCGGGTGGCGGCGCCGATGGGAGAGAAGGTAGGGGACGGCAGGCCGGCGCTGTAGCGGCGCCGGCAGGAAGGCAGTCTTGCAGGGATCGGAAGGATACGGGGGCGCTAGGCCGCCGCCGCTCTCAGCCCCCGCCGGCTGGTCAGCAGCCAGAAGGCCACACTCATGTTGAGGAGGTTCCAGGCGATGCCATGGGCAAAGGCGGCTTCGTAGGAGCCGGTCCAGTCGAAGATGAGGCCGGAGAGCCAGCCGCCCAGCGCCATGCCGGCGACCGTCGCGGTGAGGACCAGGGAGACCCGGGTCCCGGCCTCGCGCGCGGGGAAATAATCGCGCACGATGAGGGCGTAAGACGGCACGATGCCGCCCTGGGAAAGGCCGAACAGGGCGGAGACGATGTAGAGCGAGACGAGACCGTCGAAGGGCAGGTAGAAGATGAGTGCCAGGCATTGCAGTGCCGAGCCTAAGATGAGGGTGCCGATGCCGCCGATCTTGTCGGCGATCACACCGGAGATGAGTCGACTGACCACGCCGAAGCCCAGCATCAGCGAGAGCATTTCGGCCCCGCGCGCCGGGCCGTAACCGAGATCGCCGCAATAGGCGATCATATGGACCTGGGGCATCGCCATGGCCACACAGCAGGCCAGCCCCGCCAGCATCAAAATCAATTGCAGATGCCGCGAGGGGAGCGGCAGGAGCGCGGGACGTCCTGCGCCGTTGCCACCCGCCGGGGCATCGAGATCGGCGCGCCGCCGCAGAACCAGCGCCAGAGGCAGCATGGTGACGAGGCAGAGCATGCCGAGGATGAGATAGGATTGGCGCCAGCCCATGTTGTCGATCATGTGCTGCAGCAGAGGCGGCCAGATGGTGCCGGCGAGATAATTCCCGGAAGCGACGATGGCGATGGCGATGCCGCGGCGGCGCTGGAACCAGTGCGAGATGTCGGCCACCAGCGGACCGAAAGTGGCCGAGCAGCCGAGGAGACCGATGAGTCCCGCCTGGATGACGACGAATTGCCAATAGCTGCTCGAGAGCGAGGCGAGACCGAAGCCCGCCGCCAGCATGACGGCGCCGGCAACGATCGGCCAGAAGATGCCGAATTTGTCGCTGAAGCGCCCCATCAACACGCCGCCCAGCGCAAAGCCGATCATGGTCGCGGTATAGGGCAAGGAGGCGCCACCGCGCCCGGTGCCAAATTCGGCCTCGATCGTGGGCAGCACCACCACCGGCGACCACAGGCCGATGCCACCCATGACGGCGATGCCGAGGGCCGCCCAGAGGCGCAGCCAGGCGTAACGGGAATCGACGAGATCGCCGGTCATTGCGGGATACCGATGAAGACTGTCAGCGCGCAGCGATGGCGGCGGCGACGCCGGCCAGCAAGCCGCCGGTGGCGCGGTTGACGATGCGCATCTGCTTCGGCGAGGCGATGAAGCGCCGCGCCCGATCGGCGAGCGCCGCATAGAACACCATGATGGCGGCGAGGATCACCGCCATCAGCACGCAGAGCTCGGCGATGGTGAAGGCGCTCATGGTCTCGACGCTGACCACCTGCGGCAGGATGGCGAGGAAGAAGACCATGGTCTTCGGATTGCCGAGCGTCATGGAGAGGCCGGACAGCGCCAGGCGCAAGCCTTCGCCCTTCACATATTGCTGACCTTCCGGCGAGGTCGCGGGTGCCGTCCAGAGCTTCCAGGCGAGATAAGCGAGATAGGCAGCACCCGCATATTTGATGATCTGGAAGACGATGTGGAAATTCTGCGCAAGGGCCGCGAGGCCGCCCACCACGAAACCGAACCAGACGAGATCACCCAGCACGATGCCGAGGATGAAGGGAAGCGTGCGACGAATCCCCGTCGCCATGCCGCGCGCCACCACGGCGGCGACACCCGGCCCCGGTGAAAAGACCGCCGCGGCGTAAATGCCGGCGAAGATGAGAAGTGCCGTGAAGGTCATGATGCTGGGCCCCTGAGTGATGGCGGAAAGAGTGCCGCAATCCAGCGCCCGTCACCAGCGCGGGCTGGGCATAGGGGTCATGCCGGAAAGCTCAAACGCGCGGATTGTACCGAGACATCAATGGCCAAGCCCGGTCGACCCACCGCCGAGACCCGTCGAACCCGGCGGCGGCACAATCGGCGTGGGCGCACGCTGGATCTGCTGGCTGGGGAGCGGCGAGGTCTTGCGCAGCCGGTCGCCGCTGGAAAGGCCGCGGCTGTCGGAGGGGCGCAGGCGATCGCCGCCGGTGCCGCCATGCCCCGTGCTTTGCGCCGGCACATTGCGGCAATTGGCGGCGGTATTGCCGCCGACACAACCGGTCGGGTCCTGGATGGCGCCGGGATCGGCAAGAACGGGGGCCGCGAGGAAAGCGAGAGCCGCGACGATCAAACCGAGACGTAAATGGGGCATGGCAGATGTCCTTTCCGGTCCCCTGCCGGCTGGAACCACCGCCCCGGGCATGGGGTGGTTTTCCCGCCAACACTCCTTAAATGGCGTGCCGCCGGGCCAGTTCCAGCCCGATGCGACACTTTCTCCGGGAATCTTGTGAAGCCCTTCACAGCCAGCGTGAACCAGCACGGGCATATCCATTGCAACGCGCCGCATGGGACGGCGCCGATTCGGATGGAGTGCAAGAAGATGAATGAAGCGATGGAACAGATGGCCCTGCGATCGCCGACCCGGGCGCGGCCCAACCGCTGGTGGCGATGCCTGACCCGGCGCTGGCGCATGGCCTGGGATAGCTGGAAGACCCAGCGCGCCCTGGAGCACCTGGACGACCGGATGCTGAACGATATTGGCGTCTCGCGTTGCGAGATCGTTAGCGGCGCCTATCGCCTGGCGCGCGACCTGCCCTTCTCGGACAGACGCTAATAGCCAGGCGTTGATGGCCAGGCGCCAATAGGCCGTCAGGTGAGCGACGCGAAGGCTTCGACCAGCTTGGTCGGGCCGGAGACGATGAGGAGATCGCCGGCGGCAATCAGCGTGTCCGGCTGGGCATAGGTGAAATCGGTCCGGGGCCGTTTCACGCCGACGATGGTGATGCCGTATTTGGTGCGCAAGGCGGATTGTGCCAGCGTGAGGCCGACGGCTTCGCGCGGGGCGCGCGTCTTGGCGATGGCGAAACCGTCGTCGAATTCGATGAAATCGATCATGCGGCCGGTGACCAGATGGGCGACGCGCTCGCCCATCTCCATCTCGGGATAGACCACGTGATGGGCACCGGTGCGTTCCAGGATGCGGCCGTGGCGCTCGCTCAGGGCCTTGACCCAGATATCCTTGACGCCGAGTTCCGAGAGCCCCAGCACCGTGAGCACGCTGGCCTCGAGATCATTGCCGATCCCTACCACGGCGCTTTCGAAATCCTGCACGCCGATGCGGCGCAGGGTATCGGCGCTGGTGGTATCGGCCTGCACCACATGAGTGAGCGTATCGGCCCAGCGTTGCACCAGTTCCGCATCTTCGTCGATGCCGAGCACGTCATGGCCGAGGCGCACGAGGGATTCGGCGACCGCGCCGCCGAAACGGCCGAGGCCGATCACGACGACGCTGTTGCTGCTGGGCTGAAAGGTCTTAGCCAACGATCGGGCGCTCCTCTGGATAGCGGAAGGGCTGCTGCCTGGGGCGCAGAGCCAAGGCGGTCGCGATGGTAATCGTGCCGATGCGGCCGACGAACATCAACAGAATGATGACGCATTGCGCCGCCGGCGGCAGCTTTCCGGTGATCCCGGTCGAGATGCCGGTGGTGGAGAAGGCCGAGATCGCCTCGAAGATGAGGAAGCTCGGCCGGAAATCGGCGAGTGCCAGCAAGGCAAGCGACGCGCAGAAGACGACCACCACTGTCAGCAGCACAACGGTAAGCGCCTGGCGCTGCACGTCGCTGGAGAGGCGGCGGCCGAAGGCGCTGGCATCGGCATCGGCGCGGATCTCGGCCCAGATAATGAGGCTGAGGATCAGGAAGGTGCCGACCTTGATGCCGCCCGCGGTGCTGGCGCTGCCGCCGCCGATCAGCATCAGGGCATAGGAGACGACGAAGGAGGACGGCGTCATCGCCGCGACGTCGATCGTGTTGAAACCGGCAGTGCGCAAAGTCACCGAATGGAAGAGCGCGTTGAGCATCCGCCCGCCCCCATCGAAAGCGCCCAGTGTCGCCGGATTGTTCCATTCATAAAAAAGGAAAGCGAGGAAACCCGCCGGCAGCAGGATCGCGGAACCCAGGAGCGTGATCTTGGTGTGGAGGCTCCATTTCACCGGCCGCCCGGGATCCCGCCGGAGATCGTAGAGCACCGGCAGACCGATGCCGCCCAGGAGGATCGAGAGCATCACCGGCACCAAAATGAGGGGATCGAGGGCGAAGCGGACGAGGCTGTCGGAATAGGTCGAGAAGCCGGAATTATTGAAAGAAGAAGCGGCGTGGAAAATGCCATACCAGAGGGCGTTGCCCCAGGTCTCGCCATAGCCGAAATGGAAGCGCAAGGTGAGGATGACGGCGACCAGGGCCTCGGTCGCGAAGGTCACCGCGATGACCATCTTCAAGATCCCGAAGACATCGCCGATGGCAAGACCGCGATTTTCGGTCTGCGCCACCAGCCGCGTGGTAAGGCGCAGACGCCGCGTCACCAGCACGCCCAGCAAGGTCGCACCACTCATGATGCCGAGCCCGCCCGCCTGGAACAGAACCAGGATCACCCCCTGGCCGAAGCCCGACCAATAGGTCGGCGTATCGACCACGATGAGGCCGTTGACACAGACCGCCGAGGTGGCGGTGAAGAGCGCCACCAGGAACGTGGCACCGCCCGATCCGGCCTTGGCGATGGGCAGCATCAGCAGAAAGGTGCCGAGCGCAATGGCGGCGATGAAGGCCAGCGGCACCAAACGCGTGGGATGCTGCAGCGAATCGCGCAATCTCGAAAACTCCCCGGTAGGTCGGGCCGGACGATGCACCGGTGGAGGAACCCTGTCCAGCCCGGCGGCCATCAGGCGAGGTAACAAATCTGCCTATCGGCGCGAAACCTTCTTACAAGCTGGATGAGGTGTCCGATGTCGATCTTGCGCCGTTCCTTCCGGTTCCTGCCGGCTGCGATTTTCTGCCTGACAATGCCGCCGGCTGCCGAGGCCGGTCCCGCGGTGGTCGAACTCTTTACCAGCCAGGGCTGTTCCTCCTGCCCGCCGGCCGATGCCAATCTCGGGAAGCTCGCCCGGCGCACGGATGTGCTGGCGCTCAGTTTCGGGGTCACCTATTGGGATTATCTCGGTTGGCAGGACACTTTCGGGAAGCCGGAATTCACCGAGCGTCAGCACGGCTATGCGCGGGCGCTGGGCAACAATTCTGTCTATACGCCGCAGATGGTGGTCAATGGCCGGACCGATCTGGTCGGGCATGATCTCGGTGAAGTCGAGGCGGAGATCGCCGCGCAAGGCGCCCCGGACGCCGCCGCCATCACGCTGGGCCCGGACAAGGTCGCGATCGGCGCGGCGCGGGAACCGGTTTCCACCGCCGAGATCGGGGCCGAGATCTGGCTGGTGCGCTATGAACCGGGGCCGATCGAGATTCCGGTGGCGCGGGGCGAGAATGGCGGCCGGGAATTGACCATCACCCATGCGGTCCGGGAGCTGACCCGGCTGGGAATCTGGCAGGGTGCGGCCATGGAAATGACGCTGCCGGCGGGCGATCCGGCCCTGAAGCGCGCGATCCTGATCCAGGGGGCTGCCAATGGCGCGATCCTGGCCGCGGCGACCGATTGACGGAACGGAGCGGCGGACCCATCATCGCGGCAACCTGTAGATTCCCGATGAGGTTGCCGTCATGACCGAGGCCGCGCTGCTGGAATTGCCCGCCACCCCGCCCCGGGGTTATCCGCCGCTGGCACAGGAACCCGAATTCGACCCCCGGCGTCATCTGGCGCTGGAGCGGCCCGGTCGCATCATCACGCTCCAGGAACTGGGCTATGGGGATGAGGAGATCGCCACCTGCCCCAGCGATTTCGGCATCACGACGCCTTTCCGTGTGCTGAGCGATGAAGGTGCCGAGGCCCTCCTTGAGGTTTGCCGCAACCTTGCCCCTTACGCCACCAGCAGCGGGCGCATTCCCAGGAAGGTGCGCGGCGCGGTCTATCAATCGACATTCCTGCGCGATCTCTGCCTCTCGCCCGAGGTCACGCATTGGCTGGCGGAGATCAGTGGCATGGGATTGCTGCCGCATTCGATCCCGCATCATCTCGGCCACATCAATTACAACCCGCTCGATCTCAGCCAGAATGTCGACAAATGGCATGTCGATACCCTGCGCATCGATTACGTCCTCTTCGTCACCGACCCGCAGGCGATAGCGGGCGGCGAGTTCGAATATTTCATGGGCACCAAGCATGAGGTGGCACAGCTTCGTGACTCCGGCCAGCCCTTGCCGGCCGAGCGGATCATGACGCCCACCCTGCCCGGCCCGGGCTATGCGGTGCTGCAGCAGGGCAATATGGTGGTGCACCGCGCCAAGGGATTGAAGGCGCCGGGCGAGCGCATCACCATGGTCAACGGCTATGTGCCGAGCGATGCCGAATTTCCCGATTACAACCGCTTCGACCAGATCTATCACGCCGATCCCGCCCATGTGGCCGCCTCGGAATATGCCCGCCACATCGCCTGGATGGGCCGCGAGCGCCTGCAGGGTTTCATCAAACAGGGCGTCTATAGCGAGGACCGCGCGGCCCTGGCCGAACGCCTGGAAAAGGTCGCGCAATACCTGGCACAGGCCGCCACCGACATCCGCAAGGCCGGCGAGAAACAGTTAGAGCATTTCGGGGACGGGTGACGTCGGCCTTGCGACCGGGCGGTGACTTATAAGGAGACGGGGGAGATCAAAATGGCAAGGCGTGCTGGCTGGTTCAAAAATGTCACGGCGATGGGATGCCTTGGTGTCCTGCTGGCGGCTTGTGCCGGCATGGAAGGCGGCAAGAGTGCTGCAACGGCACCCGGAATCTATCGCCTGGGCGGCACGCAGTTTGAATTTCCGGCAGGCACCCTGTTGCAGACCTGGCCGGATATGAGTGGGGGCCAGCCTTTGGGCTTTGCGCGGCTGGCGGTGCAGATGCCGGCCGAGCAATTGGTGCCGGAACTGGCTGGATATCAGGAGGCCGTGCAGATCGACGTGCTGCAGGCAGGGTTCATTCCCGATGCGGATGCGGCGGTGACAGCCGCCTTTGCCGATTGGAAAGGCCGCGAGGCCGCGCCGGCGCAGAGCGCCTACAAATTCCTCATCACCTCGAAACGCGGTGCCACCGGCCAGCAGGTCGCCTATCTGCGGCAGGCGCAGAAGGCGATCGGCCTTGATTCCCTGGCACCCTTCAAGCCGCAGACGGGCGCGCCGATTTATCTGATGGCGCTCGATGGCGCGCATGTGACGACGCTGATCGAATGCGCGCCGTTGCCCCTGGGCTATCACGGCGCCGATCATTGCTCGCTCAGGCGGAAGATGGGCGATGCTTACGGCTACCGCGTGCTGTTCCCGCAGGATTTGCTGAGCCATTGGCAGGCCTTCGACGCCGCCGCACGGGATTATGTGAACGCCGCCGTGCAGTAGGGCCGGATCAGGGCAGCCACTTGAAATCGGCGATGAAGCGCAGAAAGGCCCGCATCGCCGCCGGCATGTGCCGCCGGCTGGGATAATAGAGATACCAGCCGGGCAGGGTTTCGCTCCAATCGGCCAGCACCTCGACCAAGCGCCCGCGAGAGAAATCGGCGCGCAGATAGGCTTCCTGCAGGCGCGCCAGGCCGATTCCGGCGCGGGCGGCTTCAAGCGATGTGCGCGGATCGTTGATGGTGAGGCGCCCCTGCGGCGTGACACTCACTGCCTTGCCGCCCTTGCGGAATTCCCAGGGAAAGATCGCACCGCCTGGAAAGCGATGGCGGATGCAATGATGGGCGGCGAGATCCTTGGGATGTTTCGGCCGGCCCATGGCCTTCACATAAGCGGGGCTGCCCGCGACGGCATAGCGCAAAGGCGGGCCGAGTTTCACCGCGATCATGTCGCGCGCCACTTCCTCGCCGAAGCGCACGCCCGCATCGAAGCCCTGGCCGACGATGTCGGCATAGGCATTGTCGCGCATCAGTTCGAGCTCGATCGCCGGATAGCGGGCGAGGAAAGGGGCGACCAGCGGTGCCAGCAGATGATCGATCGCCGGACCCGGCGCGTTGATGCGGATGGTGCCACCGGGCTCCTGGCGGAAACTGTTCATGTGATCGATGGCGGCGCCGATATCGTCGAGCGCCGGAGCGAGACGCGCCAGCAAGGCCTCGCCCGCCTCGGTGACGGCGACGCTGCGCGTGGTGCGGTTGAGGAGCCGCGTGCCGAGGCGTTCCTCCAGCAGCCGCATCGCCTGGCTGAGGGCGGAGGCCGAGACGCCACGCTCGATCGCCGCCTTGCGAAAGCTGCCATGGCGGGCGATGGCGGCGAAGATTTCCAGATCGTCCAGGCTGCAGCGGCTCATTGATTAGATTTTCTAAGTAAATCGTTCAGGATTATCCATCTTATCGCATTCTGATGCCGATACCATGTTCCTTGTCCCGGCAATCCCCAGGCGAGGTGGACGAGATGGCGACATTAACCGTGAACGGCACGCGTTACGACGTGGAGGCGGCACCCGACACGTCGCTGCTGTGGGTATTGCGCGAGCATCTCGGCCTCACGGGCACGAAATACGGCTGCGCCGCCGGTGCCTGCGGGGCCTGCACGGTGCATATCGACGGCACCGCCGCCTATGCCTGCGCCACCACGCTGGCAGCGGTGGGCACCAGCGAGATCACAACCATCGAGGGGCTGGCGCCACAAGGCGAGCATAAGCTGCAGCGTGCCTGGGTGGCCGAACAGGTGCCGCAATGCGGTTATTGCCAATCCGGCCAGATCATGCGCGCCGCCGCGCTGCTGGCGGAGAACCCGGCGCCCGACCGCGATGAGATCGTCGATTACATGAGCCCCAATCTCTGCCGCTGCGGCACCTATAACCGCATCGTGCGGGCAATCCAGCGCGCCGCCGGGGAGGCCTGACATGACCCAGCAGAGTCTCATCCTCAACCGCCAGATTCTGAGCCGCCGTCATTTCCTGGCCGGTACCGGCTATCTTGCCCTGGCGATCAACGGCGCCGGGAGCAGCGTGCTGTTCACCCACCGCTCCGTCGCGCAAGCGGCGCCGGCCGACCTCAACAATTGGGTGACGATCACCGCCGATGGCCGCGTCACCATCAAGCTGGGAGCGGCCGAAATGGGCCAGGGCGTCATGACGGCGATCCCGCTGATCCTGGCCGAGGAGTTGGATGCCGATTGGGCGATGGTCGATGTGGAAACGGTCACCCATGACCCGAAGAGCTATGGCAACCCACTGACCGGCGGCATCCTCTACACGGCGGGGTCGTCCTCGGTCGAAGGCTATTTCGCCATCATGCGCCGGGCCGGTGCCGAGGCGCGGCGGATTTTGTGCGCCAGCGCCGCCCGCGCCTGGAACGTGCCGCTGGTGGAAGTGACGACGGAACCCCATACCGTCCTGCACGCCGCCAGCAATCGCCGGATGAGCTATGGCGCAATCGTGGCCCTGCCCGAGATCATCAACGACCTGCCGCCGCTGAACGATGCCGAATTGAAGCCGCGCAGCGCATGGCGATTGATCGGCCGGGACGTGGAGCGGCTCGACATTCCGGGAAAGACCCGCGGCGAGACGCTCTATACCGTCGATGTGCGCGTCCCCGGCATGATCTATGCGACGCTGTTGCGGGCGCCGGTCGAGGGTGAAAAGCCCAACGCCATCGATGCCGCCACGGCGAAAGCGATGGCCGGTATCATCGACGTCATCGGGCTGGAAGACGCGGTGGCGATCCTCGGCGAGACCTGGGAACAAGCTCTGGCCGCCCGCGACGCGGTGAGGGTCACCTGGAGCGAAACCTCACCCTTCCGCAGCGCCGACAGTGCCGCCGATCTGGCGGCCGAGGTGAAACGCGCCGCCGATCTCACCCAAGCCGGCACGATCTGGGCGGAACGCGGCGATGCGCCGACAATCCTTGCCGATGGCGGCAACATCATCGCCGCCGATTATACGACCGAGCATGTCTATCACGCCCAGATGGAACCCCTGGCTGCGGTCGCTGATGTCGATGCGGACGGCAAGGGCGCGGAAATCTGGGTCGGCACGCAGAGCCAGACGGTGACCCTCAACGTCGCCTTGCAGGTATTGGAAACGACACCCGAGCGCATCCGCTTTCACGCTTTGCAGATGGGTGGTGCTTTCGGCAGGCGCACCTTCTTCGCCCGCGAACTGCTGCGCGATGCCCTCATCCTCTCGCGCGCGGCGAAACGGCCGGTGAAACTGATCTGGACGCGGGAGGATGACGTCAAGAACGGCTGGTTCCGGCCGGCGACGGCGCATCATCTGCGCGCGGTTCTGGACGGGGATGGCGGAGTTTCCGCCTGGCATCACCGCATCGCCTGCCCCTCGATCTTCGCCTTCGTGGCACCGCAGCGCCTGGAAGCGAGCGAGGGCAAGGATCTGCTGGTGATGGAAGGGACCGAGCTCGCGGATTACCATTTTTCCAACATGCGCGCCGAACATGTGGTGAGCGAACGGCGTGCCAGGGTCTCCGCCTGGCGCGGCATCGGCTGGGGGCACAACCTTTTTGCCAGCGAGTGCTTCATCGACGAATTGGCAGCGGCAGCGGGGAGCGATGCCATTGCCTTCCGCCGGCGTCACCTCGCCGGCAACCCCCGCGCGCTCAATGTGCTGGATAGCGTGCTGGCCGCGGCCGATTACGGCCAGGCGCCGGAAGGCCGGGCCCATGGCCTGTCCTTCGCCGGCTATAAGGGGACGCTGGGTTGCGGCGTTGCCGAAATCTCGCTCGACGAGAGCAGCGGCGCCATCCGCGTGCATCGGTTCTGGGCCACGATCGACGCCGGCATCGTGATCCAGCCCCATGCCTTCACGGCGCAGGCGGAGGGCGGCATCATCTATGGCCTTTCCGGCCTTTTGAAGGAGCGCATCACGATCAGCGGCGGCGAAGTGCAGCAGAACAATTTTTATGATTACGATGTGCTGCGCATGGACGAGGCGCCCGAGATCAAGATCACCCTGGTGCCGTCCGAGGCAGCACCCACCGGTGCCGGCGAGATCGGCGTGCCGATGACGGGTGCCGCCATCGCCAATGCCTTCTTTGCGCTCACTGGAAAGCGGCTGCGCCAGATGCCCTTCACGCCGGAGCGTGTGATGGGTGTGCTCTCGGCCTGAGCTGTATCAGCCTTGGGCGGCGAGTTCGGCGAGGGCGTCGCGGAGTTCGGCGATGCCGCGGCCGGATTCCGAGGAGGTCACCAGGATCTCGGGATGTGCCGCGGGGCGGCGGGCGATCTGGCTCAAGAACTTCTTCTCGTTGGCTTCGAGCTCGGCGGGCTTCACCGTATCCGCCTTGGTCATCACCACCTGATAGGACATGGCCGATTTATCCAGCATGTCCATGAGTTCGGTGTCGCTCTCCTTGAAGCCGTGGCGGCTGTCGATGAGGAGCAGCAGGCGCCGCAGATTGGCGCGGCCCTTCAAATAGGATTCGATGAGGCGCGACCAATGGCCGGCCTTGGCCTTGCTGACCTTGGCATAACCATGGCCCGGCATATCCACGAGGACCAGCTCGCCGTTGAGGTCGAAGAAATTGAGCTGCTGCGTGCGGCCGGGATTCTGCGAAACGCGCGCCAGCGCCTTCCGGCCGGTGAGCGCGTTGAGGAGGCTCGACTTCCCCACATTGGAACGCCCCGCGAAAGCGACTTCAATCGGACCCATCGGCGGCAATTGATCGATCGCCGCCGCACCGGCCACGAAGACGCATTCGCGCTGGAACAGTTTCTCGCCCGGGGAACGTTCGCCTGGCTGGCGTTCGCCGCTCACGCCGAATTCCTCATGCTGCGCCGGCTTTCTGGGCCTGTTTCGACTTCGCCTTCTCCAGCTTCCACATGATGAATTTCTGCTGGGCGATGGAGAGCGTGTTGTTCCAGGCCCAGTAGATCACCAGACCGGCCGCGAAAGGCGCCAGCATGAAGGTGAAGATGAAGGGCATCACGGCAAAGAGTTTGGCCTGGACGGGATCGGGCGGGGTCGGGTTGAGACGCATCTGCGCCCACATGGTGAAGCCCATCACCAGCGGCCAGACACCGATCGAGAGGAAATGCAGGACGGCGCCCAGGATCGGCATGTGGAAATAGAGCGAGGGATCCCAGGGAATGAGGCCGAAGAGATTGAGGATGGTCGTCGGATCCTTGACCGAGAGATCGTCGATCCAGCCGAAGAACGGCGCATGGCGCATGTCGATGGTGACATAGAGCACCTTGTAGAGCGCGTAGAAGACCGGGATCTGTACCAGGATCGGCAAACAGCCGGCCGCCGGATTGACCTTCTCCTTCTTGTAGAGAGCCATCATCTCCTGCTGGAAGCGCTGCTTGTCCTCGCCGTATTGCGTCTTCAATTCGGCCATCTTGGGCTGCAGCGTCTTCATCTTGCTCATGGAGACGTAGGATTTGTTGGCGAGCGGGAACATCACCGCCTTCACCAGCACGGTCAAAGCCAGGATGGCGAGGCCCATATTGCCGATATAGCGGAAGATCCAGTCGAGGAAGGCGTGGAGCGGCTTGGTGAGGAAGAAGAAATAGCCGAAATCCACCGCGCGCTCGAACATCGGGATGTTGAAGGTATCGCGGTAATGTTCGAGCAGCGAGACTTCCTTGGCGCCGGCGAAGATCTTGTGATCGAAATCGCTGCTGGCGCCGGGTGCCACGGCGCGCATGTCGGCGGTGTAATCGACCTGATAGGAATCGTCGGCGGCACCATAGAACATGCGCGCCTTGACCTTGGCATCGGCGGGCACGACCTGTGCTGCCAGCCAGTATTTGTCGGAGAAGCCGAGCCAGCCCCCGGTGGTGGTGGCATGAACCGCGGCGGCGGCAAGATCGCCCGCGGGCGCTTCCAGCGCCTGGTCGCGCACATCGCCATAGGTATGTTCGTTGAGCGTGCCGTCGAAGACGCCGATCGGGCCTTCATGCAGGATATAGATGCCGTCGAGGCCCAGCGGCAGGCCGAAGCGCTTGACCCGCGAATAGGGCGCCAGGCTGATTTCGGCACCGCTGTTGTTGGTGACGGAATCGACGATGTCGAACATGTAATCCTGGTCGACCGTGATGCGGCGCGTGAAAACCAAACCTTCGCCATTGTCCCAGGTGAGGGTGACGGGCTTGCCCGGCGAAAGCGTGTCGGCATCGGCCTGCCAGACGGATTCGGCATCGGGCGTCTTCACGCCGGCAGCGGCGACCCAGCCGGTTTCGGTGAAATAGCCGAGCTCGCCGCGGGCCGGCGAGAGCAGCACCACGTTGGGTGCATTGGGCTCGATCGTCTCGCGGTAATTCTTCAACACCAGATCGTCGATGCGGCCGCCCTTCAGGGCGATCGAGCCGCGGATCTTGGGGGCGTCGATCTTGACGCGCGGGCTCAAGGCCAGAGCTTCATCACGCGGCAACTTCGCCGTGGCAATGGCGCCGCTCTGGTCCAAAGGCGCGCCGGTCGCGGGATCGATTGCGGCGGGTGTCGCAGCCGTCGCCGGCTGTTGCGCCTGTTGCTGGGCCTGCTGCTCGGCGATCGCGGCCTGTTCGGCGCGCATCTTTTCCATGCGGGGCATTTCGAAGAAGAACTGCCAGACGAAGATGATCGCCATCGAAAGGGCGATGGCGATGATCATGTTCTTCTTGTCGAATTGCGAATTCATGACGGTGACGTGTCCCGGAGATTTGGGTTAGCGGTGCTGATGGGCGTGATCATGGCCGCCGCAAGCGTGATCGGCGGCCTGACGATGAGGTGGTACCGGATCGTAGCCATTGCCACCCCAGGGATGGCAACGCGCGAGACGGCGCAAGGTGAGCCAGCCACCCTTTAATATCCCGTGGCGCTCGATCGCTTCGATGCCATAGGAGGAGCAGGTCGGCTGATAGCGGCAGTGATAACCCAACCAGGGCGAGAGCAACAGCCGGTAAAGCCGGATGAGGCCGATCCCGGCGAAAGCGGCGAGGTGCCCGAGCATCCGCATCAGCGCGCCCTCTCCTCTTTCGCGACCACGCCGAGCTTTTGAAGGCCGCGGGTGAAATCCTGCTTGAGGCTCTGGTAATCGCGCGTGACCGTGGCGGGCCGCGCGATGAGAACGAGGTCGGTCGGCAGAGATGGCGCCGCGACGTCTTTCAGGATCTCGGCCGCGATCGCGCGGAGGCGGCGCTTGGCGCGGTTGCGCAGGACCGCATTGCCGACCTTGCGGCTGGCGGTGAAGCCCAACTTGATCGCTTCCGGGCGGATGGGGTCAGGAGCTGACTCTGCGCCGGCTTCCACAACGCGGGCCTGCAGAACGAGGCCCGGGGCGACCCATTTCCGGTTGGCAGCGGCCGCGGCCAGGAATTCGGCGCGCCGTTTCAGGCGGCCGATGCGGGTCATCGCGCGAAAATCGATACGAAAGTGGCGGCGCCGGGTAACAAGCGACCGCGCCCGGTTAGGCGCTGAGACGCTTGCGGCCCTTGGCGCGGCGCGACGAGATGACCTTCTGGCCACCATTGGTCGCCATGCGCGAGCGGAAGCCATGACGGCGCTTGCGCACGAGCTTGCTCGGCTGGTAGGTGCGTTTCACGGGTATTCTCCACGGAATTCAGTCGGTTGAGCCTTGGCGCGGCTGTATAATGAAAGGCCACGCCAGAGTCAAACCGTCGGTCACAACAAAAGCCGCCGAAACGGCCGGAAGGCGGCGTTATAGGGGATCGGGCCGGCCGCGTATAGCCCTGATCTAAGCGATCCGAATGATCACAATAGTGTATCTTTGTTAAGGAGTTATTTCCGCCATTCCATAATCACGAAATAGGGCGCGCGGCGGTAACGCTCGGCCTTTTCGGGATCGCCGCCATGGGGGGCCGGTTCGTCGAAATGACGGAGGGTCAGCCCCGCCCCCAACAGCAGCGACATATAGCGGCTCAACGGGCGGTGCCAGTTGCGGATCCGGACATCCCGCCAGCCGACCCATTCGGCGCGTTCCTCGAGATAATGATCGATCGGGAAACCGTCGAGCTGCCCTGCGGCATCGGTCAGCCAGCCGCGCATGCCGTTGGCGGTGGCAAAGCCGGTCATGTTGGCGATGAGCAAGGTCCCGCCCGGTTTCAGCACGCGAGCCATTTCAGCAATCGCTGCGTCAAGATCCGGCATGTCGATGAGGCTGAGATAGCTCACGGCGAGATCGACGGATGAATCCTCGACCGGCAAGGCTTCGCCGCGGCCGAGGCGGTAATCGCCCTGCGGGTCACGCGCCCGCGCCACATCGAGGAAAGCCTCGGTCGGGTCCACGCCGATGGGGGCGATGCCATGGCCCCGCAACAGGCGGCAGAAGCGCCCCTCGCCACAGCCGATATCGAGGGCGGTCCGAAAGCCGCGCCCCGAGACGCGCGCCAGCATTGGCCGGTCGAGCACGAATGCGCGCGCAAAATCGCCCTTCTCGCCCATATCGGCGAGCCAGGCGGCGGCGGATTCGCTCCAGCCATCGGTCATGAAAGCACCTCCCAAAAGGCCGCGATGCTCGTAGCCTAACAGGGCCGATTGGTCTAGGGTCTGCCGCCTTGCCCCCCGCTTTCCATGACATTGCCGTGCCCGCAGCGCCCCGCCTCACCATCATCTTCAATCCCATCGCCGGCCGCCGCCGCCGGGGTTTTCTGGAAGACGTCACCGACCGCCTCGTGGCGCGCGGCTGGGCAATCGAGCTAAAAGCCACCGAGGCGCGGGGCGATGCCGAGAGCCTGGCGCGGGCGATCGCTTCCCTGCCCAAGGCGGAACGGCCGGATCTCCTCGCGGTGGCCGGCGGCGACGGCACGATCGGCGAGGCGATCAACGGCCTGATCGCAAGTGGGTCGGCGGAGCCGATGCCCTTCGGCATCATCCCCATGGGGACGGCCAATGTGCTGGCGGCGGAAATCGGCCTCGAGGTTTCAGCCGAGGCTGTCGCGGCGACACTGGATGCGCGCCATGCGCGGCCGATCTTCGTGGGGCGTGCGCATTCCGAAAGCATGGGCAGCCGCGCCTTCACCTTGATGGCGGGGGCCGGGTTCGATGCCCATGTGGTCGCGCAGGTGGATGGCGATCTCAAACGGCGCATCGGCAAACTGGCTTATGTCTGGCAATCGCTGCGGCAGATGACGCGGTTCAGATTCCCCATCTATCGCGTCTCGATTGATGGCGGCGCGGCGATCGAGGTTGCCTCGGTGATCGTCGCCAAGGGGCATTTTTACGGCGGGCATTATGTCGTGGCGCCTGCGGCGCGGCTGGACCTGGCACAATTCGAGATCTGCCTGTTCGAGAAAAGGGGCGCCTTTCACGCCCTTCGCTATGCGCTGGCCCTGGGCATGAATCGCCTGCCGCGTGCCATCGGCTACCGGATCGTCAGTGGCCGCCACGTCACGATTGAGGGGCCGCCGGGCGATCCGGTGCAGGGCGATGGCGATGTCATCGGGCATCTGCCCATGACCATCGACCTCGCCCCGCAGCCGCTTTCGCTGGTGATGCCGAGAGCGCGCTAGCAACCCGCGCTCAGGCACTGAAGCCGCTCCAGTAATGCGCCTCGTCGAGGGGTGTAAGCGATGGGAGGTCGGTTGGCATGTCGCCGGCGATCTCGGCGATGGCGAGGCCAACGGCCAACACCGCACAGAAAACCGCGAGGGTGATGCCGATCTTGTCGGCGAGGTCGATTCCGGTCCGGGCTTTCGCGGGGGTGTCGTGAGCAAGGCTGGTCATCCGGCTCATTCCTTTTCAAAGAGGGCCTTCTCAAAGAGGGCGATGACCCAGAGGTAATCCCGGACAATATTTTTGAATAACGGGTAGTTCTGATACGATGCTTTCGGAAATCAGAACGATTGAGCTCGGCTATGCGGATCACCAATCTCGATATGGACGTCTTGCGCAGTTTCGTGACCGGCACGGAATTGGGCAGTTTCGCCAAGGCGGCCGAGCGCCTGGGCCGGTCGCAATCGGCGATCAGCCTGCAATTGAAGAAGCTGGAGGAGCAGGTCGGCGAGACCCTTTTGCGCAAGGAAGGCCGCAGCCTCATCCTGACGGCGCCGGGGGAGATCCTGTTCTCCTATGCCAGGCGGCTGCTGGAACTGAATGACGAGGCGGTGGCGGCCGCGCGCGGGGTCGCGGTCGAGGGCTGGGTGCGGCTCGGCATCGTGCAGGATTTTGCGGAACATTGGCTGCCCAGCCTGCTCGGCCGTTTCGCCCGCGCCCATCCGAGCGTGCGGGTGGAAGTCACCGTCGACCGGGGCGTCAACCTCGCCGAGCAGATTGCCAAGGGCGAGCTCGATCTCGGCCTCACCTGGGGCGATTACCCGACGCCGCAAAGACGCAAGCTCGCCGATGTTTCCATCCGCTGGATCGGCCGCGCGGGCTATCGCCATGCGGCCGGCGAGCCGGTGCCGCTCATCGCCTTCCGGCCGCCCTGCACCTTCAGGAAGCGGGCGATCGAAGCCCTGGACGCAGCCGGCATTCCCTGGCGCGTCGCCTTCACCAGCCCCAGCCTCACCGGATTGTATGCCGCGGTCGAGGCGGGTCTCGGCGTCACCCCGCGCACGGCGATCGGCCAGTCATCGCGCCTGGCGCTGCTGGGGCCGGAAAGCGGCCTCCCCGATCTTGCCCCGCCCATCGAACTCTACCTGCACCGCGCCCTCGAACGCGGCACACCGGCGATGGAACGCCTGACCGAAACCCTGCTGGAAACGCTGGAGAGCGATCTGGTGACGATGAGGCAGCGCGACATATCGGCGCAATGATGCGGCGCGGGGAGCACGCTGCCTTGCCGTAAATGCAAGGCTCCGAGGGTCGTTTCCGCCAGCGCCGCCGCTATACTCCGGCCCGCGATTTGAGCGCCCGCGTTTTACAGATGCAACGCTTCCAGAATCGCGCCGGCCGCAGCGCGCTTTATACTGCGGCCTGGTTCCAAAACCATTTCCGACGCAAGAGCCCGAGAGACGAAGATGACCCAAGCCGCCACCCGCCGCCTGACGCGCCAGGATGTGAAGACCCTTGCCCTGGCGAGCCTCGGCGGTGCGCTGGAATTCTACGATTTCGTCATCTTCGTCTTCTTCACCGCGGTGATCGGGCAATTGTTCTTTCCGCCCGACATGCCGGATTGGCTGCGGCAGCTGCAATCCTTCGGCATCTTCGCGGCCGGTTATCTGGCGCGGCCCCTGGGCGGGATCGTCATGGCGCATTTCGGCGATCTCGTCGGCCGCAAGCGCATGTTCGCTTTGTCCGTCTTCCTGATGGCGGTGCCGACGCTGATCATCGGCCTGCTGCCGGTCTATGAGAATATCGGCTATGCAGCACCCTTGCTGCTGCTGGCCATGCGCATCTGCCAGGGCGCGGCGATCGGCGGCGAGGTGCCGGGTGCCTGGGTGTTCGTGGCCGAGCATGTGCCGCAGAGGCGCGTTGGTTTCGCCTGCGGTCTGCTCACCTGCGGATTGACCGCCGGCATCTTGCTGGGCTCGCTGGTGGCGACCGCCACCAATCTGGTCTTCACACCGGAAGAAGTCCTGGGACAGGCCTGGCGCTATCCCTTTATCGCCGGCGGAATTTTCGGCCTCATCGCCGTTTATCTGCGCCGCTTCCTCGACGAGACGCCGGTCTTCGAAGAGATCCGCGCCCGGAAGGCGCTGGCCACGGAGCTGCCGGTGAAGGCGGTGCTCCGGCGCCATAGCGGCGGTGTCGTCGTCTCGGTTCTGGCCACCTGGACGCTGACCGCCGGCATCGTCGTCTTTATCCTGATGACGCCGAGCCTGCTGCAGAAGCTCCACGGGTTCACCAGCGCCGAGACCTTGCCCGCGAATTCAGCGGCGACGCTGGCCCTTTCCATCGCCTGCGTGCTGGTGGGCATGGCCTGCGACCGCTTCGGCCCGGTGAAGGTGATGAGTGTCGGCGCCGTGGGCCTGGTGGCGAGCGGCTATCTGCTTTATCTCGGTGTTGCCGAGGCGCCGCATCTGCTGCTGCCGCTTTATGCGATCACCGGATTCTGCGTCGGTACCATCGCCTGTGTCCCCATCGTCATGGTGCGTGCCTTTCCGCCGGCCGTCCGGTTCACCGGCATCTCGTTTTCCTACAACATGGCCTATGCCGTGTTCGGCGGGGTGACACCCTTGCTGGTCTCGTATCTGACGCAACTCAACACCCTGGCGCCCGCGCATTATGTGACGCTGACGGCGGTCATCGGCGTGGGTGCGATTATCGCCGAACGCACGCGCCTCAGGCGCCGCGCGGATTTCGCGACCGCTTGATCCCGCCGATTTCGAGGAGAAAGCGCGCCACATCGGGCGGGCCGTTCGCATCCGCCATCTTGCCGTCGATGGCGAGATGGGCAAAGCCGTGGGCCGATGACCAGATGAGGCGCTCAAGCTCGCGGCGATCGGCCTCGGTCTTCAAGCCCAGGTGATCGGCGAAGGGCGCGCTGATCGCCTGCAATTGCTGGAAGGCGGCGGCCGCCGCTTGCTTCAGTTCCGCGTTTTCCCAATCGAGGTCGCCCTCCGAGAACATGAGGCGGAACAAGGCCGGATTGGCGCGGGCGAAGGCGAGATAGCCGCGCCCGGCGGCACGCACCTGGGCCGCGATCTCGGGCTTGGCCCGCGCGCGCGCCTTGGCCATGGCAGCGGTGAATCGGTCGAAGGCGATGGCGGCGAGTGCCGTCGAGAGCGCCTGCAAATTCGGAAAATGATGGGCGGGGGCCGCGTGCGAGACACCGGCCAGGGCCGCCACCTTGCGAAGCGTGAGGCCCGGCAATCCCTCACGCTCCAGCAGCGTCAGCGCCGCCTCGAGCAAGGCCGCGCGCAGATTGCCATGATGATAGGCCGCCTTCTTTCCCATGACGGGTTCCTAGTGCATTTCCGGTAGCTGGAATCGCTACCGTGCTTTTCTTGTCATGGCCCGCTTTAGGCGGGCCATCCACGAGTTTGGCGGCAAATAATTGAAGCAACTCGTGGATCCCCCGGCCAAGCCGGGGGATGACAAATTGTGTGGCACACGCTTCCCTCTAAACATGAACGATCTAGCCCGCCCGCTCCGAGTCCGTCAATCACCATCTTGACAGCGACAAGATTTCACTCTAGCAAATCTAGTCAGTGTCAAGATATGGGAGGGCGACATGATCTGGGAGGACTGGTTCTCAGCCGCGGGATCCCTGGCCATGCTGGGTTGGGCCAGCCTCATCCTGCTGCCGCGCCGGGGCTGGATCCTGGCGGCCTTGCGCCATGGCGCCGTCGGCCTGCTGGCGCTGCTCTATGCCGTGCTGATCCTGGGCTATTTCTTCGACGTCGAAGGCGGCGGTTTCGGCTCGATCGCGGAAGTGCGCGCGCTGTTCATGAGCGATCCCGTGCTGCTCGCGGGCTGGGTGCATTATCTCGCTTTCGATCTGTTCGTGGGATTGTGGATCGCCGAACGCGCGGATGCGCTGGGGATCCACCGCCTGCTGCAGGCGCCAGTCCTGGCCGCCACCTTCATGTTCGGGCCGATCGGCCTGTTGCTCCATCTCGGCCTTGCCGCCGGCTTGCGCCTTGGCAAAAAGGAGGCCGTCTCATGGTGATGGCAATGCCGCGTGCCGCCGGACAGAGCCGCCCGTGGATGGCGGCGATCGCCGGGGCGATGCCGCCCGAACGGATCGCCTGGATGAGTGCCGCCTTGATGCTGGTGCTGTTGCCGGTCTGCCTGGTTCTGCTGGCGATCGATCCCCGGACGATCAACGGTGTCAGCGTCTGGGCAAAGCCGATCAAGTTCCAGCTCTCGCTCGCCCTCCATTTTGCGACCCTCGCTTTGCTCCTGCGGTTGTTGATTCCGGCGGCCCGGCCCGCCTTGCGCCTCGGTTTCATCCTGGCGACGGCGGCGGCCTTGTTCGAGATTCTCTACATCACCCTGCAATCGGCGCGCGGTCGGGCCTCGCATTTCAATGCCGAGACGCCGCTGGAGATGGCGCTCTACCAGGTGATGGGTGTCGGCGCCGTCGCGATCGTGATCGTCGCCATGGCAGCCGGCTGGACCATCTGGCGCCAGGCGCGGCCGGAGATCGGACCCGGTTTGCGCCTTGGCGCCTGTCTGGGCTTGGTGCTGGGCGGTGTCGCCACCTTGGTGACGGCGGGGGCGCTGGGTTCGGGCGAGATTGCGGGGCCGACGCATCTGGTGGGCGGCATCGCCAGGGATGCGGTAGCGGCCGGGGATGCGGTCTGGCGTAGCATCGCCGGCGATGCGGCCTGGCGTAGCATCGCCAGCGATGCGGGTGGCCTGCCCTTCTTCGGCTGGTCGCAGGTGATGGGGGATCTCAGGGTGCCGCATTTCTTCGCCACCCATCTGATGCAGGCTTTGCCGCTCCTCGGCCTCGCGGCGGATCTTCGGCTCTCCGCCCGGCGCGCGCAGCTCGTCGTCTGGATCGGCGCCGGTCTCGGCCTGCTCCTCGTCGCGGCCACCTTCTGGCAGGCCGTTCTCGGCCTCCCGTTCCTCACATTATAGGTGAATCGATTCCGCCATCCGGTCGCCGACGGAGAATCGTGTGATCATCCTGACAATCGTGGGTCAGAAATCCGGGGAAAAAATTGCGACGCTTGAAAAGAATAGGAATTTTGCCTCTCACTTCTATGAACATTGACCCATTTCATTAAATAATCACACTATTATATGCTGCGCTTAACCGATTGATAAGATTCTGGGAATTATAACGGGCCAGGAGATCGGCCGATAGGTGGGGAACGCCCTGCCTGCCATCCAGGCACTGCCGAACAGAATCGAACCGACTTGAAGCGACGAGGGACGCGGCGGGGCAGATGAGCAGGCGCCAGGGCAAAAGTGTCGGACGCGGCGGTCGCTGGAAAGCGGGCATGTCATGAATGGCGGGGAGCTCATTCTGACCGATCAGCCGACGTCGCAGGCGCTCCTGGTGATCGCGATCCTCGCCATTATCGGCCTTGCCGGCACCACCTTCCTGTCCTGGCGCCAATCGCGGCTGGCCTGGGCCGCCAAACGGCAGGCGATCCTGGAAGCGCAGCTTCTGCGCACCAGCAAGCAGCGCTTCCGCCAATTGGCCGATGCCACCTTTGAAGGCATCGTCATCCACAAGGATGGCATCATCATCGACGTCAACACCGCCTTGGCCGCGATGCTGGGTTATCCCCAGGAAGCACTGATCGGGCGCAACCTCTTTGACGTCACCGATCCCAGCCTGCATGCGCGCCTGGCCGCCCACCTGGCCGCCTTGCGCGAAAGCCGCGATGTCGCGTTCGGCGACGGAATCGGCGAAACCCTGCTGCTGCATGCCGACGGCACGCGCATCCCGGCCGAAATTCATGCCCGCACCCTGCCCTTCGAAGGCGGTGATGCGCGCGTCATCGCGATCCGCGACGTGCGCGAGCGCAAGGAAGCGGAGGAGCGCATCCGGCATCTGGCGCATCACGACGCCCTCACCGGCCTGCCCAACCGCAATCTCTTTCGCGACCGCCTGGTGCAGGTGGTGGCGCGCGCCAAGCGCACCGGCACCACGGTGGCGGTGCTGAGCCTGGATCTCGACCGCTTCCGCAGCGTCAACGAAATGGGCGGCACGGAAGCCGGCGATGCCCTGCTCCGCGAAGTGGCGGTGCGCCTCACCGACAGCATCCGCGCCGACGATACGGTGGCGCGCATTTCGGGCGACGAATTCGCAGTGATCCAGGTCGGCGTCTCGCATCCCGACGGTCCGGCGATCATGGCCGCGCGCCTGATCAAGGCGATGGCGCAGCCCTTCGCTTTGCCCGGCCATGCCGAACCGATCGTGGTGGGGGCGAGCCTCGGCATCGCACTTTATCCCAGCGACGGCGAGGACGGCGACACCTTGATGCGCGCCGCCGATCATGCCCGCGCCCGCGCCAAGGAAGGCGGGCGCGGCACCTATCGCTTCTGCGAACCGGAGATGGACCGGCGCCTGCAGGAGCGCCGCGCGCTCGAAGCCGATCTTCGCCAAGCCCTCGCCACCGAGCAATTCGAGCTCTATTATCAACCACTGGCGGATTGTCAGAGCACGCGGCTGCAGGGTTTCGAAGCGCTGCTGCGCTGGCGCCATCCGGAACGCGGCATGGTTTCGCCGGCCGAGTTCATTCCGCTGGCCGAGGAATGCGGCCTCATCAACACATTGGGCGCCTGGGTGCTGCGCAGTGCCTGCCGCGCCGCCGCTGCCTGGCCCCGGCAGATTCCCGTGGCGATCAACCTGTCGCCGGTCCAGTTCCGCCAGCCGGATCTCGCCACCGAGATCCTCGGTATTCTCAAGGAAACGGGCCTCGCCCCCGAGCGGCTCGAATTGGAGATCACCGAAGGTGTGCTCATCAGCGAGCCGGAACGGACGCTGGCCACCCTCAATGCGCTGAAGGAAGCCGGCATCCGGATCTCGCTCGACGATTTCGGCACCGGCTATTCCTCGCTTTCCTATCTGCAGCGCTTTCCCTTCGACAAGCTGAAGATCGATCACAGCTTCATCCAGGGGATGGAAAGCCATAGCGGCTCGATGGCGATCGTGCGCGCGGTCATCGCACTCGGCCGCTCGCTCCACCTCACCATCACGGCGGAAGGCGTCGAGACCCCGAAGCAACTGGCGCTGCTGCAGGCCCAGGCCTGCGATCAGGCGCAGGGCTATCTGCTGGGACGGCCGCTGCCGGGCGAAGACGCCAAGCGCCTCATCGACGAGGACCAGCCGCTGGTCCGACAGACGCAGGCGGCGGAATAGCCCCCGCCCTATTCCAGTTTCGGCCCTATTCCAACTTCATCTGGCCTTCGATCAGTTTGTAGGCCACGTAGTATTTGTAGATGTTGCTGACATATTGCACCGTCTCGGCGCCGACGATCTTGGCCGCCGCCACCTCGACATGGTCGAACCATTTGTTGGGGTCGCGGCCTTCCTTTTCGGCAAGGCGCCGGAATTTCCGGAGATTGCCCGGCCCGGCATTATAGGCGGCGAAGGTCATCAGCGTGCGGCTGCGCTCATCCAGCGCCGGATCGTCGAGATATTTTTCCCTGAGCACCGCCATGTATTTGATGCCGGCATGGATGTTCTTTTCGGCATCCTGCTCGATCCCGGTGATGCCCACGACAGGATCCGCCGCCGTGGTGGGCAGCAATTGCATGATGCCGACGGCGCCGCGCGGACTGCGTACGCTCTGATCGAGCTGCGATTCCTGGAAACCCTGCGCCACCATCATCAGATAGTCGAACTTGTACTGATCGGCATATTTCTGGAACAGGCTGACGGTCTGCTTGAATTGTTCGAGTGCCGCCTCGGCATAGGCGTTGTTGAGCGCCTTGGTGCTTTTGAGATAGCGCTTCACGATGGTGTTGCCGAACAATGTCCCGACCTTGTGGTCCTCCATGAAAGCGGCGATCTCGGCCTGGAGCAGCGGGCTGTTCTTGCGCACAGCCCAGGCGATGGTGCCGCCTTCATTGACGACGAGGTCGTCGCGCACCTTGAGATCGGTCAGGACCTGGGACCAGAAGGTTCCCTTGTAACGGTCGACCACCGCCAGCGGCAGCAGGCCGACATTGACCATTTCCAGGATGCCTTCATCCTCGAGATCCTCGTCCATCACCTGGATCTCGATCGCGGGCTTGCCTTCCGCCACGAAACCATCGCTGAGCGCCTTGATATGGGTGTAGTAGCTGCTGGATTTGCGCAAGGGAATGGTCTGGCCGGCGAGGTCATCGAGGCTGTCGAGGGGTGGCGATTTCGGCCCGGTCACCACGACTTCGCGCACTTTCG
Source organism: Dongia sp. (assembly GCF_041909655.1). Classification (GTDB taxonomy): domain Bacteria; phylum Pseudomonadota; class Alphaproteobacteria; order Dongiales; family Dongiaceae; genus Dongia. The sequence goes on along the minus strand of NZ_JAYRDA010000003.1, from coordinate 475,894 downwards.
TGGCGACCGGCGCGGTGAAATCGACCAGCGCTTCACGTTCCGGCGTGATGGTGAGGGCGCCGGCCGCGATGTCGCCCAGCCCTTCATTGAGTGCCGGGATCAGCCGGTCGCGCGCCACCGGCACCAGGGCCACGCGCATTTTCAACGCCCGGGTCTTCAGCTTCTCGTTGAGGGTCTTTTCCAGAGCGCGGGCATATTCGGCATCGATGCCGCGCTCGAAACCGCGATCGTGGAAATAGAGCGTCTTGCTGTGTGCCACCAGGATGCGGATCAGGCGCCGCTCGCGCATGCCGTCGAAATCGCCACGCCAGGGCGGCGGCAGCGGCAAAGCGATCGCCTCGACCTCGGCCTCCTCGGCGGCGGTAAGTTCGGCCGGCGGCAGAACAGCCTCCTCGGCCGCGGCCACACCGATGCCAATGCCAATGACGGTGACGGTAGCGAGCAGATGAAGGGCGAGAATTGCGGCGCGCAAACCCAGGCGTTCAAACATTCAGCCAACCCTTCCTTGCGAGGAAACAGTGCGAACGTCACACAACCACAGATGTCGTTAACAGATGCCGTTAACAGATGTCGTTATCCGGCGCGATGCTAGCAATGAGCGCGCTTCAGGGTCAACCAGGACAGGCGCCGCGCAAGTCGGGCCGACGCACGGCGCCGATCCTTCAGCGGGCGGCGGCCAGGTAATCGCCGGTTGAAAGCAGGGTGGCATAGCCGAAGCCCAGCGCCGCCATAAAAGCCGCGTGGACCTGCTTGGCCGGCACGGTCACGCCGTTGAACGTCAGATCAAGCGTCGCACAGGCATCGTGGATGACGGTGGTCTTGTAGCCGAAATCGACCGCGGCACGGGTGATGCCGTCGACGCACATATGGCTCATGGCACCCACCACGATCACTTCCTCGATGCCGTTCCGATCGAAGATCGCCTTCAACTCGGTTTCGCGGAAGGAGTTGATGTAATGCTTCAGCACCACCGCCTCGCCTTCGCGGTTGATGACCTTGGGATGGATCGCGGCACCAGCACTCCCCGGCACGAAGAAGGGCGCGTCGGCGGTCTTGGATTCATGGCGGACATGGACCACGAGATCGCCGCGGGTGCGGGCATCGGCCAACAGCTTGGCCGCGTTGTCGGCGGCTGCATCGGTGCCGCTCAAAGTCCATTTGCCGCCGGGGAAATAATCGTTCTGCAAATCGACGATGACGAGGGCGCGCTGGCTCATGATTGGGTTCCTTCTCGGAGGTTGGGTGGCTGTTCGATGACGAGAAGAATGCCCGTTCGGCGTCCGCCGTGGGATTGGCGGAATTGACATTAAAGATGTCAAAACTGACAATGACGCTGAAACCCCGGAAAAGAGCGGCCCATGACCGGCAAGACCCCGCATCCCCGCATGATCGAGATCGGCCTGGCGCTCTATCCCAAGGCACAACTGGCGGCGATTTACGGCCTTACCGATCTCTTCCAGGTGGCAGGAAGGCTGGCGCGGGGAAAGGGCGGCGCCCAGGCGCCGATCCTGCGGGTCAGTCATTGGCAGGTGGATGACGAGGGACCGGGACCGGAACCGGTCTGCGTGTTCGATTCCCATCCGGGCGCGAGGAACCAACCGGGCTTTATCGTGCTGCCGCCGAGTTTGGGCGCGCCACCTTCCGACGACCTTGCCCGTCGCCTCAAGCCCTGGCTGCTGCGCCAGCACCGGGCGGGAGCCGTGATGAGCTCGGTTTGCGCCGGGGCGTTCCTGCTGGCCGGGAGCGGGCTTTTGAACGGCCGCGCCGCCACCACGCATTGGAGCTATCGCGATGCCCTGGCGGCGCGCTTTCCCGAGCTCCGCGTCGATACCGACAAGCTCGTCATCGATGACGGCGATGTGATTACCGCGGGCGGCCTCATGGCCTGGACCGATCTCGGCCTCCGCCTGGTCGACCGCGTGCTGGGCTCGGCGGCCATGCTGGAGACGGCGCGCTTCCTGCTGGTGGATCCCGCCGGGCGCGAGCAGCGTTTCTATTCAATCTTCGCACCGCAATTGCAGCATGGCGATGCGGCGATCCTCAAGACCCAGCATTGGCTGCAGGCGGAAGGCGCGCGTGAAGTCAGCATCGCCACGATGGCGCGGAAAGCGGGATTGGAGGAACGCACCTTCCTGCGCCGCTTCACCCGCGCCACCGGCATGAAGCCCACGGAATATTGCCAGCATCTCAGGATCGGCAAAGCACGCGAGATGCTGGAGCTCGACAACCGCCCAATCGATCAGGTGGCCTGGGAGGTTGGCTATGCCGATACCGGTGCCTTCCGCAAGGTGTTCATCAAGGTGATGGGCCTCACCCCCGGCGAATACCGGCGCCGCTTCGGCTTGCGCCAGGCGGATGCGACCGCGTGACGCTTCCGAGGCGGGCCACTCTTTGATTGAACATTTTTTCTCGCCCATCTAAAAAAAGACGTGAACTTCATATGGGGGCAATATGTTTTCGCGTCATCTAATCTGCGCCGTCGCCGTGACGGCGGCGCTGGCTCTGTCTGCCTGCTCGGGCGCCAGCAATCAATCCGGCACCAAGATGATCGATGGCAAGGTCTGGGGCTGGTACCAGGAATATCTGCGCGCCATCGCACCGTCCAATCCCGGTGCCTTCGCCGTCTCGGAGGATGGCCACTACTCCTATTACTTCTATTGCCGGGAAATCCAGTGCCTCTCCGGCGGATCCTACAAGCGCGAGGCGCTCAAGGGCTGCCGCAACCTCGCCCGTCAGGAATGCTATATCTTCGGCTTCAAGAGCACGATCGAAGTCAGCTACAAGATCCGCGATTGAGGTGAAAGAGCGGCGGGCAGACCCGCCGCCCTTCATCCATTTACTCAACCTGCGCCGTGATGATCAGATATTCCTGATCGATCTCCGGCAAGGGCTCGTTGGCGATCGCCGCCTCGAAGGCCGCGAGGCGTTTGTAGATCGACATCAATTCCACGATCGTGGTCCAGGAATTGACCAGGAATTGGAACGACGCCTGCACCCGGCCAAAGGCACGCACGGTCTGCTGGATGACACCGAACGATATGCCGCCGGCGATGATGCTGGGGCCAAGAGCGATATAGGCCACCGGCACGCTGGCCTGCAGATAAGCGTATTTGGCGACATTGAAGTAGAGATAGTTGAGGTAGAGGTGGAAGTAGTTCTGCCGCACCCTGGCATATAATTCACGCAGGGTCGGCGGCTGCGCCCGGTCGGCGTGATCTTCACCCAGCACCAATTCCTTGCGGTAAGCAGCCTCGTTGCGCTGATTGATGAAGTAGATCCCCGGCAGCTTGACGCCCACCGCCGCGAGGGCGACGGTGCCGAAGATCGACCACAAGACCGCGACGAAGACCAATGAATGCGGCACTGGACCGATGACGGGCAATTCGGTGACGTGTTTGGAAAGGCCCCAGAGAATGGGCAGGAAGGCGATCAGCGTCATGATTGAATCGATGAAGCTGGTGCCGAGATCCTCGACGATGCGCGCAAAGCGCATAGTGTCGTCCTGCACGCGCTGCGAGGCACCTTCGATGTGCCGGACCTTGGGCCAGAGCGCGGTGTAGCGGTCGTTGAGCGCGGTGCGCCAGCGGAAGACGTAATGGCTGACGAAGAAGTTGAGAACCACGGCGATGGTGATGGCGATGACGGCGATATAGGCGAAGGTCCAGATTTCACCGTAGAAATCGGCATAGGTGATACTGCCGGGTTCGGCGACGGCACGCTGGATGAGATCGTAGAAGCGGCCAAACCATTCATTGATCATCACGTCGACTTCCACCAGATACCAGGTGGCGGCGAGAATGAGGGCGGAGCCGGCAACCGACCAGCGGCGCCAGGGATGCGGCGAACCGAAGAACCAGGCGGCGACAAAAATCGCATAGCTGAGGAAGGTGTATTGGTAGAACCAGATGTTCATCGCCGAATCTTGCGCGGTGGCGAAGGCGGCTTGGGCCGCCTCATCCGCCCCTTCCGCGAGCGGCGTCGGGAAGCTGATTCCGAAGAACTGGCCGAGGCTGAGATGGGCACCCAGATCCTGGCCGAGCGTGAACCAGAAAACGATGCAGGCGAGGGCCCAGACGGCAAAGCTCCCGAAGAAGAGCTTCGGTTTGGGGAAGAAGGAATGGAACACGGGTGGATACTCCCATAAATCGCGCCGGAATTCGGCGCCAGTCTAGGGAGTGCCGCGTTTATGGGAAAGCCCGGGATTCCGGGATAATTGTAACGTTCTGTATCGGTGGCCGCCACGACCCATGAGCAGGATCGTGGCGGCCGATTCATTCCGGCTTAGTGATTGTCGCGCGGAAGACCTTTTTCCTGGGCGATGCGCTGATACTTGATCGCGGGTTTGAGGACCATGCCTTGGTCGAGCTGGTCGACGATGTTGCGCTGGATCTCCTGCCAGGGGGTCTGATGGGCGGGATATTGATAGCCGCCGGCCTTCATGAGGGCCTCGCGGCGCGCCTTCAACTCCGCGGCGTCGACCAGCATGTCGACGCTGCCCTTCTTGAGATCGATGCGGATCCGGTCGCCGGTCTTGACGATGGCAAGGCCCGAATTGACCGCGGCTTCCGGCGAGGCGTTGAGGATCGAGGGTGAACCCGAGGTCCCGGATTGCCGCCCGTCGCCGATGCAAGGCAGCGAGGAGATGCCTTGTTTGATGAGGTAAGCGGGCGGGCGCATGTTGACCACCTCGGCCGCACCGGGATAGCCCACAGGGCCGACGCCCCGGATGATGAGGACCGAGAAGGCGTCGATGCCCAAAGCCGGATCGTCGATGCGGTGGTGGTAATCCTCCGGCCCGTCGAACACCACGGCCTTGCCTTCGAAAGCCTCCGGGTCCTTGGGATTGGAAAGATAGCGTTCGCGGAACTCGTCGGAGATCACGCTCACTTTCATGATGGCGCTGTCGAAGATATTGCCCTTCATGACGACGAAGCCGGCATGTTTCTTCATCGGATTGGCGAAGGTCTTGATGACATTGCCGTCCATGATCTCGGCATCGCGGCAATTGTCGCCGATATTCTTGCCGTTGACGGTGAGCGCATCCTCGTCGATGAGCTTCTGCTTCATCAATTCGGCCACCACGGCGGGCACGCCGCCGGCATGGTGATAATCCTCGCCCAGATATTCACCGGCGGGCTGCAGGTTGACGAGGAGCGGAATGTCGCGGCCGAGATCCTCCCATTCCTGCACCTCGAGCGGCACACCCATATGGCGCGCGATGGCGTTCAAATGCACCGGGGCATTGGTCGAACCGCCGATCGCGGAATTGACCCGGATCGCATTGCGGAAGGCCTTCTTGGTCATGATCTCGGAGGGTTTCAGATCCTCCCACACCATCTCGACGATGCGCTTGCCCGTTTCATAGGCCATCTGCTGGCGCTCGCGATAGGGGGCCGGGATCGAGGCCGAGCCAGGCAATTGCATGCCGAGGGCCTCGGCCAGCGAGTTCATGGTGGTGGCGGTGCCCATGGTGTTGCAATAGCCGGTCGAAGGGGCGGAGGAGGCCACCAATTCGATGAAGCCCTGGTAATCGATCTCGCCCGCCGCCAGCAATTGCCGCGCCTTCCAGACGATGGTGCCGGAACCGGTGCGTTCGCCCTTGTGCCAGCCATTGAGCATGGGGCCCACGGAGAGCGCGATCGCGGGGAGGTTGACGGTGGCCGCCGCCATGAGGCAGGCCGGCGTGGTCTTGTCGCAGCCGATGGTGAGGACGACGCCGTCCAGCGGATAGCCGTAGAGCACTTCGACGAGGCCGAGATAGGCGAGGTTGCGGTCGAGGGACGCCGTCGGGCGCTTGCCGGTTTCTTGAATCGGATGCACCGGGAATTCAATGGCGATGCCGCCCGCGGTGCGGATACCGTCGCGCAGGCGTTCGGCCAGCACGATGTGATGCCGGTTGCAGGGCGAAAGGTCGGAACCGGTCTGGGCGATGCCGATGATCGGCTTGCCCGATTGCAGCTCTTCCCGCGTGAAGCCGTAATTCAGATAGCGCTCGAGATAGAGCGCCGTCATGTCGGCGTTTTCGGGATTGTCGAACCAGGCCCGCGAACGCAGCTTGCGATCGGCGCGCGCGCCACCGATGCCGTAATGTGGGGTCTCTGAACTCATCGCGCGCTGCTCCTATATTTCTTCATGATCTCACTCTTTGGTTTGCGCCGCATCGAGATGCGATTGCAGCGCGGCCGTGCGATTGCGGCGGCCGGATTCGATAACGTCGGTCATGGCCCTTGCGGCGGCCGAGGCATCGCCGGCGGCGATCGCCTCGACGATGGCGCCGTGCTCGCGGGCCGAGGCGACGAGGCGGCTTTCATCCGCGATGGGTGCGGTTTCGGCGAAGGTCACCACCAAAGCGGCCTCGATGATGGCACCCACCGCGCGCATGAAAGGATTGCCGGAAGCGGCGGCGATTTCGAGGTGGAGGGCAAGGTCCACCTCGGCGAAGCTCGCTTTGGTATGGCCGGGACGGGCGAAGGAATCGATGATGGCACGCAGCCGTTCAACCTGGGCGTCGGTGCGGCGCAAGGCGGCCAAGGCTGCCGCGGCTGGTTCCACGGCGAGGCGGATCTCGTAGAGGGAATTCAGGAAGCGGACATCCATGCCGAGCTCGACCCGCCACGAAAGCAGATCGGAATCGAACATGTTCCAATCGACCTGGTTGCGCACCTTGGTGCCGACCCGGGTCTTGGAAACGACCAGGCCCTTGGCAGCGAGGGTCTTCAGCACTTCGCGGAGCACGGTCCGCGACACGCCGAAGCGCGCCATCAGATCGGCCTCGCCCGGCAGCAGGGCGCCTTCCGGGAATTCGCCCGAGATGATCGAGAGGCCCATGGCGCGCACGACCTGTTCCTGGCCCATGCGCGTCCCGCCCAGCCGGGACGTGCCCAGTGGTGGACGGGCGCCGGCCAAGCGGGCTTGCGGCGCCCGGACGGCACGGTTGCGGTTCTGGTCGGCGATCATGCTGGCTGCTCCCTGACTCCGGCAGCGCGGCGCGCCGACAGACAAGCCGGAATTCTAAGCAGCGGGAGGAAGGCGAACAAGGGCAGGCCCATCGCGCCAAGCGCCGGGCCTATCGCGCCACGCGCATTGGCGGCCGGAAGCTGCCTCGTCGGCGCCCTCGAGCTCATGCGTTTCTCCCGTGTGAGACCGCCGGATCACAGCCTCGGTCGGGCCGTTTCCTGAGCCGGCGGATGCACGAATCCATGCCATAGGCGCGGGAGATTTGGAAGATAAATTGTCATACAATATGATTTATTGCGGTCGCGAAGAGCGTTCGCGGGTGCGGTAAGGTCGGACTCAGGTTGCCGTCCCCTCCTCTTCCTGCGCCGCTTCCGCCGGCTGGCCCCAATTTATAAGCCCCTCGAGAAATTCACGTTCTTCCGGCCGAAGCTGGCTGCGGCGAGAAAATCCCCACTCGTCGGGCCCGTTGTCCTCGTATGACCGCAGCCGTGCAGCCGCAACATCTCGAATCGTTTGCAGTTCGGTGGCGTCGAGCCCATCCATCGTCAAGATCATGCCTTCGTAATGATCGCCCATGAAATCGTCGCCGAAGGCTTCTGTCAGTTCTTCCTCGCATTGCTGGATCCACCACCAGTGATCAATCACAGCCTCCGCCAAGTTCTTCATTCGACCACCCCTTTTGATAGAATATCTTTCTATTAAAGCACGAGAAGACAATCAATCAGCTCGTGGTGGCTTGTGGGAGCGCGGCAAAGGATCTAACGGCGTTCGACACGAAAAAGGGCGCGCCGCTACTGGCGCGCCCTTTCCCATCTTTGTCGGATCTTACTTCTGGATGCAGGTGTCGACCGTATCTTTCGTGCATTCGTCGAGCCCGGTGAAGACCGGATCTTCGACCTTCTTGCCTTCGATGAGGTCAATCATCACCGAGGGGGCCTTGTAGCCCATTTCGAACGGACGCTGGCCGACCAGGGCGGTCACCAGGCCTTCGCGGGCGATCGCCACTTCGTCGCCGATCGTGTCGGCGGCGGAGATCACGAAATCGCCGCTGGCGATCCGGTCGGCCAGTGGCTTGAACAGATCGCGATAGGGCTGCGGCGCGCCGAAGAGCGGCCAGCCGCCTTCGATCGCGAAGGCATCGAGATCCGGGTTGGCGGCGAGGATGTCGGTCATCGCCTGGACGCCCTTGGCACCGTCGTCATTGGTGAAGACCGGGCAGCCGTCAACTTCCGTCCAGCCACCTTCGCCCTTCAAGGCCGGGAGACCTTTCTGCCCACTCAAGGCATCGCGCGTGCCCTGGGCGCGGCGCAGAATGTTGTCGGCGCCGGGATTGCCCTGGATCGTGCAGACAGTGCCGCCATTGGGCTTCTTCTCCTTGATGTATTCGCCGATGCGATAACCCATCAGGTAATTGTCGGTGCCGAGATAGGTCATGCGCAGGGCCGAATCCTCGGCGGCGAGGTCAGCATCCACGGTCATGATCGGAATCGTGGCACCCGAGGTCTTGATCGTCTGGGCGATCAGTTTGGCGTTCGAGGGCGAAATCGCCATGGCGACGGTGTCGGGCTTGCCGAGCATGTCCTGGACGATCTGTGCTTCGCCCGCTTCATCGGAGGTCGAGGCCGGACCGGTATAGAAGCACTCATATTCGGAATCGGGGTTTTCCTTGTTCCACTTCTGGCAGCCTTGATTGATGGCTTCGAAGAAGGGGTTGTCGAGGCCCTTCACCACGATGACCAGCTGCTTCTTGGCCAGAGCCGGGCTGGCACTGAGGGCCAGAGCGGCGGCGGCGACCAATATCGACAATGTTTTCATTCATTCCTCCCATTGAGACAGACGTAGAATTCTTTTCACCACGCAAGACAGAGGCGAGTCCTTCGCCCTGCAGCCCGGCAGAACCGGTCAGCGGCGTATCGTTGCGGCGTATCGTTGTTGTCGTCCTGATCGGTATGGCAAAGCAGCCGTCGTTGAACCGGCCGCAGCACTCCCTCCCTTTCTTTCCGGTCTCGTCCACGCTTGGCGTGTGACGCCCCTGCTTGAAGCACGGAGCTTGGGCCGGAATTATTTTCTTCTCCCGCGATTAGGTAATAACGACGGTTTACGACCGTCAACAGTTTTGTCGTACAAAAGAAATCTTTTGTACGACAATATTAACGATTGAGGTGTTTGAGGGGTTTGCAGCGCAGCAACACGGGAGACCCACGGGAGATCGTTGACGCCCGTGATCGAGTTTGAATAGAGTTGCGCCGCTGTCATGCAGAATCGTGCGGCCAGAATCGCGCGGCGAAGATCAGCCCGAAAAAATACGAGCGCATAGCAGCAGAGACCGATCTAACAATAGATGCCAAGCCGGGAGAAACCGGCAGCTTGCTCGGGGAGGGCGAAGATCGCGTGCCGGTTCTTGAACTTGAGAATATCTCAAAACATTTCGGGGCCATTCAGGCCGTCAATGATGTGTCCTTCTCGCTCGAAGCCGGCGAAGTCGTCGGCCTCATGGGCGATAACGGTGCCGGGAAATCAACCCTCGTCAAAATGATCGCGGGCAATTTCCGCCCCAGCCACGGCAGCATGCGCATGGACGGTGCCGAGCTGGTCATGCATCGCCCGGTGGAAGCGCGGCGTCACGGCATCGAGATCGTGCACCAGGATTTGGCCCTCTGCGACAATCTCACAGCCGCCGCCAATGTCTTTCTGGGGCGCGAATTGCGCCGCGGCATCGGGCCTTTCAGTATTCTCGATTATGCCGCCATGTACCGGCGCGCCGGGCAGATCTTCGCCGAGCTGAAATCGGAAACCCGGCCGCGCGATCTGGTGAAGCAGATGTCGGGCGGGCAGCGCCAGGCCGTCGCCATCGCGCGCACGCGCCTCACCGATGCCAAGATCGTGCTGATGGATGAGCCCACCGCCGCCATTTCCGTGCGGCAGGTGGCCGAGGTGCTCAATCTCATCCGCCGCCTGCGCGACCATGGCATCGCGGTGGCGCTCATCAGCCATCGCATGCCGGACGTCTTCGACGTCGCCGACCGCGTCATCGTGATGCGGCGCGGCCGGAAAGTCGCCGACAAGCGCATCGCCGAAAGCTCGCCGGAGGAAGTAACCGGCCTCATTACCGGCGCCATCGAAACCGCATGAGCAGCGCCGACATGCCCAGCACGGATAAAGCAAGCAAGCCCATGGCCAATACGCTCGACCAGCCGATCGCCTACAAACAGCAGAGCCGGATCGCCGCGCTCGTCGCCAACCAGACCTTCTGGGTCTTCATCGCGGTCGTGCTGGCCTGTCTCTATCTCTCCGTCACCACGGATTCCTTCGCGACCACGAAGAATCTCTACAACATCACGCGCAATGTCACCTTCGTCGCCATTATCGCCTTGGGCATGACGTTGGTGATCATCAGCGGCGGGATCGATCTTTCGGTGGGATCGGTTTTGTGTCTGTGCAGCATGGTGCTGGCGGTGACGATGCATGCCGGCTACAGCATCGAGATCGGCATCGCCGCAGCCATCGGCACGGCTTTGGTGGTGGGTGCCTTCAACGGAATTCTCATCGCCTATCTCGGCTTTCCACCCTTCGTCGTGACCTTGGGCATGCTCTCGGTCGCGCGCAGCCTTGCCATGGTGGCCTCGAACAACACGGTCGTATTCGAATTCGGCCCGGATCATGACAAGCTGCTGGCCCTGGGTGGCGGCGCCTGGCTGTTCGGCATCGCCAACCCAGTCCTTTATATGCTGGTGCTGGCGCTCCTCACCGGCTTCGTGCTGCGCTGGACGCGGTTCGGCCGCCATGTCTATGCGATCGGCGGCAATGAGCATGCGGCGACCCTCACCGGTGTGCCGGTGAAACCGATCAAGGTCGCGGTCTATATGATCTCGGCCCTCTCGGCGGGCATTGCCGGGATCATCCAGACCGGCTGGCTGGGGGCGGTCACCACCAATATCGGCGCCGGCATGGAATTGCAGGTGATCGCCGCCGCGGTCATCGGCGGTGCCGATCTCGCCGGCGGCGTCGGCACGGCGATCGGCGCCCTCATCGGCGCGGCCCTCATCGAGGTGATCCGCAACTCGCTCGGCCTCCTCGGCATCAATGCCTTCTGGCAGGGGGCCTTCATCGGCGGCGCCATCATCCTCGCCGTCCTCTTCGACCGCATCCGCAACTTCCGCCGCGACGATTAGAAACGGCTATTGCATGTCGGGGTTGAGGGTGATGTCGACCTTGCCGACCGTGGTGTTCATAGCCTGCAGCACACCACGTTCCATCGAGCGCGGTTTCGGTCGCGACGAGGAACTGCTATTTAGTGCGGATTACAACGGTGAGCCTGTACAGAGCAAACAGTGACATAGAGAAAAAGGCAGCGATCGTGACGCCGTAGATGCTCAGCCTGAATATCGGCACGATAAAGAACAGCAGGTTTACAATGATGGTGGACCAACTGTGGGCGGCGAGCAGGCCGATCAGTACCGAAAGCGCGCGCCAAAGAAATATGGTCAGCCCGCCACGACCCAGCTCCGCCACAAATTGGCTGCGGCGTACCAAGAGATATCCAGCCCATGCCAGAGCGCTCAGAACTGTCACGTCATTGAGAACAAGAATTTCGGCATAAAACTTGAAGTCGGCGCCATCAAAATCGGGCCCGGCAAAAAGGAACCTTAGCGCCAAGCTCGCTGCAAGCTGTGCGACGGCGCAAAGGGTAAGCAAGCCTCCCATGCATCTGTCGATCAAATGCAATCGCCGGGCAAAGGCGAGGCGCAAGGTACAGACAGTGCCAAGAACGGCAACAGCATCAAACGCCAGATATCCTACCCACCGAACTGCGTTGCGTTGCCAGGCACCAACATAGGTTTCCGGCAGCAGATCCCTGAGACCGAATGCCAGCGCCGCCGCATTCAGCACGCAGCAGCCCGCCAGGAATAGCCAGAGTGAAGACTGTAACTGATGCGCAGAGGCATCGACAGGATCGGCCGGTTTCCCTATCGCCAAACCAATGCACAGCAACCCCAGAGCACCAATCGCATATGTGGCGCTCTCCGGCAGAAGCCAGAGAAACTCGCCATCGAGAGCGAACAGACCCGCAATCAGACGGTAAATGCTTTCACGCGTGATACTGAGCGATATCGCCGCAATCACCGAGAAAATCAGTACGCCAATGAGGCCAAAAGAGAGGAGCGCCCGATTTTTAACGAAATAGGGGGTGAACATTTGTGATTCCAGCCGGACAGTCGGCGGGAACATGCCAGAACTTGCTGCAACCGACAACTAAATGGTGCTTTTCTTTGCGCAGGGCGCTTGCTGCAATGACCCGTTCTCACTGCATGTCGGGGTCGAGGGGATAGATCGGGCGGCGGACGTTTTTGAAGACGAGCTGGCTGTAATCCGAGGTGCAGACGCCCACACCTTCGCATTCGACGATGCCCTTGGCGAGGTCCTGGAAGCCGGCGCGGAAATGGACCCGGCTTTTCAGCATCAAATATTTCTTGCGCGTGGGATCGATGCCCAGACTCATCAGGGTCTCGATGTCATAGGGCTCGACATGGTTCGAGATGAGGACGATGTCGACCTTGCCGGTATCCAGCACCACGCTCATCCCCATGTCGTGGAGGACACCGCGTTCCATCGGGCCCCGGTTGCGGAACTTGCCGTCGGAGATGAGCTTGACGCGGCCGCTGACGACCAGCGGCTCGCCTTTCGCTTTCACGCTGGGAAGGTCGTTCCAGCCGCCGATCGGCAGGGTCACCTGAGCGCCGATGCCGGCAGCGACCAGTTTCAGCACGGCGGCAGGATCGTGGATGGCGAAGGCCGCCACATCCTCGAGCCCGCTGGCGAGGATCGCGCGCAACACGCGGGTCGTGTCCATGGTGCCGCCCGAGGCGCAATTGTCGTAGTGATCGAGCAGGATCACCGGGCCATGGCCATCGCCAGCAGCAATTTCCTGCGCGCGGGCCAGTGATTTTTCGATCGGTTCGGGCTGATAGACGAAAGCGGCGCGGTCGCGCCAGGCCATGTCGAGAAGCTCGTCGCGAAGCTTCTGCGCCAATGCGGGATCGTTGTCGGTGACCACGATGGCGGAGAGGCCGGCATGGGAGACGTCGGCATGGGGAAACCCGGCGAAGACGGTGGCGAGCAAGGCCTCGCCTTTCGCTTCCATTTCGCGGGCGCGGGCCTGGATCTCGCGGTTCGGGAAGGCATGGGTGCCCTGGCGCATGACATGGGGCAGCATCGGCCGGTTGCCCCAGGCCTTGACCGGCGTGACCTCGCCCTTCATGGCGCGCATCAGCACATTCGCGGCCCGTGCCCCCGTCTCGTAGACATCGACATGGGGATAGGTGCTGTAGCCAGCGAGCACGGTCGCATTCTCGACCATCGCCGGAAAAAGATTGGTGTGCATGTCGAGCGAGACGGCGATGGGCGTATCGGGCGCGATTCCGCGGATGCGCGCGAGGAGCGTGCCTTCGCCATCCTCGCATTCCTCGGTCACCATGGCACCGTGAAGATCGAGGAAGATCGCGTCGCAACCCGCCTCGATCGCCCCGCAGATCTTGTCGGTGATGTGACGGTAGGCTGAAGAGGCGACCGGGCCGCTGGGGCTGGCATTGGCAGCGATGGGGATGACGAGTTCGGCCCCCTCGCGCTCGGCGATGTCGATGAAGGCGGCAAGTGCGGCGCCGGTCCCGCGATAGGCGTCATAGGCGGCACGGCCTTCGAGCGGCGTCTCGGCGCGACCGGAGAAACGGCGCAAGGGGGTCGGCACCGGCGAGAAGGTGTTGGTTTCGTGCTTCATCTGGGCGGCGACGATGCGCATGTTCCGATTCCGATCTATTCAGTTGAGACGTGATGGGTTGCTGCCATTTCGATATGCGAATAATATTTCGATATGCGAAAGAGTGGATTGAAGAAAGCGGCGCCCGAAAAGGCCGCCAAAAGGAAGAAACCCGCAGCGCGCAGCGAGCGGGTGAATTCCCTGGCGCGCGGCCTCGAGGTGTTGCTGGCCTTCGGGCGCCAGGGCGAGCCGATGACCATCACCGACATGGCGCTGGCAACCGGCATGCCGGCGGCGGCGGCGCGGCGCATGCTGCTGACGCTCACCGATCTCGGCTATGTCGAGCAGCGCGGCAAGAGGTTTCAAATCGGCGTGAGAGTGCTGGATCTCGGCTATGCCTATCTCGCCTCGATGCCGCTGTGGCAGATCGTGCAGCCGGTGACCGAGCGCATCAGCCAGCAATTCGACGTCGCCAGCAGCGCCGCCGTGCTGGACGGCACCGATATCGTGCTGGTGGTGCGCGCCAACAACCGGCAGCCGAGTTCGGTGCTGGTCAGCACGGGGACGCGCCAGCCCGCCCATGTAACGGCGATGGGTCGCGTGCTGCTGGCGCATCAGGAACCTGCCATGCTGGAGCGGATTCTGGACCGCGTCGCCTTCACCGCCTTCACCCCGCAATCGGTCAAGGACCGGCGGCAATTGGAGAAGATTCTCGCCGAGGTGCGGCGCCAGGATTACGCCATCGTCGATGAGGAGATGGAATTCGGCCTGCGCGCAATCGCCGTCCCCTTGCGCAACCGGCGCGGCGAGGTGGTGGCGGCTCTTAATGCGGCCGGACACAAGAAGCTGCTGGATCTGAAGACGCTCGAAGCCGAGATCCTGCCGGCGATGATTGAAGCCGCGCGGCAGATATCGGCGCATATCGGTTCCTGATCCCCGCTTAAACCAGGCCATTGATCCGGTCGCGCAAGGCGGCAGACCAGGTCGTCAGGCTGGCAACCGGCCGCCAGAAGCGGTGGAAGCGGATCGGCTGCAGGGGTGTCACCGGAAAGGCAAGTTCGTCCGGCGCGGCACCCCCGAGGCGCAAGGCAAGCTCGCGGCCCATCACGGTCGCCAGCGCAATGCCGCGCCCGGTATATCCCAATGCTGCCAGGAGGCCCGGCGCCAGTTCATGAATATGGGGCAAATGATCGTCGCTGACCGCGACCTGCCCGCACCAATGATGCGTCCAGCAGACATTCTTCAAATCCGGATAGAGGCCGAGCGCGCAAGCGACGAGATGACGATAATGCGCGGGATCGGCGGTTTCGCGCTGCACCCCGGGACCGCCCATCAGCAAGCGCCCCTGCGCATCGATCCGCCAATACATGACGCGCCAGGAGCTTTCATAGGCCACCTGCCGGCCCGGAAGAATGCGCGCGCGCAAGGGCGACGGCAAAGGTTCGGTGGCGGCGATGGCGCTGAAGAAGGGCACCACCGAGCGCCTGACACCCGGCCAGAGATCGTCGCTATAGCCATTGGTGGCGAGCACGACGCGGTCGGCCAGCACACGGCCCGCCGCCGTCTCGACCAGCCAGGCACCGTTGCCCGATGGCGTCAAGCGCTGGACCTTGCTCTTGCCATGGAGCCGCGCACCAGCTCGGGCAGCAGCGGCCGCGAGGCCGCGTGCATAGCCGAGTGGATTGACGCTGCCGCCGCGGCGGTCGAGCACGCCCAGCGGATAATTCGCGGTGCCCAGCCCGACCTGGAGGGCCGTTCCTTCCAACCGGTCGAGCGTGACCCCTTCCTTGGCCCAATCGGCGATGGTGCCCGCGATCATCGCCGCTTCGGATTCCCGGCGCACGACACGGATGGTGCCGTTCCGCGCCGCCTCGCATTCGATGCCGTGGCGCCGGATGAGATCGAAGACGTAAGCCGGCGCCTCGCCGGCCAAGCGCACCAGCCGCCCGCCCGCCGCGCGGCCGAATTTTTCATAGGCCTCGCCAGGTTCGATCTTGAGGCCGGGATTGACCTGGCCGCCATTGCGCCCCGAGGCCCCCCGGGCGAGCGGTCCCGCTTCCAGCAGCAGGCAATCGGTCCCCGCCTCGGCCAGATGCAAGGCGGTGGAAAGGCCGGTATAGCCGCCGCCGATGATGGCGACCGCCGCCCGCGTATCACCGTTGAGCGGCGGCGCGTCGGGGGCCGGCGGCGCGGTGAGGACATAGGTGGTGGCGGGATAAGCAGGCGACGCTTTGGGCATAGAGGATACCAATTTTTCGCAGAGCGAATTTTTATGCGTTATTCGAATGATACGGAGGGCCAGGTGGGGAAGTCAAACGGCGCCCTGCGCGGGCTCGCTCCCACGGCCGGCTCCCGCGGTCGGCTCCCCCCGGCCCGCAGGACCGGAATCTCAAAATTGGCGCGCCGCTTGCTTGCCAAGGGACAGTGCCGGCATGCAAGGCAGCGACGAGACTGAGTCAAGACCGGGAGGAATCCTTGAATATCAACAGCATATTGAGTTTGCAGGGTCAGGGCCTCAGCGTCTCGACCGGCAAAAGTGAACAGCTGAAGAAGGATCCCAGGGAGGAATTTCTTGCCTATATGGAAAAATCGCCGGCCGAGCGCATGGCGGATGCCTGGCTGAAGGCCCACGGCCTGTCGGAGGAGGATCTGAAGGCGATGGATCCGGCCAAGCGCGAAGCCATCGAAAAGCAGATGGCCGAGGACATCAAGCGCGAGATGCAGGAAGAGGCGCAGAAGCGCGCCCTCAAACAGGCCAACAACAAGACCCTCCCCATGGCGAGCTTCCTGGTGGTGGCGGGCGAACAGAGCTAGGCCGGGCGGGAAAAACGGCGGGGCGGGGATTGACGGCGACACCGCCCGTCTCCCCGCTGCGTCATCCGGACACACACACCATCTCATTTCGTCGAAACACAGCGAGACCGTTCTCACGCGCATTGCCGATGACGACGCGCTTCTCCAGGCGATCTTCGATCTGGATCACGCCACCAACGACCGACTGTGCGCGGAAAACGATCTGCGGCCCGGCATCGGCCTGGCCGAGCGGTGGAAACCTCGATCGCCGAGGTGGGGTTTCCACAAGCGCGTCGAGCTCGCGGAAGTCTCATAGGGGAAACCGGTTTCCGTCACCTATGACGATTACCTCGCCGATTTCGCCGGCAGCTTCCACGATCTCCGCGGGGCGGCCGACTTCGCCGCCTGCCTCGATCCCGGTGATTACAGTGCTTCGCAAGAACTGGCGCAGCACCTGCTCGAGGCCGGATCGCTCGGCGTCCTCTATCCCAGCGTCCGCCATCGTGGCGGTACCTGCATCGCCTGCTTCCGCCCGCCCTCGTGGGCAATGTCCGCAAGGACACGACCTATCGCGTCACGTTCGAGGGTATCGCGAAGGCGGTGGTGGAAAAGGTGGAGTAGGAGAGTGGCGTCTCAACTGGGAAACTGGCATCAGCTAGGCTCTTGCTCCCGAAACCTTCCGCCAATTCAGGGCGAGGAGATTGGTCTGGCTGACGATCTCGCCAATCAAACGCATTACGTCACTGATTTCCTCGGTAGAGGCGGCGAGTTCGTTCGTCGTTTCGCCAGCGCGTTCAACTTCTCCCGCGACGTCGCCGGCTGCGCGCGACCACTCTCCCACCTGCCGACTGATTTCCGAGATCGAGGCAGAAAGCTATTCGGATGCGGTAGCGACCGTGGTGACACTCAACGAAGCCTCGGCAGTAGCAACTATTTACACTTGCAAGACTTCTGACCCGACGACATTCGGCGCGAATTGCGCATTGGCCTACAGTTCCACGACTGAGGCGGAGACCGCGTGCACGACACCCTTAACCCAAGCCTCGAAGAAACTGGCAAGCTTCAGCGGCCGCGTCAGCGCGTTCATAGCCATATCGCCCGAAGATCATCTTGAAAGATGGTGCAGGAACATAGCGCCTCTTCATGGATGAATGCCGCTATGCATGTCGCCGAGAGAAGAGACTAGAATGCAACAAAATGCTGCATGATTATTTCCACATCTATTAGCAGTTGCAAATTTACCATTATTTGATAGTATGCTTACTCTTGGTTTAGTTACGCGGAATGTTGGCAGCCATTTAGGATTGTTAGCATGGAGCGTCCCGAGCATACACATCTCAACTTAGGAACCGTGGCAGCGTGTACGATCTTGCTGTCTGCCTTTGTATCTGCGGCCCAAGCACTGAGCGCAGATGAGAACCTTTACCGGAACCATTGTGCGATGTGCCACTCTCTGAACCAGGGAAGGCATCAGATGGGGCCATCGCTCTACGGAATTATTGGGCGTACTGCCGGTACCATTTCCGGGTTTGCATCGTCAGCCTCTTATGTTGAAGCGGGTCAGAACGGCGTTGTCTGGAACGCAGAGACCCTCAACGCATTTCTCGAGCGGCCGTCTACATTTCTTGGCCAGCGAGCCTCGCCCCCAATCACAAACAAAATGCCCATTCGTATTCAAAATGTCGAAACCCGGGCGCGCATCATCAAGTTCTTAATCCACCAACAGAACGATGGGGGATAACAATGAGGTACCGACTGACTGCAGCCGCTGTATTTATTGCAGGATTTGCGAGTCAATCGCTAGCGGGGCCGGATGTCATCGTCGGGTTTATCGACGGTGGGCGCCAATTCTCGGTGTTGCCGGACGGCGAGCTGGCGATTACCGCAGGAACCAATTCTTGCAATGCAGGAGATCAGGCCCTCAATTGGATGGCACTCCCCGATACAAATCATCCGGTGATCTCTCTCAATATGTATCAGGAAAAAGACGGGCACTTCAGGCAACTTGCGGCAACCTGGGTCAAGCACGGTTTCTATGCAACGAATGAATCGGATTGTGCGGCCGTTGCGGGAATTCCCGCTTGTACTCCAGCGAATGTCGGCAACGCACTGGGGCCAGGTTGCTCCGATCTCTATGGAGACGCCCTCAACTCCAGTCCTGAGTATTTAGGCCCCCGTAGCCGGATCAATCCATCAACAGGATCATTTGAAAGCACTGACGCAACAAAGCCACTTCCGGGGAGCCCGGTCATCCGCGACGAAGAGAAAATCATGGTAGTCGATGCCGCAACGCTTTCAGATCCAGGCGCACGCTACTTCATCGAGGCTCAATATATTACTGCAGACGACGCTGCTGCCGGCAACGCCCGCAACAACGTAACTTTTAGAGAGTTTGCCCCTCACGATGGCTCTGCCATGTTTTTTGCTCGGTATCTAGGTCCCGAAGTGCGAGGCGAGCCAGCACTTACAGCATGGCAGGGAGCATTGATCAGCGAGCGATCCAGTAAAGAAGGTGCGGCTTCGGTCACCGTAATAGCGGCTTCAAAGACGGTTGCCCTTCCCGAGGGCGGATTTCGATATAATTATACGCTCTATAATATGAACAGTGATCGTGGCCTCCGATCCTTCCGGATTGACGGGGCGACGGGTATAAGTGATGCCTCTTTTTCGGCTGCACTTGCCCGCGGTGAGCCATGGGAGACGGCGCCTTGGGCTGGAACCCAGAATGAGAGTAACTTTGTCTGGGCCACCCAGCCATTTACGGCCAATGACAAAGCCAATGCCTTACGCTGGGGTAATATGTACTCATTTTCATTTGTTTCGAACAAGGCGCCCGTGAAGGGCACGGCTATCGTCGAAAAATACAAGCCAGGGGCAGACGGCGATTCAAACCAAGAAACGTTTGAGGTCTTCGCCCCCTCCAGCGATGCTGACTAACGCGACAGTCTTTGTAGCCATACGAGTGACGCAATGCCGAACATAGCTATTGTCTGGTCCTTACTAACTGCCACAATTGGAGTAGGATTTTTTTGGCAGCCCAGCGTGGCGAAGGCGCAGACGGTTGCGCTGATCGAGATCAGATCCAGCCCTCAAACCGACGATGATTTCTTATGCTGGTCACCTGTGCCTGCTCGCGCAAAGCTGTCGCAACCAAGCTCGACTGATCTTCCCGTGACTCTGCGTAGCGCTGGTGTTGGCCCCTCCGCAGGCGTCGTGGGTTTCATGGTCAGTCCTTCGCCCGTCACGCGCGCCAATTACGCGCCGGAGAACGAGTTACAGATTGTTCTCAAAGCAGACGGTAGCTGGACAGAGTTCTATCTGATGGGTCTCAAAGCCTCAGATGGAAATAAGGACATTGCTGTTCGAGCCGAGGTGCCCGACGGCACAGCGATCGGTCAAACGATGACCATGGTGCGCGTTCGAAAGAATGCTGAGCAATTGTCGCATCGAGAACGCAACAATTTCCTGTCAGCATTAGCTCAATGGAAAATTATGCCTGGTTTGGCGCGACCAACACGTTTTGAGGACTTCTTCACTACGCACGGGGATGCCTTCTCACACGGTATACATTCTGCTTTTGGTACCAAGCCAAGTAATTTCCTGCCGTGGCATCGGGCGTTCCTTTTAAATTTTGAACGTGAATTGCAGTTCATCGATCCAACGGTCTCCCTCCCGTACTGGAAATTTGACGAGCCTTCCCCCCGCCTTTTCAATGCGGACTTTTTGGGGGCGAAAGTACTTGGATCAAACGAAGTCGATCTCGCTGCAACAAACCCAATCAGGGGCTGGTCTTCGCCCTCAGGCCAACTTTTAACGCGTGCGCGTGCAGCCGACACTTTAGCCCCAATTGCTACAGACGTTTTGCCGGCACTTGCCTGCTCCATGCATGGTTGCCCTGATGTATTCCGCCAGACTACCGATACATTCGAGATGAACTATCACAACGGCGCCCACGGCTTTATCCAAGGCTGGCTGGGTGGGGCGACCTCACCGCGAGACCCACTTTTCTTCCTGTTACATGCAAACGTCGATCGCGGGTGGGCGCATTGGCAGCAGGCTCGCGACAGGTATGACAGCGCTAGCAATCGGTCCTACTCGCCTGAGGGAGTTTACCCTGGGTCAGTACAAGGTGGGATGAGAGAAGGATTGTACGCCAACGATGAGATGTGGCCATGGAGTCAAAAACAGGGAAATTGGGGAACACCTAACGAGCCCGACGATGACTGGTTACCCTATCGCTTCTCCTTTCCCCCTGCGCTTGGACTGCCCCTGTCCGGGACAGATTACCCTACTCCCGCAAAAATGATCGACTATATGGGTGTTTTTCGCGGTGCTGATCTTGGATTCTGCTATGATGACCTACATTATATGAGTGGCGGTTCGTCCGGTGTCATTGCAGGAGAGCAGTGATGGAAAAGAGACTTTTTTCCGTTATATGGCTATCCGCTATATGGCTAACTGCGTTGTGGCCCCCTGTTGCTACAGCGGAGGAAATAGACTTTGATAGCGTGCCTGCAGAATTGCGGGACAGCTATGAAGCGCAGAAGGCAGAGATAGAAGCCTTGATTGAGAGAATCAAGGACGAGGGTCTTTCGGGCAACGTTCGTGCCGAGGAACTCGCCAATTTGCAACTGCAATTTCCATACTTGAGCCTGCCTGTCGCGAGTTCGGTAGCTCTGACCGAGTCCGAGCCACTCCAGTTGACTGCCACTCGAATATTAGTTGGCTCAGTGGTTATGATGAACCACGCGGCCAATGCTGATCATCAGATGCACAAACAATTCGCCGCGACTATGGACATCCTTGCACAGATAGTCGAGCGAGGCTCGCCAAGCGCGCGCAGCCTTGCTGCCGAAGCTGGCGCAAGCCTAGGTGACAAAGGAATTCTTGGCGAAATTGAAAACCAAAACAGCAAAGGTGTTTTTAACGATGCAGACACGGTGGGCTACTTTACCTTGGCTGATCCGGAACTTGCCGCCATTTACGTTGACAAGTACTTGAACAGCGAGAGTGTGGCGGCGCAGAAACAGGCGATCGCTTATTTAGGCTCGTTGACAGATTACCAAAATACCATTCGTCAGGACTACTTATTCGATTCCAGGAAGCCCACTGAGTTGCAAGCGGCGGCTGCGAGAGTTCTCGCTCGGACGGATGCGGATTTCGCTTTATACTCTGACAAGGTTATAAAGCGCGATGACACGCCTATAGAGGTCGTGGATGCAATCATTCGTGGTTCGATAGAAAATAAGAAGAACCCCGTTGATGCAGAGCAGATTTCAAAATACGAAACTATTTTGCAAGACTATTCCAAAGCAAACCCAGACGTCGACATTCAAGAACTGAATGCCATTCAGAAGAAAATTCAAACATTACAGTGATCTTGCGCCGAACCGTGCAAGATGCTGCGTGCGGCGACCCAGCCAACTTAAAATAGCGCCTAGAGGGCTAGATCGACAAAGCTTTGGCGTCCCCGAGAGGATTCGAACCTCCGACCTGCGGTTTAGGAAACCGATGCTCTATCCTGCTGAGCTACGGGGACGTTGCCAGTTCTTATAGCAATGCCGCCGCTTTAAGGCAAAATGGGTTTGAAGGCAAAGGGGTTGGGGCCGTGGGCCTTGCCGGGCAGGAGGAATGGCGATGCGGGATCTGGCTTTGGCCAAGGTCTATCAATTGCTGGAGCCGGGGCCGGTCGTCTTGCTGACCACGTCCCGGAAGACCAAGGGTCAGGATCGGGCCAATGTCATGACCATGTCCTGGCACATGATGGTCGAGTTCGAGCCGCCGCTGGTGGCCTGCATCGTGAGCGGGGCCAATCACAGTTTCGCGGCTTTGCGCGCCACCAAGGAATGCGTGATCGCGATACCGGCGGCGAAGCTGGCGCAAAAAGTGGTCAAGGTGGGGAATGCCACGGGTGCCGAAACCGACAAATTCGCGGCCTTCGGCCTCACCCCTTTGCCGGCCGAACAGGTGGCTGCCCCCCTGATCGCGGAATGCTTCGCCAATCTCGAATGCCGGGTCGTGGATACGCGGCTGACCAACCGCTACAACATGTTCATCCTGGAAGTGGTGAAGGCCTGGCGCGATCCGCGGCAGAAGAATCCGCGCAGCCTCCATCATCAAGGCTATGGCAGATTCGCCGTCGATGGGCGGATACTCAAGCTGGCGTCGAAGATGCGTTAAGCGAGACCGCTCAGCGCGCGGCCATCAGGGCCGAGAGCGATTGCTTCTGCCGGGTTCCGTCGAAATTCTCCGGCGCCAGCCAGGCCTCGTAGACGGCGCGGATCTTCGGCCAGTCGCGATCGGTGATGGCGAACCAGGCGGTGTCGCGGTTGCGCCCCTTATAGATCGTGGCCTGGCGGAAGATGCCCTCGAACGTGAAGCCGAGGCGCTGGGCTGCTGCCCGCGAGGGCGCATTGAGGGCATCGCATTTCCATTCATAGCGGCGATAGCCGAGCTCGTCGAAGACGCGGCGCATCAGGAGATACATGGCCTCGGTCGCCCCGGCCGTCTTCTGCAGGACGGGAGCATAGGCGATATGGCCGGTCTCGATCACACCCAGGCCCGCATCGATGCGCAGATAGCTGGCAACACCCTGGGCCTGGCCGCTTGGCCGGTCGATGATGGCATGGAAGAAGGGATCGGTGCGCGGCGCCATGTCCGCCGCCCAGGCGCGGTAGGCGGAGAGATCGGCAAAGGGGCCATAGGGCATGTAGGTCCACATGCGGCCGTCATCGGCGCTGTTGGCGGCAAAAAGCTGGTCGGCATGGCGGGCGGGATCGAGCCGCTCGATCCGCACGAAGCGCCCGTCGATGGGATCCGCCGGCGGCTGGGGGCGGGGCTGCCAATCCGGCACGTCGAAGCCGATCGGCTGGCCGAAAGCGTTGATCCTCTGAGTCATCCGGGTCACATCCCCCTTTTGCGGCCGCTTTCGACCGATTTGGGCGCCGGACCTTAACTTGCCGGCCAAACCCAGGCAATCGGCGATCGGCGGCCGATGCGCGCAGGGTACCCGATTGTGAAGTGCGTCACTTGTGGCCCGCCGGGGCATCGGCTACTTGGTAATCAAAGTGACTTTTCGCGGGGAACAGCGATCATGCGTGCGAACATCCAGTCGACAGCGTTGCATCCGAGCCGCGGCGGCACCGCGCACCGACTGACGAAATTCGGCCTCGGCGCCGCCTTGGCCGGTATCTTGCTTTCGGCCTGCGCCCAGCCGCGCATTCCGGCGCCGGTGGCCGGTGCCAGCCCACTGGAAATCAGCCAGGCTACCGAGGATGCCTTGCAGGAATACCTGGCCCTCATCGCCCCCAACCGGCGCGGCGCCTTTGCCGTCAGCGTCGACGGCAACAACTCCTATGCCTATTACTGCCCGGAGATCAGTTGCCAGAGCAATCTGTTCGGCGGCGTCGCCACAGCGCAATGCGAGGGCCTGAGCGGGATGGAATGCGTGCTGCTCTATGCCTCGCGGGAGCCCAAGATCGCCTATAGCGTCGCCGGCGATGCGGGTGTCGCCGGCAAGCATAGCGTGCGCCGGGGCCGGCCGCTGGACGAACTCAGCATCTTCAACCGCGACTGAACACGCTAGTTGTTGAAGCGGCCGAGCTGGCGGCGCTGCCTGAAGACGAGATCGCTGATCGCCGCATCGGGCGCCGCCGTGAGCACCGGTTCCGGCGCACCGGTCAGCAGCAGATTGACGCTGCGGTCATAGGCGGCCGGATCGAGCTGGCCGACGAGGCCGTCCTTCTGGACCGCCAGGGCGGCATTGACCGCCCCCAGGGCCCGCCGCAGCACCGCCGGATCGATTCCCTCGTTTTCCGGCAGGGCGGCCAGCATTTTTGTCGCCGCCGCGGGATCGGCGGCGGCGGCCTGCCAGCCGCGACCCAGAGCGGCCAGAAAGCGCGCGAAGAGATCGATCCGCGCCGGATCGGCGAGATCGCCGCCGCGGGCATAAAGGCCATCCTCCAGCACGCCGAGGCCGAGATCCTCATAGGAATAGGTGACGAGTGCCGCCTGCTGGTCGCCCATCGGGGCCAGTTGCAGGGGCGCCTGATAGCTGGTGGTGGTCATGCAATCCACCTCGCCGGCGAGAAACATCTCGGCATCCAGGCTTTGCCGGAGGACCGTGACGCCACCGCCGCTGGCGAAATAGCTGAGGCCGAGGCGGTTGAGCCAGGCATAGAACGAACTTTCCCAGCCACCCATCCAGACGCCGATATTCTCGCCCGCGAGCTTGCCCGGCTGATCGACATCCGGCCGGCAGACCAGAGAGAGCGTCGCCCGCTGAAAGATCTGGGCCACATGCACGACATCGGCGGTCTCGGCGCGGGCACGCAGGGCCGAAGGCAGGATGTCGATGGCGAGATCGGCATTGCCGTCGGCCACGGCCGCCACCGGCGCCTCTTCGGGAATGTGGCCCCGAAGAACGAGATCGATGCCGGCCGAGGTGAAATAGCCCCGCTCCACCGCCAGGAGCAGCCCGGCATAACGCAAGGAGGGTCCACCGGGCAGTTGCACGGTCAGTTCGTGGAGCTCGGCCTGCGCCAGTTGTTCGGGGGCTAATTGTTCGGGGGCTAATTGTCGGGGAGTTGATTGTGCAAAAGCGGGCAGCGCAGGGAGGTTGAGGGCGGTGACGATGAGGGCAAAAAGAAGGCCTTGGAAATATCGCGGCATGTCACGCGTGCTGCTGTTGTTGTGACCGGCGAGGCCGGCTTTTCGGTTTTGGGGCAAGGCGGCCGGGCTTGCGTCCGGCCGGTGTTCAGATTACAGGCGATGGAACCGGATGCAAAAGCGCAATCGGCAGCGTCTGACGAAGAAGGAAACAGGTCGTGAGCCTCGAGAGGATGGCCCCGGCGCAGATTCAGGCCCAGATTCAGGCCCGGGCTGCCGATGCCGGCGAGATACATACCGTCGAGATGCATACGGGGGGCGAACCGGTGCGCATCGTGACCGCCGGCTATCCCGCCATTCCCGGCCGCAATATCCTGGAGAAGCGGCGTCATGCCCGCGACCATCTGGATCAGTATCGCCGCCGCCTGATGTTCGAGCCGCGCGGCCATTACGACATGTATGGCGTGCTGCCGGTGGAGCCCGACCATCCGGATGCCGACATGGCGGTGCTGTTCATCCATAACGAAGGCTACAGCACGATGTGCGGCCATGCCACCATCGCGCTTGGCCGCTATGCCCTCGATCAAGGCCTGATCAAACCCGGCCCGGACGGCCGCGCGAAACTCAATCTGCAATGCCCCTGCGGCCTGGTCGAAGTCACCGTGATCGCCGACGGCCCCTATCGCGGCCGGGTCAGCTTCGTGAGCGTGCCGGCCTTCGCCTTCGCGCTCGACAAAACCGTCGAGGTGCAGGGCTACGGTGAGGTGACACTCGATATCGGCTATGGCGGTGCCTTCTATGCGATCCTGCCGGCGGCCCAGTTCGGCCTCGACGTGCGCGGTTCGCGCACGCGGGATCTGGTGGCCGCCGCCAGCGCGGTCACCGAAGCGGTGAAGGCGCAAATACCGCTCGACCATCCGGACGATGCCGATCTTGCCTTTCTCTACGGCACGATCCTCACAGATGGCGGCGATGGCAAACACACGCCCAGCGCCAATGTCTGCGTCTTCGCCGCCGCGGAGGTCGATCGATCGCCCACCGGCAGCGGTGTCACCGCGCGCCTGGCCCTGATGGCGGCGCGGCGGGAAATCGCGGAAGGCGAATGGCGGCAATTCGAAAGTGTCACCGGTGCGGTGTTCGACGGGCGCATCGCCGCGCATCTCAAGACCGGCCGCTTCCAGGCGATCCGGGCCGAAGTGGCGGGGCATGCCTATTATACCGGACGCGCCATCTTCACCTGCGAAGATGGCGATCCCCTGAAAGACGGATTCCTGCTGAAATGAAAACTGACGTAAGAACCGGGTGCGCATGACGATCCGCCATGTATCCGTGATCGGCGCCGGTGCCTGGGGCACGGCGCTGGCGCTTATTGCGACACGCGGCGGCTGCCGCGCGAAGCTCTATGCCCGCCGTCCGGAACTGGCGGCAATGCTTCAGGCGACGCGGCGCAACAGCGACTATCTGCCCGGAATCGATCTACCGGCCGAGCTGGCGATCGATGCCGATTTCGCCACGGCACTGCAAGCCGATGCCGTGCTCTATGCCCAGCCGGCGCAGCATTTCCGCGCCTTCTGCGCCGAGGCGCGGCCGTTCTGGCGCGAGGGCACGCCGCTGGTGCTCTGCGCCAAGGGGATCGAGCAAGAAAGCGGATTGCTGCTCCATGAGATCGCCGCCCGGGAATTGCCGGCGGCCCGCATCGCGGCCCTCTCCGGTCCCAGTTTCGCGATCGACGTGGCGCGCGGCCTGCCGACCGCGGTCGCCATCGCCGCCACCGATGCGGCCCTCGCCGAGGCGCTGATGGAGGCCCTCAGTCACGGCGCCTTCCGCCCCTATGGTTCGGACGATCTGGTGGGGACAGAAATCGCGGGCGCCGTGAAGAACGTCTATGCCATCGCCTGCGGCATGGCGATGGGCAGCGGGCTGGGCGACAATGCCCGCGCCGCGCTCATCACCCGGGGCCTCGCGGAAGTGACGCGCCTGGCCCTGGCCAAGGGGGGACGCGCCGAAACGCTGATGGGTCTGGCCGGTCTTGGCGATCTGGTCCTGACCTGCTGCGGCGCGAAATCGCGCAATATGTCCCTGGGTGTGGCACTTGGCGAAGGCAAAAGCCTTGCCGAGGTGCTGGCTGCGCGTAAAAGTGTGGCGGAGGGTGTGACCACGGCGCCGGCGGTGCTGGCGCTGGCCAGCGGGCTGGGCATCGAGATGCCGATCGCGGCGGCGGTCAACCGCATCCTCCATGGCGGCAGCACGCTTGCCGCCGAGGCGGAGAATTTGCTGGCACGGCCCCTGAAGCGCGAGAGCGCGGCCATGGTTTCGGTTCGGATTTGATGGAAAGGCGATCGGCATGAGCGTCACGATGGACAAGATCCTCTGTGCGACCGACGGGTCGGTGGCGGCGGCCAAGACCGTGGCCTTCGCCGTCGAGCTGGCGCAGCGCCTGGCGCTGCCGCTCAGTTTCATCACCATCACCGATCCCAAGGAAAATCCGGCCCCGCTGGTCTGGGATTCGGCATCGATCCAGGCCGGCAATCTGCCGCCGGACAAAGCACTGCTGAGCGCCATCGAGGTGGCACTCAAGGCCGGCCATCGCCGCGTCGCCGCCGTGCGGGCGCCGGGCGACGACATCGCGCGGACCATCGTCGATTACGCCGAGAAGAACTCCTACCACCACATCGTCACCGGCTCGGCCGGGCGGACCGGGGCGGCGCGGCTGCTGATCGGCTCGGTCGCCGCCGACGTCGTCACCTATGCCCATTGCCCCGTCACCGTCGTGCGGTGACAGGTTACAGGCCGTCACCGTCGTGCGGTAGGCGGCTGAAGGCCGGCAACCGAGTCACCCGGACAAGCGGTTGGGACATGGGTGGGACACATAATTGTCATTGCCCGCCCATCAATTTCCGGTGGATTTGCCGGCCGGCTTGCCCTATATCGCGTTACATCTGCAACAGCCGGAAGGCTCGTTCGATGTGCAACCTTAGTCTCCGACGACGATCACTGACCACCGCTCACGGCATGGCCGGGCGGGTGGCGGTATCGGCTGTGCGCGAGGCATAGGATTGCCGGGTGCCGGGAAGTTTTCCCGCGCGCACCCCAAGGATCCGAAGCGGAAGCAGGCCGATACCCATGGCCTGCTCTCACACAAAATACCGCTTACGCCCAAAGGATCTCATCGATGAACCAGTCGCTTGCCTTCAAGTCGCTTGCCTTTACCATCAAGCCTGAAACAGCCGCGCTTGCCGCCGGCGTCGAGCAATTGCTCGATGCGGTGTTCGGGCGGGCGCGGTTCGACAAGGCTTCCTACCTCTACCGCGTCGGCGTCGAGCCGGTCCGGGAACTCTCCTATATCGCCCAGCATCAGGGCGAAATCGTCGGCACGATCCGCTATTGGCCGATCACCATCGGCGCCGAGGGCCATCAGGCCCTGCTGCTGGGGCCGCTCGGCATCACGCCGCGCCTTGCCGGCAAGGGCATCGGCCGCACGCTTACCTTCCGCACCCTCGAAATCGCCGCCGAGATGGGGCATGACCTCGTTCTGCTGGTGGGCGATGTCGATTACTACAAGCGCTTCGGCTTCGTGCCGGCGGCCCCCCACGGCTTCGTCATGCCGGGCGAGACCCGCCCGGAACGCCTGCAGGTGGCGCCGCTGAAATCGGGCGTCCTCGGCCGGGTGAGCGGCGAGGTCAGGCATGTGCACGGCCTGGAACCGGCCGCCATCGCCAACGGCATCCAGAGCCCGCTGGCCGCGATCTTCGCCGCGGCCGCCCCCAGCGCCAGCCCGGTCGCGCTCGACCGGCGCTAATCCCCGAAGCAGGTCACCAGGACGGTGATGGCGGCGATATGGTCTTCCATATCCGCCGCCTTCGCCACCTCGCCCGGCGGTTGCGTGCGATAGGCGATCTTGTGCTCGTCGAGGAAGCTTTTGACCGTGTCGAGACGGATCGCCATGCCTTCATGAGCGCGTTTGGGCGCAGTCTTCTTGACGATGCCGGTGACCGGCAGAGCCGCGAAGACCACGCCGCGCACCAGGCCACTATCGTCCAGCAGCGGGCCGCCGCTATTGCCGGGATTGATCGTGTTGGTGAGCAGCCAGTAATCCGCCGTCTCCTTGCCGAGATCGCGCGAGGATTTCTTGCCCTCGGTCACCACGAAAGTGGGATCATCGGTGCCGATGCCGGGATAGCCGCCGGTCAGGAGCCGGTCCTCGGCCCCGATCTCGGGCGATGTCGCCAGCAAGGCCACCTCGCCGACCTGGATGCCGGTTCGCAGCACCGCCAAATCGCGCTCGGCATCCTTGGCGACGACCTTGGCCGGGATGCCGGGGGCGACGCTCATGCGCTCGCAATGTTCGACCACATGTTCGTTGGTGAGAACGACGCCTTCGCCCAGCACGATGCCCGAGCCCGAGCCCAGGATGTCGCCCATCCCGCCGTCATTCTCGTCGATGGCGAGGGCGCTCATGGCCGCGCGCCACATCTCGCGCGGCTCGGCCGTCTTCAGCCGCAGCAAGGCGGCCTGGGCCTCGGCATTCTTGTTCAGCGCCGCGCGGGCATACCAGGCCATCGCCCAATCGAGGGTCCGCGTCTTTTCGGAGAGGCGGCCCATGGCCAATTGCGCCTGGGCATGCCCCTTGTTGGCGGCATCGCGATAGCGGTTCTTCGCCTTCATCGAATCCTTCGACTGGCCGATGCCGAATTCGTAAACCAATCCCGCCATGTATTGCGAAAGCGCGTCGTCGCTCGCCTCGGCGGCGGCGAGGCAGGCCTTGGCGACGGCGCCGGGATCGGCCCCGTTGCGCAGCTTGCCGTCCAGCGACAGCGACGCGCGGCAGGAATCGCCGGCATCGGCATGAAGGGTGAGCGGGAAAGCGGCAAAGACGAAGAGCATCGGTAGCAAGGAAACCCGGAAGCGACGCGACAAGGCCAGCCCTCCCAAAAACGCTGCGCTGGTTCAATTCTATGTCGCAAGCCGGGGGCGGCTGCAATCTTTCCGATCGGTCGCCCAGAGAAAAAAGCGACAGAAAAAAGGCGGCGGGTTGCCCCGCCGCCACTCGCAGCACAACCGGCTAAGCTGATACGCGTCGCCAGAAATACCGCCCAGCGACAATCGGCGCCCCGATCAGAGACACTTGCCAGGCGATACGCAGGCATGCCTCCCGGTCGGAGGAATGTCGGATCATGCAGCAGAAGGCGAGGATTGGGCACAGGAATGCCACGGCGACCAGGAAACCGAGCATCGCACGCAAATGGGAAGCAGCCAGTTCTCCGACCGACATTTCGATGGCAAGGTTCGGCAGGCCCAACAGCAGGAACGCCCCGATGAGTGCAAGAAAACCGCTGGCCGCCAATCCAGCAGAGAGATTCATCGCCCGGGCGGCCAAGGATGATGACGTCGAAGATGGCGCGTTCCCACCCAACCACGCCGCCAAGGTAACCCGCATGCCTGTCAGGAAAACGCCAATCACGGACATCAAATAGGCGACACGCAAACATTCTTCGCGGGAAGCTGATCGTCGGATGATGAGCAGCAAAGCAAACGGCACGCAAAGGCCGCAAAAGACAATCAGCAAGCCGGTGATCATCCTGAGCGATTCAACGGCCGATTCCGAAGCAACCAGATGCTTGGCTGCCATCAGGAAATTTACGACCAGGAACATGGCGCCGAGGGCAAGCGCAAGACTCAACAACAGACCAATGAGGATGTTGATCACGCGGTCGATCATACCGACTTTAGCCGGCAAATCTGATCCTGACCGTTCAACATTGCTTGGCATGCGGCCCGTCTCTCGTCGGGTGAGTTCGCAGCATGAGCCTCACGTATCTCGCCTGCCGCGAACCGCCCATTGCAAAAAAGGGGCGGCAGGTTGCCCGGCCGCCCCTCGTTCCCGCAAGAGTATACAGCAGATCAGCCGAGATGCATCCAGACGGATTTGGTCTGGGTGACGGTGGTGAGTGTCTCGAGGCATTTGTCGCGGCCCATGCCGGATTGCTTGAAGCCGCCCCAGATCGAGGTCATGTCGCCGTGGTCGAAGCAATTGACCCAGACGATGCCGGCCTCGATGTCGCGCGCCGCCTTGTGGGCGAGGCTGACATCCGAGGTCCAGATCGAGGCGGCGAGGCCATAGATCGAATCATTGGCGATCTCGATCGCCTGTTCGACCTTCTTGAAGGGCAGGATGGTGCCCACGGGCCCGAACACTTCCTCCTGGGCGATGCGCATCTTGTTGTTGACGCCGGTGAAGAGGGTGGGCGCCACATAGCAGCCCTTTTCCAACCCCTTGGGCACCGCGCCGCCGAGGGAGAGCTTGGCGCCTTCCTTCTTGGCGATGTCGATATAACCCAGCACACGCTTCTGCTGTTCCTTGGTGACCAGCGGACCCATGGTGGTGGCAGGGTCCAGGGGATCGCCGG
This sequence comes from Dongia sp., assembly GCF_041909655.1. Classification (GTDB taxonomy): domain Bacteria; phylum Pseudomonadota; class Alphaproteobacteria; order Dongiales; family Dongiaceae; genus Dongia. The sequence continues at coordinate 444,376 of NZ_JAYRDA010000003.1, read as the reverse complement.
GGCTGAAGCTGGCCTTGGCCTTTTCCAGGAACTTCTCGACAAAGGCGTCGTGGATCTTGGCATCGACCAGGATGCGCGAGCCCGCATTGCAGACCTCGCCCTGATTGCCGTAGATGCCGTTGACCGCATATTGCGCGGCCATGTCGAGATCGGGGGCGTCCGCGGTGATGATCTGCGGTGTCTTGCCGCCGCATTCGGTGGTGACGCGCTTCATGTTGGACTGGCCGGCATAGACCATCATCAGCTTGCCCACTTCCGTGGAGCCGGTGAAACCGATCTTGTCGACATCCATGTGGAGCGCCAGCGCCTTGCCGGCTTCTTCGCCGAGGCCCTGGACGACGTTGAGCACACCCGCCGGGCCGCCCGCTTCCATGAACAATTTGGCGAGCAGATTGCCCGAGAGCGGCGATTGTTCGGCCGGCTTCAGGATGACCGAATTGCCGGCTGCCAGCGCCGGGGCGATCTTCCAGGCAGCCATCATGAGCGGATAGTTCCACGGCACGATGCAGCCGATGACGCCCAAGGGCTGGCGGAGGATGTAGTGGAATTCGGAAGACGCGGTCGAGGTCACCGTGCCCTCGATCTTGTCGATCGTCTCGCCGAAATACTGGAAGGTCATCGCCGCACCCGGGATGTCGATGTTCAGCATTTCGCTGATCGGCTTGCCCATATCGGTGGAATCGAGGAGCGCGAACTGAAGCGCGTTTTCGGTGATGAGCTGGCCGAATTTGTAGATCACGGTCATGCGGTCGCGCGGCGCCATCCTGGACCAGATTCCCGATTTGAAAGCCTTGCGCGCGGCCTTCACGGCAAGATCGACATCGGCGGCGTCCGAGCGCGCGACCGAGGCAATGACCGCGCCAGTTGCCGGGTTGATGGTCTCGAACTTCCGGCCCTTCTTGGCGTCGACGAATTTGCCGTCGATGAAGTTGCGCGTTTCGAATTTCAGCTTGTCGGCGTATTTCCGGAACGATTTTTTGTCGAGTTTCTTCGCTTGATCGAGATTCATGATCGTCACTCCCTTGATGGCGGCCGGGCCCGCGACGTCCGGGGCTTGCGGCCCTGATTTGGCTATCGGCTTATCACCGTATTTTTTGGCCAGCCTTGGCTCGGTCCTGTTTATAGCATTGCCGCATTTGAGGCCGCTAGAGCGGCCCGGCTGCATGTTGCCTTGCTCGATGTCGCATTATGTCGCGGCCCGTTCTGCCGAACTACTCCTTTGGGGATAGCCGCCGGGCTGGTATATCATCGCCATTATCGGGCACGGCCCTGTCAGGACATATAGATGCGGCAGATCATCGAACGGCTGAGTTTCCGGAAAGTGCTGGTCTTCGGCATCGTCGGCGGTCTGGCCAGTGCAACCTATGCCGTCCTCCTCTATCTCTGCCTGGAATTTCTGCGGCTGCCGGTTTTCTGGGGATCCGCCATCGCCTTTGCCATCGCCATCCCGGTTTCCTATTTCGGCCACCGGCGGCTGACCTTTCAATCCACCAATCTGGTGCCGGCGGAAATGGCGCGATTCATTACCGTTCAGATCATCAGCCTGGCCGCGACCTCGGCCATCGTGCATCTGGCTGCCGGCTATTTTGCCTCGGCTTTCGTCCTCAAGGTCGTGGTGGCGGTCGCCACGGCGCCGGTCATTTCCTTCATCCTGTTCGAGCTCTGGGTCTATCGCCCGCGTTAGACGGCCTCTGCAGCCCGCGCCGCCCGTTCGCGCGCGCGGATGCGTTCGCGGTGCGCGGTATAGATGCCGGTCGCGATGATGATGCCGGCGCCGATCCAGGTGGTGACCACGGGAAGGTTGCCGAACCAGAGATAGCCGATCGCCATCGCCCACAGGAGCTGCAGATAGATGAAAGGGGCGACGATCGAGGCCGAGGCGAAGGAGAAGGCGCGGATCACCAGGGTATGGGCGAAACCGCCGGTGATGCCGAGGGCCGCCAGCAGCAGCCATTGATCCCAGCTGGGCATCTGCCAGACTAAGGGCAATAGCAGCGACAGGCCAAGGCACCCCACCAGCGCCGAATAGAAGAGCGAGGTCGCGTTGCCGTCATGGCGTGCCACGATGCGGGTGAGCACGTTGTAGCAGGCACCCGTGCTGGCCGAGAGCACCGGCAGCAGCACGGCGGGATGCGCCATGCCGAAACCCGGCCGGATGACGATGAGGACACCGATGAAACCCACCACCACCGCGGCCCAGCGCCTGACGCCCACCATTTCCTTCAAGAGCAGGAAAGAGAGAATGGTGATCGCCATCGGTTCGACGAAGGCGATCGCTGTCGCCGTGGCGAGATCGATATAGGAGACCGCCCAGAAGAACAGCAGGGTGGTCGCCAGCATCAGCAGCGAGCGCAGGAACTGGAGGCCCGGCCGGCGCGAGCGCAGGGAATTGCCCCAGCGCTGCGACCAGGAGAGCGGCGAGATGTCCTTGCCGCCGCTGAGATGCGCCGCCACCGCCGCATAGATAAGGGCGAAGGCGAGATGAAAGACATAGCGGCCCCAGGCCACTTCCAGCACCGGCAGCTCGTGAGAGAGATGCTTGACGATGGCGTTGAAGACCGAGAACACCATGCCGGCGCCGACCAGGCAGAGGATGCCGTAAAGCGGCCGGTCGGCGGCGATCTGTTTTTCCCCGGCGGTAAGGGCCCGCGCGGACAACACTGGCGGGATCGGCGCCGGGGCGGGATCCGGAATCAGCGGGCGGCCATCCGCCGAATTTGACTCACTCACGATGCAACCGTTCCCGCGCCACCTGCTCGATGCGCGCCTTCAATCCCGCATCCTGCTGCAGCAGGAGATTGAAATCCCGCGCCCGGAGGGCGAGCAGCTTGCAATAGCCGAGCGCCACCACATCGGCATTGCGCGGCTGGCCGGTGAGGAGGGAAAGCTCGCCGAAGAAATCGCCGCTGCCCAGTTCCACGTCACCCGATTCCAGGATGACGCTGGTGGCGCCCGAGGCGACGAAATACATGGCATCCCCCCTGTCGCCGCGCCGCACGATATGGGAATCCGGCACCGCGAGCTGCGGCCGCAGGAGCTTGGCGATCGCCTGCTGGCGCGCGATATCGAGATCGCGGAAGATCGGCACGCGCTGAACGAGGTCGATGGCGGCGAGTTCGGTATCGAGCTTGGGCCGGGCATCGAGCCCGGTCCAGTGACTTTCCAGTTCCGCGGTGAGATCCCGCGCCACCTCGCCGCTGATCACCAGATTGGCAGCCAGCGCGCGATAGGCGCTGGATTCACGCTGCCGGCCGAAACGCCCCAGGATCTGCAATTGCAATTCCCTGGCATAGGTCGGGTATTGCAGCTTGAGTGCCTGGAGGGCGGCGTCCACCGCGGCGATGCGCTCGGCGGTCATCTCGATGATCTCGCCGGTCGCTTCCTCGCCGATGAGCGGCTGCAGGCGGTCGCGGCAGAAGGGCACCAGACCGGAGAGCACCTGGCGCTGCACGGTCAGGAACTCGAAGCGGTCGGCAAGGGCTGCGGCCAACGGCCGTTCCAGCCCCAGGCGGCGCTGCAGGCTGAGCGCCCAGCGGAAGCCCAGGGTGAAATCGAGGCTGCGTTCCGCCGCCGCCTTGTAGCCGCGGCGCCCTTGCGCGCGCACCGCTTCGCGGAGGCGCTGGGCTTCCCGCAGCAGCAATTCGGCGATGCGCCGGTCGACGATGCGCGCATTCAGGAGTTCATAGCAGCGTTCGGTCTCGTGGGCGGCGGCGACGGTGAGGCCCACCTTCACCATCTCGTCCGACATCAATTCGATGCCGCGCTGGGCCCGCGCGCGCGCCACGGCGAGGCGCGCCTGGATCTTTGCCAGGGCGGCATCCGCCGCCTCGCGATCCACCCCCTCCTGGCGTGACATCTCCTCCAATTCCCGGGCGATGTCGGCAAGCGTCATCAGCTTGGCCCGATCGCGCACGCCGCGCGCCACCGGGTTGAGGCGGTTGAGGCGGAAAAAATTGACCAGAGGTCGCAAGCTGATGCCGTTGACGATGAGGGTTAGCAGCACGAAACCGGCAACCGCGGTGCCCACGAAATCGCGCAAGGCTGCCGGCAAGGCGGTGTTCTCGACCACCGCCAGGGCGAGAGCCAGCGAAATGGCGCCGCGCATGCCGCCCCAGACGATCACCGTCTTGATGCGATTGTTGATGCGGCTCATCAGGCCCATCTGCGTGAGGACCGGCATGATGCCGAACACGGCCAGCGCGCGCGCCACCAGGGTCGCCAGAAACACGGCGCAGATGAAGCCGATTTCCTGCAGCGTGGTTTCCTCCATGATGCTGGGAATCAGCATGGCCGCCAGAAGGAAGATGAGGGAATTGGCCCAGAAACCGAGCTGCGACCACACACCTTCGATCTGCTCGAAGGTGTGTGTGTTGACCCGGGTCTTGCCGATCGAGCCCAGGACCAGCCCGGCGACCACGCAGGAAACGACGCCGGAGACATGGAAGTAATGTTCGGGGACGACGAAGCTTAAGTAAGCAAGCGCGATGGTAAGGGTAGTCTCGGCCTTGGGCCAGCCACCCAGCAGGGGGAAGAGCGCGCAGGCGGCGCGGCCCATGATGAAGCCGGCGACGCCGCCGCCCAGGAAGCTCTTCAGGAAATTGAGGATCGTGGCGCCGAAACCGGCCTGCCCCTCGCCCAGCAACATCGGCAGGAGCAATGCAAAGAGCGCGATCGCGGCGGCATCGTTGAGCAGGCTCTCGCCCTCGACCAGGGTGGTGAGTCGTTTGGGGACACCGACCTCGCGGAAGATGCCGATCACCGCCGCCGGATCGGTGGTGGCGACGATCGAGCCCAGCAGCAGGCAGGCGACCAGGCCGAAGGGCGAGACGAAGGAAAGCGCGAAGCCGACGGTGAGGGCGCAGATCACCACCGCGAGCACCGCCAGTGTGAGGACCGGCGCCAGATCGTCCAGGAGCCGCCGGACGTCGATCGTGATCGCGGTTTCGAACAGCAGCGTCGGCAGGAAGATCAGCAAGAAGGCCTCGGACGAAATCTCGATGCTGGCCAGGGCCTCGATGATCTCGTGGAGCGCCGGCGAGGAAAAATTGAGGTCGGGGCGCAAGGTGATGACGAGGCCGAGGCCCAGGCCGACAAGGGCGAGAAGAACGGAATAAGGGAGCCGCAGCCGCGCCGCCAGCGGCGGCAGCAGGCTCATGAGGCCCAGCAGGCTGACCAGCCCGAAAACCACAAACCCGATGCTAGTCATGAAGGCGGGGCACCCTTTGCCGGCCGGAAGAGAGACGAAGCGGCCCTCCTTATAGCCCAGGAACCGGGCCTGGGTCCAAAGCCGAAGCGGGGGTCCGGTGATGGGAGTCACAGAAGTGGATTGGGCGCTCGAGCATCATTTCCCTCCCCCTTCAGGGGGAGGGCAGGGTGGGGGCATGCAGGTGAAGATTGGTGCCAACCCATGCCCCCCTCCCGACCTCCCCCCTGAAGGGGGGAGGGGCAAAATGCCTTTGCCATCGCTTGACAAGAATCGGTCCCGACCGCCATCGGTGGGCATGCGCATTCTGGGACTGACCGGTTCGATCGGGATGGGGAAATCCACCGCCGCCGCCATGCTGCGGCGGCTGGGCCTGCCGGTTCATGATGCCGATGCCGCCGTCCATGCGCTGCTGGGGCCGGGCGGGCGGGCGGTCAAGGCCGTGGCCGCGGCCTTTCCCGGGGTGGAAAGCCAGGGGGTGGAAAGCCTGGGGGTGGAAAAGGCGGGCGCCATTGACCGCAAGGCTCTGGGAGCCCGGGTCTTTGACCGCCCCGCCGAGATGCGGCGGCTGGAAGCGATCCTGCATCCCATGGTGCGGGAGGCGGAAGCCGCCTTCCTGCGGCGCTGCCGCGCCAGCCGCCGGAACCTTGCCGTGCTCGACATCCCGCTCCTTTACGAAACCAGCGGCGAAAGACGCTGCGATGGGGTGGTCGTGCTGACGGCGCCACAATTTCTGCAAAAACAGCGCGTATTGAAGCGGGCGAATATGAGCGAAGCGCGCTTTGCCCAGATCCTCGGCCAGCAGATGCCCGATGCCGAAAAACGGCGACGGGCCGATTGGGTGGTGGAGACGGGGCTGGGGCGGCGCCCAACCCTGGTGGAATTGATGCGGGTGGTACGGCGGATGCGGAAGAACAAGGCGTCATGATCGGCGTGTTCGATTCCGGCCATGGCGGGCTCACGATCCTTTCGGCCCTCGCCCAGCGCCTGCCCCGGCAGCGTTTCATCTATCTCGGCGATCATGCCAACGCACCCTATGGCGCGCGCGATCCCCAGGCGATCCTGGAATTGACCCGGAACGGCGTCGCCGCCCTGTTCGGCCTCGGCTGCACGCTGGTCATCCTCGCCTGCAACACGGCGGCCGCCATCGCCTTGCGGCGGTTACAGCAGGAATGGCTGCCGGAGGCCTATCCCAATCATCGCTGCCTCGGCGTGCTCGTGCCCATGATCGAGGAGATCGCGCAAAATCCCTGGCATGCCCTGGCGGGGCCGGCAGATTGGCAACGTACGCCGGAGACGCTCGGCGTCTTTGCGACACCAGCCACCGTTGCCTCCGGTGCCTATCTTCATGAGGTAGCGAAGCGCGCGCCCAAGCTCCGCGTCTTCCAGCAGGGCTGCCACGACCTTGCCGGGCTCATCGAGGCGGGGGCGGAGGAAGCCGTTCTGGGAGAGAGCATCCGCGGCCATGTCGCGGCCTTGATGGCGCAGCTGGATGGGGCGCCCCTGGATTCCGTGGTGCTGGGCTGCACGCATTATCCGCTGGTCGAGCATCTGTTCCGCGCCGCTTTGCCCGAGGCCACGCGCATCGTCTCGCAGCCCCAGCGCACGGCGGAGGCCTTGACCGCCTATCTCTTCCGCCATCCGGAGATGAAGAGCTTCGGCCCGCTTCCCGCCCCGATCCGCTGCTACACGACCGGCGATCCGGCGCGCGTCTCGGCGCTTGCCAGTACTTTCTATCGGGGGCATCTTGCCAGCGAGCCGCTCAGCTTCGAGCCCCTGCCCCATCATGTCATCGGAATGCGCCAGCATGCGTGAGATCGTCCTCGATACCGAAACCACCGGCTTCGATCCCTTGACCGGCGACCGGCTGGTGGAAATCGGCTGTCTCGAGCTCATGAACCACATCCCGACCGGGCGCAATTTCCACCGCTATCTCAACCCCGAGCGGGACATGCCGGAAGCGGCCTTCCGCATCCATGGCCTCTCAACCGAGTTCCTTGCCGACAAGCCCAAATTCGCGAGTCTCGCCGAGGATTTTCTGGCCTTCATCGAAGATTCGCCGCTGGTGATCCACAACGCCGAATTCGACATGAAGTTCATCAATTACGAACTGGAGAAAGCCGGCAAGAAGGCCGTGCCGATGCAGCGGGCGATCGATACCGTGATCATGGCGCGGAAGAAGTTCCCGGGCTCGCCCGCCTCGCTCGACGCCTTGTGCAAACGCTTCGGCATCGACAATTCCAACCGCACGCTTCACGGCGCGCTCCTCGATGCGCAGCTCCTGGCCGATGTCTATCTGGAATTGCTGGGCGGGCGGCAGACCGGCCTCACTTTGGGTGCCGAAGAAACCACGACCGCGGGCATGAACTTTGCCAAGCGCGCCACGCCCAAGGGCGACCGCCCGGCCCGGCCACCCCGCCCGCATGCGCCGAGCGAAGAAGAACTGGCAGCGCATGCCGCTTTCGTCGCCAAGCTCAAGGATTCGGTCTGGCTGCAGTGACGAGCAGTTCTTGGCCGTCATGGTCCGCGAAGGCGGACCATCCACGAGTTTTCATCAGGCGCAGCAAGGCAAGTCGTGGATCCTCCGCCTTCGCGGAGGATGACGAAGATTTTTTCTCGAAAACACTATTCCTGCGGCGCAAACGGATCGTAAGTGCCGAAGGACCAGAGATGCCCGCCAGGATCGCGCACGGAATATTCGCGGGCGCCATAGGGTGTGTCGGCAAGCGGCCGTTCGATCTTCGCACCCGCCGCCTGGGCGCGGGCGTAATGCTCGTCGATATCGGTGATTTGGACATAGACACCCTGGCGCTCGGTGGTCCAGGGATTGGTGGGATCGGGTTTTCCCATCGAACCCAGCATGATCATGGCGCCGCCGATCCTGAGCTCGGCATGAGCCACACCGCCCTTGTCATCGGGCACCACCATGTGTTTCGAGAAGCCGAAGGCCCTGCCCAGCCAATCGATGGCGGCTGGGGCGTCGTCATATTTCAGGGCCGGAAAGATCGCGGCGGATGCGGATGTCTCGGTCATGGCTGCCTCCTTGAGGAACGGTTTCGGCGCGCAGTCTAACTTTCCCCGCTCCCGCCTTCTTGGACGAATTTCCCGCTCAATGGGTGGCGGGCCGACTGGGCAAGGCCGCCAGATATTCGCCCGGCGTCGCCCGCGCGAAATCGCGGAAGTCGCGGTTGAAATGCGCCTGGTCATAATAGCCGGCGATAACGGCAAGTTCCGCGAGGCCGCGGTCTTTTGGCCGCTCCAGCAAGGCCAGCATGCGGTTGAAGCGGCAGAGCCGGGCGATGGTCTTGGGCGCCAGGCCGATCTCGGTTTGGAAACGCGCGATGAGCCGCTTGCGGCTCCAGGCGAGGTCATTGGCGAGGGCGCCGATCTCCACACTGCCATGGCTGCGCTGCAATTGCTGCAAGGCGAAGGAAATCTCCCGGCTGGCCGCGCGGTTGCCGAGTTGCGACAGCAGGAAATGATCGACGATCTGAAAACGCGCTTCCCAATCCGGCGCGTGCCGCAAGCGGTCGATGAGTTCATCACCCACCGCGCTCAGGAGTTCCTCGAAGGCGATCGTGCGATTGGCAAGCTCGGCCATCGGGCGGCGGAAAAGGAGATGCGCGCTGAGCGGCGTCAGATTGATCTGCAGGCAGACGGCATTGCCGCCGGATAGGGTGGTGGCGATGCCGTCATGGAGGCCGGCCGCGAAGGAATCATAGGCGCGCGGCGTGCCCCAGGGCATATCCGGCGCACCGATCTCCCAAAGCGGCCCCAGATTGAGGATGACCGGCACCATCACGATGGGAAGCTGTGGCCGGAAGATGGGTGCCTCGGCCCATTCCTGCCAGCCCTGGTAATCGCCGACGACATGGTTGCGGAGACGGGGATCGGGCGTGGCGAAGAACGCTTCCCAGCGAGAGCCGGGTGCTGCACCGGTCATCCGGCGCAGGCTCGCCATCAGAACCCGTCCTCCACCACGATCACATGGAGACGCTTGGGGCCGTGGGCACCCATCAGCAGGATCTTGCCGATATCGGCGCTGCGCGAGGGACCGGTCACGAAATTGATCGTGCGCGGCATGGCGCCGTCGGGACCGCGTTTCACGCGCGCCAGGGCATCTTCATAAGTGCCGACGATCTGGTCCTTCGCGATCACCACGACATGCTGGTCGGGGAGGAAATGAAGCGTGGTCGGCGTATCGCCGGAGGATTGCAGTACCATGGTGCCGGTTTCCGCCACCGCCGCCACGGCGGGTGTCACACTGGTGGGGTCGTCGCCATGGGAGCGGCCGCTGGAGGTTTCGAGCAGCGGGACCTTGTCCCAGGGAATATTGGCGATGCGTTGATCGGGGGCGAGGCGGATGCGGGATTCGGCATTCTGCGCGGCGAGATAACGTGCGACCGCCGCCGGCACATCCTCGGTCGATTTCACCTCGTCGAGCGTCGCCTTGGCGTTCAAGAGCTGTTCCCGGAAGAGCGCCACCACATCGACACCCGGCGCCGTGGCGCGGGCGGGGATCAGGGGCGTCGGCTTCGTCGGCGCCGGCGCACCCGCACGGCGTTCCGCCTGCCGCGCGATGCCGGCGCGGATGCCGGCCAGCATGCGCTCGCGACCGGTTCCCGTCATGATCCGTTCCTCGCGCGCCATTGGTCGTGGAAGGTGCGGCCCTGCGGTGCCGGGAGGTCGCGGAATTGGGTCCAGCCGCCGGCCAAAGGCACGCTTTTGAGGCGCCCGCGTTTGCCGGCCATGGCGGAGAGAACCCGTGCAGCGACGCGCGTACCAAAGCGATAGAGCAGCGGTCGCCTGGCGAAGAAGGCCCAGAAGCGGATGCCGGAGCGTTCGGCCTGCGGTGCCAAGGCATGTTCGAATTCGCGTTCGCGCCAGTGCCGCAACATCTTCGGAATGGGAATCCGCATCGGGCAGACGGATTCGCAACGCCCGCACAAGGTCGAGGCATTGGGCAGGGGCTTCGCGTTCTCGATGCCGATGATGGCGGGATTGAGCAGCGAACCGATCGGGCCGGAATAGACCCAGCCATAGGCATGGCCGCCCACGGAATGATAGACCGGGCAATGATCGAGGCAGGCGCCGCAGCGGATGCAGCGCAGCATCTCCTCGAAATCGGACCCGAGATAGCCGGAGCGGCCATTGTCGATGAGAATGACGTGAAATTCCTCCGGCCCGTCGAGATCGCCGGGGCGGCGCGGTCCCGCCGAGAAGGTCGTGTAGACCGATTGCTCCTGACCGGTGGCCGAGCGCGCAAGGACGCGCAGCAGGGTCATCGCGTCCTTGAGGCTGGGCACCACCTTCTCGATCGAGGCCAGCACGATATGGATGCGCGGCAGGGTTTGCGTGAGATCGCCATTCCCTTCATTGGTGACGATGGTGGTCGCACCTTCATCGGCGATGAGGAAATTGGCGCCGGTGATGCCGACATCGGCCTTCAAAAACCCCGCGCGCAATTTCGTGCGCGCTTCCGCCATCAAACTGGCGGCGTCATCGAGATTGCGCTGGGGATCGAGATCCTGATGCGCCTCGCGGAAGGTTTCCTCGACCTGCGCCTTGGTGACATGGAGCGCCGGGCCGATGATGTGGCTGGGCGTCTCGCCGCGCAATTGGATGATGTATTCGCCGAGATCGGTCTCGATGGGCTCGATGCCGTTCTTTTCCAGGAAATCGTTGATGCCGATTTCCTCGCCGATCATCGACTTGCCCTTGGTGACCGTCTTGGCGTTCACCGTCCGGCAGATCTCCAGCACCTTGGCGCGGGCGCTCTCGCCATCCGGACACCAATGCACATGGCCGCCGCGATCCTTCACCGATTGCTCGAACTGGATCAAATATTGATCGAGATGGGCGATGATGTGGTTTTTGAGATCGCGGCCGATATCGCGCAGATCCTCGAATTCGGGGAGCTTGGCGATGGTGTTGAGCCGCGTGTGGATGGAATGGTTGCGGGCGATGCCGAGCGCCTCCTGCAGGGGCGCGTCCTTGAGCGCGCCGTGGGCGTTGCTCTTGAAGGCGTTGGCGGTGGGGGTCATGCTCATCGGCGTTCTTCCCCGATCGCCGGCGCGTCGGTCATGCCGGCCAAAACCTCGGCCACATGGCGCACCTCGATTCCGGAACCGTCACGTTTCAGTTTGCCGGCGAGGTTCATGAGGCAGCCGAGATCGCCGGCGAGCAATAGATCGGCGCCGGTCGCGTTGATCGTCTCGACCTTGCGCGCCGCCATGGAATTCGAGACCTCGGGGAACTTGACGCAGAAGGTGCCGCCGAAGCCGCAACAGGCATCGGTCTCCGCCATCTCGGTTAGCTTCAGCCCGTCGACGGCGCCCAGGAGATCGCGCGGCGCCTGCTTCACCCGCATCTCGCGCAAGGACGAGCAGGAATCGTGATAGGTGCAATGCGCGCCGAGCACCGCGCCGAAATCGGTCTTGCCGCATTGTTCGGCGAGAAACTGCGTGAGCTCGTAGACCCGGTCGGCCAGGGATTGCGCCCGCGGTCCCCAGATTTTGTCGTCGGCCAGGAGTTCCGGATAGTGATGCTTCAGCATGCCGGCGCAGGAGCCCGAGGGCGCCACGATGAAGGGATAGCTCTCCAGCGCCGCGATCGTGTTCTGAGCAATGGCGCGCGCGGATTGGCGGTCGCCGGAATTATAAGCGGGCTGGCCGCAACAGGTCTGCGCATCCGGGACGGAAACGCGGCAACCCGCCGCTTCGAGCAGTTTCACCGCGGCAAAGCCGATGCTGGGGCGAAAGAGATCCACGAGACAGGTGACGAAGAGCGCGACATGGCGCCCTTGCGCCTCGGCTGAGCCACGATTGGGCTGGCTGGACAAGCTGGTACTCACTTCAAGCTGCTGACGACATCGATGACGTCGAGAGTTTTGCGCGCCGCCGCGGTCACTGGCAACAGGAGAAACCAGCGGCCGGGATTCTTCATGGCGCCGGCGAATTTCAGCGCCTCCTCGCCGCTGCCCCAGAAGAAATCGCCGCGCACCGGCCCCTTGATGGCCGAGCCGGTATCCTGGGCCAGCATCAGGCGCCGCAGCGGCGAGCCGCGCTTGATGGCGCCGTGATCGACCGGCCAGGTGGTATCGAGCCAAAGCGGCAGCCCCAGGGGCACGAAAGCGGGATCGACGGCGAGGCTGCGCCCGGCGGTGAGCGTCACGCCCATGGCACCCACGGGGCCATCCTTCACCTCGCGGAAAAAGATGAAGCGCGGATTGCGGTTCATCAATTCCTGCGCCCGGTCGGGATTGGCACGTAGCCAGGCGCGGATCGTCTGCATCGAGGCGGAATCCCGGTCGATAATGCCTTCCTCGATCATCAATTTGCCGATGGCAACGAAGCCGTGGCCGTTATTGCCGGCATAGCCGATGCGCATTTCCCCGCCATCGTTGAGCGTCACGATGCCGGAACCCTGGACCTGCAGGAAGAAGGCGTCGACGGGATCCTTGAGCCAGAGGAATTCCAGGCCCTGCCCTTTCAAGCCGCCGGCTTCGATCTCGGCACGGGTAAGCGTGGTGCCGCCCCTGGGTGATGCGTAGAGCGGATAGCGATGAAGCGCATCGGGCGCCCGCGCCGCGTCGATCTCGGCCTCGTAATAGCCGGTGAACAGGCCGGCGCGGCCGCGATCATCCTCGGCCATGAAGGGGACGAACCAGCGCTCGAAAAAGGCGCGCGTCGTGGCGGGATCGGCCTTGGGAGCCAGATCGCGCGCGGCGGCGCAGGGCGCCTGCCAATCCCGGGCCAGGCCACCCAGGGCCTGCGGCCCGATCGCCTCGTCCGGCGCGCGCTTCGCGAGCGCCTGGCAGGTTTTCAGGAAAGCCGGCAGGGTACCGGCGAAATCATCCTCGCCCCAGCCGGGCAGCGAGGCATAGGAAGCGGGTTTGAGCTTGAGACCCGCCGGCACATCGGGCGGGGTGCAGGCAGCGAGCGAGAACAGCGCAACCGCCACCGCGATGCGACGGATCATGGCTGGACGGCGTTGTTCCCCCGCTCTTCCCCGCATCCCCTCGGTATTTCCCCTGACAATATTTTTCCATTGATCCCCTCCCCCCTTCAGGGGGGAGGTCGGGAGGGGGGCATGGGTTCGCACAATCTTCACTGCAATGCCCCCACCCTACCCTCCCCCTGAAGGGGGAGGGGAAAACAAATCGGCGATCAGGCCGGGCTCTGCGTCGCCACCAATTGCCAGTTCGGGTCGCGCGAGGTGGTGTCGCGGGCGAAGGTCCACAGATCGACCAGGGTATCGACGCGGGCGGGATCGCCCTCGATCACCTGGCCGCTCGCATCCTCGGTGACGTCGATCTGCTCGCTGGTGATTTTCAGCGTGACCTGCGCCTGTTTGTCCTTGAGTTCGGCATCGGCGATCTCGACATGGGTGATGCCGACCAGATTGGTCTTCAGGCGATGGCCGGCATTGCGGCGCGCCTCGATGGCGGCGGCGAAGCTTTGATAGACGTCGGCGCCAAGCAACGGCTGCAGGGTCTTGGTATCGCCCTCGGCAAAGGACATCAGGATCATCTCGAAGGCGATCTTGGCACCGGCCACGAAATCGATCGGGTTGAAGCTGGGATCGGCCTTGCGGATCGCCTCGAGGCCATCGCGCAGGGATTCCGGCGCCGCGGCGATCTCGGCTTCCAATTGGCGGCGGTCACGAGGCTGCATGGAGGCACCCGGGCCGGCGGCGGGTTCGGCGCGGGTCTCCACCGGCCGGAGATGCGGGCGGGCTTCGGGACGGCCCTCGGGACGGCGGGTGCCGATCTGGATCGGCGCGTCCGGTTCGTCGCGATCGATCGTGCGGCCGCGCTCGCCCTTCTTGGTTTCGGGCGGATTGGGGCGCGCAAAGGGATCGATCTGGCGCTCGTGACCAGTCCGGCGGCCCAGGATGGAATAGAGCTTCCAGCCCAGGACCACAGCCACGATGGCGAAGAAGACGATGTCGAGATGCTGCAAGAGCGGTAATCCTTGTGAAACGATCTCCGGTGGCGGTCGTTGCCGGCGGGGGTCCGCTGGACCGGCCAGCCACCATGCGCTAAAGCCTTGATCCGGCATTCTACATAGGAAGCCGGCCGGATGTCAGCAAGTCTGGCACCCATCTGGCACCCATCTGACGCCGGCCGGTGGCGCGGGAATTGCTCGGTTTTTCGGATTCGGGAGGACAATTGGGCGTGATTATCGAGAGAATGGGACGATGATCCGGTTGCTGACGGTGCTCATCCTGCTTTTGCCGCTGCTGGAGATCGCCGGATTCGTGGTGATCGGCGGCCGGATCGGCCTTGGCCCCACCCTGCTTTGGGTGCTGGCGGCGGCCCTGGGCGGGATCGGGCTCATCCGCCAGGGCGGGCTCAATGCCGTCACCAAACTGCAAACCGCCATGAATGAGCGGCGCGAGCCCGGCCACAGCCTGATCGACGGCGCCGTGATCGTGATCGCCGGGTTGCTGCTGGTGGTGCCCGGCTTCGTCAGCGATTTCCTGGCCCTCTTCCTGCTGCTGCCCTGGACGCGGAATTTCCTGCTGCGGCGCATGGCGCGGCATTTCGAGACGCGGGTCTATCGCGGCCAAGGTGCGGGAAGCCGGGGACCCGGTGCCCGGACCACCACCATCATCGAAGGCGAGTTCGAAGTGGTGGAGCCGGCAGCAGATGACGGCGAAACGCCGGAAAAAGACAAACGCCCCGGCGGCTGGCGCAAGCCGCCGCAGATCATCGACCAATCGGACGACCAGACATGATCCTCATCCGCCACGGCCAATCGGAATTCAACGCCCATCACGACCGCACCGGGCGCGACCCGGGCATTCCCGATCCCAAGCTCACCGCGCTGGGCAAGCGGCAGGTCGCGGAATCGGCGGCACGCCTCAAGGACCACCCCATCGCCCTGAAGCGGGTCTGGGCCAGCCCCTATACCCGTGCCATCGAAACCGCCGAGATCGTGGCGCGCGTGCTCAACCTCCCCATCGAGATCGAGCCCCTGGTGCATGAGCGCGCCTTCTATCAATGCGATATCGGCAGCCCCCGGAGCAAACTGGCCGAAGCCTGGCCGGCGCTGGCCTTCGATCATCTGCCGGAAGTCTGGTGGCCCAATCTCGACGAGACGCATGAGCAGGTCGAATTGCGCTGCACCCGTTTCCAGGCCCGCGCCGCCGCCTTGCCCGATTGGCAGCATGTGGTGGTGGCGAGTCATTGGGCCTTCATCCTGCAACTGACCGGCCATTCGGCGCAGAACGCCGAATTGGTGCCCTACGATCCCACCCGCCAGCGCAAGGCGCAGCGGGTCGGGTAATACCTGTCTTGGCACTCCCCATCCTCACCACCGAGCGCCTCACCCTGCGGCCGATGCAGCGGGAGGATGCCGCTGCCCTGCATCCTTTTCTCTCCGACCCCGCGGTAATGCGCTATTGGTCGACCCTGCCGCATACCGAGATGGCCGAGACGATCCGCTGGGTGGAACTGAGCCTCGGCGAAGGGGCGGCGGGCCGCGCCCATGATTATACCGTGCTGCTGGGCGCGCGCGTGATCGGCCGTGTCGCCTTCTGGCAGGGTGACGAGATCGGCTTCTTCTTCGATCCCGCCTTGTGGGGCCAGGGTTATGCGCGCGAGGCGCTCGACGCCTTCTGCGCCTTCGGTTTCGATACCCTGGGCTTCACCGAGATCCGCGCCGATGTCGATCCCGATAACGGCCCCAGCCTGCGCGTGCTGGAGCGCATCGGCTTTCTCCGCACCGGCTTTGCGGAAAAGACCATCGAGATCGGCGGCAAATGGTTCGACAGCGTCTATCTGACGCTGCGGCGCTAGAACGTCTCGACCCAGGGGCGGAGGTCGAGTTCCTGGGTCCAGGCATTGCGCGGTTGTTTGTGGAGGGCGAGATAGCTGGCGGCGATGGCCTGGGGCTGCAGGTATTTGTCCTCTTCGCCCGGATCGCGGCCGCTGCGTGTCCCGGCGATGCCGCCATCGATCACGATGTGTGCCACATGGATGCCCTTGGGTCCAAGCTCGCGCGCCAGGCTCTGCGCCAGGCCGCGCAAAGCGAACTTGCCCATGGCGAAGGGCGCGGAACCCGCAAACCCCTTCACCCCGGCGGTGGCGCCGGTGAAGAAGATCGAGCCCTTGCCGGCTTTGAGCATCAACCGCGCCGCCCCCTGGCCGGTGAGGAAGCCAGCGAGAGCATTGTTGCGGAGCGCCATCTCGACTTCCTGGGGATCGATCTCGGTCACCGGGCCGCGGGCGCGGTAGCCGGCATTGAAGACCACCAGTTCGGGAATGCCGAAATCGCGCTCGACCACCGCGAAGAGCCGGTCGATCGCCACGGAATCTCCAGCGTCGCAGGCCATGGCGCGGGCACCGAGTTCAGCCACCAGGGGCGCCAGTTTGGCGATATCGCGGGCGACCAGGACCAGTTTCATGCCATCAGCGGCACAGGCCCGGGCCAGAGCGGCGGAAAGGCCCGATCCGGCACCGACGACGATCGCATAACGGCTCATATTGCCCCCGATTTTCCGCTGGATATTCGCTGCGGCAGATTGCCCATGCGGCTGCTTCACGGTCAAGCGGCGGCACGGCCTGGAAGGCGGTTATTGCCAAACCCAGCGGAAGGGTGGTAGCGGAACCGCAACCTTTTTCCAGGAGTTGCTGCCATGACTGAAGAAACCAAGACCAATCCGGCCGACCAGGCTGCGGGTACCCAGGCCGAAGCCGGCCCCGCCTTGGTGGTGCTGCACCAATTCCTGAAGGATTTCTCGTTCGAGAACCCGCTGGGGGCCGAAACCCCGCAGGCATTGACCGAAGCACCGACTGGCATGATCCGGGTCGACGTCAAGGTGAAGCCGCTGACGCCCCCCGACATCGAAGTGACCCTGTTCCTCTCGGTCGATGCCAAGATCGGCCAGCGTTCGGTCTATCTGGTGGAATGCGAATATGCGGGCTCGTTCCGCTTGGGGCGCGTACCGCAGGAGCATGTCCTGCCGCTGGTCATGATCGAGGCGCCGCGCCTGCTGTTCCCCTTCGCGCGCCAGGTGATCGCCAGCGCCGTCGCCGCCGGCGGCTTCCCGCCGCTCCTCATCAACCCGGTCGATTTCGTGGCCCTCTACCGCGACAAGCGCGAAGAATTGCTGAAGCAGGCCGAGGCCCAGAAAGCCGCCAGCGTCGGCGCACCCGTCGGCAACGCCTAACAACCGGTACCTCGCCCCGCCATGGCCGCCAAGCGGCGCCTCACCGATGACGAGCTTGCCTTGTGGCAGGCCGTCGCGAAATCGGTGACGCCGCTCAAGCGCAAGCGCGTGAAGAAGCCGCCGGCCGATAAAGGCATTGGGGGCGAGGATGCGCCGCCGCCCGAGAGCAAAGTGGCGCCCGCGAAGGCACCGCCGGGCAAACGGCCCAAGGTAGCCAAAGGCCCACCGCCCAATCCGGCGCCGGTCGTGGCAGCACCCAAACCAGCGCCGCTGCTCACCCCCACACCGATTCCCGGCGCCATGCCGGGGATCGACAAGCGCCAGGGCGAACGCTTCCGCCGTGGCCAATTGCCGATCGAAGGCAAGATCGATCTTCACGGCCGCACCCAGGCCGAAGCCCATGACGCGCTCCAGCATTTCATCGAGCGCGCTTACAAGGCGGGAAAGCGCCAATTGCTGGTGATCACCGGCAAGGGCATGACGCAATCGAAGAGCGGAATCCTCAAAACCAACGTGCCGCGCTGGCTCAACGAGCCGGCGATGCGCCGCCTGATCCTCGCCATCAGCCAGGCAAGGCCCGAGCATGGCGGCGAAGGCGCGCTTTATGTGTTGTTGAAGCGAGAGAAGTGACGATTCATTGAATCGTCATGGTCGGCGAAGGCCGACCATCCACGACTTTCTTTCCTCAGTCACATCGAAACTCGTGGATGGTACGCCTGCGCGTACCATGACGAATATTAATATACGCCCTACCTTCTCCCCCGCGGGCGCGGGGTGGTGCGCTTCGAGGCGGGGCGTGGTGCCGGGCGTTTGGCGAGGATCTTGGCGCCGGATTTGCCGCTCTTCGCCGCCCATTCGGCGATGAAGGAAAAGAGGGCCCGCAAGCCCAGCGGCTCGCCGCCATCGGGCCGGCCCGCACCCCTCCCCGCCGTCCAGCCATAGGTATCGATGTGGAGCCATTTGGTCTGCGGCGAGACGAATTCCTGCAGATAGAGTGCGGCCGTGATCGCACCGGCGAAGCTGCCCGGTTCGCAATTGGCGATGTCGGCCACCTTGCTGTCGAGCATCCGGCGATAGGGTTTCCACAGCGGCAGGCGCCAGAAAGGATCGCCCGCATCGCGGCCATGGCGCAGCAAAGCCTCCGCCAGTTCGTCGTCATTGGCAAAGAGCGCCGGCAGATCGGGGCCAAGCGCCACGCGCGCAGCACCCGTCAGCGTCGCCATGTCGATCATCAGATCGGGTTTCTGGTCGTCGGCATCGGCGATGGCGTCACAAAGGATGAGGCGACCTTCGGCATCGGTGTCGTTGATCTCGACCGTGATGCCCTTCCTGGTCTTCACGACATCCAGGGGCCGGATCGCATTCCCCGAAACCGAATTCTCCACCGCCGGAATCATGAGGCGGAGGCGCAAGGGGAGATCGGCTTCCATGATCATCTGCGCGAGGGCGAGCACCGTGGCGGCGCCGCCCATATCCTTCTTCATCATCATCATGCCGCCGCGCGGCTTCAGATCGAGGCCGCCGGTATCGAAGCAGACACCCTTGCCGATGAGGGTGAGGAGCGGACCCTTCTCGCCGCTTTTCCCTTTCCAGGTGATGTCGATGAGGCGCGGCGCGCGCGGCCCCGAGGTGGCGGCGGCGCGGCCCACCGCATGGATGGTGGGGTAATTCGCTTTCAAGAGTTGGTCGCCAACCACTTCGCGGAAGCGCGCCTTATGCGCCTTGGCAACATCGCCCGCCGCCTTGGCGAGATCGCCGGGGCCCATATGTTCGGCCGGGGTGTTGATGAGATCGCGCCCCAGGCCGATCGCCCGGACGGCGCGTTCCACCACAATGCGGTCGGCGCTCTTCGGCCAGACGAGTGCCGCGAATTCCTTCTTGTCGCTGCGATAGCGCGCGAAGCGGTAGCAGCCCATGGCCCAGGCGAAAGCATGGGCATCGGCCTGGGCGGGGGTGAGGTCGTCCTCGATCAGGACATAGGTGCCGGCAGGCAAAGCGGCGGGCAAGGCGGCCAGCGACCAGCGATCGGTGCCGCTTTCAACACCGGCCAGGATCTGCGCGTCGCCCGATCCATCGGGCAGCAGCAAAAAGCTGCCGGGTTTCGCGGTGAAGCCCGCGGCCTTGATCCAGGCCTGCAGGGCAGCCGGGCGATCCTTCAGCCATTGGGCAAAGGCCTTGTCGCCAAGCGGCAGGATGCGGGTCGCCTTGGCGGCGCGGGACAGGAGATGATCGAGCACGGGAGGTTCCTCGGAATTTGCGGGCCGAATCGGGCCGGCTTCGGCGTGGATTTTAGCGGGGTGCGGCCAGTCGGCATAGTTGGCAAGATGACCCAATCCCCTATGATGGCGACCGCCTGGGGAGGAAAAGATGTCCAGATTGACCTTGATTGTCGGCAACAAGAATTATTCGTCCTGGTCGCTGCGCGGCTATCTCGCCGTCAAGGCCAGCGGCCTCGATTTTCACGAGATCGTCATCCCGCTACGCAATAACGACACCCATCAGCGGATCAAGGCGCATTCGCCCTCCGGTCTGGTGCCGGCGATCGTCGACGGCGACATCCTGGTCTGGGAAACCCTGGCGATCTGCGAATACCTCGCCGAACTGGCGCCGGGCGCCGGGCTGTGGCCGGAAGATCGCGCCGCGCGTGCCCATGCCCGGTCGATTTCGGCCGAGATGCATGCGGGCTTTGCGACCTTGCGCCGCAACCTGCCCATGGACATCACCCATGACCGGCACGAGGAATCCCGCGCGCATCTGGCCAAGGAGGACATCGCCCGCGTGACATCGATCTGGCATGAGGCGCGCACCCGTTTCGGCGAAAAGGGCAGCCATGGTGCCGGCCCCTTCCTCTATGGCGGCTTCAGCGCGGCGGATGCCATGTATGCGCCCGTCGCCACGCGCTTCCGCACCTATGGCGTCCCGCTGGATCCGGTGAGTGCGGCCTATTGCGAGGCGATCTTCGCCTGGCCGGCCTTCAAGGAATGGGAAGCCGCCGCCTTGACCGAGACCGCGGTGATCGCATTCGACGTGTTCCAGAAGGCCGATTGAGCATGCGGCGCGGCAGCGACAATCGTCCGACGGGCGAGCGCGGCTTCGATCCGGCCATGCCGGAAACCGCGCAATCCCTGTTGCTGGAAGCCGAGATCGCCGCCGCCGAAGCGAATCTCCGGCCGGTCACCGTGCCGCCGGGGCCGGTCCTGTTGCGCTGGGCGCTGCTGGTGCCGTTCCTGCTGTGGCTGGCGATCATCGCCGGCGCCTTGCTGGGACGCCCGCCGACGGCACCAATCGAATTGGAAAGCCTCGCCGCCGCCTGGCATATGTGGCAGGACGGCAGCTGGCTGCCGCAACGGGGTGGCGAGGGGCTCGGCAATCTCGCCCCGCTTCATCTCTGGGCGATTCTCGCCGGCTGGCATCTGTTCGGCCTCGGCGATCTGTGGCCGCGGCTTCTGAGCGTGCTGGCGAGCCTCGGCACGCTTTACCTCGTCGGCCGTTCCGCCCTCCAGTTGTGGCCGCATCGCACGCTGACCGAGCTTTATGCCCGCATCCTGCTGATCGGCACCATCGCCTTTGCCCTTATCGCCACGATGGTGCAGCCGGAGCCTCTGGTTCTCCTGGTCACGGCGCTGGGCTTTCACGCGCTCTCGCATCTCTGGCAGGTGACGCCGCGGCAGATCGGCTATTTCTTCTGGTGGGGCGTGTTCGCGCTCAGCCTCATGGCCAGCTTCTTCACCCTGGGCAGCGCCGCCTTGCTGCTGCTGCCGCTGGCAGCACTCCTGCCGCCTTATCTCAGCGAGGGCATCGGACCGCAATTGACCACCGGCATGGTTACCGGCGGCATGGCGACCGGCGGCAATATGGAAGGCGGGCAGCGCCTGGGCCTCCGCTTCGTGCCGCATTGGCATCTCAGTCTGCTGATCGCGATCGTGCCCGCCCTGCTCGGCTGGTTCGCCTGGCAAGCGACCTTGGCCGGCGCCGGGATCGAGGCTTCTTTCCTGGGATTCGGCAGCGGCTGGAACGCGCCCGCGACCGAAGCCGGAAGGCGCGAGATCTGGTCGCTCCTGCTGGTGCCGCTCCTGCTTTATCCCTGGATCTGCTGGAAGACCTTGTGGCGAGCGCTGGCGCGGCAGATGCGCACCGCCATGGGCCGCGGCTTCCGCCTCTGCCTTGCCTATCTGCTGGCCAGCATCGTCGCCGGCATCGCCACCGGCTGGCAGATGCAGGGCCTGGTCTATGCGGTGCTGCCGCTTTCGCTCCTCGGCGCGCGCCTTCTCGCCACGCAGGAGATTCGCGCGCGCGATTTTCACGCCATCGTGCCGGCCTTGTGGGCGCTGCTGCTGGGTCTTTGTTTCTTCCTGATGAACATCATCCCCACGGCGCATCTCGACGTGCTGTGGCGCGCGCTCTTCGACGTGTCGCTGCCGATCTGGATCGGCGGCATGGGCATGACCTCGGGGCTGGTCCTGCTGGTGGCCGGTTACGGCATCGCCCAGCTCTCACCCATGCAATTGCTTTCGCGCACCATTCAGGTGGCCACCCTGCCGGTGCTGCTGCTGACCTGCATCAATATCGAGTTCCCCTTCAACCTGCGGCAGTTCTTCGACCTCACCCCGGTGGCGGAGAGGCTGCGGGAATTGCAGGATGCCGGACAGCCTTTGGCGGTTTATGGCCCCTATCGCGGCGAGTTCGATTTTTATGGCCGCCTGGGCGCGGCCCCGGTCTCGCTCCCGGACGAGGCGGCGGCGATGGCCTGGGCCAAGGCGCATCCCGCCGGCGTCATCGTCAGCTATTTCGACGGCTCCCCGCTGCGGCTCCCGACCCTCCCCTATTACCGGGGTGTGGCCCGGGATCGCTGGGTCGCCGTCTGGCCCGCCAGCGCCGTCCTGGCCACGCAAGGCGCCGCTCTTAACCAAAACTTTTAACTAATTGAATCACAAATGTTTTTTCGCGATTTTGCGACTCATTTGCTTGCATAATTTTCTTAGGAATCATAACTTAGCGTTGTCTATGGTGTATCTTCAGATGGTTTTTGTGCATGACGAGTTTCACCGTAGGTTACCGGGTCATCCGCGGCGCGGAGCACCGCCGCGACAAGCGGCTGCAGCTTCCGATCTTCGCGGTTCGTATCGGTGACCAGGTTTGCGAGACAATCAATTGGTCGCTGGGCGGCCTGCTGATCCGTGGCTTCGACGCGCCCGCACGGCCGGAGATGGAATTCACCATGGATATCTGGGTGAAGGACGGGCCGGCCGGGCCGGGGAATCCGGACGCCACCCTGCGCATCACCGCGCAATTGGTGCGCTATGACCGGCCCGAGCGACGGCTGGCGGTTAAATTCGCCGATCTTACCCCGACGATTCTCGATTTCTTCGAGCGCAGCTTCTCGTTCCACAGTCGCCGCGGCCGCCAACGCTAAGAATCGCGGCTAAACATCGTCCCCAATCGCACCCATCCAATCGCAGGGGACAGGATTCCGCCTGTCTGTTACACTTTGCCTCCCAGCCAGCGCGGAGTTCCCCCAGACATGAGCAGCTTCACCATGGGCTTTCGACAGGTGCGCGGCGCCGAGCACCGTCGTGACAAGCGCCTGCCGTTGCCGATTTTCACGGTGAAGGTCGACGGTCAGATTGCCGATACGGTGAACTGGTCGCTGGGCGGTCTGCTGATCGGTAATTACGACGGTCATCTGCTGGTCGAGATGCCGGTCGAGATCGACATCAAGATCAAGGACGAGCATGCCGAATTCACCATGAAGATCGGCGCCCAGGTGGTCCGCAACGACCGGGGTAAGAAGCAGCTCGCCCTCAAATTCGACGAGATGAGCCCGGCGATCTACGATTTCTTCGAACGCGGCTTCACCAAGCGCTTCCAGCGCGGCGGCAAAGCGCCCGCCAAATCAGCCTGAAGCGGGACCCCTTTGTCGCCCCTGCTGTTCGCGCATTGGACCTGGCCGGATGGGCTGGCGCTGCTTTGGATGCTGGTGTTGTGGTTCGTCTACGGCCGCTTTGCCGATCATCTGCCGCCCGACGACGTCAAGCCCAGCAATCTCAACCAGATGATGCATCACCTGCGCCGGGCCTGGATGCGACGCATGCTGGACCGCGAGGAGCGCATCATCGATTCCTCGCTGACCGGCCATTCGGTGAGTGCAACCACCTTCTTCGCCTCAACCTCGATGCTGATCATCGCCGGTCTCCTGGGCGTGCTCGGCAATGCCGGCGCCGCCCATGACGTCATTCAATCCTTCGGCTTCGTCGCGCGCTCCAGCGTGGTGCTGTTCGAGATCCAGATCCTGGGGCTCGTCATCCTCTTCATCGTCGCCTTCTACAAATTCACCTGGGCGTTGCGGCAGTTCAATTTCGCCTGCACCCTCATCGGCGCCGCACCGGCGGCACCGGTCGAGCCGGCTTTGCGCGACCGCTTCGCCGATCATGCCGCGCGTGTCATGTCGCTCGCTGTGGTGAGTTTCAACGGCGGCATCCGCGCCTATTATTTCGCCATGGCCTGGCTCGGCTGGTTCATCCACCCGATCGCCTTCGCGGCCACCACCAGCATCGTCGTGCTGGTGCTCCTGAAGCGCCAGGTGAAAAGCCGCAGCCAGCAGAGTGTGGCGGAATATTACGACGCCGCGTGGCGGTAGGCGGGATCCCCCGTCGGTTGCATCAAGCAGTAGTTTGACCTACCGTGAATTTTGGTCGAATCGGCTGCGGCGTAGGCTACCGTCGAGAAAAATACGCCACAGCATGCCAACTATCGCGAAGGATGGGGATGCACGATGTGGTTTGTTGTTAGACGTTTGTTCATTCTGATTGCTGTCTTGGCGGGAGGTCACAGTGCCGCCCTGGCCGTCGATACGCCGAGAGAGAACTGCGCACGGATTGCCGACGCGGTGGCGCAGAATGAGCTCGCCGAAATCCCCAATATTCTCCGCCAGGCATCCAAAGGCGCCCTGAATGTTGATGCGGGGGCCTTCAGAACTCTGCAACCGATTGTCGAGACAGGGCCCGTGAAGGTCAACGATTTCCTGATCGAGAAAGACTACAACGGTACCTTGTTGAAAACTTGGCGCCTGCTCTATTTCGACTGGCAGAGTCTCTATCTCCGCTGCACTTATGTGAAGGTCGATGGAGATTGGGTTCTGATCCACGTCGGTACTGAAACAGACGAAGAAAAAATCGATCTGCCTTGACGCAAGTCTAAGCCGCCTCGCCCTAAGCCGCCGTGCCGCCGACCGTGAGGGCGTCGATGCGCAAGGTGGGCTGGCCGACGCCGACGGGGACACCCTGGCCTTCCTTGCCGCAGGTGCCGACACCGGTATCGAGCTTCATGTCGTTGCCGATCATGCCGACCTTGGTGAGGACATCGGGACCGTTGCCGATGAGGGTCGCTCCCTTCACCGCCGCGCCGATCTTGCCGTCCTCGATGAGATAGGCTTCCGAGGCCGAGAAGACGAATTTGCCCGAGGTGATGTCGACCTGGCCGCCGCCGAAATTGACGGCATAGAGACCCTTCTTCACTGAAGCCAGGACTTCCTTCGGATCATGGGGGCCCGCCAGCATGATGGTGTTGGTCATGCGCGGCATCGGGTTATGGGCGAAGCTCTGGCGCCGGCCGTTGCCGGTGGGCTTCATGCCCATGAGGCGCGCATTCTGCCGGTCCTGGATATAGCCCTTGAGGATGCCGTCCTCGATCAGCGTGGTGCATTGCGTGGGCGTGCCCTCGTCATCGATGGTGAGCGAGCCACGGCGATCGGTGAGTGTACCGTCATCAACGACCGTGACGCCGGGTGCGGCGATACGCTGGCCCATGAGACCTGCGAAAGCCGAGGTCTGCTTGCGGTTGAAATCGCCTTCGAGGCCGTGGCCGATCGCCTCATGGAGCAGGATGCCGGGCCAGCCCGGCCCCAGCACCACGGGCATTTCGCCGGCGGGTGCGGGGATCGAAGAAAGGTTGACGATGGCCTGGCGCAGGGCTTCGTCGGCGCCCTGCTTCCAATTGCCCTCGGCCACCACGCCTTCGTAAGACACGCGGCCGCCGCAGCCGAAGGAGCCGGTCTCCATGCGGCCGTTCTCCTCGACCATCACCGAGATGTTGAGGCGCACCAGCGGGCGCACGTCGCCCATGCGCTGACCATCGCCGCGGATGATCTGAATGGCCGACCAGGAGGCCGAGAGCGAGGCCATGACCTGGCGCACGCGCGGGTCCTTGGCACGCAAATAGGCGTCGATTTCCTCGAGCAGTTTCACCTTGGCGCCGAAGGGGAGCGAGTTCAGCGGATTGTCGGGAGCATAGAGCTGGCGGTTGGTGCCGATGGGGCCGAGATCGAGCTTGCCGTCATGGCCGGCATGGACCGCCTTCACCGTCTGGGCGGCGCGGGCCAAGGCACCTTCCGAGAGGTCGCTCGCATGGGCGTAGCCCGAAATCTCGCCCGATATAGCCCGGAGGCCGAAGCCTTGCGTGGTGTCGAAACTGGCGCTTTTCAACTTGCCGTCATCGAAAGCGAGGGCCTCCGATTGCTCGTATTCCAGATAAAGCTCGCCGTCATCGGCACCATTGAGGGCATCGCCCACCAGCCGCTCGGTCTTGGCGAGATCGAGGCCGGCACGTTCGAAGAACAATTGATCGGTGGTGGCGAGGTTCGACATGGGGTTCGACATGAGGGGGCATCTCCGGCAGGTCGCGAGCGAGCGAATGTGCCTAGAGATATAGGACGCCGCGCCGGCAATTGCCACCCACCGCGCGTTCCTCCGGAATCGCCGGCTTTTGGGGCCTACTTCGCCAGGCGGGCGATTTCCGAGAGAAGTCGCGGGATATCGACCTGGTCCGGGCGATCACCGCCATTGCCGTCCCGTTCCACCGCCGGATTGGCGCCGAGATCGAGGACCGGGATATTGCGGTCGCTGGCCATGGCCAGCAGCCGGCGATGCGATTTGCGCGCGGTGAGGTTCTGGTCGCCGAGATCGACCAGGATGAGATCGGGGGTGAGCGAGCGCATCGCGTCCAGGGCCAGTTCCGGTGTGTGCACGACACTGAGTTCGGTGCTGGCCTCGCGGCCAAGGGCCTCTTCGATCAGGCGCACATGGGCGGGATTGTCCTCGACATAGAGGATGCGGCGCCGGAACTCCGACCGCGCGACCGCCGGTTGCGGGCCGATGGGCGTGGGCGTTCTGACGGGGGGCCGTTCGGCCTGCGTGGGTACAGCCGCATCCGGCCCGGGCGCCGGTTTGACCGGTGCGGTACCGTCGCGTGCCGCATCGGTACCGGGGAGATCGACCCAGAACGTGCTGCCCTTGCCGAAGGTGCTGCGATAGCCGATGCGCCCGCCCATCAATTCGGCGAGGCGCTTGGCCAGCGCCAAGCCGATCCCGGTGCCTTCGATCGCCTGCGCCTCGGCCCCCAGCCGGTTGAACGGCGTGAAAAGCTCGGCCTGGCGCTGGGGCGGGATGCCCTGGCCATTGTCCTCGACACTGATGCGCACGAAGCTGTCCTCGAGAGAACTGCAACTCACCGTGACGCGACCGCCGCGGCGATTATACTTGATGGCGTTGCTCATCAGATTGATGACGATCTGGCGTAGGCGCACGCTGTCGGCCATGACCACCGGCCCGGCGGCGGCACCCGGCGTCTGCAGGACGATCTCGCGCGACAACGCCATGCGCTCGATCAGCGGCAGTGCTGCCGCCACGACCTGATGCGCGTCGGTGCGCTCGATCTTAAGGCCGATGCGGTTGGCATCGATCTTGGCGAATTCGAGAATATCCTTGATGAGTTCGAGCAGATGTTCGCCACCCGCCTTGATGAAGCCCAGATAGCTGCGTTGTTGCTCGGTCACCGGCCCGGCCATCTCGGTTTCCAGCAATTGCGCGAAGCCCAGCACCGCATTCAACGGCGTGCGCAATTCGTGGCTCATATTGGCGACGAAATCGGATTTGGCGCGGTTGGCGGTCTCGGCGCTTTCCTTGGCCTGGCGCAGGGCGATCTCGCCGCGCTTCTGCTCGGTAATGTCCTGGACGGTTCCCACCGACCGCGCTGCCTTGCCGTCACTGTCATAGAAGGTACGGCCATGTACCTCGACATATTTCTGGCGCCCGTCCGGCATGACGATGCGGTAATCCATGTCGAAAGGCGTGTGATCGGCCAGCGATTTGGCATAGACACGCGCCACCTTTTCGCGGTCATCGGGATGGATCGCATTCTCGAAGGCGAGATAAAAATTGGTCTGGCTCGTGCGGTCGAGTTCCAGAATGGAAAAAATCTCGTCCGACCAGACGCGGGTGCCGTCGCTGTGATCGATCTCCCAGGCGCCGAGATGGGCGATCTTTTGCGCCTCCTGAAGGCGCGCTTCGCTGCGCTTCAAGGCCTGCTCGGTGCGGATCACGTCCGAGATATCCTCGATGACGCCGATCAGGCGTTGGGGCGCCCCGGATTTGCTGCGCGCCAGAGTGACCGTCATGCGCACCCAGACGAGGCCGCCGCCCTTCTTCAGGTAGCGCTTCTCCATGGTATAGGGGCCGCGCGTGCCGGCGATGAGTTCGTTGCCCTGCCGCTCGTCGAGGTCGACATCGTCGGGATGGGTGATGTCGGCGAAATTGCGCCCGGCCAATTCTTCGGGTGTATAGCCGGTGATATCGCCAAAGCGCCGATTGACGCGGATGAAAGTGCCGGCGAAGTCGGAATAGCAGATGCCGACCGCCGCCTGATCGAAAATGGCACGGAACAGCGATTCGCTGTCCTCACCCTGCGCCGGATCGCCCGCAACTGGATCTACCGAGACGGGATCATTGCGGGCGGAATCGCGGGGCAGCTTGGAAGCGGCGATGACGTTCGAATCACTCTGCGCCTTTACCTTGGTCATGTCGTCCTTGGGAGCGCCTCGGGGCGAACCGGCCTTCGGAAACCTTAGCCCGGCAAATACTAAATATATGTTAGCTAACATCCATCCATTCACTGCGTTATCAACCAACCACATGATAGGAATAGATTTTTACCAACGCACGAAAGTGTGTTGCTGTTTGTCACAGGCTGTCGGGGCAGCTTTCGGTGTGTGGTTTTGTGCCGGGTGAGCCGGCCCAGCCCGGTTGCCCCGCCGGGACCGGGCGTGTAGGTTCCGCGCCAATCCAGCCCCCATCCCTTCAGATGACCCAGAAAGAGAATGTCATGCGCCCATCCGGCCGCGCCGCCAACGACCTGCGCAACGTCGAATTCATCATCGGCTTCAACCGCCATGCGGAAGGCTCGTGCCTGGTGAAATTCGGCGAGACCCATGTCATCTGCACCGCCTCGCTGGACGAGAAAGTGCCGCCCTTCCTGAAAGGTTCCGGCAAGGGCTGGGTCACCGCGGAATACGGCATGCTGCCGCGCGCCACCCATACCCGCGGCGATCGTGAGGCGGCGAAGGGCAAGCAATCGGGCCGCACCCAGGAGATCCAGCGTTTGATCGGCCGCGCCTTGCGCGCCGTCACCGACCTTACCGCCTTCGGTGAGCGCCAGATCAAGATCGATTGCGACGTCATCCAGGCCGATGGCGGCACGCGGACGGCCGCCATCACCGGCTCCTATCTCGCGCTCCATGAATGTTTCCGCCTGATGAAGGAGATGAACGCGATCAAGAAGATTCCCTTGATCGACCAGGTGGCGGCGATCTCCTGCGGGCTCTACAACAATCTCGCCGTGCTCGATCTCGATTATGCCGAGGATTCCAATGCCGACGCCGATGCCAATTTCGTCCTCACCGCGCAAGGCGGCATGGTCGAGGTGCAGGCGACGGCCGAGAAACACGCTTTCTCGGACACGCAGTTTGCCGAATTGCTGGGTCTCGCCCGCCACGGCACCGCGCAGCTTTTCGATCTGCAGCGCGCGACCTTGGCAGCCGCGGCAGAGAAAAAGTAATGGGGAAGAAATAATGGCGCGGCGCTTTGCCCTGGAATCCGGAGCGGGGAGGCTGGTCCTGGCCAGCCACAATCCCGGCAAGCTCAGGGAAATCGCCGATTTGCTGGCGCCTTTCAAGGTCGACGTCGTCTTGGCAAGCGCACTCGGCCTGCCCGAACCGGAGGAAACCGAGACCACCTTCATCGGCAATGCGCGGCTGAAAGCCGTGGCGGCGGCGAGCGCCAGCGGCCTCCCCGCTCTGGCCGACGATTCCGGTCTCGAGGTAATGGCCCTCAATCGCGATCCCGGCATCTATTCGGCGCGCTGGGCCGGTCCCGCCAAGGATTTCGCGATGGCGATGGGCAAGGTGCTGGATCTTCTGAAGGACAAGGGCGATCGCCGCGCGCGTTTCGTCTCGGCGCTCGCCTTGGCCTGGCCCGACGGTCATTGCGACGAATTCGAAGGCGATGTCTGGGGCGAGATCGTCGATGCCCCACGCGGGTCTCGCGGTTTCGGCTACGACCCGATCTTCCGTCCCGATGGATACGAGATCACCTTCGGCGAGATGGAACCCGAAAAGAAGCACGAGATGAGCCACCGCGCCGTGGCGTTCCGGAAATTCGTAGCTGGCTGCTTCGCCTAGACCGCCCTGCTGTGGCGCTGGGTATCCGGCTGCAGATAGCTATCGAAAGCCGCGGCGACGATGCGGCGGAAGGGCTCGCCGCGCGGAGTCAGTTGCAGATGCCCGGCATCCAGACGCACCAGACCATCGGCGATGAGCGGGGCAAGGCGGGCAAGTTCCGTCTTGGCATTCAAGGGCAGAGCGGTGAGATCGGCTGCGCCATAGCACATGATGTTGTCGATAAGCGCGCGGTGGCGGCGGTCATCGGCCGAAAGCTGAATGCCACGCGCGGTGGCGAGGCGCCCCGCCTTCACCTCCTTCGCCCAGGGCGAATTGTCGGTCACATTCTGGGCATAGCCCCAGGGGGTCGAGGAAATGGCGCTGGGGCCGAAGCCCAGGATCGTTTCGGCGCAATCGTCGGTATAGCCCTGGAAGTTCCGGCGCAGGCGCCCCTCGCTGAGCGCCTGGGCGAGGGAATCCGTGGGCAAAGCGAAATGGTCGAGGCCGATCTGCTGATAGCCGTGCGTTACCAGCATGTCGGCAGCGGCGGCGAATTGCCGGGCGCGCATGGGCGCATCGGGCAGGGCCGTTTCGTCGATCAGGCGCTGATTGGCCTTCATCCAGGGAACATGGGCGTAGCCGAAGAGCGCGATGCGGTCGGGCCTGAGGCTGGCCGCCAGTTGCGCGGTGCGGGCCATGCTCTCGACGCTCTGATAGGGGAGGCCATAGATGAGATCGAAATTGATGCCCCGCACACCGGCTTCGCGCAGATCCTCGACCGCGCGCGCTACAAGGTCATAAGGTTGCACGCGGTTGATCGCCAATTGCACGGCCGGGTCGAAATCCTGCACACCCAGCGAGACGCGGGCGGCCCCGCATTGCCGGAGGGCGGCGAGAAAATCGGGACCGAGATGGCGGGGATCGAGTTCGAGGGCCAGATCGAGATCGCCGGCGAGATCGAAGACGTGATCCAGCGCCATCATGATGCGGCGAAAATCATCGGCATCGAGGCTGTTGGGCGTACCGCCGCCGAAATGCACCGAGGTGACGCGGCGGCGCGTGGTGATGCCGCCGGCGATGAGGTGCCGGCCCACCAATTCAATCTCGGCAATGAGGTTCTCGGCGAAATCCGCGACCGGCTGATGGCGCGCGGTGATCTGGGTGTTGCAGCCGCAATACCAGCACATCTGCTTGCAGAAGGGGACGTGCAGATAGAGCGAGACCGGCTCTTCCGCCGGCAGGGCCGCCAGCCAATCGGCGACGGCCACCCGGTCTATTCCGGCATGGAAATGCGGCGCCGTCGGATAGGAGGTATAACGCGGCACCGGACGGTCATATCTGGCGATGAGGTTGGCATCGGTCATGCCCGCATGATCGTGATTGACCGGCACCCGGGTCTTGATTCAAATCAAACGCGCCGAAATGTCGCAAGCTGTCGAAAGGACCAGATAAATGCCTGCCCTGATCGTTCCCGCCCGCAAGGGCCTCGCCGTGAAGATCGCCCAAGGGCAGAGCTTCGGCGTGGTGAATACCCATGGCAGCCAGGTGGTCGATACCTGGGCCTTCAACGCCGCCGACATGAATGAATTCATGTCGATGGAGCACACCCGCGCGGGTCTCCGGCGCCTCTGTGCGCGTACGGGCGATGCTTACCTGACCAACCAGCGCCGGCCGATCCTGACCCTCACCGACGACACCTCTCCGGGGCGCCACGACACCCTCATCGCCGCCTGCGATCCCCATCGCTACCGGCAATTGGGGCATCAGGGGCATCACGACAATTGCACCGAGAATCTGGCGGCCGCCCTCGCGGCGCTGGGCCTCAAGGCACCCGAGACACCGGCGCCGCTCAATCTCTTCATGAACATTCCCTGGGAACTCAACGGCGATCTTTTCTGGAACGAGCCGATGAGCATGGCGGGCGATACCGTCACCCTGCGCGCCGAAATGGATCTGGTCGCTGTCTTCTCCTGTTGCCCGATGGATCTGCTGCCCATCAACGGCAAGGATGGTGTGATCCATGACGTGGAGATCCGGGTGGCGTGATGACCGGCCAACCTCTTACCGCGATCGGTTTCGATGCCGACGACACGCTCTGGCAGAACGAGCAATTCTTCCGCCTGACGGAAAAGCGCTTCGCCGAATTGCTGGCCGATCACGGCGCTCACGACATCATCGCCAAACACCTCCTTGAAGCCGAGCGGCGCAATCTCGCGATCTATGGATTCGGCATCAAGGGCTTCACCCTTTCGATGATCGAGACGGCGATCGAGGTGACGGCGGGACAGGCGCCCGCCAGTGTCATCCAGGAAATCCTGCTGGCCGGGCGCGAGATGCTGCACCATCCGGTCGAGACCCTGCCACAGGTGCCCGAGACCCTGGAGCGCCTTGCCGGCCAGTATCGCCTGATCCTCATCACCAAGGGCGATCTCTTCGACCAGGAACGGAAGCTCGCGCAATCTGGCCTCGGCGATTTCTTCCATGCGATCGAGATCGTGAGCGGCAAGAACCCGGAAACCTATGGCCGCATCTTCGCCCGGCATGGCGATGGGCCATTGAGCGCGATGATGGTTGGCAATTCCCTCAAATCCGACATCCTCCCCGCCCTCAAAGCCGGAAGCTGGGGCGTCTTCGTGCCCCATGACCTCACCTGGGTGCTGGAGCATGACGAGGAGCCGGTGGACGATCCGCGTTTCCGCAAGCTCACGACGATCGGCGAATTGCCGGAACTGATCGGGAAGCTGTAACGGGAATATCAGGGACAAGGTTTGAGGATCGCCGGACCTTCATCGGTGGCGCCGGTTTCGGGGATCGGCCGGCACGTGCCATCCGCGCAGATTTCCCAGGCACCCACAGTTGCGCCTGAGCGGGCCAGCACGATCTGGTCTTCGATGAAGGCCAGCGGCGGGTGATAGCGCCAGACCTTGCCGTCGAAGACCGATCCGTCCGGCGGTTCCATTCCGGCGCCGCTGCCGGCGACGCGCGCCTCGACCAGTTGCAGGCCGGCCTGGCCCACCAGCCAATCTTCCTCCCAGCGCGTCTTCTCGACCGAATGCGTCCAGGCGAGGGTGAAGCTGCCGGCTGCCACAATCACCTGCTTTGCGCCGGCGACCAGCAGGCAGACATTCATGCGGCAGGTTGGCGCTTCGCCATCCTTGCGCGCCAGACATGCTGGCCGATGAAGAGGGCGGCCAGCACGAAGCCCAATTCGTCGGTCACCGGCAAAGCCAGCACCAGGCTGAAGGCGGCGAGGGTGGCAAGGATGCGCTCCCACCAGGGCATCGCCCGCAGGAAATAACCGATCCCGGCTGCGCCCCAGAGGCCGATGGCAAGAACGGTCTTGAAGACGATATAGGCGACCTCGACCGGATAGCCGAAAGCCGCGGCAAGGGCGCCGCCATCCTGCAGCATCAAGGCCGGCGTATAGACTGCCA
This sequence comes from Dongia sp., assembly GCF_041909655.1. Classification (GTDB taxonomy): domain Bacteria; phylum Pseudomonadota; class Alphaproteobacteria; order Dongiales; family Dongiaceae; genus Dongia. The sequence goes on along the minus strand of NZ_JAYRDA010000003.1, from coordinate 411,075 downwards.
TGAAGGGAATGACGAAACCGGCAAGCGCGATGCGCAAGGCCTGGATGCCGATCTTGAGGCCCGATTCCTTGGCGATGGGTGCCGCCGCGAAGGCAGCGAGTGCCACCGGTGGCGTGAGATCGGCGAGGATGCCGAAATAGAACACGAACATATGGCTGACGATGAGCGGCACGCCCAATTCCAGCAGCGCAGGGCCGGCCAGGGACGAGGTGATGATGTAATTGGGGATGGTGGGAATCCCCATGCCGAGGATGAGACAGGTGACCATGGTAAGGAGGAGGCTGAGGAACAGGCTCTTCTCGCCGATCGAGACCACGAAATCGCCGAAGGTCGTGGCGGCACCGGTCAATGTCATGGTGCCGACGATGATGCCGACGATGGCGCAGGCGATACCGACCGGGATCGCGGTCTTGGCACCCTCGGCCAGGCTGTCCCGCGCGATCGCCAGTGCTTCGCGTCCACCTTTCGAGAAGGCATTGAGCGTCACCAGCACCACAAGGATGCCAACCATGACCCAGATGCCGAATTTCACGAAGGCCGCGGCGGCGAGGCCCAGCACCAGCCAGAAGATGATGCGGATCGCCATCTGCGGAACGCCGCGCATGATGCCGCCGCCGAGCAGCAGAAAGGCGGTCAAGGCGAGGCCGACCGTGCCGGAGAAGAGCGGTGTGTAGCCGTCGAAGAGCAGATAGACCAGGGCCGCCAGGGGCAGCACCAGATGCCAGCCCGCGCGCAAGGCGCCCCAGGCCGAGGGGCATTGATCCTTGGGCAGGCCCAGGAGATTGGCGCGGCCGGCTTCGAGATGCACCATCCAGAAGGCCGAGACGAAATAGAGGATCGCGGGAATGACCGCGGCCTTGACGATCTCGGCATAGGGAACGCCGATGGTTTCCGCCATGATGAAGGCGACGGCGCCCATCACCGGCGGCATGATCTGCCCGCCCATCGACGCGGTCGCCTCGACACCACCGGCAAAGGACGCCCGATAGCCGAAGCTTTTCATCAGCGGGATGGTGAACTGGCCGGTGGTGACGACATTGGCGACGCCGGAACCGGAGATCGTGCCCATCAAGCCCGAGGCGATCACCGCCACCTTGGCGGCACCACCTTTCGCATGGCCGACAAGGCCCAGCGAGACATCGGTGAAGAGCTTGATCATGCCGGTGCGTTCCAGGAACACGCCGAACAGGATGAAGAGGAAGATGTAGGAGGAGGAGACATAAGTGGGCGTGCCGTAGATGCCCTCGGTGCCGAAGGCCATCTGCTCGACCACCTGCGCCACGTCATAGGGCCGGTGATCGAAGGGGGCCGGCAGGTATTCGCCGAACATGGCATAGGCAAGGAACACGCCGCAGATGATCGGCAATGCCGGTCCCATCACCCGCCAGGCGGTGAGGAACAGGAGAACGAGGCTGAGAATGCCCAGCCAGATATCAATCTGGTTGAGATCGCCGGAACGCAGCAGCAAATCCTCGTAGAAGACCCATTGATAGATCGCCACCACAAAGCCGAGCGCGCCGATGATCCAGGCGACAATGCGCGCCGGCCGCGACCCGCCGGTCGCCGCCACGATCAGCGGCATGGCGAGGAGGATCAGGAACCCGACATGGACCGAGCGGATCACCTGGCTGGAGAGATTGACGAGATGCGCCGCGGTGATGAGCTGAAAGCCGGAAAACGCGATGGCGATCAGGAACAACGCGTAACCCTCGCGTGTCCTGGCGAAGGGTGCCGCAAGGGCGGCGGCACCCGCGTGCTCGCCGCCCGATTTTGCCTGTTGTTCGGTCATGTCGGAAATGGAATCAGATGATTCCCTGTTCCTTGTAGAACCGCTCGGCGCCGGGATGGAGCGGGATCGGCATGTCCTTGGCGGCACCGGCCAGATTGATGTCGGCGGCGGCCTTGTGGGCGGCCGTCATGCTGTCGAGATTCTCGAACAATTGCTTGGCCATCTGATAGGCAATCTCGTCCTCGACGCCGTCATGGGAGACGAGGAAGTTGATCACCGCCGCGGTCGGCACGTCCTCGCTCTGGCCCTCATAGGTGCCGGCGGGGATGGTCTTGGCGACGTAAGGAGCGCCCAGTTTCGTCACCACATCTTCTGGCACCGCCACCATCTGGATCGGAAGCGAGGTACCGAGATCGCGGATCGAGGCGACGCCGAGCCCGGCAGATTGCAAGGTCGCATCCAATTGCCGGTTCTTGATCAGCTCGACCGATTCACCAAACGGCAGATATTCGACCTGGCCGAGATCGTCATAGGTGAGACCGGCCGCCCCCAGAATGGCGCGGGCATTGAGCTCGGTCCCCGATTTCGCAGCACCCACCGAGAGGCCCTTGCCCTTGAGATCCGCCAGCGTCTTGATGCCGGATTCCTGGGATGCCACGATCTGGATGAAATTGGGATAGATGGCGGCGATGCCGCGCAATTTATCGAGCTTTGCCTTGAAGCCGGCCTCGGCATCGCCTTCCCAGGCAAGCTTCACGGAATCGCCCAGCGAAAAGGCGATCTCGCCCTTGCCGGCCTGCAGCAAATTGAGGTTCTCGACCGAGGCCTTGGTGGCCTGGACCTGGGTGCGGACACCCGGAATCTTGTCGCCATAAATCTTTCCCAAGGCCACACCCAGTGGGTAATAGACGCCGCTGGTGCCACCGGCGAGCACATTGATGAAGGTGTCGGCGCGCGCACCACGCACGAAGGGCGCGGCGATGGCAAGGCCAGCGGCAGCGGCGGTGAAAGAGCGACGGCTGATAAGGGTCATCGTGATTCCTCCCGAGAATTTTCTGATGAGCGGATAATTGATCCGGCACTGTTCTGTACCGATGGTTAATCCGCAGTATGCCGTCACCGGCCGCCGATGCCAAACCCCACGGGACGCATGGGTGGCTAGACATTGGTATGGGGCCGACAATTCTTCATCCGGTTGCGGCGCTGATGCCGCAGTGCAATATTTCTGAGTAACATCCGCACGCCGCGTCACCATATGATGCGGTTCAACGCTCCCCCCTTCTGGAAGGAAAAGGATCATGCAACTCGCCGGAAAAGTGGCTCTCGTCACCGGTGCTGCCAGCGGCATCGGCAAGGCGATCGCCGAAACCTACGCCAAAGCCGGTGCCGCCGTGGCCATCGCCGATCTCAACCAGCAGGGCGCCGATGCGGTCGCCGCCGAGATCGTGGCCAAGGGCGGCAAGGCGATCGGGATTGCCATGGATGTGACCGACGAGGCCGCCGTCGATAAAGGCACCGATCTTGCCGTCCAGAAGCTGGGCGGGCTCGATATCCTCGTTTCCAATGCGGGCATCCAGATCGTGAAGCCGATCGTGGATTTTCCCTTCGCCGAATGGAAGAAGATGCTGGCCATCCATATGGACGGCGCATTTCTCACCACCCGCGCCGCCATGCGGCACATGTATAAGGACAAAAAGGGCGGCGCCATTCTCTATATGGGCTCGGTCCATTCCCACGAGGCGTCGAAGCTGAAAGCACCCTATGTCGCGGCGAAGCATGGCCTCCTGGGCCTTGCCCGCGTCGTCGCCAAGGAAGGGGCCGAATACAATGTACGCGCCAATGTGATCTGCCCCGGCTTCGTCCGCACGCCGCTGGTCGAGAAGCAGATCCCCGAACAGGCCAAAGAATTCGGCATCTCGGAAGAACAGGTGATCAAGACGATCATGCTGAAGGAAACGGTCGACGGCATCTTCACCACCGTCGAGGACGTGGCCGAGACGGCGCTGTTCCTCGCTGCCTTCCCGAGTGCGGCCTTGACCGGGCAATCGATCACGGTGAGCCATGGCTGGCACATGCAGTGAGCAATTTCCCCAAGATCGCCCTCCCCGCTTATGAGACCGTGGCCCTGGTGCTCCAGGGCGGCGGCGCGCTGGGCAGCTATCAGGCCGGCGTCTATCAGGGTCTCCATGAAGCCGGGATCGAACCCAACTGGTTTGCCGGCATTTCGATCGGCGCCTTGAACGCGGCGATCCTGGCCGGCAATCCGATGGAGAAGCGGCTGGAGCGTCTCAACGAGTTCTGGGAGACGATCTGCCAATCGGCCTTGCTGCCCACGATTCCCTTCGATGCGGATCTCAGTGCCTTGCTGGGCGATGGGGATCTGCGCGGCTGGGCCGGTGCGTTGTCATCCATGCGGGCGCTCGTCGAGGGCCAGCGCGGTTTCTTCACGCCGCGTTTCCCGCCACCCTTCTTTTCACTGACACCGGGCGGTGCCGCCACCAGCTATTACGACACGACGCCCCTGAAGGCGACGCTGGAACGGCTGGTCGATTTCGACCTCATCAATACGCGCCAGGTGCGCGTCTCGGTGGGGGCGGTCAATGTCGCCAACGGCAATTTCGCCTATTTCGACAATGCCAACCGGAAGCTGGTGCCGGAGCATTTCATGGCCTCGGGCGCCTTGCCGCCGGGCTTTCCGGCGGTGGAGATCGAGGGCTGCTTCTACTGGGATGGCGGCATGGTCTCGAACACGCCGCTGATGGAAGTGCTGGCCCGGCCGCCCAGGCGCGATACGCTGGCCTTCCAGGTTGATCTCTGGTCGTCGCGTGGGCCCCTGCCGCAAAACCTCCTCGAAGTGGCCGAGCGGCAGAAGGACATCCAGTATTCCAGCCGCACGCGCCTCGTCACCAACACCGCCAACGAGATGCAGAAACTGCGGCATGCCTTGCGGCGTGCCATCGACCTGCTGCCGGCGGAGAAGGCGGCGGATCCCGAGATCGAGGCCTTGCGCGAGATGGCCTGCAGCAAGGTCTACAACACGATCCAGCTCATCTACCGCGACAAGCAATTCGAGACCCACAGCAAGGATTACGAATTCAGCCTCGTCACCATGCGCGAACATTGGCAGGCGGGCCTCCACGACATCCGCGAAACGCTGAAACACCCCGAATGGCTGGCACGCCCCAGCGGCGGCAGCGCGGTCGTGACACACGACGTGCATCATTATTGGGACAAGTTGAAGGAAGCCTAGGAAATCGCCTGCAATGCCTGGCCGGCGAGGCGGATCCATTCGCGTTCGTCATCGCCGACGCGAAAGAGCTTCTCGTGCCGCAGGATCTCGGTGAGGGCGGCAGCGGCCTTCTGCGTCTCGCCATTCTGCCAGAGAATCTCGGCGCGGCGATATTGTGCTTCGAGGCGCCGGCCTTCGAGGTTCTCGTTCTGCGCCAGCACCGTGTCCAGGATTGCCAAGGCCGCCGTGACGCTGCCCTGTTTAACAAGGGCCTGCGCCTTAAGGATCGCCACCCCATGCGGCTGGTAGCTGGGCTTGCCGAGACTGAGCTCGTCGAGGAGCTTCACGGCCTCGCTCCAATCGCCGCGGCCAAAATGCGCGCGCGCCAGACCGTAGAGGATATCCGGCGCATCGGTGAAAAAGCCCTGGCGGGTAGCGGCGAAAAGATCGATCGCTTCGTCGAACCTGCCGCGGACAAGGCATGCTTCGGCAAGTTGCAGGCGGTTATGCACGGTGCCCTGTTCGGAATCCTGATCCATCGTCATCCGTTGCAGCCGCCGGTCGATCTCCCGGTCGACTTGGTCTTCGAGGCTTCCCTCCCGGCGCGCCACCCGCATGGGGGCGCTGTCGGCGCTGAACAAGGACGGCAGCATTTCGACAAAGACATAGATGAGGCTGCCCAGCACGGGCAGAATCCAGATCACCGCCAGCCACATCTTCGACCGCCCGGAGCGGCAGACATGGACCGACAGAACGATCACCAGAGCGAGAACGGCGAAAGCGAGGATCGGCATCGGATTAGAGTGCCGAAAGGGCGTCGCGGGCGAGCCTGGCCCATTCCCGCTCTGCGGCGCTGACCTTGAAACGCTGGGCGTGGTCGATCAGGCGGTTGAGCTCGTGCCTCGCGCCCTCGATCGAGCCCTGCTTCCAGAGGATCTCGGCATAGCGATAGCGCGCCTCGAGCCCGACCGAGCGGTCGAGGATCGTCTCCAGTTCGTGGAGTGCCGCCGGCGTTTCGCCCAGCGCCGCGAGGGTGCGGGCCGTCAGAATGGCAATCTCTTGCATGCAATATCCAGGATGCGCCGCCCGGAGATCGACCAATACATCCCGCGCCGCCGTGAAGCCGCCATTGAAGAAATGCGCCCGGGCAAGACCCAGCAAAAGATCCGGCGCGTTCTGATACGGACCTTCGCGCGCACTTTCATAGAGTCGCACGGCATCGTCGAAATGACCGCGCCCGGTGCATTCCTGTGCCAGTTGCAGTTTGTTGTGGATGCTGCCGCAGATCGCCAATTCCTCGGCGCGGCGATGGAGTTCCTTGTCGGGATAGAGGGCCTTGGCGATGTCGGTGCCGATCTTCTGCACGGCGCGTTCCTGGCGGCTCCCGGGCAGGATTTCCACAAACAGATAGATCAGCGTGCCAATCAGCGGGAAGGCCATGATGACGAAGATCCACCAATAGGGACGGCCGGTGCGTAAGGCATGGATGACGACGCTGATTTGTAGGACGAAAACGAGAATTCCGATGATCGGCATGACGTGCTCGGTTGGCTATGACAGATCGATTTGTTCCAGTGGATAAAACGCGATTGAGGCGCAGCATTGAAAGCACGCCGTCGATTCAGGAAATCAGGGCCGATCGCACCTCGTCCGCGCGCAAGACCCAGAATTCTTCCTCCACCGTCATGTTGAAGAATTGGCCATGGCGGATGAGTTCGGCCAGTTGCGCGAGCGCAAGGTCCTTCACCCCCTGTTTCCAGAGAAATTCGGCGTAGTAATAACGGGCTTCGAGGCGGCGCGCTTCCAAGCTGTCCTGGCGCGCGAGGAGATGTTCGAGTTCGGCAACGCCACCCGCGAGATCGCCACCGGCGGCGAGCGCCCGGGCATCGAGGATGCCACGCTCCTGGACGAAAGTGTTGGGATGCGCCGCCGCCAGTTCGCGCAGCACCTGGCGGGCAGCAACGAAATCGCCGTTTTCGAGCGATGCGCGCGCAAGGCCGAGGAGAATGTCGGCGGCATTGACGAAATAACCTTCGCGCGCGCTTTCATAGAGACGGGCGGCATCGCCGTAGAGCGCGCGCTTCATGCATTCCTCGGCCCAGGCAAGCTTGTCGTTGATGGTGCCGGTGGCGATCACGTCGCTGACCCGGCGCGCCTTCACTTCGCGCTCCTCTATTTGCTCCGCCCAATTGGCAACGGCCGGGATTGCCCGAGCACGGAGGGGTTGAGCGTGAGGAGCGCGCGCCCGGGCAGATCTCCGATGGCTGGACCGGGCATGGATATCTTCGGTCCGATGGGACGTGGGGCGGACATCCTCCAGCTGCACCACCTTGGGCGCGGCCCGCAGGCTCGGCGCAATTTCGACCAGGAAGTAGGCAAAGCTGCCGGCTATCGGAACCAGAATGATGACACCGATCCACCAGCAGGGCCTGTCGTTGCGGAGCACATGCACGACCATGAAGACCTGCAGGCCGATGACGGCCAGAAAGACGAGGAACGGCATCGGTGTCCGGGTGTTGCTGATTAACCGTATTAGAAGAATAATACATATCAAGAACAACCCGTCAAGCGCCGACGGTCGGACGGGAGCGAAGGTTCACAGGGTGCGATTGCCGCCAGCCACCCCGAGAATATGGCCGTCGGCAATCGCAATATTCACGCCCCATGAACGGCTATGGCTGTTTCTGAGCCTGAGCCCGAACCGTGAGATCGCCTGAGGTCGCCGTGGCGACGGCGTTATTCTGGTCATCATAGCCGATGGCATTAATCCGCAGCGTCGCTCCATCCGTGAGTCCACCTAGCTTGAGGTCGATCGCCTGCGAAAAGGTAAGCGCCAATTTGTTCTGGGGATCCGAATCGGAATCCGCCCCGACGACCTGAACCTCGACGCGCGCCAGTCCTTTCATTTCGATATAGGCCTTTATCTCGGCCTTGCCGGTGCCGGCATTTGCCACGATGTATTTGGCAGGCTTGATCACGGCCAATTGCGGCGCAACATTGTTCTGCCATTCTTTGTGAACGAACCGAACGCGGTAGCTGGCATCCCAGGGCTGGAGCTTTGGCTTTTCGTCCGCAGCGCCATCGGTCGGCGCGGGTGCATCCGGCTCTTTCGGCTTTGCCAACAATCGGAAGCTCAGCGCAGCGCCGCCTTTGATGTCTTTTTCGTAACCGAGTTCGTCCAAGGATGGAAATGTGAAAACGAAGGCATGAGTCGGCTCGCTCAATTGAGCGGGCGACGTACTGAGCAGTACGTCCGGATCGGTTTTCCCTCCCGGTAGAATGCGGAGCTCTCCGCTATAATTGTAATCGGTCGCCGACGATGCGCGCTGCGTATCGACGAGCGTCACCTTGGTCGAAGCATCGGCGATTCTGGCAATAACGGTTTGTGTAGCGGGCACAAGCTCGTTCGGCTTATCCTTCTTGCTGCTTGGCAGCGAGATTTTTTCATAGGTCAGACCATAGCTCGATTCGAGATTCTGGATATCCTGCCAGACGATATCGGCAATTGATCGAGCCTCAACCTCGTCAGATGTCATCGCTGGAATCGTCGGCGGTTGAGATTCAGCAGGCGTGCCATTTTTTTCTCTCTCTAGTCTTTCTTTCTCTAGTCTTTCTTTCTCTTGTCTTTCCGCTTCTGGCCATTGCTCAGTGTTCGGAAATTTGACAATTGAGGTCAGGCGTTCGACGAAAGTGGAGAAGTCACGGCTCGTCACCGCTACACGCATATCGACAATTCGTGGATCGTCAAGCGACAGGTCACGAAGACTGACGCCATAATATTCCATTTTCTCCGCCACGACCGTCAGGAATTCCCTGTCCGTATACATTGGCAGGCGACGCGCGGATTTTCCGTCAGTTAAGCTTGATTGAGCGACAACATGCAGCGCAGGGGTTCCACATTTCAGATACGCCTTCGGCACCACCATCAGAGCGTAGATGCGATGTGACTGGGCTTGCATCTCGTATTCGACTTGCACTTGGCGCAAGGCACCGATCCGCGCCGCCAATGTATTCATGCTGGATTTTCCGAGCGTGAAGAGGCTGTTGCGGTCATTGCCGACGAGCGCACGGATGGCGTCGCGCTTGTAGGCGGTATTGGCCGCGGCACCAACCCCGCTGATGACTCCGCTCAGCGCGAGGTTGAGTTGGGTCAGGTTCTGGACGGCGTTGCTCTTTGCCTCCAGTTCAAGATTGTCCATGTGGAGCAGGGGGAACACCTCGGGCAACTCAGCATTCATGCAGGCAGGCTCGGCCCTTTCGGGCGGAAATATCTGCTGATAGGGAAAGAAGGAGATATCGACGAAGACGTCGTAGGGCTGGTTGCGCTTGTAGGGCTGCACATCGAGGTCCATGCCGACCAGGAAGGCCTGCTTGCCCTGATCGATATAGAGTTTCTGCAGTTCCTGATTGAGCAGTGCCACGCGCTGGACGAGGCCCGCCGCCAATTCGTAGCTCAGCACCGGGTCATTCTTGAGCTTGCCGAGTTCGGCCAGCAGCGTGGGGATATCCTTCGCATTGGGCTGGGCAGGCGCCGCACCCAGTTCGGGAATTTCGCCGGAGCTCTTGGTTTCGGTCTCGGTCCCGGAAACCGCGCCGGTCGCAAGATCCGTGGTCTTGGCTATCGACGTCGTGCTGCCGGGCAGGCTGAGCTCCAGCTGGGCCAGGAACGAGCTCAGGATTTGCTGGGCTCCGATCTGGGTGATCGGCAGGACCTTGGCGTACATGTCATCGCCCTTCACCTTCTCGAAACCGGGCGCCAGTTGCGGCGCAATCTCGGACCAGGGAATGACCGAACGTTGCGAGAGAAGAATGCGCGCCGCCTCGAAATGCGAGGTGGATCTTGTGGGCTGATCGTAGAAGGGCGTGCAACTTGCGACGCTGAAGCCGAATGCCGCCAGCCACAATTGCGGCCGCCGAAAAGTGCCAAATCGATGATGCAACATGTCCCCGCCCCCATTTTTCTGTTCGCGATCGTTGCAGCGATCAGGGGCGGACATGTGGCAACGCGATCCTTCTTCGCCGCGCGGCCAAGCCTGAGTTAGTAAGTTGTTATGGATCGCCCCCAATCAACTTAAAGTAAATTCCCCTAAAACGAGACTGTCAACACCAGACACAATCTTTGTCTGCATGGATAGATTTCCGCGGGATCTTCCCCAAAGAAAAACCCCGCGGCATCGCTGCCGCGGGGTTGGTCTTTTGGAAAGGCTGGTAGGCCGGACTTAGAAGTCCATGCCACCCATGCCGCCCATGCCACCCATATCCGGGGCGCCGCCACCGGCGCCACCCTTCTTCTCCGGACGGTCGGCGATCATGGCTTCCGTGGTGATCAGCAGGCCGGCCACCGAAGCGGCGTCCTGCAGGGCGCAACGCACGACCTTCGCGGGGTCGATGACGCCGGCCTTCACCAGGTCCTGGAATTCCGCCGTCTGGGCGTTGTAACCCCAGTTGGTAGACTTGCCTTCCAGGAGCTTGCCGGCGATGACGGCGCCGTCGACGCCGGCATTCTCGGCGATCTGACGGACCGGCGCCTGCAGCGCGCGGCGGATGATCTCGACACCGACCTTCTGCTCGTCGTTGTCGACCTTGATCTTCTCAAGGGCACGGATCGAATAGAGAAGGGCCACGCCGCCGCCGGCGACGATGCCTTCTTCGACCGCCGCACGGGTGGCGTGCATGGCGTCGTCAACGCGGTCCTTGCGCTCCTTCACCTCGACCTCGGTCGCACCGCCGACGCGGATGACGGCAACGCCGCCAGCAAGCTTCGCAAGACGCTCGGCCAGCTTTTCCTTGTCGTATTCGGAGGTGGTTTCCTCGATCTGGGCGCGGATCTGCGAGCAGCGGCCTTCGATCTCTTTCTTCTTGCCGGCGCCGTCGACGATGGTGGTGTTTTCCTTCTCGATCACGACCTTCTTGGCCTTGCCGAGCATGTCGAGGGTGACGGTCTCGAGCTTAATGCCGAGGTCTTCCGAGATGACCTGGCCACCGGTGAGGATGGCGATGTCTTCCAGCATGGCCTTGCGGCGATCGCCGAAGCCCGGAGCCTTCACGGCCGCGACCTTCAAGCCGCCGCGCAGCTTGTTGACGACGAGGGTCGCCAAAGCTTCGCCTTCGACGTCTTCCGAGATGATGAGCAGCGGTCGGCCCGACTGCACCACCGCTTCGAGGATCGGCAGCATCGCCTGCAGGTTCGAGAGCTTCTTCTCGTGCAGGAGGATGTACGGATTGTCGAGATCGGTGATCATCTTCTCGGCATTGGTGATGAAATACGGCGAGAGATAGCCGCGGTCGAACTGCATGCCTTCGACGACTTCGAGCTCGGTGTCGAGGCCCTTGGCTTCTTCAACCGTGATGACGCCTTCGTTGCCGACCTTCTGCATCGCCTTGGCGATCATGGCGCCGATGTCTTTTTCGCCATTGGCCGAGATGGTGCCGACCTGGGCGATTTCTTCCGAGGTCGAGACCTTCTTGGCGCGCTTCTTGATGTCTTCGACGACGGCTTCGACGGCGAAGTCGATGCCGCGCTTCAGGTCCATCGGGTTGATGCCGGCCGCGACGGCCTTGGCGCCTTCGCGCACGATGGCCTGGGCCAGCACGGTCGCGGTGGTGGTGCCGTCACCGGCGAGGTCGTTGGTCTTCGAGGCCACTTCGCGCACCATCTGGGCGCCCATGTTCTCGAACTTGTCGGCCAATTCGATTTCCTTGGCGACCGTCACACCGTCCTTGGTGATGCGCGGCGCGCCGAAGGCCTTGTCGATGACCACGTTGCGGCCCTTCGGGCCCAGGGTCACCTTCACCGCATTGGCGAGGATGTCGACGCCGCGGAGCATGCGCTCACGGGCATCGGCGGAAAAACGTACGTCTTTAGCAGCCATGTTGAATAACTCCTGAATGGATTGTCGATGGAAGCGGCGCGATCAAAAGATGCTTACGCGACCTTCTTCTTCGAACCGGAAGCGGTGCCCTCGATGATGCCGAGGATGTCCGATTCCTTCATGATGAGGAGATCCTCACCGTCGACCTTCACTTCGGTGCCCGACCACTTGCCGAACAGAATGCGGTCGCCCGCCTTCACGTCGAGCGGCGTCAACTTGCCGTCTTCGTTCTTCACGCCAGCGCCGGCGGCGATGACTTCGCCCTCTTGCGGCTTTTCCTTGGCCGTGTCGGGGATGATGATCCCGCCAGCGGTCTTTTCAATGCCCTCAATACGACGCACGAGTACGCGGTCGTGGAGCGGACGGAACTTCATGGTGACCCTCCGTAAATCTCTGAAAAATGAAACGTTTCCCTAAGCGCGCCTGGACCCTTTGTCGTGCCTTGTGCAGCCTTGCGAGCGGCGCTGTTAGCACTCAGACCAGGCGAGTGCCAAGCCATGTAGGACAAGGCCCTACTGGCGTCAAGGGGCTGAAACCCTGAATCTTTTCAGGTGCTTGACCGGGACACTCATGCTGCAGTGCAGCATTTTGCCTTAACCCTGGCAGCAATCGCGCGAACTGAGTGCTAACTTACTGTAATTACGCAGATTTTTATTTGTTGTTAGCAAATCCTGCGGCATCCTGGTGTTAACGAATCGCCGCAGGAAATTTCAAGAAAGGTTCATCCAGCCCATCCACCAAATTGAGGAGGTCATATGGAGAGGCGCGCGCTCAACCTGCAACTCAACGATTACCGCCTGGTCACGGCCGAGATCCTTTATCACATGCCGGACCACCCGGGCCTGCTGCAGAGCTATCTCTGGCAGGATTACGACCTCGCCCCGCGCCTCCCCGTTTTGCACAAATTCCTCGATTTCTGGAGCCGCAACCTCGACGGCAAGCTGCATTCCATCAAGCTCGCCAAGACCGAGATCATCTCGCCCGGCGAATGGCGCCATGCCGGCGCGCTGCTGAGCCTGCACTAGCACGGCAAAGCGGCCGGCCGCGCAGTTGTGCGGGTGCGAATGACCTGATACGAGGGTTGCGCAGATCGATTCCGCCAATTCCAGCGCCCGGGGTTCCCCTTTGCTGCGTCGCCTCTACGATTGGATCATGGCCTTGGCCGAAAGCCCCAAGGCACTCTGGGCGCTGGCCGCTGTCTCCTTCGCCGAAAGCTCGTTCTTTCCCATCCCCCCGGACCCGATGCTGGTGCCGATGGTGCTGGCCAACCGCAAGCGCGCCTGGGTGTTCGCCGGCGTCTGCACCGCAGCCTCGGTGGTGGGCGGCATCGCCGGCTATTTCATCGGCTATGCGCTGGAGGGCCTCGGCACGGCGATTCTCGCCTTTTACGGCCATGGCGATGCCATGGCGGCCTTCCAGGCGATGTTCGCGGAATGGGGCTTGTGGATCATCCTCATCAAGGGCATGACGCCGATCCCCTATAAGGTCGTCACCATCGCCTCAGGCATGGCCGCCTTCGACCTCAAGGTCTTCATCGCCGCCTCGATCGTGACGCGCGGCGGGCGGTTTTTCCTTGTAGCGGGCCTGCTCTATTACTTCGGCGAGCCCGTGCGCGAATTCATCGAAAGACGGCTCACGCTGGTCACGACGCTCTTTTTCGTGCTGGTGGTGGGCGGCTTCGTCGCATTGCGCTATCTCTTCTAGGCGCTAGCCTGCCGACCTTCGCAGCGGAGAAAACGACCGTGCCGACCCATCGCCGCACAGCTTTCATCGAACCCGCTCACGTGCCCTGGCTGGTGGCCGGCCTCGGCCTGGCCGCCCTCTGCGTCGCCTGGCTGGCGCAATATGGTTTCGGCCTTGCCCCCTGCCATCTCTGCCTGTGGCAGCGCGGCGCCCATTGGGCGACCATCGCCCTCGCCTTGGCCGCCATCTTCGCCGGGCGCAACAAGCGCTACCGGGCGATTCTGCTGGCCTTGGCCGGCATCGCCGCCCTCATCGGCGCCGGCATCGCCCTGTTCCATGTGGGCGTCGAGCAGCAATGGTGGGAGGGGAGCGGCGCCTGTGTCGGCGGTGGCATCGCCGGCCTGAGCGGGGCCGATCTCGAAGCCGCCATCATGAACGCGCCGGTGACACGCTGCGACGAGGCGGCGTTCGAAATGTTCGGCATCTCGATGGCCGGTTATAATGGCCTCTTCGCGCTGGGCCTCGCTTTGTTCGCTTTCTGGGGCGCCCGCAATTTGTTGAAGGGTGATCGCGCATGACGACGGAAACCACGCGCGCGCCGCGCCTGCCCGGCGATCTCAGCCACGACCAATTGCTGGACCGCGTGATCCGCGTCGATCATGCCGGCGAATACGGCGCCAAGCGAATCTATGAGGGGCAATTGGCGGTGCTGGGCAGCAAGCCCGAAGGCCAGGTCATCCGGCACATGCTGGAACAGGAACTGGTGCATCTCAAAGCCTTCGAGAAGCTGATGGTCGAGCGCCGCGCGCGTCCTTCGGTGCTGTTTCCGATCTGGCATGTGGCGGGCTTTGCCCTGGGTGCCGCCACCGCGCTGATGGGACCCAAGGCCGCCATGGCCTGCACGGTCGCGGTCGAGGAAGTGATCGACGAGCATTACCGCCAGCAGAACGCGGCCCTGGGCGAATCCGAACCCGAGATCACCGAAAAGATCGCCCAATTCCGCGCCGAGGAAGTCGAGCACCGCGATACCGGGCTTGCCCACGGCGCCGAGCAAGCGCCCGCCTACGAACTTCTCTCCGGCGCCATCAAGGCGGGCTCGCGCCTTGCCATCTGGCTGGCAGAGCGGGTTTAGGCCTCTTCCACCGCCGCGCGGACTTTTTCTTCCAGGCGCTGGCCCAGCTTGTTGCCGAGTTCGCCACCATCGCCGCGGATTTCCTTGGTGAGGACCAGGCGCATGGCGTCGAGATGCGCGCCGATGAGGTCGAGATCGCCGTCGTCGAAACCGGGCTTGCGGCGGGTGAGATGGCAGAGCGATTGCCCGAGCCTGGTCATCAGCGGATAGCCGAAGGACGTCCCCTGGCCCTTGATGTTGTGGGCGACCGCATGGATGTCGCGGGCGCAAGCGACCCGTGCCTCGGGAGCGGCAGCGCGGGCGGCCGCCAGGAATTCGGCGCATTTGTCGACATCGGCCGTGGCCCAGCCGGTATAGCTCTTGGCGAGATCGGCCACCGCGGCCTCGGCCCGGGCCAGCATGCGGGCCATCTCGCTTGCCCGGTCGTTACTCTTTTCGTCGCCCATTCAGCCCATGGTTCCTAGCGGGGTTTCCCGGCGGATTTTCCTGGCGGGGTTTCCTGGTGGGCCGCCGGGCCCGATTGCCTGCAATTCCCGTACTGTAACCTCTTCGCAGCAAACGGCATAGTCCGTTGGCATCAAGACCTTAGAGGCGCCGCGGCAGATAGGTGGCAAAGAGACCGACCACCAGCATCAGAAGGCCGTAGGAGACATAGACCGCGCGCTGGTCGAAAAAATGCAGCAAAGCGGTGAAGACCGCGAAGGGCAGCAGACTGCCAAGATCGATATAGGTGCGGAAGACCGAGGTCATCTGCGGCCGTTCGAGCGGCTTGACCGCCCGCAGGAACGGAATATTGCCGAGCGCATCCAGCATGACGACAAAGACCGCCGCCAGCATCAGCATGATTCCGACCATGATCGGGCTGCCGAAGAAAAGCGGCACCGCTATGGTGAGGAGGCCGCCGGCGAAGAACGCCACCATGATCGGCCGCCGGATGCCGTAGCGCCGGCCGAGCCAGCCGACCAGCGGCGAGAAGACCAGCAGCAGATTGGCCCCGCCCGCCAGTGCCCCCGACCAGGTGGGATCGACCCCATGGGCATCGAAATAGAGGGCCGGATAGACGAAGAACAGCGACCACCAGCCGGAACGACCGAAGGCGATGAGCCAGGCGAGGCGCAAACGCGGCTGCGCCACGAAGCGGCCGATACTGGCCAGCGGATTGGGCGGCGGCTTGGTCGCAGCGGCCACGGCCGGATTTTCGGTCAAGCGCAGATATCCGAAGAGGGCGATCGCCGCCAATGCCGCCGCCATGCCCAGCCCCGCCACGGCCCAGGGCCCATAGGCCTCGTAGAGTTCGATGCCGATCCAGGGACCGAGTCCCCAGGGAAGGCAGCCCAGCAACAGCTTCAAGGGTTCGTAACGCACGAGATCGCCGCGGGGGATGAAGTCCAGCACATAGAGGGTGAGGGCGATGATGCAGGCCGTGCCGGACAAGGTCCGCATGATCTGGCCGCTGATCTGGCCGAAGGGATTTTCGAAGGAGAGCGCCACCAGAGCCAGCCCGCCCACGGCCAAGCCCGCGGCATAGACCCAGCGGCGGCGGAAGCGGTGAATCAGCAAAGGGACGCCGAAACCGGCGAGGAGGCCGAAGATGGTGATGCCGAAATAGACCGCCGAGACCTTGGCATCGTCGCCGAAAATCATGCGCGCCTGCAGCGGCATCATGGTCAAAGCCAGCGCCCGCGTGGTCGATTCCAGCATATAGAGAACGGCGAAAACGATCGCACCCGGCTTGCGCCTGGAAACCGGGAGGGGGGGATAATCGACGGCCATGTGGCTCTGATGCGGGAAAAAGGTTGCAGCGGCGGGTAGAGATGCTTAACACACCGCCCGATTGATCGCCCGAGCGGAAGCGGCATGGCATGGACGGGAATTCGGCATGGCTTGGTGGGGGGGCTGGTGGGGTCAAAGCGGCGGTCTTCCGGCGCATCGTGATCCTTGCCTTCCGCGCCCAAAAGCGCGACAAGAAATAAACTTACCGGCAATTCGACGGATAATATGGCGAAACGCAGCCTGGACGATACCGACCGCAAGCTCATCACGCTCTTGCGTGGCAATGCCCGCACCCCCACGGCGGCTTTGGGGCGGCAACTCTCCCTCTCCCGCAGCGCCGTGCAGGAACGGCTGAAGCGGCTGGAGCGCGATGGCGTCATCGCCGGCTATACGCTGGTGGTCGGCAAGGATGGCGAGGCGCCGGGTGTGGGCGCCCATGTGCTGCTCTCGGTCGATCCCAAGGGGCATGACCAGGCGGTGGCCGCGCTCAAAAAACTGCCCGAGGTGCAGAGCGCCTATACCGTTTCGGGTTCCTATGATGCGGTCGCCATCGTCGCGGCCAGCAACGCGGCCCATCTCGACGAGATCCTGACCCGGATCGGCCATCTGCCCGGCGTGCAGCGCACCACGTCCTCGATCCTGCTCTCGACCCTCGTCGAACGGCATTAAGATTCGGGAGCGGATGGGGTGAACTGGTCGGAAGAAATCGAGGCCGCGTCGCGGCGGCTCCAGGACCATGTGCGGCGGACGCCGATCCTGACCCTGGAACCGGGCGCTCTCGGCTGTCATGCCGAGCTGACGCTGAAGCTGGAACTGCTGCAGCATAGCGGCTCGTTCAAGGCACGGGGTGCCTTCAATTCCCTGCTGTCGCTCGACGTGCCCAAAGCGGGCGTCATCGCGGCATCGGGCGGCAATCACGGCGCGGCGGTGGCCTTCGCCGCCCAGGCGCTGGGCCACAAGGCCGAGATCTTCGTACCCGCCCTCGCCAGCCCCGCCAAGATCACGCGCATCGAAAGCTTCGGCGCCAAGGTGCATGTCATCCCAGGCGCCTATGCCGATGCGCTCGTCGCCGCGCAAGCACATGCCGTGGAAACCGGCGCGCTCGCCATTCATGCCTATGACGCGCCGGCAACGGTGGCTGGCCAAGGCACGCTGGCGCGTGAGCTCGACGCGCAGACCAACATGCTCGATACCGTGCTGGTGGCGGTAGGCGGCGGCGGTCTTATCGGTGGTGTCGCCGCCTGGTTCCAGGGCCGCGTGCGCGTGGTGGGCGTCGAGCCCAGCGCCTGCCCTACCTTGCAGCGCGCCTTTGCCGCCAAGCAGCCGGTCGATGTCGACGTGGGCGGTCTGGCCGCGGATTCGCTGGGTGCCAAACGCGTCGGCGAGATCCCCTTCGCCATCGCCAAGGAACATGTCGAGCGCGTGGTGCTGGTCGAGGACGATGCCATCCGCGCCGCGCAACAGGTGCTGTGGCGCGATTTGCGCCTGATGAGCGAACCCGGCGGCGCCACCGCCTTGGCAGCCTTGCTCTCGGGCGCCTACAAGCCGGCTTTTGGTGAAAAGATCGCGGTCATCCTGTGCGGCGGCAATGTGGATCCAGCGAGCCTCGCCGCCTGACCGGTCGCGCCATTGCCCGACTCATTCCATTGCGAGGGCGGCGAGGTATTTTTCCAGCTTGGCACCATCAGCCCTCTGCGGACCCAAACCAGCGCCGAGCTTGCCGATGATCGTGGTCTCACCCGCCGATAGCAGCAGCGCCTTGTCCTGGTCGGCGCTGGGCAGCGAACGGAAGCCCAAGGCGGATTCCTGAACCTCGACCTTGCCCTCGCGTACCATGACCACGGTCTCGGCCTTCTTCGCCTCGACGATCCAGTCGGTGCCGCGAGTCGCCGCCACCGCATTGCCGGTGCGGATCATAAAACTGGAACCGGCGCCGGCCTTGGCCGTGATCGCCTGCAACAGACCCGCCTGCAAATCGAAGGCCGCCTGACGCGACATCGTTTCCTCGGCAAAATCGAATTCGGCAATGGTGAGGCGCGTGAGCTCACCGAGATTGATCTGCGAACCGTCCTTGAGCGAAAGCCGCAAACGGCTCTCGGCGAGCGTCGTCACCACATCGCCCACCATCACGGTGTCACCTTCGTTGAGTGGCAACTGGCCATCCGCACGTTTCACGGAAACGGTGCCGCGGACCCGCGCGACCGCGCCGGCCACGGCGCCGTCGGCGCGCGCAAAGCGCGGCGCCAGCGCGACCGCGCCGCAACCGGCCACCAGGCGCAGGAAAGATTGCCGCGAGATGATCGAACCCAGCATGACCCTGCCTCCACAAACGATACGCCGCAACGCATCCGATGAGTCATCATGATAATGGAGGCCGGGTCGCCGCGCGACCATGACGGCTATCACATCGCAACGCAGGCGCCTGACTGATTCCCACACCCCTGTGCAGGAAAACGCCCGTCAGGCGATGCTTTCGATATCGGCGTCGGAAAGATTGCCCGGCACGATGGTGATCGGGATGCGCAATTTGCCGACCTGCTTGCTGGTAAGGGAGGTGATGAGCGGTCCCGGTCCCTTGGGACCGGTCGCGGCACCCAGGACCAGGATCGAGATCGAGGGTTCCTCGTCGATCAGTTTCAGCACCTCGTCCTGGCGGTCGCCTTCGCGGAAATGCAGGATCGGGAACGAGCCCGCATGCTTCTGCACCTCGCCCGCCATCTTCTGCATGATCGCCTCGGCCTGCTGGCGCGCTTCGTCGCGCATCAGATTGGAGACGCCGACCCATTCCTGGTAATCGGCCGGCTCCATGACATAGAGCATGGCGACCCGGCCGCCGGATTTCGCGACGCGGCGGCAGGCATAGCGCAGCGCCACCTTCATTTCCGGCGATTCGTCGATCACCACCAGGAAGACGCGGCCCATGCTGGGCCGGGCTTCCTCGGTACCGCTCTCGGCGGGCTTGGGTCCGGTTGTCTCGCTCATCCCGTTTATCCTCGTTGCTTCAGGCGCAGCCTTACCTTACCGGCGGCGGAAGGCAAGATGCGCCAGCCAGCCGGCGAACAGCGCCACCAGCACGGCGATGACACCATAAGCGGCGGCATGGCGATGGGCAAAATCGTAAATATCGGCGCCGAAGCCGATCTTGCTGATCACCAGCGGCGTCGTCTGGGCGCCGACGATCTTCTGATCGCGCACCAGATAGACCTCGGCCAGATAGGTGCCGGTGGGCACGCTGGAGGGAACCCGGAGATTGACCCGGAACAGCCGGTCGCCGATGAACAGGATGCGCGCCGGCTGCGCCGAGAAGAGGCCGGTGGTCTGCTTGGTGCGGATGAGGGCGTCGCTGAAGGTGGCGAGATCGGGATCCTCGGGCGCCACGGCCACCAGGCGGATATTCTCGATCCCCATCTGGTAATTGGCGCGGAGCGATTCGGGGAGCAATTCCTCGATCGGCTTCGAGCTTGCCATCATGTAGACGGCCGGCACGTTCTGGAAGCCAAGGCTCTTGCGGTTGATCCAGATGCCGGCAACACGTTCCTTGCGCACGACATCGACCGCGTCGACCGGACCCTTCACCACGACGATGACGTCGCCCGGCCCGTCGGTGGTGCCGAAGAGCAGGACATCGGCACCGGCAAAGCCCGTGGTGATGGCGATGAGGTGATCGTCGAGATCGGCGATGAGCGGCGTCTGCGCCAGGGCCGGCAGGACCGGCGCCAGGAAGCTCACCAGCAGGGCCGCGATGATGTGACGGATTCGCATCAATAGCCGCCGACAATGACGGAGAACAATTCCGCCGGCCGCGCCACCAATTCGTAGAGCATGCCGCCGGCGGTCACCAGAATGACAATCGCCATCAGGAAGCGAAGCTGTTCGCCGGGCAGCTTGGCGCCCAGCCGGCCGCCGATCTGGGCACCCACGACTCCGCCGATGGTGAGGATGAGCGCCAGGAGAATATCGACGGTCTGGTTGTTGTTGGCCTGCCAGAAGGTGACCCAGGCCTGGACGAAGATGATTTGGAAGAGCGAGGTGCCGACCACCGCGCCGGTCGCCATGCCGAGGAGATAGATCATGGCCGGGACCAGCAGGAAGGCGCCGCCGACACCCATGATGGCCGACATGATGCCGACGATGAAGCCGATCCCCGCCGGCAACAGCGCGCTGATATAGAGCCGCGACTTGCGGAAGCGCATCTTGAAGGGCAGGCCCTGCGCCCAATTGTGCTGATGCAGCTTGGTCGGCAGCTTGCCGCGCCGGGTCTTCGCGAGCGCATTGGCGGATTCGATCGCCATCATGATGCCGATCGAAGACAAGGTGATGACGTAGGCGATGGCGATGATGAGGTCAATCTGGCCCAGTTCCTTCAACAGCGTGAAGATAATGACGCCGATGCTGGAGCCACCGATGCCGCCCGCCAGCATGACGGCACCCATCTTGAAATCGACATTGCCGCGCGCCCAATGGGCGAGCACGCCGGAGACCGAGGAAGCCACCACCTGGTTGGATTGCGTCGCCACGGCGACCGCCGGCGGCACGCCGACAAAAATCAGCAAAGGGGTGAGGAGAAAACCGCCACCGACGCCAAACAGGCCGGAAAGCACACCCACCCCGGCACCCAGGCCCAGCAGCAGGAAGACATTGAGCGCAACTTCGGCGATCGGCAGATAGATCTGCAGCCCCAGAAACCAATCGAGGATGGCAGTCGCCCAGGTCACACGCTTCCCCCAGAAGACGGGAGCGCGACCGAACCATGATCTATCTACGCCGCCGTCGCCAATTCGGCCCGAAACGAAAGTCGCGACTCGAAAGCGCGACCACTCCGGAGCACTCTAAATCACAGCGATTCCAAGGGGAAGGCGCGATCCGTCGAATTACCCCGATTTCGCGGAGATTTCGCAAACTGGCTCCATCGAAAAATCACTTCGGCGAAAAATCACTTCTGCAGAATGTCCTGCAACTCGCCGAGCTGAGCGCGGGCACGCAGCAGATAGAAGCCCTGTTCCGCGAGGTGATTGGGCTGGGCAATCGAGCCGGGTTCGCCGTTGATGACGAAGAGCGGCTGCAGTTTGGCGCCTTCCAGCATCGATTCAACCATGCGCTGCCAGACCGTGCCCGCACCTTTTTCGGCGAGAATCGGCTGAAAATCGCGCCCCAGCGCATTGAGCAGCAGGCCATAGGCATAGAGCTGGCCCTTGTTGAAATAGAAGATGTCGTCGGCGCCGGTATCGAACCAGGCAGCGGATTCGGCGTCGATCTCCTGATCGATCTTGTTGGAAGCGGCACCCAGATCCTGCGAAATCCGTTCCAGCGTGGAGAGGAGATTGTCGGCGCGGCGCTCGAACACCGCCTGACCGGAAACCAGGCGCGTGTTGAAATCAATGAGCGACTTCATGGCGTCGCGGTAATAGGTGACCGAGGGCGTCAGCGGCGCCCAGGATTTGTTGAGATCGAAATACCAGATGTCCGGCCGGGTGTTGATGGCGCTGGCCGCGTTCTGCAGCGCCGGATCGGTCGAGGAGGTGCCACGCGAGCGGCCGATCTGGTCGCGAAGTTCCGTCACCACGCGCTGCAGGGCCTGGATTTCGCCGGCCTGGAAGTTCGGCATGTTGTCGAGGATGGCCCCCGGGAAGAACCAGGGATCGTTGCCGGGCCAGGCGGTCGCGTTCACCTCGCGGTCGATGAGCGCCGCGGCGGTTGCCACGGCGGCGCTGGCCTCGGCCGGCACATTCCCGGGATTGAAGGCAACGTCATCATTGATCCGGTGCACGAAGGCAGCACCGACGGGATAATAAAGCAGCATGGTGGCGAGGATGATGCCGCCGCCCCAGCGCAACCCGGTCATCAGCCGGCTGCGCCCGCTTTCACTGCGCGGCAGCGACAATCCGGGCATGGAAAATCGTGGCAGGGAGAGGCGCGGCAGAAAACGGCGCCAGCCGGTGGTGGTCGGTTGGGGATTGGCAAACTCGTCGCTCATGGAGATCGGGCGCTCGCTCTATCTGGGCATTGGGCTGCCGCAATCCGGCAATACCCCTACCAGATAGGGAGGCTTGAGGGCGAAAGCAATGCGCCGTTCTCAGTCGCTCTACTTGGCCGAGAGAAAACCCACCGTATCCTCGATTTCTTTGAGGATCGGTTCCGAGAGGGCGCGGGCACGGGCGGCACCCTTGGCGAGAACCGCATCGATCTCGGCCGGGTGGTCGAGGAGACGTTTCATCTCGGCGCCGATCGGGCCCAGGACGGAAACGGCAAGATCGGTAAGCTCACGCTTGAAGCCGGAGAATTCCTTGCCGGCGAAATCCGAGATCACCGTGGCGATCGGCTGATCGGAGAGTGCCGCGTAGATCGCCAGCAGATTGAAAGCTTCGGGCCGTGCGTCCTCGGCCTCGGCGCTGACCAGGCCCTTCTCGTTGAGCACTTCGGTGCCGGGCAAGGCACCCGGATCGGTCTTGGCCTTGCGGAGTTTCAAGGCGATCGTGTCGGCATCGTCGGTCATGTTGATGCGGGAGTAATCGGAAGGATCCGATTTCGACATCTTCTTGGAGCCGTCCCGCAAGGACATGACTCGGGCCGCCGGACCGCCGATCACCGGTTCCGGCGGCACCAGGCAGTCAACGCCGTAATCATTGTTGAACTTCTGCGCGATGTCGCGGGCAAGCTCCAGGTGCTGTTTCTGGTCCTCGCCCACCGGCACGTGGGTCGCCCGGTAAGCCAGAATGTCGGCCGCCATCAGCACGGGATAGGTATAGAGTCCGACAGAGGCGTTCTCGCGGTCCTTGCCGGCCTTTTCCTTGAACTGGGTCATGCGGTTGAGCCAGCCCACCCGGCCGACGCAATTGAGGATCCAGGCCAATTGGGCGTGAACCCGGTTCTGGCTCTGGGCGAAGATGATGGAATGCGCGACATCGATGCCGGACGCCATAAATGCCGCCGTTACCTCGCGGGTGTTCTGGCGGAGGGCCTGGGGTTCCTGAAACAGCGTGATCGCATGCATGTCGACCACGCAGAAGATGCACTCGAATTCCTTCTGCATCCGCACCCAATTCCGGACGGCGCCCAGGTAATTGCCCAGATGCAGGGTATGGGTCGGCTGCACGCCGGAGAAAATTCGGCCCTTCATGATCCTCGGATCCCCTTGTTGCGGGCCGGTTTATGGCGCCTAACCGCCCGCTCCGCAATCGTTTTTCATCGGCGGAAATCGGCATAACGCGGCCGGCGGGGGATTGATTTTCGCCCCTTTCGCCCTAAATTCCTTTCCAGCCGCGACATGATGCGGCATTGGATAGAACGGGGAGTGAACAAAAATGGTCACCAGACCGAACCATGAATTTGCCAACCGGACCCAGGGCTATGCCCGGGCCCAGACGGCAGCGATCGACGCAGGCCTGCGCACGCATATGCAGAGGGTCTACGCCTATATGGGCGGTGGCCTGGCGCTGACCGGCATCATCTCCTATCTCGTCGGCAATAACGAAGCCATGCTGGCCGCCATCTATGGCACGCCCCTGGCGTGGGTCGTGATGCTGGCGCCGCTGGGTTTCGCCTTCTTCTTCGGCATGCGCATCCATGCGATGCAGTCGAGCACGGCGCAGATCCTGTTCTGGGTCTTCGCGGCGGTGATGGGGCTCAGCCTCTCCTATATCTTCGCGGTCTACACCACGGCCTCGATCGTCAAGACCTTCTTCATCGCGGCGGCCACCTTCCTCAGCATGAGCTTGTGGGGCTATACGACGAAGAAAGACCTCTCCGGGATGGGCACCTTCCTGGTGATGGGTGTCTGGGGCCTGATCATCGCCATGGTGGTGAACCTCTTCATGCAATCGAGCGCCCTCGAATTCGCCATTTCGGCGATCGGTGTGCTGGTGTTTACGGGTCTTGCCGCCTACGACACCCAAAAGGTGAAGGAATTTTATTGGGAAGCCGACGGCCATGAGGTGGCGACCAAGAAGTCGATCCTCGGCGCCTTCGTCCTCTACATGGACTTCATCAACCTGTTCCTCTTCATGCTGCGCTTCCTCGGTAATCGCGAGTAAGCAGCCCGCATAAAAGACCGGAAACGGCGGCGCCAAAAGCGCCGCCGTTTTTCTTTCTCCACCCGCAAAAATGAAAAACATGTAGCCGCTTTTCATTTGGCGGCAAACGCGCTACGACTCGTTTCCGGTGGAACGGGCGCCGCCTGTGAATGAGTGCTCGTCCCCGAAACAGGGAGTGCGGGTTTCGTGGCAGCAGAAGCGGCGGCAGAAAGCGCGTCGGGCGGGAATTATGACGTCGAGTTTCGCTCGGTGGTCAAACATTTCGCCGATGTGAAGGCGGTCGACGATGTGAGTTTCGCGCTGAAGCGCGGCTCGTTCCATTCCTTCCTTGGCCCATCGGGCTGCGGCAAGACCACGACCTTGCGCCTCATCGCCGGATTCGAGCAGCCGAGCGAAGGTGCCATCGAGATCGCCGGCCAATCGGTGGTCGGTGTTCCCGCCTATCGCCGCCCGGTCAATATGGTGTTCCAGCATTACGCCCTGTTCCCGCATATGGATGTCGCGGCCAATGTCGGCTATGGCCTGCGGCAGCGAAAGCCGCGCCTCGACGATGCCGATATCGCGCGGCGCGTGGCGGAAGCGTTGGAACTGGTGCGCCTGCCGCATCTGGGCGCCCGCCGCATCTGGGAGCTTTCCGGCGGCCAGCAGCAGCGCGTGGCCCTGGCCCGGGCGCTCGTCAACCGGCCGACGGTGCTTCTCCTCGACGAGCCGCTGGCAGCACTTGACCGGAAGCTGCGGCGCGAGATGCAGATCGAATTGCAGAACCTGCAGCGCGAGGTCGGCATCACCTTCGTCCTGGTGACCCACGATCAGGAAGAAGCCCTCTCGATGTCCGACACGATCGGCATCATGAAGGACGGCAAGGTGGTGCAATTGGGCAGCCCGGAAGAGCTCTATGACGCGCCGGTCAACCGCTACGTCGCCGATTTCGTGGGCGAATCCAATTTCTTCACCGGCCAGGTCGCGGGCAGCGACGAAAACGGCGCCACGCTGATGACGGCAAGCGGCCTGACCTTGCGCGCCCCCTTCAGCCGTCTCGGCCAGCGTTTGCGCGCGGGCGAACGCGGTGCCATCGCCTTGCGCCCGGAAGCGATCGGGCTGTGGCGGCCGAGCGCCGTCCCGGCGGGGCTCGACATCACGCGCCCGGCCCGCCTCCTCAACCGTATCTATCTCGGCGATCACAGCGAGTTCCAGATCGAGGCTGAAGGCCTCGGGGCGGTGCTCGTGCGCCTCCCCAAATCGGCCGGCCAGGCGCAGGGGTTGGAGCCGGGCGACCAGGTGGTCATGGGCTGGAGCCATGAGCGCGCGCTGATCCTGGCCGAAGAATGACCGTCCTTCCGATGCGCCGATGACGCCGGCGGCCGCACCCGGAGAACCACAAGAACACCGCGTCGTGACGACAGGTTTGGGGCTTTACGACAATCAAGGGAGAAGTTGAGATGACCGATCCACGCAAGGAATTCATCGCCCAATTGCGGCGCTATCAGATGGGCTCGATCTCGCGCCGCCATTTCCTGGGGGTGACGGGTCTCGGCACCGCGATGGCGGTGCTGGCCGGCACCGTGCCCGGCCTGCGCCCGCGCCAGGGTTTTGCCGCCGGCGAAATCGGCGACAAGGTTTCGCTGACCTCCTGGCCGAATTACCACGATCCCGCCAATCTCGAGAAATTCACCGAACTCACCGGTGCCGCGGTGGAACTCACCGTGTTCGGCTCGAATGAAGAGATGTACGCCAAGCTGAAAGCGGGCGGCACCGGCTGGGACGTCTTCGTGCCCACCAATTACACCATCCAGAATTACGTCGATGCCGATCTCATCGATCCACTGGACACGGCGCAGATCCCGAATTTCGATCCCGCCTCCTATTCCGATCCGCGCATGACCGAGCCGGGTACGATCGGCGGCAAGATCTATGCACTCCACAAGGATTGGGGCACCACCGGCTTCGTACAGAACACGAAGGAACTGCCGGGCCAGCTCACATCGTGGAAGGAATTCTGGGACGTCACCAAGGACAAGGCTTCGGGCCGCGTCATGGTGCATGACTACCAGCTCACCACCATCGGCAATGCGCTCAAATATTTCGGCTATTCCTTCAACTCGAATGACGAGAAGGAACTGGCCGATGCCGAGAAGCTGCTCCTCGAAGTGAAGCCGCATCTCTTTGCCATCAGCAGCGATTACCAGCCCGGCATGCGCAATGGCGATGCCTGGATGTCGGTCGCCTGGACCGGCGACGGCAAGCAATTGCACAAGGACATTCCCGAAATCGTCTATGTGCTGGGCAAGGAAGGCGGCGAGATCTGGTCGGATTTCTATGCCGTGCCGAAAGCGGCACCGAACAAGAAGGGTGCCTATGCGCTCATCAACTTCCTGCTCGATCCCACGGTCAACACAGCCGAGCTGATGGTCCATGGCTATCCGGTGGCCGACAAGCGCGTCATCGCCAAGCTGCCGCCGGAGATCGCCAACGATCCGATCATGTATCCGGCGGCGGAATTGCTGAGCCCGCTGGAATTCGGCGCCAGCGACGTGCTGACCAACCCCGCCCGCGCCGAGATCATGGCGCGGTTCAAATCGGCGTAAGAGGCTGCTCCCCATCCAGGCCCCTCGCCCCATGAAATGGGGAGAGGGGTTGGGGTGAGGGGCGCAACGACCAGACCGAAATCATCCACCCCTCACCCTGCCCTCTCCCCGCTCTCGCGGGGCGAGGGTTCAGGAACATTGCCATGACCAATGCCGCCATCAGCCAGGAACGCCATCGCCGCTGCTGGGCCTATGCCCTGCTGGCGCCGAGTGCCTTCTGGTATCTGGCCTTGCTCATTCTGCCGCTCATCGTCGTGCTGGTTTACTCGGTGGGCGAGCGGGCCGAGACCGGCGGCTATCAAGCGGCCTTCACCTTTGACAACTATCTCAATCTCGGCGCGCGCTGGACGGCGTTTCAGAACACGCTGACGCTGGCGCCCGCCGGAACACTCATCTGCCTGCTGGCCGGCTATCCGCTGGCCTATTATCTCGCGGTGAAGGCCAGTCCCCGGGCGCGGCTCTTTCTCCTCATCCTGGTGATCGTGCCGTTCTGGACCAGCTTTCTCATCCGCACCTATGCCTGGATGTTCATCCTGGGCGGGCGTGGTCTGCCGCAGCTCCTCGATTACATCGGCATCGAGGGTGTCCGTTTCATCAACACCCCCTTCGCCGTGCTGGTCGGCATCGTCTATGCCTATCTGCCGCTGATGGTGTTTCCGATCTTCGTCAGCCTGGAGAAACTCGACAAGCGCCTGCTGGAAGCCTCGGAGGATCTGGGTGCCGCCCCTTTCGCGACCTTCCGCCAGGTGACCCTGCCTTTGTCGGCGCCGGGCGTCATCACCGGCTGCATGCTGGTCTTCATCCTCCTCATGGGCGAATACCTCATTCCGCAGATGCTGGGCGGCGGCAAGGTCTTCTTCATCGGCAATGCGCTGGTGGATTTGTTCCTGCAGAGCCTCAACTGGCCTTTCGGCTCGGCCTGCGCCATGGCGTTGGTCGCGATCATGATCGTGACCGTGACCCTCTATCTGAAAGCGACGCGCGCCAAGGGCGGCCGCGACGTCTCGCTGGTCTGAGGGAGCCAAAGACATGCTGCGCGGCTATGCCATCTTCATCTACCTCTTCCTCTACGCGCCGATCGCGCTCATCGTCCTCTTCAGCTTCAACAGCGGCAACAACGCCTCGGATTTCCAGGGCTTCGCCTTCACCTGGTACGCCAAGGCCGCTGGCAACAAGCTGATGCTGGCCTCGCTGAAGAACAGCGTCATCATCGCTGCGAGTTCCGCCGTGCTCGCGACGGTGATGGGAACCATGGCGGCCATCGCCCTGCAGAATGTCCGGGGCCCCTTGCGCGTCCTCTTCGACGGCCTCACCTATGTCGCCATCATGGTGCCCGGCATCGTCATCGGCATCGCGACCCTCATCGCACTCGTCACCACCTTCGATGCCGCCAATGCGGTGATCGCCACGATCTGGCCCGGCGAGGCGCCGCCACAGCTCGGTCTCGGCTACGGCTCGATCATCGCCGCCCATACGCTCTTTGCCATGGCGCTGGTTATCGTCATCGTGCGGGCGCGGATCGCCGGCATGGACCGCGCGCTCATCGAGGCCTCGGCCGATCTCTATGCCGATCCCCTCGCCACCTTCCGCCAGGTCACCCTGCCGCAATTGGCGCCGGGCATCATTGCCGGCTTCCTGCTTTCCTTCACCTTCAGCTTCGACGATTTCGTCATCGCCTTCTTCGTCGCCGGTTCGCAGCAGACCCTGCCGATCTATGTCTTCTCCTCGATCCGCCGCGGGGTGACGCCGGAGATCAATGCCATCGGTACGGCGGTGATGCTGTTCTCGCTGACTGCGCTCATCGCGGCACAAATCCTGCTGCGGCGCGGCAAGAAGGGAGCGGGGTGAATAACGCCCTCGATTGTCATCCCCCGCTTTAGGCGGGGGATCCACGACTTCATCTTCCTACCTTGGCGACAAACTCGTGGATGCCCCGGCCAAGCCGGGGCATGACAAAAAAAGGGAAGCTGGATACAACGATCCACAAGAATCCAAACAGGAAGTCACGGGAAACCCATGTACACGCTCTATTGGTCGCACAATTCCGCTTCGATCGCCGCCCATTACTGCCTGGAGGAATCCGGCGCGCCTTATGAGCTGGTGTTGATCGACATGGAGAAGGGCGCCCACAAGCAGGCGGATTACCTGCGCATCAATCCGGCGGCGAAGCTGCCTGCCATGAAACTGCCCGATGGCAGCATCATCAGCGAATGCGCCGCCATCTCGCTGCTGATCGCCGATAGGTTTCCCAAATCCGGTCTCGCCCCCGCCATCGACGATCCGGAGCGCGGGCCGTTCCTGATGTGGCTCTATCATCTCAACAACACGCTGCAGCCCGCGATGCTGCGCTATTATTATCCCGACCGCATCACCGCGGATCCCAAGGGCGTCGGCGCCATCCAGGAAAAGGCCAAGGAAGAGATCGCCGCACTCTGGGCGCGCGTCGATGCGCATCTCGGGAAGAACGGCCCGTTCCTGCTGGGTGCCAAATTCTCCGCCGCAGATGCGCTCTGCTACATGCTCTCCACCTGGCAGGATTGCTGTCCCGACACCTATCGGCGCTTCCCCAATGTCAGGCGCCTGGCCGAACAGGTGCGCGCCCGCCCGGCCATCGCGCGCGTGGCCGAGATGAACCATGTGGGGCCGGTGGCGGCCTGAGGAGAGCCGCGATGAGCGATCCGCGCGCGGTTCTCGCCTTCTGGTTCTCGCCGCGCGCGCGGACCTTGTGGTTCGAGCGCGACCGGGAATTCGATGCCGAGATCGCGGCGCGCTTTGCCGCGAACGTGCACGCGGCGCAACAGGGCGGCTTCACCGATTGGCGGGAAACACCGGAGGGCGCGCTGGCGCTCCTCATCCTCCTCGATCAGATGGCACGCAATATATATAGGGGCGAGGCCAAGGCCTTCCTGGGCGATGCGCGGGCGCTGGGCGAAGCGGGGGCCGCTCTGGCGCGGGGCCATGACCGGGCGACATCTTTTGACCGGCGTCACTTCTTCTTCCTGCCCTTCGAGCATAGCGAGGCGATGGCGGATCAGGACCGCGCCATAGACCTCTTCACCCGGCATTTCCAGGAGGCGCCGCCGGAGCAGAAGCATTTTGCCGAAATCCAGCTCGATTACGCGCATCGGCATCGCGAGGTGATCCGTCGCTTCGGCCGCTTTCCCGGCCGCAACGCCGCCCTGGGCCGCCCTTCAAGCGAGGATGAGATCGCTTTCCTCGCCGATCCCAAGAGCGTGTTCTGACAACGCTCGATACCCCAAGCTGGTCATCAGCGGCACTTTTGGGTAGATTGCGCCGGATCGTCATCGACCGGGTCATCTTGATGCGCATTTTTCTGCTCGCCACCACCGCTTTGCTTTTGGCGGCACAATTGACCGTCGTCGAGACGGCGCTGGCGGATTACAAGGCGGCGGAAGAGCGGCTGCAGGCAGGCGATGTCCCCGGTGCCATGCCGCTTCTGGCCGAGGAAGCGAAACTCGGCAATCCCGTGGCGGCCTTCAACCTGGCCAAGATCTACGAGGACGGCTCGGGCGGCGCGCCGGATTTCGGCCAGGCCGCCACCTATTACAAGATCGCCGCCGAGATCGACACGGCACCGCGCTATAACGGTGCGGCCCTTGGCCCCCAGGGACCTGAGCTCATCGCCGCCGCGCAGAAATACGGCCAGTTCGCGCTTGGCAGGCTTTATGAAACCGGCAAGGGTGTTCCGCAGGATTCCAAGGAAGCCTTGTTCTGGTACACGCGCGCGGCTGATCTCGGCCTGCAGCAGGCGATGCTGAAGCTGTCGCTGATTTACCGCACCGGCCTGCCCGGCGCGGAAGGCACGGCCGGCATCCCGGCGGATCCCGCGCAAAGTGTCGTCTGGCTGGAAAAGGCGGCGGCGCTCGGCAATGTCGCCGCGATGAACGAATTGGGCCGCGCCTATCTTGCCGGCGAAGGTGTACTGGCCAATGCGCGGGTCGCGGCGGAATGGTTCGAGAAGGCCGCCGCCGCCGGCAGCCTCACTGCGGAATATTCCCTGGGCTCGATCTATCGCGTGGGCTTCGGCGGCCAGCCGGATTTCATCCGTGCCGCGCGGCATTTCGAACGCGGCGCCAACGGCAAGGAATCCGCGTCGATGGTGGCGCTGGGCGATCTCTATGCCAATGGCCAGGGCGTGCCGCAGGACCGCGTGCTGGCATTGACCTGGTACAAACTCGCAGCCCTTTACGGCCAACCGGAAGGCGGCAAGCGGGGCGAGGTCCTGGCCGCCGGCATGAGCCCAGAGGAACAGGCGCAGGCCAAGACCCGCGCCGAGACCTGGGTGCCCGCCGGCGATCAGCCGACAAGCGTCACCGCGGCACCGGCCAGCGTCGAACCGGCCAGCGTTCCGCCGGCCAGCGCACAACCAGCCAGCACCGAGCCGGCAATCGCTGCGCCAGCCGTGGCGGTTCCCGCGGCAGCCGATCCGACGGTGGCACCCGCACCCCTGCCGTCATCGACACCGACGGCGCTGGAATGGGTACCTACGGCACCGGTGCAGCCACCGGCCGCGGCGGCACCTGTCCCGGCACCCGTCTCTGCGCCAGCCCCGGCACCGGTCACCGAGCCACAGGCAGCACCGCCGGCACAACCGGCGAGCACACCCACCGCCACGGACAATCCGATCAACCCGGCGACCAATGAACCTTACGAGCCGCTCGATCCCTTTGCGCCGGATCCGTTTTCGCTGGAATCGCTGACGCCGAGCCTGCCGCCGGGTGCCAAGCCGCTACAGCCATAATATGGCCGCGATTGACGTGTTTTGATGCTGTGCGCGGCGTCACACAAATGACGATGCCCAATATCGGTCGCTGGACCGATCTGATATAGCGCGCCGCGGCAGCCGGATTCGGTCCCCCGAAATCGGTCCCGCGGCCATGTGGATGATTTTTCAAGTCAAGGAGTACGGATGATGGGGCGTTGGTGGAAATCCAGCCAGATGTTGAAGTGCAATCTGGCGGCAAGTGGCGTTGTCGCCCTGTTATTGCTGTCGGCCTGCGGTGACGAAGCGGCCGAGCAGCAGCAGGCCCAAGACAATGCGGCGGAAAGCGCCGTGACGGCGATCGACCCGGCCCAGGCCCCGGTGATCCAGAAAGGGATCGAGGAATACCTTGCCTTGATGGAAGGTCCGGCGGATCAGCGCGTGGTCCATCACAAAGCCGTCAAGGTAACGCCGGGCAGCGATGCCTTCGACGTGGCGATCGAAGGGGTCGAGATCGGCTCCCAGGGCGAGGACCGTCTTGACGTCGGCACCGTGACCTATCGCCTGACCCCGAAAGACGCAGACGGATTTGTGGCGAGCGACCTCAAGCACGCGGCGAAGTTCCCGTTCCTCAAGGCCGACGGCAAGGAAGAGGGCTATGTTTCCCTCACCACCAAATCCTTCACCGGCGATTGGTCGAGCGATCTGCAATCCTTCCTGGCCCTGGATTGGCAAGCCGCCGACATCGTCGTCAAGGACGAGACGGCGGGGGGCGGCGACATGCGCGCCGCCGGCATGAGCGCCAGCCTGACCAGCGCCGACAAGGGCAACGGGATCTTCGACCAGCAGGGCTTGTTCGGCGTCACCGGCTTCAGCGTCAAGGACACCAGCGGCGGCACCATGGAGGTCGCCAAGCTCGCCGGCACCTTCGGCATCAATGCGGTCAAGCTGAAGGAATATGTCGCCAAGGCACGCGAGATGCAGACCCTCACCGCCGAGATCGCCGAAGCGGCCAGCAAAGCCGAGGTGCAATCCTCGACCGAGGGCGAAACCATGGCATCGCCGGCGATTACGCCAGAGCAGGCGCAGAAACTGGGGGGCATCATCAAAAGCATGAGCGGCCTCATCGGTGGCATCACTTATGCATTCGATTTCGAGAATGTGACCTACAAGGAGGCCGATGGCAGCCAGCCCTTCAGCCTGAAGGCGGGCAATTTCGACCTCGGCTTCAGCGGGCTCGACGCCGAAAAGGCCAAGGTCGATTTCGGTATCGGCCATGACGGCCTTGCCATCAACGACCCGGAAGTGACCGCCACGCCGCTCCTGGCCAAGCTGATGCCGGCGCAAGGATCGCTGGCGCTGACGCTAAGCGATGTACCCTCGAAAGAGCTCTGGACCCTCATCGGCGACCAGTTCCCGACCCTCATCGCCGGCGATCAGGGCCAGGCGGAAGCGGCCATGAACGTGATGATCATGTCGCTGGGCGAATTGCTGCAGAAATCGCCGATGAAGCTCGATGTGGGTCCGTCCGGCCTCGCCGCCGAGATCCTGCAGGTGGCGGCACAAGGTGCTTTCGATGTGCGTCCGGAGGCAATGTTCGGCCTGATCGGCGCGCTGGATGTCGACGTGCACGGTCTCGACGAAGCCATGAAAATGGCGACGGAAGCTGCGCAAAACTCGCCGGAAGCAGCACAGGTCGTGGGCAGTCTCGCCATGATCCAATCATTGGCCAAGCGCGAGACCAGCGGCGATGGCAAGCCGGTCGACAAGCTGAAGATCGAAGTCGATGCGACCGGCGACACCAAGGTGAACGGCGTCTCGCTCTCAGGGATGTAATGCCAGCGAGAGTGTAAACAGAGTCTTAATTCGACGACCATCAACCGCGCCGGCGCACATCACGCCGGCGCGGTTTTCGTTTGCGATGACATGCATGAGAGCCGTCGCACCTGTTGCAGCGATGACTCAGTGCGAAGGGAATCTGTGATGGCGAAGCCACGCGCGAATCACTTCGCGGTGGATAAGTGAAAAAAAATGTGTTGTGATATGCGCGATATGCATATTGACCGAGTCGCGCTTTCCTCAACGACAGACATGTTGGCCGCATCCATGATCGATGACGGGCCGCTCCCTGCCTATCGCGCGATGCAACGTGCCGGTCGGCTGCATCACGATGCTGCACAGGAGCTGGCGGCAGAGAAACTGCAATCCCTCTACATCGCCCTCAAAGATTACCGCCCGCAGGCCACCACCGGTTTGCATAGCTGGGTCGAGCGCCTGGGCTTTGCGCGCCGCCAAGATGAAACGGCGCCGCAGGGCCTCTACATCTATGGCGGGGTCGGCCGCGGCAAGTCGATGCTGATGGACCTGTTCTTCGCGCATGCTCCGGTCGAGATGAAGCGGCGGGTGCATTTCCACGCCTTCATGCTGGAAGTGCATGACCAGCTGCATCACTGGCGTCAGGAAAAACCAAAGCAAGTCGACCTCATCCCGGCCCTTGCTGAAAAGCTCAGCAGCGAAGTGACGCTCATCTGCTTTGACGAGTTCCACGTCACCAACATTGCCGATGCGATGATCCTCGGCCGCCTCTTCACCGCCCTGTTCGAGCGCGGCGTGGTGATGGTGGCGACGTCCAATTGGGCGCCGGACGATCTCTACAAAGGCGGGCTGCAGCGGGATCAGTTCCTGCCCTTCATCGCGCTCCTCAAGGAACGCCTGGACGTGCTCGAGCTTGACGGCGCCCGCGATTACCGCCTGGCGCGCCTCAAGGATATGAGCGTCTACCACTATCCGCTGGGCGATCTTTCGGCGCGGCAGATGCGCGAAGCCTTTGCCCGCATGACCGATAACGAGCCGCCGATCGCCAGCCATTTGACCGTGCAGGGCCGCCGCCTGGAGATTCAGCGCCAGGTCGCCAATGCCCATGGCCGCGTCGCCTGGTTCGATTTCGACGAACTCTGCGCGCGCCCGCTGGGTGCGGCCGATTACCTCGCCATCGCCACCCATTACGATGTGGTGCTGCTGGATGGCGTGCCGAACCTGACCGCCGACCGCCGCAACGAAGCGCGGCGTTTCATCAATCTCATCGACGCGCTCTACGAGCACAAGGTCACCACCATCATCGCCGCCGCCGACAAGGCGGAGAGACTCTATCCGGCGGGCGACGGTGCCTTCGAGTTCGAGCGCACGGTCTCGCGTCTCAATGAAATGCAATCGGTCGAGTATCTCGCTCGACCGCATTTGACGTGAGGTGCCGGATAATTTTCGCGAGAAGAGTTAATGCCTCTTGCCCTTGTGGCAGTTTCGGGTTATTAACTCAACATCTAGAGGAGTGCGCTCGGAGCGCAGGGGGCATTGCCTAACCAGAATCGGGCAATGCGTAAGGACACCAGGATTAGCACAGAATGGCGCGTAAGAAGATAGCTCTAATCGGAGCTGGACAGATTGGTGGCACGCTGGCCCTGCTGGCGGGCCTGAAGGAATTGGGCGACATCGTTCTGTTCGACGTGGTCGACGGCGTGCCGCAGGGCAAGGGTCTCGACATCGCCCAGGCCTCGGCGGTCGAAGGCTTCGACGCGAAGCTCCTCGGCGCTTCGGATTACAAGGCGATCAAGGGTGCCGATGTGGTCATCGTGACCGCCGGCATTCCCAGGAAGCCCGGCATGAGCCGCGACGACCTCATCGCCACCAATGCCAAGGTCATGGACACGGTCGGCAAGGCGATCAAGAAATTCGCGCCCAAGGCCTTTGTCATCTGCATCACCAACCCGCTCGACGTCATGGTCTATGTGCTGCAGCAGGCTTCCGGTTTGCCGGAGAGCCATGTGGTCGGCATGGCCGGCGTTCTCGATTCCGCGCGCTTCCGCTATTTCCTGGCCGAGGAATTCAACGTCTCGGTCGAGGATGTGACGGCTTTCGTGCTGGGCGGCCATGGCGACAGCATGGTGCCGATGGTGCGCTATTCGACGGTCGCGGGCATTCCGTTGCCCGACCTCATCAAGATGAAATGGACCACCCAGGACAAGATCAACGCGATCGTGCAGCGCACCCGTGACGGCGGCGCCGAGATCGTCAATCTGCTGAAAACGGGTTCCGCCTTTTACGCGCCGGCAAGCTCCGCGATCGCGATGGCGGAATCTTTTCTCAAGGACAAGAAACGCGTTCTACCCTGCGCCGCCTATCTCAATGGGCAGTACGGGGTGAAGGGGCTCTATGTCGGCGTGCCGGTAGTCATCGGCGCGGGTGGCGTGGAGAGAGTGGTCGAGATCGACCTCAACAAGGCTGAAAAGTCGATGTTTGATAAGTCGGTCGCGGCCGTAAGGGGCCTCATCGATGTGGTGAGGAAGCTTCAAAGAGGAGAGAAGCAATGAAGAAGACCATCGAACTGGCGGCCAAGAAGGTTGCCAAGAAAGCCGCCAAGAAGTCGGCTAAGAAGACCACCAAGAAGGCCGCTGCCAAGAAGCCGGCAGCGAAGAAGACCGCCAAGAAGACCGTGAAGAAGGCTGCGAAGAAGAAGTAACCTTCGGGTTCTCTTTTTCGGGTCTTTCCAAAGACCAAACGGCCTGCGACGGCGACAGTCCTATCACCTTGGCCTCAGACGGTTTCCAGTTCAATTGGCTTGAACCCGTCCGGCATGGTGATAGAGTGCGATCTGCTGCACCACAGCAAATCGTCGGCTGTCGCTGTCGCCCGCTTTTTTCTTAAGGCTTTCATAGCCTTAACTTAGCCAGAAAATCGCGCGGCTCGGTGGCTGGCGTTAGGGTACCGCCGGGGTGCAGTCCCTCGCAACGCAGCAAATCGGTAGCCCCTGGATGAACATCCACGAATATCAGGCCAAAGCCCTGATCCGTAAATTTGGCGTGACCGTTCCCGATGGTCATGTCGCCTATTCCGCCGACGAGGCGGTCCAAGCAGCCCAGAAACTCGGTGGTGGTCTTTGCGTCGTCAAGGCGCAGATCCATGCCGGCGGCCGCGGCAAGGCCGGCGGCGTCAAGGTGGCGAAGTCGCAGGACGAAGTCCGCGATTACGCGTCCAAGATGCTGGGCATGACCCTGGTCACGCACCAGACCGGCCCCGCCGGCAAGGTGGTGAAGCGGATCTATGTCGAGGCCGGCTGCGACATCAAGCGCGAGCTTTATCTCGGCATGCTGGTCGACCGCGCCACATCGCGCGTCACCATCATGGCCTCGACCGAAGGCGGCATGGATATCGAGGAAGTGGCGGCAAGCCACCCCGAGAAGATCCTGAAGATCGCCATCGATCCGGCGACCGGCGTGCAGGCGTTCCACGCGCGCCAGATCGCTTTCGGCCTGGGCCTTACCGGCAAGCAGGTCGGTGCCGCCACCAAATTCATCCTCGCCCTTTACGAAGCCTTCACCGAACTCGATTGCTCGATCGTCGAGATCAATCCGCTGGTGGTGACGGGTGCGGGCGACGTGCTGGCCTTGGATGCCAAGATCAATTTCGACGACAACGCGCTCTTCCGTCATCCCGACGTCGAAGAGCTGCGCGATCCCGATGAAGAAGATCCGGCGGAACTGGAAGCCGCCAAGCACAGCCTCAATTACATCAAGCTCGACGGCTCGATCGGCTGCATGGTGAACGGTGCCGGTCTCGCCATGGCCACCATGGACATCATCAAGCTCTATGGCGGATCGCCGGCGAACTTCCTCGACGTGGGTGGCGGCGCCACCAAGGAACGCGTCACCGCAGCCTTCAAGATCATTCTCTCCGATCCCAATGTCGAAGGCATTCTGGTCAACATCTTCGGCGGCATCATGCGCTGCGACGTGATTGCCGAAGGTGTCGTGGCGGCCGCGCGCGAGGTGAGCCTGCATGTGCCGCTGGTGGTGCGCCTCGAAGGCACCAATGTCGAATTGGGTAAGAAGATCCTGGCGCAATCCGGGCTGCCCATCCTGTCCGCCGATAATCTCGCGGACGCGGCCGAGAAGGTCGTCAAAGCCGTGAAGGAGGCTTGAGGGATCATGTCCGTACTCGTCAACAAGAACACCAAGGTCATCTGTCAGGGCTTCACCGGCGCACAAGGCACGTTCCATTCGGAACAGGCCATCGCCTATGGCACCAAGATGGTGGGCGGCGTCACCCCGGGTAAGGGCGGCACCAAGCATCTCGACCTTCCCGTCTTCGACACGGTCGCCGACGCCGTCGCCAAGACCGGCGCCAATGCCAGCGTCATCTACGTGCCGCCGCCCTTCGCGGCCGATGCAATCCTGGAAGCGATCGATGCCAAGATCCCGCTGGTCGTGTGCATCACCGAAGGCATTCCGGTCCTCGACATGGTGCGCGTGAAGCGTGCCCTGCAGGGTTCCGGCACGCGCCTCATCGGCCCCAATTGCCCGGGCGTGATCACGCCGGAAGAATGCAAGATCGGCATCATGCCGGGCCACATTCACCGCAAGGGCAAGATCGGCATCGTCTCGCGCTCCGGCACCCTCACCTATGAGGCGGTGGCGCAGACCACGGCGGCCGGCCTTGGCCAGACCACCTGCATCGGCATCGGCGGCGATCCCGTCAATGGCACCAATTTCGTCGATTGTCTGGAGTTGTTCCTGGGCGATGACGAAACCCAGGGCATCGTCATGATCGGCGAAATCGGCGGCAATGCCGAGGAAGACGCGGCCGCATTCTACAAGGCCGCCAAGAAGAAGAAGCCGATCATCGGCTTCATCGCCGGCGTCACGGCGCCTCCGGGCCGCCGCATGGGCCATGCCGGTGCCATCATCAGCGGCGGCAAGGGCGGTTCCGGCGACAAGATCGAAGCCATGAAATCCGCCGGCTTCCTGGTGGCCGATTCCCCTGCCAGCCTCGGCTCGTCGATGCTGAAGGCGATGGGCAAGTAGGCCCGGAACGTTGAACCGGCGGGCATTGACCGGCGGGTCCGCAGATACCGGCGGACCCGGCCTGCCCTACCGACCAAAGTCGTATCTGGCCGGGTTCCGGGTTGATATCCCGGAACCCGTGTGCCATTTGACCGATATAATGTTTGAAAATATGGCTTTGGCCGCGCCCGACGCGGGCAGTGGTAACGATTGGGTAACCATCCCATGCGCAAATGGCGCGTGTATCCCGCCCACCGATTTGCCACATAACCCGGCAGCGGCTGGCGGTACTCGACATTCACCGCTTGCGCCGAAACGAATCGCTTTCGTGAAATCGCGCCATCGGCCATACCGGCCGGCGCGAAATCCGGAACCGGTCCGTCCGGCGCGGATTCTATTGGCAGTTTGACCTCATTCGGGCCGATCGGCCCAAACGGGTGGAAGTATGGATCAGAAGCTCACCAATTTCCTGTCCGGCCCAAACGCTCCCTTCATCGAAGAACTCTATGCCAAATACCTCGCCGACCCGCTGTCGGTGGACGGTTCCTGGCAAGGCTTCTTCGAGGATCTGAAGGAAGAAGCGCAGACGGCCTTGAAGGACATCAAGGGTGCCAGCTGGGCGCCGCGCGACCGCTCGATCGAGATCGGCCGCAATGGTGCCGGGAATGGCGCGGCTTATGCCTATGCCGATGGCGAGACCGCGAGCGCCGGCCGGTCGATGGGCACGGTCACCGCCGCCGATCAGCGCCTGGCCGCGCGGGACAGCCTGCGCGCCATCATGCTGGTCCGCGTCTACCGCGTGCGCGGCCATCTCGAGGCCAATCTCGACCCGCTGGAATTGAAGCCGCGGCCCAAACAGCCCGAACTCGATTACCGCACCCATGGTTTCACCGATGCCGATCTCGACCGCGAGATCTTCCTCGACGGCGCCATGGGCTTCGAGACGGCGACCCTGCGCCAGCTCATGCATGCGCTCCGCCAGACCTATTGCGGGTCGATCGGCGTCGAATACATGCATATCCAGGACAACGATCAGCGGAAATGGCTGCAGCAGCGGATGGAAGGCAGCCGCAACCACCGCGATTTCACCGATCGCGGCAAGCGGGCCATTCTCGAGCGCCTCACCGAAGCCGAGATGTTCGAGAAGTTCCTCGACAAGAAATATACCGGCACCAAGCGCTTCGGCCTCGATGGCGGCGAGACCACGATTCCGGCGCTGGAACAGGTCATCAAGCGCGGCAGCCAGCTGGGCCTCAAGGAAGTCGTCATCGGCATGGCGCATCGCGGGCGCCTCTCGATGCTGGCCAATTTCATGAACAAGCCCTATGCCGCGATCTTCAGCGAATTCCAGGGCAATCCCTCCAATCCCGAGGACGTGCAGGGTTCGGCCGACGTCAAATATCATCTCGGCACCTCGTCCGACCGCGAATTCGACGGTCGCGTCGTGCATCTCTCCCTGACCGCCAATCCGTCGCATCTGGAATGCGTCAACACGGTCGTTCTCGGCAAGGTCCGCGCCAAGCAGGACCAGCGCAAGGACAAGAACCGCGAACAGGTGATGGGCCTGCTGCTGCATGGCGACGCCGCCTTCGCCGGCCAGGGCCTGGTGCCGGAGTGCCTCGAGCTCAGCCAGCTCTTCGATTACGAAGTGGGCGGCACGATCCATTTCATCATCAACAACCAGATCGGCTTCACCACCAGCCCGACCGCCTCGCGCTCCGGCCCCTATTGCTCGGATATCGCCAAGGCGATTCAGGCGCCGATCTTCCACGTCAATGCCGACGATCCCGAAGCCGTGCTGCATGTGGCCCGGACCGCGATGGATTTCCGGCACGAATTCAATCACGACGTGATCATCGATCTGTTCTGCTATCGCCGCTTTGGCCACAATGAAAGCGACGAGCCGGCCTTCACCCAGCCGCAAATGTACAAGAAGATCGCGACGCATCCGACCACGCGCCAGATCTATGCCCAGCAATTGGTCGACGAGGGTACGCTCACGCAAGAAGACGTCGACGGCATCATGAATGCCTTCCAGGCACGGCTGGAAACGGAATTCGAAGCCTCGACCTCCTACAAGCCCAACAAGGCGGATTGGCTGGAAGGTGCCTGGGCGGGCCTTGCCATCGCCTCGGGCGACGAGCGCCGCGGCGACACCGCCGTCGCCGAGGACAAGCTGCAACTGGTGGGGCGCGCGCTGACCACCGTCCCGGGCACGTTCAACTTGAACCGCAAGATCGCCCGGCAGCTCACCCAGAAGGAAGAGATGTTCAAGACCGGCGCCGGCATCGATTGGGCGACCGGCGAAGCGCTCGCTTTCGGGACCCTGCTGGATGAGGGCTTCGGCGTCCGCCTCTCGGGTCAGGATTGCAAGCGCGGCACCTTCAGTCAGCGTCACGCGGTCTTCACCGATCAGGAGACGGAAGAGGAATACGTCCCCCTCAACCATATCCGCGAGGGCCAGGCCTTTTTCGAGGTCATCAATTCGCCGCTTTCCGAAGCCGGCGTGCTGGGCTTCGATTACGGCTACAGCCTTGCCGAGCCGAAATCGCTGGTGTTGTGGGAAGCGCAATTCGGCGATTTCGCCAATGGCGCCCAGGTCATCATCGACCAGTTCATCTCGTCGGGCGAATCGAAATGGCTGCGCATGTCGGGCCTGGTCATGCTCCTGCCCCATGGCTATGAGGGCCAGGGGCCAGAGCATTCATCGGCCAGGCTCGAACGTTATCTGCAGCTTTGCGCCGAAGACAACATGCAGGTGGCGAACCTCACCACCCCGGCCAATTATTATCACGCGCTGCGCCGCCAGTTGCACCGCAACTTCCGCAAGCCGCTCATCCTGATGACGCCGAAATCGCTGCTGCGGCACAAGCTCGCGGTCTCGAAGCTCAGCGAATTCGGTCCCGACACGACCTTCCACCGCCTGCTCTGGGACGACAATGCCAAGCTGGTCGACAAGAAGATCAAGCGTGTCGTGCTGTGCTCGGGCAAGGTCTATTTCGACCTCTTCGAAGAGCGCGAGAAGCGCGGCCTCGACGACGTCTACATCATGCGCGTCGAGCAGCTTTATCCCTTCCCGGACAAGGCGCTGGCGAGCGAGTTGCAGCGTTTCCCGGGCGCCGAGGTGATCTGGTGCCAGGAGGAGCCCAAGAACATGGGTTCCTGGTTCTTCGTGGCACCCGAGATCGACAATGTGCTGGAAACGCTGAACGCCAAGCAGCGCCGTGTCCGCTATGTCGGCCGGCCGGGCGCCGCGTCACCGGCCACGGGTCTTTACAAGCGTCACATCAAGGAACAAGCCAAGCTGGTGGACGAGGCGCTCAGCCTCGGCTGAGATCCGTCAACCCGCCTGGCATAACGACAAGGCATCTGGAGGTAGAAGATGACAACCCCGATCACGGTTCCCGCTCTGGGCGAATCGGTCACCGAGGCGACGGTCGCCAAATGGATGAAGAATGTTGGCGACCCCGTGAAGAAGGACGAGGCGCTGGTCGAGCTGGAAACCGACAAGGTGACCCAAGAGGTCTATGCGACCGCCGCCGGCACGCTGGGCGAGATCATCGCCCCCGCCGGCACCACGGTCGCGGTCGGAACCGTCATCGGCAATATCGCGGCAGGTGGTGCCGCGGCAGCGCCGGCTGCGAAACCCGCAGCGGCAGCAGCCGCGCCGGCTCCCGCCGTGCAGCAGGCCGTAGCTGAAAGCGGCAATGGCGAAGACCGCCTCGCCCCGGCCGTGCGCAAGCTCATTGAAGAGAACAACCTTAACGCGGCCAGCATCCCGGCTTCCGGCAAGGATGGGCGCCTCACCAAGGGCGATGTCCTCGATTTCCTGGAAAAGAAGAAATCGGCCCCCGCCGCGACACCTGCCGCCCCGGTATCTGCGCCCCCCGCCGCCCCGGCCGTGCCGCATGTCCCGCGCGCCTTGGGCGAGCGTGAAGAGCGTGTGCCGATGTCGCGCCTTCGTAAGCGCATCGCCGAACGGCTGAAGCAGGCGCAGAACAATGCCGCCATGCTCACCACCTTCAACGAAGTCGACATGACCGCCGTCATGAGCTTGCGCGAGAAGTACAAGGACGGCTTCGAGAAGAAGCACAAAGTGAAGCTGGGCTTCATGTCCTTCTTCGTGAAGGCAGCCTTGCAGGCCCTGAAGGAAATTCCCGCGGTCAATGCCGAGATCGACGGCGGCGACATCATCTACAAGAACCACTACGACATCGGCGTCGCGGTCGGTACCGAGCAGGGCCTGGTCGTGCCCGTGGTGCGCGATGTCGATGCCATGAGCTTTGCCGAGATCGAGGCGAAGATTGCGGAACTCGGCCGCAAGGCGCGCGACGGCAAGCTCGCCATCGAAGAGCTGACCGGCGGCACCTTCACCATCTCGAATGGCGGCACCTACGGATCGCTGATGTCGACGCCGATCATCAACCCGCCGCAATCGGGTATTCTCGGCATGCACAAGATCCAGCAGCGGCCGATGGTGGTCGACGGCAAAATCGAGATCCGGCCAATGATGTATCTGGCCCTTTCCTATGACCACCGCATCATCGACGGCCGCGAGGCGGTCACCTTCCTGGTGCGCCTCAAGGAGAGCCTCGAGGATCCGCAGCGTCTGCTGATCGAGCTCTGAGCTGATGGCCCAAGCTGCGAAGAAGAAGGCCGGCCTGAAAAAAAATGGCCTGAAAAAAACCGGCCTGAAGAAACCTCGGGCGGCGAAAAAGGCGGATGCGGCATCGCGGCGGCCGATGGCGAAGGCCCCTGTGAAAACAGAGGCCAAGCCAAAGCGCCTGCCCTATTACAACCAGAGCACGGGCTTCACCTGCGGGGCCGCCTCGCTGCTGATGGCGATGAAGTCGCTCGACAAGGCCACACCCTTCGACCGGCTCCATGAATTGCAGGTCTGGCGCGAGGCCAATACCGTGTTCATGGGCAAGGGCCATCCCGGCTCCTCGCCCTATGGCATTGCCTTGGCCGCCTGGCGGCGCGGCTTTCACGCCGAGATCTGGCTGTCGCACAAGGGGCCGGTCCTGGCCTATTACCAGAATAATCCCGATTGGCTGAAGGCCGGCAAGCTGGTGCAGGAAGCCGACGAGAAGATGGTGCGCGATCTCGGCATGCCGATGACGCGGCGGAAATGGGATGTGGCCGATCTCGCCGAGGCCCGCCGGCAGGGTGCCGTGCCGATCGTGCTGGTGAATACCCGCGCCTTTCACGGCGACAATACCCCGCATTGGGTGGTCTTCACCGGGAGCGATGCGGAGAACGTCTATATCAACGACCCCTGGATCTCGCGCAACAAGGGGCAGACGGCGAAATCGCAGACCGGCCGTCCGGCGAGCCACAAGGTTTTCATGAACATGGCCAAATGTGGTCCCCGCGAGGAACGCGCCGTGGTGCTGATCCGCGGGCCGCAGGTCTAAATCAGATTTTCTGGATGGAGTGAGAGTGATGGCCGAAGAATCTTTCGACGTCTTGTTCATCGGCGGCGGCCCCGGCGGCTATATCGGCGCCATCAAGGCGGCGCAATTGGGGCTGAAGACTGGCTGCGTCGAGAAGCGCGATGCCCTGGGCGGCGTCTGCCTCAATATCGGCTGCATCCCATCGAAGGCCCTGCTCTCTTCCTCCGAGAAGTTCGAAGAGGCCGCCCATCATCTCGGCGCCCACGGCGTCAAGGTGAGCGGCGTCAGCCTGGATCTGAAAACCATGATGGCTCGCAAGGACAAGGTCGTCACCGACCTCACCAAGGGCATCGAGTTCCTGTTCAAAAAGAACAAGGTCACGCATCTGAAGGGCACCG
Source organism: Dongia sp. (assembly GCF_041909655.1). GTDB lineage: Bacteria > Pseudomonadota > Alphaproteobacteria > Dongiales > Dongiaceae > Dongia. The sequence goes on along the minus strand of NZ_JAYRDA010000003.1, from coordinate 366,689 downwards.
GCAAATTGCTGGGCGGCGGCAAGGTCGAGATCACCGGCGCCGATGGCGCCAAGCAGGTGGTCGCAGCCAAGAACATCGTCATCGCCACCGGTTCGGATTCGACACCGCTGCCCGGCCTCGCCATCGACGAGAAGAAGATCGTCACCTCGACCGGTGCGCTCGCCCTCGAGAAGGTGCCGGAGCATATGGTCGTCATCGGCGGCGGCGTCATCGGCCTGGAACTGGGCTCGGTCTGGCGGCGCCTCGGCGCCAAGGTGACCGTGATCGAGTTTCTCGACCGCATCGTCCCCGCCATGGACGGCGAATTGGGCGGCATGTTCCAGAAGATCCTCACCAAGCAGGGCATGGAATTCCGCCTCGGCCAGAAAGTGACGGCGGCCAAATCGAAGGGCGCCAAGATCGATCTCACCGTCGAGCCCGCCAAGGGCGGTGCGGCGGAAACCGTCAGCGCCGATGTCGTGCTGGTGTCGATCGGCCGGCGCCCCTATACCGAGGGCCTCGGCCTGGAGAAGGCCGGCGTCGCCCTCGACGAAAAGGGCCGCGTCAAGACCGACGGCCATTTCGCCACCAATGTGCAGGGTATCTATGCGATCGGCGACGTCATCGCCGGCCCGATGCTGGCCCACAAGGCGGAAGAAGAAGGCTTTGCGCTGGCCGAGATACTGGCCGGGCAGAAGGGCCATGTGAATTACGAGACCTGCCCCAGCATCGTCTACACCGCTCCCGAATTCGCCGGGGTCGGCAAGACCGAGGAAGAGCTGAAGGCCGCCGGCGTGCAATACAAAGTCGGCAAGTTCCCCTTCATGGCCAATGGCCGCGCCAAGGCGGCGGGCGAAACCGACGGCACCGTGAAGATCCTGGCCGATGCCAAGAGCGACCGCGTGCTGGGCGCCCATATCCTGGGGCCGGGCGCCGGGACCCTCATTCAGGAAATCGTGACGGCGATGGAATTCCAGGCCTCGGCCGAGGATGTCGCCCGCACTTTCCACGGCCATCCGACGCATAACGAGGCGGTCAAGGAAGCGGCGATCGCCGTCACCGGCAAGACGCTGAGCATGTGAGGGCTGCCGCTCAGTCGAGCGGCAGATACATCCAGTCGAGATCGCCAACGAGCTGGCCGCCGATGCTGCGATAGAAATCGGCGGCGAGTTTGTTCGGCTTGTAGACGGCCCAGAGCAATTGCCGCGCGCCACGCCGGCGTGCCAGTTCCGCAGCCTCGGCCATCAGCGCCTTGCCAACACCGCGCCCGCGCGCCTGCTCATTCACCCAGAGATCGATCACGATTTCGATGCGGATGCCGCGGTCGACATCGTAATTGGGCGACATCAACAGATAACCGAGCGCCGCGCCGTCATCCTCGGCAATGAGGCCGTGAAAGGCGGGGTTGGCGCCGAAACCGTCGACGAGATAGCGCTCGGTGGTGAAGTTATGCGTCCAGGAATCGCCGAGCTCTTGGAGATAAGCGCCGAATTCCAGCACCATCTTCTGGACGGCATCGACATCGGCCGCCGTCAAGACGCGGATCGACGTCATGGGAGGGCGGAGATATGCATGCCCGGCCGCTGCCGGCGGGGCGGCGCCAAAAGTCCGGTTGTATGGCCCTGCCCGCTGAAGATGTCGTGGGAGAGAAGATCGGTTTCCGCCTGCCAGGCAGCGACAATGTTGCAAGGCGGCGTCATGTCATTGCCCTGACAGAGGAAGGGCGCACCCGCTGCTTCATCAATGCCGACGACCTTGCCCGGCAAAGGCCGCAAGGCAAGGCCCGCGGGGGCTTGCGTGAGCGCCATGATATTCATGTCCGGTATTCCCAGGAGCGACATCACCAGAGCCGGGAGACGGTACATCGGCACCTGGCCCAGCGGCAACGGACCGTTGCGCCCGTCGATCACCAGAAGCGGCGTCGCGGTGCCGCGGAGTTGCGCAGCCGGATCGGTCTGATGTTTGAGCCCACCCAAGAATCCCGATTCAGCGTAACCGGCGAAATTCTGGCCCAGGATCGGCAAGTGATCGCCGAAGACGATGATGAGGGAATCCGGATCGTCGCGGCGCCAGGCCTCGATCCGGTCCATCATGTCGCGCGACTTCCAATGCACCACGCTGACATAGCGTGCGAGATCCTCGATCTCGGTCTCGGTCTCGAAGGCCTCTGGACGCTTCTCGTCGAGATCGTAGAGCCAGTGGCCGTAATAGGTGACGGTATAATCGAAGACCGGCCGGGGATCAGTTGAAGCCGCCAGCTTCTCGGCCACCTGGCGGTGGAGCGAGGCATCCGAGAGGAAGATCGAGGTCATGTCGTCGAGGACGAAGTCCTCGATCGACCAGAAGGCCTCGAAGCCGAGCCGATCATAGCTCGCCTGCCGATTCCAGAAACCCGGCGTGTTGGGATGGGAGGCGACACTGCGATAGCCGTATTTTGCCAACAGCCGCGGCAGGCAGGGAAGATCATCGTTGAGCGGCTGCTCGAACCGCACGGCCCCTTGCGCCAGCGGGAAGCCGCACAGGACCTCGAACTCGGCATTGGCGGTCTGGCCGCCGAAGGCCGGCGACAAGGCCGTCGAGCGCCCGGCCTCGCCCCAGAGCGCCAGGAAGCGCGGATCGAGCGGCGATTTTTCCAGGCCGGTCGCGGTAAGCGGCGCAGGATCCCAGAAGCTTTCCTCCAGCACGATATGGACATTGCGCGGCGCTGCCACCGGCCAGCCGCCCGATTGCGCCGTCCCATCGCGGCGGGCGAGCACCGCCGCGATGGCCGCACGATCGGGTGCTGGCCGCGAGATGGCCGCCACGCGCAAGAGCTCCTGCGCCATATGGACCGTGCCGCCGCGCCAGACGTAATTCTCGCGCTGGTCCCAGGGCTTGTCGCCCCAGATCGCGTCCATCCAGTGAACGAGCGGCGAGGACCCGGCACCGGCACTGACCGGCAGGACGATGAAGGCCGACAAGGCAGCCCGGCGCCCGCGCCCAGCAAGGCGCAGATTGCCGATGAAGAGCAGCAGCATGAGCAGCAAGGGAATGCCGGCAACCACCCAGCCCAAGGGTCCCATCAAGCGGATGAAGGCTTCGAGGCTGTAGATGTCCTCGGGCATCAAGGGACGGCCCAGGATCGCGATCTTGGCGGCGCTGCCGAGATAGAGCATCGCCACCAGCAGAACCTGCAGCAGCAGGAAGGGCCAGAGGCGGCGCGCGACGGCGAAGAGCAGGACCGAGAGCGCCGTGAAGAGAGCCAGATCCGCCGGCACACGCGCCGGCACGATCGCCACGTTGAAGAGCACGCTCTGAAGGATATAGGCCAAGCCATAAAGACCGGCACTGGTCAGAACCGGCAGCAGCCAGAGCCAGCCCGCGCGCCGCGCCTTCATTGGATGGCGGCCGTGACCGGATGCCGATAACGCGGCAGCAAGCCGAGAACATGCGCATCGCCATCGAAAAGGTCATGGGCGATCAGCTTCACATCGCTGAGCCAATCGGCAGCGGCGACGCAATTCCCCTGGCGCTCGCCCGGCTTGCACAGGAAAGGGGCGCCGTTTTCGTCGAGGCCGAGCAGAGTGTCCGGCACCGGGCGAAGTGTGAGAGCACCGGGCGGCGGCATCAACGAAGCGATCGCGGGACCGGGAATGCCCAGCCGCGTGCGCACCAATTCGTTGAGGCGGTAGAGCGGCTGGCGGCCCAATTGCAGGGGGCCGTTCTGCCCATCGATGACGATGAGCGGCGTCTCGCGCGACCGGAGATACATGTCGGCCGGGAAATCGCCCCAGCCACCCTTGAAGAAGCCGTTATTCTTGTAGCCGCCCCAATTGTAACCGAGATTGGGCAGGTGATCGCCGAAGGCGACGATGAGCGCATCGGGATCGGCGCGGCGCAGGCGCTCGATCTCGTCCATAAGCTCGATCGATTTGTAATGCATTGCGGTGGCGAATTGGCCGAGTTCGGTCTGCTCAGGATCGATCGGCACCACGGCGGGGCGTTCCGGCACCATCTCATAGGTCCAGTGGCCATAGAGCGTCACGACGAAATTGAGCACCGGCTTGCCGCTGTCATCGGCCGCGATCTTTTCGGCGATCTGGCGATAGAGGGAGCGGTCGGAGAGCATCCAGGCGATCATCTCGTCGGAGGCGAAATCCGGCTTCGACCAGAAATCATCGAAGCCCAGACGCGGATAGGCGCCGGCACGGTTCCAAAAACCGGCATCGTTGGGATGCGAGGCGATAGTGCGGTAGCCGGCATCGCGCAGTTGCGCGGGAAGGCAGGGCGCTTCATTGAAGCCGAGTTCGTATTTCACCGCCCAGCTATCGATCGGGAAGCCGCACAGAACTTCGAACTCGGCATTGGCGGTGCCGCCGCTAAAAGTGGGCGAGAGTGCCGTCGAACGGCCGGTCTCGTCCCACAGTGCATAGAAGCGGGGATCGAGGATCGGCTTTTCGGGATCCAGCAAGGGTGTCGGGTCCCAGAAGCTTTCCAGCAGCAGGACATGGACGTTGCGCGGGCGCGGCGCCGGAAAGGCCACCGGTATTGCCTCGATCGGCGCGGCATCCACCGCGCGGGAGCCGGCGGTGCTTTGCAGCCGGTCGAGAGCCGCGCTTACCTCGTCTTCGCTGGGCGGCGGCTGGATCAGGGCATAGGCGCGCAGCGTTTCACGGAGGATGTGCAAGGTGGGGCCGCGATCGGTGAAATTCACCCGCTGGTCCCAGGCGGCATTGCCGAGAAGGTTGTCGGCGAGACGCACCGCCTGCGGCGCCACCGCACCCGCAGCCAGAGGCGCCAGGCAGAGAATGGCGAGGGCGGCGAGCGCCCGCCGGTCGCGGAAGCGGAGATTGCCGAGCAGCAGAAAAGCGGTGAGGGCCAAGGGCAGCGCCACAATGAGCCAGCCCATCGGCCCCATGATCCGCACCAGGGCGACGACGCTATAGGCGTCTTCCGGCATGATCGGCCGGCCCAGCAAAGCGATCTTGGCAGCAGAACCGACCAGGAACACGCCGATGAGCAAGGCCAGCAGCCCAAAACAGACCCAGGCGCGACGCGCGCAGGCGAAAAGCAGCAAAGCGAGCAAATTGAAGACGGCGAGGTCCAGCGCCACGGCCCAGGGTTTCAGGGCGACGCCGAAGGCCAAGGCGGCCACAAGGACACCCAGGAGATAGACCAGGCTTGCCGCCAGCAAGGGCCACCACCGGCGCCCGCAAGAGCCCATCAACCATGTCAGAAAACGCGCCATCGCCTGCCGATCACCGTTATCCAGATAGGTCCGGTCATTTCCCCCCGGCGCCCGGACGCATTTCTATCCGAACTTAACAAAAGAGTCATGGATTGGTGCCGGCACTTGCAACAAATCGGCGTGATCGCCCCCTCCCCCAGGCGCCCGTGACATCGCCCTTTCGCGGAACTGTCAGGGAACCGTCACCCATCGGATCGTAAGATGCGCCACCCTTGAACCGACCCGCGGGCCGCAGGCCGGTCCCCGCCGCTTTTTTTGAGAAAATCGATGCTTGTTCAGTCCAGACCCGTTGCCGCGATCGCGTCCGGCGCACCGGGCCTCGTGCGCTCCTTCACCTTGTGGCTGCTGCTGGTCCCCTTGGCGCTGGGGGCCTTCGTTCTGGGGGAAGTGATCCACATCGATGTCGTCGATCTGGTCAACGCCGTGGTCTATGCGGCTTCGGCCTGGGTGGCGCTGGCGCTAGCGCGGCTTGCGACACCCGGCTTCCTGGACCGTGCCTTGTGGGCGGCCTGGGCCTTGTTCTGCGCCTTCTTCGTCGCCTCGGAACTGGGCGGCGATCTCATCGAACAGGCGGAACTCGGCTGGTCGCCGATCTGGGCCGGCGATGCGCTGTGCTGGGCGCTCACCGGCGGCTTTATCGGCCTTCTCTTCTGGCGCCGGCCGCAGGCGCATGTGGGGATCGCGCCGGTCATGCTCTTCGCCGTCCTCGGCTTCGGCCTCCACAGCCTGGGCTTGGCCATCGATATCGCAGAGGTGCCGCTGCGCAGCCGGCTGGGCATGGACGCGCCGAGCTTCGATAACATCACAGATCTCGTCGAATTCGCCTGTCTGCAACTTTATCTGCTGGCTTTTATCGTTCTCGCCGCCGAACTGAGCGGCCAGCATGCCCTGCGCCAGCAGATCGAGGCGGCCGAAACCGCGACGGGCCACGCCGCCACCATCCGCGCGGCCCATCTCGCTTTTGCCACGGCGACGCTGATGTCGCGGCGCTTCAGCCCGCGCCGCCGGCAACAGGCGGTACTTGCCCTGGGTGCCAGTTCCGGCATCGGCGGCTGGCTGGGCGCCATCGCCTTCACCCGCCGAATGGGCGGGTTCGTCCGCGCGCAGAGCGGCAAATCCCTGATCCGGCAATTCACCGAGCAACTGACGTTGATGCACCGGCAGCGCCTGGCGCCCAAATATTATTACATGTTCGAATTGTGGCAGCCGGCACAGGCGCGTCTGGCCGCGCATTATCTGCAGCGCGGCGAGACCAAGGGTGCCGCCTACAAGGTGCTGCGCCGCGCCCATACGGCAGGGTCGAAAGAAGAGCAGCGTCTGAGCGACAAACTCGATTTCCACAACCGCTGCCGCGCGCTGGGCCTGCCCGCCGTGCCGATCTATTTCGCCGCGGGCGAGGGCCGGCCGGAATCAGATTTCGCGGCCGAAACCCGTCTCCCCGCAACCGATCTTTTCATCAAACCGCGCAAGGGTTGCGGCGGCAATGGCGCCAGCCGCTGGCGCTTCGAGGTCGCGCCGGTCACGGGTTATCGGGGCAAGGACAATGTGCTGCGCAGCCCCGACGAGATGCGCCGGGAAATCATCGATCGGTCGCGCCGACGCCCGCTCATCGTGCAGCCGGCACTGGTCAATCACCCCAATCTCGCCGATCTCAATTGCGGCGCGCTGGCCACGGTCAGGATCGTCACCTGCCGCAACGAGGCGGGCGGCTTCGAAGTCACCTGCGCCGCATTCCGCATGCCACGTTCGACAAATTCGGTGGTCGACAATTTCCATGCCGGCGGCATCGCCGCCGCGATCGATATCGCCACCGGCCGCTTGGGCGCCGCCACCGATATGGGCCTCAATCCGCGGACCGCCTGGTTCGAGCGGCACCCGGTCACCAATGCCGCGATCCGCGGCCGGATCCTGCCCGATTGGGACAAGGTGATGGCGGTCGCGCAAAGGGCCCATGCCCATTTCGACGATTTCACCATCATCGGCTGGGATATTGCGATCCTGGCGGACGGTCCCTGCATCATCGAAGCCAATGGCGCGCCGGATCTCGATATCATCCAGCGCACGGCCCGGCAGCCGCTCGGTGACGAACGGCTGGGCCAGCTGATGGCCTGGCACCTGAAACGGCGCCTGCGCGCGGAATTGCTGGTCGAGAACGGCTGACGATTCCGGCGCAGGGGCTTATCCGCGGCCGTGTTTCAGGAGACGCAGGCGCAGGGCGTTCAGCTTGATGAAGCCCTGGGCATCGCGCTGGTCATAGGCCCCGGCATCGTCCTCGAAAGTGACGTGCTTCAGGCTGTAGAGCGATTTGGGTGAGCGGCGGCCGGCGACGATGGTGTTGCCCTTGTAGAGCTTCAGCCGCACTTCGCCCTCGACATGCTCCTGGCTCTTGTCGATGAGAGCCTGCAGCATCTCGCGCTCGGGCGCGAACCAGAAGCCGTTATAGATAAGCTCGGCATAACGCGGCATGATCTCGTCCTTGAGATGCGCTGCGCCCCGGTCCAGCGTGATGCTTTCGATGCCGCGATGGGCGGCGTAAAGGATCGTGCCGCCGGGCGTTTCATAAACACCGCGTGACTTCATGCCGACGAAGCGGTTTTCGACCAGATCGAGGCGGCCGATGCCGTTGGCTTTGCCGAGTTCATTCAGCTTGGTGAGCAGGCTGGCCGGCGACATCTTCTGCCCGTCGATCGAGACCGCATCGCCCTTCTCGAATCCAATCGTAATGTAGGTCGCCTTGTCCGGCGCGTCCTCGGGCGAGATGGTGCGCTGATAGACCATCTCCTCCGGCTCAACCCAGGGATCTTCCAGCACTTTTCCTTCGGAGGAGGAATGCAGCAGATTGGCATCGACCGAGAAAGGCGCTTCGCCGCGCTTGTCCTTGGCGACCGGGATCTGGTGCTTCTCGGCATATTCAATCAGCCTGGTGCGCGAGGTGAGGTCCCATTCGCGCCAGGGTGCGATCACCTTGATGTCCGGATTGAGGCCGTAATAGCTGAGCTCGAATCGGACCTGGTCGTTGCCCTTGCCGGTGGCGCCGTGGGCGACTGCATCGGCGCCGGTCTTCCTGGCGATCTCGATCTGGCGCTTGGCGATGAGCGGGCGGGCGATCGAGGTGCCGAGCAGATACTGGCCCTCGTAAAGCGCGTTGGCGCGGAACATCGGAAAGACGAAATCCTTCACGAATTCCTCGCGCAGATCCTCGATGAAGATCTCCTTGATACCGAGCATCTCGGCCTTCTTGCGCGCCGGCTCCAGCTCTTCGCCCTGACCCAGATCGGCGGTGAAGGTGACCACCTCGCATCGATAGGTTTCCTGCAGCCATTTCAGGATGACCGAGGTATCGAGGCCGCCGGAATAGGCGAGCACCACCTTCTTGATATCGCGCGACATGGGAACCCTCTTGGATGGGAAAAGCGGCCGGAACCTAGGGGAAATGGGGATAGGTGGCAAGGGCGCCACATGTCTCAGGCAGTCCCCCCATCAGGGCCGGCCGTTGAGAGCCCGTGTCGCCGCCTGATATTCGAAGACATGGGTGGCTCCCGTCGCCAATGCCGCCCGGAAGCCCGCCAGCGCCGCCGCGGCATCGCCGGCCATATCGGCGGCACGACCGATATGGTAATGCGCGGCACACAGCGCCTCGGCCCGAACCACCGCCGGTTGTGCATTAGCCAGCGCCAGCAGATCCGCAGGCGAGATGTCGTCGAGATAAAGCAGGCCAAGGCCCTTCGGCCAGGGCGGCAAGGTCGCGCCGTCGAGATAGGCGCGCAGCGCTGCCGCATCCGGCATGTCCAATGTGGCCGCGCTCACATGGCGCCAGAGCTGCGCACCGAAATGGCGCGGCTCGCGCGCGGTCACGAGCGTGAAATCCGCCAGCGCCGCCGCGTGATCCCCGTCCAGTTCGGCGCCAAGGCCCCGCATGAACAAGGCCGTGAGGTTTTCCGGCTGCGCCGCCAATACCTCGCTGCACGCCGCGCGCTCGAAAGCCAGGCAAGCCGCAAAGCGCGGATGCTGGGGCGCGGCTTCCTGCGCGGCCAGATTCGGCGCGGCTGGCAGGGTCGCTAGGAACAAAATCAAAGACCGCCGGATGAATTTTAACATGTACGGGATTTCCAACCGCGGCCAAGCGTTTAGGGTTTGGTAACTTTTATTTATCTAAATTCAGGTGATGCTGCGCGTTCCCGGCTCGAATCGGACCGGAAGCGTCGCAGATGATCCGATAAGTGACACCGGGACGTAAAATAGATCGAGGGTCTTTTTCAGGCTTGGCCCAGGATCAGCAACGTCTTCGGGCACTGCCTTGCTTGGGACCCGGCTCGCAGCCCCGGGCCTGGTTCCAAGAGCTCCCGGTAGGTCGCCCTCTTGCACACTCCCCCCATCGTGCAGGCGGCCTGCCGGGCGCCCCTTCCGCCCCAGCGGCGCTGAATATTCATTTATTACAGATAGATAAATAGATCGTGCCGGCGTAAGCGGCGGGTTATTCCGGCTGCTGTTTCAGGCGCCAGCCCGCATCGATCACTTCCGGGATTGTGCGATCGCCCTTGGCGGCAGCCTCGAAATGCGCCTTGGCCGCCTTCATGTCCTTTTTCGCCAAAGCTGCCTCGCCGAGATAAAAATGCGCCTCGGCCGTGAGCCGCTGCGTCACGTTGCGATCGGCGAGATCGGCCGAGGCCAGCAAATCGCTTTCGCGCATGTCGCCCGCGAGGGTGGCCAGGATCGGCAGCGGCCATTGCTCGGGCGGATAGCGGCCGATTGTCTCGCTCAGCAATGTTTCCTCGGCCTTGCCGGATCGCGCCGTCGCCAGATAGCGGCGCAAGGCGGCATAGGGATTGTCGGCGCGGCTTTCCTGCGCCGCCGCGAAATCCTTGGCGGCGGCGGCGAAATCGTTCTGAAGGGCCCTTGCCCGGCCGCGATTGTAGAACGCCGCCGCGGCCTTGGGATCGAGCTTGAGGATCGCGCTGAAATCGCCGATGGCCGCATCAAAATCGCCGAGACGGATGTTGAGGCCGCCGCGATCCATCAGCGCGTCCATGTCATCGCCGGCTTCGCCGATGACCGCGCTGAGATCGGCGATGGCTTCCTTGTCGCGCCCCAGCATGGTGTAGGACCAGGCGCGGCGGTAAAGGGAATCCGCGTCCTTGGGATCGATCTTGAGGATCGCGCTGAAATCACCGATGGCAAGATCGTGGCGCTGGATCGCCGCATGGGCCGAGCCGCGCGCATAGAGCACGTCGGTGGCATCGGGCGTCAGCGTGAGGGCGGCGGTGAAATCATTGATCGCCGCCGGCAATTGTCCGCGTCGGCCCTGGGCCATGCCGCGCGTGAACAAGGCCCCAGCCAGGGCCTCGCCCTGCAATTGACGGCTTTCGATCGCAGTGGTGCAGGCAAGTGCTGCCGTTTCAGGCACCTGCGCAGCGACGCAGGTTTCCAGCAACGGATTGAGCGGCGCCGGCTCTGCCTCGGCGGGTGCCGGATCCGCCGAGGCCGGCGTTTCATCGGCGACGCCCAGGCCGAAGGATGCGGCGAGGAAAATCGCCGCGAGACCCGCCCCGATCTGGAATCGCCTCGGCCGGAAACGCACTAGGCGGCTGCCTCGCGGTCGCGCTCGGAGCGGCGTTGCTTGACGCTGTCGCTCTTCAACTGGCCGCAGGCGGCCATGATGTCCTCGCCGCGCGGCGTGCGCACCGGGCTGGAATAACCGGCATCGAAGACGATGTCCGAGAAATCGCGGATCGCTGCCGGAGTCGAGCGCTCGAAGGGCGCCCCCGGCCAGGGATTGAACGGGATGAGATTGACCTTGGCCGGCACCTTGCTGATGAGCTTCACCAGCGCCCGCGCATCGGCCGGGCTGTCATTGACACCCTTCAGCATAACGTATTCGAAGGTGATGCGGCGCGCATTGGAGAGGCCGGGATAATTTTCCAGCGCCGCCATCAATTCCTTGATCGGATATTTCTTGTTAATGGGCACGATCTGGTCGCGCAGTTCGTCGGTGACGGCGTGGAGCGAAATGGCGAGATTGACGCCGAGTTCGGCACCGCAGCGCTCAATGAGCGGCACCACGCCGGCGGTCGAAAGGGTGATGCGGCGCTTCGAGATGGCAATGCCCTCGCCATCCATGACGATCTTCAAGGCCTTGGCCACCGCGTCGAAATTATAGAGCGGCTCGCCCATCCCCATCATGACGATGTTGGAGAGCATGCGGCCGTCCTTCGGACTTGGCCATTCACCCAGATGATCGCGCGCATGCAGGACCTGGCCCAGGATTTCGTCGGCGGCGAGATTACGCACCAAGCGCTGGGTGCCGGTATGGCAGAACTTGCAAGTGAGCGTGCAGCCGACCTGGGAGGAGACACAGAGCGTGCCGCGGTCTTCCTCGGGAATATGCACGGCCTCGACCTTCTGGCCGTCGCGCATCTCGAGAAGCCATTTATGGGTGCCGTCGATGGAAGCGAGGCTGACCGCGACGCCGGGCCGCCCGACATAGAACTTGTCGGCCAAGCGCACGCGGAATTCCTTCGAGAGATTATGCATCTTCTCGAAATCGCGCTCGCCGCGGTGATAGAGCCAGTGCCAGAGCTGGCGCGCGCGGAATTTGGGTTCGCCCACTTCGGCCATCAGGGCCTCGAGTTCGCCCCGGTCGAGACCGATAAGGTCGCGCTTGCCGCTGGCATCGACAGCGGGTGGGGCGAAAGTGGCGGCGTGTTTTTCCGAGCTCATCTCAACTTGCTTCCGATCGGGCTACGAGCAGGCCTTGCTCATGGCTTGATAAGCCTTGGTGAAACCGGTGAGGTCATAGGTGTCCTCGACCTTGAGGCCTTTGCTGGTCGCGGCGATCACCACCATCTGGTTCGATTTGCGGAGCGCCTGCACCATGGCGCGGTCATTGGCGCGCGACTTGATCCAGGCACGATCGGCTTCGATCTCCTCCAGCGTGAAGGTGAAGCCGCCGATCTTGGCGATGACAGGGCTGTTCTTCGCGGGCTCGAAACCGAGCACGATCGAGACCTGATCGAGCGCGCCGATTTCGGGGAAATGCGTCACCAGCGCCGCCGCTTCGCCGCGGCCCGCAACGTTGTCCTGCTTCGCCACAGGAACGCTCATGGCATAGCACATGCGCTGGCCGTCATTGTTGACCGTCAGCGCGCGCCATTTTTCGAAGGCGCCCAGATTCTTCGGCGCCTCGGCCAGAGCCGGCGCTACGGCGATGCCGGCGCCGATGAGCGCCGCCAAAGAGGCAGCACGGACGACCACGCGACAATGATTGCGGAGCACTTTCAGCATTATTTTCCTGTCCTCGACGCAAGGGTGGGGAAAGGATAACACCTGACCGCCGCCCGCGAGCCCAACCTCTAGCAAGGATTGCCGGTAAAATCCACTGGCACGGCCTGGACCGGCCTGTGGATCAAACAGAATTGTTCTGTTTTTTCAGCTGCTTCTGCTTCCACACCGGCAATCCGCGCTTATGTGCCGCAAGCGGCGCCGTGGGGCCGCCCACCCGCACCGGGCGCTCGGCGAAGCGCCCCAGGCTGATCATGCGGTCATACATGACGATGGCCCCGGCCACCGAGAGGTTCACGCAGAACCGGGTCGGGATCTTGATGATGAAGTCGCAGCGCTCCTGCAATTCGGGCGAGAGCGAGTCCTTTTCCGCGCCCAGCACATAGGCACAGGCCGGGGGATGGGTGAAGCTGGGGAGGTCGATGGCATCATCGGTGATCTCGATCCCCACCAGGCGGCAACCGATCGGCAAAGTGAAGCTGGCGACATCCTGGTAGATGTTGACCGGCATGTTGTCGATCGCCACCGAGGTATCCGAGGCCAGCACCTCGCGCACATTGATATTGGCGCCGATGGTGAAGCAGAAACTCGCGTGAAAAGCATGGGCCGTGCGCAGGACCGCGCCCAGATTCATGGGTTTCGAGATACCCTCGACGCCGATGCCGAAATAGCCGCGATTGACCGGGTTTGTGTTCATGTGCCGCCCTTGCGCTTGAGCGCCGCAAGCTAGCGAAAGAGTGCGCGAATGGCCAGCGGGTATCAGGCTTCGGATGCCGCTGGCTTGGGCGACCTGCCGACCGTGCCAGCCAGCAACAGCCCGGCGATGACGACCGCGCCACCCAGCATCGCCACATGGCTGGGCATTTCGGCCAAGAGGAAATAGGCGATCAAGGTGGCGATCACCGGCTGGGCATAACCGAGGATGGCGGCGATGCTGGCGGCAATGCGCGTGAGGCCGACATTGATGAGGAGATAGCCGCCGAAAGTGACCACGCCGTAGATCGTCATGAAACGCCAATCCTCGGCGCTCCGCGGGATGAAATGATCCTCCCAGGCCCAGGTCGGCAATGAAAACAGCGCGGCGCTCAGCATCTGCCAGAAGGTGATGGCCGGGATCGGATGGCCGCGGCAATAGCGTGCGATGATGAGGAGGGAACCCGCGTAGAAAAAGGCCGCGATGAGGGCAAGCGCATTCCCGTAAAGGCTGGATTGCCCGGCGGTCGGCCCCAGCGTCATGATGGCAGCGCCGGCAAAGGCGATGAGACCGCCCGCTACCAACGGCCAGCCCAGAGGCCGCTTCAGCCAGAAGATTTCGATGGCGGCCACCAGCAGCGGATAGAGCATCACCAGCAAGGTCGCTTCCAGCACCGTGGTGCTGACGATGGCCATGTTCCAGAGCACCAAATCGCCGGCCAGCAGGAAGCCCGCGACACCGACCGCGCCCACCACCCGCAGCGGCAAACGCACGCTGAACCGGGCGAAGCAGAGCATAAGGGCCGCCGCCATCAGGAGGCGCCAGAAGGCCGTGGCACCAGGATCGACCGGGCTCAAGCGCACCAGGATCGGGCTGAGCCCGGAAAGAACGATGCCGCCGAAAAGCGCCAGGAGGGCTGGATGAGGCATTGTAACCATCATTATTAATTTTGATGGTTACAGCATAATCTGATACTGTAACCAGTCAATTGAGTTTTATTGGTGACAGATGTGAGCCGGATCGACGCCGATCCTGACCTGCAGGTCGAAAGGCTGCCGCGCTTTGAATTTTTGGCCGGCAGGCTCAGCCTCGATTTCTGCAACTCGCATTCGCGGGCGACCGGTGGCGACCGCTTGCTGGACGAAGCCGGTCTGGCAAGCTGGGCCGCGCGCTGCGGCCGCCCCTTGGCGGCGATTCCCAGCGCGCAGGAATGGCGATCCTGCCTGCAGTTGCGGGACCGGCTCTGCCGCGTCTTCGACGCGTTGATCAGAGAGGAGGCGCCGGACAGGGGCGATCTCGATGCCCTGGCCGCCGCCGCCTTGCCGTTGGCAGCACCTGCCTTGCGCTGGGACAAGACCGCCCGGCGCGCGATCGCGGTCACCCCGCCGGATTCACTCCAGCAATTGTGCCGCGACATCGCCGCCGATGCGCTGGACCTGCTGACCGGCGATCAGGTTGAGCGGATCAAGCGCTGTCCCAGCGAAACCTGCCACTGGTTCTTTTTCGATTCCAGCCGCAACGGCAAGCGCCGCTGGTGCGCCATGGCCGATTGCGGCACCCGGGCCAAGGTGCGGCAGTATCGGGCGCGGCGCCCGACCATAACGGATGCCGCGTTCTAGGGTGCTGTTGCCAGGAAAGCGGGCTGGGGGCATTGTGCGCGCAGATCACCCGACGGATTCCCATGCCATGAACAGCCCACACCAACACATCCACACCGATCTGCCCAAGGACGACAGCCCGATCCTGGTCGAGGTCTGGCGCGGCAATATGGTCGAGAGCCGCCACCGCGCCATTGCCGCCGTGGTGGATGCCGACGGTCATGTGGTGAAGGCCTGGGGCGACATCGAGAAGCCGATCTATGGCCGCTCGTCGATCAAGCCGCTGCTCGCCATTCCGCTGGTGGAATCGGGTGCGGCCGACAAATACGGTCTTGGCGATCGCGAGATCGCCCTGGCTTGTGCGTCCCATAGCGGGGAGCCGGGCCATGTCGATGCGGTGAAGGCATGGCTTGCGAAAATCGGCCTCGATGCCGGGGCGCTCGAATGCGGTCCGCATTATCCCTATTACGAACCGGCCGCGCACGCGATGCTGCGGGCGGGCGAGACGCCGACACGCGCCCATAACAATTGCTCGGGCAAGCATACCGGGTTCCTCACCACCGCCCTTCATCTTGGCGATCCGATTGCCGGCTATATCCGCTATGAGCACAATGTGCAGCAGCGGCTGCTCGGCATTCTCGAACAGATGTGCGGACAGAATTTAGGCGACGTGCCACGCGGCATCGATGGCTGCGGCATTCCCACCATCGCCATTCCCGTCGGCCATCACGCACTTGCCATGGCGAAGATGGCCGATCCGAAAGACCTTTCGCCCGCGCGCGCCGCCGCCAGCGCACGCATCTTGAAGGCGATGAGCCTCGAACCCTGGTATGTCGCGGGAACCGGGCGCTTCTGCACCGACGTCATGCGCGTGACCGGCACCAAGGCCGCGATCAAGACGGGCGCGGAGGGCGTCTATATGGGAGCGCTCCCGGAGCTCGGCCTCGGCCTCTGCATCAAGATCGAGGACGGCAATGGCCGCGGCGCCGAAATCGTGATGGGCCATCTGCTGCGCCATTTCGGCATCATCGACGCGGCACAAGCCGAACAATTGCAGCAGAGCCTGCAACCCACCCTGCGCAACTGGGCTGGCACCGAAATCGGCAGCATCAAACCCGCCCCTGCCCTCAGCGAAACCGCACCTTTCTGATCCCATCACGCTTTCGTGTGGCCACCGCCTGGTCACAGCGGAATCACAAGGGGCGTCCCTAATATCCTGGTGACGGGCAGACTGATTCTGTGCCGAAAAAGAGGACGGGGACATGAGCGGGAAGCAATCGACTCATCGCGACATCGGGAAAAAAATCGCCGCCGGGATTCTGGTGCTGGCCGGATTGGCGGTCGCCGCAGCATCGCCTGCTTTGGCGCATGATAAGCACAAGCATCATCCCAAGCACGGCCATGGGCATCACGCCAACTATTATTATGGCGGGCCGCAGGTGGTCTATGTGCAGCCGCGCCCGGTCTATGTCGAGCAGCCGGTCTATGTCGCACCGCAGCCGGTTTATTATCAGCCGGCGCCGGTCGTCTACGAGCGCCCGACCATCAGCATCGTCGTCCCGATCTTCGACTGAGCGTTCACATCGCCGTAAAAGGCTTTACCTCCGGTCCGACCTCCATATAGGCATGAAGCCTGGATGTCGGGCTGGAGGATTGCCTTATGCGTGCGTTGATCTGCGAACAGCCGGAAGGTTTTGAGAGCCTGCGCCTGGGCGACATGCCAATACCGGCACCGGGGCCTGGCGAGGTGCTGGTCGAGGTAAAGGCGGCGGGACTGAATTTCGCCGATTCGCTGATGTGCGCGGGGAAGTATCAGGTGAAGCCGCCTGTGCCCTTCGTGCCGGGGCTGGAGCTTGCCGGCATGGTGACGGCCCTCGGCCAAGGCGTCGATACGCTCAAACCCGGCCAGCGCGTGATGGCGGTGGTCGATCACGGCGCCTTCGCAGCATCGGCTCTGTGCAAGGCCGCCGACGTCTTTCCGATTCCAGAGGGCCTCGGTTTTCAACAGGCGGCCGGTTTTCCGATCGCCTATGGCACTTCCTATGGCGCCCTGGTCTGGAAGGCACGCCTGCAACCCGGCGAGACCCTGCTGGTGCATGGGGCCGCCGGTGGCGTCGGCCTGACCGCAGTCGAAATCGGCAAGGCGCTGGGGGCGCGGGTCATCGCCACGGCGGGCGGTCCGGATAAATGCGCCATCGCCCTGGCACACGGCGCCGAGGCGGCGATCGATTACAAGGCTGAAGACATCCGGGAACGGGTGAAGGCCTTGACCGGCGGCAAGGGTGCCGACGTGGTCTATGACCCGGTGGGCGGCGACGTCTTCGACGCAAGCTTGCGTGCGGTCAATTGGAACGCCCGGATCGTCATCATCGGCTTTGCCGGCGGCCGGGTCCCGGCGATTCCCGCCAATATCCTGCTGGTAAAAAATGTGGACGCCCTGGGCTTCTATTGGGGCAGCTACCGCCAGCACCGGCCGGATTTGCTGGCGGCGGGATTTGCCGCCCTTTCCGGTATGGCGGCAGCGGGGCAGTTGCGCCCGCATATCTCGGAAATCCTGCCCTTGGCTGCCTGGCACCAGGGATTCGAGACCCTCCTTTCCCGCCGTGCGACGGGAAAAATTGTGTTTGAGCCCTGATCCGCCCCGTCGCCACGGATTTTAGACAGATGCGACGGGATGGAAGTTGCCGGAATCCTGGCGAAATGACAGATTGAAGTCAGGAACGAAGCCTAATTCTTGTGGTTCCGATTTCCAGGTTTTACGCCCAGATTTTATCCGCTGGCCGCCTTCGCCAGCATTCGACCGGAAAGACATGCTCAAAGATTCCCGCCTGCTGTTCAAATTGTGGCTGAAAAATCCGCGCTCCATCGGTGCCGTCGCGGTTTCGAGTCCGGAACTGGCAGCGGCGATGGCGCGGCAGGTCCCCAAGAAGCTCGATGGTTATGTGGTGGAACTGGGCGGCGGCACCGGATCCGTGACGCGTGCCTTGCTGGCCGCCGGCGTGCCGGCCGATAAGCTGGTGGTGATCGAGCGCGATCCCACCTTGCACCGCTATCTCAGCGATCATTTCCCGGGCGTGCATGTGCTGCTGGGCGATGCGGTGCACCTTCCCAATCTGCTGCGGCGCCACGAGATCGCGCCGGTGGCGGCGATCGTTTCCAGCCTGCCGCTCCTCAGCCTCAAACGCTCGATCCAGCTGCGGATCGGCGCGCAGGCTTTTGCCGTGCTGGAGCCGGGTGCCCCGCTGATCCAGTTCACCTATGGCCTGTTCTCGCCGCTGCCGCGCGAGCGCCTCGGCATTCTGGGCGAGGTCGAGGAACGGGTGCTGCAG
The DNA here is from genome assembly GCF_041909655.1 of Dongia sp. Lineage (GTDB taxonomy): Bacteria > Pseudomonadota > Alphaproteobacteria > Dongiales > Dongiaceae > Dongia. The sequence goes on along the minus strand of NZ_JAYRDA010000003.1, from coordinate 348,584 downwards.
AACCTGCCGCCGGCCAGCGTCTGGCGCTTTACCAAACCCAGCGGCGCACGCGCAATCCTGCGCAAACCGGCGCGCCATCGCTTCAGCCTGCGTGGCCGCTCGAAGCTGGATTACGCGGCTTAAGCGACCGCCTCTGCCTAAAGCTGTTGGCGCTCTTCGCGCACGAACGCGATCATGTCGAGCGAGGGCGGCGGCACATCCGTGCCGGACAACATGCCATGGGCCTGGCCGCGATGATGGGTCTGGTGATTGAACATATGGCCCAGCACCAGCGGGATCGGCGTTTCATGCTCGACACCCGCCGTGGTCTTGTAATGGAGAATCTCTTCCAACCGTGACGGCGAGAGCGCCAGCACAAAAAGCAGGATGCGCTCGTCGAGCGCTTCGCGCTGGGCGCGGAGGTCGACAAAATCCGGATGCAGGATCTGATCCAGCGCCGTGAGGCCCGTTTCCGGCTGCGCGGTCAGGCGCCCGAGCCAGATACGGTCAGCCACGACCAGATGATTGAGAGTTTTGAGAAGCGAGGGGAAGAAGCCGATGCGGGGGGCGGCGATGGCGGCGGCGTCGAGCGCCCCCACGGCGGCGTAAAGCCGGCGGTTGGCCCAATTGTTGTAGCGCGCGAGGGTCGCGAAATAATCCAGCATGAGGCGAGCTTAGCTTTGTCTGTTGCGAGGGGCCAAAAAAACCGCCACCGATCTCGTAGCGGGAGACCGGTGGCCAAGTTATCCAGGTCGGGCCGAATGGGGGTTCAAGCCCGGGAGATACCACCCGGAAAGACCTGTGACGGGTTTCCGGGTGGGGGCGCGGCGACTGGGAATCGCCGCGAAAAGGGCATCAGGGCTGCCAGAAGGGCTTCTGCCATTCCGTCTCGGCATCGAGGCGGGACAGGCCGATATCCTGGAGCTGATGTTCGCTGAGGCGCATCAGGTCGCGGCGCGAGCGCGAACGTTCCCGCCAGGCCTGAAAGCCTGTAACCAACAGGGCCAAAGTTCCGGCCGAACTCGTGATCTGGGCTCGCTGTGCCGTCAGCGCGCTGGGAAAAATGCTGCTCTGGCTCATTGTATCCTCACAAATTTCTAACCGGCACCATTGCCGTTGGGAGGAACTTATGCTTGCATTAAGTGACAAACAAACGATCGTTTCTAACTTGTTCTGTGAATCTTTCTGACAGGAGAAGCGGCCTTGCGCCTGCCCCCGCTGAAAGCCGTCCGGTACTTCGAATGTGCCGCCCGCCACCTCTCCTTCACCAAGGCAGCGGATGAATTGTCGGTCACCCACAGTGCCATCAGCCACCAGATCAAGGCCCTGGAGGAATGGCTGGGGATCCTGCTGTTCGAGCGCGGGGCGCGGTCGCTGACGCTGACCGAAGCCGGGCGGCGCTATCTGCCCCCGGTCCGCGCTTCGTTCCAGCAATTGGCCGAGGCTTCGGCCGAGATGCGGCTCTTTCCCGGCGGCGGGCCGCTCACTGTGAGCGCCCTACCCTCCCTTACCTCGAAATGGCTGGTGCCGCGGCTCCACGATTTCCAGAGCCGGCATCCCGAGATCGAGGTGCGGATCTCGGCCACCGACCGGCTCGATCCCGTGGGCGAAGGCGATGTCGATATCGGCATCCGCTATGGCCGCGGCCAATGGCCGGGGGTGGATGCCGAATTGCTGCTGCAGGACGAGGTGTTTCCGGTCTGCTCGCCCAAATTGCTCACCGGTGAGATGCCGCTGAAGACCCCGCAGGACCTGGTCCATTTCAAGCTGATCTCGGATCTCGACTGGCGCCGGGCGCAATTCGATTTCTGGCCGCGCTGGCTGAGTGCCGCCGGCACGCCGACGCTGGAACTCAAGACCAACCTCACCTTCAATTACTCGAACCTGATGATCCAGGCGGCGATCGACGGGCTGGGCGTCGCGCTGGGCAATTTCATGCTGGCCGGCGACGACCTCAAGAAAGGCCATCTGGTGCGGCCCTTCCGCGAGAGCGTCAAGCTAGATACCGGCTATTACCTGATCTATGGCAAAGGCGGGCTGAAACAGGCCAAGGTGAAGGCCTTCCGCGACTGGGTGTTCGCCCAGATGGCGGCATTCCAGAGCGACGACAATGGGAGTGCCGTCCGCGCGCCCTAACCGGCTGCGAGATACCGGCCATCTTCTGCGACAATGCGGCCCTGCGCAATCACCAGGCGATCCTGCGGGCGCCGGGCGATGGCATCGCCGATATTTTCCGCCGGCAGCAGGATGAGATTGGCCGGCGCGCCAACCTCGATGCCATAACTGGCGAGGCCCAGCACCCGCGCACCGCCCGTTGTCACGCAATCGAAAGCCATGGCAAGCTCCTCGTCCTTGGCCCAGTCGAAACGCAGGCACAGGAACAAGGCGCGTTCCAGCATGTCGCCGGTGCCGAAAGGCGACCAGGCATCGCGGATACCGTCCGATCCCATGCAGATATTGACACCCGCAGCCCTGAGATCGGCCACCGGCGGGGCCGGGCCATCGGCCGGGGCCGTGGTCATGATGCTGATTCCCGTTTCGGCCAGCCGCGCCGCGATTCGCGCCAGTCGCTCCGGCCCGGCCTGGCCCAGGCAATAGGCATGGCTGATGACGACCTTGCCCTGGTATCGGCGCTCCTCCGTGAAATCGGCGATGCGCGCGATCTGCCACAGGCCGAGCTCGCTTTTGTCATGAAGATGGATGTCGATGCCGCGCCCGTATCTGCCGGCAAGATCGAAGATCGCCTCGAGATGGCGGATGGGATCGTTGTCAATGCCGGCGGGATCGAGCCCGCCCACATGTTCGACACCCAGTTTCAGCGCCGCTTCCATCACGCCAAGCGTGCCCGGCCGGATCAGCAGGCCGGTCTGCGGGAAGGCCACGAATTCCATGGTGATGACGTCGCGATAGGTCTCGCGCAAGGCCAGCATCGCCTCGACATGCGACACCCCGAATTCCGGATCGACGTCGACATGGCAGCGGAAGTGAAGCGAACCCTTGGCAATGCAATGCTCGATCAGCCGCCCGGCCCGCGCCGCGATCGGCACGTCGAGCCCACGCAGGATGCGCCGCTCGTTATCGATGTAATCACGCAAGGTTAGGCCGGCGGAATTCGCACGCCAGGGCTGGCCCCAGAGCGTCTTGTCGAAATGGCAATGCGCCTCGACCAATGCCGGGAGCAGCAAACGACCTTTGCCGGCCAGGCCCGGCATATCGGATGAGGTGCTGCCGGCAGGCGTCACCGCGGCGATTCTGCCGCCCGCGATCAGCAGATCGATGGCGGCGCCCCGTGCATCCCGCAGGTCGCTGATGAAGAGCGTGTCCCGCATGCGTTCCATCCCCAGATTTGTTATCGAGATTGGTTCTAATCGATCGAAAGACATCTCGCCATAGCCGCCGGGTATGCTGGCATAAGCCGCCGACGCTTGTTAGAGTGCACTCGCACACACTTTGCACACACCTTCGAGGCAGAGATCAGCGGGGAACGGCGCAACATGGCGGTGGCGTCCACATCGATCTTTCTGGCGGAGCGGCGCGTGCGCCTGTTCAAGCGGCGCGACCGGCCCTCGCGCTACTGGCAGGCGGCTTTTCATGTTCCAGGCCGCGCGCGCCCGCTGGTCAAGAGCACGGGGCAGATCGAACTCGCCACCGCGAAGCGCTGGGCCCTGGATTTCCTGACACAACACAGCGAGCAGGGCACGATGCCCGCGCCATTGCCGCGCGAGGATCTGCTCGCTCCCTATCCCTTTCCCCATATCCGCCAGAAGAAGCGGCATGTGGAGCGTGAAATCGCGCTGCGGACCTTGAGCGCTTATCGCCACAATCCGATCCTCGCCCAGCGCGAGCTTGCCCGGGCGCTCAACGTCTCGCTGGCCATCGTCAATGCCTATATCGCACGCTGTGTTCGCGCCGGCTGGCTGTTGAAGCTGGAGCGGCCGGAGGGGCGCGGGCGGGGCTATCGCTATGCCCTGACTGAATCCGGCGAACGACAATTGCACGATTTGCTGGCAGCCTATGTGAGCGAGGAGCTGAGCCTGTTCCGCACTTTGCGTGCCGATTTCGCCGCTTTGCTCGGCGAGGCCGGCGACCGGCCGGTCATCCTCAGAGGCGAAAGCGAACTTGCCGCGATCGCGCGGCTGGTGCTGGCTGAATCCGGCCGCACGCCCCTGCCCGACCGCACAGCGCAGGCGATCCCGGCGCGGCAGCGGCGACAATATGAAAGGGCTGTCATCTGGCAGACCGATCTCGGCGCACCGGCGACGGGCACGACACGCAATGCGGCGATTCCCGCACTGCTGCGCCATCTCGGTTTCGGCGGCCGCATCCGTGTCAGATCGAAGACCAATGTTTGAATTAAAAACATTGCCAAGCGCGCGGACACGCCTAGGCTGTCACAAAACGCGACGAACGCATAACGGTGGAGGCTGAGTGATGGGTATGACTCTCGATCAAATGCAGAAGCTGGCGCAGAAGGGCCGCATGGGCCGGCGCGATTTTATTCAGCTGGCCATTGCGGCCGGCGTGAGTGCGGGTGCCGCGCAGACCCTGTTCACCAAGGCCGTGCGCGCGGAACCCAAGAAGGGCGGCAAGTTCATCGCCGGGATCGGCCACGGCCAATCCTCGGACAGCCTCGATCCCGCCACCTGGGCCAATGCCTTTTCCGCCGATGTCGGCTTCGTGACCGGGAATTGCCTGACCTCGATCGATTCCAAGAACAACGCGGTGCCGGATATCGCCGAGAGCATCGAGCCCTCGCCCGATGCCAAGACCTGGGTGTTCAAGCTCAGGAAGGGTGTCGAATTCCATAACGGCAAGACGCTCACCGCCGCCGACGTGGTCGCGACCTATGACTATCATCGCGGCGAGAATTCGAAATCGGCCGCGAAATCCGTGCTTACCGACATCGCCGAGGTGAAGGCCGATGGCGACGGGACGGTGATCTTCACGCTCAATTCCGGCAGCGCCGATTTTCCCTACATCACCTCGGATTACCATCTGCCGATCTATCAGGCCAAGGATGGCGGCGGCATCGCCTGGGAAGAAGGTATCGGCACGGGCCCCTTCATCCAGACCAGCTATGAGCCGGGCGTGCGCTTCAATGCCAAAAGGAATCCGAACTACCACAAGGAAGGCCCCAATTTCGACGAGATCGAGATGCTCTCGATTGTCGACGTGGCGGCGCGGCAGAATGCGCTCATCACCGGCGACATCCATTATATGGACCGGTGCGATCTGAAGACCTTGAGTCTGCTGAAGCGCAACGAGGACCTCGAAGTCACCGACATCACCGGCTTCTCGCATTACGTGGCGCCGATGGATGTGCGCGTGGCGCCCTTCGATAGTGTCGATGTGCGGCTCGCTTTGAAATGGGCGATCAACCGGCAGGAAATCGTCGAGAAGGTGCTGCTGGGTCACGGCATCGCCGGCAACGACAACCCGCTCGCCCCCTCGATCAAGTTCGCGACCAATCCCGAACCGGTCTATGCCTACGACCCGGACAAGGCGAAGTTCCATTTGAAGAAAGCGGGCTTGACCGAGCTCACGGTGGATCTCTCGGCCGCCGATGCCGCTTTCGCGGGCGCCGTCGATGCCGCCGTGCTGATGAAGGAATCGGCCGCGGCCTGCGGCATCAACATCAACGTCATCAAGGAAGCCAATGACGGCTATTGGGACACGGTTTGGATGAAGAAGCCCTGGTGCTTCTCCTATTGGAGCGGCCGCCCCACCGCCGATTGGATGTTCACCACCGCCTATGCCGCCGAGGCGGAATGGAACGACACCTTCTGGAAGCATCCCAAGTTCAACGACCTGCTGGTCCAGGCCCGCGCCGAGACCAATGACGAGGTGCGTGCCGCCCTCTATGCCGAAATGCAGCAGATCCTGCATGACGATGGCGGCATCATGGTGCTGATGTTCAACAACTTCACCTCCGCCAACAGCAAGAAGGTCGCCCATGGCGATCTCAACAGCAATTACGACCATGACGGCGGCTATATCTTCGAACGCTGGTGGTTTGTCTAAGACAGCCTAGCGCTTAGACCGATCCAACCAGGCAGACGGGGCGGCGGGGGCGGCCGCCCCGTTTCTGTTTCCAAAAGCCGCCGAAACCATCATCATGCGCCTCGTCAGCTACAACATCCAATACGGCAAGGGAAAAGACGGGCGGATGGACCTTGCCCGCATCACGTCCGACCTCGCCGGTTACCACGCCGATGTGATCGCGCTGCAGGAAGTCGAGGCCGGCTGGCAGCGGAGCCATGACACCCACCAACCCCGGGCGATCGCGGCCGCCTTGCCGGGATACCACTGGGCCTATCTACCCGGCTTCGATCTCCATGGCGCGAAGATGCGCCGGCAATTCGGCAACATGCTGCTGGCCCGCCAGCCCATCTGGCAAACGCGGCTGGTGCCGCTCCCGAAAATTCCGGTGGCGAATGAGTTCAACATGGATCTCGCCGCGGTCGAGGGATTGCTCAACACGGATGCGGGACCGATCCGGCTCGTCAATCTGCAGCTTTCCTCGGTGAGCGCCGAAGAGCGCCTCCTGCAGATCGAGGCACTTCTGTCGCCGGTGCAAAGCGGGCCGGCCTGGAGCGGCCCGGCGCAGGTGCGCGGGCTGGTCGATTGGAGCAATGGCGAGACGCCACCGCCGGCAAGCGACTCGGCGATTCTGCTGGGCGATTTTAATGCCGAGCCGAACGATGCCGAGTATCGGCGAGTCACGGCGGCGGGTTATGTCGATGCGTGGCGACATCTCGGCCACGCCGAAGCGGCGGGCATCACCTATCCGGCGCATGAAAACTGGCCGCGCGCCTTGCGCATCGATTACGCTTTCATCACCGCAAATCTCGCGCGAAAACTCATGGGTGCCGGCGTCGATCAAGCCGCTTCAGGTTCCGATCACGACCCACTCATCATCGATTTCGACATGAGCTTGCTACCGCCCGCTGCGTGATCCCGCGCCACCCCACTTGCCAAAATGTCGCAGCTCGGATAAGGTGCTCGCCATCGCCGACGCTCGTGTCGGTAAGCTCAGCCGGGAGATCAGCATGACTTACATGCTCGCATTCATTACCCCCGGCCTGACCGCCTCCTTCGCCCACTCTTAGGTCGAAGCGACGCCGGACAGGCCCAAGCGGGGCCTCGTCCATTTTACTTTTCTTACTCACGCCATAGCCGGGTCGACCTGTGACCGGGAGACATCATCGGGATCGCCGCCCATTCGCGCCGGTCCTGATTCCGCCACTCCCGCGCGCCGTTTTTCCCGGAAAAAGCCAGAAGGCGGCCTTCCCTCGCGCATCCCGCAGGCGGCCGAAGCAAAGATGACCGATACTTCGTCGACCCATCTCCCCGTCACCCAGCCGCAGGCGGCAGGCACCGTCCATCACCAGCCGACGGCACCGCATCGCGACGAGAATGCGCAAAAAAAAGCAAAGCGGCGCAATGCCTTTGCCGCCGTGTTCGGTTATTCCGCGCGCTATTGGGCGCGGCACAAGGCGCTTTTCGGCGTGGTGCTGGTGCTGGCCACCTGCGGCACGATGATGGATGTGATGATCCCGCTCTTCTCCGGCCGCCTCATCGATGCGGTCACGGGAACACGCAACGACGCCACCTTCGACGCGGCGGTGATGGCGCTCATGAGCATGATCGCCTTGGGCGTCTCGGCCGTCACGCTGCGGCATCTCGCCTATCTCGGCGTGGTCAGGATGACTCTCCTCATCATGTCGCAGATGGCGCTCGATTCATTCTGGCGCGTGCAGCGATTCGCGACCGATTGGCATGCCAATACCTTTGCCGGCTCGACCGTGCGCAAGGTGACGCGCGGCATGTGGGCGATCGATACCTTGAACGACAATCTGCTCCTGGCCTTGTGGCCGGCCTGTGTCGTGCTGCTGGGATCGACCGTTCTCCTGGGCTGGCACTGGCCGATGATGGGCCTCGCCGTCTTCGCGGGCGCCGTCATCTATATCGGCATGACGCTGTTTCTGACCGTGGGCTATGTGGGGCCGGCGGCGAGCCTTTCCAACCAATGGGATACGCGGACGGGCGGTGCCTTGGCCGATGCGATCAGCTGCAACGCGGTGGTGAAAAGCTTCGGCAACGAGGCGCGCGAGGACCAGATCCTCGGCCGGGTGATCGCCAAATGGCGCCGCCGCACCACGCGCACCTGGAAGCGCGCGACGGTGAATGGATCAAGCCAGGCGGTGATGCTGCTCTCGCTCAGGGCGCTCATCATCGGCATGGCGATCTGGCTGTGGTGGGAGGGCCGCGCCACCACCGGCGAGGTCGCCTATGTGCTCACCACCTATCTGGTGATCCAGGGCTATCTCTATGACATCGGCGCCTATATCCGCGACGTGCAGCGGGCGGTCAATGACATGGAGGAATTGGTGGCGATCCACGACACGCCCTTCGGCGTCGAGGACGGCCATTGGGCGAAACCGATCGAGATCACGAAAGGCGAGATCGTGTTCGACCGCGTCACCTTCCATTACGGCGGCCATGTGAACCCGCTTTATCAGGATTTCTCGGTCACGATCCGGCCGGGGGAAAAGGTGGGGCTGGTCGGGCTCTCGGGCTCGGGCAAGACCACCTTCGTGAAGCTCATCCAGCGGCTCTACGACATCCAGTCGGGCGAGATCCGCATCGATGGGCAGAACGTCGCCAAGGTGCAGCAGGCGAGCCTGCGCGCGCAGATCGCCTTGGTGCAGCAGGAGCCGATCCTGTTTCACCGGTCGCTGGCCGAGAACATCGCCTATGCGAAACCGGGGGCCAGCCTGGAGGAGATCGAGGCGGCGGCGAAGCTTGCCAATGCCCATGATTTCATCGCCAAGCTGCCCAAGGGCTATCAGACCCTGGTGGGCGAGCGTGGGGTGAAGCTTTCGGGCGGCGAGCGACAGCGCGTGGCTTTGGCACGGGCGTTCCTGGCGGATGCGCCGATCCTCATTCTGGACGAGGCGACCTCGAGCCTCGATTCGGAATCGGAGCACCTCATCCAGGAGGCGACGGCGCGGCTCATCGAAGGGCGGACCGCGATCGTGATCGCGCACCGGCTCTCGACCGTGCGCGCCCTCGAACGCATCCTGATCTTCGATCAAGGCCGCATCGTCGAGGAAGGCGATCACGAGACCCTGATCGGAAAGCAAGACGGCCTCTACCGCCGCCTCTTCGACCGCCAGGTCCTCGGCCTGGTGGACAGCGAGGCGGCTTAGAACAAGAAAGAACCCCTCACCCCCGCCCTCTCCCCGCTTTTTGCGGGGCGAGGGAGCGACCGAGCCCGCTTCAAGCCCCTCGCCCCATGAAATGGGGAGAGGGGTGGGGGTGAGGGGTTCTTTAGTCCAACTAGAGACTCTCCCCATGCTCAGCTTCCTGCTGGCCGCCGGTGCCGCTAAGATGGCGCAACCTCAAGCGGAGCCAGCCAATATGAATCAGCCGAAACGCCCCCGCGGCCTCAAGCCGACCGAGCCTTTGCTCTCCCGCAAGGATTGGCCCGTCCTCTATCGCGAGGGCATCGTCTGGGACGCCCATGCCTGCCTGCCGCTCATTCCCAATGCCGACATGTCGCCCTTGCAGCGCCACCGCGAGGCGGGCGTCACCTATGTCTCGGTCAATGTGGGGATGGATTTCAATCCATTGGCCGATTGCATCCGCGTTATCGCCGGTTTCCGCGACTGGCTCGCGAAACATGACGATCACTATTGCCTCGCCGGCAGTATCGCCGATGTCGCGCGCGCGAAGGAGACGGGCAAGCTTGCGGTGAGCTTCGATCTCGAAGGCTCGATGATGCTGAATGACGATCTGGCCATGATCGGCCTCTTCCGCGATCTCGGCGTGCGGCAGATGCATCTGGCTTACAACCGCGACAACCAGATCGCCGGCGGCTGCCACGGCGAGGATCAGGGCCTCACGGATCTGGGGCGCGCGGTGGTGAAGGAGATCAACCGGGTCGGCATGATCATGGATTGCTCGCATTCCTCCCGCGCCACCAGCCTGGAGATCATGCAGCTCTCATCGAAGCCGGTGGTCTTCTCGCATTCCAATCCCAGCGCCGTGCGCGCACATCCGCGGAATGTCGACGACATCCAGATCAAGGCCTGCGCCGAAACCGGCGGCATAATCGCCATCAACGGCATCGGCCCGTTCCTCGGCGACGACAGGACCGAGACCATTCTCGCCCATATCGATTACGTGGTGAAGAAGGTGGGCGCCAAGCATGTCGGCATCGGCATCGATTATTCCTTCGACCAGGTGCACACCGACCTCCCGCCCGGCGAAGACGCCGCCTATTGGTGGCCCAAAACCTCCGGCGTCGATTTCGGCAAAATGGCCTTCGTACCCCCGGAACGCTGGCCCGCAATCGCGGTGGCGTTGCTCAAAAACGGCTATAGCGAAGCGGATGCGACCGCGATCCTCGGCGGGAATTTCATGCGCGTGGCGGGGGAGAGTTGGACGTGAGTGGCGAGGTCATCCGCATCCTCTCCGAAGAGATTCTCTCCGACGATCACTACCTTCTCAAGAAGACCCGGTTCGAGCTGATGCGGCGGGATGGGTCGGCGCAGGTGCAGACGCGGGAGACTTATGATCGGGGGAATGGGGCCTGCATCCTGCTCCATGACCCCACGCGCAAGACCGTGCTGCTGACGCGGCAGTTCCGCTATCCGGCTTACGTGAACGGGCACGCGGCGCCGTTGATCGAGGTCTGCGCGGGGTTGCTGGATGAACATGATCCGGAGACCGCGATCGTCAAGGAAGCGGCGGAGGAATGCGGGGTGGAGATCGCGAAGCCCCAACGCCTCTTTGAGCTGTTCATGAGTCCGGGATCGGTCACCGAGAAGCTGACCTTCTTCGCCGCCGAATATTCGCCGGCGGCGCGCGTGGGTGCCGGCGGCGGTCTTGCCGATGAGGGCGAGGATATCGAGGTGCTGGAAATTCCCCTGCGCGAGGCCATCGCCATGGCCGGGGACGGGCGCATCGTCGATGCGAAGACAGTCCTGTTATTGCATTGGGCGGCGCTCAACGGCCTTGCCGGTTAACCACCCGAATTTTCGCGCCGCTTTCGGATTGCTTTCGTCCTCACGCATCAAACTTCGCTGCGTAAGGGGCGATGCTGGGTCGGGTTGTCGGAATTGTTACCCAGGCGATTGCCGGGCCCAGCGCCAAGATGCCGTCGCAAAAGCTTTTTTTCGGCACAATGCATTTCCGCACTGCACCCTTCCCCCGTTAACGATCACGGTTTGGAATACCGGTAAAATGCCCGCTAACGCATTAAAATAGTTCCGCTACGATCCATCTTCGCCAATATTCATCGGGGGCGCTGTGTTAGGATAAGAAGATGATACGCACATCATCAGATGGCTGCAGGAGCCGGCGGGCATGACGGGCTTACCGCACATGACACGATCGGCGCCTGATTGGCTGGATGCCATGCCGGCCGATATCCAGGCGCTCTACCACTATTGGGACCGGCAACGGGGCGAGCGGCTGATGCCGGCGCGGGGCGATCTCGATCCGCTCGACATGAAACCCTTCCTGCCCGGTTTGCTGCTGGTCGATGTGGTGGCGGATGACCGGCTTTACGTCTATCGCCTGGTGGGAACGCGCGAGGTGGAATTGCGCGGCAAGGACCCCACCGGACTTGCCGTGGTCGACAATGCCTTCTGCGCCGATCCCAGCCACGCCCTCAGAAATTACGACCAGGTGGTGCTGTCGCGGGCACCCTGGATCGATACCACGCCGCATCTCTCGGCCGACCGGCACAAGCTCAGCCTCGAATCCATTTTCCTGCCGCTGTCCAGCAACGGCACCGAGGTCGACAAGATCCTGGTTTATGCCGCCCACAAATCGGTCGATCTGCCGCTGGTCTGAGCGGCGGCGTCAGCCGGCCCGTTCCATTGCAGCACCACCACCCGCGCGCGCGATGAAGGCGGCGAGCGCCTGCTGCTCGGCATCGCCGAGCGAGAACTGGCCGCGCAGCATGGCGCCGCGCTGTTCCTTCACAGCAAGGCGCAAGGCCGGCATGCCGGTGCCGAGCTTGAGAGCGATCGCGGGCGGCGCCTTGCGCTCGGCCGGCCAAACGAGGCGCGCACCACCTTCGGAAATATCAATGAGCTGTGTTTCGAAACGGGTATCGCCGAGATCCACCTCGATCCGGGTGGAAAGGCTGAGGCGCGGGTTCTTGCGGCGGTTGACCGCCGCGTCCACCTGGCGCACGACCCTGACCACGGTGGCGCGGAGATCGTGGATGCTGCTATCGACGTCGCTGGCCAACGCATGCACGGTTTCGGCCTGGGTGCCGGTGAGCTCGGCCTGCTCGGCCACGAGATTGATGCGTTCGGCCACTTCCTTGGCGGCATCGCCGGCCTGGCCGACACTGCGCGCGATTTCGCTGGTGGCGGCGGATTGCTCTTCGACCGCGGTCGCAATGCTGCTGGCATAGGAATCGACCTCGCCGATCCGGGCGACGATGGCGTTGACGGAGGTTACCGAGACGGCGGTGGCGGCGCGGATCTCCTCGACGGTCTTCTCGATCTCGGCCGTGCTGTTGGCGGTCTGGGCAGCGAGATTCTTGACCTCGCCCGCCACCACCGCGAAGCCCTTGCCGGCATCGCCGGCGCGCGCCGCCTCGATGGTGGCATTTAGGGCCAGAAGATTGGTCTGGGCCGCCACGTCGCGGATGACGCCGGTGATCACGGAAATACGGTCGACCACCTCGGAGAGCTTCCGGATGTCGTCCATGGTCGCCTCGGAGGAGGCCATGGTGGCGCGGCTGACGCCCACGGTCTGGTCGAGCTGGGCGGCGATTTCCTTGATCGAGGCCGCGAGCTGTTCGGTGGCCGAACCGACGGTCTGGGTGTTGACCAGCATCTCGGCGGCGGCGGCCGAGACGGCCTGCGAATTCTCGCTGACCTTGCGCGCCGCCCCGGCCATGTGCCGCGCACTTTCCGACATGTTCTGGGTATAGCCGGCGACCGTGCCCACGGCACTTTCGGTCTGGGTCTCGACCGCATCGGCCATTTCGCGCAAGGCTTTCTCGCGCCGCGCCACGGCATCGAGATCGAGCTTGATCTTCTCCTCGACGGCGAAGCTGAGCTGGGCCTTCATCGCCCGCACCACATTGCTGATGCCCTGATATTCGAGGATGGGATCGTCCGGCACGGGCCGGCCGAATTCGCCGCGCGCGATCGCGGTCAATTGCCGCTCGAGCCGCGCCACCGGCGCCTTCAGCGTGCGGTGGATGAGGAGGCACATGAGGAAGGCAGCAATGAAGCCGGTGGCGGCGGCGATCCACATCATGCGCAGCGCTGCCGCGGGATCTTTGCCGGAAAAACCGATCCAGCCGACGGCGACGAAACCGAGCACGAGGATGCCGAGTGTGAGCGCGATGCGGGCGGCGATGCTTTGCCTGATCGCGGCCAGCCGCGCGGCGAAGCCGGTGCGCTTGATGCGGCCACCTTCGACGGTGAGGCCGTCGGCACGGCCGGCGCGGATGGCGTCATAGACCTTGCCCGCCGCCGCCACTTCCTCGCGGTCGGGCTTGCTGCGCACCGAGATATAGCCGGTGACGGCGCCGTTCTCGATCACCGGGGTCACATTGGCGCGCACCCAATAATAATCGCCGGCCTTGGTGCGGTTCTTGACCGGCGCCTCCCAGGCATGGCCCGCCTTGATCGTGGCCCAGAGATCGCCGAAGGCTTCCTTGGGCATCTGCGGATGGCGGACGATGTTGTGCGGCTGGCCGATCAATTCGTCTTCGCTGAAGCCGCTGATCCGCAGGAAGGCCTGATTGACGAAGGTGATGCGCCCCTGGGCATCGGTTCTGGTAACCAGAACCTCGCCATCCAGCATGTGAACTTCGCGGTTGGTGACGGGCTCGTTGAGGCGCACGGCTTATATCCCTTCGAGATGTGACGACATTCTCTAAGCCGCCGCGATAGCGCCTGTATCGCGGCAATCTGTCGCCATTTCACGATCGCTGTCGCAAAAAGAAAACGCGCTATCGCCGGAGCGGCGATAGCGCGTGTATTTGTCTTAAATACGGGCTGGAAACGCGCGTGCTTACTTGAGTTCGCGCACGTCGGTCAGATGCCCGGTGATCGCCGCCGCCGCCGCCATGGCGGGGCTGACCAGATGGGTGCGGCCGCCGCGGCCCTGACGGCCTTCGAAATTGCGGTTCGAGGTCGAGGCGCAACGCTCGCCCGGAGAAAGCTTGTCCGGGTTCATGGCAAGGCACATCGAGCAGCCCGGCTCGCGCCAGTCGAAACCGGCAGCGATGAAAATCTTGTCGAGGCCTTCTTCCTCGGCCTGGGCCTTCACCAGACCCGAGCCCGGCACCACCATCGCATTGACATGAGCGGCGACCTTGCGACCTTCCGCGAGCTTCGCCACTTCCCGGAGATCCTCGATGCGGCCATTGGTGCAGGAACCGATGAAGACGCGGTCGACCTTCACCTCTTTCAACGGCGTTCCCGGGGTGAGGCCCATGTAATCGAGGGCCCGTTCCATGGCGCGGCGCTTGTTCTCGTCCGTGACATCGGCGGGGTTCGGCACCTTGGCCGTGATGGGGAGGACGTCCTCGGGGCTGGTGCCCCAGGTGACCTGCGGCACGATATCCTCGGCCTTCAATTCGATCTCGACGTCGTATTTTGCGTCCGGGTCCGACGGCAACGTCTTCCAGAAGGAGACCGCCTGTTCGAAGGCCGCCGCCTTGGGCGCCATCGGGCGGCCCTTCAGATATTCGAAGGTGGTTTCATCGGGGGCGATCAGACCGGCGCGGGCACCCGCCTCGATCGTCATGTTGCAGACCGTCATGCGGCCTTCCATCGAGAGGCCGCGGATGACCGAGCCCGCGAATTCGATGACATAGCCGGTGCCGCCGGCCGTGCCGATCTTGCCGATGATGGCAAGGACCACGTCCTTCGCCGTCACACCGGCGCCGAGCTTGCCATCCACCGTGATGCGCATGTTCTTGGCCGGCTTCTGGATGAGCGTCTGGGTGGCCAGCACATGCTCGACCTCGGAGGTACCGATGCCGAAGGCCAAGGCGCCAAAGGCACCGTGCGTCGAGGTGTGGGAATCGCCGCAGACGATGGTCATGCCCGGCTGGGTCATACCCTGTTCCGGGCCGATGATGTGGACGATGCCCTGGCGGATATCGTCCATCGAGAAATAGGGCACGCCGAAATCGCGGCAATTCTTTTCCAGCGTCTCGACCTGGATGCGGCTTTCTTCCTCGGTGATGCCCTTGGAGCGGTCGCTGGTCGGCACGTTGTGATCGGCCACGGCCTGCGTCGCCTGCGGCCGGTGCACCTTGCGGCCGCTATTGCGGAGGCCTTCGAAAGCCTGCGGGGAGGTCACTTCGTGGACGAGATGGCGGTCGATATAGATGAGGCAGGTACCGTCATCCTGCTGATGTACCAGGTGGTTTTCCCAGATCTTGTCGAACAGCGTCTTCGCCATTTTCATTCCCGAGGTTGATAACCCTGGGTCCCGCCGAAAGCCCGAAATCGGGAGCCCGTGTTGCCGCCGTCCCCGTCCCTGCCGCGCCCACCTGAAGGCGGCGCGGCAGAAACGATCGGACGAGGTAATGACATAAGCTCAGTGGTCTTATGCTTCCAGGGCGGCCCTGTCACCGGGCCGGCCGGAAACAATATTACCGATCGCTTATTCGCCGGCGGTGTCGGCCGGGTTGTAGGCGCGCTCGGTGATGCGCGCCGCCTTGCCACGGAGGCCGCGGAGATAATAGAGCTTGGCGCGGCGGACATCGCCGTGGCGCACCACTTCGATCTTGACGAGGCGCGGCGAGAACAGCGGGAAGACGCGTTCCACACCTTCGCCATAGGAGATCTTGCGGAGGGTGAACGAGGAGTTCACGCCGGCATTCTTGCGGGCGATGCAGACGCCTTCGAACGCCTGGACGCGCTCGCGGTCGCCTTCCACCACCTTCACCGAGACCTTCACCGAATCGCCCGGGCGGAAATCCGGCACGCTGGTGGCGCCCTGCAGCTTCGCGAGCTGGGCGGCTTCGAATTCGTGCAACATGGTCATTGTCGTCGTCCTTTCTTCTTTCAACTTCTGCGGCGCGCTCAGGCGCCACGTTTCCGATAGGCGTCCCAAAGATCGGGACGCCGCAATCTTGTCGTCTCTTCGGCCTGTTCCTGGCGCCAGCGTCGGATCTTCTCGTGATGACCCGACATCAGCACCTCCGGGACAGACCGCCCGTTCCATTCCGCCGGCCGCGTGTAATGCGGATATTCCAGCAGACCGGTATTGAAACTCTCCTCCGCCAGCGTCTCCTCGGCGCCCATGACGCCGGGAAGCAACCGCACGCAGGCATCGATCAAAGCCAGGGCGGCCGGTTCGCCGCCCGAGAGCACGAAATCGCCGAGGCTCACCTCCAGCAATCCGCGCGCTTCGATCACCCGTTCGTCCAGACCCTCGTAGCGGCCACACAGAACCACCACGCCCGGCCCCGCCGCCAGATCCCGCACCAGATCCTGCTTGAGCAGGCGCCCGCGCGGGGTGAGGTAGATCGCGGGTCCGGCATGATCCTGCATCGCCGCAGCGAGCGCCGCATCGATCACGTCGGGCCGCATCACCATGCCGGCGCCACCGCCGAAGGGGGTATCGTCGACTGTGCGATGCCTGTCCGTGGCAAAACCCCGGATATCCATCGTCTCACAGCGCCAGATGCCCTTCTCCAAAGCCTTGCCCGCGAGGCTCTGACCCAGCGGCCCCGGAAACATATCCGGGAACAGGGTCAGAATGCGGGCTGTCCAGCTTTTGGTGGCTATGGCGTCTTCCGTCACCTCCCTGATCCGTCAGTTCAGCGTCGCGCCGGCTTCTTCCGGCTCGCCTTCCGGCTTGTCGAAGAAACCATCGGGCAGATCGAGTTCAAGCCTGCCGCCCGCGACATCGACCACGGGCACCAGCGCGCGGGTGAAGGCGACATCGAAGGCGCCCGGACTACCACCCTCGATCGAGAGCACATCGCCGGCCCCGTAGTTCTCGACCGCCACGACCTTGCCCATAGCATTGCCGTGCTGGTCGAAAGCGGTAAGACCGATCAGGTCCGCGAGGTAGAATTCCTCCGCGCCGGCAATCTGCGGCAGGCGATCGCGCGCCACGTAAAGCTCGACGCCCTTGAGCGCCTCGGCTGCGTTGCGATCGCCGACACCTTTGATGCGGGCGATGAGGACATCCTTGCCACCAGGACCCTTCCCAGGACTGGCTTGCCCCACCAAGGTGAGGTCGAAGGACCGGCCCTTGGCATCCTCGAGCGCGCCATAGGTCGCGATGGCCGCGGGCGTGCCGGCGAAGGATTTCACCTTCACCTCGCCCTTGATGCCATGCGCACCGATGATCGCACCCATCAGAACCATTGCCGGTTTCCCACTCACGAAAGGTCTACCGATCAGGCCTCGGCGGCCGGTGCTGCGGCAGCAGCGGCGGCGGCTTCAGCAACGGCCTTGGCGCGTTCCTGGGCCTTCGCCTTCGGCTTGTCCTTGGTGGTCTGCTCGTGGCGCTTGGGCGCTTCCATCAGACCGGCGACGGCCAGGAAATGCTGCACGCGCTCGGTCGGCAGGGCACCCTGCGAGAGCCAATGCTTGGCGCGATCGAGATCGAGCACGATGCGCTTCTCGTCATCCTTGGCGAGCATCGGGTTGTAGGAACCGATGCGCTCGACGAAACGGCCGTCGCGGGCGAAGCGGCTCTCGGCCACCACGATGCGATAGAACGGACGCTTCTTGGCGCCGCCACGGGCGAGGCGAATTTTCAACGACATGAGGGTAGTTCTCCTTTCAGATACGAACTTCGATAATCGGGTTGTTATTCGGGATGGTGCGAACAGGCTTCGATCTTGTTGCCGTCTAGATCGAAGGCGAAGGCACCGTAGTAAGTGGCGTGATATTCCGGCCTGAGGCCGGGCTGACCGTTATCCTTGCCGCCCGCTTTGAGCGCGGCGGCGTGGAAGGCATCGATGTCCTTGCGCGCCTTGGCGACGAAAGAGATATGCGCGCCGCCCTTGGCATTGGCGTCGCTATCGATGCGCGCGGGCACGCCGATCCAGAATTCCGGCTTTTCCTTGGTGGCGCCGTAACCATGGGCGACCAGGCCCTGGCCCGGAATGTCGACATCGAAGACACGGGCATAGCCCAGCGTTGCCAGCACGGCGTCGTAGAAGGCGCGCGCTTTTCCAAGATCGGCGACACCGATGGAAACGTGATCGAGCATCATCGCATGCCCCCGAATCCACCACCGCCCATACCACCCATGGGTCCGCCCTTCATGAGCGCCGAGAGGCCGTGGCGCATCAGGCCCTTCTGGCCCAGCTTCGAGACCTGCTTCATCATGCGCGCCATTTCCTGGTGCTGCTTGAGAAGCTTGTTCACTTCCTGGACCTGGACGCCAGCGCCCTTGGCGATGCGGTTCTTGCGCGAGGCCTTGATGAGATCGGGGACGCGGCGTTCCTTGGGTGTCATCGAGGAGATGATGGCGAGCGAACGCTTGATCACCTTCTCGTCGATCTTGCCTTCCAATTGCTTCTGCATCTTGCCGATGCCGGGCAGCATGCTCATGACACCGCCGAGGCCGCCCATCTTCTGCAGCTGCTTCATCTGCTGGGCGAGATCGTTGAGGTCGAACTGGCCCTTCTGCATCTTGAGGGCGAGCTTCTCGGCCTCTTGCTGTTCGGTGGCCTCCATCGCCTTCTCGACGAGGGAGACGATGTCGCCCATGCCGAGGATGCGGCCAGCGACACGGTCGGCGTGGAAGTCTTCGAGCTGGTCGAGCTTTTCGCCCGTACCCAGCAGCTTGATCGGCTTGCCGGTAACAGCACGCATCGAGAGGGCCGCGCCACCGCGCGCATCGCCGTCGATACGCGTCAGCATGATGCCAGTGATGCCGACCTTGTCCTGGAACGCCTTCGCGGTATTGACCGCGTCCTGGCCGGTCATCGCATCGGCGACCAGCAAGCTCTCATGGGGCTTCACCGCATCGCGCACTGCGGCCACTTCGGCCATCAGCTCGTCATCGATGGCAAGGCGGCCGGCGGTATCCAGCATGACCACGTCATAGCCTTCGAGGCGGCCGGTATTCATGGCGCGCTTGGCGATGGCGACCGGCGGCTCGCCGGGAACGATGGGAAGGGTCTTGATGCCGGTCTGTTCGCCGAGAATGGCGAGCTGCTGCTGTGCCGCCGGACGGCGCACGTCCAGCGAGGCCATCAGCACCTTCTTGCCCTGCTTCTCGGCAAGGCGCCGCGCGATCTTGGCGGTCGAGGTGGTCTTGCCCGAGCCTTGGAGGCCCAGCATCAGGATCGGAACCGGGGCCGGATGGTTGAAATCGAGCGCAGCCCCCCCAACACCATCGTCATCATTGGCGGGCTTCAGCACCTTTACCAGCTCGTCATGGACGATCTTGATGACCATCTGGCCGGGGGTGACCGATTTCACCACCTTTTCGCCCACGGCCTCGGCCCGGACAGCGGTGATGAAATCCTTGACGACCGGCAAAGCGACATCCGCCTCGAGCAAAGCGATCCGGACCTCGCGCAAGGCCTCGTCGACATCGGCTTCGGCCAGCTGACCGCGCTTGGTCAGCTTGTCGAGTACCCCACCCAGTCGTTCGCTCAGCTTTTCGAACATCGAAAATCCGTCAGTTTTCACAATGGCTTACCGGGCGGCTTAGCGGCAAAACGAAAACGCGCCCGTGAGCGAAACTCGCCAACGGACGGGGCCCCTCGGGGCCAAAAGCTCTGCCAAAAGCCGGTAAAGCGCGCGGAAACTAGGCGTTTCGGGCGGGAGAGTCAATGTTTGGGAGGAGCCTGCGGCAAGTGTTGAGCGGCTGATGATTAACGAGAGTTAACCTTGCGTTGGCAGGCCCTCAGCCGCGGGTCGCACGGCCAGGTCCAAATCCTCACCCGGCCCGATCTTCTCATAACTGAACCCGAAGATGCGGTTCGGGTTAGCCAAGCACCAGTCACGCTCTTCTCGGCTGTACCAGACCTCGCCCTGCCGAACAACGGCGCGCGTCTTCACGTCGATAAAATCCACCAGTGTGCCAACGCGAGACCGGATCGCTTCCACCACTTCTTCGGCTGCCTTCCTTTGCGGGCCAGGCGCTGTCGGGCATTCAAGAGAAAGATGAATTTTTCGCGCCTCCGACATTTGAAAGCCGTAGTCGCGCCCCATCCACTTGCTCCCGAAGTAGAACAAGTCGACGCGAAGTAAGGCGGAAAACAATTCCTGTCGGCGCTCGGGATCAAACCCTCTATTCATTTCATCAATGGCGCTCGGTACGGGATCGAACCCAATATGAGCCTGCCGACCAAACGCATCAGTTAAGGAGTCAACCGGCTGATACTTATTATCGGGTCGATTACGCTCAATAATCACATAAGGCCGGCCAAGTGAAGGCAGGCCAGCGAAAATATCCGGTATGCCTGTCATGGTCGTATAGATGCTGCGATCCCAGAAGGTCGTGTCCCCGGAAAGATCGCGGATGGGATAGAATTGGCGTCCCTCCATCAGCACGTCGTGCGAGACCGGGCGCATCCCAGGCACATGAAGTCCGAGTATTTCACAGGCCTGCTCGACCACCATGGAGCCATCTAGATAGGGGCCGATTTCTGCAGCGAATACTTTCTGCATCGGGTCGTCCTGCGAAGCACCGATGTCGCCCTGATGCAATTGAATCCACCCACCGCGATATCGGACATAAACTGGGCGACCATCCTCGGTCTCGCCGTAGAACTGAGCGGGCGATTGACCACCGCCCTCAAGGGACTTCAGCTTGAGGCCAAGGGGCGAAAGTTTCGGCGGCGTGAACCACATGGTATTCGGGCGTACTGGTGAAAAACGCAACCAGCCTGACGAAGTTCGGCGAGCCTGTCCAGCTAAGCCGCTGCGGCGCCGGGCTGCTTCCCCAGAATGATCATGCCCAGCACGTCGTCCTTGGTGACGTCTTGCGTGCGCACGGTGCCGACGAGTTTGCCGTTCTTCATCACCGACAGACGATCGGAGAGATCGAAGACGTCGTGGAGGTCGTGGCTGATGAGGAAGATGCCGATGCCTTCGCGCTTCAATTGCTGGATGAGCTCGGCCACCATCTTGGTTTCCTGGACACCCAAGGCCGCCGTTGGTTCGTCCATGATGAGGATGCGGGCGTTGAAATGGACCGCGCGGGCGATCGCCACCGATTGGCGCTGGCCGCCGGAGAGGGCGGCGACCGGGGCGTGGTATTTCTTGAAATTGGGATTGAGGCGCCCGATCACTTTTCTGGCCGCCGCTTCCATCGCCGGTTCGTCGAGGAGGCCGGCCGCGGTCACGATCTCACGCCCCAGGAACAGGTTGGCGCAGGCGTCGAGATTGTCGGCCAGGGCGAGGTTCTGATAGATCGTCTCGATCCGGTAATCGCGGGCATCGCGGGAATTGTTGATCTCGGCCTTCTGCCCGTCGATATGGATCTCGCCGCTATCGGCCTGATAGGCGCCGGAGAGAATCTTGATGAGGGTCGATTTGCCGGCGCCGTTATGGCCGAGGAGGCCAACGACTTCGCCGGGATAGAGATCGACCGAGACATCGTCGACGGCGCGAACGCCGCCGAAGCTGATCGAGATGTTGCGCATGTCAACAAGCGGGGTCCCGTTGGGGGATGTCATCGCAGCATGCTCCTCAAGACGGCCGGCGCTGCTGGTAGAGGCGGTCGACATAGACCGCCAGAACCAGGACCAGGCCGGTGACGATGTTCTGCAGGCTGGCGTCATAGCCCAGCAACGACATGCCGCTCTGCAAGGATTGAATGACCACCGCGCCGAGGATTGCTCCGGCAATGGTGCCGGCACCGCCGGCGAGCGAACAGCCGCCGATCACGGCCGCGGCGATCACGCGGAGCTCGTCGAGCGAGCCGATGGAATTGCCGGCCGATTGCAGGCGCGCTGAGGCGACGATGGCCGAGATTCCGACCAATGCTCCCATCAGGGTGAAGACCAGCACAGTCATGCGCTTGGTATTGATGCCGGCGCGTTCCGCCGCTTCCGGATTGCCGCCCATCGCGAAGACATAGCGGCCGAAACGCGTCCGGTTGAGGAGGACCGAGACAGCCAGCGCCAGCACGATGAGGATGATCACCGGAATGGGAATGCCCATGAAGATGTGAAGGCCACCTTCCGGCACGTCCCAACCCTTCATTTCGGCGAGGCGCTCGGCGGCCACGGCCGGCATTTCATAGGCGTTGAGCACGGCGACGAAGCCCAGTGCCAGCGCACATTGGGCGCCGGCGGTGACGATTTCAGCCCAAAGCGGGCGCACGGGAAAGCCATAGGCGATATGGCGCCGGCGGCGGCGATGGGCGGCAAAGGCGATGGCGATCGCGGCGACGATGCCGACGGCCCAGCTCGCATTTTCGCCGATCGTGCCGTAGACGCCGCCGCCCAGCAGCGTAAAGGTCTCGTCGAGCGGCGCCACGGTCTGGCCCTGGGTCACCCACCAGGCGCAGCCGCGCCAGATGAGGAGGCCGCCCAAGGTGACGACGAAAGAGGGAACGCCGAGATAGCCGATCATCAAGCCGTTGAGGCCGCCCAGTGCCGCCCCCATGACGATGCCGCAAACGACGGCGATGACCACGATCATCGGATGCCCGCCGCCCAGGATCCCCGGCAGCCAGAAGGATTGCACGACGCCCACCACCATGGCGGTGACGCCCAGCATCGAGCCCACCGAGAGATCGATGTTGCGGATGATGATCACCAGCACCATGCCGATCGCCATGATTGCGACAGAGGTGGTCTGGAGCGAAAGGTTGTAGAGATTGCGCGGCGTGATGAAGCGGCCGTCCGAAAAAAGGTCGAAGCCGATCCAGATGGCGGCGAGACAGAAGATCATGCCGAGCAGTCGCTCGTCGATCTCGAGCCGCGCGAAGAGATTGCGCAAATCGCTCATGACGGAAGGATCATGCGGGCAATATCCCCGGAATGCAAAGGATGGAAAGAAAAGGGCCGTGACCGGAAGGCGAAACGGTCACGGCCCAGAAAGAAGAGCTTAGTTGCAGGCCGCGACCTTGCCGGCCGACACACCCTGGCAAACCTCGTCCTTGGAAATCCAGCCGGCGCTGATCACGGTATCGAGATTGTCCTTGGTGACCGGCACGGGCTTCAGGAAAGTGGCGTTCATGTCGACGCCCTTGGGGCTTTTCCACTGCACGGTGCCCGGCACGTCGGAAAGCTTCGCCCCCTTGGCAAGATCGAGGGCGATGGTCGCCGCCGCCTTGCCGAGCTCGCGCGCATCCTTCCAGACGGACACCGTCTGCGTGCCCAGGGCCACGCGATTGAGCGCCGCCTTGTCGCCATCCTGGCCGGAGACCGGGATGCCGGCGAGACCCTGCGCCGTCAGCGCGGCGATGACGCCGCCCGCGGTGCCGTCATTGGAAGCCACCACCGCATCGACCTTGTTGTCGTTGGCGGTGAGGATCTGTTCCATGTTGCGCTGGGCGACAGCGGGTTCCCAATTTTCGGTGTATTGCTCGCCCACCACCTTGATGTCGCCGGCATCGATCGCGGCTTTCAGGACCTCAAGCTGGCCTTCATGCAGGAAATCCGCGTTGGGATCGGCCTGGTTGCCCTTGATGAAGACGTAATTGCCCTTGGGCTGCGCCGCGAAGACCGCGGCGGCTTGCAGGCGGCCAACTTCCTTGTTGTCGAAGGTGAGGTAATAGGCGCTGGGATCCTCGATCAGACGGTCATAGCCCACCACCGGAATGCCAGCATTGGCGGCCGCGGTGATGGCCGGGCCGATCGAAGCCGAATCCTGCGCGAGAACGATGAGCGCATTGGCGCCGCCCGCGATCAGGCTTTCGATATCGGCCAATTGCTTCGACGGATTGCTCTGCGCATCGGCCGAGATGTATTTGGCACCGGCCGCGTCGAGCACGGCCTTGATGGCGGCTTCGTCGGTCTTCCAGCGTTCTTCCTGGAAATTGGACCAGGAAACGCCGATGACGACGTCCTGCGCCGAGGCCTGCGGCAGATGGAGACCGGCGGTGAAAGCCGCACCGGCGATCAAGCCGGTGATCAGGTTCAGTGCAACGCGCCGCGCCACGGGGCGGCTCGTGAAATTCTTCATTGGATGTCTCCTCCCAGGTCGATCGTTTTTGCTCGCGATCGGTTCAGTACCGGTGACGCGTTGTCGGGTTGAACCGATCTATTATCTTCACTAAACGAATTTAATATCGCCCTGTTGTTGCGATGCCGTCAAGCCGATTGTTGTTTTCGCAAGTGCAGCATAAGAATTCGGGTCGATTTCTTTCATTTCATGAAATAAAAAGAGTTACAAATGACATGGGCGCCGCGATGGACAAGTTCGAAAGCGAGCATAGTCAGCCGATAAGCTGGCACCGCGTTCTGCAGGCGGTGCGGCGATACGGCCCCCTGGCCCGCGTCGATCTCGGCAGCATTCTGGAATTGAGCCCGGCCACCATTTCCAGCATCACCGGCGATCTGCTGCGCGAAGGCTATATCCGCGAAGTCGCGGACAGCGATCTGCATGGCGTCGAATCAGGCCGCGGGCGGGGTCGGCCCAAGGTGCTGATCGAGCTGGCGCCAGATGCCGCCTGCATGATCGCGGTGAAGCTTTCCATCAACCGGATCGAAGTGGCGCGTGGTGATTTCGCAGGCGGGGTCGGACCGGTGACCAGCCGATCCTTGAACACGCTGGAGCTTTCCGGCGCAGCCCTGATTGCGGCCCTGGGTGATCTCATCGCCGCCGAGATCGCCGCCATTCCAGCCAGTGTCGGCCGCATCATCGGCATCGGCATCGCCGTGCAGGGCCTCATCCACAAGACCGAAACCCTGGTCTGGTCGCCGGCTCTGTCGCTGCGGAATTTCAATATCGCCGCTCCTTTGGCAGCACGTTTCGGCCGGCCGGTGATCGCGATGAACGACGCCGATTGCATCGCCCTGGCCATCCAGCAGCGCGGCGATCTGCAGCCAGTCGAGAATCTCGCCGTCGTCATGCTGGGGACCGGTGTCGGCATGGGCCTCATTCTGGGCGGCAAGCTGCATGCCGCGAGTTCCGGGGCCGGGGCCGAATTCGGCCATACCAAATACCAGATCGACGGGCCGCTCTGTCATTGCGGGCGTCGCGGCTGCATCGAGAGTTTTGTCGGCGATTACGCGCTCTATCGCGATGCGCGTTCGATGCTGGATCTCCCGAATACCGACGCGCTGCACCCCTCGGAGGAGCAGATGCAGGCCCTGGTCGACCTCGCCGAGAGCGGTCACAATGTGGCCGTCAGCCTGTTCAAGCAGGCCGGCCGCGCCTTGGGCTACGGTCTTTCCAATCTCATCGCGCTCATCAGCCCCGATCTCATCCTCATCACCGGGAGCGGTGTCCGCGGCTATCGGCAGATGGAGCCCGAGATGCGCCGCGCCCTCGATGAGGCGCTGGTCGACACCCTCCTGGCCCAAACCGAAATCCGCCCCTATCCCTGGGACGAAGACCTCACCCTGCGCGGGATCGTGCTGCAGGTTTTGGAAGTCGGCACCTAGCTGCTTTTGATCCAAACGCGCGATAAATGCCGGGCCTTGAACCGCCATCCAATATGAGCGATCCTTTTCCGTACAATATCAGCAGGGTCAGCGTCTCGTGCCGGATACCAAACCTACCCTTTCGGTCGTCGCCCCTTGCTTCAACGAAGATGCGGGACTGGGCGAGTTTTTGCGCCGCGTGACCGCCGCCTGCGAGGCGACCGGTCTGGCTTTTGAAATCGTGCTGGTGGATGACGGCTCGCGCGACCGGACATGGCCCGCCATTCGTGCCGCCGCGGAGAGGGATTCGCGCATCCGGGGGATTCGTCTTGCCCGCAATTTCGGTCATCAGATGGCGCTGAGCGCCGGTTTGCGCGCGGCGCGCGGCGCACGCATTCTCGCGATCGATTCCGATCTCCAGGATCCGCCGGAATTGCTGGGCCCGATGCTGGCCCTGATGGAATCGGAAGAAGCCGATGTGGTCTACGGCCAACGCAAGAAGCGCGCGGGCGAGTCCACTTTCAAACGCTGGTCGGCCTTTCTATTCTATCGCCTGATCCGCAGTCTGTCGGATGTGGACATTCCGGTCGATTCCGGCGATTTCCGGCTGATGCGGCGGCATGTCGTCGACGTGCTCAATCAGATGCCGGAACGACATCGATTCATCCGCGGCATGGTTGCCTGGATCGGTGGGCGGCAAGTGCCGCTGCTCTATGACCGGGACGCGCGCTATGCCGGCGACAGCAAATATCCCCTGGGCAAGATGATCGTCTTCGCCCTGGATGCGGTGATCGGCTTCTCCCGCCGGCCGCTGGCCGTCGCCACCTATGCCGGTTTGGTGGTCGGGGCGGCGAGCCTGGGCCTCGGTGTGTGGTCGATCGTCGGCTGGAGCCTCGGCCTCACCCTGCCCGGCTGGACCAGCCTGGTCGCCGCCATCGGCCTGCTCTTTGCTTTCCAGCTGATGTTCCTGGGATTGCTCGGTGAATACATCGGTCGCTTGGCGGAAGCTGGCAAGGGCCGGCCACTTTATGTCGTCACTGACCATTCCGGCGGCGGATTGACGGAGAAATCGCCCGGCAGCATCGAACCAGCGAGTGACGCCTCATGACGTCCGAGGATTCGGAGCAGCGTAATCGGCCGCAGCCCGGCGCCGAGTTCGATGCGTTCGCATCGGACTATTCCGGCGGTATGGATAATTCGGTCAAGGCGCTGCTGGGTGAATCCGGCGATGACTTCCTGACGGTCAAGCTGAACTGGCTGACCCGTCGGTTCTGGCGCGGCGACGATAAGGTGGGGCCTGCCACCATTCTCGATTACGGCTGCGGGCGCGGCGATCTGATCCGCGTCATGGGGCAAAGCGGCATCAAGGCAAGATTTGTCGGCAGCGACGTTTCCGGCGGCATGATGCAGCAGGGACTGAAGAACTGGCCGCGGGATTTGCCGCGCCCAACCTTCCTGCAGCAAACCGGTGCCGCCGTCCCGCATGATTCCGCCAGCTTCGATCTGGTCGTTATCAGCTCGGTCCTGCACCACGTGCCCGTGGCGGAGCGCCCTGACGTCTATGCCGAGATCCAGCGATTGCTGAAGCCCGGCGGCCAGGTCGTCGTGTTCGAACACAACCCGCTCAATCCGGTCACTCGTTACGTGGTGTCACACACCCCGATCGACGAACATGCGATCCTGCTCAATGCGAGAGAGGTGAAGCGTGGCCTAGCTGCCGCCGGCTTCAATCTGGTGGATGCGGGCTATCTGATGTTCGCACCACCGCGCCTGCGCCGGATCGGCGCGTGGTTCGATGTCCTGCTGGGTTGGTTGCCCTTGGGCGCGCAATATGCAGTCCGCGCCGTCAAAAGCTGAATGGCGACCGGTATCCTCGCCGTGCCGCCGCCTACCTTTCTGTTGCGTCGTAACAGGACCTGTTGATGAATCAAACTCGTGACGGCGGCCTGCCTTTCTCCCGCGGCATATTTCTGCGCGTCGGCCCCATACTCGCGCTGCTGTTCCTGGCGATCGACAATTATCACTTCCTAACCGAGACATTGTCGCGGGGGCAGATCATCGGGCGCGATTTCACGGTCTTCTGGACGAGTTCGGTCCTGCTGTGGCGCGGCGAGATCGCGGCCATTTTCGATCCAGTGCTCAATCAGATGTGGATGGAGCGGATTATCGGTCTGGATCTCGCGGCCATACCCTTCCCCTATCCGCCGCATAGCCTGTATTTCGTCGCCCCCTGGGGGTTCATGCCCTATTTTGTGGCATTGCCGCTCTGGCTTCTGACAACACTCCTCGGGCTGCTCGCGGTCTTGCGCCTCAATCTGGATGACTTTGCCACCCGCTTCTCCCTCCCGCGCTGGACCATTATCGCCGCTTTCGTGCTATCCCCCGCCTGTCTCGTCAACGTCGCGATGGGACAGAACGGCTTTCTCTCAAGCGCGTTGTTATGCGGCGGATTGCTATTGCTGGAGCGGAAGCCGCTGCTGGCGGGCGTGTTGATCGGCCTGCTCAGCTACAAGCCGCAACTGGGATTACTGCTGCCGTTCCTTTTGATCGCCGGCGGATATTGGCGACCGTTCTGGGTCGCGACGGCGACGGTCATCGCGCTGCTGACGGCCAGCGTGATATTTCTCGGCATCGATGCCTGGAAGCTTTACCTCGCCGAGGCGGCACCACAGCAGATGGCTTTCGCGCAGTTCGGCCACGGCGTCTTTCAGCAGATGACGCCGAGCTATTTCATGGCCGGCCGTTTGCTCGGAATTGATCTCGCCCTTGCCTGGGGCGTGCAGATATGCGTTTCGATCGCAGTGCTGTGCGCGACGATCTGGGCATTCCGGCAGAACGTGACCTTCAAGCTGAAATGCGCGCTGGCCATGGTCGCGGCCTTTATCGTTTCGCCCTACGTTCTCATTTACGATATGCCCATCATAGCCATTGCGATTCTGATCGCAGGCAGCTGCTTCAAAGCGAGCCAGATCGAACGAACGATCTTTGCGCTCGCCTGGCTGTTCCCCGCTTATGCGATTTTTATTCCGCTGCCGATCGGCCCCGTGGTTCTCACGGGTACACTGCTGGTATTGCTGCGGAGAATCTGGATTGAATCACGGCTTCCACAAGCATCACTGAGCTAGGTGCGGCAGCCTTGCCGGCGCACATGATGGCACCGCTTGATGTCGACCTGCTCAGGCCGCCGGCGGAAGAGCTGTGGGCGGAGTGGCATTGTTGGGCCTGGCCGAGACCCCCTGCTGGCGCTTCACGGCCACCAGCTCGTCCTGCGCATGGGCGAGGTCGCGTTGGGCGGCGCGGAGTTTCTGGCGGGTCGTTCCGCCGGAGATCCAGGTGACCGCGGCGCCGAACAGGAAGCCGAAGACGATCGTCCCCAGGGTGAAGAGGAAGAGCGGGGCCTCGATGTCCCAGGGCAGCGGCCAGAGGCTGAGCGCCACCGGATTGCGGTTCACCACGGCGAACAGCACCACGGCGATGGCGATGGGGATGGTGACGATCCAGACGAGGCGGTTCATGTCAGTCGCTTGCTCTTTCCACCCCGTCCGGCCAGCGCCCGCGCGAGCTCGGGCTTAGCTTACTGACTGGAACCGGGTTCTTTGCCCGGGAACGAGGCCGGGCTGGCGGGTTCGGCCGGCTTGGGTGCTGCCGGCGCCGGTTCGGCGCGGCTGTTGAGGCGGTCGCGCAATTCCTTGCCGGTCTTGAAGAAGGGCACCACCTTTTCATCGACGGCGACGGTTTCGCCGGTCCGGGGGTTGCGGCCCTTGCGGGCGTCGCGCTGTTTCACCGAAAAGGCGCCAAAGCCGCGCAATTCCACCCGGTCCTGGCGTGCGAGGGCATTGGTGATTTCCTCGAAGATGGCGGTGACGATCCGCTCCACATCCCGATGATAGAGATGCGGATTGAGCTCACCAATGCGCAGAATCAATTCCGATTTAGTCATGTTTCGGTCCCCATCCGCCCGTTCGTCCCCCGCTTGCCCTTGGCGCATTTCCCTTGCCCGACAAGACGATGGGCGCATCCCCAGCCCATTTGCGCGCAAGCGTGCCGGGAAAAATCCCCCTCGTCAAGGATAAGCCGCTCATTTGACTATGTTTTTTGACCAAAGTCGGTATCAGAAACGAGAATGGGCCGGAAAGGTTGCCCTTCCCGGCCCATCTTGACCCGATTCAACACCCTTGGGGCGTCGAATTTGCAATAATATTACCCGATCAACGACTTACTCGTCGTCGCCCTTCTTGCCCTTCTTGGCCTTCGAGAGCGCGGCACCGAGGATGTCGCCCAAGCTGGCGCCCGAATCGGACGAACCGAATTCAGCCATCGCCTGCTTGTCTTCCTCGACCTCGCGCGCCTTGATCGACAAGGTGAGCTTGCGGGTCTTCCCGTCGACCTGGGTGATCTTGGCATCGACCTTTTCGCCGACGGCGAAACGATCCGGGCGCTGTTCGGCCCGTTCACGCGACAGATCCGCCTTCTTGATGAAGCCGGCGACACCGTCGCTGACCGAGACTTCGAGACCACCATCGGTGATCGCGGTCACGGTGCAGGTGACGACCTCGCCCTTCTTCAAGGCGCTGGCCTGTTCGGCGAAGTTGTCCTTGGTGAGCTGCTTGATGCCGAGGCTGATGCGTTCCTTCTCGACGTCGACGTCGAGCAGTTTCACCTTC
Organism: Dongia sp.; assembly: GCF_041909655.1. Classification (GTDB taxonomy): domain Bacteria; phylum Pseudomonadota; class Alphaproteobacteria; order Dongiales; family Dongiaceae; genus Dongia. Next base: position 318,422 of record NZ_JAYRDA010000003.1, on the reverse strand, counting down.
ACCATCTGGCCCTTCTTGTAATCCTGCACGGCTTCTTCGCCGGCACGATCCCAATCGAGGTCCGAAAGATGGACCATGCCGTCGATCTCGCCGGGGAGACCCACGAACAGACCGAATTCGGTGATGTTCTTGATCTCGCCTTCAAGCTCGGAGCCGACCGGATGCTTGTCGATGAAGGACGACCACGGATTGTCCATGCACTGCTTCAGACCGAGGCTGATGCGGCGCTTGGTCGGATCGACGTCCAGCACCATGACTTCGACTTCCTGGCTGGTCGAAACGATCTTGCCGGGATGCACGTTCTTCTTGGTCCAGCTCATTTCGGAAACGTGGACCAGGCCTTCGATGCCCGGCTCGAGTTCCACGAAGGCGCCGTAATCGGTGATGTTGGTGACGCGGCCCTTGAGCTTGGCGCCGACCGGATACTTGGCGGCAACGCCTTCCCACGGATCCGATTCCAGCTGCTTCATGCCGAGGCTGATGCGCTGGGTCTCGGAATTGAAGCGCACAACCTGTACATTGACGGTCTGGACGATATGCAGAGCTTCCGAAGGATGGTTGATGCGGCGCCACGCGATGTCGGTGACGTGCAGCAGACCGTCGACACCGCCGAGATCCACGAACGCACCGTAATCGGTGATGTTCTTCACGACACCCTGCAGAACCTGGCCTTCCTTGAGGTTGGCGACGAGTTCGCTGCGGGCTTCGGCGCGGCTTTCTTCAAGCACGGCACGACGCGAGACGACGATGTTGCCGCGCGCGCGGTCCATCTTCAGGATCTGGAAAGGCTGCGGGGTGCCCATGAGCGGGCCCACATCGCGCACGGGGCGGATGTCGACCTGGGAGCCGGGCAGGAAGGCGACGGCGCCGTTGAGATCGACGGTGAAGCCGCCCTTGACGCGGCCGAAGATCACGCCGGTGACGCGCTGATTGTCCTTGAACTGCTTCTCGAGCGCGGTCCAGGCTTCTTCGCGCTTGGCCTTCTCGCGCGAGAGAACGGCTTCGCCGTTCTTGTCTTCCATGCGCTCGAGATAGACTTCGACCACATCGCCGACTTTCAATTCGGCCTTGCCGGCCGGGCCGCCGAACTCACGAAGCGCCACGCGGCCTTCGGATTTCAGGCCGACATCGACCAGCGCAAACTCGCCTTCCAGCGAGACGACAGTGCCGCTCAACACCGAGCCTTCGAGACCCTGGGCGGAACCCAGCGATTCTTCGAGAAGGGCGGCGAAGCTTTCCTTCGCGGCGGGAATTTCATGTGTGGCGACGCGCGCCGCAGCAGATTTAGCCATAATAGAGGTAGTCCTTTCTTACGCTCATTTTTCCGGCCAGCCGGTTGTCTCCGGCGGTCTCTTGGTACGCAGTTGAAAACGACAGACTAGATAGAGCCAGATCAGGCGCCGCGCTGGGCGGCGAGGGCCCGGTCGACCAGCAAACGGGCGCGGTCGAATACCTGATCGATATCGAGGTCCGAGGTATCGAGGTGCACGGCGTCATCGGCCGGCTTCATCGGGGCATCGGCCCGCGCGGCATCGCGCGCGTCCCGGGCCCTGATATCCTCTAAAACCCGCGCGTATATAGCCTTCTCGCCGCGGGCTTGCAACTCCTTGAGCCGGCGACCGGCGCGGGCTTCGGCGCTGGCGGTCACGAAGATCTTCACCGGGGCGTCCGGGCAGATCACCGTGCCGATATCCCGGCCATCCAGAACGGATCCGGAACACGAGCGGCCATCCGGTCCCGGCGGCGAGGCCGCGAAGCGGCGCTGGAAGTCGAAAAGGGCCGCCCGGACCCCGGGAATGGCGGCAACCTTGGAGGAAGCATCACCGGCGGCGGCGGAGCGGAGCTCCGGGTCCTGCAAGGTGGCCGGATCCAGCGCCTGGGCGGCGGCGGCGGCGGCATTGGGGTCGCTGGGGTCCTGGCCCGCTTTGAGGACGGCGAGGCCCACGGCACGGTAGAGTGCCCCGGTATCGAGATGGGCGAAGCCATAATGAGTGGCGAGGCGCTTGGCCAATGTCCCCTTGCCGGCCGCGGCCGGGCCGTCGAGGGCGATGACGAAGGGCTTCATCGGTTCTTTACCGAGATGCTGCCGCCCATGCCGTTCATGAGGTCGGCAAAGCCGGGGAAGGAGGTATCGATCGGGCTGCCGTCGTCGATGCTGACCGGCTTCTCGGCCGCGAGGCCCAGAACCAGGAACGACATCGCCGGGCGATGGTCGAGATTGACCGCGATATGCGCGCCACCCTTTGGCTTTTTGCCATTGCCGGTGACGGCCAGCCAATCCTCGCCCTCCGCGACCGAGACACCGCAGGCCGCGAGGCCGCGCGCCATGGCGCCCAGACGGTCGCTCTCCTTCACGCGCAACTCGGCAAGTCCCAGCATCCGCGTCTCGCCTTCGGCGAAGGCGGCAGCGACCGAGAGGATCGGGTATTCGTCGATCATCGATGGCGCGCGTGACGCCGGAACGGTGACGCCTTTCAAATGCGAGTGCTTCACCTTGAGATCGCCGACCTTCTCGCCGGCTTCGATGCGCGCATTTTGAATCTCGATCGAGCCGCCCATCTCGATGAGCGTATCGATGAGTCCGATGCGGTGCGGATTGAGACCGACATTCTCGATGACGATCTCGGAGCCGGGCAGGATAAGCGCGGCCACGATCGGGAACGCGGCCGAGCTCGGATCGCCCGGCACGATGATCTTGCGGCCCTTGAGTTCCGGCTGGCCGACGATCGAAGAAGCCCGTCCCTCGGGCGTTTCTTCGATGCGGATGTCGACGCCGAAACCTTTCAGCATCAATTCGGTATGATCGCGCGTATGTTCGGGTTCGATCACCGTGGTGATGCCGGGCGTGTTGAGGCCGGCCAGCAGAATCGCCGATTTCACCTGGGCGCTCGCCACCGGCAGCTTATAGGTGATGGGCAGCGGATTGGCCGTGCCGATGACGGCCAAAGGCGGGCGGCCCTTGCTGCGCGTCACGAAATCGGCACCCATCAATCGCAAAGGATCGGAGACACGCGCCATCGGCCGCGAGCGCAGACTCGCATCGCCGGTGAAGAAAGTCGTCATCGGATAGGGCGCCACCAGGCCCATCAGCAAGCGCGTGCCGGTGCCGGCATTGCCGAGATCGAGTACATCGGCCGCTTCCGCCAGACCACCGTTCCCGCGGCCTTGCGCGCGCCAGATACCATCCTCGCCGCGCTTGGCTTCGCCGCCCAGGAGCCGCATGGCCGCGGCCGTGCGCAACACATCCTCGCCTTCCAGCAAGCCGTGAATCTCGGTTTCGCCCAAAGCCAGCGCGCCCAGCATCAGGGAACGGTGCGAGACCGACTTGTCGCCCGGCACCCGGATGCGGCCCTTGAGGCCGGTGCCGGTGCCGGAAGTGAGCGGCCGCGCCGCGCTGCTGTGCATATTCATGCGATTCTGTCCAAAAGACCCGATGTCGTGACCCAAAATCCGTGCCTGCCGGGCGGCGGAAACGGCCCCTCCCCGGCTGCGGCGCTTCTAGCACGAGGGGGGCCTTGCACGGAAACCCCGATTTTCCGCCAGTTCCGGCCCCGCGGCGGCGACAACGCGAAATCCGATTTGTCCACAATTCCGGGGCGTTGACAGGGCAAGGGCGCTATGGCAATTGGCACCTCGCATCGGAGTTTGATCGGAGAGACCACGTGACCAAACCGGAATGGGGCACCAAGCGCGTTTGCGGCAGCTGTGGCGCGCATTTCTATGATATGCGCAAGGCCACCATCGTGTGCCCGAAATGCAAGACCGTCTATGACCCCGATGCGGTCATGAAAAGCCGCCGCCGTGTGGCCGAGAAAATGACGCCGGTGAAGCCCGCCCCCGAAGAAGATCCCGTGCTGCCCGATGTCGAGGCCGATGAAGAGGCCTTGGGCGACGAGGAGGATGATTCGGTCCTTGAGGACGCCTCGGAGCTCGGTGAGGATGACGAGGATATCGAGATCGTCGAGACCGGAGACGAGGAAGAGCGCTAAGCCGATCGACTTGGCCAAACGCTGCATGGGCATTGATTCCACTGTCTTTTTTTATGCTTGAATTCCGGGCGGCAGCCACTTAGGTTCCAGCCCGTTCGACCGCCTCCCAGAATGCCGTCAAGCACGGCATGCGGCGGTCACCCCGAGTTTCGGGCCCATAGCTCAGCTGGGAGAGCGCCACAATGGCATTGTGGAGGTCAGCGGTTCGATCCCGCTTGGGTCCACCAAACAGAAACCCCCGCCACGAGCGATCGTGCGGGGGTTTTGTTTTTGGGCGTCGTCCCTGTCAGGCGGCACGGATGTGATCGAGGAAGCGGCTGATTTCGCCGCGCATGACATCGGCCTGGCGCGAGAGATCGGAAGCGGCGCCGAGCAGACCTTCGGCGAGACGCCCTGATTCGCCCAAGGCATCGGAGACGCCGGCGATGTTCTGACTGACATCGCGTGTGCCGTCGGCGGCCTGTTGGACGCTTCTGGAAATCTCGCGCGTCGCAGCGCCCTGCTCTTCGACCGCCGCCGCGATGGCGCTGGCGATCTGGTCGATCTCGGTGATCGTGTTGGTGATGATCCGGATCGCCTGCACGGCTTCCGCCGTCGCACCCTGGATGCCGGCGATCTGGCCGGTGATCTCCTCGGTCGCCTGGGCGGTCTGGTTGGCGAGGTTCTTCACCTCGGATGCCACCACAGCAAAGCCCTTGCCGGCATCGCCGGCGCGCGCGGCTTCGATGGTGGCGTTCAAGGCCAGCAGATTGGTCTGATTGGCGATATCACGAATGAGATTGGCGACATCGCCGATCCGCTGGCTGGCCTCGGCAAGGCCGTTGATGGTCTTGTCGGTCTGGCGCGCTTCCTGCACCGCCTTCGACGCAATGTTGGTGGATTGCGTGACCTGCTGGCTGATCTCGGAAATCGAGGCCGACAATTCCTCGGTCGCCGCCGCCACCGATTGCACATTGCTGAAGGCCTGTTCCGAGGCGGAAGCAACGAGCCCCGCCTGACCGGTGGTCTGTTCGGTATTGCCAGCCATGGATTCCGCCGAGGATTGCAATTCGACCGAGGCGGAGGAAACCTGGCTCACCACCTGACTCACCGTGCTTTCAAAGGTCGAGGCGAGATTGAGCATGGCCTGGCGCTTTTCTTCCGCCGCGCGTTCTTCCTGCACAGTGCGCTCAGCGGCGAGACGATCCATTTCCAGGGCATTGTCCTTGAACACCGAAAGCGCGCGGGCAAGAGCACCCACTTCCGATTTGTTATCGGCGTTCTCGACGGTGATGGATTTGTCGCCATCGGCTAGGCGCATCATGTTGGCGGTGAGTCCCGCGATGGGCCGCGAGATGCTGCGGGCGATCACGAAGCTGATGGCGATCGTCAGAAGCATGATGACGCCGATCACCAATCCCTGCGTCAGCATCAAATCCCAGAAAATTGCATTGACGTCGTCGATATAGATGCCGGAGCCGACGATCCAACCCCAGGGTTCATAGAGCTGGACATAGGAAATCTTCGGTACCGGCTGGTCGGCGCCCGGCTGCGGCCACATGTAATCGGTGAAGCCGGCGCCCTTCTCCTTTGCGATCTGCAGCATCTCGGCAAAGATCTTCTTGCCGTTGGGATCAGCAAGATCGGCGAGGGTCGGCTGCTCAAGCAATTTCTTGGCGAAGGGATGCATCAGCATCCGCGGCGTTAGATCGTTGATCCAGAAATATTCCTTTTCGTCGTATCGCATGCCTTCCAGCATGGTCATTGCCGTTGCCTTGGCCACTTCCTCGGTGATCGCGCCGGCCTTTGCCTGCTCGCCGTAATAGGCCAGCACGCCATAGGCGGTTTCGACCACGTGCTTGGTCTTGATCTGACGGTCGCGCAGCAGGGTCTCGCGCGTTTCATAGGCGGAAATGCCGCCAATGGTGAGCATGCCGATCATCGCCACCAGCACGACCAATGCGAGGCGCGTCGCAATCCGAAAATCCCGATACCGCATGGGTGTCTCATCCCTATCAAGTTTGTTGGCGGTGCACCGACATGTCGGCCGCCGCTTGCCGCTTATGCGACAATAGGGTCAGAAAACTAATGCCTGATTAATAAGCTAGGTTATACGTTTAGGAGATTTTTCTTATGAGAATGCGCGCCTAAGTTCCGCCTAACTTGACGCGCGAGGCCACCATAACCGGCCAGCGCCCCAATCACGGCCGGGCGGATTTCTACCAATATGAGCCGATTTTTCCGCGTTATTTCATGAAGCGGAGGGTTTGATTCATGACATTTTTTCGTCGCCCAATTTATTAAGACATTGTTCACGGAGGCACCCCTAGAACGGCTTCATCACGGGGACCGAGGCATAAAAGCCTTGGCACGCCCGCCGGCATCCGCCGCGTTCACGCCGTTCTTTTTCGTTAGGGAAATCAACCATGGTCAAAACATCGACGCCCCGCCAGGCTCCGATCACAGCGCAGGCGGGCAATGCGGCCCGGCGCGCGGGGCTGTTCTCGCGCATGCCGCTCTCGCTCAAGATTCTGCTGCCGATCATCCTGGCCGTGGCCGTGGGCTATGCCGCCTCGACCTGGATCTCCTCGCAGCGCAGCGGTGAGATCGTACATCGCCTGGCGATGGCGCAGGGCGAAGAGATGGCCCAGGCGCGATCGGCCGAAATGCAGGCGATGTTCGATGCCAAGTTCCAAATCGCCTACACCCTGCGCGACGTCTATCTCGGCATGCGCGGCGAGAATGCCCTCAACCGCGGTGCCTTTACCGCCGCCATCCGCGCCGCCCTCAAGGCCAATCCGGATCTGGTCGGTATCTGGGCCGGTTTCGAACCGGATACCTTCGACGGCCAGGACCAGGCGGCGATCGGCACGGAAGGTGCCAATCCAACCGGCCGCTACGTGCCCTATGCCTATCCCGATCAGGGCGAGATCAAGCTCGACCCGATGGCGTCGCTGGACAATCAGGACCCCACCGGCGATTTCTACCAGATCCCGCTCAAGACCGCGCAGGACACGGTATTGGAGCCCTATATCTACGCGCTGGCCGGCAAGGACACGCTGCTGGTCAGCCTGGCGACGCCGGTCATCGTCGAGGGCAAGGTGATCGGCGTCATCGGCGTCGACATGTCGCTCGAACAGATGAACCAGGAATTGCTGAAGGTGCGCCCCTATGGCACCGGATCGATCGCGGTCATCTCGAGCGGCGGCCTGATGGCGGCTTCGGTCGAGCCGAAAAATCTCGGCAAGCCTTTCGTCGGATTGAGCCCAGCCTTCAAGGACGCCCTGCCGCGCGCACAGGCCGGCGAGCGGTTCTCGCTCACCGATTGGTCAAATGCGCTGCAGACCAACGTCACCCGCGTCTTCGTGCCATTGACGATCGGCAAGGCGGAAAAGCCCTGGGCGGTGATGCTGAACCTGCCCGAAGACAAGATCATGGCGCCGGTCCAGGAGGTCATCTGGGTGAACTCGGTCATCGCCGTCGTGGTCGTGGCGCTCCTCGCCATCGTCATCATGGTGCTGGTGCGGTTTGTGGCGGCGCGGCCGGTGCGTTCCCTGACCGCGGCCGTCGAGGCGCTGGCCGGCGGCGATACCCAGGTTGCCGTGCCGATGACGGCACGCGGCGATGAAATGGGCGTCATGGCCAAGGCGGTCGAGTTCTTCCGCCAGAAGCTGATCGAGGTCGAAGAGTTGCGCCAGCGCCAGGCGGAGGTCGAGGCAAAGGCCGCCGAAGAACGCCGCCGTGCCATGCTGCAACTGGCCGACGGATTCGAGGCCAGCGTGAAGGGCATCGTGCAATCGGTATCGAGTGCGGCGACGCAGCTTGAATCGAACGCGCAATCGATGTCGGCGGTGGCCGAGGAAAGCGCCCGGCAGGCGACGGCCGTGGCACAGGCCGCGACCGAAGCCTCGACCAATGTCACCACCGTGGCCGCTGCCTCGGAAGAGCTCTCGAGCTCGATCAGCGAGATCAGCCGCCAGGTGGCCGAGAGCAGCACCATCACCCGCACCGCGGTCGAGGAAGTCGCCAAGACCGGCGCCACGGTGGAAAGCCTTGCGGTCGCCGCCGAGAAGATCGGCGGTATCGTGCAGCTCATCAACGACATCGCCTCGCAGACCAATCTGCTGGCCTTGAACGCCACGATCGAAGCGGCCCGTGCTGGCGATGCCGGCAAGGGCTTCGCCGTGGTGGCTTCGGAGGTGAAGAACCTGGCGACGCAGACCTCGAAAGCGACCGAGGAAATCTCCGGCCAGATTTCCGGCATGCAGAACGTGACGAAGGCCGCGGTCGATGCCATGTCGGAAATCCGCAGCACGATCGGCCGCATCAACGAAATCTCGTCGGGGATCGCCGCCGCGGTCGAGGAGCAATCGGCAGCAACGCGGGAGATTTCCAGCAACGCCCAGCAGGCTGCCAACGGCACGGATGAGGTGAACCGCAATATCAGCGGTGTGAGCCGCGCCTCGGAAGATGCCGGCTCCGCTTCGTCCCAGGTGCTGGGTGCGGCGGGGGATCTCTCGCGTCAATCCCAGGCGCTGGCCAATGAGGTCGATGGCTTCATTGCCAAGGTCCGCGCTGGCTAAGCCGGCAAATCCATCCACCCGCGCCGATCAACCGAATCGGCGCGGGTGAATGCGATCAGAGATTCCGGACCGTGTGGAGGAAGGTCTCCACCTCGCCCCGCAGGCGCTCGCCGCTGCGCGACAATTCTCCCGCCGCCGCCAGAACCTGACCCGCTGCCGAGCTGGTCATCTGCGAAGCCTGAGTCACCTGGACGATGTTCGTCGTGACCTCCGTGGTACCCTGTGCCGCCTGCTGGACGTTGCGCGAGATTTCCTGCGTGGCGGCACCCTGTTCCTCGACCGCCGAGGCGATGGTGGTCGAAATCTCGTTGACGCGGCCGATGGTCTGCGTGATGCCGGCAATGGCTTCCGCCGAGGAACCCGTCGCTTCCTGAATGGCGCGAATCTGAGTGCCGATCTCGTCGGTCGCCCGCGCCGTCTGGGTGGCCAGCGTCTTCACCTCCGACGCCACCACCGCGAAGCCCTTGCCCGCTTCACCGGCACGCGCCGCCTCGATGGTGGCATTGAGGGCGAGAAGGTTGGTCTGGCCCGCGATATTGTTGATGAGATCGACCACGTCGCCGATCCTCTGTGCCGCTTCCGCCAGGCTCTTCACCTTGGCATTGGTATCCTGCGCCTGACCGACCGCCTCGCCGACGATGCGGGTCGATTCGGTGACCTGGCCCGAGATTTCATGAATCGAAGCGGAAAGCTCTTCCGTCGCCGAAGCAACCGTCTGCACGTTCTGGGTCATCTGCTCGGCCGCGGCGGCCACGGTCGATGATTGCTGCGAGGTCTGTTCCGCGGTCTGCTGCATCGAGCGCGCGGTACCTTCCAGCTCCGTGGCGGCGGAACCGACCGCATTCACCACCTCGCCGATCGCCTGGTCGAAACTGGTGACAGCTTCGTTCATGCGCTTGGCACGGTCGAGCTGGCGCTGTTGTTCGGCCTCCTGGGCAGCGCGCAGACGATCCGCCTCGATCATGTTGTCCTTGAAGGTCTGCACGGCCTTGGCCATGCCGCCCAATTCGTCACCCCGATTGGTACCGGGAATCTCCACCGTTTTGTCGCCGCCCGCGAGATGCAGCATCGTCGCGGAAAGCGCTTTCACCGGACCGGCGATGCCGCGGGTCAGGGCAATGGCAATGACGACGGAAAAGATCGCCGCGGCGACCATCGCGCCGATCACCAGCATACGCGACTGCTGGAATGTATCGCTCGCTTCCTGGCTGGCCGTGTCGCCTCCCACATGATTGAGCTCAACCAGCTTGCCCAGCGGTTCGTCCATGGCGAAGAATTGCTGGCGCGACGCTGTCGAATATATCGCGGCAGCTTCTTCGTTCTTGTTGACCCGCGAGAGCGCCAGCATTTCCTCGCTTAATGAGAGATATTTTTCGCGTTGCGCGAGATATGCTTGATAAAGCGCCCGTTCCTCGTCGGACGAGATCATCTTTTCGTATTCCTGCTGACTTGCGGTCACACGCTCCAAGGCATCGGTGATCAGCTTCTCGTATTCCGCGATCGCTTCCGGCGTGGTCGAGAGGATATGCCCGGCCTCCCGTGTGCGATGGCGCATGGCCTCGGTGCGCATCGCGCCCACGGCTGCTACGCTGGGCAGCCAGTTTTCAGCTATCTCTGTCGATCTATCGTTGACGTCGCCGAGCCGGGTCGTGCTGAAGACACCCAGACCGATGATGATCATCAGCAACACACCCATCGCGGCCATGATCTTGCCGCCGATTTTGACATTTGCCATGAGAAGCACCTTTCGCGTGGAAACACGTTTCCTGCGCACGCTGCATCTTCCCCATTACTGAAGCGTTAATGCTAAATGCGCGGTTTTCTGACCCTCAGAGTGGCCGAGACCGTTTGACGAAGACTTCTGTCCTTGAACTGAGATGGGAATCCGATGCGAGCGTCCTTGATCGCGATTCAAACACGTATGACTGGGGGAGAAGTCCTAACCTCCTGCCCCTGCGCAAATGAACTTGCGCTGGCTCCATCGCGTTATAAATATGGTGTCAGCACGGCAAGGACGACCTTGCCGGTATCTCTTCTTTCCGGGGACGACCCCAAGTCATCACGCTTGGGAGTTGCCTATGTCCTGGATCCTTCTCGCCATCGCCGGCCTCTTTGAAATCGGCTGGGCCGTCGGCCTTAAATACACCGATGGCTTCACGCGGCTTTGGCCATCCGCCCTCACGCTCGCGGCGATGGCATTCAGCCTGGCATTGCTGGGCCTGGCCCTGCGGCAATTGCCCCTGGGCACGGCCTATGCGGTGTGGACCGGGATCGGCACAATCGGCACGGCGGTCTTCGGCATTCTGGTGCTGAAGGAATCCGCCGATCCGATGCGTCTTTTCTCGATCGCGCTGATCGTCGCCGGCATTGCCGGGCTGAAGCTCACCCTGAAGAATTAGGGAACCAGCAACAGCGCCGCTTCGCGATGGCCCTTGAATTCGGCGATCTGCTGCGGGATGCCACCGCGATACATCTTCGCCTTCTTGTTGGCGCCGTGCTTCAGCAGGGTCTGGATCGCATCGATCGATCCCGCCTCGGCGGCGTGATGGAGCGGGGTGAAGCGGGTGCGGTTCTGCGATTCGATATTGGCGCCGGCGGCAAGCAGGGCTTCGATCGCCGCCGGGTGATTGTTGAGAGCGGCGTAATTGAGGGCGCGGCGGCCGTTGCGGTTCTCACTGAAATCGATGCCCTCGATATCGGCGCCGGCGGCAAGAGCCGCCTTGATGCCGTCGACGTCGCCGCTTTGCGCCGCCGCCCAGAGATCCTGGGTCGCCTGGCTGGCCGGCGTTTCGGGGATGTCCAGGCGGCCGAGCCCGCTATTGGCCTCGGTGGCGGCGGAACCGCCGGGCCCGGCGCAGGCGGTCAGCGTCAGGCCGGCAGCGGCCAGCACCGCCGGGACAGCCATAAAGGTCGCAAAGCGGCGCCGGTTGCAGATCGTCTTCATCGAGACCCCCGATATTGGAATTGTTTTGTCCCCCGAACAGTTTAGCCGACGCATTGGTTCCTGCAAGACCGCCTGTGGCGACACCGCTTGATTTCTTAACGTAGGTTACTATCTCTCTAGGGAAGCCGCTTATCGGGCTGGGTGGGCATGGGCCGTTATCGGGCATGCCGGCCAAATAGGAACGATCGCTCGCTCGGAAGGAGGAGCCATGTCACGCCTGTCGCTATTCAATAGCCCGCTATTGCTGGGCTTCGACCAATTCGAGCGTACCCTGGACCGCGTCGCCAAGGCCGGCGCTGAGGGGTATCCGCCCTATAATATCGAACAATTGAGCGACACCCGCCTGCGGATCACGTTGGCCGTCGCCGGTTTCGGTCTTAACGATCTCGACATACAAGTCGAAGACAATCAGCTCTCCGTCCGCGGGAAGCAAAGTGACGACCCCAATCGCGTCTATCTCTATCGCGGCATCGCCGCGCGGCAATTCCAGCGCAGCTTCGTGCTGGCCGAGGGGATCGAAGTGGCGGGCGCGACGCTCGACAACGGTTTGCTCGCGATCGATCTCGAGCGCCCGAAGATGGAGCCGAAAGTGCGCAAGGTGCCGATCGCCAGAAACGAACAGGATGCCGCCGGCAGCCAGGCCCGCGTCACCATCGACAACAAGGCGTCGAGCTGAGTTCAATGGAAAGGCAGATAGATCATGGCCAAGATTGAAACCAAGACCGAGACCGACAGCGTGCGCGCGATTTCGCGCCAGCAATTGGCAGCACTCGGCCTCAACAATCTCGCTTACGTGAAGGATGTCGAGGTCGATGGTGGAACCGCGTTTGCGATCTTCGCCGCCAATGGCCAGCAGCTGGCGATCATGCCGGACCGCGAGGCGGCGGTTGCCGCCGCCTGGGAAAATGGCCTGGCGCCCGTGACGGTGCACTAAGCGCGACGGTGCACTAAGCCGCCTTTCACGCGAGAAATTCAGAAAACAAAAAAGGCGCAGGAGAAATTCCCGCGCCTTTTCTCTTTGCGACGATACGATCAGGCGGCGTGCGAATGCGCCCCGTCAGTGAGGAGCGCGTAGATGGCGTCCGCCTGGTCCGTCCCGCGCAGCTTTTCGCAGATGGCCCGATCGCGCAGCAGACGCGACACACGCGCCAGCGCCTTCAGGTGATCGGCGCCAGCCCCTTCCGGCGCCAGCAGCAGGAACACCAGGTCGACCGGCTGTTCGTCGATGGCATCAAAATCGATGGCACCATCGAGCCGTGCGAACAGGCCGAACATGCCCTTCGCCTCGGGCAGCTTGCCATGCGGAATGGCGATGCCGTTGCCGACACCGGTGGTGCCCAATCGCTCGCGCTCCAGCAGCACATCGAAGATGGCCCGCTCATGCAGGCCCGAGAGTTCTGCCGCGCGGCGCGCCATTTCCTGCAGGGCCTGCTTCTTGTTGCCGGCTTTCAGCCGCGCCATGACGTGAGCGGGAGAGCTGAGCAAATCTTCAATTTCCATCGTTTCGCCTCGTGCGCGCCGCCGCCAGCGTGATTGTGCCGGGAGCGGCGCGGATGATCGTAGCCCTGTATATCCGGTGCCTGATCAGGCACCGGCTGCGAGTCGTGGATCGACCCAGCCGATATGACCGTCGGTACGGCGATAAATCATGTTGAGCCCGCCATGCGCCCGATTAAGGAACATCATGGCCTGGCTGTTGGCGAGATCGAGACGCATCACCGCCTCGCCCACCGTCAAAGTCGGAATGTCGGTCTGCATTTCGGCGACCACGACCGGTTGTACCTCGCCATTGGCATGGATGGCCTCGGGCTCGTCAGCCTCTTCGGGTTCCTGCGCCAGAATGTATTGCTGGGCACGCATGGTTTCAGTGGCCGCGCGGTGATGGTCGCGCAGGCGGCGCTTGTAGCGGCGCAGCCGCTTCGCCAGGGTTTCGGCAGCCAGATCGTAGGCGGCATTGGCATTGTCGCCCTGGCCCTCGGCCTGCAGCATGATGCCGCGACCGACATGCACCGAAATCTGCGCCGTGAAGAAATAGGCTTCCTTCGACATGGTCACGGTAGCTTCGATCGGATTCGAGAAATACTTCCCGAAGATATGGTCGAGGCTTTCCTGGGCGCGCGTTTTCAGTGCATCGCCGATTTCGATGTTCTTACCCTTGACGGTCAGATTCATGGACTTGGTCCTAAAATGTCGGTGCGGTCGCCCAAGGCGATGCCGAACCAGATCGATACTTCTTGGGACGGTGAGGCGCCTGCTTTGAAAGCCGGCGCGGCCGTGCCCAGCGGGATTTACCTGATCCCCGGAAGCACCACGCCGCCGGGCTAGGTCAAGGCCGGCGGCGCGGCCGGGACCATAGCGAGGTTCGCGGGGAAGTCAACGCCCGCACCCGCCCACTGACACGCAACGGGAGAATGGCAGGCAACCGGGGTGGAGGATGTGTGATGAAGGTCCTGTCGGCAGGGATCCTTTCGGAAGGGAATGGCAATTCTGGGCCTAGAAACGCGGCAACCGGGTGGATTGCTCATCGGTTCTCTCCTCTTCTTTTTCAATCACTTAGGGCTGGCCGACCCGATCCACCGGGATTCCTTGCGAATCCGGCGGGAGCCCCTCATCGCTTGCCCGCAACCATGATGTGGCTCCTCTCAGGCCGAACGCAAGGCCTTCTCGCGCCGACGCTGGACCGATGAAGATATTCTGAGCGATTCCCGATACTTAGCGACCGTGCGCCGCGCGATGTCGACACCCTGGCCCTGGAGAATCGCCACCAGCCGGTCATCCGAGAGCACATCTTCCGCGGTTTCCGCCTCGATCAATTCCTTGATCTTTTGCCGCACCGCCTCGGCGGAATGGCTGGCCTGCCCATCGGCGCCCTGGATCGCGGCGGTGAAGAAATAGCGCAATTCGAAAATGCCGCGCTGGGTCGCCATGAATTTGTTGGTGGTGACGCGGCTCACCGTACTTTCGTGCATGCCGATGGCATCGGCGATGTCGCGGCGGATGAGCGGCTTCAGATGCTGCACGCCGTGGAGAAAGAAGGCTTCCTGCTGGCGCACGATTTCGGTGGCTACCTTGAGGATGGTGGTGGCGCGTTGATGCAGGGTCTTTACCAGCCAATTGGCTGTGGCGAGACGCTCGTTGATGTAATCGCGCTCGGCCTTGTTGTGGGTCTTGGGCAGGATGCGTGCGTGATATTGCTGATTGACCAGCAGACGCGGCAATTGCTCGTTGTTGAGTTCGATCGACCACGAGCCGTCCTGACGGCGCCAGACCATGATGTCGGGCACCACCGCCTGCACTTCGAGCGGCTCGAAATTCGCGCCCGGCTTCGGGTTGAGCGCGCGGATTTCGGACACCATGTCGGCGAGATCCTCGGCATCGACACCGCAGAGCTTCATCAATTGATGGCGGTCATGGCGTGCCAGGAGATCGAGATTCTGCAGCAGGGTCGCCATCGCCGGGTCGCAGCGATTACGCTCCTTCAATTGCAGCATCAGGCATTCGGCAAGATTGCGGGCGAAGACGCCGCAGGGATCGAATTGCTGCAGTTTCGCAAGCACCGTTTCGGTGGCGGCGAGCGAACAGCCGAGCCGCTCGGCGAGCGAGGCGAGATCGCCGGTGAGATAGCCGGAATCGTCCAGGAGATCGATCAGCTGCAGACCGATCATGCGCTCGGTCGGGTCATGGATGTCGAGATAGAGCTGGCGCTCAAGATGCTCGCGCAGGGTCTCCGGGCGCGCCAGCGTCTGCTCCAGGCCGAACTCGCCCTCGGTGAAATCGCTGCGGCCGCCACTCCCTGTGGCAGGCGCCGTCCAGTTTTCGGTGAAGCCCGCTTCCGGCTGTGCCGCCGCGGTCTCGCCACTGCCGCCTTCAGCGGTGTTGTAGAG
This sequence comes from Dongia sp., assembly GCF_041909655.1. Classification (GTDB taxonomy): domain Bacteria; phylum Pseudomonadota; class Alphaproteobacteria; order Dongiales; family Dongiaceae; genus Dongia. Next base: position 303,043 of record NZ_JAYRDA010000003.1, on the reverse strand, counting down.
ATTGTCATAATCGGTATCGAGCGGCGATTGCCGATCATCGACCACGCCGTCACGGCCGAATTCGGTGGTATCGAGAACGCGGTCCGGACTGGGCGCCGCCATGGGTTCGGTGGTCAGGGCTTCGAGGCTGGAAATGCGGTCGGTCTCACCGGCTTCCGTCCCGGTATCGGCTTCGGCGCCGCGCGCGTTTTCGTCCCGCTCCAGAAGCGGGTTCTGCTCTAGTTCCTGCTCGACATAAGCTGCCAGTTCCTGGTTCGAAAGTTCAAGCAGCTTAATCGCCTGCTGGAGTTGCGGCGTCATCACCAGGCTTTGTGCCTGGCGCAAATCCATGCGTTGCGTAATCGCCATGGATCAAGCGTACTACAGCGAGAACCTTTCTCCAAGGTAAACGCGGCGGACATCCTCGTCGGCAACGATGTCCGCGGGGCTGCCCTCGCGCAGGACCTCGCCCTCATGCAGGATATAGGCCCGGTCGACGATCTCCAGGGTGTCGCGCACGTTATGATCGGTGATCAACACGCCGATGCCGCGATCCTTGAGATGCGAAATGATGTCGCGAATGTCGTTGACGGCAATGGGGTCGATGCCCGCCAGCGGCTCGTCCAGCAGGATGTAGCTGGGTCGCGTCGCCAGAGCGCGGGCGATCTCGCAGCGTCGCCGCTCGCCGCCCGAAAGGGCCAGAGCCGGTACCTTGCGGAGATGGGCGATGGAGAAATCCGCCAGCAGGCTGTTGAGGCGTGCCTCGCGCGATTTCGCATCGTTGTCGACGATTTCGAGGACCGCCATGATATTGTCCTCGACCGACATGCCGCGGAAGATCGAGGCCTCCTGCGGCAGGTAGCCGATACCCCCACGGGCGCGCTCGAACATGGGGAGGTCGGTGACCTCGCCGCCATCGAGATAGATGGCCCCGGCATCGGCCTTGATGAGGCCGGTGATGATGTAGAAGCAGGTGGTCTTGCCGGCGCCGTTAGGCCCCAGAAGACCCACGGCCTCGCCCCGCTGGACGCCGATGGAAACATCGCGCAGCACCGGCTTCTTCTTGTAGCGCTTACCCAGGTGATAGGCGCAAAGCCCCGTCATCTCGGTGGGATCGACCGAGATCCCGTTGACGGTGAAGATCGGATGACCGTTCACCGGCGCAGCTACAGGGGCTTCGTCGGCGCCGGGATCGTCGGGCCGCATCACCGTCTGCGACACGTTGTGCCGCGCTGCCCCGTTGTCACGCGTTACACTCATTGCGTGGCACCGCTGGAAGCGGCCGGCTTCGGCTTGATGAAGGTATGGACGCGCTTGCCTTCGCCGGCCAGCAGGCGGCTGATCTTGTTCTTCTTGTCGATTTCGGCGCGGGCGCCGCGATATTCGTTCTCGCCATCGACGATCACGACGTCACCGGTCACGATCGCGATATCGGTTTCGGGGTTGTAGGCGAGCTTGTTGCCGAAGATGGTCTGGCTGCCGTCAACCACCTTGACCTTGCCCGAAGCTTCGACCTGGCTCAGCTCCTGATCGCCCGCGGCATTGTCGGCGAAATAGAGCGTTGCCTGGTCACCGCTGATCCGCGTGCCGTCCCGCACCAGCACGGCGTCACCATAAGCGACGATGGCACTGTCACCGCTCCAATATTCGATGCGGTCGCGGGCGGTCAGCACGTCGCCTTCGCTGTCCATCCTGAGATCGCCGCCGGTCAGCACCAGCAGCTTCTGCGCGGCGTCGTAATCACCATGATCGCCATAACCGGTCGAGGAGCTTGAGGTCACCTTGACATGGCCGGTAGCGACGATGCGGTCGAAACTGGAATCATCGGCACCGGTATAGAAAACCAGCGTGTCGCCGGCGATCGAAGACTTGCCTTGGGTCGCCACGGCATTGCCACGCGCCGTATAGGTCTTGTCATTGCTGCGGAACTCGATGCCCTGATCGGCGCTGAGTTCGAACGGCGTCGAATCGTCACCGAATCCCAGACCGCCGCCGCTTGTGGTGCCGGTGTCGACAATCGGGGTTGCTGCCGCGGTCTCCTGGGCCAGCGCGCGCTCCGCCGACAGGCAAGCGCCGGAGAGGCCGAGCACGGCGGCGATCAACAGCGGGCGCCATGCGGAAGCGGCGCCGGATTTTTGCTGTGCCGTCGGTCGAATCATCCGTCGTTTCCCTCTTGCTTGGGCAGTATCCTGAGATGCGAGCGTCCCTTGAAGAAGACGACATCGCCATTCTCGCGCAGCTCGAAACCTTCGGCGGTCAGTTCCCGCCGTTCATCCGTTCCGGTAACCGGCAGGGATGAGCTGGCGTCGTTGTTGCTGAGGTCGATTTCGGCCTGATCGGTCACGAAGGTCATGCCGTTTTCGTAATAGAGCGTCACGGCGCCCTTGAGATCGACGAAATCGCGCTGCCGGTCGAAAACGCCTTTCTCGGCGGTCACGGCGATCCAGGATGTTTCCGACAATTCGATCTGGGCCTGTGGCTCTTCCAGATTGACGATGTCCTTGTTGCCCGTGGTTTCAGTGGCGCTCAGCGCCGTCACGGAGAAGGCCCGGTCCTTGTCGTTGCGCCCCTCGAAGGCGATGCCGCTCACCTTCATGCCGGCATCGAGCAGCGGCACTTTCTCCACCGCCTCCACCGTGATGCGGGTATCGGAGAGGTTCCGGTAGGACCAGATCGAGAGATAGCCGATCGTGCCGATGGCGATGATCGGCAGCAGGACTTTCAGCCAGAGCAGGCGCGAGCGGCGGCGGTTGTTGAAGAGCGCACGCGGCGGTGCGACCACCGGTCCACGACTGGTGCCGCGCAATCTCTCGATGCCGGGCTTGTCGATAGCCGGCTTTTCGGCGCCAGTCTTTTCGGCACCGGTCTTTTCGCCACTGGGTTTTTCCGGGCCTGGTTTATCGGGACCTGTGCTGAGTGCCATGCCCTGCCTCACGCCACCCCGGCCCGCAAGCAATCGTGCAAGCGGATGATGCCGATCGGTTGTGTCGCATCGACCACGAAAAGCGAGGTGATGGAACGTTCGTTCATGATGCGCAGGGCTTCCGCCGCCAATGCCTGACCGGACGTGGTGAGCGGGCCCTTGGTCATCACCTCGGCAACGGATTGCCGCAGCAGATCGGTCCCCATATGGCGCCTGAGATCGCCATCCGTGACGATGCCGATAAGATCGCCTGCGCCATTGACGACGCCGACACAGCCAAAGGTCTTGGCGCTCATCTCAATGAGGGCCTGGGACATCGGCATGCCTGCATCGACCAGCGGCAACTCGCTGCCGACATGCATGAGATCCGCGACCCGCAGCAATTGCTGCCCCAGCTTGCCGCCGGGATGAAACCGCTGGAAGTCCTCGGCCGAGAATCCCTTGCGCTCGAGCAACGCCAAGGCCAGCGCATCACCCACCGCCAGCATCATCGTGGTCGAGGTGGTGGGTGCCAGGCCCAGGGCGCCGGCCTCGCCCGCGGGCGGCAAGGCCAGCGTCACATCGGCCGCCTGGCCGAGCGTGCTGTCGCCCCGGCTGGTGATGCTGATGAGCGGGATCTGCCAGCGGCGGGAATAGGTGATGAGATCGGCCAGTTCCGCCGTCTCGCCGGAATTGGAAAGGGCGATCACGGCATCCGCCGCGGTGATCATGCCCATATCGCCATGGCTGGCCTCGCCCGGATGGACGAATTGCGCGGGAGTTCCGGTGGAGGCCATGGTCGCCGCGATCTTGCGCGCGATGTGGCCGGACTTTCCCATGCCGGAAACGATGACCCGGCCGCTGACCGCGACCAGGAGATCGAGGGCCTGAGCCAGGGCGCTCCGTCCCGGTTCGGCCGTAAAGGTTTCCAGGAGCTGACGAAGCGCCGCGGCCTCGTGATCGATCACATGGAGGGCGGCCTTGAGGGCATTTTCGGCGGTACCGGGCGCAGCCCCCCCTTTGGGAGGCGCTCCAACCATGGTGGCGCGCGCTTGGTTCATCATGAGCACCGGCGAAAACGTCAAAAAATGCAGGCTGATAGACCTACAAACTAGCGCCAATCCGGGGGCGAATCCACTAACGGCGCAAGGCCATCCCTAACTAGGTCCGCCCCACCACCCTGTCAAGGGAAAGGCCCTTGGTTCGACAATGGGTTAGCCGCTTAAACGCCCCCGGCGAGGACTCGATTCCGCTCAATGTGCGAAAATATCCGGGTCGGCATAGCCAAGGAGGTCGAGCCGGGCACGGGCGGGCAGGAAATCAAAACAGGCGCGGGCCAGGTCGGAGCGGCCTTCGCGGGCCAGCAATTCGTCGAATTTTTCCTTCAGCCGATGGAGATGCAGCACGTCGGAAGCGGCATATTTCAGCTGTTCGTCGTTGAGCTGCGGCGCACCCCAATCCGAGCTCTGCTGCTGCTTCGAGATTTCGACGCCCAGCAATTCCTTGCACAGATCCTTGAGGCCGTGGCGGTCGGTGAAAGTGCGGGTCATCTTGGCCGCGATCTTGGTGCAGAAGACCGGGCGGCAATCGATCCCCAGATAATGCCAGAGCACACCGAGGTCGAAACGGGCGAAATGAAAGATCTTGAGCACCGCCGGGTCTTCCAGAAGCGCCTGCAGGCGCGGCGCCCGGTGCGGCGCGTGCGGCCGGCAGATGGGGATTTGCACCATGTGGCAAATGCCGTTGCCGGCAGAGAGCTGGACCAGACAGAGCCGGTCGCGCGCCGGATCGAGCCCCATGGTTTCCGTGTCGATGGCGACGGAGCCCCCGAAATCGAGGCCTTCGGGCAGATCGCCCTGATGCAGATGAATGGTCATGTCGACACCCCACGAACGTGATTCGGCACGTCGGAACGACGGTTCCTTGCCATCGGCGCGGCATCTTGGGGTCGAAAACCCGTCACGGGTCGGCGGCCCCAACATAAAGCCGGAGGATGGTGCCCAGGAGAAGACTCGAACTTCCACGGGTTGCCCCACAGGTACCTGAAACCTGCGCGTCTACCAATTTCGCCACCTGGGCAGGGGGCCGAAAGCCCGCGCATTCTGTTCAGGAGCGCCGGAAAGTCAACCCCGATCTGGGGTTAGGCGCGGGAATTCTGCGATCCCCGATTTCATTGCCATTTCAACCGGAATATCCCTATTTTACCCGCTGATTCCCGAACTGCTGCTGCATGGCCGCTGGCCGGACGGGAGCTTGGCAAGAATGAGGATCGCAAGATGGCACGCGGTTTGGTGACCGTGTTTGGCGGGTCGGGCTTTATCGGCCGCTATGTGGTGCGCAATTTGGCCCGGGCGGGCTGGCAGGTGCGTGTGGCGGTGCGCCGCCCGGACGAGGCTTTGTTCCTGAAGACCGCGGGCGATGTCGGCCAGGTGACTCCGGTCGCCGCCAATATCCGTGACGAAAAATCCGTGGCGGCGGCGGTTTCCGGCGCCGATGCCGTGATCAATCTGGTCGGCATTCTCTATCAGGGCGGCAAGCAGAAATTCGATACCGTTCAAGGGACAGGGGCCAAGCGCCTCGCCATGGCGGCGCGGGCGGCGGGTGCCAAACGGTTCATCCAGATCTCCGCCATCGGTGCCGATTCCGACAGCGATTCCAATTATGCCCGCAGCAAGGCCGCCGGCGAGCAGGGCGTGTCGAGCTCCTTTCCGGGCGCCACCATCCTGCGTCCCTCCATCGTGTTCGGACCGGAGGACGATTTCTTCAACCGCTTTGCCAAAATGGCGATGATCTCGCCGGCCCTGCCGCTGATCGGCGGCGGGCATACGAAGTTCCAGCCGGTCTATGTCGGCGATGTCGCGGCGGCAATCGCCAAGGCGCTCGAAGACCCGGCGACGATGGGCAAGACCTATGAACTGGGTGGGCCGCGCATCTATACCTTCCGCGAATTGTTGCGCCTGATGCTGCGCGAGATCGGCCGCTGCCGCGCGCTCATCCCGCTGCCCTTTGCGCTGGCGAGCCTGAAGGCCAGCGTTCTTCAATTGCTGCCGGTACCGCCCCTGACCGTCGATCAGGTGCGATTGCTGAAGCGCGACAATGTGGTGTCGGCGCAGGCGCTGACGCTCAAGGATCTCGGCCTCGACGCCACGGCGGTCGAAGCTGTGCTGCCGACCTATCTCGACCGCTATCGCCCGCGCGGCCATTACAGCCGGGTGGGCTGACCAAGATCCGCCAGGAGGAGGGAAGTTCGCATGCGTATTCTGGTGTTTCAGCATATCGCCTGCGAGCATCCCGGCATCTTCCGCGATTTCCTCGCCGCCGACGGCATCGCCTATGACGCCGTCGAACTGGATGCGGGCGAGACGATTCCGCCGCTGGATCGCTATGACGCGCTCTGGGTGATGGGCGGACCGATGGATGTGTGGGAAGAAGATCTGCATCCCTGGCTCGTCACCGAGAAGGCCGCGATTCGCGACGCCATCGTCGAGCATAATCTCCCCTATTTCGGCCTCTGCCTCGGCCATCAATTGCTGGCGGCCTCCTTGGGCGGCGCTGTCGGCAAAATGAAGACGCCAGAGGTCGGCATTATGGATGTCGATCTCACGGCAGCAGGTCTTGGCGATCCGCTGCTGGCTGGCCTTGCGCCACGCCAGCAGGCCTTGCAATGGCACGGCGCCGAAGTGACACGCTTGCCGGAAGGTGCAATCGTGTTGGCTGCGTCACCGCTCTGCCCGGTGCAGGCGATGCGCGTGGGCCAGCGCGCTTACGGTCTCCAATATCATGTGGAACTCACCGATCGCACCGTGCCGGAATGGGGTGCGGTGCCGGCCTATGCGCAATCCCTCGACGCGGCCCTGGGCGCCGGCGCCTTGCCGCGTTTGGAAAAGCAGGCAGCGGCCCTGATGCCGCAATTCAACAAGACCGCCAGACGGCTTTACGACAATTTCATGCAGAGCATCGGCTACGCCGAGCGCGCGGCGCAGTAAGGGATCGGGCGCCGCCGTCCTTCCCTGGGGACAGGACGACAACGCCCGATGGCAATCGCCGCGGCGCGGGGGACGGCCGGCCGAAGCGGTTACCGGCGATAAGTCGCGGCGTCAGCGCAGATGGTTCACGCTTGATATGTGATGGCCGTCACCTGGCGCGTTTTCAGCCGCAACCGACCGACCAGCCGCCATAGAGACCGACATAGATCAGAATGCCGAGGCCGATGCGATAAACCACGAAGGGCGCGAAGCTGGCGCGGCGCAGCCAATACATCATGAAGACGATGGCGAGGAAACCGGCGATGGCGGAGAAACCGGTCATCATCAGCGCGCGCTCGATTTCGGCGGCATTGCCGTCGCGCACCAATTGGAAACCCTTGTAGAGGCCGGCGGCCGAGATGGTCGGGATCGAAAGCAGGAAGGAGAAACGCGCCGCCTCCTGCCGCTCATAGCCCATGAAGCGCGCCATGGTCATGGTGATGCCGGAGCGGCTGGTGCCGGGAATGAAGGCCAGGCACTGAAAGATGCCGATGGCGAGCGCGGAACGCGCCGTCATGTGTTCCATCCGGCGTACCGTGAGGCCGAAGCGGTCGGCGATGTAGAGCAGAATGCCGAAGCCGATCAGCGTGCCGGCGATGATGCGATAATCGCGCAAGGCATCGCCCACCCAGGTATCGAGGACGAAGCCGATGCCGAGCGCCGGAACCGAGGCCACCAGCAGCAGCCAGACCAGACGCGCGCGCGGATCCCGCTTGCCCTGCGCCAGCTTCAGGAGGCCGCCTGCCATGCTGCCGACATCGCGCCAAAAATAGATCACCACGGCCAGCAGCGTGCCGACATGGGCGGCGACGTCCAGCGTCAGGCCCTGATCCGGCCAGCAGAAGAATTGCGGCACCAGAATGAGATGGCCGGAAGACGAGATCGGCAGGAATTCCGTAATGCCCTGGACGATGGCCAGGACCAGGATGTCGATGTTCGGCAAGTGGCACCAATCTCCAGCGGAGATCCCCAATAGACGCCTGCGCGCTTGTCGCCATTCCTAGGGAATGACTCAAGGGAATCAGTGAGTTGGCTTATAGCATGAGCGGCCTGCACTGCCGACCTGATATTTAGTACCATATCGGAACTAAATATCAGGTCGGCAGTGGTTGAGAATCCCCAACCTCGACCGAAGGTGGCTTCTTTCTCTTAATTAAGACAACAAATATGACCTAATATCCAGTTATTCGTTGCAGCCTGGAATTTCCTTGCTATTGTTTCCGCCCGCGCGGCCTTCCCGGCCGGGGAATTACGACATCAAGCAAGGCCAAAGCGAGGTTGCCATGGCGGAGAAGCTGCTGAAATTCGTGTCGCTGGGGCGCGCCATGCCCGACAAGCGCGCGGCTTCCGACCGCAAACAGGATTTCGGCGAGATCTATGCCGATTTCGCCGCCCGGGCCGCGCAATCCCAGGCCAGCCGCTGTTCGCAATGCGGCGTGCCCTTCTGCCAGGTCCATTGCCCGCTCAACAACAATATTCCGGACTGGTTGAAGCTCACCGCCGAAGGCCGTCTGGAAGAGGCCTATGAGGTCTCGGCCGCCACCAACACCTTCCCGGAAATCTGCGGTCGCATCTGCCCGCAGGACCGCCTGTGCGAAGGCAATTGCGTGATCGAGCAATCCGGCCACGGCACGGTCACGATCGGTGCCATCGAGCGGCATGTAACCGACACCGCCTTCGAGATGGGGTGGGTGAAGCCGGTGAAGCCCAAGCGCGAGCTTGCACAATCGATCGGCATCATCGGCGCCGGTCCGGCGGGGCTTGCGGCGGGCGAAGCACTGCGGCGCCAAGGCTATCAGGTCACCATTTACGACCGCTATGACCGCGTCGGTGGCCTGATGATCTATGGCATCCCCAATTTCAAGCTGGAGAAGCAGATCGTGGCGCGGCGCGAAAAGCTGTTGCGCGATGGCGGCATCAAATTCGAACTCAATTTCGAAGTTGGCCGCGATGCCAGCCTCGACGATCTCCGGCAGCGCCATGACGCGATCCTGATCGCGACCGGGGTCTACAAGGCGCGCGATCTCGGCGGGCCGGGAAGCGGCGCCAAGGGCATTGTGCCGGCGCTTCAATATCTCGTCGCCGCCAACCGCCATGGCCTCGGTGATCAGGTCGAGGAATTCACCAGCGGCGCGCTCAATGCCAAGGGCAAGAACGTGGTCGTGATCGGCGGCGGCGATACGGCGATGGATTGCGTGCGCACCGCGATCCGCCAGGGGGCGAAATCGGTGAAATGCCTCTATCGCCGCGACCGCACCAACATGCCGGGTTCGCAGCGCGAGACCTTGAACGCCGAGGAAGAAGGCGTCGAGTTCATCTGGCAATCGGCGCCGGCCGCCTTCCTCGATGACGACAATGGCCACGTGCGTGCGGTGCGTGCCGAGCGCATCCATCTCGGCATGCCGGACGCGACCGGCCGCCAAAGCCCACGTGTGATCGAGGGTTCGGCCTTCGACCTCGACGCGGAATTGGTGGTAAAGGCCCTGGGCTTCGAGCCCGAGGATCTGCCGCAGCGTCTGAAGGCGCCGGCGCTCTCGATCACCAAGGCGAATACGGTCCGCGTCAACTGGCGCAATCTCTCGACCACCATCCCCGGCGTGTTTGCCGCGGGCGACATCGTGCGCGGTGCCTCGCTGGTCGTCTGGGCGATCCGCGACGGCCGCGACGCGGCGGCGACCATCGACACCTATTTGCAGGAAAACGCGCGCAAGGCCGCGGCGGAATAAGGGACCCATAGCCATGAGCCAGGAAATCGAGCTTTTCCGCAAGAACGCCGCCCATCTGCATGCGACCGGCATGTACGACCCCGCCGATGAAGGCGATGCCTGCGGCGTCGGTCTCATCGCCGCCATCGACGGCAAGCCCCGGCGCGAGATCGTGCTCATGGGTGTCGAGGCGCTGAAATCCGTCTGGCACCGGGGTGCGGTCGATGCCGACGGCAAGACCGGCGACGGCGCCGGCATCCATGTGCAGATTCCGCACGCCTTCTTCGAGGATTTCATCCGCCGCGCCGGCCAGACCCTGCAGCCCGGCAAGTTCGCGGTCGGGCAGATGTTCCTGCCCAGAACGGATCTCGGCAAGCAGGAGAGCTGCCGCGTCATCGTCGAGCAGGAAATACTGAATGCCGGCTATACCATCTATGGCTGGCGTCAGGTGCCGATCGATATCAGCATCATCGGCGAGAAGGCCAATGCGACCCGGCCCGAGATCGAGCAGATCATGATCGCCAACGCGAAGGGTGTCTCGGAAGAGGAATTCGAGACCGATCTCTATATCATCCGCCGCCGCATCGAGCGCGCGGCCATCGCAGCACAGGTGCCGGAGCTTTACATCTGCTCGCTCTCCTGCCGCTCGGTGATCTACAAGGGCATGTTCCTGGCCGAACAGCTTACCTCCTTCTATCCGGATCTCCTCGACGAGCGCTTCGTCTCGAATTTCGCGATCTATCACCAGCGTTATTCCACCAACACCTTCCCGACCTGGAATCTGGCGCAGCCCTTCCGCGTCATCGCCCATAACGGCGAGATCAATACGCTCAAAGGCAACGTCAACTGGATGAACGCCCATGAGACGCGGCTTTATTCCAGCGTCTATGGCGACCGCATGGCGGATCTGAAACCCGTCATCCAGGCGGGCGGCTCGGATTCGGCGCAGCTCGACAATGTGTTCGAGGTACTGACCACCCATGAGCGGCCCTTGCCCATGGTGAAATGCATGCTGATCCCCGATGTCTGGGACGGCCGAGTCACCATGCCCCAGAACATCAAGGACATGTTCTCCTATTGCAATTCGGTGATGGAGCCCTGGGACGGGCCTGCGGCGATCTGCGGTTTTGCCGGGCATTGGGTGGTGGCGGGCCTTGATCGGAACGGCCTCCGGCCGCTGCGTTACGCGGTAACCGAGGATGGCATCCTGGTCGCTGGATCAGAGACCGGCATGGTGCGTCTCGACGAGACGCGGCTCAAGACCAAGGGCCGCCTGGGGCCGGGGCAGATGCTGGCAGTGGACCTCGCGGAAGGCCGCCTCTACGACAACAGCACGATGCTCGACCAATTGGCGGCGACCGCCGATTTCTCGGCCTGGGTGAAGAACATCACGGTCATCGACGATCTCATCAAACAAAATCGCGGCGAGCCGGCGATCTTCGAGAAGGATTACCTGCGTAGGCGTCAGGTAGCGGCCGGCCTCACCATGGAAGACATGGAAGTCGTCCTCCAGCCGATGGTCGAGGAAGCCAAGGAAGCCGTCGTCTCGATGGGCGACGACACGCCCCTGGCCGTGCTTTCCGAGCATTACCGCGGCCTGCATCAATTCTTTCGCCAGAATTTCAGCCAGGTGACCAACCCGCCAATCGATTCACTCCGCGAGAAGCGGGTGATGAGCCTCAAAACCCGGCTCGGCAATCTCGGCAACGTCATGGACCAGGATGAGAGCCAGTGCCGGTTGCTGCAACTGGACAGCCCGGTTCTGACCACCGCCGAGTTCCAGGCCATGCGCGCCTATATGGGGACAAGTGTCGCCGAGATCGATTGCACCTTCGAAGTCGAAGGCGGCGACAATGCGCTGCGCGACGCGATTCAGGCGGTGCGGCGCCAGGCCGAGGATGCCGTGCGCGGTGGTGCCACCCATCTCATTCTCTCCGACGAGCGGGTGAGTGCGGCACGCGCCGCCATCCCGATGATCCTCGCCACGGGCGCCGTGCATGTGCATCTCCTGCGGCAGCAGCTCCGCACCTTCACCAGCCTCAATGTGCGCTCGGGCGAATGCCTGGACGTGCATCATTTCGCGGTGCTGATCGGCGTCGGCGCCACCACGGTCAATGCCTATGTCGCGGAAGCCGCGATCGAGGATCGCCGCCGGCGCGGCCTCTTCGCGGATCTCCCCCTGGAGGATTGCCTCGACAATTTCCGTTCGGCGGTCGATCAGGGCCTCTTGAAGGTCATGTCCAAGATGGGCATCTCGGTGATCTCGTCCTATCGCGGCGGCGCCAATTTTGAAGCGCTCGGCCTCTCGCGCACCTTGGTCGCGGAATATTTCCCCTCGATGCCGAGCCGCATTTCAGGTATCGGCATGACCGGCATCCAGCACCGCGTGCTGGAGCTTCATGCCCGCGCCTGGGACCAGGATGTGGTGACGTTGCCGGTGGGCGGCTTCTACAAGTTCCGGAAATCGGGTGAGACCCATGCCTGGGCACCCGACCTCATCCACACCCTGCAGAACGCGGTGGCCTCGGAATCCTATCAGGCCTTCAAACGCTATTCGGAGGCAGTCGCCAAGCTGCCGCCCGTCGCCATCCGCGATCTCCTCGATTTCGTGCCGGGCACCAATCCCATCTCGACCGACGAGGTCGAGAGCATCACGGAACTCAGGAAGCGCTTCGTGACACCAGGCATGAGCCTGGGGGCGCTGGGGCCCGAAGCCCATGGCACGCTCAACATCGCCATGAACCGGATCGGCGCCAAATCGGATTCCGGCGAGGGCGGCGAGGATCCCAGCCGCTTCCGCCCGCAGCCCAATGGCGACAACGCCAATTCGGCGATCAAGCAGATCGCGAGCGGCCGTTTCGGCGTCACGGCGGAATACCTCACCAATTGCCGCGAGATCGAGATCAAGGTGGCGCAGGGTGCCAAGCCCGGCGAGGGCGGCCAGTTGCCGGCCTTCAAGGTGACGCTGGAAATCGCCAAGCTCAGGCATGCGACACCGGGCGTCTCGCTCATCTCGCCGCCGCCGCATCACGACATCTATTCGATCGAGGATCTGGCGCAGCTCATCTATGATTTGAAGCAGATCAACCCCATCGCCAAGGTCTGCGTGAAGCTGGTCTCGCGTTCCGGCATCGGCACGATCGCGGCCGGTGTCGCAAAAGCAAAAGCAGACGTGATCCTGGTTTCGGGCCATGTCGGCGGCACCGGCGCCTCGCCCCATACCAGCATCAAATATGCCGGCATCCCCTGGGAGATGGGTCTTGCCGAAGTGCATCAGGTGCTGACCTTGAACCGTCTGCGCCACCGCGTGAAGCTCAGAACCGATGGCGGCATCAAGACCGGCCGCGACGTGGTCATCGCCGCCATTCTCGGCGCCGAGGAATTCGGCATCGGCACCGCCTCGCTCGTTGCCATGGGTTGCATCATGGTGCGGCAATGCCATTCCAACACCTGCCCGGTCGGGGTCTGCACCCAGGATCACAAGCTGCGGCAGAAATTCACCGGGACGCCGGAGAAGGTCGTCAATTTGTTCAGCTTCATCGCCGAGGAAGTGCGCGAAATCCTGGCGCAATTGGGCGTGAAGACGCTCAACGAAGTGATTGGCCGCACCGAGCTCATTGAGCAAGTGAGCCGGGGTGCCGCCGATCTCGATGATCTCGACTTGAACCCGATCCTGGCGCAGGCCGATCCCGGTGACGAAGCACGCTATTGTACGCTGGTCGGTCGCAACGAAGTGCCGGACACGCTGGACGCGCGCATGGTCGAGGATGCCGCCGCCTTGTTCCAGGCCGGCGAGAAGATGCAGTTGCAATACAACATCCGTAATACGTTCCGGGCGATCGGCACGCGGCTTTCCTCGCATATCACCAAGCGCTTCGGCATGATGGGGCTGAAGCCCGATCATCTCACCGTGCGTTTGCGCGGCTCGGCCGGCCAATCCCTGGGCGCCTTCGCGGTGCAGGGCTTGAAGCTCGAAGTCTTCGGCGATGCCAATGACTATGTCGGCAAGGGCCTGTCAGGCGGTACCATCGTGGTGCGGCCATTGCCCTCCTCGCCCCTGGAGAGCAACCGCAACACCATCATCGGCAACACGGTGCTCTATGGTGCGACCGCCGGCAAATTGTTCGCGGCAGGCCAGGCCGGCGAACGCTTCGCGGTCAGGAATTCCGGTGCCGACGTGGTGATCGAAGGCTGCGGTTCCAATGGCTGCGAATACATGACCGGCGGTACGGCCGTGATCCTGGGCGCGGTCGGCGACAATTTCGGCGCCGGCATGTCGGGCGGCATGGCCTTCGTCTATGATGCCGATGGCCGCTTCCCGTTGCGCGTCAATCCGGAAAGCATTGTCTGGCAGCGCCTGGAGAGTGCCCATTGGGAAGGTCGCTTGAAGACGCTCATCGAAGAGCATGTCAAGGAGACCCAATCGAAATGGGCCGGCCGCCTGCTCAACGATTGGGCCGAAGAACGTGGCCATTTCTGGCAAGTTGCGCCGAAGGAAATGCTCGACAAGCTCGACCAGCCGCTCTCGGACAGGCCGGCATCTGCCGGCACCCGTAAAGCGAAATGAGACGGAACGCAAAATGAGCGCGCGTTTCGGCGAGGTGCCCGTGCGGTGCTGCGCCGTGGCGGCGGCGATCATCGCCGCGCGCGAAACCGATCCCCAGGTCCTGCTGCTGCGCCGGGCGGGGCCGATCGCCGCGGGCGCCTGGGGCCTGGTGACCGGCAGCATCGAGCCCGGCGAGACTGCGCCGCGGGCAGCGAGGCGCGAGATCTTCGAGGAGACCGGGCTCGCCGTCGCCCGGCTCTTCACGACGGGCCTGACCGAGACTTTCTATCTGGCGCATGACAACACGATCAATCTGATGCCGATCTTTGTCGCTTTCGTCCCCACGCCGGCCGCCGTGACGCTCGATCACGGCAGCGATGCCTATCGCTGGTGCGGATTGGAAGATGCCATCGACCTGATGCATTTTGCCGGACAGCGTCGCGCCATCACCGATATCTGGCGCGATTTCGTGATCTGCGTGCCGGAAGCCTTTCGCGAGGTACCCTGACCCATGTGCGTTGCCTCCGATATACCGCCCGTTGTGATCATACCCGGCCTCGGCAATTCAGGGCCGCAGCATTGGCAGCGTTTGTGGCAGGCACGCCTTGGCCCTGCCGCGCGGGCGGCCGAGCAAAAGGATTGGGACCGGCCCGATTACGCGGCCTGGATCAACTGCCTTGATGACATCGTCCGCGCCCAGGCGAGCGCGCCGGTCCTGGTGGCGCACAGCCTGTCCTGCGCGTTGGTGGCGCATTGGGCGGCCCGAAATCAACATCAACACGAGATCGCCGGCGCCCTGCTGGTTGCCCCCGCCGATACGGATTCGGATGCGCATACACCGCCCGAGGCTCATGCCTTCCGACCGATGCCGATGCGCCCGCTGTTCTTCCCCAGCATCGTGGTCGCCAGCCGCGACGATCCCTATGTCGCCATCACCCGTGCCCAGGCGTTTGCCGCGGCCTGGGGCAGCGAGTTCGTCGATATCGGTGTCGCCGGACATATCAACCCGGCAAGCGGTTTCGGGCCCTGGCCTTTGGGCGAGGTCCTGCTGGAACGGCTGCGGCGCAATGCGGTGACTCCCGCTCAGAATTCGCTCTGACCGTTCAGGCGCCGGCCAAACGCAGCAAGTGACGCCCGTTCGTTGCGATACGCGCGGCGGGATCGGCGAGGTTCACCACATGGGCGACGCGCCAGGGACGGCCGGGCGCGGCATCGGACCGGCGCAGGGTATAGCGCCGGGGCACGCTGACCACGTCATTGCCGCGCCGGTCGGACAAAGTCCAGACCACGCGCGCTGTGGCAAAATCGGGCGCCACGGATTCGAGATCGAGTGCGGTGATGCTGGCGCAGACGATGCCCTGCTGGCGATAGGCGCCGAAGCGCTGCGCCAAAGCCTGGCGCAACTCGCCGCGCGCATTGAAGGCGGTGTTGCCGGCAGAAGTCGAGATCAGGCAAGGGAGATCGTAGATGGCCGATGCAGCATCCGCATCGAGATCGAAACAGGCGGCATCATAGGCCTTGAACAAACGTTGCAATTCAGCCCGCGCATCGGCGGGCATCTGTCGTTCACGCTGATGGGAAAAGCCCGCTCTGGGGGCGGTTTCAGTGGCAAACATGATTTTATCCTTGGCTCGGGCGCCAGCCCATCTTCGGGGCGAAGCGCGGCAATCTGGCGATGGGCGCCGGACCGTCACTCACGGAGAATTCCCGTTCAGGGAAATCGAGGAACCGAGGATAGCGGTGGGCGCGCGGCTACTAGCCCGGCCTGAACGGATCAGGCCGGGTTGCTAATTCGCGTGAAGAATACGCGCGCCGTGACGGCGGTATGCTGTTGCCGAGACATATCGTTACTGTAACGCAGGCAGCGAAACGGTCAAGCCTGCGCTGTTGGCGGGCTGGGTTGCGGCTGACGCGGATGTCGGCCTATCTTCGCCGCCACCAGCCACCCGCGGAGCCGCCCGGCCAGATGCTGCCCCACCGATCCTTCCACTTTGTCCGCCATGGCGAAACCGACTGGAACCGGCTCGGCCGTTTTCAGGGGCGTACCGACATTCCGCTCAACGCCCGAGGCGAGGCACAGGCGATGGCCCTGCGGCCGCATCTCGCCACTTTCGGCTTCCGCAGCATCGCCGCCTCGCCCCTTGCCCGGGCCAAGCGGACGGCGGAAATTCTGAATGCCGGCCTCGATCTGCCGATCCATCTCATCGACGAATTGATGGAGTTCGATGTCGGCCCCTTCGCCGGCGCGGCCGATGGCGGGGATTGGCTCGCCGATTGGCGCCTGGGCGGTATTTTCCCCGGTGTCGAAAGCCTCGGCGCCTTTGCCACTCGCGTCCAAGCCGGCATCACCAAGGCTCTTTCCCTGGAAGCGCCGGTCCTGGTGGTGGCGCATGGCGGCCTTATTTGGGCGCTGGAGCATCTCCTCGGATTGCCGGCGGCGCTCGACATCCGCAACACCACCCTCGCGCGCTTCGAACCGCCGGCGGATGCTACCCGATCCTGGCGGATCGACATCCTGGTGGAACCCGCGTGATCGATTCCCGCCTGCTGTCCCGCTTCCCGCAGCTCGGCCAGTTGGAGCCGGAGATCCAGCAGCGTATTGCCGCGAACGCGCATCCGGTCGCGCTCCCCGCCGGCACGGTGGTGGCGCGGCCGGGCGAGAGATTGCCGCATTTCGTGCTGCTCACGGACGGCACGATCAAGGTGAGCGGTATCAGCGAAAACGGCCGCGAGATCGTGCTCTACCGGGTCGCGGCCGGCGAGACCTGCGTTCTTTCCAGCGCCTGCCTCCTGGGCCAGACGGCACTTTCGGCCGAACTGGTCGCCGAAAGCGATGTCGCCGGCTTTGCCTTGCCGGAACCCATCTTCCAGGAATTGATGGCCGCCGGCCCGGCCTTCCGCCGCTTGATCTTTGCCAATTTCGGCGAAAGGCTGCAGGAGATCGTAACGCTACTGGAAGACATCGCCTTCCGGCGCATCGATGCGCGGCTGGCAGCCTTCCTCCTGGCACGAGATGCGGAACAGCCGATCGCGCTCACCCACCAGGACCTCGCCACGGAACTAGGGACCGCGCGCGAAGTGGTGAGCCGGCAACTCAAGGATTTCGAGCGCCGCCAGTGGCTGCGCCTCACCCGCGGCCGGATCGATCTCCTCGATCGAGACGCTTTGTCTCACTGCGCGACGGGAGCTTAGAACCGCCCCCCTGAGAGCCCCGCCCTGTGAGCAAGTCACAGACCGGGTGCGATGGTAGCCCTATCGTGATGGCAGTTGAATGTCATGCAACGGGAGAACCAGATGGGAAAGAATATCGGTACGCTTGACCGCGTGCTTCGTGTCATTGTCGGCTTGGTCTTGATTTCCTTGGTCTTTATCGGACCGCAGACCCCTTGGGGTTGGATCGGCCTCGTGCCGCTCGCTACCGCGCTCATCGGCTTCTGCCCAGCCTATCGCTTGATCGGGCTCAATACCTGCGGTCTGCGGAAGTAGTTCCTGGGCGCAAAACAGCACCGGCTTGCCTCGGGAGGGTGAGCCGGGGGCTTGTGGGCCAGCGGGCGGAACGTCACCATAGGCGATCCCCGAGTCGCTCCTGGTATCGCCCGCCGATGGAATCCACCGCCCCGAAGGTTTTGAAGAGGCTGACGCTCAATGCCGGGGCGTTGAAGCGGCTCTCTGAGTTGCATCGCAATTGGCGCCTGGGGCGGGCGCAGGGCCAGCGCCTGATGCTCTCGGAATGCAATCTGGCCAAGCTCGATCTCAGCCTGATGGATTTCACGGATGCCTATCTGGTGCGGTGCAATCTGGAGCGCGCCAATCTGCGCGGCACCAATTTCCGCGGCGCCATTCTCACGGGTTCGGTCTTCGACGAAGCCGACATGACCGGCGCCAATTTCGAACGCGCCGATATGCGCGGCGCCGTCTTCCACGGCACCGACCTCACGCGCAGCACCTTGTCGGCGGCGGATCTCCGGCAGAATCCGGAAAAAGAATCGGAATGGGACGAGGCGCCGGCCTGCCGCTTCCGCGGCGCCAAGCTCGCCCAGACCGTGTTCAAGGATGCCAAACTGGTGAGCGTCGATTTTTCCGGCGCCTATCTGCTGGAGACCGATTTTTCCGGCGCCGATCTCAGGAAGAGCAATTTCGCCGCCGCGGATCTGCAGGCGATTCGCCTCAACAACAGCGAGCTGGAAGGCGCCGATTTTGCCTTCGCCACGGTCGATCAGGCGACCCGCGATCAGGTGCGCGCGGCAAAATTGCCCGTGGGCTCGGCACCGCGCCTGACGGAGAAAGAAGTGAGCGAGCGCCTCAGCCGCCATGCGCGCTGGGTCGATTCCTTGGGCCGCGCCGGCGAGCGGCTGGAACTCGAAGGCTTCGATCTTTCCGGCCTCGATTTGAGCCGCACCAATCTCGCGGCGGCGCGCCTGGTCGGCTGCCGCCTTGCGCGCACCAATCTCAAGCGCGCCTGGCTGCTCGCCACCGATCTGCAGGGCGCCAATCTCACCGAAGCGAATGTCTCGGAAGCCGATCTCCGCGGCGCCAATCTCTCCGACGCCCATCAGCGCGGGTTGGAGATGGCCGGTGCCAAGACCGGCGAGATTCCGGGATTGGGTGTGAAGACGAAAGGGTTGCGAAAGTAGCGCGCCTGTCTCTCGGAAAGCAGCCACACGCAATCTCTATTCAAGCGTCTTGTAGTGACCAATCGCCGCCCGAATGTCTCTTATGTCAGTATCGAGCAATTGCAGCGGAACGAAGACGTCGCCACCGATGAAGGGCTTATTGACGAGACCTAGCATACGCTTGGTCGGCGACTTGATGAAGTCGGCCGCCGGTTGTGTCAGACGCAAGCTGAAATAGTGCGCGCCTATTAAACGTCCTTCGGAAATGGATTTGATCGCGTTCCACGGAATCGCACAATCCATCGCCCGGCTGTCAAAGAAGCCATTCAAATCGACGACCATTGCCGGGCCGGAAGTAATAAGACGAATGGCAAAGATCCAGAAGCAGAGCCCAAAGAACGCGGCACCAATAACGCCGCGCCACCAATCCTCAGAAAGGAATGGGCCTCGCCAAACCATCCAAAACCCGATGCTCACAAAGAGCAAGGATAACAAGGCACAAAAACGAAGCTTCCATCGTGCGTGGCCGACGCGAAGCGCCACGCTTAGCGCCGCTCCACCATCAGCTTCTTGATCTCGCCGATGGCCTTGGCCGGATTGAGGCCCTTGGGGCAGGTCTTGGTGCAGTTCATGATGGTGTGGCAGCGATAGAGGCGGAAGGGATCTTCCAGCGCATCGAGGCGCTCGCCGGTGGCTTCGTCGCGGGTATCGGCGATGAAGCGATAGGCCTGCAGCAGGATGGCGGGGCCGAGATAGCGATCGCCGTTCCACCAATAGCTGGGGCAGGAGGTCGAGCAGGAGAAGCAGAGGATGCATTCCCAGAGACCGTCGAGCTTGGCGCGCTCTTCCGGGGTCTGCAGCCGCTCGCGGGTCTGCGGCGGGGTATCCGATTTCAGCCAGGGCTCGATCGTTTCGTATTGCGCGAAGATATGCGTGAGATCGGGCACCAGATCCTTCACCACCGGCATGTGCGGCAGCGGATAGATCTTCACGTCGCCCTTCACCTCCGAGGTGAATTTCGTGCAGGCCAGCGTATTGGTGCCGTCGATATTCATCGCGCAGGAACCGCAGACACCTTCGCGGCAGGAACGGCGGAAGGTCAGCGTCGAATCGATCTCGTTCTTGATCTTGATGATCGCATCCAGGATCATCGGGCCGCAGCTATCCATGTCGACTTCGTAGGAATCGACGCGCGGATTGGCACCGGTATCCGGATCCCAGCGATAGATCTTGAACACCTTGATGTTCTTCGCTCCCGCCGGCGCCTTCCAGGTCTTGCCGATGGTGGGTTTCGAATTGGCTGGCAGTGTCAGTTCGGCCATTTTTCCAGAACCTTCAGTACACGCGGGCTTTGGGCGGGAAGACCTGAACATCGTTGCTCAAGGTCGTCATGTGGACGGGGCGGTAATCGAGACGGACCTTGCCGTCCTCGCCCAGCCACGACACGGTATGCTTCATCCATTTTTCGTCATCGCGGTTGGGGAAATCCTCGCGCGCCTGGGCGCCGCGGCTTTCCTCGCGATTGGCGGCGGATTCGATCGAGACCCGCGCCTGATAGAGCAGATTGTCGAGTTCCAGCGTCTCGACGAGATCGCTGTTCCAGATCAAGGACCGGTCCTCGACCTTCACACGGTGGCGCTGGTCCCAGACAGCCTTCACCTTCTCGGCGCCTTCCTTCAGCGTCTGGCCCGTGCGGTAGACCGCGCAGTCGTTCTGCATGATCTTCTGCATGTCGAGGCGCAGCTTGGCCGTCGGGATATCGCCCTTGGCGTGGCGCAAACGGTCGAGACGCTCGATCGCCATGTCGCCCGCATTCTTCGGCAGGTTGCGATGCTTCTCGCCCTTGCCGATGATTTCGGCAGCACGGATCGCGGCCGAGCGGCCGAAGACGACGAGATCGAGGAGCGAGTTCGAGCCCAGGCGGTTGGCGCCGTGGACCGAGACGCAGGCCGCCTCGCCGATCGCCATCAGGCCCGGCACCACGGCATCGGGATTGCCGTCCTTCTTGGTGACGACCTCGGTGCGGTAATTGGTGGGGACGCCGCCCATGTTGTAGTGACAGGTCGGAAGGACCGGAATTGGTTCGCGTGTCACATCGACGCCGGCAAAGATGCGCGCGGTTTCCGAAATGCCCGGCAGGCGCTCATGGATGATCTTCGGATCGAGATGCTCGATGTGAAGATGGATATGATCCTTGTGCGTGCCGACGCCGCGACCTTCGCGGATTTCCATGGTCATGGCGCGCGAGACGACATCGCGCGACGCCAGATCTTTGGCCGAGGGTGCATAGCGTTCCATGAAACGCTCGCCTTCGGAATTGGTGAGATAGCCGCCCTCGCCGCGCACACCTTCGGTGATGAGGCAGCCGGCGCCGTAGATGCCGGTCGGATGGAACTGGATGAATTCCATGTCCTGGAGCGGCAATCCGGCGCGGAGCGCCATGGCATTGCCGTCGCCGGTGCAGGTATGGGCGGAGGTGGCCGAGAAGAAGACGCGGCCATAGCCGCCGGTCGCCAGCACCACGAGCTTGGCATGGAAGCGGTGCATGGTGCCGTCATCGAGATTCCAGGCAACGACGCCAACGCAGGCACCCTCTTCATCCATGATGAGATCGAGGGCGAAATATTCGACGAAGAACTCGGCGCGATGCTTCAAGGCCTGCTGATAGAGCGTGTGCAGGATCGCATGACCCGTGCGGTCGGCGGCGGCACAAGTACGCTGCGCGATGCCCTTGCCGTATTCCGTGGTCATGCCGCCAAAGGGGCGCTGATAGATCTTGCCGGCTTCGGTGCGGCTGAAAGGCACGCCGTAATGTTCCAACTCGACGATCGCCGGCACGGCTTCGCGGCACATGTATTCGATCGCATCCTGGTCGCCCAGCCAGTCCGACCCCTTCACAGTGTCGTACATGTGCCAGCGCCAATCATCAGGGCCCATATTGCCGAGCGAGGCGGAGATGCCGCCCTGTGCCGCCACGGTATGCGAGCGGGTCGGATAGACCTTGGAGATGCAGGCGGTCTTGAGGCCCTTCTCGGCCATGCCGAAAGCGGCGCGCAGGCCTGCGCCACCGGCACCCACCACCACCACGTCGTAGACATGATCGACGAAGGGATAGGCCTGGCCGTTGATCTTCGGGGCGTTCGTGCTAGCTGTGTCAGCCATGTTGAATCACTCTTGAATGAGACGCGTCAGCCGGCAAAGGCGATGACCAGCAGCGAGACGATCGCCGCGGCGGCAAAGGCGAAACCGGCGAATTGCAGGCCGATCAGCAGGACGAATTTCAGAACCTTGCCGTGGATGTAATCCTCGATCACGATCTGCAGCCCCAGGACCGCATGATAGAAGACGGCGAGGATCGTGAGGCTTAAGGCCGCCACGGTGAAGGGGGTGGAGAGCCACTGACTCACCACCGCGTAATCGGCGCCGGCAAGGCAGATGAAGGACGCCACCAGCCACAGGCTCAAGGGAATGAGCGCCAGGGCCGAGACACGCTGCGCCCACCAATGATGCAAGCCCTCGTGAGCGGAGCCAAGGCCCCGGGCACGGCCGAGATGCGAACGCAATGTCTTGCTGTTGTCGGCCATCACAGCGCTCCCATCTGGAAATAGGCGATCACCCAGGCGGCGATGGTGAGCAAGGCTGTGCCGATGAGCACCGCATAACCGGAGCGGTAGGCCGCCGGCAGCTCAAAACCGAAGCCGGCATCCCAGGCGAGATGCCGGATGCCATTGAGAAGATGGTAGAAGAACGCGATCGACCAGCCGAACAGCATCAGGCGCCCGAGGATACTGCCGTTGAAACTCTGCAGGGTATCGAAAGCCGCCATGCCCTGAGCCGCGGCCGCCAGCCAGCAGACTAAGTAAAGCAGGCCGATGCTGAGCACGATGCCGGAGATACGGTGGAGAATGGAAGTGATCGAGGTGAGCTGCGGCTTGTAGACCTGCAGATGCGGGCTCAAGGGTCTCGGATGACGCTTTGCGCCGCCTGACTGGCTTTCGGCCATGATGTTTCCCGTCCGATGCCCCACGTGCCGGGTGCTGACGCCCGGCGAGACGCGGGTTGGTTTGCCTTGGGGTCGATACGCGCCCCATGGGTAATTGGACTGCGCTGCGGCGTTTGGTCAGGGTCCGGCCCGCCTGAGGGTGATCGTCTGGCGACGATCGGCGGGGGGGCGCATGGCCTGCCGCATTGCAGCAGAAAGCGCGATCTTGATACTGAATAGTTACCGGGAGGTCAACGAAACTGCGACCCGGAGCGACATTTTATTGCCGGACCGCGCCAAAGGCGGAAACTTAGCCCCGGCGCTTCATCAGGACCGTGTAATCGAGGTCGAGGACGACGTTTTCGGGATATTTCCCGGTCGAATCCGGCCCGGGATGGTCGCCGCAGGCGAGATCCTTGGTGGCAATGGTTCTGAGGCGCAGGGCGCCCACATCGCGCCGGTCGGGGAGTTCGCCCTTTTCCAGCACTTCCGACCAGGCATAGATCGTGTCACCGGCAAAACTGGGATTCACATGCCGCCCGCCATTGATCGCCGCCACGCGGAAGGCATTGGCGAGGCCGTTGAAGGAGAGCGCGCGGGCGAGGCTGATGATATGCCCGCCATAGATGAGGCGGCGGCCGAAGCGGCCCTGCCCTTCGGTATGCTGGTTGAAATGCACCTTGGCATTGTTCTGGTAGAGCCGTGTCGCAATCATGTGGTCGGATTCTTCCAGCGTCATGCCGTCGACATGGTCGATCTTCTCGCCCACCGCATAATCCTCCCAGAGATAGGGCGAGCCAGCGAGAACCGTGTCGTAGCCGGAAAGATCGAGATCGAGCGGCACCTCGAGATCGGCCATCGCCACCTTCTCAGGGAGCTGCGGCACCAGGGCTTCCGGCGAGGGAGCCAGGCGGTCGCGCTTCCGCACCATCACCCAGCGCACGTAATCCAGCACCACTTCATCGGCCTGATTGAGGCCCACCGAATGCACATAGACGATGCCGGTTTCGTGGTTCGAATTCTCCTTCAACCCGATCACGGTCGAGCGCGCGGTGAGGCTGTCGCCGGGATAAATCGGCACGCCGAAACGCCCGGCGGCATAGCCGAGATTGGCGACGGCATTCAATGAGATGTCGGCAACCGTGCGGCCGAACACCATGTGGAAAGCCAGCATGTCGTCGATGGTGGCGCCGGGCAGACCGACATTCTGTGCAAAGGAATCCGCCGAGGAGAGCGCAAAGCGCGAACCGGTGAGCCCGATGTAAAGGGCGGCATCACCCTCCGTCACCGTGCGCGGCACCGCATGCTGGATCTCCTGCCCGATATGGAAATCCTCGAAGAAATTGCCTGGATTGGTCTTGATGGCAGCCACGGCGCGGTCCCCGTTCGGAATGATCGGCCGCCAGCATATCGCATAGAGCCCGCAGAGAGGCAAATCGGGGAGAGGCAAATGGCGGGCGGCGATCAGCCGTTCGAGGGGATGGCGATATGCCGTCTGCTACCGGCGACCATCGCCGGCCTGCGCTGCAACTCGGGTCGCAGGACGGGCCATTCCGGCATGGTGAAACGCTGGTGTTCCTGCCACCAATTGCCGGCGGTATCGCTGCAGCGGATAAGGACATGGTAGTCGCTGCCCGGGGCGAGCGATTTGAAATCGAATTGATAGAACTGGCGATGAAAGCCGAAGACGGCCCGTTCGGGTGTGGTAAAGCGCAACGCGCCGTCGCTGCCTGGCCGAGGTTCATCGCGGGAAATTTCGATCAGCACATGCGAAACGGTGGCGGGCGTGCCGAGACGAAAGCGGCAACCTGTGCCAAGGGCTTCGGCGCGGCTGTAATGGAGCCAGGGGCCATGGCGCGGGCGGCGTCTCAGGCCCATCAGGACCAATCCGTCATAGGGCACCACGACGCCGCGCGCATTTGAATCGCCCTGGCTCGGGTTGTGCTGCATGTCCTCATAGATGCGGTATTCCAGGATATCGCCCGGCAGCAATGCGCTGGAACGGAACGCGCCGCGACAGGCGAGACCGGGCATGCTGCCAGCCCGGTCCAGCACGAGGCGGATCCAGACATAGAAATTGTGCCGGTACCAGATCGCGACGGGGCGATCTGATTCATAGAAGAGCTCGGCCGACTGGCCGGGCTGTTCCTCGATGAAGAGGCTTGTCTGCGCGGTGCCAATTCTGGCGGTAAACATCCCTGGTCAACCTTCATCCCCGTTACCGGCCAATCATTTGCAGCGCCGGCGCGGTTCTTTTCGCGCCGCGACCCGACAAAGAGAAGTGACCAGAAGGCCAGGTGTGACGGCGCGCACAGTAGCGGGGTCAAAGGTCACACGCGCGCCCAGATGCCGTCAGGCATATCGCCGCCGCCCCACACAATGCTGCATATGTCGCCTGCGATTTCGCCGGTCCCAGCCGCATTGCCATCGCCGGGCAAAGCCGCGAGAGTGCCGGATAAGTGCATTCAAAGGGACGGGGGATTTCATGAGCCAGACCATTCTCATCACCGGCGGCAGCCGCGGCATCGGTCGCGCGGCGGCCATCCTGGCGGGGGGCCGTGGCTGGTCGGTCGGCGTCAATTATGCCGGCAACGAGCAGGCGGCGCGGGCGACCGTCGCGGCGGTGGAAGCAGCCGGCGGCAAGGCCGTCCCCATCCTGGGCGACGTCGCCAAGGAAGCCGATGTCATTGCCATGTTCGATGCCACGGAAAAGGCCTTCGGGCCTTTGAGCGGTGTCGTCAACAATGCCGGCATCGTGGCCCCCGGCTCGCCGCTCGCCGATATGAGCGCCGAGCGCCTCACTCGCATGTTCAACGTCAACGTGTTGGGTGCCTATCTGGTGGCCCGCGAGACCGCGCGGCGCCTGTCGACCGATCGCGGCGGGAAAGGCGGGTCGCTGGTCAACCTCTCTTCGGCGGCGGCGCGGCTGGGCTCGCCCAACGAATATGTCGATTACGCCGGCTCCAAAGGCGCCATCGACACCATGACTGTCGGCCTTTCCAAGGAGCTTGGCCCGCGCGGCATCCGCGTCAATGCGATCCGGCCCGGCCTCATCGATACCGAGATCCATGCCAGCGGCGGCGCCCCCGACCGCGCCTTCCGCCTCGCCAATATGGTCCCCCTGGGCCGGCCCGGCACCGCCGAGGAAGTGGCCCGGACCATCCTCTTCCTGCTTTCCGACGAAAGCTCCTATATCAACGGCGCCATTATCGACGTCACCGGCGGACGATGATGGGGGCCTGATGTATCCAGACATGATGCGCGTTGCGCCCCGGCACCTGATTGCCTAGGCTCGCCCGGCCGCAACAGAACACGATCAAAACCGCGTCATGCCGATCCTTTCCATCCAGTCCGAAGTCGTCTACGGCCATGTCGGCCACCAGGCCTCGCGTTTCATTCTGGAGCGGATGGGGCATCCCGTCTGGGCGGCGCCGACGGTCGTCTTTTCCAACCATCTCGGCCACAAGACGGTGACGGGCCGCGTCCTGCCCGCTGGCGAAGTGCGCGAGCTCATCGACGGCTTGCGGCAATTGGGCGTGCTGGGGAAAGCCAATGCCATCCTCACCGGCTATCTGGGTGCGCCCGAGACGGCGGCTTTGGTGGCCGAGATCGTGGCCGAGATAAAGGCCGCCAATCCCAACGCGCTCTTCATCTGCGATCCCGTGATCGGCGACCAGGGGGCGATGTATGTGAAGCCGGCTTTGGCCGAGGCGCTGGCAAAGATCCTGGTCCCCATCGCCGATATCCTCTCGCCCAATGTCTATGAACTCGGCCATCTCACCGGCGGCGAGGTGAAATCGCGCGCGCAGGCCGTGGAGGCGCTTCATGCCTTGGCCGCGCGTTCTTCCGCGCGGGTCGTCATCGGCACCGGCATCCCGGATCCGGATCATCCGGACGAGCTCGCGGTCCTCGCCCTCACTCGCGCGCATGGTCACGACGCGGCCCCTATCGCCATGGCGACCACAAGGCGCCACCCGATCTTCGCCTCAGGCACCGGCGATGCCTTCACCGCCCTCTTCACCGCGCGCTATTTGCGCGACCGCAATCTCCAGGCCTCGCTCGATTGCGCCGTGGCCGCCATGGCGGTCATCGTCGGCGAAACCGCAGCCACCGGTTCGGATGAGCTCAAGATCATCGAAACCCAGGACCGCTGGGTAGCGGCGCTGGGGCGGTAGATTTCGCATTTTCTTTAATATGTTAGCGGCGAGTGTCACCGCCTGCACCCAGAATAGAACAAAATAGGAACTTTCTGCTTTCCGAGAGACGTTTTTTACGTTATTATACGTAATTCCAACCTTACTCGGGGAGATACGACCATGACCTCGCAGCGACCGCGCCGCCCGATTCCCGCGTCTTCTTTGGCTCTCCAGCAACCATCCCAACCGCCCGCCGGCATGCCGACACAGGAATATGCCAATAAGGCCAACCTTGCCCGACACCTTCATGACCAGGGCATCAACCCGCTGCTCTGGACCAAGGCACATCCGGCGCCCTTCGCCGATCAGGAGGAATTCCGCAAGACCGGCCGGAAGGTTCGCGAGAGCCAGTTCGAAGTCGGCGGCCGCCTCTATGACGCCACGCCAGACATCGCTGCCACCCCGGCGCAGGGCCGGGCCGCTTTCGGCACCTATCTGAAAAAGATCGGCGACCCCGACGCCAAGGATGCGCCACCCCTGGAGAGTTTCGTCGAGATCGAGAAGGTGCCCTTGCAGCATCCCCTGGGGCAGGCCGCGAGCCGCGTCGACACACCTGAGAACGCGGCGATTCTGCTCGAGATGATCAAAACGCGGATCGATCCGAAGAACGCCCATCTCGGTGACCCGCTTCCCATGCCGGTCCAGGATCGGCTGAAGCAGATGTTCGAGCGGAAGCTGATGGTCGAGACCGGATCGGAGCCGGAAACATCCGACCTGCTCTATCGCAATGCCGATGGCTGGATCTATGCCAAGAACGATGCGACGCGTGAAGCGGAGGACGTTCTCAAGATCCGCGCCAAGCATGCGGAGAAGCGCGCGCAGCAAGCCGGCACAGCTCCGGATGCCGCGGCCAATGACAACGACCCGGCGGAAGAAGAGGAGATCCTCCAGCATTACATGACGCGCGATGGGGCATCGCATGAGCCGACACAAGCAGCACCTGTTGCGGCCGGAGAGGGTGAGAGTGAGAGTTCCGGCGACGACGAACTGACTTTCAACAAACGAGCGGCCGAACGCATCGCCGCCTTGGCCGAGGACATGCCGCATATCGTGGCGGCCGTCGAAAAGACCCAGGCGGGTCAGGAACTGACCGGGGAAGAGCGGGAAATCCTGGCTGGGCTGGAAAAGGCATATGAGGCGGTCGGCCTCGATCTCGACCTCACGAAGGCGAACCCCGCCTATCTGCGCGACGTCGCAACCGCGATCGAAAACGCACACAAAGCCATCAACGGCGCGGGGAGCAGCCCCATCAGCGCCGAAACGCGCAGGGGCCGGGCGCCACTTCATGTGGCAGCACAGGCGCTCAACAACGAACTCGCTCAGGCTCTGGTTGGCTCGACCATCGCCTGGGCGCAGGTCTCGCAACATGGTGCCACCGAGGCGCTGCAACGGGGGCTTCTGGGCATGCGCGGCCTCGGCGGCCATATCCGCCGGCTCGGCCCTCTCGCCAGCGCCGCAATGGGCGGTCTCAACGCCGCCGAGATCGCCCGCAGATGGGCCGAAGAAGACGGCAATCCGAATATCATGTCGCCGTATCCGGGGGAGACTGAATCTCAGCCTATGGATAGCGCCCCTTCTCGTACTGAACCCGCTCCGCTGGAGTTTCAGCAATCGCCTATCACGAACACCGGGCAAGGACAACAAGTCCGCGACCTCGCGCCGCCATCACCAGAAACGCTCGGAGTACTGGAGAGTCGTGCGGCCGAGGTGACCGATTTCGAAATCCTGATTGGCGGCGTCCCCTTGTTCAAGCAAGGGGAACACAAGACACTTATGGACAATATTTTCCGCGAAGAATTCATCGAGATCGCGCAAGAGAAGGGCTGTCTACCCGACCCGCGAGAGCCGGGCAAAAACTTCGACCAATATGGCGGAGACAAGCCACAGAAGCGAATCGGTGATCCAGATAGAACGGGCAACCTCGGCAGTCGTCAGCCAGATGGCACGGTTAGATGGCAAAATGGGGATAGAAGCTGGACCGAAGTTCATTGGAACTCCACAACCTCTGGCCCAGATGGGTTCACGGAAATTCTGCGAGAATGGAGAGCTCTCGTCGACATGAACAAAAATATTGGCAATCAGCTCACCAAAGTCTTTGATGGCATATCAACGCTTAACAAGTATCGAACGCCTATCCTGGGTGACGGGCCAATCTACCACATGGCGGAAAAGAGATACCTAACTCCCACTCAAATGCGGAAGTATATTCGGAAGAAACTACGAGATAGATTCGACAAAGATTTCAAAGATTGCAAATTCATCGGCGAAAGCAGATTGGTGAAGCTGGATGAAAAAAACGATCCAGATTTGCCAACCCCAGAACAAGAGTGACACTAGCTAGGAAGCTACATTTCTATCCAACTGGAGTTTTCGATGGGACGGAAGAATCCCTTCGTTCGCATGAACTGGCTGCAACGTGCGCCTCGTCTTGTTCAAGATGACGTAATGGTGCTGCAGCTTGAATTACGACGACTATATCCGCAGATGGTCCTGTTTCCCAAGCGCTATCACTTCCATGAGCTGGGGCAAGAAGTTGGCCGGCCAGCGTTCATTGAGGATATGATCGAACACTTCCAACCGTGGATCAAGGCATCTTCTAGATTTGGGTATACGAGCGGCGAGCCAATCGCCGTTCGTGTACCTTGGCCGGAAGAGATTGCGTCGAATAATCCGCAACGTTTGATCGGTCGGCCGCATCGCCGACCTTTTGACGATTCTCCGGAAGCTTTTCGACGCTTTGGACGCACGGTTTATTTCGGTCCGAGATCATCGATTTGCTATTCAGGTATTATCCTGGATCTCCCGAACGAATTGATCGTGGGCACAGGCGAGAATTCGAAATCGAACATCCGGGTCCTCGCAGAATGCGATGGTTTCGAGATGGAAATCCCATATGACACCGAAGACGAAGAGGTCGTTGCCTTCGTCAAGTCGATCACAAGCATCATTACCCGCCTGGGATCTAGCGCCTATTGCTACTATGACTGCGTTACTGGTGAAGCCCTGTTCATGCTGCACGCTCACCCCGCCAGCAAATCCTTCATGAAACGTTGCGCCATGGAACCTGGGCTTTACCTCTATCTCGAGCATGGCACCGTTAACGGCCATCCGATCGGCATTGGCCCGACGCCGGCGCAACGGAGAAAGTGGCGGCGGGAAGCCGGGCTGGGGGATGATCCCAAGCTCCAGAACCCGCCCAGCATTACTTTGCCAGAATATTCTGCTTGGCATCGAGATCGCCTGCAGAAATATCCTGACGAGGTCTTCAAAGAACTCCGGCGCCTCAAGAGCGAAGCCTTTTTCCGGTATATGCAGGAACGCGATTCGGATGCCGGAGGGCACGCTGGTGATCTTAGTACCAACGCATCTTCATGACCTATTCCAATCCCCATCTCCGCATGCGCTGGACCGACATTGCCGGTCGGTACTTTCTCGACGATGTCGACGAATTTGTCGAACGTATGCGGCAGCATCATCCGGAGATGGTTCTGTTCGCGCGCTCTGTGCATTTTCGCCCGATCTTGAACCGCGAGAGCTATATCGATGCGCCGATTAGGCTCTGGGAAGATGCAAGGCATTACGACGAAGACCCTTATCTGGCAGGTGGGTTGCCAGCTTGCGGCCTAGCGTTGCGGATCCCCTGGCCGGAGGATATGGCCAGCGGGGAGATCGAGCAACTGGTTGGCGGGAATCGGCAGCGCAAACTCTATGAGGACGACCGGGAAACCTTCCGGCGCTTCGGCCGCACGGTCTATTTCAGCACCGGAATGAGCGAGGAAATTACCACCGCGAACCGTGAGGTGATCGCAAAGATCACAGGTGTGCCTCTTGGAAAGGTTCCCGAGATTCGGTTTCTCAAACACCATAGAAACCGTATCGGGTTTGAAGTGCTGCACGACGCCGACGATCCAGACATGGTCGCCTTCGTTGCTCTGGTGAGGCTTTGCCTGCGCGGCCTGGGCGCAACCACGGCCTGTGCGTATGATGTGCTGACCGGGGAGCCGGTTCACACTTTCAACATATTGTCGGCAAGCAAACGCTGGCTACGACGCTGCGCCCTGGAAGAGCATCTTTATTCCGGTCCCGCCAGTCAGATGGGGAACCGGGTTCTCTTTACCGGACCGGCGCCTTTAATGCTGAAGAAGTGGCGCCTCGAGGCGGGGCTGTCCTATGGCCGCAATACCGACCCAAAACTGATCAAGAAGCTCGACCGCGCCGCTATGCGGAAATTGTTTCATGAGGGCTTGGACAAGCGTCTGCCCGATGAAATCGAGAAGCCGGCAGGATAGCGCCGCGCCACATCACCCCGTCTTCTCCTTGAACTGACACACATCCCGCACGATGCATCGCGCGCATTCTGGACTCCGGGCCTTGCAGACATAGCGGCCGTGCAGGATGAGCCAGTGGTGGCAATGCTGCTTGAACTTGTCGGGCACGCGCTTTTCCAAGGCCGCTTCGACTTTCAGCACGTCCTTGCCCGGGGCGAGGCCGGTGCGGTTGGAGACGCGGAAGATATGCGTGTCCACGGCGATGGTGGGTTCGCCGAAGGCGATGTTGAGGACGACATTGGCGGTCTTCCGGCCGACACCGGGAAGGGTCTGCAGGATGTCGCGGTCCCGCGGCACCTCGCCCTTGAAATCGCGGACCAGGATTTCCGATAGTTTGATGACGTTCTTGGCCTTGGTGTTGAACAGGCCGATCGTCTTGATGTGTTCCTTGAGCTTCGCCTCGCCCAGTTTCACCATCTTCTGCGGTGTGTCCACGATCTGGAAAAGCTTCGCGGTGGCCTTGTTGACGCCGACATCGGTCGCCTGGGCGGAGAGGACCACGGCCACCAGCAAGGTATAGGGATTGACGTAGTTGAGCTCGCCCTTGGGTTCCGGATTGGCCGCCTGGAGGCGTGTGAAAAAGGTTTCGATCTGGTCGCGCTTCAGCATGGCTGGCCTGTGGTTTTGGGGGGAGATCCGGCTGGCTGGCCCGTTGTCGGGAACGTGCGAGAGACTATACTGAGGCTCTCGAGGAACGAAAGCATGCTGCTAAGCGTACCCAAAGAGCCGATTGTTGTACCCCAACCGCAAACGCCCGATTTGCCGGTCTTCGAGGCGATTCTCTATCCGCACCGGTCGATGGGAAGGCGCGGCTATACCATCCTCATCGCCGGGACCGCCATCATCATGGGGCTTTACGCCCTCACCTTCCTGGTGATCGGCGCCTGGCCGATTTTCGGCTTCATCGGCGCCGAATGGCTGCTGTTCTGGTATCTCTTTTCGCGCCATCTGCGCGGCGACCGGCGCGCCGAGCGTTTGCGCCTTTATGCCGACCGGCTGGTGCTGGAACGGGTCGATGCCAAGGGGCGCTTTTCGGCGATCTCGCTGCAGCCCTATTGGCTGCGCGTCATCCTGCAGCGCGGCGATGAACCGGATAGCAGCCTTTATCTCGGCTCCCATGGCAAGGCGATCGAGATCGGCGCCTTTCTTTCGGCCCCGGAAAGACGCAGCTTCGCGACCGAGCTGGAAGCGGTCCTCGGCCGTTACCGCAAGGGCGATCACCTCACCCAGACAGCCTGACCAGATCGCAGCCATTCATGACCCATCCCAGCGCTCCGCCGGCCATCCGATCGCCCGGACTTGCCGAGTTTGCCCTGCTCTCGCTCCTGGCACTGGTCTGGGGATCCTCGTTCCTGTTCATCAAGGTGGCGGTCGATAACGGCCTGCCGCCGATGACGCTGGCCACCCTGCGCATCGCCATGGGGGCCGTGATCCTGGTGGGGCTGGCACGCTGGCGCGGGCAGGCTTGGCCGCGCGGATGGGCCTTGTGGGCGCGGCTGACCTTCCTCGGTATCATCGGCAATTCGCTGCCCTTCTTCCTCATTGGCTGGGGCGAGCAATTCACCACCTCGCAATTGGCGGCGATCCTGATGGCGACCATTCCGCTCCTGGTCGTGGTCCTCGCCCATCTCATGACCCAGGACGAGAAACTCTCGCTCCTCAAGGTGGCGGGCGTTCTCTGCGGCATGGCGGGCGTCATCGTGCTGGTCGGTATCGACGCGCTCAATGGCTTGGGTGCCCAGGTGATCGGGCAGCTCGCCATCATCGGCGGCTGCCTCAGCTATTCGCTCTACGGCGTCAATGCGCGGCGCCTGCCGCAGATGGGAGCCGAGATGACGGTCGGCATCATCCTGGCCCTCGGCCTGGTCGTCATTTTGCCGATCGCCCTGATCGTCGACCGGCCCTGGGAGCTGACGCCCAGCGGCTCGGCGATCTTCGCCGCGTTCTGGCTGGGCCTGCTGTCGACCGCCTTCGGCAATTGGCTGTTCTTCACCCTGATGCGCCGGGCCGGGGCGAGTTTCGCCGCCACCAACAATTTCCTGGTGCCGGTGATGGGACTGGGCTGGGGCTATTTCGGCTATGCGGAAGTGCCCGGCGCCAATGCCGTGATCGCGCTGGCGCTGATTCTGACCGGGCTCGCTTTGCCACGCTTGCGGCGCGGCTAGAGTCTCAATCGGCAGCCGGTTTTGCGACGCTGAAGCCCAGCACGTCCTTCATCGAATAGAGCCCCGGTGGCTTGCCGGCGGCCCAGAGCACCGCTTTCACCGCACCGCGCGCGAAGATTTCGCGCGAGGAGGCCTTGTGGGTGATCTCGACCCGTTCACCATCGGCCGCGAAGAGGACGGTGTGATCGCCCACCACGTCGCCGCCGCGCAAGGCGGCAAAGCCGATCTCGCCCTTGACGCGGGGGCCGACCTGGCCGTCGCGGCTGCGCTTGGCCACACGGCGCAGCGCCACGCCGCGGCCGCGCGCCGCCGCCTCGCCCAGGATGAGGGCGGTGCCGGAAGGGGCGTCGACCTTGTGACGGTGATGCATTTCGACGATCTCGACATCCCATTCGGTATCGAGGATGCGGGCAACCTGTTCGACCACCTGTTCGAGGAGGTTGACGCCCAGGGACATGTTGGCGGCGAGCACGATGGGTGCCCGCTGGGCGGCGCGCGTCACCGCCGCCACCTGTTCGGAATCGAGACCGGTCGTGCCGATGACATGGGCCGCCCCCGTCCGCGCGGCATAGCCGGCATGCTGGGCGGTGGCGGAGGGGTTGGTGAAGTCAATCACCACATCGGCATTCTCGAAGAGAACCGAGGCATCGTCGCCAACCGTGATCCCGAAGGGTTCGGTTCCGGCAAGGGCGCCCAGATCCATGCCGAGAGCTGGCGAGCCGCGGCGTTCGGACCCGCCGACCACCAGGACGCCCGGCACCGCGGCCAGGGTTTTCAGCAACATCTGGCCCATACGACCGGCACAACCCGCGACTCCGACGCGGATGGCGCCGTTCACTGGCCGTTTCGGCTTCAGGCCGCTGGGGGCGGGTTTGGGCGCCGACTTCGGTGCTGCTTTAGGCGCTGGTGCTGCCTTAGAGGCCGGCGCGGGGGTTGGTTTGGCCGGCGGCGGGCTGACCTTGGCGACGGGTTTTACGTTCTTCGGCAATACCTTAGGCTTCTGCGCCACGGCCTTGGCGGTGGCTCCGCCCTTGGCCGCAGGCTTTGCTGCCGGTGCCGGCGCGGCCTTGGGTTTCGGCCGCTTGGTCTGTGTTTTTCCCGCCACTTTCACCCCCTGGAACGTCGCTGGAATGAAATCTAGACGACGTTGCGCAATGGGGGCAACAGGGCTTGCCGGATATTCCAACCCATAACCGCTTGAAATTTGCGGCTATTGGATGCCGAGGCCCGCTTCCGGCGCTGGTGGTAGGACCGCGGTCACAGAGGTGCCCTCGCTCCGGCGGCTGATGATGTCGAGGGTGCCGCCATGGATCTCGACCAGATTTTTGACCAAAGCGAGGCCGAGACCGCTGCCGCGATGATTGCTGGCGACCGAGGAATCGATCTGCCGGAACGGATCGAGGGCCCGGCCGATCTCCTCCGGATCCATGCCGATACCATTATCCCGGACGGTGATGGCGCTGGCCCCATCCGGACCCGGCTGGATGGTGAGGTCGATGCGGCCGCCTGTCGGCGTGAACTTCACCGCATTGGAGAGCAAGTTGATGATGATCTGCTTGATGGCCCGCGCATCCCCGTAAAGCGTCTCGATTCCGCCGTCGATATCGGTCACGAGCTTGACGCCCGCTTCCTTCGCCATGCCGGAGACCAGGCGGCTGCTGGCCTCGACCAGCGCCTGCGCTTCGATAAGTTCGGGGCGCAATTCGAACTTGCCGGCCTCGATCTTGGAAATGTCGAGGATGTCGTTGATGAGGTCGAGCAGCAGACGACCGCTTTCATGAATGAGCTGGGCGTAATCACGGTAACGCGGCGGCTCGACCGGCCCGAAAGTGCCCTGCCGCGTCACGTCGGAAAAGCCGATGATGGCATTCAAGGGCGTGCGCAATTCGTGGCTCATATGCGCGAGGAATTGCGATTTCGCCCGGCTGGCGGATTCCGCGGCACGGTGCAATTCGCGCAATTCTTGCGCCTGCTCCTCAAGTTTGGCGCGGCTTTCCTCAAGCTCGGCCTGATAATTCATGGCCTCGGTCGCGTCGGTCTCGCTGACCAGCAGCGCGGGCGCGCCGGTGACGGCATCGCGGCAGGCGCGCGCGGTGATCTCGTGCCAGCGCTGGCCATGGGCGGTCTGCATGCGGGCAAGCTGCCGGGCCTGGCCGGCCTCGGTAAGAGTGCCGATGAGACGCTGATAATCCGCCTTGTCGACAAAGCGCGCGGCAAAGCTGGTGACGATGCCGTCATCCACACCCAGCGCCGCGGCACGCGCGGCCGGGTTTCGGTAAAGTGCGCGGCCATCGGGATCATAAAGGGTGATCATGACCGAGGTGTGCAGCAAGGCCTCGGCACTGCGCAGGGATTCCGGCGTCTCGCTGAATTCGGCGATCGCCTCGCACAGCATCGCCATACGCCCATCCTCAAGGCGTACGCCGCTGAAGACCACGTCGATGGCGCGAGGTTCGCCCTGGGGATAGATGGTCCAGACTTCGGAGAAGCTGGCATCGCGGGCGATGAAATCTTCCTGGTATTGCTTGAGACGCGCCGCCACGGCCGGCGACATGTCGGAACCCATGTCGCGCGCCATGAGTTCGTCCAGCGATTCCGCGCGCCAGATCTTCAGGGCGGCGCGGTTCGCCCAGGCCACCCGCGAGCGGTCGATGTCGAAGACCCACAAAGCCGTCTTCATTCGATCGACCGGCAATCCGGTTACTTTGGTCATGCCGTTTCCCCCACGCGACCCCCAAGGGGCACGACCCATGACGACGCCCCATAACGCCATCATCGGTTGATGCGAAAGGAAGGACGAGCAGGCCCCCGGCGTCAAGCGCCTAGATGCGGAATCCGACCACGCGGGTAGGCGTTAACCCTGCTATTCGCGGGCGTTGTCGAAAAATTCCTTAACGCGGGCGAAAAAGCCTTCGCTCTGCGGGGAATGATTGCCGTGCTTTTTGCCCTCGGCCTCGAATTGCTGCAGCAATTCTTTTTGCTTCTTGCTGAGATTGACCGGGGTTTCCACGACCAGTTCGACATACATGTCGCCACGGGCCGGTGAGCGCAGGACCGACATGCCCTTGCCCTTCAATCGGAATTGCTGGCCGGTCTGGGCCCCCGCCGGCACCGAAACCTTGGCGCGGCCGCCATCGATGGTGGGTATTTCGATCTGGCCGCCCAGCGCCGCGATACTCATCGCGATCGGCACATGGCAGTGGATATTGGCGCCGTCGCGCTCGAACAAGCGATGCGGCTTGATCGAGAGGAAAATATAAAGATCGCCCGCGGGAGCGGACATCATGCCGGCCTCGCCTTCGCCTGCGAGGCGGATGCGGGTGCCTTCCTCGACACCCGCTGGAATGTTGACCTGCAGGGTCTTTTCCTTGGCCGTGCGGCCGCTGCCATGGCAGGTCTTGCAGGGCTTTTCGATCACCTTGCCGGCGCCGCCGCAATGCTGGCAACTACGCTCGATGGTAAAGAAGCCCTGGGTCGCCCGGACCTTGCCGTGGCCATGGCAGGCTGGACAGGTGATCGGCTTGGTGCCCTTCTCGCCGCCCGAGCCTTCGCAATCCTCGCACATGACCGAACTGGGGACGCGGATCGTGGTCTGCTTGCCGCCATAGGCCTCTTCGAGGCTGATCTCCATGTTGAAGCGGAGATCCGAGCCACGGCCGCGGGCCTGGCCGCGCCGGCCGCCACCCATGAAATCGCCGAACATTTCGTCGAAGATGTCGGCAAAGCCCGAGGCGTTGAAGCCGCCCGCCTGGCCGTTGCGGAAACCGCCGCCACCGCCATTTTCGAAGGCGGCATGGCCGAAGCGGTCATAGGCGGCGCGCTTCTGATCGTCCTTGAGGACATCATAAGCCTCGTTCAGTTCCTTGAACTTGGCTTCGGCCTCGTGATCGCCCGGATTGCGATCGGGATGATATTGCATGGCGAGCTTGCGATAGGCCTTTTTCAAGACCTCGGCATTGGCGCCTTTTTCAACCCCCAGCGTCTCGTAGTAATCGCGCTTCATGATGCAATCGTCTGCAATTCGGTCTGATGAAAACTTGCCCAGCTGAAAACTTGCCCGGGTGCGAAAAACGCGCCCCGCGCATAAAAGCCGAGGTCGGGACAGGTATCAAGCAGACACCCGACCCGACCTCGTCAGCACTTGCTATGCCCGTGGTATCAGCACGGCGTGATCACGCGATCAGGCGCTCTTGCCCTTGCGGTCGTCGACTTCTTCGAAATCGGCGTCGACCACCTTTTCGTCATTGGCCGAGGCACCGGCACCCGGGGCTTCGCCGGCATCGGATTCCGGTGCACCACCTTCGGCGGCCTGGGCCTTGTAGAGCGCTTCGCCGACCTTCATCAGGGCCTGGGTGAGGGCCTGGGTCTTGGCCTCGATCGCCTCGACATCCTCGCCATCCTTGACGGCCTTCAAATCGGCAACCGCGGTTTCGACCAGGGCCTTGTCTTCGCCCGAGACCTTGTCGCCTGCATCCTTCACCTGCTTCTCGGCATTGTGCACGAGGGCATCGGCCTGGTTGCGGGCTTCGACCAGCTTCTTCCTCTTCTCGTCCTCGGCCTTATGGGCCTCGGCATCCTTGACCATCTTGTCGATGTCGGCATCCGAGAGACCGCCCGAGGCCTGGATGCGGATCTGCTGCTCCTTGCCCGTGGCCTTGTCCTTGGCCGAGAC
Source organism: Dongia sp. (assembly GCF_041909655.1). Lineage (GTDB taxonomy): Bacteria > Pseudomonadota > Alphaproteobacteria > Dongiales > Dongiaceae > Dongia. The sequence continues at coordinate 264,930 of NZ_JAYRDA010000003.1, read as the reverse complement.
GTTGACGATGCCGTTGGCGTCGATGTCGAAGGTGACCTCGATCTGCGGCACGCCGCGGGGTGCGGCCGGCAGGCCCACCAGATCGAATTGCCCCAGCAGCTTGTTGTCCGCCGCCATTTCACGCTCGCCCTGGAAGACGCGGATGGTGACCGCGGTCTGGCCGTCCTCGGCGGTCGAGAAGACCTGGGACTTCTTGGTCGGGATCGTGGTGTTGCGGTCGATCAAGCGCGTAAACACACCACCCAGGGTTTCAATGCCGAGCGAAAGCGGGGTGACGTCGAGCAGCAGCACGTCCTTGACGTCGCCCTTCAAGACACCGCCCTGGATCGCAGCACCGATCGCCACGACTTCATCCGGGTTCACCGAACGATTCGGCTCGCGGCCGAAGAATTCCTTCACCTTTTCCATGATCTTGGGCATGCGGGTCATGCCGCCCACGAGGATCACTTCCTGGATGTCGGAGGCCTTGAGGCCGGCGTCTTTCAACGCCTTGCGGCAGGGCTCCATCGTGCGCTCGATGAGATCGTCGACGATGGCTTCGAGCTTGGCGCGGGTCAGCTTGATGATGAGATGCTTCGGCCCGGTCTGGTCCGCCGTGATGAAGGGCAGATTGACTTCGGTCTGCATCGCGGAGGAGAGCTCGATCTTGGCCTTTTCCGCAGCTTCCTTGAGGCGCTGCAGAGCAAGCTTGTCTTTCTTGAGATCGATGCCGTTCTCTTTTTTGAACTCTTCGGCCAGGTAATCGATGATGCGGGCATCGAAATCTTCGCCGCCGAGGAAGGTGTCGCCATTGGTCGACTTCACCTCGAAGACGCCGTCGCCGATTTCCAGCACCGAGACGTCGAAGGTGCCGCCGCCAAGGTCATAGACCGCGATGACGCCGCCATTCTTCTTGTCCATGCCGTAAGCCAACGCAGCCGCCGTCGGCTCGTTGATGATGCGGAGCACCTCAAGACCGGCGATCTTGCCGGCATCCTTGGTGGCCTGGCGCTGGCTGTCATTGAAGTAGGCCGGGACGGTGATGACTGCCTGGGTGACCTTTTCGCCCAGATAGGCTTCCGCCGTTTCCTTCATCTTGCCGAGGATGAAAGCAGAAATCTGGCTGGGGCTGTAATTCTTGCCGTGGGAATTGACCCAGGCATCGCCATTGTCGCCCGAGACGATCTTGTAGGGGACGAGGTCGATGTCTTTCTTGGTGGTCGGATCCTCGAAGCGGCGGCCGATCAGGCGCTTGATCGCGAAGAGGGTGTTTTCCGGATTGGTGACCGCTTGGCGCTTGGCGGCCTGGCCGACCAGGCGCTCGCCGGAATCGGTGAATGCGACCATCGAGGGGGTGGTACGCGCACCTTCCGAATTCTCGATGACTTTAACGTCCTTGCCTTCCATCACGGCGACGCAGGAATTGGTCGTGCCGAGATCGATGCCGATAACTTTGGCCATGGTCTTCATCCTTTCTTGCGGCAGATCCCGTTGATGGGCCTTCGCATTGAAGCACCCGGTCAGGGCTGATCGCCCCAGGGACCCCCGACTTTCACGGTTTCAGCAAATCATGCCCCGGTGAGCCGAACCGGCACCCCTCGCGAAACATCCCGGGGCCGGCCCGCCGCCGTTTAGGCATTGGTTTCGAGGGGTTATATAGGCGGTTCTGAAACCCGCGCAAGTCGCCGGGCGGAGAATCTTAACGGCTGGGGCCCGGTCTTTCGCCCGACTGGGAGCCTATAGTTGAGTGAAGTACTGGGATTTATGCGGTGCGCCGGTGGCGGAGCCGGCGGAATCCGCTAGAATGAAGGAGGGGAAGCAGCCGCGTCGGGGGTTTGATTCTGGGGCCATGACCGGGGAAAAGCGCAAGGATTCCATCTTTCGGGCGATCGTGATCCTGATGGCGTTCGACGTCGTCTTCGGGGCCAGCATCGCCGCCATCGGTTTTGCCCTGCTGGAAAGCCGCGCCATCGCCCTGGCCGGGGCGGGCTTGGCTGCCTGCGGCATTGTGCTGCTGGTCTTCTTCGCCCTGCTGGGCCGCCGCAGCATCTAGGCAGCACCCGTATCGGCGGGCAGGGCAGCGACGGCGGATCCCGGTCGCGACTTTGGCGGTCTCAGGAGGCAAGAGCCCGAACGCTGCCAAGGTCGCGACCGGGATCGTCAAAAGCGCCGGACAGGAAAAGAGCCTGACAAGAAAACCGGCCGCGGCATCGAACTCGTTGCCAGCAATTCTCGAAACTCGCGCGAGCGCGAAACTTCCCACCAGCGGCCGAAACGCTGGAACCAGCATCCATGTCATGGGCGTCGACAGCCCATCTTCGCGAATTCGACGAAGAAGAATCGCGGCCTTATCTTTCGTTCAAGTTTAGCAGCAAGATAAATAGGATTCTGTACCGTACCGGAGAATAAGAATTAAACGCGGAGTCAGGTCGGAGGAAATATTGGGGCCAGAGATCGGCATTAATTATTTGGTAGTTGGTGCGCGATACTTTCCCGCCACGTCAGCCCTGAATGGTTGGATCCGCCAACGGAATTGCACAGTCAATTTCCAGCCGGGCGAAGCGAGTGATCACGATCATCGGAGATCGCTCGATCACATTGGCCTAGTCAAAACCAGGAACCTTAAATGTCCGCCCTTCTCAATCTCAAGATCGCCCACAAGCTTGTCATCGGCTTTGCCATCCTGATCGTCCTGGTCAGTGCCGTCTGCACCTTCATCTACACCCGCGTCGGGTTTCTCGACAAAAGTGCGGGTTGGACAACGCATACCTACGAAGTCCTGGAAACGCTCGACGCCAGCTTGATGGGGATGATCAATCAGGAAACCGGCGTGCGCGGATATCTCGTGTCGGGTGACGAGGGCTTCCTTGATCCCTACCACAGTGGCATCAAGCAATACGACGAAGCTTTCGCGAAGGTAAAGCAGCAGACATCCGACAACGCGACCCAGCAGGGCCGCCTCGAGGAACTGGATGCACTGGCAAAAACCTGGCGCAACGAGGTTGCGGAGAAAGAGATCGCGCTGATGGCCGATCCAGCGACCAGCGAACAGGCCCGTGCCATGGAAGCCAGCGGCGCCGGCAAGAAATCGATGGATGGATTCCGCGCCAAGCTCGCCGAGATCGCGGACGCGGAGCGCGGCCTTCTGGTGACGCGCGGCGCCGATCAAAAGGCGGCCGTCTCGACCACTGAAATCGTCACCATCCTTGGCGCGGCGGGCACGGTCGCTATTTCGATCCTACTCGGCGTCTTTCTGTCGCGCACCATCGGCGCCCCCATCGTGCGGATGACCAATGCCATGACGGCTCTGGCCCAAGGCAATACGGCGACCGAAATCCCGGCGCGTGGTCGCAAGGACGAGGTCGGCCAGATGGCTGAGGCAGTCCAAGTGTTCAAGGACAACATGATCGAGACCGAGAGATTGCGGTCGGAACAGGAAGCCGCCAAGAAGCGCGCCGAAGAAGATCGTCGCAAGGCGATGCTGGGCCTCGCGGACCAGTTCGAAACCAGTGTTGGCGGTGTCGTGACGGCGGTAACCACCGCTGCTCAGGAATTGCAGAAGACGGCGCAGTCCATGTCCTCCGTCGCTGAAGAGGCGGCTCATCAGTCCAATGCTGTGGCCGCCGCATCGCAGCAACTGACCCAGAACGTGCAGACCGTCGCCTCGGCTACCGAGGAACTCAGTGCCTCGATCCAGGAGATCGGCAACCAGGTCACGGAATCGACGCGTATCGTCAGTGGTGCCGTGATCCAGGCCAATGATACCAATGACAAGGTAAAAGGCCTCGCCGCAGCAGCGCAGAAAATCGGCGAGGTCGTGACGTTGATCAATGAAATCGCCAGCCAGACCAATCTGCTGGCGCTCAATGCGACGATTGAAGCAGCGCGCGCCGGAGAGGCCGGCAAGGGTTTTGCAGTGGTCGCATCTGAGGTCAAGAACCTGGCCACCCAAACGGCCAAGGCGACTGACGAGATCGGCGGTCAGATTCGCGCCATTCAGGAAGCCACGGATTCCTCGGCCGATGCGATCCAGGGCATCACCACGACCATCGCCCGCGTCAACGAGATTTCCACCACGATCGCTTCGGCGGTCGAGGAACAGGGAGCTGCGACGCAGGAGATTTCCCGCAATGTGCAGCAGGCAGCGACCGGCACCAATGAGGTCTCTTCCAACGTTGCCGGCGTAACGCAGGCATCACAGCAAACCAGCGCTGGCGCCAGCCAGGTCCTGAATGCCGCCACCGAGCTTGCAAGAAACGGTGAGACATTGCGCAGCCAGGTCGACCAGTTCCTGCGTCAAATCCGGGCCGGCTGAGGATTCTGTCTGCCGGGGGCTTGGCCGCCGGCAGACAGGGCATCCTTAAGCCTGCGAAGCCAGCAAGGGGAGCTGCGCGCGGGCCGGGCGTCTGGGAGAATCCTGTACTCGGCGGCTGAGCCGGGCGGCCAGCGCCTTGGCGCGCCGTTCCGCGAGCAGGGCTTCGATCCGAACCAACACCATGTCACGTTCATGGGCGGCGAGGCTGGCCAGCCCCGTTCCCGGCGGGATTGGATCGCTAAGGAGAGCCACCTGCCCTTCGCGCAGCAGGCGGTTGGTGAGGATCGGCACATGGCGGCTGGGCTGGGCGAGGCCTGCCCGGACCTTGGCATCGAACCACCGGTCGATAAGATCGGCGGAGAGGCCGGCATTGAGGCGGTGGACCCGGCGGCGGCCGGCCCAATGGACCGGCCAGCTCGGTTTCCACAGCGCCCGCCGGGGTGCGACCGGCAGGGAGAAAAGGCGGGTTTCGCGGCCGGCGAGGCAGGCATCCGCCATCATCGAAATACTGTCCGTCGTCACCACGAAGGCATCGCAGAGGGCGAGAAGCGCCAGGTAAGGGTTGGGGCCCTGGCGGGCTTGCGTGAAGACAAAAAGGCGGTGCGGCGCCGGCAAGTTCCGCGCCAGATATTCCGTGACTGCGGCCGGGGTGCGCGGCGAAGTCGCCATCAGCAGCGTGCCGCCCCGAGAATCGGCAAAGGCGAGCGCTTCCTTGAGAAGCCGCTGCCCTTCGGCAAGGTCGAACTCGATCGGCCGCGAGGGGCCGCCCACCAACACACCGATGAGCGGCTTCTTCAATGCTGTGAGTTCGTCACCGAAATGCGCCGCCGCCTCGGCCAGTTTCTCGGCCGGGCGGGCCGTGATCGGCAAGGTAAGATGGAGCGCATTGGGTGCCAGCGGCAGGCCGTATTGCGCCGTCGTCAGCAGCAGATCGACGTCGCGGAAATCATCCTGATAACGGCCGAGCTGGACATGGATTCCGGTACGCGGATGCTGTGCCTTGATCCAGCGCGCGACGGGTGCTGCGCGACGGCCGATGGCGATGACGAGATCGGGCGGCGGCCCCGCTTCCGGCCCGGAGATGGCGTCGCTGCGCGCAAGGTCCACATGATCGATGGATTGCGCGAGCGGCACCCGCGCCAGGGGCGCTCGCGCGTACTGGATCCGTTTGACCCGGACCGACCAGCCAAAGCGTGCCGTGAGGGCGGCACCCAGGGCCAGTACCTGCTCGTTATCGCCCAGGCGCGGCCCCTGCAGCAGCCAGATTACCGGCGCCGCATCAAGGTCAAATTCCTCAGTGCCGCGCAAAGCTATCGGCATCTGGCAGTTCGGCATCGGTCATTCCCATCCGTCCCAAGGATTGATGCCGGAATTTACGAGAGGCTTGATGACAAGTAGCTGACGACTTCCTTGCAGCGGGATGACATCGTCGATGCTAGGCATCCTTGCGGTCGGAATGACCCAGCGGCCTTTCCGGGGCGATCAAGTCCCGCAGGCGCTGCTTCAGCTCCTTGAGTTCAGGAAAGCGCCCTTCCTGCTTGCGGGACCAGACCACTTCCTCGCCGATGACGATATCGAACACACCGCCACTGCCCGGGATCAGCGTCACCCCGCCCAATTCATCCTCGAAGGTCACCAGCAATTCCTGCGCTGTCCAGCCCGCCCGCATCAGCCAGCGGCATTGTGTACAATAGGTGATGGTGACGATGGGTTTGGGATCAGTCATCAGTGACACCGGGACGCGCAACCTCGAGCGCCTTCGGATGGCGCTTGATCATCCAGAACAACATGGCCAGACCAGGCACTGCCATGGCGATCGACAGGAAGTAATAATTGGCCCAGCCGAGAACATCCGCCAGACCGCTAAATGGCGATGCGAGTACTGTCCGGCCGAGCGCAGCCAATGCCGAGAAAAGAGCGTATTGCGTGGCCGTGAAAGCCGTATTGCAGATCGCGGATAAAAAGCCGACCAGCACGACGGCACCCAGCGCCCCAGTCAAATTTTCCACACCGATGGTGAGGTAGAGAAAATGGACATCGGCACCCACTTCCGCCTGAACCACATAGAGAAGATTTGACGCCGCCTGCAGGACTCCACCGATGATCAAGGATCGCGCAACACCCAGTTTGATCATCATCAGCCCGCCCAGGAAGGTACCAAGCAATGTGGCCAACAAGCCGAAGACCTTGGTCACCTCGGCTATCTGCAACTTGTCGAAACCGATCTTGGTATAGAAGTAGCTGGCGTTGACACCGAGAACCGCATCGCCGAGCTTGTAGAGAATGATGAAGGCCAGCAGTGCCTTCCATCCGTCACGTGTTGCGACGTCGGCAAACGGGCTGAAGACCGAAGAGTTCAACCAGCGGCGAAAGCTCTGATACGATTGCGGACTCCTGCTTCCGGCTGCGGGCAACAGTTTCAGCATGATCAGCGGAATGGACGCGGCAGCAATTGTCGCCATGAAATTTGCGGCCGCAACCTGCCACTTTTCCACGCCCAAGAAATATGCGGCTCCACGTGTGATGGCGAGATATGTCGCAACGGCAACAACAAGGGCAACAACGACAAACACCACGCCCCATAAAACACCGGTCTCCGTTGTTAAACTCGCAGTCACAGTCTTGGTAACTTCCGGTTCCCGAATGGCAAGGATCGTCACGACACCGACAAGCACGCAGGCAGCCATGACAGCATATGCCGCTGTCCATCCGAAATATTTTGCGATGACCAAGGCGCCGGCGCCGGCAACGAGTGAACCGGCGATGCGGTATCCATAGGTGACCATTGCGGCACCAGCACCCTGCTGCTCCTTTTCCAGCAATTCGATGCGCAAACCATCGATAACGATGTCCTGACTTGCCGAAAAAAAGGCAATGCATACGGCAGCGGCCGCTGCCAAACCCGGCCACGTCGCAAGATCGACCAACCCAAGACACAGAATTGAAAGTGCCAGAGGCAATTGACAAGCAAGTGCCCAGCCGCGCCGACGACCGAATGTACGGAAGCCCAAGGGTGGCAGCGACCGATCGATGATCGGCGACCACACGAATTTAAGCGCATATGAAACACCGACGAGGGAGAAAAGACCTACCGTCGCTACATCGACACCCGCGTCGGCCTGCATGATTTGAAAAGTACCGCCGGTAAGAGCGAGAGGCAGGCCGCTGGAAAAACCCAACAGAAAGACAGCGATCAGCCGTGGTGAAAAATACATTGCCAATGCGCTGGTCCAACCGCTCTCTTGCATGCTCACGCCCTGGTTCCTTCCGCCGGTAGCCGCCCGACTCGGGGCAAACTGGCCGCCATGCTGAATCATCTGCCGCGCTGGAGCAATCGACGCCTTACTTGGGCTTCAGCTGCTCGTTGAGATCGTGGAGCGTCGACGCATCCAACTCACCAATGCGCTTGGCGAGCCGGTTGGCGAGTTCGGTGGCGAGCGGCGTCAAGCCCCCGGTCTCGATCGTGACCTTGGGATCGGAGAGATCGGCCAGGGCTTTGAGATCGTCGACCTCGTCCCAGGCGAGGTTGAAATAGGCAGCGACCTGTTGCACGAAGCCGGCCTTGGGCCGCGCCCGGTGGCCATGCTCCAGCGCCGAGAGATAGGCGGAGCTTACCTTCAGGGCCTTGGCCATGTCCTTGAGCTGGCGGTTATGCTGCTGGCGCAATTCGCGCAGCTTTTGTCCGAAGGGTGTCATGCCGCCCGGAGCTTAGGCAGCGAGGGGCGAAGCCGCAACAGGCTTAGACGGCGATCTGGAATCGCCCCGTGGCGCGGCTGTCCTCAAGGGCTGGCTGGCCGCCGGCCTGACGATAGGCGCGGTCGGCGGAGCGGAGCGGCGGATCATAAAGGCCAGGGCGCAATTGCTCCTGCGCGATCAATTGTGCGAGGAAGGGCGCGGAGGGTGTGGCCAGCGTGGCGCCGGCAGTCCCGGCCGCGCGCGGCGCCTCGCCGCCGCTCCGGACCCGTTCGGTTTCCGCCTCATCGCTTCGGGCCGTGCCAGCGCTTCTTGAGGGCACACCATTGTCGCCCGCCAGCGCCTCGTCGGCACGGCCACCGTCATAGACCCGGAAGCGGAAGGATTTGGCACGGGCAGCATTCGCATCGTCGGAATCGCGTTCGACCGCTGCCACCAGATCGCGGGAATCCGTCTGGCGCGTCCTGGTTTCGGTGGCATCCAGGGGAATCGCGTTCGCCCGGCCCGAAACGACCGGCGGCGGCAGAGCGAGGATGCGACCGATATCGGCCATGCTAAACGGGGTTCCTTTGCATCCGGGACCTCAAGGACGCGAGGGCACCGCTGCCACCTTCAACAATTAGATAGAATTTTAGATAAATTGGATTTAGGGACAAGCCGATTCAAGAGCCGGGACCTTCCGAATCGATCCCTTTTTGTGTGGGCCGGCTGATTTTCTCGAGTTTAACCAAATATTTACCATGCTGATCCGCCCCTTCCCCGCTTGCATGTCACAGCTTGGTCGCAAGCGAATGCGTCGCAAACAATGCCCGATCAGTCAGCTTTTAGGATTTTGTTTAGACTCTGGCGCTAGGGTCCGCAGATGGTACCAGGCGGTGGCGATACAGGAGCGCTCGTGACGGCCCTGAGGAACGAGCAAGGTGCGGATCCTTTGTCGCCAGACCCGATCACTGAATCGGGTACGGGTGACGTTGATTGGGTCCGCGCTGCGATCGGAGCCTCGGGCGATATCCTCTATCGTTGGGACATTCTTTCCGACCGGTTGAGTTGGGCCGGCGAAGTCGAAGATGTGCTGGGCGAAGGCGAACAGGCCATCGCCAGCGGCCACGGCTTCAACAACCGCATCCATCCCGAAGACCTGCCGCGCCGCCTGAAGGCGCTGTCCGACCATTTCAGCCAGGGCGATACCTATGATTGCGAATACCGCATCCGGAACGCCCAGGGTGTCGTCATCTGGGTGCATGACCGCGGCCGCGTCGAAATCGACGGCAACGGCATGCCCCGCGCGATGGCCGGCGCCATGCGCATCATCACGCAAAGAAAGCAGAACGAAGCTCGGCTGGAGCGGATCGCCAATTACGACGAGTTGACCGGCCATTTCAACCGCGCGCGGCTGCGCGACGAAGTCGAGCACGCCCTGTCCTTCAGCCGCCGCTTCCGCGTCGAGGGCGGCTTCCTGGTGATCGGCGTCGACAAGCTCGCCATGGTCAACAACGCCTATGGCTACGAGATCGGCGACGCGGTGCTGGTGGCGATCGGCCAGCGTCTGGACCGGGTATTGCGCGCCAGCGACGTGATCGGGCGCTTAGGGGGCGACCGCTTCGGCGTGCTGCTCACCAATTGCCCGGAAGATTGCGTCAGCACCTGCATGGACCGCATCATCGACGTGATGCGCGACCAGGCGATCGAGATCAACGGCCAGTCGATTCCCATCACCGTTTCGATCGGCTGCGTCTTGTTCCCGGGCCTGGTCAACACAGCCTATGAAGTCATGACCAAGGCGGAATCCGCCCTCGCCTATGCCAAGAAAGCCGGGCGGTGCTGCGCCAACATCTATCGCCCGTCGGAACAGCAGACCTTGCTCCACCGCCGCGCCCTCGACATGGGGAATCAGGTCCAGCAGGCGATGCGCGAACAGCGCCTGATCTTCACCTATCAGCCGATCGTGGCGGCGCAGACGCTCACCGTTTCGAAATACGAATGCCTGTTGCGGATGAAGGATGCGCGCGGCGAGATCGTGCCGGCCGGCGCCTTCATTCCGGTGGTCGAACAATTGGGCATGACGCGTCTCATGGACCGCTATGTGCTCGACATGACGGTCGAGGAATTGCGCCGCGATCCACAGACCGTGCTCTCGCTCAACATTTCCGGCCTCACCGCCACCGACCAATCCTGGCTGCGCGCCCTTATCGCCGCGGTGAAATCCACCCCGGCCATCGCCGAGCGCCTCATTGTCGAGATCACCGAGACGGCGGCCCTTCACGACATCGAGGAATCGGCGCGCTTCGTCAATGTGGTGCGCGATGTCGGCTGTCGCGTGGCGATCGACGATTTCGGCGCCGGCTTCACCAGCTTCCGTCATCTGAAGGCCCTCACCGTGGATCTGGTGAAGATCGACGGCTCCTTCGTGCGCAACCTCGCCAACAATGCCGACCAGCAACTTTTCATCCGCAATCTGATGGGCCTTGCCGGCACCTTCGGCCTGGAGACCGTGGCCGAATTCGTCGAGAACGAAGCCGACGCCAAGGTGCTGATCGATGCCGGCGTTCATTACCTGCAGGGCTATTATTACGGCCGCCCGCAATTCGAGCGCCCCTGGGCCATCGGCGCCAAGATCCAGCCGGTCTAACCATCTCCCATCCCGACGTTTGCTTATCACCGCGCGCTGCGGCATAAAGCGGCGTAATGAACGAAACCGGTACATTCCAGGCACCCGCAGCCACGGGACTGGCCGCCCTGCCGGCCTTGCTCGCCCTCCATGGCGAGGCGGTCTGGATGGATCATGGCGCAGCCCCGCCGGCCCGGCTCAATCACGGCACGGCGGCCTTGAGTGCCCGCGCCCGACCGCCGCTGCTGGTCCATGCCCCGGCAACCGCCCGGCGCCTCAAGATCGAGCGCTTTCCGGCCTATGATCTTCTCGAGCTTTATGCCTTCGTGCGGCCGGCGAGTTTCTGCCTGCCCACCGCCAAGGGTGTCGCCGAGGCGCTCGGCATCGCGGTCCCCGCGCATCACGATGCGCTGGCCGAAGTGCGACTGCTGCACGAAAGTGCGCGGCTGCTGCTGGCCGAGCTCAATGGCCTGGCCAAGCACAGGCGCCGTGTCATCGGCCTTGCCTGGGCGATGGGGCGGGCCGGCTGGGCCTGGGGGCCGCTGGTCCTCGCCGCCCTCGATTTCCAGTCGGAAAATGCGGGCGGCAAGGCGGCACCCGGCATCGGCGTCTGGGACGAACTGCCGGAATGGTCTGACGGCGCACCGCCGCCCGAGCCCGACCATCAGCCGATCCAGGCCGAGGAAACCCGGCGGCGCCTCGCTGAGCTGATCGGCGCCGAGGCTGAACAGCGCACCAGCCAAGCTGATTTCGCCGCCGGCCTGGTGCCCGCTTTCGTGCCGCGCCCGGAAGAAGGAGCGCCCAACGTCGTGCTGGCCGAGGCCGGCACCGGTGTCGGCAAGACCCTGGGCTATATCGCCCCGGCAAGCCTCTGGGCGCAGCGCAATCAAGGCCCGGTCTGGATCAGCACCTATACCCGGCATCTCCAGACCCAGATCGATCAGGAGCTGGACCGGCTCTATCCCAATCCGGCGCAGAAGGCGCAGAAGGTCGTCATCCGCAAGGGGCGCGAGAATTATCTCTGTGTCCTCAATCTCGCCGAGATGGGTGCGCAGATCGCCTCGCGGCCGAATGATGCCGTGCCGTTCGGCTTGGCCGCACGCTGGACCATGGCGACGCGGGACGGCGACATGGTGGGCGGCGATTTCCCCGGCTGGTTACCCGACCTCATCGGCCACGGCCGCGCCTTTGCCCTCGCGGACCGGCGCGGCGAATGTATCTACGCCGCCTGTCCGCATTACACACGCTGCTTCATCGAACGTTCGGCGCGGCGCGCCAAGAAGGCCGAGATCGTCATCGCCAATCATGCTTTGGTCATGGTGCAGGCCGCGATGAACGGCAACAGCGAAGAGCAGCGATTACCGACACGTTATGTCTTTGACGAAGGGCATCACCTATTCAGCGCCACCGACAGCGCCTTCGCCGCGCACCTCACAGGACAGGAGACGGCCGATCTCCGCCGCTGGCTGCTGGGTGCGGAAGGCGGACGTTCGAGCCGCGCCCGGGGCCTCAAGCGGCGGCTTGATGATCTGCTGCTTGACGATGCCGAGATGCCGGAACTGGTCGAGGCGGTGCTCGCCAATGCCAAGATGCTAGCCAGCGAAGGCTGGCAGCAACGCCTCATCGACCAGCAGGCCCTCGGTGCCACGGAACGCTTCCTGCTGGCCGTGCGGCATCAGGTCCTGGCGCGCGCGGCGAGCCCGCGCAGCGGCTACAGCCTGGAATGCGCCACCAGCCCGGTCGAAAGCGAGATCGCGATCGCCGCCGTCACACTCGACCGTGCCTTGAAGTCACTGATGGAGCCGATGCAGAAGCTGGCGGCGAAATTGCTGCGGCGCCTCGACGACGAGGCCGATCAATTGGAGAGCGCGCAGCGCCAGCGCCTCGATGCCATGGCGCGCGGATTGATGCGCCGCTGCGACAACGAACTGGGTGCCTGGCGCGCGATGTTGCGCGCTCTCACCGATCCGATGCCGCTCGACGACAAGCCGACGCTCTTCGTCGATTGGTTCGGGCTGGAGCGCAGCGATGGCCGCGAAATCGACCTTGGCATGTACCGGCACTTTCTCGATCCCACTGCGCCCTTTGCCGAAGCGGTGATGAAGCCCGCCCATGGCATCGTCATCACGTCGGCGACGCTGAGCGACGGCAGCGGCTCGGATATCGCTTGGCAAGGCGCCGAGGCGCGGGCCGGCACCAATCATCTGCCGCTGCCGGCCTATCGCCTGCGGGTACCCTCGCCCTTCGATTACGCGCGCCAGACCCGCGTCATTATCGTCAACGATCTCGACAAGGATGATCTTGCCCAGGTGGCTGCCGCCTATCGCACGTTGTTCATCGCCGCGGGCGGCGGGGCGCTGGGCCTCTTCACCGCGATCCAGCGCTTGCGGGAAGTCCATAAAAGGATCGCCCCGGCGCTTGAATCTCACGGCCTCAATTTGCTGGCACAGCATGTCGATGCGATGGACAACGCGACCCTCATCGACATCTTTCGCGGCGACCGCGATGCCTGTCTTCTGGGTACCGATGCCGTGCGCGACGGCGTCGACGTGCCGGGGGATGCCTTGCGCCTCATTGTCTTCGACCGCGTGCCCTGGCCGCGGCCCGATCTTCTCCACCGGGCGCGCAAGCAGGCCTTCGGCGGCACCGCCTATGAGGACCAATTGACGCGGCTGAAACTGAAACAAGCCTTCGGACGCCTGATCCGGCGCGCCGATGACCGTGGCGTTTTCGTGCTGCTCGACAAGGCAATGCCCTCGCGCCTGCTCTCGGCCTTTCCGGCCGAGGTCAGCGTCGAGCGGATCGGGCTCCGGGCCGCAATCGCTCAGGTTAACGCTTTCCTCGGTCCGGCAGAGGGCACCGAAATTGCCTGATTTTAAGGCTTTTCCCGGGGGTTGAGCGAAAAGCAAGCCGCCGCTATTGTGGCGCCGGATTCACGCCCATTCACATTGGGGGCCAGGCGCCTCTCGGCGCCGCGCCGATTTCACCACATTCCTTCAGCAGACAGGATCGACCGATATGGCGAGCATCAATCATCACACCGCCCTCATCTACACCATGATTCTGGTGTCCGCCGCGGATCGCGAAATGACCGATGCGGAGATGAACTCGATCGGCGACATGGTCGGCCATCTGCCGGTGTTCCGCGATTTCGACCAGGCGAAGATTGCCAAGACCTCGGCTTCCTGCGTCGACCTCCTCAACGGCAAAGAGGGCCTCGACGGCGTCCTCAAAAAGATCGCCGAAAGCCTGCCGGAGAAGTTCCGCGAAACCGCCTATGCCCTGGCCTGCGATGTCGCGGCTGCCGACGGCAAGGTGACGGAAGAGGAAGCGCGCATGCTCGACCTCATCCGTTTCGAGTTGAAGGTCGGCAAGCTGGTGGCCGCTGCCATCGAACGCGGCGCCCGCGCGCGCCACATGACGCTGTAAGAGAGTCTCGCCCCTCCCAACCCTCTCCCCGCAAGTGCGGGGCGAGGGTTGGAACGTTCTGAGTGTTACGCCGCCGAGCGAAGATTGCCGTGGGCGTATTCCATATAGAGCTGGCGGGCGCGGCGATAGATCGGTCCCATCTCCAGCGCCCGATCCTCGATGCCGGTCACCGGCATCACCTTGCCGTAATTGCCGGTCGAGAAGATCTCGTCCGCATCCAGGAGATCGGCCGGCGTCAGGCTGCGTTCATAGACCGGAATGCCGGCGGCCATGAAGAGGCGAATGAGGCGCTGGCGCGTAATACCGTTGAGGAAGCAGCCGTTATGCGCCGGCGTGATCGCCGCGCCATCCTTGGCGATCCACAGATTCGACGACGCGAATTCGGCGACATTGCCCAGCGGATCCAGCATCACGGCGTCGTCGAAACCCTTGCTGCGCGCTTCGCCCGAGGCGCGGCCGGCCTGCGCGTAAAGACAGACAGCCTTGGCATCCGTGGGTGCCGTTTCCGGCGACGGGCGGCGGAAGCGCGAAATCATGACGCGGTTGGCCTTGGGTTCGGGCAGCGGCGTCAAGGTGAGCGAGATGCAGATGCGGGTGCTGGCCGGGTCCGGCGCCATCCAGCCATCCTCGGACCACATGAAGGGCCGGATGTAGAGATGGGCGCCGCGGGGAAAGCGCAAGATGCCATCACGGCAGATCTCTTCGATCTCGCCCGCTGAGAGCGGTGAGCGCAAACCGACATTGAGGGCCGAGCGGACGGCACGACGGCAATGCAGATCGAGATCGGGGGTGACACCGTCAAAAGCGCGCGCGCCGTCGAAGATGCCGCCCATCAGCCAGGTCGCATGATCGAACGCCCGCATCAAGGGCGGATTGCCGGTGACCCATTTACCGTCGATGAAATGCCATTGCTCCATGGCGCGCCTCATTCCGACTGGCGGCACGGCATTGCTGATTGCAATCCAGCGGGATCGAATTGGGCAAGGTCAACATGCCGCCATGATTTAAAGATAAACGCTAGGCCGCTTTTTCAGGTGGCGTCAAGCATGGCGGCCGCAATTCAGCCGCAGGCGCGATCAGCCGCAGCCGGGTTTTCGCCGGCTCTGTCATCGGCGCAAACCGCGTTGCCCGCCGATGGATTGCAATTATTTGATCGCTGTCGCTCGACCTCTGCGACCATTGCAAGCCCTGCGATCCGCAGATTGGTCCAGGCCCGCTGGGCATGGGGGTCGTCGCCAGTGGAAAAAGTCGTCGCAGATCTGCGCGCGGCGACCCAGCGCGCTAGCCGCGCCGCCACCCGGTCGATCTCGCGCCGGAGCGCCTCGGCTTCGGCCAAAGCGGCCGCCTCGGCACCCCCGAAACGTTGCCAGCGCCGGACATCTTCCGGCAGTCGGTCGAAACGCAGTCCACTGTCTCCAGGGCTGCTGTCTCCGGGGCCGCTATCCCCTGGCTGTTCCGCATCCACTGTCATCACCTTCCCGGCCATTCGCGACGACAGAACATATCACGAACATTGGGCTTGGAAAAGGTCTCGGTGGTAATCCCGCTACGGGACAGTCGGGCTAGGCCCGCTGCAGAGGGCCTTACTGGGTGACCCAGAGAATGCGGGCGGCGAACCGAACTTGGTCCTGAGGCAGGAATTGAGGCTGCCCGGAATGCTTGATCGTCTCGGTGTAATAGCCGTCGGCATCATGGCGCACGACGCGTCGGATCAGCGTGCCGCCATTGGCAAGACCCAGAACCACGCGGTCGCCGCGGCGGATTTCTACCCCGCAGCTGGCGATGACGGTATCACCATCGCGGTAGATGGGATCGAATTCGCCACCGCTGATTTCGATGCCGAAAGCATCACGACCGACACTGCCCTCGAAATCGAGATGACCCCAGCCGGTTCCGGTCGGCTGACCGGCATTGCTGAAGAAGTCGCCGCTGGTCAACCGCTCGAGCGGCAGGACCGGAACGGTCCGTGCCTGGCCGGAACGCATGACCAGACGACCGCCGGCGACCGGCTGGTCGAACCCCGCGGGACCATGGCCATTGCCCAGCGCTTCGCCACTATGCGCGCCCGTAAGCAGCACAAAATCGAGAAAGGGCTCGCCGGTGACGGCGAGGATCTTCGACAATGATTCGGTACTCGGCCAACGCGGCCGCCCTTCACGCGTGATGCGCTTCGACGGATTGAAGGCGGTGGGGTCAAGCCCGGCCCGACGCGCAAGACCAGAGGCAGAAAGACCGTGTTTGGCGGCGAGTCTGTCGATACCGCGCCATACATCGGCGTGCTGCAACATGGGAACTGACACGATCGCGTCTCCTAACTGTTACGTCAGAATACGACTCGCTTTCCGCAGCCCCAGTATCGAGCGATTCTAGTTGATACTCCCTGCTCCGAGATCAGACCCCGAATTCGGGACCTCATCCCCCTCACCGATTGCGACGCTCCCCCCGAAGCGATCCGCATTCCTAGTGAAGACAGAAGTCATTTTAGCGCAGGTTACGCGCAGAAAGAACATCCGATTTAGAGATAATTGGTTGTAAATAGTTCTCATTTCTGATGAGAATAAATGCCGAAATCCTGTACTAAATCTACCAAACCGGGACCTGCAATATTGTTCGTTTGCCAACAAATCAAGATTGGACCGGGTCGAGATACATAACGACACCCGAATGGACTGGATAAAGTGCAAAAGCTTTCTTCAAAACGCCGCCGCGATGGCCGCGCCGCCTGCGGGCTGGTTCGCCGCCGCGGGCTGTGCGACCTTAGGCGCCTCTCCGACCGGCATCCTCGATCCTCATGACCTTTCCCGCCTGGCTCTACCCATTCCTGCGGCCGCTGCTCTTTCAGCTCGATGCCGAAAATGCACATCGCCTGGCCGTGCGCGCCCTCGCCGCGACACCCGCGCAGGCGGGATCATCGGCCGAGGATGTCATGCTGCGCCAGATCCTCTGGGGCCGCAGCTTTCCCAATCCGCTGGGCCTTGCCGCGGGTTTCGACAAGAATGCCGAGGCCTATCGCGGCGCGTTCGGTCTGGGTTTCGGCTTCGTCGAGATCGGCAGCGTGACACCGCGCCCGCAAGCCGGCAATCCGCGACCGCGTCTCTTCCGCCTGATCCACGACCGCGCCGTGATCAACCGCATGGGCTTCAACAATGACGGCATGGCGCGCGTCGCCGAACGCTTGCGAGCGCGCGACCGCAAGGCCGGCATCCTCGGCATCAATCTCGGCAAGAACAAGGAGACCGAGGACGCAGCCGCCGATTACGAATTGGGCGTCGCGACCCTTGGGCCGCTCGCTGATTATCTGGTGATCAACGTCTCCTCGCCCAACACGCCGGGTCTGCGCGCGCTCCAGGGCAAGGCACCTTTGGCGGCCCTCGTCGATCGGGTGCGGGTGGCACGCGACGCCCTCGCGGCCGACATATCGAAAACGCAGCCACCGCTTCTTCTCAAGATCGCACCAGACCTCACCGCCGAGGATCGCGTCGACATCGCCGAGGTGGCGCTCACGCATGGCCTCGACGGCCTCATCATCAGCAACACGACGATTTCGCGCCCCGCTCATCTGGCGCCCGCATTCGCCGGGGAAGCCGGCGGCCTCTCCGGAGCGCCCCTCTTTGCCATGTCGACCGCCTTGCTGCGCGACATGTATCGTCTGATCGAGGGCAGGCTGCCACTCATTGGCGTGGGCGGGATCGCCTCGGCGGCCGACGCCTATGCCAAGATCCGTGCCGGCGCCAGCCTGGTGCAGCTCTATTCGGCATTGGTCTATGAAGGGCCTGGCCTGCCGGCGCGCATTGTCGCGGAACTGCCGGCCCTGCTGGCCCGGGACGGATTCAAAAGCATCGGCGAAGCGGTGGGGGCGGATCATCGCTCATGATGACTTTTTCATTGGCCATGCGAGCAACCAACGGGTAGTGCTATTGCCATGAATCCACGGGCGCATTTCCTGCTTTTCATGATCTATGTCCTGGCGGCGGTGGCCTTGGCCATCTGGTTGCCGGAATTCATGCCGATGGTCTCGCCGATCCTGGGCGCCATCGCCGGTGGCTTCGTGTTCCTGGTGGGTGGATTGCTGCATCAATCGGCCCTCAGCAGCCGCCGCAACCAGGCGCAGGCGCGCAACTTCGCCGAGCTCGCACGTCAGGTCGAATCCATTCTCCGCGATCAGCGCAGGCTCGAGGATGACATGCTGCAATTGCGGGCAAGCCTCGCCAATCTCGCGAATACGCCGCAGCAGGATGTGGGCGATGTGGTCGCCGAGGTGAAAGTCCTGCAGAAACTGATCGAACAGCTTTATTCGGCGCGCGCCATATCGGCGCCGGGCAAGGCCGCGCAGCGCCCGCCGGCGCCTGCCAAAGCGGCAGCCGCGCCGACCCTGGTCGTGACGAAGCCTGGCGAGGATACACCCAGTGCGATCCCGCTCGATCAGCCCTTGCGCCAGCCGCTACAAAGCCCGCCACCCGCCGCCGGGAGCCAGGCGAGCCTGCCCATGCCGCCGGTGGCCTATGATCTCGACGAAGCGGAAGTGCTGGACGTGTTGCGCGATGGATTGCGCGAAAACGGTGTCGAGCTCGCCTTGCAGCCGATCGTCAGCCTCCCGCAGAGAAAGCGGCGCTATTTCGAATGCTTTTCGCGCATCCGTCTGGCCGATGGCCGCGTGATGATCCCCGATCAATACATCGAGCTTGCCGAACGTCATGGCCTGGTGACCGCGATCGACAACATGCTGCTGTTCCGCTGCATTCAGACCCTGCGCCGGATCCGGAAATCGAATACCAGCGTCGGCTTCTTCCTCAACATCTCGCATTACACCCTGGCGGACCGCGAGTTCTTCCGCGAGTTCATCAATCTGATGGCACAGAACGCGGAGCTCGCCCCGGCCATCGTGTTCGAGTTTTCGCAACGCGCGATGGAATCCGCCGACGATGCGCTGCTGGGCGATTTCGAACGGCTGGCGCAGCTCGGCTATCGCTTCAGCCTGGACCAGGTGACGCATTTCGACATCAACCCGGCGGTTCTTTCCAGTCGCCATTTCCGTTATATGAAGATCGAAGCCGAACGCCTGATCGCGGCAGCGCGGGCTGGTGCGCTCGGCGAGGATCCGCAGGATTTCAAGCGCATGCTCGATTCCTTCGCCATCGACCTCATCGCCGATCACATCGAATCCGAGCCGATGCTTCTTGAACTTCTCGACCTTCATCTCGATTTCGGCCAAGGCTATCTTTTCGGCGAGCCGCGCCTCGCGCGCTCCGGCAGCAACGTGACACAATAAACCATGTCTCTTTCAGCGATCGCCTATCTGGATGGCCTCGGTGCCATCAGTGACACCATCGACCTTGTCATCATGGACCTGTGGGGTTGCATGCATGACGGCATCAATGTCTATCCCGCCGCCCTCAATACCTTGCATCAGTTAAAGGCCAAAGGCATTCCCGTGGCGCTGGTTTCGAACGCGCCGCGCCGCACCGAAATCATCAGGCCGCGTTTGCGCCAGCTCGGCATCACCGACGATCTATATGCCGGCATCTACACCTCGGGCGAAATGATCTGGCAGCATCTTTCGACCAGATACGATCCCGCCTATGGAAAATTGGGCCGGCGCGCCTATGCCATCGTTGCCGATCACGACCGCAGCTTCTTCGACGGGCTGGATGTCACCCCGACAGAAGACATCGCGGATGCCGATTTCATCCTGGCGATCGGGGTCGAGAACGAGCATGTGACGGTGATGGATTTTGATCCCGTGCTGAAAAAGGCGCTGGCGCGCGGCCTGACGCTGATCTGTGCCAATCCGGATCTGATGGTGCATCGCGGCGGCATCGCCGAAATCTGCGCCGGTGCCATCGCCGATGAATATCAACGCCTCGGCGGCGATGTGCTGATCGAAGGGAAGCCCTATCCCGGCATCTATCGCCGCGTCATCGCCGATTTCGCGATCAAGGACGTAACCCGTGTCATCGGCGTGGGCGATGCCTTGCGGACGGATGTGGCGGGTGCCGCCGGGATCGGTGCCAAATCGCTCTTCATCGCCGGCGGCATCCATCAAGGCGATCTTTTGCGCGAGGGCCGGATCGACCGCGAGGTGTTGGATCATTTGAGCGCGCAAGGGCCGCGCCCGAGCTACGCGCTCCCTTATCTCGCCTGGTAATCAGCCATCCTTTGGTTACTGGGGCCGTCGCATCGCGAAGGTTTCCGTGACCGCCGTGTAGAGCGAGTAGCCGAGGCGGGCCAGGGGTTTGGCGATGGTGATGTCAACGCGGCCTTCGGGCGTGATCAGCTTCTCGTCGATATGGACACCCACCACATCGCCGAAGATGACGTCATTGGGCTGATCGGGATCGAGGGTGGGCAGCGACACGGTCTGGAGATAGCGGCATTCCAGGGCGACCGGCGAAGCAGCAACGCGTGGTGCGTTGACGATGCGCGATGGCACCATCTCGAGCCCCGCTACGTCCGCCTCGTTGACACCCGCTGGGAACTGCCCGGATGTGGCGTTCATCTGTTCCCGGAGATCCCAGGTCGCCATATTGACGACGAAGGCGCCGCTGGCCTCGACATTGCGGCGTGAATCCTTGATCTCGCCATTTGCCTTCCGGCCTGAGGGTGCAAAGAGGACGATCGGTGGCGAATCCGCCACCATGTTGAAAAAGCTGAAGGGGGCCAGATTGACGCGCCCCTCGAGATCGACGCTGGAAATCCAGCCGATCGGCCGCGGCACCACCAGGGCCTTCAAGGGATCGATGGTTAGGCCGCTATTTTGAAGGCGCGGTTCATAGAACATGAAGGGGAACTCCGGATCAGGCAGCGCGGCGCCCGAGGATGTGATGGATCATCATGCCGCCCAGGAGCGCTGCGAAAAAGATCCAGGCCTGATAGCCGCCAAGGCCCAGGATGGCAAGAGCGGGACCGGGGCAGATGCCGGCAAGGCCCCAGCCGATGCCGAAGAGGAGGCTGCCCAGAATGAGCGGCCGGTCGATCGCCTGCGCTTGGGGCCAGGCGAATGTTTCGGCGAGCGCCGGTTTTTCGAGGCGCCGTGCATAGGCAAAGCCCGGCACCGCGACAAGAAGGCCGCCCGCCATGACCAGAGCGAGGCTGGGGTCCCAACCGCCGCTGGCGATGGCAGCGAGATCCAGGAAGGCGAGAACCTTTTGCGGATTCGCCATGCCGGAGAGGACAAGACCGGCGCCGAAGACGAGACCGGCAATGAGGGCGGAGATAAGGCGCAGCATGATCTCAAGCTCCGATCAGGTGACGGACGACAAAGACGGTGACGATGGCACTCGCCATGAAAGTGAGCGTCGCCGCGAGCGAGCGTTTGGAAAAACGCGCCAGGCCGCAAATGCCATGGCCGCTGGTGCAGCCCGAGCCCATCCGCGTGCCATAACCGACCAGCAGACCGCCCAGGATGAGGAGTGGCCAGCCGCCCGCGAATATCGGCATGAAGCCGCCGATCGATTCCGCCATGGCATAGGCGCCAAGGACGATGCCGATCAGGAAGGCGAGGCGCCAGTTGCGTTCCTCGCCGGATTGCGTCGCCGCATTGGCGAGGATGCCGCTCACACCGGCGATGCGGCCAAGGCGGATCATCAGCATCACCGCGGCGAGGCCGATTAGAATCCCGCCGATAAGCGCACGCTGCGGGTCGAAAGCGTTCCAATCCATGACGAATACTCCGGTTGATCTCTAGCGACGGCGGCTCTCGGCACCGCCGGGGGGACAGAATTCGGCCTGCAAAGCCGCGACGATATTGCGGGCCGCCGCGCTATTGGCCCGATATTCGATGCTGGTACCGCGCCGGGTGGCGGCTACCATGCCCTGGCCTTTCAGGATGGCGAGATGCTGCGAGACCTTGGGCTGCGCCAATCCCAGGAGCGAGGCCAGCTCGCCCACAGCGCGCGGGCGCTCCTCGAGCGCACAAAGAATCGCCAGGCGATGCTCATGGGCAAGCGAGCGCAGGAAAGCAGCCGCCTGCTCGGCCTTGGCGAGCAAGTCCTCGACGGGGGGTTGCGGGGCACTTTTCGCTTTTATATTCATAAATTCGAATATATGAATATTATCGATTTTGTCAAGCCTTCCTGGATAATCGCAGCAAAGCGCCAGTCGGACCGGCATTTGGCGGGCAGAGAGGCACCCCGCCCTTGCGCTCTGCCAGTTCCCACCGGGCAGGGCTTCGGGCGACACTGAAGTCCAATTCCCTTTCACCCGCGCGAGCCCCCAGATGGTCCAGCACCTCAATTTCCCGATCCTGATCGTGCACCGGCAATTCGGCACCACCAATGCCGCCGGAAGACGGTTGGGCGAGATCGCGCGGCAATTGGAAACAGATGGTTTTGCCACCATCACCACCACCGATTATGCCGATGCGGGCATCGTCGCCGCCACCCATCGCGGCCTCTCGGCCGTGCTGTTCGGCGAGGCGGCTTTGACCAATGACGACTCGGCGCGCAAGGAGATGCACGACCTCATCGCCGCCATCCGTCTGCGCGCACCCAATCTGCCGATCATCGCCTTGGCCGAGACCGACCGCGTCGCGCTGACGCCGGGCAAGAAGGCGAAGACCCGCAATGCCGATCGCCGCAGCGATCTGCTGGGCGAGATCCGCCAGGTGATCTATCTGTTCGAGGACACGGTCCCCTTCATCGCGCGCCAGATCGAGCGTGTGGCCGAATCCTATCTGCAGGGTCTGCTGCCGCCCTTTTTCGGCGCTCTCGTGCGCCACGCCTCGCGCTCGAATTATTCCTGGCACACGCCCGGCCATGCCGGCGGCGTCGCCTTGAAGAAAAGTCCAGTCGGTCGCGCCTTCCATGATTTTTTCGGCGAGAACAC
Source organism: Dongia sp. (assembly GCF_041909655.1). GTDB lineage: Bacteria > Pseudomonadota > Alphaproteobacteria > Dongiales > Dongiaceae > Dongia. The sequence goes on along the minus strand of NZ_JAYRDA010000003.1, from coordinate 242,083 downwards.
GCTCCGCGCCGATCTCTCGATCTCGGTCCCGGAACTGGGCTCGCTCCTCGATCATATCGGCCCGGTCCAGGAAGCCGAGGCACGCGCGGCGCGGAATTTCGGCGCCGATCATTCCTTCTTCGTCACCAACGGCACCTCGACCGCCAACAAGATCGTCTGGCAGGGATTCGTGGGCAAGGATGATCTGGTGCTGGTCGACCGCAATTGCCACAAATCGGTGCTGCACGCGATCATCATGACGGGGGCGACGCCGATCTATCTCGAGCCCAAGCGCAATGCGCTGGGCATCATCGGCCCGATCGGCCGCGACCAATTCGAACCGGCGGCGATCAAAAAGCGCATCGCCGCCAATCCGCTGGTGAAGGGCAAGCATTCAGGCCGCGTGCGCCTCGCCACCGTCACCAACTCGACCTATGACGGGCTTTGCTACAATGCCGAGATGATCAAGGAGACGATCAACGGCGCCACCGACGTGCTGCATTTCGACGAAGCCTGGTACGGCTATGCGGCCTTTCACGAATTCTATGCCGGGCGCCATGGCATGGGGCGGCGCCATGGCTTCAATCGCGCGGGACACCCCATCGTCGTCGCCACGCAATCGACGCATAAACTGCTCGCGGCCTTCAGCCAGGCCTCGATGATCCATGTCGAGGATGCCGCGAAGCCCCGCTTCGACTGGGCGCGCTTCAACGAAGCCTTCATGATGCACACCTCGACCTCGCCGGCCTATGGCATCATCGCCTCCTGCGACGTCGCCTCCGCCATGATGGAAGGGCCGGCCGGACGCTCCCTCATCGAAGAGACCCATGAAGAGGCGCGCGGCTTCCGCGCCGCCATGGCCGCCGTGCGGCAGGGATTGAAGGCCAATGATTGGTGGTTCTCGGTCTGGCAGCCGGACAATATCGATCTCGACCGGCCCACGAGTGCCGCCGATTGGACGCTGAAACCCAGTGCCGCCTGGCATGGCTATGGCGCGGTCGCCAAGGATTTCGTGACGCTGGACCCGATCAAGGTCACCATCCAGACGCCAGGCCTTTCCATCGACGGCAAGATGTCGGCTTTCGGCGTGCCGGCCGCCATCGTCAGCAAGTTCCTGTGGGAACGCGGCATCGTGGTTGAAAAGACCGGCCTCTATTCCTTCCTGGTGCTCTTCTCCATGGGCATCACCAAGGGCAAGTGGAACACGCTGGTGACGGAACTGCGCACCTTCAAGCGCGCCTTCGATGCCAATGAACCGCTGGAGCGCGCATTGCCCAGCATTATGGCGAAACATGGCGACGCCTATCGCGGCATGGGCCTCAAGGATCTCTGCCAGGCGCTCCACGATTGCTACCGCAAGGACCAGATCCCCGCCAAGATGAATGCGATGTTCAGCGGTCTCCCCGAACCGGTGATGAAGCCGGCCGAGGCCTATGACCGGCTGGTGCACGAGAAATACGAGAAGGTTGAGATCGACCGTCTCGCCGGCCGTGTCGCCGCGGTGATGCTGGTCCCCTATCCGCCGGGCATTCCCCTCATCATGCCGGGCGAGCGTTACGGCAAGGGCACACAGCCCATTCTCGACTATCTGAAATTCGCCCGAGATTTCGACCGCCGCTTCCCCGGCTTCGAGATCGACATCCACGGGATCCGCTTCGAGACCGGCAAGAACGGCGAGAAGCGTTACCTGGTGGATTGCTTGAGCGAGTGAGAATCAGGTCAATCGCTCGATCGTGAAATCCAGCAATGCCCGCAACCGCGTCAGCCGCTTGAGATCGCGATGATAGCCGACCCAGACATCGCGGCCGGGTGGCACGTCGCCGAGATCGATGACGTGGAGGCCGACGATGTTGTCGCCCAGCAGCCGCGGCAACACGGCAAGGCCTGCGCCGGCGCGGCAGGCTTGTGCCTGCACCTCGCGGTTGTTGCTGCGATAGGCGATGCGCGCCCTGGGTAGATGTTGCTGCAGCCAGGCCATGTCGGGCAAAGCGCCGAAGGCCGTGTCCATCGTCACCAATGCAGCGCCGGTGCCGTCGCCGAGTTCGACGCGCGTCATGGGTACGGCACCGTACAAGGCATAATCCATGCGCAGCACTTTCCGCTGCACGATTTCCGGTTCCTCGAAGCGTGCGATGCGGAAGGCGAGATCGGCTTCGCGCCGTGCCAGGCTGAAGACCCGCGCATCGGTGACAAGCTCGATCGTGAGTCCGGGATGGCTGCTGGAGAAAGCAGCGAAGATGGGTGTCAGCACATGGGTCCCGAACCAATCCGATGACGAAATCCGCAGCAGGCCGGTGTGACCGGTTTCGGCACCGCCGAGCGCCCGTTCCGCCGCCAGCGCCGCCTCTTCCATCCGTTCCGCCGGACCCAGCAGGGCCTCACCTTCATGGGTCAGCACGAAGCCATCGCCCGTGCGCTGGAAAAGAGTCTGGCGGAGATCCTGTTCCAAGGCACGCAGCCGCCGGCCCATGGTCGGCTGGGTAAGGCCCAGGCGCCGGGCCGCGGCCCCCAAGGTGCCGGCGCGGGCGATGGCGAGGAAAATGCGGAGATCGTCCCATTCCATGCCACATCATACAAAAATGCATGGAAACTAAAAATAAATCTTCGTTTCCATTCTTTTATGACTGCTCCACCTTTCTCCCAGCGGCACAGCGCCGCTGGAAAGCGAGGTCCAATGTCCGTCATATCCATGCGCGCCCAGCGCACCGAAGCGCCCGATCGGCCCTTTACCCTGGTCGATCTGCCCGTGAAGCAGCCCGGCCCCGGCGAGGTTCTGGTGCGCATCCAGGCGAGCGGAGTCAATCCGCTGGACCTCAAGATCCGCGCCGGCGAAGCCGCTCATGCGCGGCATCCTTTGCCGGCGATTCTCGGCCTCGATCTGGCCGGCACGGTCGCGGCGATCGGTGCGGGTGTCACCCGCTTCCGCATCGGCGACGAGGTCTATGGCATGGCAGGCGGTGTCGGCGGGCATCAGGGAACGCTCGCCGAATACGCGGTGGTCGATGCCGATCTCCTGGCCCTGAAGCCCGCCAATCTTTCCATGCGCGAAGCGGCCGCGATCCCGCTGGTTTTCATCACCGCCTGGGAAGGCCTGGTCGATCGCGCGGCGGTCACAGCCGGCGACAAGGTCCTGGTCCATGGCGGCGCCGGCGGCGTCGGGCAGATGGCCGTGCAACTGGCTGCCAGTCGCGGCGCCAAAGTCTTTGCGACCGATTCCGCCGACAAGAAGGATTACATCGAAAGCCTCGGTGCGACCGCGATCGATTACCGCGCGGAAAGCGTCGACCAATATGTCGGCCGCCTCACCGGGGGCGAGGGCTTCGACATCGTCTATGACACGGCGGGCGGGGCGACGCTTGACGCATCCTTCCAGGCCGTGCGCGCCTATCAAGGTCATGTCGTCTCCTGCCTCGGCTGGGGGACACATGCCCTGGCGCCGCTCTCCTTCCGGGCGGCGAGCTATAGCGGCGTCTTCACATTACTGCCACTCCTGACCGGCAAGGGCCGCACCCATCACGGCGAGATTCTTGAGGCGGCAACCAAACTCGCCGAAGCCGGCCAGCTGATGCCGCGCCTCGATCCCACGCGCTATACCTTGGCCCAGGCGGATGCGGCCCATGAGGCGCTCCGCAACCGCCTGGCGCGCGGCAAGGTCGTGGTCGAGATCGACTGATCGTTACTCCGCCGCCTTTTTCACCGCCGGGAAGCGCGAGCGCATTTCCAGTTCGAAAATCGGCACGGTGTTGCGGATATACTGGCCCTTGGCATCGAACACCGGCTGGTAATCCCAGGCGACACCCTGCGCCCGCAGAATGTCGTTCAGGTAACGGCGGCGGCGCTGGCTTGCCACCACCTGCTGACGAATGCCTTCCATATCCCAGTTCCTCGCGATCTCGGCACGCAGGGCCGCGATCTGCGCCGCATGGGCGGGATCTGTGGCGAGATTCGTCACCTCCAGGGGATCCGCCTCAAGGTCGTAGAGCTGGTCCGGGTCCGACTGGAAATGCACGAATTTGTACTTGCCGCGGCGGATCATGACGCCCGGCGCCTTGGCGCCTTCGCCCATATATTCGCCGATCACCTCGTCATGCCCCTTGCCGCCCGTGATATGCGGCACCATCGACCGGCCCTCGGTCACGACCTGCTCATGCAACGGCGCACCGTCGGTCGCGAGGTCCAGCAGGGTCGGCAGGATGTCGATCTGCGAGACGGCCTCCTTGACGCGGCCCGCCTTCACGCCGGGGCCATTGATGATCATCGGGATGCGGGCGGAGTTCTCGAACCAGTTCATCTTGAACCACAGACCGCGTTCGCCCAGCATGTCGCCGTGGTCGCCGGTGACGATGGTGTAGGTGTTGTCGGCAAACCCGCTTTCCTTCAATGCCTGCATCATCTCGGCGAAGCGCTCGTCGATATAGGAGACCGTGCCGTAATAGGCATGGCGTGCATTGCGGATGGCATCTTCGGTCGGCGCCGGATCCAGCATGCCGATGCCGTTCGAGATGCGCTGCTCGTGAGGATTGAGCGGCACGGAACCAGCCTTGAGTTTCGGCATGTCGATATCGTCATGCCGGTAGAGATCCCAATGCTCCTTGCGCGCGAGATAGGGATCGTGCGGGCTGATCAGCGAGACGACGAGACAGAAGGGTTGATCATCGCCCCTCCGGGCGAGATCGAAGAGATGACGCTTGGCCAGGAACACGACCTCGTCATCGAAATCGAGATAGGCCGAGCGTGTGCAGATGCCGGCCTCATGCACCACATCCATGTTGTGGAACCAGTCGAGCTTCATTTCCGGATGATCCCAATTGGGCACCCAGGCAAAGTCGGAGGGATAGACATCGGTGGTCAGGCGGCGATGGAAGCCGTGGAGCTGGTCCGGGCCGCAGAAATGCATCTTGCCGGAGAGCGTTGTGTCGTAGCCGAGCGCCGAGAGGTGATGCGCGAAGGTCGGGATCTCGGCCATGAATTCGGCGGCATTGTCCCAGGCGCCGATCTTGGTTGGCAGACGCCCGGACATGAAGGAATAGCGGGCCGGTGCACAGAGCGGATAGTTGCAATAGGCGGCGTCGAAGACAGCACTACTTTCTGCGAATTTCTGGAGATGCGGCGTCTTTACCACCTGATGCCCATAGGTCGGCATGAATTGCGGCGCCAATTGATCGAGCATGAAGATGACGAAATTGGGCTTCCGGTTGGCCATCTCTGTTCCCCTGGCTGTATGGCTGAGCTAGGCCAAGTCTTATATTTGTCATCCGCCGCGACAAACGATAAATTGTGACCTCATAGGCTAAGCAAAACTAAGCCTGAAGGAGATTGGATGCGGCGCCTGCCCCCCTTGGCGATGTTGCGGAGCTTCGAGGCAGCCGCCCGCCATGTCGGTTTCGCCCGCGCCGGGGCGGAATTGGGCGTCACGGCCGCCGCCATCAGCCAGCAGGTGCGGGCGCTTGAAGAATATCTGGGCCAAGCTCTGTTCCTGCGCCGCGCACAGGGCCTCGCCCTCACCGATCGTGGGCTGTCCTACCTTACCATCGTGCGCGATGCCTTCGACCGCCTGGGTGCCGGCACCGATGAATTGTTCCATGGGCGCGATACGGCCCAGGTCGCGCTGCGCGTCACCGCGGGTTTTGCGCATCTGTGGTTTGCCTCGCGTTTATCGGCCTTTCTGACGCGTCACCCAGAAATGCCGGTGCGCGTGCTGACTTCGCTCTGGACCCCGATCGAGCTCGATCCCGATGTCGATTTCGAGATCCGATGCGGGATCGGCTCATGGCCCGGCCTTACCGCCTATCCCCTCACCCGCGACCGGCTGTTCCCGGTCTGCGCGCCCGAACTGATCGAGGGGGAGGCGCGTCCGCGCGATCCGGCAGCGTTACTCGCCGGCCAGCGCCTCATCCATATCGAGGGCTTCGCCGAAGGCTGGCCGGAATGGGGCAAGGGGGCGGGCGTCGCTTTGGCGGCACCCAGCCTCGCCTTCGATACGGCGAGTCTGGCGATCGACCTGGCTTTGGCCGGCGGCGGCGTCTTGATCGGCCGTACCTCTCTGGTCGAGTCGCCTCTGGCAGACGGGCGGCTCATCGCCCCCTTCGCTACCAAGATCAAATGCACCGAGAACTTCTATCTTGTTGAACGCGCTGGAGAAAGGCTCTCCCAGCCAGCCCGCATCCTGCGCGACTGGCTCCTCGCCGAAGCCGCGCAATAAGGCAGCGAGCTTGACATTTCCTTGGTCTTTGGCTATTTAGTCTATCAATCTAATAGACTATTGTTCCCGGCGTGCTCCCCACCGCCAGCCGCCGGCTCAGGGAAAGTCGATCTAGATCATGAAAGCAGCCGTTCTCCGCGCGTCGCAGCGCTCGTCCCATCTGCTCAATCTCCATACGCTGGGCGGGATCCTCAGCCTCGCCATCCTCATCGCCATCCTGCCGGTCTCGATCGGCCTCGTTGCCAGCATGAGCGGCCTCGCAGCGGGCCCCACCAGTTCGGTCGATGTGATCGATTTTGCCGCCCGGCGATTGGTCTCGGTCCAGGAAGCACGCGCGCTCATCGCCTCGGGCGCCCTGGTGCTGGATGCCCGCGATCCTCAGACGCGCCTTGCAGATGCCCTGCCCAATGCACAAGGCATCGACGGAATCGATCTCACGCAGGACGATGCAACACTCACCACCAAGTTGCGCGCGCTCGGCCTCTCCACGGCACAGCCGGTCGTGGTGTTGGGCGATTCGGCCGAGCAGATCGTCACAACCCTCCGCAGCCTTGGCCAGATGCGCGCCGTCGCGGTGGAGGGTGGCCTGCCGGCACTTCGCCAGGCGGGCTTCCTCGCCATCTATCCCCCGGCGGGCAGCGGCGATTTCATCGCCTCTCGCAATTGACGGTGCCGCTCAGGTGCTGTTGCCGGCCTTGCCGTCATCCTGGGCATTGAACTGCGCGATCGAGATGGTGACGGGTCGTTTTTCGGCGTCCTACTCGTTCTCTTTCCAACCGCATTTAAGATCGTATTGGCAGTAGGCACGCAGAGCTAGGTTCATATAACGATTTACAAATGCTCTGCCGCCGTTGCCGCGGAAGTCGACAAACTTTACCGTGAGGGAAACGCCGCCATCCAGCCCAATGTGGTAGTCACAATAATATATGGCGTTCGTAAACTGATTCGTGCAGCGAGCAACATCGAAACTGTCGACTGATCGATCTCCGAAGTACGTAATCTTTCCATCAGTGCTGACCCACGTCGTGAAATCTAGCGTTCCATTCTTTTGTATCTTGGGAGCACGAAGCTCTACACTCCTCAATCCTTCTTCGGTGACCGCTTCGATTGCACGCTCATGCGCATGAAACGGCTCTACGAAGTCGCTGTAGCGTGGGGGAGCCGTAGCCGAACGACAGCAACCGACGTCGACCTCGATCATCTGTTTTCTATGGTCCCTCAGAACACTGCTGATATATCCGTTTCGATTTACCGCTTCCGACACAATCTTGCCAGCAGGTGATCCTTCCGGCGCCAGGATGGCGAAGGTAATTCTACCTGAAGTGTTCATAACGTCAGGCCATTGCGGAAAGTCATCGATCGGGTATCCCGAGGCATAGACCAAGGCGTTCTTGGGGATCGAGAGATGGCGAAGGAGGCTTTGACTGTCTCGCCTTACAATATTCAGTGAAATGAGCGACGGGTCGTTGGTATAGCGACGGAAACCATTATCAACTGCCAGATCCTGTGCCTTCACCGGCAAAGCAAAAACGATCAGGAATGCAAGTACGGCAATTAACTTCAATGTAATCTCCCCGTCTGCTTACGCCCCCAGGATGAATTTCTGCGCGCGCATGATTTCGAAGAAATCTTTGTGGGCGAACTGAACCGTACGATTGCCGAGATGTTTGGCCCCCGGATAGAACGACGCCTTGTAGGCCGAGACGGGGTTGGTGAAGAAAACTTCCATCACCGTTTCGGCGGCGGGCTTCAGCAGATAGGCGGCGCGGTTGCCGCTTAGGGCGCGCTTCACCCCTTCCCTGATCTTGCGGCGCGCGAGCTTGGGCGCGATCGAGACGGTGGAGCGGCCGATTCCTTCAAGGGTCGCGACTGTTTCCATCCCTGGATTGAGCCGTTCGGCATCGGCGCAGATGCCTTCATCGCCGGAGAGAAACACCGCCGGCACGTTGTAATAGCCGGCGGCCGTGGCATGGAGATGAAATTCCGAGGCCGGCACGCCGTTCAAGCGTAGCTCGCCGATATTCAAGTTCATGGTATGGGCGAGCGGATTGCTCTCCGCGCCCGCGCGCGAATGATAGCCGGTGAAGAGGACGGCATCGAAACTCTCGTCGATCTCCTGCACCATGCTCAGGGGATGGCCGCTCCACCCGCGCACGATCCTGACGCAATCGGGCAGATCCTCGGTGAGAATGTTGCGCCCGGAATCATGCGCATCCTTGAGGACGATCTCCGTCGCCCCGGCCTCGATGGCGCCCTCGATCGCGGCCATTACCTCGCCGGTCATCAGCGCGCGGAATTCCTTGTAATCGGCATGGGCCTTCTCGGCCTCGTTCCAATTGGTGATGCCGGCGGTACCTTCGATATCGCTGCTGATATAGACCTTCATGGCTGCCCTTCGAGAGAGGATTGGCTCGGCCGAAGTGTTGCCCGAACGGGCCGATAAAAGCTAGTGCCGGCACGCCTAGTCCTGGGCGTTCCTGCGCTCTTCCTTGCGCTTTGCAACAAAAGCGTCGAGCGCCTCGGCGATGGCGGGATCCAAGGGTGGCGGCGTGAAGGCGGCAAGCGCCTGCTGCCAGATACCGGTGGCGCGTTCGGTGGCGTTCTTGGCTCCATCCTCGGCCCAGGCCGGATAGGAGCGCCAATCGGAGAGCAACGGCCGACGGAACGCATTTTGATAGCGTTCCAGGGTGTGTTGCGCGCCAAAGAAATGACCGCCGGGTGCTACCTCGCGCTGGGCGTCGAGGCCGAGTTCCGCCTCGCTGGTATCGAAGGGTTGTACCAAGAGCGCCATCATCTGCAGCATCTCGACATCGAGGATCACTTTTTCAAAGGATGCGGTGAGACCGCCTTCCATCCAGCCGGCACCATGATAGACGAGATTGGCGCCGCCCATGACCGAGGACCAGAGCGACATCTGAGATTCATAGGCCGCCTGGGCATCGACGATGTTGGAGGCGCTGGCATTGCTGGCGCGGTAGGGCAGGTTATAGCGCCGCGCTAATTGTCCGCCGGCAAGGGTCGCCCGCGCATTCTCGGCCGTGCCGAAAGCCGGCGCGCCGGAGCGGAGATCGACATTGGAAGTGAAGGCGCCATAGACTACGGGTGCACCAGGCCGCGTCAATTGCGAGAGCGCGATGCCCGCCAGCGCCTCGGCATTCTGCTGTGCCAAGGCCGCGGCAAGGCTGACTGGTGCCATGGCGCCCATCAGCGTGAAGGGTGTCACCACCACCGCCTGGCCCCATTCACTCATCGCCATCAATCCTTCGCTCATCGCTTCGTCGAAGCGGCGCGGGGAATTCACCGAGATGATGGTGAGGACACCCGGATCGTCGCGCATCTCTTCGCGCGTCAGGCCGCGCGAGATCGCCATCATGTCGATGCCGTCCAGTGCGCGTTCTCGACCGATCGCAGTGCAGTGATAGACCTTGTCGGTCAGGGTCACATTGGCGAGATAACAATCGAGATGGCGGGAGCTCACCGGCAATTCCTGCGGCGCCGTGGTCTGGTTGCCGAGGAGATGGATGATGTCGAAACTTTGCGCCAGTGCGATAAGGCGCTTGTAATCGGCGAGATTGCCGGCGCGGCGGCCGTTCACAAAGTCATGCACATTGGGCGGGCCGGCGACGAGGCCGAAGGCCAGCGCATCGCCACCGAGTTCTATGGTCCGCGCAGGGTTGCGCGGTGTCAGGCGGAAACTTTGCGGCGCGGTCTTCAAGGCCGCGTCGATCACCTCGCGGGGAATCCGCACGAGACCGGTCGCGTGATCGACTCTGGCCCCGGCTTTGGAAAAGAGATCGCGGGCGGCAGCACCCATGAATTCGATGCCGATCTCTTCGAGGATGGTGAGCGAAGCCTGGTGGATCGCCTCGATCTGATCCGCACTCAGGGGTTCGATGGGTTTGAGGGCGCGCCGCAGGATCGCCGGGAAATGGCCTTGGGAAAGGCCGCTCTCGCGCGGCCGTCTGGCATTTTCCGGCCCGCGCCGGCGCCGGACGGCGACCCGCGCACCACTTTCGCTTTCCGGATGTTCGCCGCTGATCTCGTCAACCATGTCACCCTCGCCAGAAATTGGTGGGATGACCTTAGCGAAGTGGGCCTGTGATCGAACAGGCGCTAGATGACGAGAAATGATGCTGGCGCGATGCGGTTAGCTCATCACCCGAAGCGGCCGGCCTGGTAATCCTGGAAGGCCTGCTCGATCTCGGCCCTGGTGTTCATGACGAAGGGACCGGCACGGACGACCGGCTCGCCGATCGGGCGCGCAGCGAGGATGAGGGCGCGGCCGCCCTCGGGGCCAGCCTGCAAGGAAACCGTGTCGCCCTCCACCGTCACCGCCATATGCGCAGCCGGGACTAATTCGTCGCCGACGGTAACAGCACCTTCGAAGACATGGACCAGGACGGTCGCCGCGGGATCGACCGGGCATTGCCAGGCCGTGCCCGCCGGGAGCGTCACGTCGACCAGCAAGGGCTGGCGCGAGACGCCATTGACCGGCCCCGCAATACCGCCGGCTTCGCCCGCCACGACCTTCACGGTGATTCCACCTTCCAGCGTCTTTTCCGGAATCTCGCTGGGCGCGTAATCCTGATAGCGCGGCGCCGTCATTTTCTCGGCCGCCGGCAGATTGACCCAGATCTGGAAGCCGCGCATGAGGCCGTCGGTCTGTTCCGGCATCTCGGAATGGACGAGGCCGCGCCCGGCGGTCATCCATTGGGCACCACCGGCGGTCAGCAAACCGCTATTCCCCTTGTTGTCGAAATGTCGCATGCGCCCGGCCAGCATATAGGTGACCGTTTCGAAGCCGCGATGGGGATGGTCCGGAAAGCCGCCGATATAGGCGTCGGGGTCGTCCGAGCCGAACTCGTCGAACAGCAGGAAGGGATCGATTTGCAGGATGCCCTGGACCGGGAAGACGCGCTTCATCCGGACCCCGGCCCCATCCGAGGCGTCCTGGCCCGGAATGACATGGATGGTTTCGCGGATCTGGCTCATCTGACTGGCTCCGGCGGCAAAAGTTCTGGAAGATATGCTGAAGAAGATAGGCACTCGGCGGGCGCTGAACAATCACCGCACCAGTCACCAGATTGTTGACTCATCCGACACAATACGACGCGGCACGGCGCAATTTCGCAAGCCAGGAATGCCGGGGCCGGTATAGGCTCCGTTTCCTCACCCCAAGCGGCGGCGGTCCTTCCCATGCTGAAATTCATCCACATCACCGACACCCATCTGGTCGGGCGCAACGAGGCGCTCTATGGGACCGATCCTTCCTGGCGCCTCAAGGCCTGTGTCGAGGACATCCGCGCCGCGCATGCCGATGCCGCCTTCTGCATCATCACCGGCGATCTCGCCGATCGCGGCGGCAAGGCCACCTACGAGATCATGAAGGAGATTCTGGCGCCCCTTCCCATGCCGGTCCATCTCATGGTCGGCAATCATGACAGCCGCGAGGATTTGCGCGCCGTGTTCAAGGGCGCCTTCGATGACGGCAACGGTTTCGTGCAGGGAAAGCTGGAGACGGCGCAGGGTGTCTTCCTGATGCTGGATACGATCGAGCCCTTTCGCCATGAAGGCGTTTTCTGCGAACGCCGCGCCGCCTGGCTGGCACAGGCTCTGGCCGAGAGCGGCCAGAAACCGGTCTATCTCTGCCAGCATCATCCGCCCTTTCCCGTCGGCATCGCCGGCGATGACCGGCTCAGTATCCTCGACAGCAAGCCGTTCGTGGATGCAGTGACGCCGCATTGGAATCGCATCCGACACATGTTCTTCGGCCATATCCACCGCCCGATCTCCGGCTCCTGGCGCGGCATGCCGTTCTCGACCCTCTTTGGCACCAACCACCAGACGGCACTGGAACTCACCCCCTATCTCTCCGTCGAGAAAGCGCTCGCGGAACCGGATGACACGGTCTGGGGATCGCCCGAGGCACCGCATTACGGTGTCGTGCTGATCACCGAGGAATTGGTGGTGGTGCACCAGCGCTCGTTCCTGACCGGGCCGCAGCGCTTCAAGCTATAGGGAAAAGAAAAAGGCCGGACGCGCTGGCGCCCGGCCTTCTCCGTATTCAGTCCGGCAAGGTCATTCGGCCTTCTTTACCGTGTCTTCCAGGAAGAAGCGGCCGAGCGGGTTTTGATAGAACCCCTCGATGTTCTTGCGGCTGACATTGCGATAGGGGCTGTAGAAGAGATCGATCCAATGCGCATCGTCCTTGGCGATGGTCTGGATTTCAATATACATCGCCTCGCGCTTGGCCGGGTCCATCTCGACGCGGGCAGCCGCCACCAGATCCTTCACCTTGTCGTTCTTGTAGCGGGTCATGTAGTTCATGTTGGCGTCATGCCCGACGACGAAGGTCGTCTTCTGGTCGGGATCGATGATGTCGTTGGTCCAGTAATTCATGGCGAGGTCGAATTCACCGTTCACTTCCATATCCCAGGACGAGCTGGGATCGACCTTGCGGATGTTGACGGTGACACCCGCCGCCGCCAATTGCTGCTGGATGAGAATCGCGGTCTGTTCGGCGACTTCGTCGCCGGTATCGACGATGTAATCGAGGGTAAGATCAGACGCGCCGGCATCGGCCAGCAATTTCTTTGCACCTTCGGGATCGTAAGGCCGCTTCAGATTATTGGCATTGTGATAAAGGGCGCCCTTCGGGACGAAGGAATAGGCGACCTCGCCGAAGCCGAAGGTGACCGTGTCGACGATCGCCTGCTTGTCGATCGCCATGTCGAGGGCTTGGCGCACCTCTTTCTTTCCGAGCGCGCCCTTCTCGTGATTGATCAGCAGATGATCCTCACGGGTCGAAGTGTCGAGATGCACTTGCAGATTCGGATCCTTCTTCAGCTCCTCGATCCGCGAGAACGGTACGAAGATGGCGGAATCAAGCTCGCCCGCCTGCACTTTCAGCATGCGCGTGTTGTCGTCGGGGATCGAGATCCATTCGACGCCGTCGAGGCTCACGCGGTCGGCTTCCCAGAAATTCGGATTCTTCTTCAGGACGACCTTTTCGCCGCGGACCCATTCCTCAACGGTAAAGGCGCCAGAAGCCAGGGGCTTCTCGGCCCAGGCTTCTTCGCCCATCTCGGCCAAACCCTTTTCGGAGAGAATGGAAGCACCCGGCATGGCAAGAGCTGCCAGGAACGGGGCCGTCGGCTGGTTCAAGGTGATGACCAGAGTGCGGTCGTCTTTCGCTTCCGCCGTCTTGATCACCTTGTACATATCGGCCCAGAGCGATTCCGGGTTGTCGCGGATGCGCGTCAGGGTGAAGGCCACATCCTTGGCCGTGATCGGCGAACCGTCGGAGAATTTCGCATCGCGGATCTTGAAGGTATAGGTCACCCCGTCATCGGCGATCTCCCAGCTTTCGGCGATGCCGGGTTCCAGCTTGGTGCCGGTCTTGTCGACGCGGACCAGCACGTCATAGACATTCGAAAACACCCAGAAATCGACGTTCTGCGCAGTCTTGATCGGGTCAAACGTGGTGCCGTCCTCGCGACGGCCGATGCTGAGCACCCCATCCGCTTCGGCGATACTGGTGCCGATGGTCAGCAGCGCGAGCACGCTCGCGACGCCGATGCCGAGTAGCTTCTTTTTAAGCATGGATCCTCTCCCTGGTTGATTGATGGTTCGTCTGTGGATCGTCATAGAGATGGCAGGCAATTTCGCAGGCATTGATGAAGCGCGTGGCCGGTACCGGATCCTGCCGGCAGATGGGCATCACCGCCGGACAACGCGGATGAAAGGCGCAGCCCGGTGGAATATCGAGGGGGCTCGGCGGTTCGCCGCCCAGAGGATCATTGGGAAGGCCGCGATCCGGATCAATCTCGGGGATCGCGCGCATCAGGGCCTTGGTATAAGGATGTTGGGGATCGCTGAAAACATCCTCGGTGCGACCCATTTCAACGATGCGGCCAAGATACATGACCGCGACGCGGTCGCAGAGGCGCCGCACCACGCCGAGATCATGGGCAATGAAGATGAGGGCCAGATTCATCTGCGATTTGAGCTCGATCAGCAGATTGATGATCTGCGCCTGGATCGAAACATCGAGGGCCGCCACGCATTCATCGGCGATGATGAGCTTGGGCTCGACCGCCAACGCGCGGGCGATCCCGGCACGCTGGCATTGACCGCCGCTGAGGGCCGCTGGCCGGCGATCGGCAAGATCCGGCGAGAGTCCGACCATCGCCATCAATTCGGCGACACGTGCCTGGATGCCCGCGCGTGGCACTTTTCCCTGCACCGCAAGCACTTCGGCAATGGCGGCCCCGATGGGGAGGCGCGGATTGAGCGCGTTATAGGGGTCCTGGAAGATCATCGCGGTTTCGCGCCGCAAATGCGCGATGCCGGTGGCATCGGCGCCGGCGATGTCGATGCCGTCGAAATAGGCGCTGCCGCCGGTGATCGGGCCGAGGCGCAGAAGCGCGCGGCCGAGCGTGCTCTTGCCGCAACCGCTTTCGCCCACCAGACCCAGAGTCTCGCCCGGCAGAAGCTCGAAGCTGACACCGTTCACGGCGCGCACGAAGCGCTTGCGGTCGGCACGGAAATGTACCGCCAGATCCTCGACCCGTAGCAACGCCTTGCCGGAGCCCGTCATGCCACACCTGCCATCACCGGACAGGCGGCGAGATGGTCCGGCGCCCGCTGGAGCAAAGGCGGCCGCGCCGCGCGGCATTCATCCACCGCGAGATCACAGCGCGGATGAAAGCGGCAACCGGGCGGCATCTGACCCGCAACCGGCGGCTGGCCGGGAATGCTGGGCAGCAACCTGCCCCCCACCGCATGGTTGGGCTGGCAGGCGATCAATCGCGCGGTATAGGGATGGCAGGGCGCCTTCAGGACAGCGCGCTTCGGTCCCGTCTCGACGATGCGCCCGCCATACATGACGGCGATGCTGTCGCAGGTCTGGGCGACGACACCCAGATCGTGGGTGACCAGGATGATGGCAAGGCCGCGCCGATCGCGAAGATCGAGAAGAAGGCGCAGGATCTGAGCCTGCACGGTGACATCGAGCGCCGTGGTCGGTTCGTCGGCGATGAGCAATTTGGGATCGCAGGCAAGAGCCGCCGCGATCATCGCCCGCTGCCGCATGCCGCCGGAAAATTCATGGGCATAGCCACGCGCCCGGCGTTCGGGGTCGGGAATACCGACCTGACGCAAAAGATCCACGGCTTGCGCCCAAGCCTCGCGCGAACTTACCCCGCGATGGGTGCGGATGGCCTCGGCCACCTGATCGCCGATGCTCATCACCGGATCGAGATGGCTGGCCGGATTCTGGAAGATCATGCCGATGGAGGCACCGCGCTCGGCGCGGATCGCCCGGTCGCTGAGCTTGGCGAAATCGCGACCGTCGAAGAGGATTTCGCCACCCGTAAGCGCTAGATTGGCGCCCGGCAGGAGACGCATCAGTGAACGGCAGGTGACGCTTTTGCCGGAGCCGCTTTCGCCGACGAGGCCGAGAACCTCGCCTTGTGCGACGCTGAAGCTCACATCGTCGACGATGTCGAAGCTGCTGCCATGGCGTGTCGCCGTGACGCGCAGATTGCGGACATCCAGAAGAGTGCTGCTCATTCGCGCACCCCGAGAAGCTCGCCGAGGCCATCGGCCAGCAGACTGAATCCCAGGGCCATGAAGACGATGGCAAAACCCGGAAAAGCCGTGATCCACCAGGCCGTGGTGATGAAATTCTGGCCTTCCGCGATCATGACACCCCATTCCGCCGTGGGCGGCTGCACGCCGAGACCGAGATAGGAAATGGCGGCACCGTTGAGGACCACCAGCACCACGTCGGACATCGAGAAGACGATCGAACCGGTGATGGCATTGGGCAGGATATGGCGAAAAAGCACGCGGAAATGCGAGAAGCCGAGGCTGCGCGCGGCCAGCACGTAATCGCTGGATTTCAGCACCAGGACCTGGGCGCGGATGAGACGGGCATAGGAGACCCAACCCACGAGCGCCATGGCGATATAGAAGCTGGCGAGACCCGGCTGGAGAATGGCGATGATCGCCAGCATCAGCACCAGGAAGGGAAAGGCAAGCACCACATCCACCACACGCATCGCCACCGCGTCGACGGCACCCCCCGCATAGCCGGAAACGGCGCCGATGGTTGTGCCGATGAGAAAGGGAAAGATCACGCCGATGAACCCGATTTGCAGATCGATCCGCGCCCCCCAGATAACCCGGCTGAAGATGTCGCGGCCGAAATTATCGGTACCGAAGAGATGGGCGAGGCTGGGCGGTTGCAGTTTGATCGAAATATCCTGCGCGATCGGATCGAAGGGCGCCACCAGGGGTGCCAGGATCGCCAGCAGGAAAATCAAACCGACGATGCCGCCGCCGAGATAAAGCGGCGTTGGATAGCGGCCGAAACGTGGCAGCCAGGCGGGCCGGGGCGAAAGTGTCTGCGTGGCCGCGGCCATCAGAGCTTCACCCGGGGATCGATGGCGACGGTAAGAATGTCGGCCAGGAAATTCACCAGGACGGTCGCACAGGCAAAGACCATGGCCACCGATTGCACCACCATGTAATCGCGCGTGAAGATGCCGCGCACGAGGAGCTGGCCCATGCCCGGGATCGAGAAGACCGTTTCGATCACGACCGAGCCGCCGATCAGCCAGCCGATATTGACGGCAAGGAGATTGATCGCTGGAATGACCGCATTGGGAAGGACATGGCGCCAGAAGATGCGCCGCTCCGAGGTGCCGCGAGCCCGTGCCGCAGTGGCGTGATCGGACGCCAACTCCGCGATCATGCTGGCCCGCAGATTGCGCGTGATCACGGCGGAGAGAGCAAGCGCGATGGTGAAGCAGGGCAGGACCAGGTGATGCAGGCGCTCGGGCCAGGAACTGCCATATCCGGCCACGGGAAAGAAATCCAGTTTCACGCTGAAGAGGATGATCAGCATGATGGCGAGCCAGAAAGGCGGAAAGCCGAGCCCTGCCGTCGAGAAGAGGCGGATGCCGTGATCGGTGACGCGGCCGCGCTGGGTGGCCGCCAGAGCCGCCAGAGGAATGGCGAGGGCGAGGGCCAGAAAGACGCTGCCGCCCACCAGCAGCAAAGTTGGCTCTATGCGCTCGCCGATCAGGCGCAGGACCGGGATCTTGTAGAGAATCGAGCGGCCCATCTCGCCGGCGCCGAGGTTTTTGAGAAAGTAGAGATATTGCAGCCAGATCGGCTCGTCCAAGCCGAATTGCGCGCGGATGCGCTCGATCGCCTCAGGTGTCGCCTTGGTGCCCAGAAGCACGCGGGCGGGATCACCGGGGATGAGGCGCACGAGAACGAAGGTGATCAAGCTGATGCCAAAGAGCACCGGCACCAATTGCAGGGGCCGGGTGAGAACGAAGCGGTAGCGATGGAGGGCCATTCGGGGAAACCGATCAACCGCGATGGCGTTTGAGGAAATCAATCAGCACCGGATAATAGGCATGCGGCTCTTCATAGAACGGCATGTGGCTGCTGTTCGGGAAGACATGCAATTCCGCATCCTTCAAATGCAGCTTCATGCGCAGCGAGCAGGCCGGTGTCAATTCGTCATGCTGTCCGGTGGTGATGAGAACCGGCACCGGGATTTTGTGAAGATCGGGAACGCGGTTCCAATCCTTGAGGTTGCCGGTATAGAGAAACTCGTTGGGGCCCTGCATCGTCATATAGGGGCCCATGTTCCAATCGTCGAGCGAACGCTTGACCGGTGCCGGCCATTCCGACAATCGGCAGACATGGCGGTAATTGAGGATGGTAACCGCCGCCTGGTATTCGGGGTGGGTGAGCGTGCCTTGCGCTTCATGCCGCTGCATCATCGCCACGGTTTCTGAGCCCAGGGCATCCCGCAGACGCATCAGCTCGCTGATCAGATGCGGCATGTCGGCATTGGTGTCCTCGAGGATCAGCGTCTTCAAATTCTCGGGATGCGTCACGGCATATTCGATCGAGAGCCAGCCACCCCAGGAATGGCCGAGAAGATGCACTTTGCCAAGGTTCAACGTCTTGCGAACCGTTTCCACTTCCGCGACATAGCGCGTGATGTTCCAAAGCTTGGCATCATTCGGCCGGTCCGAGGCACCGGTCCCGAGCTGGTCGAAGGCAACCACGCGGTAACCCTGATCGACGAGGCAGGAATGCGCCTCGCGCAGATAATCGCAGGGGAGTCCCGGCCCGCCATTGAGACAGAGAACGGTTTCCGGTCCCTTGCCGAAAACATAGGCGACGACACGGTAGCCATCGATCGTGATGTCATGCCGTTCGTCGGCGGGAATTTCGCGCCACATGCCAAGCCTCGATCCTGTCCGATCGGCCGCTCTTTTCCGGCGGCCCGAAGCGCTGATGCTAGTGCTTTGCAAGGCGCGATATCAAGCGGCATCGCCGCCTAATTCTTGATCGATCTGCCTATGACGCTGCCCAGAACTTCATCAATGCGATCGCGGGCACGTTCGCATTCATTGCGCGTGCCGGCGAGGAACAGGCGGCCGCTGGCACCGATCATCTGCACGTCGACCAGCGTGATGCCGGGTGCGACCTTCTCCGCTTCGTTGGCGGCGACCGAGGCAAAGAGTGCCGGCTCAAGTTCGTAAACCAGCAACGACTTTCCCGGGAGCAACATTGAGGCTTCGCGCGTGCGGTTGAGAATGATCGCGTGCTGGTCCGAGACGTCTTCGATGATGTCGGCATAGAGGGTGCGCGGCTTCAACTGGTCCTCGGCCTTGTGGCCGATCCCGTCCAGGATCGCCTTCCCCGCTTCGTTGAGATGCGCAAGATCGGCCGAATGCAGTTCCAGGATGCCGTATTGTCGCTCGGTATAGAGGAGGCCCGGCTCCATATCCGGCATCTTCTTCAGGGCAAGATCGCAGATGCGGTGAATCGCCAAGGCCGGTGCCACCTCGATGATAAGCGAATGCTCGCCTTCCATCGGCGGATAGCCGCGTGCGCGCGTGGGCGTCGACATATAGGCCGCGAATTGGCGGCCAAGATCCTTCACCAGCAGATAGACGCGGAGTTCGGTCATGAGACTCTCTTGCGTACAACACCCCTTCTCCCCCCTTCAGGGGGGAGGTCGGGAGAGAGGTATGGGCTTGCAAGATCTTTGCTTGCATGCCCCAACCCTTCCCTCCCCCTAAAGGGGGAGGGTTCTCCCGCGAGAGGCATTGCTCACTTCCCCGACGCGGTCGAGAAATGCTTGCCGAGATCGGGATGCGGGCGCGGGATGACGTGGACGGAAACCAGCGTGCCGACGCTGGACGCCGCTTCGGCGCCGGCTTCGGTCGCTGCCTTCACGGCACCGACATCGCCATTGATGATCACGGCGACGAGGCCGTCACCCACTTCCTCGCGGCCGACCACGGTCACGTTGGCGGCCTTGACCATGGCATCGGCGGCAGCCAAAGCGGCGACGAAACCCTTGGTCTCGATCATTCCGATTGCGTTGGACATTTCTCTCTCCTTGCTTTTCTAAAGGCGGTTACTTGGATTTCGATTTACCAGTCTCGTCGAGCGAGCCGATGATAAGGGCATCGATTGGAATCTTGCCGCCACCCAGCCAGGAGGCAGCGGTGGAGCCGGTCACGATCAGCACGTCCTCGCCCTCGCCGCAGCCCAGCACATCGAAGGCGATCATGCGGCCGCCGCCATGGCTTTCGACTTCAAGGAAGGCGCCGGAAGGAATGTGCTCGATGCGCTTGGTGGCCCAATACCGGCCCACGACCCGACCACGAATCATTGTCCGATCCTCTCTATGCTGATGTTGCGTGCCTTGGCCTTGTCACGGGCCAGGGGCGTGACGCTGACGCCTGGCGCGAGGAGCAGGCGCGTGATGTCCTTGGACAGTTTGGCGATCACCGATTCCGTCACGACACCCTTGTCGATGCGATGGGATGACTGGGCGGCAGATGTGTGTGCCGCTGTCACTGTTGTCGCCCTCGCATCACCAGCCAGGTGAAAAGGATGTCTGCCGGCAAGAATCGCGGCCCGGATCTTCGGATCCTCGGCCAAATGCAGCACGTCACGGGCGAAGGCGGCGAGATCGGCGTCGCTGGCGATGCGTGTCACAGGCGGCATCGAGACCTTGCCTGCCTTGAGATTCCGCACTTCCTCGGCGATCACGTCGCGGATGAGATAGCGGATCATGTCCTTGTCCAGCATCACTCTCATCCCTCCAGCGCTTTGAGGGCGGCTTCGGCGCCCATGCGGACGTCGGATTCCTCGCCGGAGAGATAGACCCGGCCGGTGGCGCCGAACATGCGGTAATCGATGACCTTGATATTGGCGGTCTTCTCGGCCTCGTTGGTGGCGAGGATGGCGTAGGAGGCAGGCTGCATTTCCAGCACGAAAAGCGATTCCCCGGGCAGGATCATGGAGCCCGATTTGTTGCGGTTGATGAGGAAGGCGTGGCCGTGATCGATGCGGGTCACGATCTTGGAAGCCAGGATCTTGGGCGGCGTCGCTTCCGCCGATTTCGCATCAAGCTCTTCCAGCACGGCTTCGGCCGCGGCCTTCACGGAAGATGTCGAGCGGGCATGGAATTCGAGATAGCCGTATTGCCGTTCCACCACCAGCATGCCACCGGAGACGTCGGCGTGTTTCAGCGCCACATCGGTCAGTGCCTCGATATCGAGGCCCGGCGCCACCTCGATGATCTGTGCCGCCATGTTGGTGCGCGGCAGGCGGCCGCGCATGCCGCTCGCCATGTAGCAGAGCGTCTGCGGCTGCAGCTGGTCAATGAAGATGAAGGAGCGGAGCTCGGCCATGATGCTTAGGTGTTCCTCATGACCGGAGAGCCCCGCGCAATTCCTCGAGCACCATGCGGCGGATTTCCTCGCGCATCAGCGCCACCTCGTCGATGGTACCCGTCGCCGCTGGCGGCTGCGGCTGCGGGTCCTGCGCGGCATCGGCACCTTCCTGCAGGCGACCGAGGGAGATCGGCGCCTCACGGCCGAAGGCGAGCGCCGGCCCGGTCGCCCAAGCATCGAGGCCCTCGAACGCACCAAAGGCTTCCGCCGGCTCGTCGTTATAGGCGATGCGGGTCCAGTTGATGAGATGCTGCGGCCCGACATTCTCACCCACGGCGGAGGAGCCGAAATAGCCGGTGCCGATGGTGAAGGCCGGGGCTAGATGCGTGCCGAAACCGGCCGCCCCCTGGCTGCAGGGCGCGTTGACCACCACGCGGAGCGCCTTCACCGCCGCCCCATAGGCGAGGATGGTGGGCGCGTGCTTGCTGTGGATCGCCGCCGAATGGCCGGCGCCCGAGAGGCGGATGAGGGCCCGCGCCTGGGTGATGCCGGCTTGCGCATGCGGCACGCGCAGAAAGCCCAATACCGGACAAAGCTTTTCCTTGGAGAGAGGCTCATCGATGCCGATGCGGTCGATCTCGGCCAGGATGATTTTGACGTTTGCCGCCAGCTTGAGCCCGGCCAGCTTGCCGATCTCGACGGCCGATTTTCCCAGCACCTCGACATTGAAGGTGCCGCGACCGAACAGCAATTCGCGAAGTGCCGCGACTTCCTCCGGTTTCGCCATATAGGCACCAGCCGATTTCAGCCCCTGCAGCAACCGGTCGGCGATGCTCTCAACCGCGAGCACGACACTTTCATTGGTGCAAAGAATTGAATTGTCGAAGCTCTTCGATTCGACGATTCGCTTTGCCGCCAAAGCGAGATCGGCGCTCTCATCAACGAGGACCGGCGCATTGCCGGGCCCGACGCCGATCGCGGGGTTACCCGACGAATAAGCCGCCCGCACCATCGGCGTCCCGCCGGTCGCCAGAATGACACCAACACGGGGTGATTTCATCACATGCTCGATCAGCGGCAGGGTGGGCTGTTCGACCACCTGGATGACGCCCATGGGCGCCCCGGCATTCTCCGCCGCCTCGGCCATCAGCAATGCGGCCCGGACCGAGCATTTCTTCGCCATCGGGTGCGGCGACAGGATGATGGCGTTCCTGGTGAAGAGCGCCATCAACACCTTGTAATAGACGCTGCAGACCGGGTTGGTGGAGGGCGTGAGGGCAAACACCACGCCGGCCGGACGCGGCAACTCAACCATCTTCAGTTCCGATTTGATCCGCGCCGTGCAGTAATCCTCGGCCGCGTAAAGATCATGGAGCGCCTTCGATGTGAGCTCGTTCTTGATCTTCTTGTGAGCAGCGACACCGAACCCCGTTTCGGCAACGGCCGCATCAGCGAGCTCGCCGGCATGGGCAAAGGCCACATCGGCAGCAGCTCGGGCGATGCGGGCGACGTGCGCCCGGTCGAACCGTGCAAACGCCGCCGCCGCCCATTCGGCGTTCTGCAGCATCATGTCGGCGGCACCGGTTGCGCGCTGGTCGCCGGCCAGAATTCCTTCAACGATCGCGGTCATGTCATCTTGCCTCTAGGCCGCACGGATCTTGCTTCGGCCTCGGCCTATGCACTCGGCATAGGCCAGCCCCACCGCGCGCTCGACGCGTTCCAGCACCTCGGCGCAGAGATCGGCGGTCATCAGCACGCCCGGCTTGAACTGCAACACGCGCGGATCGAGCGTCGAGAAGATCGCCCAGACCCCGTTTTCATAAAGATGTTTCATCACCGGCTTGGCACCTTCCGGGAAATTGAACTCGAGGCCCATCACCAGCCCGCATTGCCGGATACCGACAAAGAAATCGGGATAGAGCTTCATGATTTCCTGGAGCCCGTTGCGGAAGGTCTCGGCGATGTAATTCACCATCGGCTTCATGGTCGGGCGCTCGAGGATTTCCAGCGTCTTCATGGCGACGAGACAGCCAAGCTCGGCGCCGCCCATGGTCGACATATGCGCAAAGCCATCCTGGGTCAGCCACCCCGCATAGGGTTCGCGCGCCACCACGCAGGCAATCGGATACATGCCGCCCGAGATGCCCTTCCCCGTCACCATGATGTCGGGCTGGATGCCATAGCGCTGATAGCCCCACATCTCGCCACAGCGCATGAGGCCCGTCTGCACCTCGTCGGCGACATAGAGGGCGCCGTATTTCTCGCAGAGCTTCTTTACCTCCTGGAGATAGCCGGGGAGCGGCATCGGGAAGCCATAGGTGGCCGGGATGGTTTCCATGATGAGGCAGGCGACATCCTTGCCCTTGAGGGCATCTTCCATCGCATTGAGATCGTTGAACGGCACATGGACGAAATCGTCCGGCTGCTCGGAGAGAAAGATCTTCTTGAACCGGTCGGCGCCGGCCGCCACCGCAAGGCCGGTATGGCCGTGATAGGCATTGACGATGGAGACGATCTTGCGCCGCTGCGTGGCGTGCCGCGCGGTTTTGAGCGCGATGTCGATCGCCTCCGCACCGCCCGAGGCATACATCGTGTAATGCATGTCGCCGCCGCAGATCCTTGCGAGCATTTCGGCGAGGGCCGTACGGCCTTGATTCGGGAAATGATGGTTGCCCATGTCGAAGCGCTGCATGCCGCGATTGAGCACCTCGATCAGTTCGGGATGGCGGTGCCCGATATTGTAGGTGCCGCCATTCAAATGGAGATCGATCAGGCGGCGTCCGTCCATGTCCCAAAGCAGATAGCCTTCGCGCCGGTCGATCACCAGATCGACGCCCATATCCTGCCAGGCCTGGGTCTTGCCCGGATTCCAAAAGGTCTTGGATTTCGCGATGAACTCGCGCTTTTCCGGGCTTTGCGGCTTGGGATCGGGCATCGTCTGGCTCCGAATGTTCAACTGTATTGACTGAGATAGCGTTCGGCGAGTTCGCAGGTGCCGGTGCTGTAGCCCGGACCTTCGGTCCGCGCGAGATCGGTTTCGCTATGCGAGCCCATCCAGGCAAAGAGCGTCATGCGGCGCATGAGGATAAAGGTCCACAACTCTTCCTCATCCTCCTTCGGCAGGGCACGCACGCGGCGATAGCCTTCCTTCCAGGCTTCCATAAGATCGGGCACGTCGGCGCGGTCCTCGAAGAACGAGACCGCCGTGCCGGCGTCATAGAGGAACCAGCCGAGGCCGCAATCGTCGAAATCGATGACACGCACGTCGCCGTTATGAAGCAGCAGATTGGCAAGGCGGAAATCGGCATGGATGAGGCCGTAGCGTTCCCGGCCTTGGCCGAAACAAGCCAGGCGCTTTTCCATGAGATCGACCGCGCGCTGCAGCAACCGGGCGCGGTCGGGGGAACAATCCGGCCCGTCGCGCCATGAACCCCAGTTTGCATTGGCGCCGAAGGAATGCTCGAAATCCCAGGCGAGCCGCTCGAAATAGGGCGGGCGCTGCCAATTCTGGCTGTGATTGTGACAGCGCGCCGTGACCTCGCCCAATTGCCGGAAGGGTGCCACGAGATTGTCCTGCGGCGGCTCGATCCCGTCGATGAATTCGAAGAGCACGCAATGACGGGGATTGGCGAGTGCGGGATGCGAGACGGATTGAATATCGGCGCCGTCCTTACCCGGAATAGCCTGGGGCGTCTTCACGCCGCCCTCGGCCTGGAGCGCCCGCATCCAGGCAAGCTCCGAGCGGATCCCGTTCTCGGAATGATAGCCCTCGCGGTGGACGCGCAAGATCACCGGCCGCGCGGCACCTTTAGCCGTCACCTTGTAGGTCCAGTTTTCGGAATGGTTGATGAGGGCGAGATCGGCACCCTCCAACCCCCAGCGCGGCAGACTCGCCGCCGCCACCTCATCCACCGCTTTCAGCAATTGTTCCGTTGTGAGCATACCGCTCATCTGCCCTGTCCTCGTACACGAGATGAAAAACCGGCTTCTCTCAGCCGAATCGCGCCATAGCAAGCCAATTCGGCCGGCCGCTTATCCGCGGACGGCATGTTTCATCTTGGGAGCAGGTTAGCTCCCGGATGTCATCCGCGCTTGACCCCAGCGGCGCCGATCTTGACAGCTGAGGCTTGAAGGCCTGGTGTCCCGCGTGCCATCATTCCTTCTTATCCACAGTTTGGCCCTGTTCCATAGTTTGGCCCTGTCGGCCTGAGGGATGTTTGCCATGACCTCCGCTCTGCTGGATGCCAATTCCCAGTCACGCCGCGAAGCCGGGCCGATCGTGCTCGCCGCTGCGGCGACGGGGCTTGTCGATTTCATCGAGGCGCAAGGTGGCGATGTGGATTCCATTTTCGGGAATTCCGGCATTGCCCCGGACATGGCCGGCGCGCCGACACTGAAGGTCAAATTGTCGTCCTATTGCCGGCTGTTCGAAGAGGCGTCGCGCCAGATCCGGAGCGGTCGCTTCGGCGCCGGCAATTTCGGCCTGTGGTTCGGCCAGCAATTCCAGCCACGCGATCTCGGCATGTGGGGCTATGCGGCGGTCTCGGCACCGACCTTGGGCGCGGCCCTCGACAACCTGGTGCGCCTTTTCCACTACCATCAGGAATCATCTGCCATGCGTCTTCAGCGCGGGCAGGACGGGATGATGCGTCTCGAATACCAGATCTATGCCTCCGAGATCGTCGAGCGACGCCAGGATGCGGAATTGTCGCTAGGCATGTTCGCCAATGTGATCCGCGATTGCTGCGGCCCGAAATGGGCGCCGGCCGAGGTGCATTTCGAGCATCCACGGCCGGAATTCTGGAAGGAGCACGAAGAAGCCTTCGACGCCCCGGTCTATTTCAGCCAGCCCACCAATGCGCTCATCTTCCGTCCGGAACTCCTCGAACGGCGCATGCCGGGGAGTGACCTGCAGCTGATGACCATGATGCGGACCTGCCTCGAATCCCTGGGCTCGCATCGGAATGGCGACGAGGGCCTGGTCGAGCGGGTGAAGACCGCAATCCGCGTCTCGCTGCCGGGCGGCTATCCCAGCCTCGAACGCATCGCCCATGATCTGCGCGTGGCACCCGCGAGCATCCAGCGCGAGCTCGCCGAACAGGGCCTCACCTACAAGGACGCGATCGAGGTGACGCGGCAGAGCCTGGCGCAGATGTATCTCGACCAGCATCAATTGCCGCTGACCGAGATCGCCCTTCTGCTCGGCTATTCGGAACTATCCGCCTTCACCCGCGCCTTCACCCGCTGGACCGGGATTTCCCCACGGGCCTACCGCAAGCACGGGCATTGAAGCCTCACATCTGCGCCAGGGCGTCCGGGGATTCGGGCAGGATCTGGCCGCCATCGACGATGATGGTCTGGCCGGTGATGTAGCCGGCTTCGCGGCTGGCCAGGAACAAGGCGGCATAGCCGATATCCTCGACCTCGCCCAGTTTGCCGAGCGGCACGGCAGCGGCCATGCCCTTCATGTATTCCTCGCCCATCGCCTTGAGGCCGTCCGAGAGGATGTTGCCGGGCAGAACCGCATTCACCGTGATGCCGAATTTTGCCAACTCCATGCAGGCGGTGCGCATGAAGCCCAATTGCCCGGCCTTGGTGGCGCCGTAATGGGTCCAGCCGGGGAAGCCGGTG
Organism: Dongia sp.; assembly: GCF_041909655.1. Lineage (GTDB taxonomy): Bacteria > Pseudomonadota > Alphaproteobacteria > Dongiales > Dongiaceae > Dongia. The sequence goes on along the minus strand of NZ_JAYRDA010000003.1, from coordinate 215,545 downwards.
ATTGGGCCGGTGATGGAAGACGTGATGACGATGCGCCCAGCACTGCTTTTCTTGAGATAAGGGATGCAGGCCTTCACGGAGAGGAAGGTGCCCTTGAGATTGACATCCTGGACCTCATCCCAGACTTCCGGCGACATGTTCTCGATCGTCACCTGCGGGAAGATACCGGCATTGGCACAGAGCACATCGATGCCGCCATGGCGCTCGGCGGCTGCCTTCGCCATCTTTTCCATATCGGCCAGCTGGCTCACATCGGCGGAAAAGGCGCTGGCCGTACCACCTTGCGCGACGAATTCCTTGGCTGTCGCTTCGGCTGAAGCCAGATCGCGCCCAACGACCAGAACCTTGGCGCCATGCTCCACGAAGACCCGTGCGATGCCCTTGCCGATCCCCTTGCTGGCGCCGGTAACGATGACGGATTTTCCTTTGAGCGATGCTCCCAACATGAATCAGACCCTCCCCGAGATTTGAGCGCGTTTATGCCTCGCCGCCATCGCTCATGGCGCGGCGGCGGCGGATCACCAGAATGAAGAAATAGCCGCAGAGCAGCAGAGCCGCGGCACCGAAGGTCGAGACCGTGCCAAGGACCGGAACACCCGGCGTATAGCCCGCCACCATCTTGGCGTAGAGATATTCCGGGATCGTCGTATCGGCGCCGGTCGTATAGAGCGACAGGGGAAAATTGCCCCAGGACAGCAGGAAGGCGAAGAGAGCGCCGGAGAAGATGCCCGGAAAGAGCACCGGCAGGGTTACTTCGCGAAACACCTGGAACCGCGTGGCGCCGAGATCGAAGGCGGCCTCCTCAAGCGCTGGATCGAAAGAATAGACCTGGATCGAAATCACCAAGGTACAGACGGGCACGATCCAGACCAGATGCGCAAAGACCGCCGTCTGCCAGGACATGGTGAGGCCGATGCTGTTGAACCAGAGCAGCAGGGCAAGGCCCAACACTGATTGCGGAAAGAAGATCGGCAGCAGGACGAGCTTCTGATAGATCGAACGGCCCTTCCAGTCATAGCGCGCAAAGGCCAGCGCGCCGAACAGAGCCAGCGTCACCGCGATCACCATCACGCAAAGGGCAATCGTGATCGAGGTCTTGAAGAGCTGATGGATCTCCAATGAGGCAAAAGTCTTCTGCCACCAATCGAAACCCCATTTGTTGATCGGGAAGATGAAATAGCGGCTGGCGGTGCTGGAGGCGAGCAGCAGGCAGAGGGCCGGCAGATACATGAAGACGACGACCGTCCCGGTCCAGGTCCAGATAAGGGCGCGGCGCATGCGATCAGCGGAACCACCCATCTTTCTACCTCCGCCCCAGAATGGCATCGAGATCGAATTTGCGGAGCACCAGCAGCACGAGCACCCCCACCACCAGCATCAGGAGGACCGAGAGCGCCGCCCCCAGGGGCCAGTTCTGCGCATAGGTGAAGGCGATTTCGATATCGTGGCTGACCGGGATGATCTGTTGGCCGCCCAGCACCTTCGCTTCGGCAATGGCGCCCACAGCGAGCACGAAGGTGAGCAGGAAGCCGATCACGATGCCGGGCGTCGAAAGCGGCAGATCAACTTCCTTGAAAACCTGCCAGCGCGTGGCCCCCAGATCAAAGGCGGCGTCGCGTGTCTGCTGCGGCACCATGGAAACGCCGAGCGTCATCGGGAACAGCATGAAGGGGAGATACACATAAACCATGCCCCAGACGATGATGCCGGTCGAAAACAGCCAGCTTTCCGGCTCGATCCCGAACCAGGATTTGAGCGTACCCAACAGGACGCCATTCTTGATGAAAAACAGCACCCAGCCATAGAGGCGGACATTTTCCGAAACGAAGAGCGGAATGGTGAAGAGCAGCGAGACGAGCGTGGCGTATTTCCCGAACACCCGCGCCATGCCGAAGGCAATCGGATAGCAGATGAAAGCGAGGATCAGCACGGTCACGCAGGCAAGGCCCAGGGACCAGAGAAACGTCAGATAGGAGGTCGAGTTGAAGATCTCGGCATAATTGTCGAAGCTCCAGGCCTGAAACAGGCCGAATGTCCGCGCCGGCACGAAGCTGTAGCCGATCACGGCGGCCAGTGGTGCCGCGAAACCGATGGCAAGAAAGAGCAGGATCGGCAATGCATGACGCGTGCCGGGGGCGAAGAGCTTGGCGAGGCCGGACATGATCTTCAATCCGTCACCAGGATGCTGTCTTTTGCATCCCAGCCGATCAGAACCTTGTCATCCAGTTTGCCGCCGAAGGCCTGCTGGCGCAGCTTTTCGACGATGAAGACGTGATCGCCGACACGGACCTGATACTGAATCCGCGAGCCCAGCACATATTCGTTATAAAGCCGGCCTTCGAGAATATTCTCGGCCTCGCCCGGGCCAGCGACGAAGCGCAGGGATTCCGGCCGCACCACCAGATGGCCGGCACTGAAACCCGCAGGTGCCGGCGGGCTTTTAAAGGCGATCGAAAATTCGGCTGCGTGAACGCCCCCGCCTAATCCATTGGCACTACCGTTGGCGGTCACGGCGATGACATTCACATCGCCGATGAATTCCGAAACGAATTTGGTCTGCGGCGCCGAATAGATTTCCTGTGGCGAGCCCACCTGCACCAGATGGCCGGCACGCATGACGCCGATACGGTCGCTCATCACCATTGCCTCTTCCAGGCTGTGGGTGATGTAGATGAAGGTCTTGCCGGTCTCGCGGTGGATGTCCTTCAGTTCCTTCTCCAGCGTCTTGCGGAGCTTGTAATCGATCGCGGACAATGGCTCGTCGAAGAACAGGATGTCCGGGTCGTAAGCCAAAGCACGCGCCAGCGCCACGCGCTGCCGCTCGCCGCCCGAACATTTGGTGACGTTCTTGCCGTAATAGCTTTCCGGCAGGCGCAATTGCGCCATCAGCTGCAGGGCACGGGCCTTGCGCGTGGCGGGATCGACGCCCTTGATCTTCAGCGAGAACTCGATGTTCTGGCCGACACTGCGATGGGGAAACAGCGCCAGGGACTGGAACACCATGCAGGTCGGGCGCTTGTTGGCGGGCAGATCGTTGATCCGTGCGCCGCGCAGCAGGATGTCGCCACCGGTTGCGAACTCCATTCCGGTCAGCATGCGCAGAAGCGTGGTCTTGCCGCTGCCCGACGGGCCGACGATGGTGAAGAACTCGCCTTCCTGGATATCGAGGCTGATATTGTTGACGGCGGTGAAGGAGCCGAACGTCTTGGTGAGGTTGCGGAGTTGTAAAATGGACGGGCGGCCGTTCATGGTCCTTGCGCTATCCGAATCTGATCACAGGAATGAAAATAGGCGCGGGCCGCCCGGTCATGTGGTGAGGGGCGACCCGCGTGATGGTCGACGGAAGAAATGTATCAGCCGCCGGAAGCTTCGCGCTTCGCCGCCGTCATGATGTCGAGCAGCTTGTCGTAGTCGGGAACGATATCATATTCGGCCGAGCGCGCCATTTCTTCTTCCAGGCTGTCCCATTGGATGGCGTCGAGCTCTTCCTTGGTGAAGAGATTGAAGCAATCGGGATTGCCCATCTGGGTGACCGGGTTGAAGGTGCCTTCGGCGAAGGCCACGGTATGGGAGACGGTCGGATCCTGGACATATTCCAGGAAAGCCTCGGCCAGCGGCGAGACGTCGGGATTGTTGACCACCGAGGTGACCTCGATCCAGGCGATGCCGCCCTTGCCACCTTCCATCGGCCCCTTCTTCGGGGTGATGCCACGGATGGCGGTGGCGCCGTCGGCACGGGCAGGCGAGGCGGAATAGGTGCCCCCGGTCATGTGGAAATCAATTTCGCCAGAGACCAGCGCCTGGTTCATGGTGGCGATATCCCCCACCACTTTGGCGCCCTTGAAAACACGTGCCGCGGCTTCGGTGAACTTCGCCACCTCGTCATCGCTATGCTCCTTGAAGGGGTCGAAGCCAGCAATGCAGCAGATGTTGAAGACGTTCCAATCGTCCGATTCCAGGATGCCGTATTTGCCGGCATTGGCGGGATCGTTCCACAGATCCCAGCCCTGATCCTCCGCGGTGGCGCGGCTGATCTTGTCGGTATTCACCACATAGCTATAGGGACCAAAGCGCTGGATCATACCCAGCATCTGGTCGCCGCTGTCATCGAGGGCCCATTTATAGGGCGCCTTGAAGGCCGGCAGCATCTTGTCGAAATAGGGCTCGAACTTTGCCTTGTCGAGCGGCTTGATCAGTTTTTCCGGGAACATGATCTTGCGCGCCCAGGGATTGTTGACGTTGATCAGGTCCCAGATATTGGTTTCGCCCGCCCGGAGACGGTTGATCATGGTGGGATCGTTGGTCAGCGATTCAGCCTTCACCGTGGCGCCGGAAGAGGTGCGGAACGGGTCGAGGACCTGGGCTGAGTTGTAGCCTTCCCAGCAGAGGATATTGAGTTCCTTGGAGCGGTCGGCGCGGGCCGAACCGAGACCGGCCAAACCGCCGGCAGCGAGCCCCCCCGCCATTAGCGCGGAATTTTTCAGGAAGTCGCGACGCGTTTGCTTTGAATAGCTCATCTGTCCCTCTCCGTTGCCGCGGTCCCGTCGGGCCTTGGTGGCGCGCGATCGGCCGCTTCCCTGTTGATCATGGTGTTCGCTCGCTTCGAGGCGAGTTCACGTTGATTTTAAAACCGAGTGAGCACGTTGAGGACGATAGGCGCCCACCACCACCCGGTCTTGACATTTAGGGCGATAATCTTGACAGCCCCATCTCATGCCTTTCCGCCCCGGCGCGCCAGTCAATGACCCGTGAGCGGCGCAGATTCAAACGATCGGTCAGGATTCACGTCAGTCTCAGCATGGCGGTCAGTTCGGCGGCGTTCATGACGTGGCAGTAGATCATATTGATGATGGCGAGTTCCTGTTCATGGAGGGCGTCAGTTCCCGCCGCGCAACAATCTTCCAGCACCACCACCTGGAAACTCTCATCGGCGAGGCTCCGCACGGTCGAGGCCACGCATTGATCGGTGAAGATGCCGGCGCAGATCACGTTCCGGATGCCGAGATTGTGGAGAATGAGCCTGAGATTGGTGCCGGTGAGGGCCGAATCCGTTGTCTTGGTGACGATGATCTCGTCGCCCTGGGGCGCAAGCTGCGGCACCAATTGCGAGGCATGCTCGGTCTTGGGCAGCAGCAGATTGTTCCAGCCCGGCATTTTCTGGCTCAGCGACCGGTCGCGGCCGTCCCCGGTCTGGCAGGCGATGCGGGCAAAAAGACATTCGATGCCGTGTTTCCGGGCAAGCGCCAGCATCGCGGCGGTGCGCGGGATGACCATCTCGTTCATGCGCCGATGGAAGGGCGTCCAGGCATCATAGGCCGCCTGCCCCGCCGCATCGAGGCCCGCCCGGTCCGGCCGCTCCAGATAGGTGTTCTGGACGTCGATCACCAGAAGCGCCGTTTCGGCGGGCTTCCAGTTGAGATCCTCCGGCTCGGGGGCGTCCTGGTAATAGAAGGAACGATTGCGGGTCTTCCAGCTCATGTGGCCTTCTCTCAAAACCGATACGTAAACAGGCCGCGCCGCTCATAGATCACAGCAGCTTCCTCGATAAAATCCGCCATGCCCGTCGCACGATAGGTATCTCGCAGCATCGCCGCCGCTGCCATCAATTCCGCCTTGTCCTTGGCGCGACCAGGCCGCAGCAATTCGTAGATCCGCAACACCACATCCTGCGGCACATCGACCAGTTCCGCAGCGCGTTCAAAATTCCGTGCCAGGGTCGGCCGCCCCGCCTTTTCGGCGACCGCCGCCTGATCCTTGAGCGCCTGGGGCGTGATGCGAAGATCCTCCAGCGTCACGTCCCCGGCCTCGATGGCGGCCAGGGTCAGGTCCTTCAAGGCCTTGCCGCGGGAAGATTGCACCAGTTCCGGCCGCTTCTCGGCGAGGGGATAATCCTCGATGCCGCGGATGCGCGTCTTCTCGCTCATGCCGCAGCCTCCGGAAAGGCGATCTCGATCTCTTCCGGTTTTGCGCCATCCTCGGTCAGAGAGGTTTCGATGGCATAGATGAGCGCCACCTGGGCGTGATAGCGGGCACCCATTGCCTTCCCTTCCGTCGGCACCACGACCGGCTCCGGCATGTCGCCTTTGGCATAGATCGCTGCGTTTTCACCGAAGGCTCGGTAATGATCCAGCGCCGTGATCGGCGCGTTGGAGAAGAGCTCCAGATTGTGATGCGGCAGGCGGTCGGCCTGATGGATGACCGCCGTGCCCTTGGCCTGGATGCCGATGCCGATCCCCGATCCCGCGAGGCGGGCCGCCGAGAGGCCGAGGAAAGAGGTATCCGCCGTGTGGCGCATGCGCACGATGCGCGGGATGCCGCCCTGGGCACGGATGCCATCGGAAAGGGCACGCAGCACGGCAGAAAGCGGATGCCCCGCCAGCGTGCGGTAGAGCTTGATGCCGAAAGCGGGGCTGATTCCGATCACGATCTCGTTCTTGGGTCCCGTCGCTTTTGCCTCGCCGAGATTCCGGTAGGAAATGCGCTTCCCTTCGGCCCCGCCATAGGTCGCTTCGGTGCGCAGGACCTCCTCGCGGGTGAGCACGTCGCGGATCGCCGCCAGTTCCTGGCGCCGCGCGGCATTGAGGCGATAGCCGCTGCCGGGTCCGCCGTAATCGTTGGGATCGTTCACGGCCGAGATGACGCGGCCGTTGCGCACCACCGCCGCCGTCTGCAGGTAATCGCCGGAGACCCGCAGGCGCACGACATTCAAGAGATTCTGCGCCTCGTCCCGATAGCCGCGCTTGGCCAGCGCCTTGATCACATCAAGGACATTGATGCCCTTTTCCTTGATCTTCTCGCTGATGAAGCTGACCTCGCGCGGCAGATAGCTGTCGGTGTCGTTGGAGCCCGAGGCGATGGCAACACTCTGCTTCATGGCAGCACTGGGATGGCCAAGGTCGAGTTCCGCGAAGACGGCGGAAAGTGCGTCGATGGCCCGGCGCCGGAGATCGAGGGCCGCCGCCTCGCCCACCGAAGTGAGGCCGCCATCGGCTTCGAAATCGCGCTGCAGGACCAGGAAATCCTCCATCTCCTCGCCGTTGAACGAGGACGGATTGAAGGAATTGTCATACTTCAAAATCGAACCCATGCCGGAACAGACCAGATCGGACCCGGCGATGAGAAAGGGCAGGATCTTGGCGCCGACACGGATTTCGGATTCCGAATGCCGCGCATCATTGCCGGTCGCACATTCGAGATCGAGCCAGACGGCAACGAGATTCTCGGCCATCAATTCGCGCACACCGCCCGGCATGGTGGCAGCGAGAGGCGCCCCGTCGATGCCGCCGTTCTGGGTTCCCTGGACGCCCATCGCCCGCTGCAGGCAGAGACAGCGGGCTTCGAGATAGAGGAGCGATTTCGATTCATGGAAGCCCATCAGCAATTCCGAGGCGGCCCCGGAGGTGCAGCGCATCTTGATGCCGCGCGAGGCATAGGCGGCGGCGAGGAAGGCCTTGGACCAGGGCGTATCGTCGCCATCGGTGAAGGCTCTCTCGGTGCCGTAGACCGAGACGGTTTCGGCATAGGAGGTGAAGCCCGCCATACCGATCTGCAATTCCTCGGCCTCTTCGCTGGAACATTGGAAGAGCGTGCCCCAGCGCCCGATTGCCGCCCCCACTGCGCAGGCCAGCGCATTGGACCAGGCATTGCGGGCGACGCGCATGGTGGTCTCGATTTCGTCGAAGCCGAAAGCAACCGCCGTCGCGGCGTCGGCCGCCAATTGCAGGGGATCGTCCTTGGCGTTCGTCACGTGACCCTGATTGCCCGGCGTCTTCCGGGTCCGCATCTTCGAAAAGGCGAAGGCCAGTTCGATCGAAGAGAGTTGCGCCACCACTTCGGCGAGCTTGGCCGGGGTGAGGCCGTGGGCAAGGCGCGCAAGCTCGGTGCGCGGCACGGAGACGTCGACCAGCATATGCGCGATCTTCCCTGAGGGGATCGCCATCGCCTCCGGCGCCAGATCGAGATCGAGGTGATGGGTGGCGATGAAATGATCGATCATGTCGAAATCGGCAACAGCGATCCCGTCCATGCTGGCGATGCGTCCGTTCTCGATCACGAGGCCGGGTTTGGGATCCTTGGCACCCTTGAAGGCGGCGAAACCGTTCTCGGGATCCTCAACCGCGAATTTATCCAGCCGCAGGGGCCGCTCATCCCAATCGGCGAAGCGGCGCCAGCGATTGGCCCCGGGGCCGGCACTGGCAGGCTTGATCTCCGGTCGCGTTGATTCCGACATCTGATGATCTCCCCGCGGCCACTTGGCGGCGGCGGCTATGTTTCTCCGGACTTTAGGCCCGCGCCACCAACCCTGACTTGACCGAAAGCCGAGAGCGTTTGACAGATTGGCTTATGTTGCCTTGCAGCATAAGAGGCACCATGCCATCATTCGGCTCTTCTGCAGCATCGAATTGCCACGTTCAAGGACGTTGTCGGCATGAACCAGCGCGGACCGGAAGCATTTGTTGCCGACAGAAACGGGGCGGCGCCGGTCGTGCTGGCGGCGGCAGCCTCCGGCCTGGTGGATTTCATCACCGCCCAGGGCGGCGACATCGATGCCGTATTCGGAAATTGCGGCGTGGCGCCGGAAATGACGGCGGCACCCACCCTGCAACTCCATCTCGATACCTTCTGCGCGCTCTTCGAGGAATCCGCCAAGCGCACCGGCAACGACAATTTCGGCCTGTGGTTCGGCCAGCAATTCCAGCCGCGCGATCTCGGCATGTGGGGCTATGCGGCCCTCTCCTCGCCCAATCTCGGTTCGGCACTGGGGAATTTCGTCGATCTGTTTCGCTACCAGCAGAGCTCTTCCGCCATGCGATTGCGCCCGGATGGCGCACAACGCGTGCGCCTGGAATACCAGATCCGCACCCCGGCCATCGTGGCGCGGCGCCAGGACGCGGAATTATCCCTGGGCCAGTTCACCAATGTGATCCGCGAATGCTGCGGCCGGCATTGGTCGCCGATCGAGGTGCATTTCGAGCATCCGCGGCCGGAAGGCTGGCGCCAGCACGAAATGGCCTTCGGGGCGCCGGTCTTTTTCGGCAGCACCACCAATGCCCTGGTTTTCGCCTCTGACCTTCTCGACCGGCCGATGCCGGGGCGTGATCCGAAATTGCTGGCCATGATGCGGACCTGCCTTGAATCCCTGGGCTCTCACGACCGCACCCAATCCCTGGCCGATCGGGTGCGCGGCGCCGTGCGGCAGCGCCTGCCGGAAGGCGCGCCCACCTTGGACGAGATCGCCGCCGCTTTGCGCCTCGCCCCCAATGCGATTCAGCGTGCACTCGCCGCCGAAGGCCTCGGCTTCCGCGAGGCGGTCGAGGTGACGCGCTTCGACCTGGCGCGCTATTATCTCGCGCAATTGCATTTACCCTTGAGCGAGATCGCCTTGTTGCTGGGCTATTCCGAACTTTCCGCCTTCAGCCGCGCCTTCACCCGCTGGGCAGGCATCAGCCCCCGCACCTACCGCGCCGGCATCGCCCGGCACTGATCCAAAGGCCCCAATAAACATGTGTGTTGGCCGGCGATTGCCCTCACCTGCCTGATCCATTAATGCTGGTTTCCAAGTCTCCTTAGAAAGCCAGCCTCATGGCCCAGCAGCCAATCTCTTCCGCGGCCAATCCGCCACGCCATCCGCAGCTCCAGGCCTTGCGCATCCTGCTGCCCTATCTGTGGCCCAAGGGGCAATGGGATCTTCGGATGCGCGTCATCCTGTCGGTGGCGTGTCTCATCATCGCCAAGGTTGCCAATGTCTATGTGCCGATCCTGTTCAAGCAGATGGTTGACGATCTGGGTGCGATGGCCGGCACGGCGGGGACGGCGGCGGTCAGCATCGCCGGCATCTCGCTGGGATTGCTCATCGCCTATGGCCTGGCGCGCGTCATGTCCCAGGCCTTCTCGGAATTCCGCGATGGCATCTTCGCCAAGGTGGCGCAACGCTCGATCCGCGCCGTGGCACTCAGCACCTTCCGGCATCTTCACGCGCTCTCGCTGAAGTTTCATCTGGAACGCCAGACCGGCGGCCTCAACCGCGCCATCGAGCGCGGCGCCAAGGGGATCGAGTTCCTGCTGTTCTTCATCCTCTTCAACGTGCTGCCGACGCTGATCGAAATCGGCATGGTCTGCATCATTCTGTGGTCGCTTTATGACTGGACCTATGCCGCTGTCACGTTCGGCACCATTGTCATCTATATCTGGTATTCGCTTTCCATCACCGAATGGCGCATCCAGTTCCGCCGCGACATGAATGAGAGCGATCAGGCCGCCAATACCAAGGCGGTGGATTCGCTTTTGAATTACGAGACGGTGAAATATTTCGGCAATGAGGAACACGAAGCGCGGCGCTATGACGTGGCGCTGCAGGCCTATGAACGCGCGGCGGTGAAGAGCCGCACCTCGCTCGCCACCCTCAATGTCGGCCAGGCCTTCATCATCGCGATCGGCCTTGTCGCCATGATGGGGATGGCAGCACGGGGCGCAGCCCAGGGTCACATGACGGTCGGCGATTTCGTGCTGGTGAATGCCTATCTCATCCAGCTCTATCTGCCCTTGAACTTCCTCGGCTTCGTCTATCGCGAGATCCGGCAATCATTGATCGACATGGAAGCGATGTTCGCATTGCTCAAGGTCGATATCGAGATCGCCGACAAGCCGGATGCCGCGGCACTCACCGTGACGTCGGGCGAGATCACGTTCGAGAATGTCGAGTTCGGCTACGATCCCCGGCGGCCGATCTTGAAAGGCATCAGCTTTACCGTGCCGGCGGGCGCCAAGCTCGCCATCGTGGGCCCATCGGGCGCCGGGAAATCCACCATCTCGCGGCTGCTGTTCCGCTTCTATGACGTCAATGCGGGCCGCATCCTGATCGACGGCCAGGATATCCGCGACGTGCAACAGACGTCATTGCGCGCGGCCATCGGCATCGTGCCGCAGGACACGGTGCTGTTCAACGACACCATCGCCTACAATATCGCCTATGGCCGGCCCGGGGCCGGCAAGGACGAGATCGAGGAAGCCGCACGTCTTGCCCATATCCACGATTTCGTGCGGGCCTTGCCGGACGGCTATGAGACCAAGGTCGGCGAGCGCGGCCTCAAGCTCTCGGGCGGCGAGAAGCAGCGTGTGGCCATCGCCCGCACCATCCTCAAGGATCCGCCGATCCTGCTTTTCGACGAGGCGACCTCGGCCCTGGATTCCCATACCGAGCGCGAGATCCAGGACAACCTCGCCGAAGTGGCGCGCGACCACACGACATTGGTGATCGCGCACCGGCTTTCCACCATCATCGATGCCGACGAGATCATCGTGCTGGATGCCGGGCGCATCGTCGAACGCGGCCGGCACGAGATGTTGCTGGGTCTCGATGGCGCCTATGCCGCCATGTGGCGGCGCCAGCAGGAAGCGGCGCGCCGGGAATGGGCCGGCGTGGCGGCGGTTGAGGTTCCCGCATGAGCAGCGCACCCGACGGCATGGCGGCGCAGATCCTGGCCGGCGATCGGCGGGCCCTCGCGCGCGCCATCACGCTCATCGAATCCACCCGCGCCGATCACCGCCGCGAAGCGGAAGCGTTGCTGGAAGCGGTGCTGCCCCGGACCGGGCGGAGCTTGCGTATTGGCATTTCCGGCCCACCCGGCGTCGGCAAATCGACCTTCATCGAGGCCTTTGGCCGGCATGCGATCAGCGCCGGCAAACGCCTCGCGGTTCTCGCGGTCGATCCCACCTCGCGTCTTTCCGGTGGCTCGATCCTCGGCGACAAGACGCGCATGGAAGAACTGTCGCGGATGGAAGAGGCCTTCATCCGCCCCTCGCCCGCCGGCCTCACTTTGGGCGGCGTCGCAAGACGGACCCGCGAAGCGCTCCTCCTGTGCGAGGCGGCGGGCTTCGACCTTATCCTGGTGGAGACGGTCGGTGTCGGCCAGTCAGAGACGGCGGTCGCCGAGATGGTGGACCTCTTTCTCCTGCTCCTTCTTCCCGGCGGCGGTGACGATCTTCAGGGCATCAAGCGCGGGATCATGGAACTGGCGGACATCATCGTGGTCAACAAGGCCGATGGCGACCTCGCCCCCGCAGCCGAACGAAGTGCCGCCGATGTCGCCAATGCGCTCCGCCTGATGCAACCGCTCCATAAAGCCTGGCGACCGGAGGTCTTGCGCTGTTCTGCGCTCAAGAATATCGGCATCGAGGCAATCTGGGAGCGGACGGAAGCCTTTGCTGCGGCCTTGGGCGGCAGCGGCGAGCTCCCCGCCCGCCGCCGCATCCAGGCCAAATCCTGGCTGTGGCACGAGCTTTCCGATAACCTATTGGAAACGCTGAAATCCCACCCAATCGTCGCGGAGCGCCTTATCGACCTTGAAGCCAAGGTTGCCGCCGGCAAGATGGCGCCGGCCACGGCTGCCCGACAGGTCCTCGCCGCTTTCCTGGGCGGGTAGGATCAAATACCGACGATTCGCCGAAAATCCCACCTTATTCACGGTTCTTTAAGACCGATCACCTAGCTTTCTGCCTATTATACGATCAATCAGCGGCGTTAAGGCGCGGCGATTTGCCAGCGATGCAGTGGTAATTCTGCCGGCGCAAAAGCTTGGGATGGAAAAGATGAAACGGTCGTTCGGGATTGCGGCAAAGCTGGCGCTCGCCATCGCCCTGTTTGTGCTGCCGGTCGGCTTCACGATTACGGTCCTCTACCTCACGCAACAAAAAGCAATCGATTTCGGCACCAAGGAAGCCCAGGGTAACTCCTATCTCGCCATCCTGCGTCAGGCCCATGCCGATCTCCTGGCTGGAGAGGACAAAGCCGCAATCTCGGCCGCAATTGGCAAAGCGGAAACCGATTTCGGATATGAGATGTTGTCCGCAGAACTCGCGCAAACCGCGCAGACGGCAATCACCTCGGGAAGCATCCCTGAGGCTGCTTCTGCTCTTCGCAATCTCATCACGCGTGTGGGTGACAAATCCAACCTGATCCTCGATCCGGATCTCGACAGCTACTATGTGATGGATCTGGTGCTGCTGAAGGTTCCCGACCTGATGGATCGTGTGACTTTGGTCGCGAACTATGCGCGCGAACATCAAGAGGCGACGAACGGCGCCTACACTATCAACGATGTCGCCGAATTCCTGAAGCTGGATGGAGGCTTTCAAACGGTGGTGGATGGTACCGCAGGTTCGATGAGTTCCGCTTATGATGGCAGCAAGGTCAACGAGTTTGGCCGCGTCGACATTCTGCCCGACCGCCTCGGTAAGAGCTATGAGGCGATGGGCAATGCCCTTTTAGCCTTCACCAATTCCTATAAAACAAGCGACTTGGCTGGCGGAACGGACAAGCTTGACGTCGCCGCGATTTCCGTTGCCGAACAGGCTGCGCGGGATGCCATTTTAGCGTTTGGTGATGCTAATGACGCGGCGCTCGACGAATTGCTGGATGCACGCGTCGACGCCTTTGTCCTTAACCGGATCATCGTTTTCGCAGCCACCTTCGCTCTCTTCGCCCTCGCCATTTTCGGCACGATCTATTTCATCCGCCGCAATGTGACGCGGCCGGTGAACGATCTCGCCGCGACCATGGAAGAAATCGCGCAGGACCGCACCGATCTCAGCATTTCGCTGGTCGCGCGCGGTGACGAACTCGGCCGCATGGCGCGGACGGTAGAGACCTTCCGACAGGGGATCGTGCGGCGCCTGGAGCTGGAAGCCGCAGCACGGGGTGAAGCGGAGCGCCGCGAGGCGCAATTGCGCGAGGTGCAATCGCTCTGTGCCGATTTCGACCGCGCCTTCGTGGCGGCGGTCGGCACCATGATGGGAAGTGCGGGTGACCTGGAACAGGCTTCGACCGTCATGCGCCACGCAGCGGAGACTTCGGGCAAGCAATCGGAAACCGTTTCGCGGCTGGCCGAGATCGCCGCCGGCAATGCGCAATCCATCGCCAGCGCAGTGACCGAGATGTCGGCCTCGATCAGCGAAATCGGGCGCCAGGCGGAAACCGCCACCCAGACCGCCGAGACCGCGGTGGGACGTGCCAGCGAGATCAGCCGCATCGTCGAGGGCTTGACCCAGGTCGCCGGCAAGGTCGCCGGCGTACTGGGGCTCATCCGCGACATCGCCGGGAAGACCAATCTCCTCGCCCTCAATGCGACCATCGAGGCGGCGCGGGCGGGCGATGCCGGCAAGGGCTTTGCCGTGGTGGCGACCGAGGTCAAGAACCTCGCCAGCCAGACCACCAGCGCCACGGCCGAGATCGAGGCCCAGATCGCCGGGGTGCAGGACGCGGCGCAATCCGCCGCCACCGCCATTTCCGAGATCGCCGCCATCATCGACGGCATGAATCAATCGACCTCGGCCATCTTCGCCGCGGTGACCCAGCAATCCGCCGCCACCCAGGAAATCGCCCGCAACGTCACCGAAGCGACCAGCAAGACCCGCGAAGTGGCCAGCGTCATCACCGAGGTGAAATCGGCGGCCGAAACCACGGGCGAACGCTCTGACCGCGTTCATGAAGTGGCAGGCTCGGTCAACGGCCAGGCCGGCAGCCTCAAGAGCGTGGTCGAGGATTTCCTGTCGCGGCTCATCGCCACGGCAGGCCAAGGAGGTGGTGGCCAGGGGGAGAATACCCGCCGTTCCGCCTGATTTTGAGAGGTAAACCCCGCGGGAATCGCCTTGACGACAAGAGGCTTAGCCCGTAAAACCCGCCCGAGCTGGCCGGAAGCCCTGTTTCCGGCCCCTTTGTTTTTAGTTAAGCATCTGATCTAGAAGGATTTCCGTCATGTCACGGCGCTGCGATATCACCGGCAAGGGCGTGCTGAGCGGCAACAATGTCAGCCACGCGAACAACAAGACGCGGCGGCGCTTTCTGCCCAATTTGCAGGAAACCAAGCTGCTCTCGGACACTTTGGGCCAGCAGATCCGCCTGAAGCTGACGACCCATGCCATCCGCTCGATCGAGCATAATGGCGGTCTCGACGCCTATCTCGCCAAGACTGCGGACAAGAACCTGACCGACGCCGCGAAGCGCCTGAAGCGCCGCATCGAAAAGGCCGCCGCCAAGGCCGCTGCCTGATCTTTGATCGGTTTGGAAATTTCGTGAAAGGCCCGCTTCAAGCGGGCCTTTTGCTTTTGGGGCCCACCTTTTGGAAGCACCCCCACCCAACCCCCCCCTAAAGGGAGAGGGCTTCTCCAGCTAGTTCGCACTAACACCTCGCTCCACCTCCCTCTCCCCGCTTGCGGGGGGAGGGCTGGGGTGGGGGGAGGGCTGGGGTGGGGGGCTGACCCGGCGGCGGAAGCGGAGCCGCCCTGCGCCGGGCGCGGCTTGTCCCAACGGGGTGCCGTGGCTAGATTCCAGGCAGCCCAACCGCCACACCGGAACCGGATCATGATCACGCCGCCGCCCGCAATCCTGAAGACCGACACCCTGGCACCCGATGCCCCGGTCATCGCTGTGCCGATGTGCGTGAAGCATATCGACGGCCAGAACTATCATACGGTGGGCGAGAAATACCTGACCGCGCTGATCGATGGTTCGGGCGCCTATCCCCTGTCCTTCCCGGCCTTGGGCCCGGTCCTGCCCTTGGAGGCGCTGCTGGATCATGTCGATGGATTGTTGCTGACCGGGAGCCCCAGCAATATTGCGGTCCAGCATTACAACGGCGATCCCGATCGCGACGACAGCCCGCAGGATCCCGGCCGGGATGCCGTCACCCTGCCGCTCATTCGCGCGGCATTGGCGCGCGATATTCCTCTGCTCGCCATCTGCCGCGGCTTCCAGGAATTGAACGTGGCATTGGGCGGCACGCTTCACACCCGCATCCACGAACAGCCGGGCAAGATGGATCACCGCGGCGGCGGTACCTATGACGAGATCTACAAGCCCGCCCACGATCTCATCCTCGAGCAGGGCAGCCGCTTCGCCGAGATTTTCGGCGCCGAGCGGATCACCATCAACTCGGTGCATTGGCAGGGGATCAACCGGCCGGCCGATCAACTCGTCGTCGAAGGCCGCGCGCCCGACGGCGTCATCGAAGCGGTGCGCGTGAAGGGATCGAGCTTCGCACTGGGCGTGCAATGGCATCCGGAATATCGCTGCGTCGACAATGCGGATTCGATGAAACTGTTCGCGGCCTTCGGCGCCGCGGCGCAGGCGCATGCGGCATCGCGCCGCGCCCGCAAGGGCAGTACCGCGCGCGCCGGCCAAGCTGCGTGACGCAAGGGGGGCGGCGTGACGCAGGGCGCGTCGTCGCGCGAGGAAAGTCCCAGCGCGATGGGACCAAACACCGCTGGTTAGAGATGTATACAGCGGCGAAACCTGATCATTTTATTGTGACACGCTGATTCACGCGGCGATTCCAAACACTTCGCAGCCATGCAGCGCGCTACATTCTGAATTGCATTCTTTTGGAATCGCAACCCTTGAATTCGGGTGTAATAGCCTCATCTAGGTAATATGCGAATGGCTGCTGCTGCAACGGCGGCAGTCGCACCGGAAGCGGTCTCCCCCACCGTAACCGGACTCCGAAAAGGAGTGAGAACGCCCGGTCCTCCCCTGGCCGGGCGTTCGCTTTTTCAGCGATTTCTCACATCATGATTGTTGCCGCCGCGGCGCTGGACGTTCGGCGATTCGGCGTGTCAATGAATCGGCATCTTCATTCCTGCCGGAAGCATCCCGACATGCGCGTGGCCACCTGGAACATCAACTCCCTGCGTCTGCGTCTCGACCATTTGCGCCGCCTGGCGCAGCAGGAAGGACCCGACGTCATCTGCCTGCAGGAGATCAAGGTCGAAGACGGATTGTTTCCGCTCAGCGACCTTCACGCCATGGGCTATCCGCATGTGCGCTTCCACGGCATGAAGGGCTATAACGGCGTCGCCATTCTTTCCAAGCTGCCCTTCAAGATGCTGGATCCGCTGGATTGGTGCGCCAAGGGCGATTGCCGCCATGCGCGCGTCGTTCTCGGTGGCGATGTCGAGCTACATAATTTCTATGTGCCGGCGGGCGGCGACATCCCCGACCCCAAGGCCAACGTCAAATTCGCCCACAAACTGCAATTCCTGGATGAGATGCAGCAATATTTCGCCGGCGGCGCCAAGGCGGGCAATTCCACCAAGGGCAAGGCAATCATGGTGGGCGACCTCAACATCGCGCCGCTTGAGGACGATGTGTGGTCGCACAAGCAATTGCTGTCGGTGGTGAGCCACACGCCGATCGAGGTGGCGAAGCTGAATGCCATACAAGCGGCCGGCAAATGGGTCGATGCCGTGCGCCAGGTGACACCGGCGCCGACCAAGCTCTTTTCCTGGTGGAGCTATCGCTCGCCGGATTGGACCAAGAATGATCGCGGCCGGCGCCTGGATCATGTCTGGGTGACGCCCGCCCTCTCCAAGCGCGTGCGCCATGCCAATATCCTCAAGGACATGCGCGGCTGGACACAGCCCAGCGACCATGTCGCCGTGATCGTCGATCTCGATTGAAGATCAGGCTCGCCTCACGCGAGCCTCAGTTCCTCGTCGATCTTTTCCATCAGAAACAAGGCGACCGGCAGGCGGTCCGCGGCCGCGTTATGCGCCGTCAGCTGCACCAGCGAGGTAAGCCGTTCCGGCGCCTCCGTGGCAGCGCACAGATAGGTGAGCGCACCGTCACCAGCCGCGATGAAGCTGTTGATCACCTGCGCGCGGGACCCCAGCCAATCGAGATGTTGGCTCAAGGAGCGGGTCAGGTGAGGGTTGCCGGCGCAATCATGCATCCGGTCGAGCAGGCGATCGCCGATCTGTTCATAGGTCTGCGCCAGCATGCGCAGGGCCATCAGCGGATCCGGCCGCTGCGGCCCGCGACGGCCGGCCCGGCTATGGGCCGAGACCAGATTCTTGCTGCTGCCGGATTTGCTGTTCTTCATCGTCGAACGCATTGGTGCCCCTAAAGCCTGCGCGCAAGGGATCATGCGCGGCGCATACAGCATGGTATGGGCTCCCGCGGAACTGAAGCAGAGGCGATGTTCATTTTCGGCCATTCACTAACCGGAATCTGACAGCACGCACGCAGGTGCGACGAGGTCGCCGAATTTGAGGAAGAAGCCCTCAATGGGCGGCGCTTGTTGCTCAGTCATACAACGGACATTTTATGATCGCGCCAGATGTAAATCATGAGTGTCACGAAGATGAGGCCGCCGCCCAGAAGTGTGGCTTGGTCCGGCATCTCGGCAAAGAGCAGCCAAACCCAGAGGGGCCCCAAAGGCGTCTCCAGCGCCCCCAGCAAGGCGGCCTCGGCCGCCAGCAGGCGTTGCGCCCCCTGGGCATAAAGGACGAAACCGATCCCCGTGGTGATCGGACCGAACAGCATGAGCCAGGGAATGTCGCCCGGCCGCACGCTCAAGGGATCGGCGAAGGGCAAAGCGATGAGGGCGCTCATCAGACACGAGATTGCCGCGACGGCGGTCATGGGAAGATCCGGATAGCGCCGCATGTGGACCGTGAGCAGGGCCATCAGCAAGGTCATCAGCAGCGCCAATGCATCCCCGGTCCAGGCGCCGCCACCAACCGCCAGGGCCGGCCCCACCATGATGACGATGCCGAGTGCGGCCACCGCGCTGGCGACGAGGGCGGCACGGCCCGGCGTCTCGCCGATGAGGAGATAGGCGAGCATCGCCGCGGCGAAGGGAACCGCGGCATAGATCAGCGAGACCTTGGCGACCGTGGTCTCCGAGAGGGCGGCGATGAACGCGACCATGGCGAGGGCTGCCAGCCAGGCAGCCACCCATAAGGGGATTCCGCCAGCGCGCCACCAGCCCAGCCATTGCCGTCCGTCGCGCAGGCGCAGAAACAGAAACAGCACCACGGCACCAAGGCCACCCCGCCAGACCAGCATGGTCCAGAGATCGGCCTCGACCACGCGGGTGAAGAAGCCCGCCGTGCTCCAGGCCAGGGCAGCGCCGAGGACCAGCCAGATACCCTGGCGACGCCGCGCAAGATCTGCCGGATTATCGGCGTCCATGGCTTTGACAGGGGGAAGTGCCGGGGGCTCGGCAGTCGACCACACAGAAATTCTCCTGCTCGCTGGCGCGGCCGGCGGGGCCGCCCGATCCCATCAATGTCGCATAGGGGTCCGTGGCAGCCGAGACTGCACAATCGTGCAATTGCGACAATCCGTAATGGGAAAGGGTCAGATCGGCCGGTGCGAAATTGGAAAACGAAGGCCGGAGCCGTTACCGTCACCGTCGTCATCCTCGCCGACTACCACTTATGCGGGATAAACTTGATTATAGATAGAATTATACGGTTGTGACACAACCTGAGGGTGTAAAATGACCCACCCAGGATGTCGCAGCGTTGCATCGCCGCGTGGCAACCGGCACACTTATTCCAGTTCTGGCATTCAAGGTCCGGTTCGGGCGCCAAACGAAGGCAGGCAAAAGACTGATCGATGCCGATGGATGTGTTCGATCCCAGCAAGTTTCCCGAATCCGTGCGCGCGGCGATCGAGGCGCAATGGTTCGACGTCGATGCCGTGCCCGTGCCGGCCCTGGTGGTGCCGATCAATTATCCCACCGATTGGCAGATCGAACGCCACAGCCACCGCAAGGCGCAGCTGATCTATTGCATCTCCGGCGTGATGACGGTCGAGACCGAGCAGGGCCAATGGGTAGCACCCCCCAATCGCGGCATCTGGGTGCCAGGCGGGATCGAGCACGAGATCCTGATCAACCAGGCGGCGCAGATGCGCACCGTCTATGTGGCGCAGGATACCCGCGCCAATCTGCCGAATCGCCCCTTTGCCTTGGCGGTGACACGGCTGCTGCGCGAACTCATTCTCGCCGCCCTCGTCACCGATCGGGCACCGGACCCGCATCTTTATGCGCCGGGCACGCCAATGGCACACGTCGTCGAAGTGCTCCTGGATCAAATCTTGGCGCAGCCGGCCAGCGACCTGCATCTTCCCTTTCCCGGCGACCGGCGCCTGCGGCCGATCTGCACCGCCCTCACTGGCGACCCCGCCGATCGACGCAGCCTCAAGGAATGGGCGAAAGTGGTGGGAGCCAGCGACCGCACGGTCGAACGCTTGTTCATGGCCGAGACCGGCATGACCTTCCATCGCTGGCGCGAGCAGATGCGCGTGCTCAGGAGCCTTGCCCTGCTCGCCAATGGCCGCGCGGTGAAGAACGTCGCGCTGGAACTGGGCTTTGCCAATCCCAGCACTTTCATCTCCATGTTCCGGAAGACCATGGGCGTGACACCAGGCACCTATCTCAAGGGCGAAGCGCTCTAGGCGGCGCGGTGGTGTTCCTTTTCGGGCACCGTCGGCGTTTCGGCCAGCGATTGGGCGGGTTTCTCGCCGGACGCCTTTTCCGCCGGTGGCTTTTGCACGTTGGGCAGCGGCTTCCGGGGCGTATCGCCGATCACGTCGAAATCGAAACTGGTCATCTGGGTCTCTCCTGGTTGGATGAGACCGCCCCGCTAACTAATCGACTTTTGCTGTTTTCAGAGCGTCAGAAAAAACAAAGGCCGCCAGTTGGAAGGGGCGGCCGTCTTTTTGACGAAGCGAGGAAGCAACAAAATCCTCAGGCCGCTGGAATATACCAGCGGTACCAAAATCGGCCCATGATAGGCGCGGCGGTGAATTGGTGCTTGCTCATGGGAAAAGATTAGCAGCGTCCGGCGAAGCTGACAAGCATGGTTGGCAGGCTTGTGGGGTGCCGGCATAGTGCTGCCCAGGGTTGTATGATCCGGCGGGATTTGACACGGGGAAGACTTGAATGACGGGCTCGGTCCGGAAATTTCTGTTCGGCTCGACGGTGCGGTTGGTGACGCCGCTCGACACGGCGACCTGCATCGCGCGGCTGAAGGCAATCACTGGCGAAGGATTCCTGGCTTCGCTCGCCATCTTTAGCCGGAAACCAATGATCGGATCTGTCAACGAGCGGGAGTTTTACTGGCGCAAGCGGATCTTCTACCAAAACAGCTTCCAGACACACCTTGCCGCCGTCTTCGTGCCGGAGGACACAGGCACTAGGATCATCTGCCGCTTTCGACTCGGCCTAGCAACGAAGATCCTGATGCTTGTGCTCATACTCGCGATCCTCGGCGGGCCTTTGGCCGCATTGCTGACGGATATGGAATTCCGCGTAAACGGCACACCGCTGGTGGACCCGAGCGAGCGTCTTTTGTCCGCTCTCATCCTTCCGGCCATCATTGTTGTGATGTTCGGCCTGGGCCGCCTCATGGCGCGCAACGACCAGGGCTTCATGCTGCAGCTCCTCAACGACACCCTGGAAACGCGAGAGGTATCCTCGGCACCTTCTTCTGCACCGGGAATGGCGACAGGCGCCAAACCAACCCACCGCATGGCCACAATCCAACGCTAGGCAACGGTAAAAGGCGATGGGACAAAAGGCGGCGGATAGGCTACATCACGCGCGCCATGCTCGATCCCGCCCTCGACACCCTGCTGCTGCCTTTCGCCGACGGAACGCTCGCCTGGCCGGAGGCGGGTCAGATTCTTTTCCTGCGGGCGCGGGCCGGGGCGGCCCTCATGGCGGCACCCCGCGAACGCTTGCTGTGCCGGCAGAGCTATCTGCCCTTCGCCCAGGCGCTCTCCATCGCGAAATTACGGGTGGATCACGGGGCGGAAATCCCGGCCGGTCCCTTTCCCCTCACCCTCCTTCTGCCGCCGCGCCAGCGCGACGAGGCGCGGGGTTTGCTGGCCGAAGCTATCGCACATACCGCCCCCGGCGGTTTGGTGGTGGCAGCCCTTCCCAATAATGAGGGCGCGCGTTCGGTCGAGGAGGATCTGGCCGGACTGGCAGGCACGGTGGAATCCAGATCGAAGAACAAATGCCGGGTGTTCTGGGCACGCATCGACCCCGCGCATATCGACCGGCCGCGCCTTCTCGAATGGCGCGCCTTGACCGAGCCGCGCCGGATTGCCGATAGCCGCTTTTTGAGCCGGCCCGGCCTCTTCGCCTGGGATCGGATCGATGCGGGCTCGGCGCTCCTGGCCCAGCACCTCCCGGCGGACCTCGCCGGGCACGGCGCCGATCTCGGTGCCGGCTATGGCTATCTCGCCGCCGAGATTCTCGCGCGTTGCGCCAAGGTCAGCGCACTCGATCTCTATGAGGCCGAGCGCGAGGCTCTGCGACTGGCCGAACGCAATCTGCAGCCTCTGGCCCAGGGCCGGCCTCTTGAATTCTTCTGGCATGACGTCGCCACGGGCCTGCGCCGGGATTACGATTTCATCGTCACCAACCCGCCCTTTCATGTGCTGCGCGCTGAGCGCACCGATCTCGGACAGGCCTTCATCTCGACGGCGGCGAAGCATCTCAAACCCGGCGGCAGATTCCTGCTGGTCGCCAACCAGCATCTTCCTTATGAACGCGGCCTCAGGGAACTCTTTGCAGCGCACCGCGTCCTGGCCAGCGCGGATGGTTACAAAGTGATCGAAGCGGTAAAGGCATCATGAAGCTGATCAAGCACCTTGCCAATCTTGGCTATGGCAGCCGCAAGGAGATGGCGGCCCTCATCCGCAACGGCCGCGTCACCGATGCGGCCGGCAACGAGATCGATGAGGATACCGAGATCGCCCATGACGCGATCCGCCTCGACGGCAAACCGCTCGACCCGGACGCCAGCGCCGTCATCATGCTGCACAAGCCTGTGGGCTTCACCTGCTCGACCAAGGATCCGGGCCGCATCGTCTACGACATTCTTCCCACACGCTGGCGCCTCAGGAAGCCGCCGATCTCGCCGATCGGCCGGCTCGACCGCGACACCTCGGGCCTGCTGCTCTTCACCGCCGACGGTGCCTATCTCCACCGCGTGATTTCGCCCAGGTCCAATGTCCCGAAAGTTTACGAAGTGACGCTGGCCCGGCCGCTCGACGGCAGCGAGGTTTCGCTCTTTGCCAGCGGCACGGTGATCCTCGAATCCGACACCAAGCCGCTGCTGCCGGCCGAGCTTGAGATCATCGATCCCACCCATGCGCGCCTCACTTTGCATGAAGGGCGGTATCACCAGGTGCGCCGCATGTTCGCCGCCGCCGGCAATCACGTCGAAAAGCTGCACCGGTCGAAAGTGGGGAATCTCACCTTGGGGGATCTGCCGGAAGGGGAATGGCGCGTCCTCTCCGGTGACGAAACGGCGCTGGTGATCCTGCCGGGACCACCACACGTGCAGGAGCCGGCCGCTTCATGAGCATTGACGTGCCAGATTTCATCCGGCATCCGCGCCTTGGCGAATTGTTCCTCTATTGGCGTTCGCTGTCCATCGACGGTGCCCTGCCGCGACGCGGCGACATTGACGCCACGTCGCTCCGCGCATTGCTGCCCAATATCTATCTCCTCGATGCCGGGGCGACACCGGACGATCTGCGCTACCGCCTGGCGGGGAGCAACATCTGTGCCGCCTTTGGCTTCGAACCGCGCGGCCTCACACGGCGCGAGATCAGGGCAAGGCATGTCGATCCCAAGGCCTATGCCGATTTCGACGAGACCTCGCGCCAGACCCATGCCATCGCGGCGCGCAGGATCGTCGCCTATAGCCACGACCGCATGACCTCCTATGACCGCAAGTTCATGGCCTATGCGCGCCTTAATCTGCCGATCTCGGAGGATGGCGGAAAGGCCACCGGCATTCTCGGTGCGATTCTCACCAAGAATGACGGCGAAGATTTCTGGCAAAACTTCCAGGAACTGCATGTCGAAATGCCGGTCAGTGAATTCGGCATCGACACCGCGTGATCCTCACGCGAAGGCCCAAAGATCCAGAATGTAATGGGCGATCCCGACCGGCCAGAGCGAGCCGCAGCGGCGATAGCAGGGCATGGCGACAAGCCCGAAAAGGAGAGCCGCCAGCATGTTGCCGATGCCGGTCCACCAGTGATAGAGCGCGAAGATGACGGCACTGGCCAGCGTCACCGCGAGATCGCTGGCGAGAAACCGGGAGAGCGCCTGACTGGCCATCTGGCGGAACACCACTTCCTCATGCAGCGCCACCAGCGCAAGCCCGATTCCGAGATCGAAGAAATAGAGGGCACCTTGCGGGGCCGGATAAGCGCCGAGCCGGGTTTGCGGCAGAAGAGCCGCCAACCACGCATCAATACCGCTGAGGCGGAGCAGCACCACGATGGCGAGGATCCAGATCAGGGCTTCGCTCTTTCCCACCTTCAAGCCACAAGGTTGCGAAAGAACCCAGCGCCCCGCCGGGTGGACCAGCAGAACGCCCAGCGCCAGCAAGCGGCCACCGTAATCGGCCAGCAGCCAGGGCAAGGCCTCCGCCTGGAGCAGGCGGAAAATCTGGGTGGGCAACATGGCGAAAACCGCCAGCGCAAAGCAGATGAGCAGCGGCAGCGCAAGCGGCCGGTACAAGGGGCGTGGCAAAGCCGGCCGATGGAGCGGGCTTTCGCAGATCATGCTGGCTCCATCGGACGTAACCCCTTGGGTGGATTGCCGCATGGCGGCGATCCGCGATCATCGCAAAGGGTGAAAGACCCCGCTGTGAGCTGCATCACAGCGGGAGCACGCATTCTTCCAAGAGCCAAGCGGGGGGCAATGGCGGAGAGCTCGCAGGGAAGGAGCCTCCGCCATGGCAATCGGCAAGTCTATTGATAGAAATAGGGGTCGAGCACGCGCACCTCGGAGATCTTGTCGACCGGCAGATTGGTTTTGCCGGCCACTCGGCGGATCGCCTCGGGATTGGGGCCGTCATAAATGCAGTAGGACTTCTTCTTGTCGGTGCTGACATAAGAATGCACCCAGGTGACACCATCGGTGAGATTGGTATCGACGACTTTCAGACAAGCCTTGGCGCCTTCCTCATTGATCGGCACGACGAGGCCGGAAGCGAATTCGCGCTCGACGACATAACGGGGCATGGTTTTCTCCATCTTTGGATTTCGCCGGAACTGATCCGGTCGAATCCAGGTTAGGCGGCGCGAAAAGTGCCGGCATCGGGAATCCTCCCTATTTTTCCGGCGACCGCGGCGGGCGCGATCGGGAGGGGTCAATGCTGCCACGGGTACTTCCGGCATTCGAATTCCACATCGGCGCGCGTGAGGCCGATATCCTTCAGCATGTAGGTGCTGAGACTGAGCAAATGGCGGCGCTGGCGGCGGCGTTCGCCCCACGTGAAAAGACAAGCGATCAGCTTGGCCAGGCGCCTGGGCGATGCGGGCGGTCGCAGATCCGCGGCCGGCAAAGCGGGGCACTTGCCGGGAGCCGGCGCGACCATGATCAAAGCTCCCGCTCGAAGAAAAGAAGCCAATCCTCAAGCTCCGCGCTCAAGGGGTAGTAAGGTGGGATCGTCTGGAAGCCGAGGCCTTCATAGAGCCGGATGGCTTCCGCCTGCTGCCGGCTGGTATCGAGTCGCATGGCGCGATAGCCGATGGCGGTCGCTTCGACGATGGCGCGTTCTGCCAGCGCCCGGCCGATACCCAGAGCGCGATATCCATCCGCCACGAACATGCGCTTCATTTCGCAGATGCCGAAACCAAGATTGCGCAAGGCGACACAGCCCGCCGGTTGGCCGCGATGATAGGCGATCAACAACGCGCCATGGGGCGGGGCATAATGACCTGGAAGCCCGGCCAGTTCCTGCGCGAAGGCAGCGGCGTCGAAATAGCGGTTGATGAGCGCGATGTCCGCCGCGTGATGCGACCGGTGCCAGGCGACGAAGGCCTGCATGAGGTGCCGCGCATGATCAAGCTCGATGTCGGTCGTGGCGCGGACGATCTCAAGCTGCGTGGTCGGTTTTGCGACGGAAAGGCGCCGCTGCGTCGAATTCGGGGACATGTCAGATACCTGCAAAGTGACCGGAGCCTCGAAACTATGAGGACCAGCCCGACGCGGCATCGGGAGGATTACCTATTTTTTCCGGTACCCGGCTGAACTTCGGCCATGCCAGATCCCCTTCCGTCCGGAACAAGGCCGAGACGGTTGGCAAAAGCGGCTGCTTCGCCGCGCGAGCGAACGCCGAGTTTGCCCAGGATGGAAGAGACATGATGATCGACGGTCTTTTCGGAGACGAACAGGACGCGGGCGATATCGGCATTGCGGCGCCCCTCGACGAGATGCGCGAGCACGCCGAGTTCGCGCGTCGTCAATCCATGAGGATTCTGCTTGTGGCGTTCCTGTGTGCCGCGGGTGATGCCGCGAATCCCCGCGGCGCGCAGCTTGCGGCGCAGGATTGCCGCGAGGGGAGCGGCGGCAAGGCGCTCGCAGATCGCCAAAGCGCGCCGGAGATCCGCTTCTTCGACGCTGTCGACCAGCGCCATGGCCGATTGATAAGGGCAGCCGAGCGTTTCCCAGGCCGCCGCCGCTTCCTGCCACCTCCCGGCGATCTGATGCGCGAAGGGTTCGGCGATGGGCGCGGCAGGATCATACGTTCCACCGCTGCGCCACAGCCAGAAAGCCAGTTCGCCCAGCATCCAGGGATCGGATTGCCGCAATGCCACCTCATAGGCGGCGCGGATATCGCCGGCCACATCCGATAACGTGCCATTGAACCAGGCCACTTCCGCGCGCGCGGAGACGACCGGACCGATGCGCTGCATTTCCCCGGTCGGCACGGCCAGATCCAGAGCTTCCTCCAGAAGCCGGTCGGCATCGGATTCACCGCGCCGTGCGCGCACCAGGCCGAGAATGGTGAGCGCCTGGATCTTGCTGATCGGGGCCGCGCAGGGATGCCTGGCGACCGCCAGCGCCTCCTCGGCGGCGCGGTCCCAGAAGCCCTGGCCCAGATAAGTGACCGAGCGCGCGGCGGACATGTAGCGGATCCAGGAAAACAATTCGTGCGCCTCGCAATAGGCGATGCCCTCGGCCAGATAGCGATTGGCGCCATCAAAATCATGCAGACGGATCGCCGTCGTCGCGAGATTGGTATAGGCACGGGCGACATGTTCCTGAAGATTGCCGTCAAGGGCCAGTTTCAGGCTGCGCTCCAGATCCGCATATCCTCCCGGATCCATGGCGGTCGCCCGGGCCGTGCCGACATTGTTCAATGCGTGAGAGAGAATCTCCGTATCGTTCAGCTGCGTCGCCAGATCGATCGCCTTCTGTCCCCAGTGAAGCGTCGGCTGCCGCTCGTTGGTCAGCATGTGAAGCTGCGCACGATTGCTGTAGGCGAAGGCCAGTTCCCTGCCGGGGCCCAGCGGCTCAAGCGCGGCGATGGCCTCGGCGGCGAATTGTTCGGCATCACTTTTGAGGCCGTTGAACCAGGAAAGGCGCGAGAGCCAGCGCAGATTGTTGCCGATCTTGAGCTGATCGCCAGCCGAGCGCCACAAGTGCAGGGCAGATTGCCGAGCCTCAATGGCTTCCGGCACATATTCGATGAGGTAGAATTCGTAGGACAGCTTCTCGAACAGATCGGCGCGGCAGGCATCGGCCCAACTTTGCGCGTGACGCAAGGCGGTTTCGTAATGCGCCGCCGCCTCGCGATGCGCGCTCAGGGCCGCCGCGCGTTCGGCGGCCATCGGTGCATAATCCAGGACGGCCGCGCTGTTGCCGGCACCGTCCGCGTGATGCACCAGGCGCGCCGTCGAGACGCCGTTGCCGATCCGGCGCAGCAGGGCCTGTAGAATGAGCACATGCAATTCCTGCCGATACGGTACCGGCAAATGTTCTTCGACCGCGCGGCGCGCGAGTTCGTGGCGGAACGCCAGCGAGCCGTCGGCAAGGGCCACCATGCCCGCCGACAGACATTCCTGGATGGCGTCGCTGATCCTGGCGGCATCTTTGATGCCAAGTTTGGCCGCCGCCTTGTCGAGCAGCCAGCGCTCAGTCTTGCCAGGTACGAGCGAAACCAGATTGGCAATGGCGCGGGCGGATTCCGATAACCGGGCGAGCCGTGCAATGACGGCATCGCGCACGGTGGCTGGAACATGCGGGACCGAAATCGCCAGCGCCTCGGTGACGAAGAAGGGATTGCCCCCGGTAGTTTCATGAAGTCCCGCGGCCGGACGGCCGGCGGAAGCCGCAAGCCAGGCGACGGCTTCGGCGCTGAGCGGCTGAAGTTCCAGGCGCCGCAGATGGCCGCTCGGCAAATCGCCGATCACCGCGCGCAAGGCGTGCTTGTCACCCACCTCGTCGTCGCGATAGCTGACGACCAGCAAGATGCCGAGCCTCGCGAGGCGGCGGCCGAGGAACTTGATGAGGTCCAGCGTCGCCTCGTCGGCCCAATGCACATCCTCGAACACCAGAACGGTGGGAAGGCTGCTCCGCCCCAATTCCTCGATGGTGAGATGAAATATGGTCTCGCGCCTGCTGGCACCATCGAGGGCGGCGGGAAAGGCGCCGCCGATCTGCCGCGCGATGTCGTAGAGCGGTGCCAGCGGGTTTGGCGTGAACAGGGCCTCGCAACCGCCCCAGAGAATGCGGAACAGGCGCCCCGCCTTGCACAAGGAAAGCTGGCCGGATTGGTCGCTGGCGAATTGCTGCAGCAGCGCCGTCTTGCCGATGCCCGCCTCTCCCGTCACGAGGACGATGCGGCCTTCGCCATTGGCCGCTTCGCAGGCCCAGGTGACGAGAGATTCCAGATGTGACTCGCGCTCGAGCAGACTCATGCTGGCAGACTCATGCTGACTGGCTCATCCTGGGTAAAGACATGGCGGCGTACGTCCCCCGGCTGGAGCTGGCCGCGATCCTGAATGGCCCAACCGAGGTCATGGCGCGTCCTCGCGTAGCATGCGCGCTTCATACTTCGCAAGCAGAGGCTCGCTCATGGCAGGGCCTGACAATCTTGGGACAGATTTCTTGGATCGCAAAACGAGATGCATGTTTTCAAGGGCTTAAGAAGATGCCGGCGGACTTGCATCCGGTTGTGGACCTTGCCATTATGCGCGCCATGATTGTTCACGATTTACCCCGGCAATTTTAAATCAGGGCGAAAACCCCGGCATGGTCGCACGCATCCGTACCGTTGCATTCGAAGGCGTCGACGTGCGGTCGGTGGATGCGCAGGTTCAGGTCTCGGGCGGCATGCCGGCCTTTACGCTGGTGGGCCTGCCGGACAAGGCGGTGGGCGAGAGCCGCGAGCGGGTGCGGGCCGCCCTGACCGCGATCGGTCTGGCGCTGCCGCCCAAGCGCATCACGGTCAATCTGGCGCCGGCGGATCTCCTCAAGGAAGGATCGCATTTCGACCTGCCCATCGCGCTGGGGCTGCTCGCCGCCATGGGTGTGATCGAAGCGGCAGCACTTGAAGCCTATGTCGTGCTGGGGGAGCTTGGCCTTGATGGCTCGGTGGCCGCGGTCGCGGGCGTGCTGCCCGCGGCCCTCCATGCGGCGTCGCACGAGCTCGGCCTCATCTGTCCGGCGGCGCAGGGCGGCGAGGCGGCCTGGGCGGGCGAGATCGCGGTGGTGGCGCCGCCCAATCTCCTTGCCCTCATCCATCATTTGAAGGGCCAGCAGGTATTGGCGGCACCCCAGCCCAAGATCGCCGTGGATGAAGGATCGACGCTCGATCTCAAGGACATCAAGGGGCAGGAGAGCGCCAAGCGCGCGCTCGAAATCGCGGCGGCCGGTGGGCATAACCTCTTGATGGTGGGGCCGCCGGGATCGGGGAAGTCGATGCTTGCCCAGCGCCTTCCCGGTTTGTTGCCACCGCTCGCCCCGGCGGAGGCGCTCGAAGTCACCATGATCCATTCATTGGCCGGGAATCTGAGCGAAGGCCGGTTATTGCGGCGGCGTCCGTTTCGCGATCCGCATCATTCGGCCTCGCTTCCGGCTCTGGTAGGCGGTGGCCTCCGCGCGCGGCCGGGCGAGATCAGCCTCGCCCATCTCGGTGTCCTCTTCCTCGACGAACTCCCCGAGTTCCAGCGCGCGACCCTCGAAGCCCTGCGCCAGCCGATGGAGACCGGCCGCGTCTCGATCGCGCGCGCCAATGCCCATGTCACCTATCCCGCCCGCGTGCAGGTGGTGGCGGCGATGAATCCCTGCCGCTGCGGGCATCTCGGCGACCCGCAATTGGGCTGCGGCAAGGCGCCGAAATGCGCGCTGGATTATCAATCGAAAATCTCCGGCCCGATCTTCGACCGCATTGATCTTCATGTCGACGTGCCGGCCGTCTCGGCCGCCGATCTCACCTTGCCGCCACCGGCGGAAGGCAGCGCGGAAGTGGCGACGCGCGTCGCCCCGGCCCGCGCGGGCCCGACAAAGCGCGAAGGCGAAATCAAGCAGGGCGCGAAATCCGAACGGGGTGGCGAGCTTCTGGAGAAGCTCGCCGCACCCGATCCCGAAGGCCGCCGCCTGCTCACCCAAGCCATCGAGAAATTCCGCCTATCCGCGCGCGGCTATCACCGCGTGCTCCGCGTCGCCAGGACACTGGCCGATCTTGAAGGCAGTGCGGATGTCCGCGCGATCCACATCGCCGAGGCGCTGGGTTATCGGCGTGTGGCGCCAGCCAGGGCGGCGTAGCGACTTCGATCTGTCGCGTGGCACTTAGCACCTAGCTATTGCGCAATAGCTCGCTAAGTGAATCAACGGCCCAAAAATAGTGTAACTATTGCGCCGACAGCACCACCTAGAACGCCAGCTACTAATACTACTCCACCTTCAAGCTTCTTTAGGTGTCGCTCCTCAAATAGCCGAACCACTTCGCCAATCTGTCCTACAGGTAAGCGATCATTCTGCTCCGCAATTCTTCTCACTGTATGCGCAGAAAATGGTGAGCCTTCTTTGATTAGACCATCACGTCGGCATTCGTCCAGAAAGCGCGTTGAGGTTAGTTTGTGTCTCTCTGCTTCTAGCAAAGAGATCATCAGGTCGCGTGTCTTACTCGGAGCTTTCCAAAACCTGCTTAAGAATGCCACGAGCCCTGAGTCCATTTGTAACTTCAACAAGCTATTCAAATGCTCCTCAACTTCGTAAGTGCACGACATCACAGCATTTCTGCATTGGACTGCGACATAGTAGTTTTCAATCTGCTCATTCATTTCATTTGTGAATGCTACCCATGCGGCATCGATCGATGAAAATCGGTCGCGGTTGTACTCAACGGTGATGTCGCCATACCCAGTTCCTGGGCGGCTGCTATCCACAAACCTGAACCTGTCGATGCTCTCACCATCATGCGCAGCTTCGAAAAGGAAATCGACATGGAATGGGCTCGGCCCGAGAGTTCGAAAATCAACGGTTTTGTTGTTTTTGTTGACTTGTTGTTCGAGATACTTGCGGACCACGACGACACAGTCGGCCGGGCTCGTTGGTGGAACTGAAGCACTATAGCTGATGAAAGCAACTGCGGCTCGATAGCCATATTTGATCAATACTTCAAAATGTTCAGAGTCAGTAAGCGATTCTCTATACTTAAAGATTTGATCTTGAATACGCTTCGGCAAATACAACTTGAACTTGATTTGTACATTTGGGATTACAGGAAATATTTCGTCGTCATCATCGGCAGCTTCAAAACTTACCGCGATCGATAAGTTCTCGGGTCTATCTATCTTGAGATCACTTAGATTTGGAATTGCCTCGAGAGATTTTTGGATAGCAGCTAAATGCTCCTCTGGATCGAAGCGTTCAACATCGCCTTCGTTCTCGATGCACTTGGAGCCGAACCAAAGACAACCGATTCCGAAAGCTTTCATCGCACGCTCTCCCCATTAGCATACACTGGCCCGCCATCAGCGAAGCATGCTACTTTAGATTGTCGATTCCTTCAGTGAAAGACGTTTAGTGGTTTGCCGCCCAGGACGGAACCACATCTTAACGACCAAGGGCGCAGAGGGTTTACAAAACTTCAATATGTTAGCGGCGTGCCTTCTCCGTCACCATTGCATTGACGCGAGCTCGGTTGACGTCGGCGGGGCCATGGCTGCCTTCGTCGATGAGTTCTCATTCATCTTTAGCGCGCACGGATCAGATGATGGAGCTGCCTAGCTGCCGAAGGCTTTGGCGAGATCGTCGAAGTGTTTCTCCAGATCCTCGATGTTCTCGAGCGCGCGTAGAAGATCGATGAGGGCCCAGAGTTCGGCTTCGGCGGCGGCGTAAGTGGGATCGATTTGCTCGCCCGCATCGAGCACGGAATCGGTCACCTTTCCCAGGGTGATGACGGCGGCTCGGCGGCGGCCCTTCGTGTTCCTGGCTTTCTCCCAATCCTTGTCGAAGCGGTCGCGCTGCTTTGGCGGCAGGCGATCGCGGATCTTCTTGCGCAGCTTGTCGATCTCCTTGCGGATCTGCTCTGCGGTGTTCTTCATGACATCGGCCAAATGCCGATAGACGGGACCGAGGACGGCGCTGGACATGGCATGCCTCTTTCGTGTGGGACGTGTTGGCGCAAACGGAAACCACGCCGGCGGGCACATGGGCACCGCGACGTTGGTCGGCCAAGACAGCGATTGAGACAGCGGGAAGGACGATGGGATGGGCCGCGCCGCGAGTCAAGACGGCGCAGCGCGGAATCAGGACTCGATCAGCGGCACGTGCGGTGCGGCGTGGCGGGGGAGGTGGCCGGTGAGGCGAGGGTCGTCGGCCACTTCCACCATGAAGGCATAGGGCTTGAAGCCGGCCTTTTGATAGAAGCCCAGCGCATTCGGGTGATCGAGGGTGCAGGTATGGACCCAGAAGCGCTGGATGCGCTTCCCATCCACCTCGCGGGACCAGGCCTTCTCGATCGCCTGCGCGGCCAAGAAACGCCCGGCGCCCTGGCCGATCGCCGCCTTCACCAGGCCGAAGAAGGCGAGCTCGCATTGCCCCTTCTCGCGGAAATCGAGTTCCAGGAGGCCCAGCACCTCGTTGCCGCGCTTCAGGCGATAGAGATCGACCAGGGGATCGCCGAGAATCGCGGCGAGCTTTTCATCCGGCATGACGATACGCGAATACCACATCCAGTCCTCGCCCACCGCGCGGAAAAGATCGCGGTAATCGGCCAGGCTCGCACCCTTCCAGTTCTCCAGTGTGAAGCCGGCATCGGCTGGAAGCGGCGCCGCAACCGGTGGCGGTGCCAGCATTTCCAGGCAGGTGACGACATTGGCGATCTGGCCGGGAAGCAGGGGCGAATAGCCGGCGGGAAGCGGTGGATTGGTCATGGAAGGCACATTCTTGCGGGTGAGGTCAGGCGATACCCTGATTTAACCCGTCGCCCCGCAAAAGAGAAGCGGCCGCGCGAGCTTCCCCGCGCGGCCGCTTGCCTTGGTCGTCGCTGCCGGCGTTACGCCGCCGCGAGATTCCGCAGCACGTAGGGGAGCACGCCGCCATGGCGGAAGTATTCGACCTCTTCCGCGGTGTCGATGCGGCAGAGCGCCTTGATCTCCTCGACCTTGCCATTGGCGCGGGTGATGCGAACGGTCACATCCATGCCCGGCTTAATGTTGCCGGCCTTGCCCGGACCGGCGAGGCCAACGATGTCGAAGATCTCGGAGCCGTCGAGGCCCAGGGTCTTCCGCGTCATGCCGTCCTTGAACATCAGCGGTAGGACACCCATGCCGACGAGGTTGGAGCGGTGGATGCGCTCGAAGGTTTCGACCAGCACCGCTTTGACGCCGAGGAGCGCCGTGCCCTTGGCCGCCCAATCGCGCGACGAGCCGGTGCCGTATTCCTTGCCGCCCACCACGACCAGCGGGACCTTGTCCTTCTGATATTGCATGGCGGCGTCATAGATCGCCATCGGCGCGCCGGTTGGCATCAGGCGGGTGACGCCACCCTCGGTGCCGGGCGCCATCTCGTTCTTCAAACGGATATTGGCGAAGGTGCCGCGCATCATCACCTCGTGATGGCCGCGCCGCGCGCCATAGGAGTTGAAGTCGGCGGGCTGCACGCCGTGATCCATCAGGTATTTGCCGGCGGGGCCGTCCTTCTTGATCGAGCCAGCCGGGCTGATGTGATCGGTCGTGATCGAATCGCCGAGGATCGCCAAGGGCCGCGCGCCCTTGATGTCGCTGATGGTGCCCGGTTCCTTGGCCATGCCCTGGAAGTAAGGCGGGTTGGCGACATAGGTCGAGGTCTTGGGCCAATCATAGGTGAGGCCCTTGGTGGTCTTCACCTTGCGCCAATTGGCGTCGCCCTTGAAGACGTCGTCATAGCGCTTCTTGAAGTCCTTCAGCTTCACGGCCTTCGAGACCGTATCGGCCACTTCCTTGGTGGTGGGCCAGATGTCCTTCAAGTAAACGGGCTTGCCCTTTTTGCCGTAGCCGATCGGGTCCTTGGTGATGTCGATCTTCATCGAACCGGCGAGGGCATAGACCACGCAGAGCATCGGTGAGGCGAGATAGTTCGCCTTGCAATGCGGATTGACGCGGCCTTCGAAATTGCGGTTGCCGGAAAGAACCGCGGTCGCCACCAGATCGCCCTTGGTAATGGCATCGGCGATGGGTTCCGGGAGTGGCCCCGAATTGCCGATACAGGTGGTGCAGCCATAACCGACGAGGTTGAAGCCCAGTTTATCCAGGAATTTGTTGAGGCCGGCATTCTTCAGGTAATCGGTCACCACCTGCGAACCCGGCGCCAGGCTGGTCTTGACCCAGGGCTTCACGGTGAGGCCGAGTTCGACCGCCTTCTTGGCGACCAGACCGGCCCCCAGCATGACGGAGGGATTCGAGGTGTTGGTGCACGACGTGATCGCGGCGATCACCACGGCGCCGTCGCCGAGTTCGTAATCGGCGCCCTTGACCGAAACCGCACTTTCATTGCCCTTGCGACCGAAGACGTCGGTGAGGGCGGTCTTGAACCAATCGGCGGCATTGGTGAGCGGCACGCGGTCCTGCGGGCGCTTCGGTCCGGCGATCGAGGGCTCGACCGTGGACATGTCGAGCGAGAGCGAATCGGTGAAGACGGGATCGACCGTCTTCTTGTCGCGCCACATGCCTTGCGCCTTGGCGTATTTCTCGACCAGCGCCACGCGGTCCGCCTTGCGGCCCGTCGCTTTCAGATAGCGGATGGTCTCGGCGTCCACCGGGAAGAAGCCGCAGGTGGCGCCATATTCCGGCGCCATGTTGGCGATGGTGGCGCGGTCGGTAAGCGGCAGATCGTCGAGGCCGGGGCCGTAGAATTCGACGAATTTGTTGACCACGCCCTTCTTCCTGAGCATCTGCGTCACGGTAAGGACGAGATCGGTGGCGGTGGTGCCTTCGCGGAGCTTGCCGGTGAGCTTGAAGCCGATCACTTCGGGGATCAGCATCGAGATGGGCTGGCCCAGCATCGCGGCTTCGGCCTCGATGCCGCCGACACCCCAACCCAGAACGGCGAGGCCGTTCACCATGGTGGTGTGGCTGTCGGTGCCGACCAGCGTGTCGGGGTAAGCCAGCGTCTTACCCGCCACCTTCTTGCCCTTCACCGTCTTGGCCGGTTCCTTCATCGTCCAGACGACCTGGGAGAGGTTCTCGGTATTGACCTGGTGGCAGATGCCGGTGCCGGGCGGGACGACGCGGAAATTGTTGAAGCCGGTCGAGCCCCAGCGCAGGAACTGATAGCGCTCGCCATTGCGCTCGTATTCAAGATCGACGTTCTTCTTGAAAGCACCCGGACCGGCGAAGAAATCCACCATCACCGAATGGTCGATGACGAGGTCGACCGGCGACAAGGGATTGATCTTGGTGGGATCGCCGCCCAGTTTCACCATCGCGTCGCGCATGGCAGCGAGATCCACCACGGCGGGAACGCCGGTGAAATCCTGCATCAACACGCGCGCCGGGCGGTAGGCGATCTCGCGGTCCGATCTCTTGCTCTTCAGCCATTTGGCGACGGCCTTGATGTCGTCCGCCTTCACCGTGTTGCCGTCCTCGTAGCGCAGCAGGTTCTCCAGCAGCACCTTCAGGGAATTGGGCAGGCGGGTGAGATCACCGAGGGTCTTTTCGGCGGTCTTCAGGCTGAAATAATCATAGGTCTTCGACCCGACCTTGAGGCTTTTGCGGGTCTTGAGGCTGTTCAATCCGGACACGGAAACACTCCCACTTTGCGGTGCACCAGAAACGGTGTTTTGGCAGTCCCTACCCCTGGAACGGCTATGGGCTGACGGGCGAGTGACCCGCGGCCCTATGTTCACCGGTGAGCGTTAACCAATCATTTCCGCCGGGTGCCTGCCGGCGGGATCGGTCGCTGCTCTGGGAGTTGAGACCAGAAACCTTGCTTCGCGGTTTGCAGGGCTCGCCTGGCGCCACGCGGCGCCGCAACAAGTGCTGCAATCCCCTGATTCAGTCGATCGCCGATGCTAACATGAAGATCAGAGGCCAGCGAGCGCGATCACAGACCGGGTCAGGAATCCGGCCAGACCTGAATATAGCGCTTGGTAACCTTTTTGGGTTGCCCGGCTACAGGGCGATTCCGTGAGCCTAGCCCAAGATTAGGTTGGGCTAGGTGGTTATCCGGCTGGTGAAACCGAGCCTGAACCACCCGCCGGGGCGGGGCGAACACCATATTCTTGCCACATTCCAGCCCTAAACGGGCCACAGGGCACGCTGACAGTGCCGGTCGGGTCGGAATGGCCATCCCCCTTTCCGATCCGCGACCCAGACGGGTGGTCGGCCCATTCGTCCGGATGCCCCTCGAAGGGCAAAAGTCATCCGGTACCGCGTGCCGGATGAATCGAGCCCAGGCCGAGGTCCGCGCCAGTCCCTACCCCCGAATGGCGCGGCGTGAAGGGCAGGTCGCCGCGCGCCATCCCCATCCCCCAGGCGCGCGGCGCCGCCTTCCTTCAAGACTGATCGGCGCCGCGCGCCTTATGTGTCCATCGGGCCGCGCGGCGCCATCTTCCTTCACCACATCCTGAGAGAAAAGCTGCCGCGCAAGGTCATTCCGCGGCGCTGCGGGCTTCGTCGCTATCGGCCAGCGGCAAATGCAGGGTCACCATGGTGCCCTTGCCGAGCTCGCTGTCGAGATGGAACGAGCCGCCGGAGAGATCGGCCAGGGACTTCACGATAGGCAACCCCAGCCCGGTCCCCGATTGCCGCCGCTGATGCGCGGAATCGACCTGCACGAAGGGCTTCACCACTTCGTCGAGATCCTTCCTGGCGATGCCGATGCCGGTATCCTTGACCACAATCTCGGCCCGGTCGTCGCCGAGGCGCCGCGCGATGAGATGCACCTCGCCATCGCGCGGCGTGAACTTCACGGCGTTGGAGGCAAGATTGACCACCATCTGCTTCATGGCGCGGGGATCGACCAGCAGCGGCGGCAGGCTGGGCTCCACCTCGGCCCGCAGCGTGACGCCGCCATTCTTGGCGCGCTCGCGCATCAGGGTCATGGCGAGGTCGAACACGTCGGCGGCTTCCACCGGCTCGGGATGCAATTCCATCTTGCCGGATTCGATCTTCGAGAGATCGAGAATGTCTTCGATGAGCGAGAGCAGCAATTTGCCGCTGTCGAGAATGTCCTTGGCATAATCCCGGTAGCGGGGCGTTCCCAGCGGCCCCAGCAATTCCATGTTCATGACATCCGAGAAGCCGATGATGGCGTTCAAGGGCGTGCGCAATTCATGGCTGACATTGGCAAGGAATTCCGATTTCGAGCGGTTGGCGAATTCGGCCTGGTTCTTCGCCTCGCGCAGGCTCTCTTCACCGCGGATGCGCTGGGTGACATCGCTCATGATGCCGACGAATTGCACGACGCGGCCGTGGATATCGGTGACCGGGCTGATCGCGAGCTCGTTCCAGAAAGTGCGCCCATCTTTGCGGTAATTGCGCAAGGTGACGTGGACGCCGCGCTGCTGCGCCAGTGCCCGGCGCAATTTGTCGAGCGCTTCGGGATCGGTGTCGCGGCCTTGCAGGATGCGGCAGTTGCGGCCGATGATTTCTTCCGTCCCATAACCGGTGATGCGGGTGAAGGCGGCATTGGCGAAAGTGACCGGGTGATCCGGCTTTGTCGCATCGCAGATGACGATGCCGCTGCTCACGGCACTCACCGCCGTCGCCAGCACCTCGTTGCGCTGGGCCAATTCCGAGAGGCGGATCTCGCGCCCCTTGATTGCGGTGACGTCGGTCATCAGCCGCAGGGTGCCGCCATCGGCGGTCTTCGATTCGATCACCAGCAGCGTGGTGCCGCCCGGACCCGGCAGCTCGACTCGCCAGGGCAAATGCCGATGACGCGCGAGATGCTCGGCGATCGCCGCTTCGGGATCGCCCGCTTGGTTGCCGCGCAACACGGCGGCGCGCACCAGATCGGCATAACGCGCACCGATCTCGAGGAGATCGGCGATATCGGGATTGTGGCGGCGATAGGTGGCGTTGCAGGCGACCAGGCGATCGACCGCGTCGAAGACGGCGACACCTTCCGGGAGATCGGCGATGGTGCGGCTGATGAGCGGTGCCGCCTTCAATTCCTCGGCCGCCGCGCTGGATTGCGCTTGCTGGACGCGCTTTGCCAACATCGCCGCCGTTTCGCCCAGCAGCTTTTTCATGCCGACGATCGCCGCGGGATAGAAAGCGAGCGCCAGCAAGGTGAAGAACAGTCCCGGCAGGGATTGGACGATGGCCAGGGGAATGAGGGCAAGACCCGGTATCAGCGCGGTGACGGCAAGGCCACGCAGGCCGCCGGCGGTCTCAAAGCGGCGCCAGACGGGCGGCAACAGCAAAACGAGAACCAGGGCCAACACGGCAACAGCGATACCCGGCCCGCCGGCCACCACCGGCAGAACGATCGCCACAGGCAAAGCCGCAAGACCCAGCCAGGGATCGTGACGCACGGCGGCGATGAGGCCGAGCAGACTGGGCCCGGCAAGCTGGCCGGCCAGGAACCAGGGCAGCGTGGCGGCCATTCCCGTCATCGGGTGCTGTACTGTCGGTTGCAAGGCGGGCGGGATCTGGTTGAGCCAGGTAAAGCCCAGACCCAGCGCCAGCAGCAGGCCCAGACCGAGGCCCGCGGCGGCGCGGCCGAGACGCCCGTATTCGCACAGCCGGGACAGACCGACGAGCCGAAAGCCGCTCATCGCCGCGATCGCAAAGGCAAGGCTCGCCAGAGCAGCGGCACTCGGCAGGATGAAGGGGTCAGCGGTGCCGTCGATCACTGTCGTCGCTTTCCAGGATCAGCTATGGGTCACCAGGGTCGAAAGAGCTTATACCCGCGTCGGCAACATGGAGCAATCTTTGTAATATCAAGCATTTGAGGCAATTTTTCTGCGTCAAGGAATTGCGCGGAAAAATCGCTGCCACGCCTTTCGGAACCGACTTTCTCAGTGCTTGCCTTGGGCCGCCGCCGTCCAGGCCGACTCGGTTGCCTTGGCTGCTTTGACGGCCAGGGCCAGAAGCGGCACGGCCCAATCCTTGGCCGTTCCCCAGGCCGCCAGATCATCGATCACGGCAGCGCCGCGCCAGCCGCTGGTGCGCAATTGGGCCCAGGCGAGGAGTTCGGCCATGGCACCCACGGCCTCGGCGCGCCGCCTGGCATCGCCGGCCAGATGCTTGACCTCGAGCTTGTCCTGATCCGGCTGCAACTCGCGAAAGGTGTAGGCCGCCCGCCCGATTTTGAGATCCGTCAAAAAAGCGGGGGCCGCCGCCTGCAGGTGGTACTCGATCGCCACCACGCGCTTTGCCTCATTGGCACAAGGCGGCTGCTTGATCCGATGCGGGCCGAGAAGCGGCGCCAGGATCGATCCCGGCTGCGATTTGAGATCGATCAGGGCCTGGCCCTGGCGGCCGCCATTGCCGGCAATGAGGACCACATAACGCGGTCGCCCCAGCGCCCCCAGGCCAGCCACGCGCTGCGCCACGTCGAGCACCTGAAAGAATTCGGGATGCGCCCGGTGCCGGGCGAAGCGGTCCATGGCGGCGGTCACGCGCGCGGTATCCTCGCGCCCCAGCTTCAGCGCCTTTCCCGTATCGAAACGCAGGCGCCTTTTACCGTTCTTTTCGACCGTGCGCTTTTCCAGGAGATCCGCCTGGCTGCGCCCTTCGAGATCGCGCAGCAGATCGCCGATGGCACCGCTGGCGACGCGCCGTTCGAGCCAGCGTGCCTTGCCGTCGGCCAAAGCGGTGCGATACTGCGCCAGCGCAAAACGGCCGAGCTCTTTGGCTTCCGCGAACGGGATCGCCATATCGGGTGATGCGAGAATGAGGCCGGTCAGAAAGCGAAAGAGGTCGATCGTGGCCGGTCCCCGGCAGGCATCGTCGAAATCGCCGATGTCGAAATAGGTGAGTCGGTTATCGCCGCGATAGGTGCCGAAATTCTCGAGATGCAGATCGCCGTTGAGCCAGACGGTCGGCGCCTTGAGGCGGAGCAAAGGCGTGAGCCATTGCCCGTAAAAGGCCTCGCCCGAGCCGCGATAATAGGCAAAGGCCGATTGCATCATCTTGCGGCGCCGCAGCGCCAGCAAATTCCGCTCGATTTCCGCACGTTTCATGTTGGAACTATGACCGGATGCCCTCGATTTGCAAACCGTCCAAAACCCGGCCCTGGACGGAATCGTCGCAAAAGCGTCACCTGATCGTGGGAGAAATGTAAGCCGAAACCCAGATCATGCCGCTCCCATTCAGCCACGCTTGTGCCGGTTCCCTCTGGACGCCTGTCCCGCCGGGAAATCCGGCACGATAAGCCGCCAGATACGGAGAGATCGATGCAGCCCCGCCAGCGCCTGTCCTTTAGCCGCCGCAAATTGTTGCTGGGAACGGGAGCAGCCGGATTGGCACTCGGCGCCGGCGGCATCTTCATGCCGCGCATCAGCCGCGCGTCATCGCGCCCGCAACTCGGCCATGGCCTGCAATCCGGTGATATCGGCGCCCATGAAGGCGTCGTCTGGGCGCGCGCCGATCGGGAAGCGCGCATGACCGTCGAATGGTCGACCACCGAGAACTTCGCGAACCCTCATCGCGTACAATGGCTGGACGTGTCGGAAGCCGCCGATTTCGCCGGCAAGATCAATCTGACCGGTTTGCCGTCCGACCAGGACATCTTCTATCGGGTCAAATTCCTGGACCTTGCCGACATGACCAGCGAGAGCGAGACGCTGAGCGGTCATTTCCGCACGGCGCCGATGAGCCGGCGCGACCTCACCTTCGTCTGGTCGGGCGATACGGTCGGGCAGGGATGGGGCATCGATGTCGATCGCGGCGGCATGAAATGCTATGCGGCGATGACTAGGCACCAGCCGGATTTCTTCATTCATTCGGGCGATACGATCTATGCCGACGGCCCGGTCGTCGCGGAAAAGGAAATGCCCGATGGCGGCATCTGGAAATCGCTGGTGGTGGAAGAGAAAGCCAAAGTCGCCGAGACCCTGAACGAGTTCCGGGCGCAGTGGAAATACAATCTCCTCGATGAACATCTGCGCGCCTTCAACGCGGCGATCCCGGCCTATGTGCAATGGGACGATCACGAAGTAACCAACAATTGGTATCCCGGCGAGATGCTGATCGCGGACGAGCGCTACAAGGTCAAGTCGTCATCGCTGCTGGCGTCGCGGGCCGTGCGCGCATTTCATGAAATGAATCCGATCCGGCCCAATCCGGACGAACCCTATCGCGTCTACCGCAAGATCCCCTATGGACCGCTGCTCGACATCGTCATGCTCGACATGCGGACCTATCGCGGCAAGAATTCGCGCAACGATCAGGCGACACGCTCGGCGGATACCAGTTTCCTCGGCCGCGATCAAATCGACTGGATCAAGCGTTGCCTCCTCGAATCGACCGCCACGTGGAAGGTGATGGCGGCCGATATGCCGCTGGGGCTGATCGTGCCGGATGGCGAAACCGGTTCTTTTGAAAACGGGGCCAATGGCGACGGCCCGGTCAAGGGCCGTGAATTCGACGTCGCCGAAATTCTGTCCTTCATCAAGGCGAACGGGATCAAGAACGTGGTCTGGCTGACCGCGGACGTTCACTACACCGCGGCCCATTATTACGACCCGAACAAGGCACAGTTTCAGGACTTCCTGCCGTTCTGGGAATTCGTCTCGGGCCCACTTCATGCCGGCACCTTCGGCCCGAACCAGCTCGACAACACGTTCGGCCCGGAGGTCAAATTCGTGAAGGCGCCGGAAGAAGGCAAGGTCAATCTGCCGCCGTCCTTCGGCCTGCAATTCTTCGGTCACGTCAAGATCGACGGCAAGACGGAAGTGATGACCGTGACCCTGCGCGATGCCGACGATCAGAAACTCTGGGCGATCGATCTCACGCCCGAAGCGACCAGCGCCATCTAAGCGGGGATCTCGATCTCAGTGCCGGAAGTGGCGCATGCCGGTCAGCACCATGGCAAGGCCCGCTTCGTCGGCGGCCTTGATGATGTCGGCATCACGCATCGACCCGCCGGGCTGAATGATCGCCGTGGCACCCGCCGCCGCCGCCGCGAGCAAGCCGTCGGCGAAGGGGAAGAAAGCGTCGGACGCGACCACCGAACCCTTGGCAAAACTCTCTTTGGCGCCGGCGGCCTTGGCGGCCTCATCGGCTTTCCAGGCGGCGATGCGGGATGAATCGACGCGGCTCATCTGGCCGGCACCGATGCCCACGGTGGCACCGTTCTTCGCATAGACGATGGCATTCGACTTCACGTGCTTCGCCACCCGAAAGGCAAAGAGAAGATCGGCCATTTCGGCAGCACTCGGCGCGCGCCTGGTCACCACCTTGAGATCGGCCTCGCTCACGCGGCCGCCATCGCGGTCCTGTGCCAGAAAGCCACCAGCCAAAGACTTCACCATGATGTCGCGCGCGGCGGGATCGGGCAAGGCGCCGGTTTCGAGCACCCGCACATTGGGCTTGGCCGCGAAGATCGCGCGCGCTTCCGTGCTGATGCTGGGCGCGATCACCACTTCGGCGAAGAGCTTCACGATCTCTTCCGCCGTGGCACCGTCAAGCGCGCGGTTCACGGCAATGATGCCGCCGAACGCCGAAACGGGATCGCAAGCGAGCGCCCGCGCATAAGCGGCGCGCAGATCCTGTTCGGATTCCGCCGTGGCGACGCCGCAGGGATTGGCATGCTTGATGATCGCGATGGCGGGAAGGTCGAATTCGGCCACCAGTTCGAACGCCGCGTCGGTGTCGTTGAGATTGTTGTAGGACAGTTCCTTGCCCTGAAGCTGCGTGGCCGTGGCGATTCCCGGCCGCGCCGCGCCACTGCGATAGAAGGCCGCCTGCTGATGCGGGTTCTCGCCATAGCGCAGCATCTGCACGCGCGTGCCGCTGAAGCTGAGGGATTCGGGGAGGGCCTCGCCGGCCTGCGCCGCCATCCAATTGGCGATGGCGCCGTCATAGGCGGCGGTATGGGCATAGGTCTTCTGCGCGAGGCGCCGGCGGAAGGCCAGGGTGCTGGCATTGCCGTTGGCGGCAAGTTCCGCGAGCAGCATGGCGTAATCGGCGGGATCGACCACGACGGTCACGAAATCATGGTTCTTGGCAGCGGCGCGCAGCATGGCCGGGCCGCCGATATCGATATTCTCGATGCAATCCTCCCAGCCCTTGCCGGCTGCGACCGTCGCCTGGAAGGGATAAAGATTGACCACCAGGAGGTCGATATCGGGAATGTCGTGGGCCTTTTGGGCGCTCACATGATCGGCCAGATCCCGGCGCGCCAGCAAGCCGCCATGGATCTTGGGGTGCAGCGTCTTTACGCGCCCGTCCATGATTTCCGGAAAACCGGTATGGGCGGCCACTTCCTTGACCGGGATGCCGGCTGCCGCCAGGGCCTTCGCCGAACCGCCGGTTGAGAGGATTTCCACCCCGGCGTCGGCCAGCGCCCGGCCCAGCGATTCCAGCCCCGTCTTGTCGGAAACGGAAATGAGG
Organism: Dongia sp.; assembly: GCF_041909655.1. Classification (GTDB taxonomy): domain Bacteria; phylum Pseudomonadota; class Alphaproteobacteria; order Dongiales; family Dongiaceae; genus Dongia. Next base: position 171,948 of record NZ_JAYRDA010000003.1, on the reverse strand, counting down.
GCGCGGCGGATGGGGCGGTTGATGGCATTCATGGCTGGCTGTCCCGATTGCGGATCCTGGCGCAGGGCTTAATTCGCCGGGCGCCCAAGAGCAAGGGGACAAATCGTCAACATCCGCCTGCTCGTCGGCATCCGTCTCCGCGACCTACTTCTTGCCGCCTTCCCGCTGCAGCAGCCAGCGGATTTCGGTGCGGTCACTCTCGATCGTGCCGAGAACGACGATCTGCTGGCTGCGACGGACCTGGCCGCCTTCAGCGATATGGACGCTTTCGGCGAGCGCCAGTTCCGCGCCGTCGACCCGCAGGCGCCAGCCGGAACCCTTCGGCATCTTGATGAAGGCGTTCTGGCCGTTCTGCGTAATGCTGACGCTGACCTGGGGATGGAGATGGAAGCGCAGCGCATATTCGTTGCCGCCAGGCCCCACCAGATGTTCCTCGCCCATGAAATCATGACCGTCGGCGGAGAGATAGATCTTGCGCCGGTGCACCAGGCCGAAACCTTCCTCATAGCCGTCATGGGAGGTATCGAGCCAGATCTGGCCGTCGGTCTCCTCGCGCCGACAGGTCACCACATCCGGCCGCAAGGCGAGACCGCCATGCGGGAGGAGCATCGCCGAATTAGTATTGTCAACCACCAGGGTCGAATGCGCGGCCGTCGTCCTTTGCACCTGGCGCCATTCCTTGCTCCAGGGATGGGCGCCGCAATTCACGATCATGCGTTCGCCGTCATAGCCGAGCTCGAAGGACAGCGTGCCGGCATGGGCGTGATCGTCCAGGCCGTGTCGCGGCGGGGCGCCGCAATCCATGATCACCGTGGTGCGGCCGCGGTCGAGGCGCTGGAATCCGGTCAGCGGCAATTGATTGAGCGGGCGCAGCTTCTCGCCCACGCGCTCGATCGTGCGCACCAATTCCTGCGGGTCGATCTCCGGCGTGTCGTTGAAGCCGGCCAGCATGCCGTCGCCATGGCTGAGCATGAGAAGGACGGAGCCGAGATTGTTGATGGTGAGCACCAGGCTGTCAGGCAGCGATGGCGCCGCATTGCCCAGCTGTGCCGCCGCAGCCTGGAACGTGTCGCGAAGGTCGATGAGATGCTGCAACACTTCCAGCATCAATTGCGGGCTGCGTTCGACATGCCCGCCATCGGCCAGCATCTGAGCGGCGAGGGCCGGAGCCAGATGCGCCTGCCCGCGCGCCAGCCATTTCTCGCCGCGCGGCAGCATGAGGCCCGCCAGCATCAGGCTGGCCGCGGCCTTGATATAGGCCCCGCCGGCCAGGGCGTCGGGCAAGGCGCGGGAAAGATGTTCGGCCTGGCGCGACAGCGAGAGAAACAGCGCCGAGCGGAACAAGGCGTCGTTATTGACCTCGAGATAATCGTGATTGAGAAGAATGTTCCGCAGCCTCGCCGCCAGGATATCGGCACGCCAGGCGAAGGCATCGTATCGCTCGTTCTCCTCGATCCAGCGCATGACAAGCTGGCGGGCCAGCTGGCGGGCATAGGGGCCACCCACTACCCTGAGATCGTTGAGCCAGGCGAAACTGTTGACGACCTGCCGCCAGCCATCGCCTACCCCGATTGGGTTGCCGAGTGGCTTGGGGCTTCTGACCACCTCGCCGGCGAAGCGAAATTCATCGCCGAGCAGCAGCAGGCCCGCCTGATCGTCACCGCCCCAGGGTTCTGAGGCCGGCAGCTTGATCTCACCGGAAGAGCGCCGCCCGAGCGACACGTGATAGAGCCCGCTGTGATAATAGGGCTGGCGCAGGCGTTGGCGCAGACGCTGCCAGATATGCGCGGCTGGCAGCGCAAAAAAGGTCTGCAGCTTGGGCGCCAGCAATTTGGGTCGCTGATTGCCGCGGCGCGGGCCGTTCTTCAACCTGGTCTCGGTGCCGCTGCCTTCCGCCATCTGCACCTGCTGAAACGATATGGGCCCTTCAGGCCCGGAGCCCGGCGATATTGCCGGCATAGGATGTGGGGCCGCCCTTGAAGGTCGCCGTGCCGGCCACCAGGACATCGGCCCCCGCCTTCACCGCCGCCCTGGCGGTTTCGATATTGATGCCGCCATCCACCTCGAGATCGATCGGGCGGCCGTTCTGACTGGCGCTCACGGCATCGATGCGGCGGCGGATCTCGGCGATCTTGTCGAGGGCCGAGGGAATGAAGGCCTGCCCGCCGAAACCCGGATTGACGCTCATCACCAATACGAGGTCGAGTTCGGGCAGCAGGTAATCGAGGACCGAGAGCGGCGTCGCCGGGTTGAGCGAGATCCCGGCCTTTTTGCCGAGACTCTTGATCAATTGCACCGTGCGATGGGGATGCGGTCCCGCTTCCGGATGAAAGGTGATGATGTCGGCGCCGGCCTGGGCGAATTCGGCCACATAAGGATCGACCGGGGCGATCATCAGATGGACGTCGAAGGGGATCGCCGCATGAGGCTTCAACGCCTTCATGACCGCCGGGCCGATGGTGATGTTGGGCACGAAATGGCCGTCCATCACGTCGACATGCACGTAATCCGCGCCGGCCGCCGCGATAGCGGCGACTTCCACGCCCAATTTCGCGAAATCGGCGGAGAGGATCGAGGGGGCGATTTTAGTCTTCTGCTGCATCCGCCCTAACTAGCACCCGCGCCGCGCCGCGATCAAGGCAGGGAAGGGCGCATTTTCCGCCCGTTCACACCCCCGGTCAGGCCCAAGGTCGGGCCCCTGTCAGGCCTGCGTATCGACCTGGGCGAAGGTGAGCACCATGTTGACGGTTTTGTCATCGTCCGAGAGCGGCAACAGCAGGCCTTCCTGGCTGCGGAGATAACCCGACCGGCTGACATATTCGGCCCAGTCATAGACCGGCAGATGCTGGTCGATCACCAATTCGTAGTTCCGCAAGGTTTCCTCAGCGCTGCGGCCGATCATGCCCTCTTCGACCGTACGGCCGGTCGGGTTATAGCCGCGGAAACTGACATCCGTCTCGCCCACCAGGCGGTAGACCAGACGGCGCGGGTTGTGGAAAACGTCAATGAGCTGGATATGCGGCAGCCAGGGCACCATCTCGGTGGGATCGATATCGGCGCGGGACGGCATCTGGCGGCGGGTACCGTCCGGGCGCAGCCTTTTGCTGTCCCAATAGCTGTAGAACGCCCAGGTGATCGGGCGACAGCGCCGGCGCATCTCTTCCATATCGGTGGTACGCGGATACATGGCGGCTTTCTACAGGGGCACCTTCCGGCAGGCAATGGGAACTGAGAAATCGGTCGGGCGCCGTCTTCGCAAAAGTCATTTTGCATGGCCGCCCCATTGCGGGATCATGACCCGCGCCGGATAATCGGGCCAGTATCATTCGGGGCTATATCATTCGGGCCAGTACCATAAGGGAGTTGCAGCCGCATGGGCGGTTCCTATCTCGATCATATCGACGCCACTCTGGCCCAGATCCGCGCCGACGGTTTCTGGAAGGCGGAACGCGTCATCGCGACGCCGCAGGACGCCGCCATCACGCTGGCGGACGGACAGCAGGTGCTGAATTTCTGCGCCAACAATTATCTGGGGCTAGCCGACGATCCGCGCCTCATCGCCGCTGCCAAAAAAGGCCTCGACGAACACGGCTTCGGCATGGCCTCGGTGCGCTTCATCTGCGGGACCCAGGATCTCCACAAGGCGCTTGAAGCGGATATCGCGCGCTTCCTCGGCACCGAGGATGCGATCCTTTATTCCTCCTGTTTCGATGCCAATGGCGGATTGTTCGAGACCTTGCTGGGGGAGGAGGACGCGATCATCTCCGACGCCCTCAACCATGCCTCGATCATCGACGGCATCCGGCTTTCGAAGGCCAAGCGCTTCCGCTATGCCAATAACGACCTTACCGATCTGGAAGCCCGATTGCGCGAAGCCGATGCGGCGGGTGCCCGCTTCAAGATGATTGCCACCGACGGCGTCTTCTCGATGGACGGGATCATCGCCGATTTGAAGGGCGTCACCGATCTCGCCGCGCGTTACAATGCGCTGGTCATGGTGGATGACAGCCATGCCGTGGGCTTTGTCGGCGCGCATGGTCGTGGTTCGGCCGAGCATAAAGGCGTGCAGGGCAAGATCGACCTTTTCACCGGCACTTTCGGCAAGGCCCTGGGTGGCGCCTCGGGTGGTTACATCGCCGGGAAAAAGCCGGCGATCGATCTCCTGCGCCAACGCTCGCGGCCCTATCTCTTCTCGAACTCCCTCATGCCGGCGATCTGTGCCGCGACGCAAGCCTGCCTCGCCCTGATCGACAGCGCGGAAGGGGCGGATTTGCGCCAGCGCCTCATCGCCAATGGCCGCCATTTCCGCGCTGAGATGACCAGGCTCGGCTTCACGCTGGTACCGGGCGAACACCCGATCATCCCGGTGATGCTGGGCGATGCGCGCCTTGCCGGCAACATGGCCGACGCGCTTCTCAAGGAAGGGATCTATGTGATCGGCTTTTCCTATCCGGTGGTGCCGAAGGGCCAGGCGCGCATCCGCACACAGATGTCGGCCGCCCATTCCACTGCCGATATCGACCGCGCCGTCGCGGCCTTCGCCAAGGTCGGCAAGAAATTGGGCGCCATCTGAGGAACATGCCCATCTGAGGAATATGCCATGAAAGCTCTCGTCAAAGACAAGGCCGGGCCGGGACTCATCCTCACCGATGTGCCGAAACCGGAAGTGGGCCACAACGACGTCCTCATCCGCATCCGCAAGACCGCGATCTGCGGCACCGACATCCATATCTGGAAATGGGATGAATGGGCGGCAAAGACGATTCCCATCGGCATGCATGTCGGTCATGAATATGTCGGCGAGATTGTGGCGATGGGCGAGGAGGTGCGCGGCTTTCAAATCGGCGACCGCGTCTCGGGCGAAGGCCATGTCACCTGCGGCCATTGCCGCAATTGCCGCGCCGGGCGGCGCCATCTCTGCCGCAACACGGTGGGTGTCGGCGTCAACCGGCCCGGCGCCTTTGCCGAATTCCTCAGTCTGCCTGCGGTCAATGCCTTCAAGATTCCCGACAATATCGCCGACGATCTCGCCGCCATCTTCGATCCTTATGGCAATGCCACGCATACGGCGCTGAGTTTCAGCCTGGTGGGCGAGGATGTGCTCATCACCGGCGCGGGACCGATCGGGATCATGGCGGTGGCGATTGCCAAACATGTGGGTGCCCGGCATGTGGTCGTCACCGACGTCAACGAATACCGCCTGGAGCTTGCCCGCAAGATGGGCGCCAGCCGGGCCGTCAATGTGGCACGCGAAAAACTGGCCGATGTGATGAAGGAACTCGGCATGGTCGAGGGCTTCGATGTGGGTCTCGAAATGTCCGGCGTGCCCTCGGCCTTCTCGAGCATGCTCGATGTGATGAATCACGGCGGCAAGGTCGCCTTGCTCGGCATCCCGCCTGCCAATACCGCGATCGATTGGAACAACGTCATCTTCAAGGGGCTGGAAATCAAAGGCATCTATGGCCGCGAGATGTTCGAGACCTGGTACAAGATGGTGGCGATGCTGCAATCCGGTCTTGATCTGTCGCCGATCCTCACCCACCATTTTCCCCTGGCCCATTACGTCGAGGGGTTCGAGACCATGCTCTCGGGACAATCCGGCAAGGTGATTCTGGAATGGCCATAAAAAATGCGCTCCACCGGATGGGGGCACGGTGGAGCGCAAGGCGCGACTTAGGGAAGTCTCGCTAAACGAAGTCAGGAAGCGCGGCGGGCGGCCTTGGTCTCTGCTTCCGGGATCTTGACCGAGCTGACCTTGCCGGTCGGCGATTTCTCGGGATCCTTGTCGGCACCGAGACGCGCGATGGCGTCACGCACCGCGCGCAGGCGTTCACTGGTGGCGCCACTGCCGGGGCCGGTCATGTTCTCTTCACCAGCCACCAGCAAGAGACCCAAATCGTAATCCCATTGCTGCAGCAGCTTCAGTTTCTGGACGCGGTCGAGATGATCGGCGGCCAGCAATTCGGCAGGCGAGCCAAAGGCTTTCGCCACGTCCTGCATGGCAGTTTCGAAATCCTGTTTCGGCATCTTCGCAGTCATTGGAGGAACCTCCATTTGTAGCCGTCAGATAAAAACGGCGCATGTCGCCGACAGTTCCCGGCCAGTTCCCGGCTCGAAAGTTTCCAATGATTAATTGAACAGGAAATAGATCAGGATCAGCACCGGAATCGGCACGCCCAGCAACCACAACAATCCATAGCGCATCTTCACTCTCCATCTCGTTTGCCACGGCCGCACGTGATCGCCGCGCAAAGGCGAGACCGGATGCGACACCTTGTCCGTGATGGAGACAAAACGGCGGATGCGGCGGGTGGTTCCCGCGCCGTTTCGCGCGGAAATCAGCCCGCCTTCAGAATCCGGGCGGCATAAAAGCCGTCGAGGCCGCCCTGATCGGCGAGATGGCTGGGCAGCGAGCGGAAATCGCCGGCGGGCGAGATCAGCTCGAAGAGCCCGCCGACCTCTTCCGTATGCACGCGGTCGCGCTTGAGATCGGCATGGCGCGCGAGCAAGGCCTCGATCCGCGCCGGGCCTTCCTCGGGTTGCAGCGAACAGGTGCAATAGATGAGCGTGCCGCCGGGACGGAGCAGCGAGACCGCCTTGTCCAGCAAGCGGTCCTGTGTGGCGCCGAGCTTGGCGAGATCGCGCGGATCCTTCAGCCAGGCGACATCGGGATGGCGGCGGATGGTGCCGGTGGCGGAGCAGGGCGCATCCAGCAACACCGCGTCGAAATCGCGGCCGCGATCCCACAAAGCCGCGTCGGCCACTTCCAGCTCGGCATGGAGGCGCAGGCGCTCAAGATTTTCTTTGACGCGGGCGAGGCGCGGCCGGGATCGATCGAGCGCCGTCACCTGGGCGCCGGCCGCTGCCAATTGCGCAGTCTTGCCGCCGGGGGCGGCACAGAGATCGATGACGCGGTGACCGGCCACATTGCCCAGGAGCCGCGCCGGAATTTGCGCCGCCATGTCCTGCACCCACCAGGCGCCTTCGGCATAGCCCGGGAGATCCTCGACCCGTTGATGCAGGCGATCGCCGCCCTCGGAGGCGACCGGACGGCGCAAGGTGCCGGGAAGCGGCATCAGGCGCGCGTGCAATTGTCCGGCCCAATATTCGGCCTCGGCCGGACGCCGGCAGCAGAAATCGAGCGGCGGTTCGTAAAGATGCGCGGTGGCGATCTGGGTGGCCTTGGCGACGCCGTAAGCCTTGACCCAGCTTTGCCACAGCCAGTCGGGGAGCGAGACGGCGCCGGCCGGTGCCGAAGCCAGGAACATGCCGGGATCGCGCGAGATCCGGCGCAATACCGCGTTGATGAGGCCCTTGAAGCCGGTCTCGCCGCGCTGGGCGGCCAGCGTCACCATGGTATCGACCGCGGCATGGGGGGCAGTCGAGAGGAACATGATCTGGGCCGCCCCCAGGCGCAGGATATTGCGCACCAGAAGGGCCCGCGCCGGCAGCGGCTTTTCCAGGCATTGGCCGAGGGCGTGATCGATCTGGCCCATATGCCGGAGCGTCGTGGTGACCAGCGCCCGCACGAATTGCCGGTCGCGCGGGGCGAGCTGATCCAGTTCGGCGTGTTCTCCCAGCGCCTCGTCCAGCGGCTTGCGGCGCCGGAACACGGCGTCCAGCAAATCGAGAGCGATCGAGCGGGCGGAAAGGGTGGGCGAGCCGGATTCGCCGCCGGGGACGGTTTCGGCCTTGTCCGGCTGGGGCTTTTCCGATGCTGGGTCCTGTGGCGACATGGCCGCCCTGATAGCGGATCGGCTGGAACTTGTCTAATCGGGACTGGATTTGGCTAGGGACGGGGGGCTTCCAGTCGTGATTCCGGCAGCCAGATGGTGATGCGGGTGCCGATGCCGACACGGCTGTGGAGGTCGAGCTTGCCGTCCATCAATTCCACCAAAGCGCGGGCGATGGGAAGGCCGAGCCCGGCACCTTCATGGCCGCGCACGAAGGCGTCTTCAACCTGGCCGAAGGCAGAGAAGACCAGCGGCACGTCCTCGGCGGCGATGCCGATGCCGGTATCGGTCACGGACAGCGCCAGGCCATCGGGCACCCGCGCGGCTTCCAGCGTGATTTCACCCCCGGGCAGCGTGAACTTTACCGCGTTGTTGACCAGATTGAGGAGCACCTGGGTGAGCGCCCGTTCGTCGGCGCGCACCACCGGCAATCCTTGCGGCAGGGCATTGGTGAGGCGCAGATTCTTGGTCTGGGCGGCATTGCTGACGAGGTTGAGCGTGGTGCGCACGATCTCGTTGAGATCGCAGGGGCCGTCGACCAGGGTCACGCGCCCCGCCTCGATCTTCGAAAGATCGAGAATATCGTTGATGATCTTGATCAGCAGCTTGCCGCTTTCGTGGATATCGGTCGCATAGGCCCGAATGCGCTCGATGCTGACCGGGCCGATCGCCTGGCGTGCGATGATTTCCGAAAAGCCCAGGATAGCGTTCAAGGGCGTCCGCAATTCATGACTCATATTGGCAAGGAATTGTGATTTTGCCTGATTGGCCGCTTCGGCACGTTCCTTGGCTTCGATAAGTTCTTCCTGGCCCACCTTCATGGCGGTGATGTCGACGCCGATACTGCCGATCGCCACCATCTGTCCCTGTTCGTCACGGATCGGAAATTTGATGTCCTGGAACCAGCATTCGATCCCGCGCCAGGTGTAGCGGTTTTCCCGCAGGATCGGCCGCCCTGCTTCGCACAATTCGTTGTCGAGTTCCTCGACCTTGGCCGCGGTCTCGCCATCGGCGATGTCGCGGATATGCCGCCCGACCATATCGGCGGCCGGCACGCCGAAGAATTTCTCGACCATCGGATTGACGATCACGTAGCGGCCCTCGAGATCCTTCACCGACATGTTGATCGGCGCATTCAGGAGGAAGCCACGCAATTGCGCCTCGGCCACGTTGAGTGCATCGGTGCGATGCGAGATCTCCGCCTCGAGATTGCGGGCGAGGGTACGCAATTCGATCTGGCTGGAGCATTGCGCGGCAAGGCGCTTCAGGGCGCTGCGCTGCTGCTCGGTCAATCGGCGCGGCGCAACATCCATGACATTGAGCGTGCCCAGGGCCAGGCCGCAGCCGGAGCGAATCTGCGCGCCCGCATAAAAACGGATATGGGGTGGAGCGGCGACCAGCGGGTTGTTCTCAAAACGGGGATCGCGGGTGAGGTCCTCAATCTCGAACAGGTCTTCTTCATCGATCGCGTAATCGCAGAATGAACCGGCCCGCGGAATTTCGGTGAGTGTGATACCTACCCGCGATTTGAACCAAAGCCGGTCCCGATCGACCAGCGAGATGACGGAGATCGGCATCGCACAGATCTCGCTGGCCAGAATCGTGAGGTCATCGAAACTCTGCTCGGCCTCGCTGTCGAGGATGTTCCGGCGCCAGAGGGAATCGAGGCGTTGCCGCTCAATCTCCTTATTTCTAACGCTGCCCCCGCCGCTCACCCAGCCCTCCAGCCCCGCATGCCCCGGAACCCGGGTGCCATATCCTTAAGCCCACACCCTTAAGGATGATCGCCCCCAAGTTACTAATGCCGACTATGGGCACAAATCCAGGTATGTGCAATTCCCGGCTGCCGCGCCGGCAAAGAAGTCACGGCCCGGCAATGCCTTGATTTTGGCCAAGCTGTATACGGCCTAGAGGATGAATTTCGAGAGATCGGCGTTCTTGGCGAGCGGCGCCACACGGTCGCGGACATAGGCGCCGTCGACGGTCATTTTCTTGCCGCCCATTTCGGAAGCGTTAAAACTCACTTCCTCCAACAGCTTTTCCAGGACGGTCTGCAGGCGCCGGGCGCCGATATTCTCAACCGAGGCGTTGATCTCGGTGGCGAGATCCGCCAAGGCGTCGATCGCGTCCTCGGTGAAGACCAGCTCGACCTCCTCGGTCGCCAGCAGCGCCACGTATTGCTTGACCAGGCTCGCTTCCGGCTCGGTCAGGATGCGCCGGAGATCGGCGCGGGTGAGGGCGTCGAGCTCCACCCGGATGGGAAGGCGCCCCTGCAATTCAGGCAGCAGGTCGCTGGGCTTGGCAAGGTGGAAGGCGCCCGAGGCGATGAACAGGATATGGTCGGTCTTTACCGGGCCGTGCTTGGTCGCGACCGTGGTGCCTTCGATGAGCGGCAGCAGATCGCGCTGCACGCCTTCGCGGCTAACATCGGCGCCGGCCCGTTCCGAGCGCGCGCAGATCTTGTCGATCTCGTCGAGGAACACGATGCCGTTCTGCTCGACCGTTTGAATTGCTTCGCTCGTCACCTTCTCCTGATCCAGGAGCTTCTCGCTTTCCTCGGCCAGCAGGACCTCGTAGGAATCGGCGACGTTCATGCGGCGCGCCTTCATGCGCCCGCCGAAGGCATTGCCGAGCACCTCGTTGAGGTTGAGCATGCCCATCGAGGCGCCGGGCATGCCCGGAATCTCGAAAGTCGGCAGCGCATTGCCGCCGCTATCCTTGACGTTGAGTTCGATCTCGCGGTCGTCGAGCTCGCCGGCGCGCAGCATGCGGCGGAACTTGGAGCGCGTCTCGGCGCCCGCACCTTCGCCGACCAGAGCATCGAGCACGCGTTCCTCGGCCAGAACCTCGGCCTTGGCGCGAACCTGGCGGCGCATCTTCTCCTTCGCCATGCCGATGGCGATTTCGACGAGATCGCGCACGATCTGTTCGACATCGCGCCCGACATAGCCGACTTCGGTGAATTTGGTGGCCTCGACCTTGAGGAAGGGGGCCTGGGCGAGCTTGGCGAGGCGCCGGGCGATCTCGGTCTTGCCGACGCCGGTCGGCCCGATCATCAGGATGTTCTTCGGGTTGACCTCTTCGCGCATGGCAGCATCGAGCTGCTGCCGGCGCCAGCGATTGCGGAGCGCGATCGCCACGGCACGCTTGGCATCGTGCTGACCGACAATGAAACGATCGAGTTCTGAAACGATCTCGCGCGGCGTCAGGCTGGAGGTCACCAGCGTCTCTTCGGGCTTGGGCGCTTGCTTGCGGGCGGCTTCGGTCATCTGGTTACAGCTTTTCGATCATGACGTTGTGATTGGTATAGATGCAGATATCGCCGGCGATCTTCATGGCGCGCCGGGCGATGGTCTCGGCATCCAGCCCCTCGATATCGACGAGCGCGCGGGCGGCAGCGAGGGCATAGGAGCCGCCGGAACCGATGCCGATGAGACCGTCTTCCGGCTCCAGCACGTCGCCGGTCCCGGTCAGGATCAGGCTGACATTGCTGTCCGCCACCGCCATCATCGCCTCAAGCCGGCGCAGATAGCGGTCGGTGCGCCAATCCTTCGCCAGTTCCACGCAAGCGCGGGCCAATTGGGCCGGATATTGCTCCAATTTGGCCTCGAGGCGCTCGAACAGGGTAAGGGCGTCGGCGGTTGCCCCGGCGAAGCCGGCGATCACCTGACCCTTACCGAGTCGGCGCAATTTCTTGGCATTGGCCTTCATCACGGTGGGGCCGACAGTGACCTGGCCATCCCCGGCCAGAACCACCTCGTTGCCGCGGCGGACGAGCAGGATGGTCGTGCCGTGCCAGGGAGCAAGGCCGTGACGGTTATCGCGATCTTCGGACATGAAGCTTCCTTAAACGGGGCGCCTGCCGGACCGGTTGCCGGCGGGATCGGCGCGCAAACTTGGCTCTTCGGGAGATAGGTTAACGATTGGGGCCAATCAAGCCGGAATCGCCCGGCACGGCTCGCATGGCCGGCATGGCCCCTTTGCAGCGAACTTCTCTTGAATCCGGCCCTAAAGGCTGGCCAATCCGCCATTCTGCTGCTAAGAACCCGGCAATTAAGGCCTTTTTTCTGAACTTCAGCGGATGAATGCGATGCGGATCGGGAAAGTCGAGCGCAGGACCAAGGAAACCGAGATCATGGCCGAGGTCAATCTGGACGGCGAAGGCCGTTCGGCGATCGCCACGGGCATCGGATTCCTCGACCATATGCTGGACCAGCTCGCCCGCCACTCCCTGATCGACATCACCTGCAAGGCCAAGGGCGATCTCCATATCGATTACCACCACACGACCGAGGATACCGGCATCGCCATCGGCGAGGCATTTTCCAAGGCCCTGGGCGATCGCAAGGGCATCACCCGCTATGGCGAGGCGACCATCCCCATGGATGAGACCCTGACCCGGGTGGCGCTCGACGCCTCGAACCGGCCCTATCTCATCTGGAAAGTGAATTTCTCGCGCGACAAACTGGGCGAGATGGACACGGAATTGTTCAAGGAATGGTTCCAGGCCTTCGCCCAGAATGCCGGCCTCACCCTCCATGTCGAGAATCTCTACGGCGAGAACAACCACCATATCGTCGAGAGCAGCTTCAAGGCCTTGGCGCGCGCCTTGCGCCAGGCGGTCGAGATCGATCCGCGGAAATCCGACGCCATCCCCTCAACGAAGGGAACGCTGGGCGGGTCGCTCGCGAAACCGGCATGAGTGTTGCCATCATCGATTACGGTGCGGGCAATCTTCGCTCCGCAGCGAAGGCGCTTGCCCATGCCGGACGCGCCCAGGGTGAAGAGGTGCTGGTCACCGCCGATCCGGCCGTCGTCGCCAAGGCGGACCGTATCGTGCTGCCCGGCGTCGGCGCCTTTGCCGAATGCAAGCGCGGCCTGGAATCGAAGGAGGGTGTCGTCGAGGCGATGCGCGACGCCGTGCTGCGGCGCGGCCGACCCTTCCTCGGCATCTGCGTCGGCATGCAATTGATGGCGAGCGTCGGTGTCGAATATGGCGAGCATCCCGGCCTCGACTGGATCAAGGGCAAGGTGGTGAAGCTGGCGCCCGCCGATCCCACGCTCAAGATTCCGCAGATGGGCTGGAACGACCTGGCCTTCCGCCAGGCCGGCCATCCGCTCTTTGCCGGCTTGAAGAGCGGGGTCCACGGCTATTTCGTCCATTCCTATCATTATCTGCTCGACGAGCCCTCGCATCTGCTGGCCGATGTCGATTACGGCGGCAAGGTCGCGGCGGCGATCGGGCGCGACAACATGATCGGCCTCCAGTTCCATCCCGAAAAGAGTCAGGCCGTGGGTCTGCAGCTGCTGGCGAACTTCCTCGCCTGGAAGCCGTGAGGGCCGCGCCATGACCGATATCAGGATCGATATCGTCACCGAGTTGAAGCGCAACGAGATCGAGGAATTGTGCGAGGCGACCGAGGCTGCGATCGAAGCCGGCGGCGGCTTCGGCTGGCTGAAACCACCGCACCGGAACATCCTCGAAGTCTTCTGGAAGGGCGTCATGCTGGTGCCCGACCGCGCGCTGTTCGTGGCACGGCTCGACGGCACCATCGCGGGTTCGGCGCAATTGGTGCGGCCCACCAGGAACAACGAGGCGCAATCGCATTCGGCGCAATTGACCACCAGCTTCGTCGCCCCCTGGGCGCGCGGGCATGGTCTGGCGCGGCAGATAACCCTGGCGGTCGAGCGCGAAGCGCGGGCCCGCGGCGCCCGCGTCATCAATCTCGATGTGCGCGAGACTCAACAGGCGGCGATCCATCTCTATCGCGGACTCGGTTATCTCGAGATCGGCCGCCATCCGCGCTATGCCATGGTCGACGGACATTACGTGGCCGGTCTCTATTTCTGGAAATCGCTGGAGGATGCGGCGTGATCCTGTTTCCGGCGATCGATCTCAAGGGCGGGCAATGCGTGCGCCTGGTCAAGGGCGACATGGCGCAGGCGACGGTGTTCAACACCGACCCAGCCGATCAGGCGCGGCAATTCGCGGTGGCCGGCGCCGAGTGGCTGCATCTTGTCGATCTCGACGGCGCCTTCGCCGGACAGCCGGTGAATGAGCCGGCGGTCGAGAGCATTCTGTCGGCAACCGCCTTGCCGGTGCAATTGGGCGGCGGCATCCGCGACATGGCGCGGATCGAAGCCTGGCTGAAGAAGGGCGTCGCGCGCGTCATTCTCGGCACGGTGGCCCTCAAGAACCCGGATCTCGTGCGCGCGGCCTGCCGCACCTTTCCGGGCAAGATCGCCGTCGGCATCGACGCCAAGGGCGGCAAGGTCGCGGTCGAGGGCTGGGCGGAAACATCGGAACTCAGCGCGCTCGATCTCGCCCGCCGCTTCGAGGATGCCGGTGTTGCCGCCATCATCTATACCGATATCGACCGCGATGGATTGCTGCAGGGCGTCAACGTGACGGCGACCGCCGAGCTCGCGGCCGCCCTGGCCATCCCGGTGATCGCGTCGGGGGGTGTTTCCTCGCTCGACGATATCGAGAAGCTGCTCGATGTCCTGCCGCAATCGCGCGTGCGCGGCGGCGGCATCGTCGGCGTCATCTCGGGCCGCGCCATCTATGACGGCCGGCTTGATCTTGCCGCTGCCTTAAAACTGTTGCGCGAGAGGACGGCGTGAATCGGGCGCCAGAGAAGCGCCCCTCACCCCAACCCCTCTCCCCGCAAGCGGGGCGAGGGGCTAAGAGTATCGAGCGCGCACGGCAACTGCGGAAAAACATGACCGACGCCGAGAAGAAGCTCTGGCAGATGTTGCGTGATCGCAGGTTGATGAACACCAAATTCCTGCGTCAGGTTCCGGTCGATCGTTACATTGTCGACTTTCTTTGTCGGTCAGCCAAATTGGTCATCGAAGTTGATGGTGGCCAACACGATGATAACCGACGCAAGGATGAAATTAGAACAGCGCAGCTTGCGGCGCATGGATACCGCGTTGTTCGATTCTGGAACAATGAAGTCCTGGCCAATGCCGAAGGTGTTCTGACTATCATCCTCCAAGAACTCGGTATCGATCCAGCAGCTCCCTCGCCCCGCGCGAGCGGGGAGAGGGCGGGGGGTGAGGGGTCGCGCAAGAACGAAGGTAACCCATGCTGAAGATGCGCGTCATTCCCTGCCTCGACGTCAAGGACGGGCGTGTGGTGAAGGGGGTCAATTTCGTCGATCTCATCGATGCCGGCGATCCGGTCGAACAGGCCAAGATCTATGACGCGGCGGGCGCCGATGAGCTGACCTTCCTCGACATCACCGCCAGCCACGAGAACCGCGACACGCTCTATGACGTGGTCGCCAAGACCGCCGAAGCCTGTTTCATGCCGCTCACCGTCGGTGGCGGCGTCCGCAAGTCAGAAGACATCCGGAAGCTCCTGCTGGCCGGCGCCGACAAGGTGTCGATCAACACCGCGGCGGTCAACAACCCCGATTTCGTGCGCGAGGCCGCGCAGAAATTCGGCGATCAGTGCATCGTCGTCTCGATCGACGCCAAGGAAACCTCCCCCGGCAAATTCGAGATCTTCACCCATGGCGGCCGTGAAGCCACCGGCATCGATGCGGTTGCGTTCGCCCAGCGCATGGCCGAGAACGGCGCCGGCGAATTGCTGGTGACCTCGATGGACCGCGACGGGACACGAGCCGGCTACAACATCCCCTTGACCCGCGCCATCGCCGATGCGGTCACCGTGCCGGTCATCGCCTCGGGTGGTGTCGGCACCCTCGATCATCTGGTCGAGGGTATCCGCGACGGACATGCGACGGCGGTTCTGGCCGCATCAATTTTCCATTTTGGCCTCTTTACGATCTCTCAAGCAAAAGCCCATATGGTGGCGGCTGGTCTCAACATGCGCCCCTTAGGTGCATAAGGACGGCCGGAAGGATCTTGAGATGGCCGACGACAAGAAACTCGATGGGACGACGCTGGATTGCCTGTTCAAGGTGATCGAGGGCCGCAAGGGCGGCGATCCCACGCAATCGCATACCGCGAAGCTGTTCGCCAAAGGCACCGCCAAGATCGCACAGAAGGTCGGCGAAGAAGCGGTCGAGGCCGTGATCGAGGCCATGCGCGACGACAAGGCGGCGCTGGTCGCCGAATCCTCGGACCTGCTTTATCATCTGCTGGTGCTGTGGGCCGATCGCGGCGTCAATCCGCAGGATGTCTGGGCGGCGCTCAAGGCGCGCGAAGGCACTTCTGGCCTGGCTGAAAAGGCCGGCCGCAACAAGGGCCGCTAAACGTCGATATTTACGTGCTGGGCTGCGTGTTGGCCGCGACGACCGGGCTCGGCAGCGATTTCAAACATGCCTCGACCGGTTTCTTCTCGGCCTTGACGCTGCGCGCCTCGGCATAGGTGACGCGGTAGGTGCCTTCGGCCTGATAGAGGAAGAGGTCCAGCACGCAATCCCCGCCGATATACTGATAGATGCGGGCCGGATCTTCATCGCGGATCCGCGCCGGCGCGCCCAGGGCTGCGCGCAGATCTTCCGATTCCAGCCCCAACAATTTGTCGGCGCTCTGCCAGATCACGGCCGGCGTTTCGGCCTTGGCCGCTTCTTCGGTTTTGGGTGCCGTCTCCGTCGTGCCGGTAGCGCGGGCGATGGCGGCCGCCTTCTTTTCCTTGGCGCTCTTGGCGGCGATCTGGCCCGGCTGCGCGCAAGCGCCCAGCATCAGCGCGCAAAGAGCCAGAAGCGAGAGGCGGCGGAAAGTGGGGACGCGGGAGGGACCGGCCAAGGCCAGTGACGGGAGGTTCAACAATGCAGCGGAACGATACACGTTCCAAACTCCCCAAACTAAATCCCGTTGGCCGCGAGGGATTCCCCATCCGCGGTAACGTGAGATTAACGGTCCAACCCTAAGGAATCATTAAGAAGGTGTCGTAAAGATACATAATATTGGCAGTTTAGACGGAGCCTGAGCCGCTGCCGCCTTCGCCACCACCCTGGGAATCCGCCAGGGCCTCTATCGTCCCGGAGATCACCCCACCGCGTTCGACCTCAAGCTGGCCGTAGCGGATCTTGCCCAGGACCTTGCCGCTGGCGCGGATGGTCAGGCGCTGGCGCACCACCAGATCGCCGTCGAAACGGCCGGAAATGTCAGCGGATTCAATCTCGGCGGAACCGCGGAATTCGCCCGAACCGGCAATGTCCATGGCCCGGCAATCGGAGAGGACCGCCTCGACCTTGCCTTCAACCACCAGGCTGTCGCAGGTGCGGATCTCGCCGTTCAGGAAAATGTCGCGACCGACGATGAGCTTCTTCTGCTCGGCCTCGCCGGAGCGCGGCGCCGGAGGGGCACCGGCAGCGGGGCGCGCAAAGGCGCTCATATCCGGGCTGCGGCGCGGAATATCAGGGTTCATGGCCGGGCGACCTGCAGCCGGCGCAGCGGGCGCGTCCGGCTTGGCGTAGCTCTTGGTCTCGCCTTCGGTCTTGGTTTCGGCGCCCTGGGCGGGTTGCTCGTCTTTCTTTCTGCCAAACATGCGGTGCTGGTCCCTAGCCTGAACTGTCGATCTGGTGAACTTGGTTAGCTTGCGCCGCAAACCTTGCTGCGCTCTTTCCCGAGATCGGCTCCATCCATCCCTGGTCTGTCGATCACGGCTCGCCTCACACCCGGCGCGTCTCCAGATTTACCACAGATTCAAAGATATGCACCATAAAAGCGATGCCGATGACCGGGGCGATGAGGTTTAAGAACGGGATCGTCGAGAGAAAGGCGATGACGATGCCGGCCAGGAGGAATTGGCCCCGGTGACGGCGGAAAATGTCACGGGCGCCGGGCCTGGTCAGCCGCCGGAAAGCCGGCATCTCGAAATATTCCCGGCCCAGCAGGTAACCGTTGAGGCCATAGGCCAGCGCCGCGTAGACCGGCGGCACGAACAGGAAGGGCAGGATCAGGATATTGGCGAGGAGCGCTACAACCGCCATTTTGCTGCCATCCAGGATGGTCGCGAACAACGAGACCTGATGCGGCATGGGCCGGTCGGGATAATGCCGCGCCATCACCGCGTCGATCACCTGATCGGAGAAGATGGCCGCGGTCGCTACCGCCACCATGGGAAAAGTGAACCAGGCAATCACCACGGCCGCGAAGGCGCCAAGGATCTGGGCGGCATCGCCCCACCAGCCGTCGAGGCCTGAAAAGGCACCCACCAGATACCAGGTAAGAGCGATGAGGCCGATGAAGATGGCGAGCGCCAGACCGACGCTGATCCCGATCACCTTCTGGATGCGCGGATCGCCGAGCTGGCCGAAAGCCAGGGAGAGGGCTTTGAACACGTATTTTTTCCAGTTCTGCCAGAATGTTGCCAAGATGTAGGAGAAACTAGGGGCATGCGCAATGTCACCCCACGCCAAATTCTCGCCGCGGCCCTCTCTCTGGCTCTCCTTGTCGTTATCCGGGACGCCGCAGCCGATCCCACCGAAGCCGAGGCCCTGATGGGGTCCTGGTGCGACGATACCGGCTATCGCCTGGATCTCGGTCCCGACGGCATCACGTTCTTCGATACGCAGGCACCGAATCCGCCGCCCGGGCAGGAACTAGCCTTCGCCGCGGGCATGGCGGTCTATTCCCAGGATTTTCGCGACACCTCCTGGCCGGAACTCGATGTCGTCGCCTGCACCCTGCGCCTGACCGGACCCGGCGAGGCGCTGGAAAGCTGCACTGGCCCTGGCGTCGGATTTCGTCCCCAAATCGCTCTCAAACGCTGCCCGGTGACGCCGATCAGCTGATTACTTGTTTCTCTCGTTTCCTGTTGTCATGGCCCGCTTCAGGCGGGCCATCCACGAGTTAGTTGGCGATTGATAAAAAGGCAACTCGTGGATCCCCCGCCTTCGCGGGGGATGACAGTCTCCGGTCGCCCTTGCCGACCCTTGCCCGGCGCCGCTTCATCCCTATACTCGCCCGCGATCGGTGGCCGACATGGCCGCCAGCTTTCTTTTCTGCGGGGATGAATGACCGACAAGCTTTTCGACGTGTGCGGGATCGGCAATGCCATTGTCGACGTGCTGGCCCATTGCGATCTCGACTTCATCGACAAGATGAAGCTCAACAAGGGCACCATGACGCTGATCGATGCAATGCGGGCGGAGGAGCTTTACGACGCCATGGGCCCGGCGGTCGAAGCGTCCGGCGGTTCCTGCGGCAATACCATTGCGGGCCTTGCGTCACTGGGCGGGCGCGGTGCGTATATCGGCAAGGTCGGCAACGATCAACTGGGCGGTATCTTCCGGCACGACATGCGCGCGCTCGGCGTGCATTTCGAAACACCGACCGCGACCAGCGAAACGCCCACCGCGCGCAGCATGATCTTCGTGACACCCGACGCCGAGCGCACCATGAATACCTATCTCGGCGCCTGCGTCGAGCTGACGCCGGAAGATGTCGACGCGCTGGTGGTGAGCCGCTCGAAAGTGACCTATCTCGAAGGCTATCTGTGGGATCCGCCTTTGGCGAAACAGGCCTTCCTCAAGGCCGCCAATATCGCCCATGGCGCGGGGCGCGAAATTTCGCTCTCGCTCTCCGATCCCTTCTGCGTACAGCGCTACCTCGCCGAGTTCCAGGATCTGGTGAAGAACCATGTCGACATCCTGTTCGCCAACGAGCACGAGATCATGGCGCTGTGGGAGACGGATGATTTCGACGCGGCGGTAAAAACCACGCGAGAGCATTGCAGCCTCGCCGCCATTACCCGGAGCGCCAAGGGTTCGGTCATCATCGCCGGGCCGCAGGTAATCGAGGTCCCGGCCTGGCCTGTGAGCCGCGTGGTCGACGTGACTGGGGCGGGCGATCTTTACGCCGCCGGTTTCCTCTATGGCTATACCCAGGGGCGCGACCACGCCGATAGCGGTCGCATCGCCGCTTTGGCCGCCGCCGAAGTCATCAGCCATTTCGGCGCCCGGCCGGAAACGCCCTTGAGCGAGCTTCTGTTGCAGCAAGTGGGCTAATAGGGTACAAGCCCGCTTGAAAAAACACCCCTCGTTCCGGCCCTTGCTCCATTTTGTGGTGTAAGGGTGAGGAAATCGCTCCCGGTAGAATGGGTAGCGCTGGTAACTGGTTGCCATTCCACAATAATTCCCTCACCCGGTCAGGCGGGAAGGGGGTCTGGGAAAGCGGCGGCCGATGGCAAATGTAATACTTGCCATGGGATGATGGGCGTTACCGCAATTTTCGAAAAGCGAAGCCATGAAACTGCGCAATATCGCCATCATTGCCCACGTCGACCACGGTAAAACCACCCTCGTCGACCAGCTCCTGCGCCAATCCGGCGCCTTCCGCGCCCACCAGCAGGTGGCCGAACGCGTGATGGATTCCAACGATCTGGAAAAGGAGCGCGGGATCACCATTCTCGCCAAATGCACCTCGATCCAGTGGCAGGATACCCGCATCAACATCGTCGACACCCCCGGCCACGCCGATTTCGGCGGTGAGGTCGAGCGTATCCTCTCGATGGTGGATGGCGTGGTGCTGTTGGTGGACGCCGCCGAAGGCGCCCTGCCGCAGACCAAATTCGTCACCACCAAGGCGCTGCGCCTCGGCCTCCGGCCGATCGTGCTCATCAACAAATGCGATCGCCCGGACGCCGATCCCCATACCGTCCATGACCAGATTTTCGATCTGTTCGCGGCACTCGACGCGACGCCGGAACAGCTCGACTTCCCCACCCTCTTCGCCTCGTCGAAGCAAGGCTGGGCGACCGAAGATCTGGAGAAGGGCGAGCGCAAGGATCTGGCGCCGCTCTATGATCTCATCGTGCGTCACGTGCCGGCCCCGAAAGTCGAAGAGAACCGGCCGTTCTCGATGCTGGTCACCACGCTGGAATATGACAATTACCTCGGCCGCGTGCTGACGGGCCGTATCCAGACCGGTACCGCCACGGTCAACATGCAGCTCCGCGCCATGCGGCCGGACGGCACTCAGGTGGAAACCGGGCGCCTGACCAAGCTCCTCGCTTTCCGTGGCATCGAGCGGACGCCGGTCGAGAAGGCGGAAGCGGGCGACATCATCGCCATTGCCGGTCTTACCGACACCACGGTCGCCGACACCATCGCCGCGATGGAAGTCGAGGTGCCGCTGAAGGCACAGCCGATCGATCCGCCGACCCTCTCGATGAGCTTCTCGGTCAATGACAGCCCCCTCGCCGGTCGCGATGGCGACAAGGTGACCAGCCGCATGATCCGCGATCGCCTGATGCGTGAATCGGAAGGCAATGTCGCCATCCACGTCACCGAGACCGAGGACAAGGATGCGTTCCAGGTCGCCGGCCGTGGCGAACTGCAATTGGGCGTGCTCATCGAACAAATGCGCCGCGAGGGCTTCGAGCTGTCGATCAGCCGCCCGCGCGTCATTTTCCAGACCGATCCGAAGACCAACCAGCGCCTGGAGCCGATCGAAGAAGTCGTCATCGACGTCGACGAGGAATTCACCGGCGTGGTCATCGACAAACTGGGCCAGCGTCGTGGTGAACTCGTCGAGATGCGTCCCTCCGGCGGTGCCAAGACGCGCCTGGTCATGCTGGTGCCGGCTCGCGGCCTCATCGGCTATCACGGCGAGTTCCTGACCGACACCCGCGGCACCGGCGTCATGAGCCGGCTGTTCCACGGCTACGCGCCTTACAAGGGCGCCATCGAAGGTCGTCGCAACGGCGTTCTGATTTCGAACGCCGACGGCATCTCCGTCGCCTATGCTTTGTGGAACCTGGAAGAGCGCGGCAAACTCATGATCGATGCCGGCGTGCCGATCTATGAAGGCATGATCATCGGCGAGAACAGCCGTGCCAACGATCTCGAGGTCAATCCGCTGAAATCGAAGCAGCTCACCAACATCCGCACCACGTCAAAGGATGAAGCCATCCGCCTGACGCCGCCGATGAAGCTCAGCCTCGAACAGGCTTTGGCCTATATCGAGGAAGACGAATTGGTGGAAGTGACGCCCAAGGCGATCCGTATCCGCAAGGCCGTCCTCGATCCCAACGACCGCAAGAAGGCCGAGCGCGCGGCGGAAGCAGCGCAGGCGTCGTAAGCTCAGGGCCGATCTTATTGTCATGGCCCGCCTGAAGCGGGCCATGACAATTAGGGTAAGCCGGCGCACGTCTATCCGAACAATTCGTCGTAGAGATCGCGCCAGTCCGGATTCTCCTTCGCGATCAGACGCACTTTCCAGGCGCGCGGCCACTTCTTCAGGCGTTTCTCGCGATGGATTGCGGCATTGATATCGTCGTGTGCCTCGAAATAGACGAGGCGCTTAAGGCCGTATCGCTTCGTAAACCCATCGATCTCGCCAGCTCGATGCTGTGCGATGCGACGAACGAGGTTTGTTGTTACGCCAACATAGAGCGTACCGTGTGGCGCGTCGGTCATGATGTAGGCTGCGGCGAACACCGTTTGCGTCGCTCCATTTCTGTCATGGCCCGCTTCAGGCGGGCCATCCACGAGTTTGTCGGCGACTGATAAAAGCAACTCACGGATGCCCCGGCCAAGCCGGGGCATGACAATTTTGGTATTCGATCACTCTACCCCCGCGAACCGAAGATCGCGGTGCCGACGCGCACATGGGTGGCGCCGCATTGGATGGCGGTTTCGAAATCGCCGCTCATGCCCATGCTGAGCTGCGCCAAATTGTTGCGCGCGGCGATCTTGGCGAGGAGCGCGAAATGCGGGGCCGGATGCTGATCCACCGGCGGGATGCACATGAGGCCGACGACCGGCAGTTTGAGATCGTCGCGGCACAAGCGGATAAAGGCATCGACATCGCCGGGATGAATGCCGGCCTTCTGCGGCTCCTCGCCGGTATTCACTTGAACGAAGAGCCTGGGGTGCCGGTTCTGCTTCGCCATCTCGGTGGCCAGCGCCTCGGCCAGTTTCGCGCGATCAAGCGATTGAATGACGTCGCAGAGCGCCACGGCGTCACGCACCTTGTTGGTCTGCAGGGGACCGATAAGATGGAGTTCGAGATCTGGGTGCTGCGCCTTCAGCGCGGGGAATTTCGCTTGCGCTTCCTGCACGCGGTTCTCGCCGAAGATCCTTTGCCCGGCGGCGATGGCCGCGGCGATCGCTTCGGCGGGATGTGTCTTCGACACGGCGATGAGGGTAACGTCTTGCGGTTTCCGCGCGGCAGCGACGGCCGCCTTGTTGATGCTGGCGCGGATCGCTTCTAAATTCTGAGCAATGGATTGGGTCATGGCAATTCCGTCATGGCGGCGCGGACTATAAATCCACGCGCCCCCTCACGGAAGCGCACAAACAAAGAAGGGCGCAGTTTCCTGCGCCCTTCCAAGTCGTCTCTGGTATCGCCAGCTTGCGCTGGACGAAATCAGAAGCTGATCGACGAACCGACCGCGAACTCGATCGAGTCGTAATCGTCGGCAGCGGCGGTATCATCCGCAGCTTCAACCCAGGTGTAGAAGATGCCGGCGTCGAGATCGATGCCGGGGCCCATGGCGTAGTTGCCGGTGACGCCAACGCGATCAACCGTCGCGCTGTCGCTCTCGCCTTCAACTTCGGTATCCAGGTGGGCATAGCCGAGACCGACGGTCCAGGCGTCAACGTTGTAGGTGAAGCCCGTACCGATGACCCAAGTATCCTCGCCCTCGCTGCTGATGCCGTTTTCGGCATCATGATCAAGGATGTAGGTACCGGCCACGCCGAAGCTGAAGCCACCGAAGCTGAGGTTCACACCGGCGTTGTAACCGGACTGCTCGGTTTCACCGGCGCCCTCTTCCTGGACATCGCCTTCCCAATAGGCAGCGGCGCCCACGTCGAGGCCCCAACCGTCACCCTCGTGGGTGAAGTGCGCACCGAGACCGACGTTGTTGTCGGCGTCACCGGTGTTGCTGTCCGCACGCCACTGACCGTCGGCGTTGTCACCGTTGTTGTAATCCTTTTCGTTGTCGTTCGGGGTGAACGACACGCCAAAGGTGAAGCCGCCGAAATCCGGCGAGTAGTAAACCAGCTTCTGCGACTTGTCCTGGTTGGAGGTCACGCCTTCGATATCGAAGAAGCCCGGCGACGCGACCGAACCGGTGGTGTTCGGCGAATACGGACCGAAGTTCGCGGTCGAGCCCGGCGGCAGCATATACATGTTGCCGGCAGCGCCAGCCTGCGAACCGATGCGGATGTCACCGAAACCGCCGCGGAAATACGCGTAGGCCTGGTCGATCTGGTCGTTGTTTTCGTCGCCGCCTTCGAGGTCGATACGCGCACCGACGGTGACGCCATTGTCGAGGGTCACGTTGCCGACGAAGTAGATTTCAGCATCGGTACCGACGCCGATATCGTTACGATCGTCGCCAGCTTCGCCGCTGCCATCATCATCGAAAGCAACACCGAACTGGTTGGTGATGTAACCACCAAGGCTGAGCTTGACACCATCGGACGCCTGAGCAGTGCCGGCCACGAGGCCGATACCGAGCAGAGCCGAGGTCCCCAGGAGAACTTTTTTCATCTCGAGATTCCCTAAGTTTGCGATTGCCACCGGCCTTAGTCTCCCACCTTTTCGGTTTGAAAGACGGGCCGGATGCCCCTCGTCCGCGGTCCGC
Source organism: Dongia sp. (assembly GCF_041909655.1). GTDB lineage: Bacteria > Pseudomonadota > Alphaproteobacteria > Dongiales > Dongiaceae > Dongia. Next base: position 147,696 of record NZ_JAYRDA010000003.1, on the reverse strand, counting down.
CATGCCAAGTCGACTGGGTTAAGTACTTAACGCAATCGACTCAAACTGCATGCGCAGTCCGGAACCAGCGATACCTTCGTGGAAGGGGGGGTGGGGTGTCAAACCATTTGAGCCGAACACTGTGGCATTTTCCTATCCCTGTGGCGCAAAAGCCACAAGGCTAATCGCGGGCCACCGCGTTCTCGATCAGGGCTGCGGGCATCTTGGATTCATTCATTAATCCGCCCCCCCTGAACCTGCCTAACAGTTCGCTGGAACCACCGGTGTCGTTGGCAGGTCACCCTGCGGAGCCAGTTTGGCAACCACACAGGCAACCCAAGGAAAGGCAATAAATCCTAAACTAACCCACTTTGGCAATATCGAGGGGTAAGTACTTGAAGCGGGTCATCTGTTCCCGATGCTGGTCGATAATCCGCTCAATCTGCGCCTCGGTGAGTTGCTCGCGCCATTGGCCGGCTTTCCCGACCCGGAAGAACTTACTGCCCTTGGCGGATTTCTCCTGAAAACCCTTGGCATCCTCCTGCTCGCGCAGCTTCTTGAAAGAGGAAAGCTCGATCGCCCGGTCGAGCTGGGCCGGCGGCACGTTGAGCCCCATGAAGCGGGCGATGCCGCCGAAGGCGTGTTTTGGCTGTGCCAGCATGTCCTCGTACCGCACGACATGGAGGCCGCGATGCGGGGTCTGGGTCCAGCTTTTGACATGGACCGACCAGGAGGAATGGATCTCGAAGACGATATTGCCGTCGGCAAGGCCGCCGTTATTGGTGTCTCCCATGACCTCGATTGCCTTGTCGATATCGACGCCGTAATGATCGGCCAGCGAGAGCACGAGATCGAGCGGGTTCCTGACCACATAGATGGCACCGGCGGTGAGATCCATGTTGATGGTCGGATGGCCATGCGCCTCCATGAGCGCGTTATGGGTCTTGGCAATCACCGTCTCGCGTTTCGAGGCCATCATGGCGAGCTGCGCGCCCCGGCGCATCTTGGCGACGTCGGCGCGGCTCCAGGCCAAGGGTGGGCGGGGATCGAGATGGCGGAACCATTGCACCAGGGAATCCCCGGTGGTCAGGACATTCATGTCGTTAATATCGACCGGGGCCCCGCCGGCCTTGGCATCCGCTTGCCTCAACAGATTGTGAATGAAGGCGCGCAGCCACGTATTGCCCGATTTGGGATAACTGGCCAGCCATAGAATCTTGCCCATTGAAACCCTTGAAAAGCTTTCCGCAACCGTCTCGCACCGGGACCTGCGATTTGGCCGGCGATTTGAGCCGTCAGCCACCCCTGATTAGGTTGACGAGCGACCCATAATTCGCATACCAGTCTTGGGCCGCCGGCAGTGACGGGCCGCAGGCGCGACATTGCCTTCTTAAAGGGTGATCGCGATCCGGTGCAAATTCCGTTCAGATCGGTGGCTTTAGGGGTAAGAGCGTCGGGCCGTCAACATGAAACTCCCACATCGTCGCGCTGACCAGTCCCGGTCTGGTGGTTTCATCGGGAAGCGATGGGCTTGTGCCCTGGCGGTGCTGGCTGCGACCAGTCTTCTGGCCGCCTGCAACGCCGATCTCGGCGGCGAGGAAAAATATCCCGAACGGCGCCAGAAGGGCGATTCCGGCCCGCAATACGATCAAGGCAACACGGTTTTCGGTCCCGGGGGCCTGTTCGGCAGCGAAGTGCCGGAAGATGGCGCCGGCGGTGGTGCCGGCATCGGCGTCAATTCGCTGCTGTGGCGCGCCAGTCTGGACACGGTCTCGTTCATGCCCCTGGTTTCGGCGGATCCCTTCGGCGGCGTCATCATCACCGATTGGTACACGCCGCCGGCCACGCCGGGCGAACGGTTCAAGGTCAATATCTATATCCTCGGCCGGGCGCTCCGGGCCGACGGCATCCGCGCCTCGGTCTTCCGCCAGCAGGATATGGGCGGGCAATGGGTCGACGCGCCGGTGGCCCTCAACACGGCGACCGACCTCGAGAACGCCATCCTTACCCGCGCCCGCCAGCTGCGCCAATCAGGCCAGCAGGAGTAAGGGCGAAAGAGAGCTAAATCGGCAGTGGCCCGCGCTTTACTGTCATGGTCGGCGTAGGCTGACCATGACATCCAAACAGTAAAGCCAGTCCAATATGTCGCGATATAATTTCTTGGAAGCTGAAGGCAAATGGCAGGCCGCATGGGATGCGCGCCATTGCTTCCGTACCTCGCCCGATACGAGCCTGCCGAAATATTACGTCCTGGAGATGTTCCCCTATCCCTCCGGGCGCATCCATATGGGCCATGTGCGCAATTACACGATGGGCGACGTGGTCGCCCGCTACAAGCGCGCCAAGGGCTTCAACGTGTTGCATCCCATGGGCTGGGACGCTTTCGGCCTGCCGGCCGAGAACGCCGCCCGCGACATGAAGATCCATCCCGCGAGCTGGACCTACGACAACATCGCCAATATGCGCGCCGAGCTGAAGCGCATGGGATTGAGCCTGGATTGGGACAAGGAACTCGCCACCTGCCATCCCGGCTATTACGAGCACCAGCAGCGCATCTTCCTGGATTTCTTCAAGGCGGGCCTTGCCTATCGCAAGGAAGCCTTCGTCAATTGGGATCCCATTGACCAGACCGTGCTTGCCAACGAGCAGGTGATCGACGGCAAGGGCTGGCGCTCCGGGGCACCCGTTGAGAAGCGCAAGCTCAGCCAATGGTTCCTGAAGATCACCGAATATGCCGAGGATCTGCTGCAGGCGCTGACCACCCTGGAGCGCTGGCCGGAAAAGGTCCGGCTGATGCAGGAGAACTGGATCGGCAAATCGACCGGCGCCTATGTCCGCTTCAAGCTGAAGGGCAAGGAGGACCGCATCGAGGTCTTCACGACCCGGCCCGACACGCTGTTCGGCGCCAGCTTCATCGCCGTCTCGCCCGATCATGCCATCGCGGAAGCGGCGGCGAGGAACGATCCCAAGGTCGCGGCCTTCATCGCCGAATGCCGCGCCGCCGGCACCTCGGAAGCCGCGGTCGAAGCGCAGGAAAAGCGCGGATACAAGCTCGGCCTCGAGGCTGAGCATCCCTTGATGCCGGGCAAGACCCTACCCGTCTATATCGCCAATTTCGTGCTGATCGAATACGGCACCGGCGCCATTTTCGGCTGCCCGTCCGGCGACCAGCGCGATCTGGATTTCGCGCGGAAATACGGCTTGCCCGTCATTCCGGTCGTCCTCCCCGCCGGCGAGGATCCGAAGACCTTCGCCATCGGCGACACCGCCTATACCGATGACGGCACGATCTTCAATTCCGGCTTCCTCGACGGGCTCGACACCGAGAGCGCCAAGAAAAAGGTGGGCGAAGTCCTGAAATCCCAAGGCGACGGCGAAGCCACCACCGTCTTCCGCCTCAGGGATTGGCTGGTCAGCCGCCAGCGTTACTGGGGCTGCCCGATCCCGATCATCCATTGCGATGCCTGCGGCCCGGTGCCGGTCCCGGCCAAGGACCTGCCTGTCCTGCTGCCCGACGACGTCACCTTCGAGAAGCCCGGCAATCCGCTCGACCATCATCCGAGCTGGAAGCATGTCGCCTGCCCCACTTGCGGCAAGGCGGCGCGGCGTGAAACCGATACCTTCGACACCTTCGTCGATTCATCCTGGTATTTCGCCCGTTTCTGCAGCCCCCGCGCCGACCAGCCGGTCGACCAGGCGATGGTCGATTACTGGCTGCCGGTCGATCAGTATATCGGCGGCGTCGAACACGCCATTTTGCACCTGCTCTATTCCCGCTTCTTCACCCGGGCCATGCGCAAGGTGGGTTATCTGAAACTCGACGAGCCCTTTGCCGGCCTCTTCACCCAGGGCATGGTGTGCCACGAGACCTATCGCGACCCCGCGACCGGGGAATGGCTGTTGCCAGACCAAATCGAGCGGAAAGGCCAGCAGATCGTGCGCGCCGATACCGGCGCCACGATCGATATCGGCCGTTCCGAGAAGATGTCGAAATCGAAGAAGAACGTGGTCGCCCCGGACGTCATCATCAACGGCTATGGCGCCGATACGGCGCGCTGGTTCGTCCTTTCCGACTCCCCGCCCGAGCGCGACATGGAATGGACGGCCGCCGGCGTCGAAGGTGCCTGGCGCTTCGCCCAGCGCCTGTGGCGCCTCAACGTCCAATGGCTGGAGGCGCATCCCGGCTTGAAGAATGCCGCCTTGGCCGAGGGTGGCGATGCCGCCTCTGCCCTGCGCCGGGCCAGCCACAAGGCCGTTGCCGGGGTCTCCGACGATATCGAGAAATTCCGCTTCAACCGCGCGGTCGCCAAGATCTATGAATTCGCCAACGGCCTCTCAGAAATCAATGACAAGGATCTGGGCGACGCGGCCGGGCTCTTTGCCCGCCGTGAGGCCCTGACCGTGCTGGCCCAGTTGATCGGACCGATGATGCCGCATTTGGCCGAGGAAATGTGGCAGGCGCTCGGCCACCAGACCCTGCTGGCCGAGACCGCTTGGCCGGAAGCCGATCCCCGGCTTATCATCGACGAATCGGCGACCGTCGCCATCCAGGTCAACGGCAAGCTGCGCGCGACCATCCAATTGCCGCGCGATTGCGAGCCAAAGGTGGCGGAAACCCGGGCTCTGGCCGAAGAGGCGGTCATTCGCGCCTTGGAAGGAAAGACGCCCAAGAAAGTGATCGTTGTGCCAAACAGGATCGTCAATGTCGTGGTCTAGACGGGATCTGCTGCGTTTCGGCCTTGCCGGCACAACCCTGATGATGGGCGGCGCCGCGCTTGCCGCCTGCGGCTTCAGGCCGCTTTACGGTCAGGCCAGCACGACACCCAATACCGGCGCCACGGTGGACGCCCATCTCGCGGCGATCAAGGTAGCGGCACCGGTCTGGGAACGTTCCGCCAGCCCCTTCGATGCCGGAGGTGCCGCCAAATACGATGCGCGCACCTCGCAGATCCTCCACAACGCCCTTCGCGATGCCCTCAATCCTTACGGCCAGCCGGCGACACCCGCCTATAATCTCAGCATGGAACTGACGGAATCCGTCGCTTCCACCTTGTCGGCCGAAGGCGGCGATATCGATCGCTATAACCTGACCCTGATCGCACATTTCCGCCTGGGCGATGCCGCGGGCGAGGAATTGCTGCTGGAGGATATCGGTGCCTTTTCGGCCTTTGCCGTGGTCAACGATCCCTATATCGACATCGTCTCGCGCAACGATGCGCGGGACCGCGCGGCGCGGCAATTGGCCGAGTTGCTGAAATTCCGCCTCTCCGCCTATTTCACCCAGAACGGCTGAGCCGTCGCTTGCCGTCCTGATGAAACTCGAACGCCAATCCCTCGACCGTTTTCTGAAGTCACCGGCCGAGAATGTGGCGGCGGTTCTCATCTATGGACCCGACGAGGGCATGGTGCATGAACGCGCCAATCTGATGACACGCGCCATTCTCGGCGAGGCGGACGACCCCTTCCGCCTGGTGGAGTTGAGCGGCGACGATCTCAAGGCCGATGGCGCGCGCCTCTCCGATGAGGCCCGCGCCATCGCCATGATGGGTGGACGGCGCGTGATCCGCGTGAGCCGCGTCACCGATGCGCTGGAGCCGGTCTTCGCGGCGCTTCTCGAAGAGCACCGCGACAGTGCGCTGGCTTTGGTCGTGGTCGAAGCCGGAGATGTGGGCAGCCGCTCCAGCCTCAAGAAACTCTTCGAAGGCATCGATCACGCCGGTGCCGTCGCCTGCTACCGGGACGAGGCCGCCGCCCTTCCCGCCATCATCGGCCAGCAAGTGAAGGAAGCCGGGCTCGAGATCGAGCGCGACGCGCTTTCCTATCTTGCCGCCAATCTCGGCGGCGATCGCGGCGTGACGCGCTCCGAGATCGACAAGCTCATTCTCTATATGGGTGCCGAGAAACGCATCGCCCTCAAGGATGCCGAGGCCTGTGTCGCCGATCAGGCGGCGATCGGCCTAGACGATCTCTGTCAGGCCGTGGGTCTGGGCGAGCTTAAATCCCTGGAGCGGCAATTGGAGCGCAACCTCGCCGAGACGCATCCGATCATGCTGGTGAAGATGGTCTCGCGCCATTTCCTGCGCCTCCATCAGGTGATCGCCCGCCTGCAGCGTGGCGAGCCGCTCGATGCCGCCATGAATTCCCTGCAGCCGCGCGTTTTCTGGAAAGCGGTGGACGGATTCAAACTGCAATGCCGGCGCTGGCAGGCGGGCGCCATCGCCAATGCCCTGCTGCGCCTCGCCGAGTTGGAAGCCGAGGCCATGCGCCACCATCAATTCGCCGACACGCTGATCCGGCGGGGTCTGATGGAAGTGGCCACACTGGCCAACCGTAAGTAGAGGCGAGTTTCCCGCTGCCAGCTCGCGCGGCGATCGCTTGTGCGGACTCGTCATTATGGCGCATCTCTGCGCGCCATGAAATTTCACGCACTGATCCTTGCATGCCTGTTCGTCCTCGTCTTCGCCGGCATTGGCAAGGCAGCACCCGATGACGGCTATCGCTGGATCGTGCTGGGCGCCGTCGATGGCGACACCCTCAACGTGGAGCTTCCGGGCCTCCCCCCTGAATTGCAGCCAGTCAAAATACGCGTTCTCGGCATCGACACGCCGGAATCCGGCGGTCGCGCCAAATGCAAATCTGAGCGTGACCTGGGAGCCAAGGCGACGGCCCTCACCCGCTTCCTGATCAACGATGCGCAAAGGCGCCAGCGTCCCATCGCCTTCCATCAGATCAGCTGGGACAAATATGGCGGGCGGATCGATGCCAAGGTCACCATCGACGGGCGCTCGCTGGGCGATACGCTGATCGGTGCCGGCCTCGCGCGCGCCTATGACGGCGGCAAGCGTGCCGGGTGGTGCGGGTAGCCGATCCTCAGCCGAGTTTGGCGATGATTCCGTCGAGCTGGGCCAGTGTCTTGTAATGCAGGGTGACCTTGCCGCCCTTGCCGTCGAAATCGATCTCGACCTTGAGGCCCAGCTTCAATCCAAGATCGCGCTCCAGCGCCTTGGTGTCGGCGTCCTTTTCCTTGGGCGCCTTCTTGGCTTTGAGTGATTTCAGGAGGTGGCCGGGCTTGAAATCCTTGGCGAGCTTCTCGGTCTGGCGGACGTTCAACCCTTGCGCCACCACTTCATTGGCCACGGCCAGGGGATCGGCACAGGTGAGGAGTGCGCGTGCATGGCCGGCGCTCAAGCGGCCGTCCGCCAGCATCGAGCGTACCTGGCCCGGCAGGTCCCGGAGGCGCAGCATGTTGGCAATGCCCGAGCGGCTCTTGCCCATGCGCTCGGCGAGTTCTTCCTGGGTGTATTTGAATTCCTGCATCAGGCGGAAATAGCCTTCCGCCTCTTCGAGCGGGTTGAGGTCCTGACGCTGGATGTTTTCGATGAGCGCGATCTCGAGGGCGTCGCGATCGGTAAGTTGCTTCTCGACAATCGGCACGTCGTGAAGCTGCGCCATCTGCGCGGCACGCCAGCGGCGCTCGCCGGCGATGATCTCGAACTCGCCCTTGGGCCGGCCAGGATGCGGTCGCACCAGAATGGGCTGCAGCACGCCATTGCTGCGGATCGATTGCGCGAGATCTTCAAGGGCCTGCAGATTGAAATGGCCGCGCGGCTGATACTTGCCGGGATGCAGCAATTCAATGGAGACGCTGCGCTGCCCGGCCACGGGTGTTGTGGGTGCCTCGGGCGCCGTCGCGGCAACCACCGCCGCGTCGCCACCGAGCAAAGCCGAAAGTCCACGTCCCAGATGTTTCTTCGCCATGATCCTAGGCCACCTTCAGCGAGCGGCCTTCGAGCCCCTGCTCGCGGCGCAGGAGCTCGGAAGCAAGATGGATATAGGCCTGGGAGCCGGCGCAGCGGATGTCGTAAAGCAAGGCAGGCTTGCCATAGCTCGGTGCCTCGGCGATGCGGACATTGCGGGGGATCGCGGTCTCGTAGACCTTCTGCCCGAAATAGGCGCGCACATCCGCCGCCACCTGTTCGTTGAGGCTCGAGCGCTTGTCGTACATGGTCAGCACGACACCCTGGATCTCCAGCACGGGATTCAAATGCTGGCGCACGCGCTCCACCGTCTTGATGAGCTGCGACAGGCCTTCCAGAGCATAGAATTCGCATTGCAGCGGCACCAACACGCAATCCGCCGCCACCATCGCATTCAAGGTCAGGAGCGAGAGCGAGGGCGGGCAATCGATCAACACGAAGTCATAGGCAAGATCGGCTTCGGCGAGGGCATCCTTCAGCCGGTATTCGCGGCGGTCGAGATCGATGAGCTCGATTTCGGCACCAGCCAGATCCGGCGTCGTTGGCACGATCGACATATTGGGTACAATCGTGGGTTGTGTCGCTTCGGCGATTTTCGCGCCGTCGATCAGAACCTCATAGGCGCCCGTTTCTCGTTGCGCAGCCTCCAGACCGAGGCCGGTCGAGGCATTTCCCTGGGGATCGAGATCGATGATGAGAACGCGTTTGCCGCAGGCGGCCAAAGCCGTCGCCAGATTGACCGCGGTCGTGGTCTTGCCGACCCCGCCCTTCTGATTGACGACAGCCATGATACGCGGCTGTGAAGTGGCTCGGCCGTCGGTCACGATCAACCCCGTCGCTGGATGTGGTGAAGCTTCAGAATGACGCCGCTTGGGTCGGTCAGACTCCGATGGCGTTCTGTTTCCATTGTCCAAGACCGCGCGGCCTCGGTCAATTCTTCTTCCGCCTTGGCGCCCTTCAGGAACAGGCAAACGGTCTGCGCGGTCAGATACGGCGCCGCCCAATCGAGGAGCTGGCTGAGGGACGCCAGGGCCCGGGCGGTGACGATCGGCGCCGGCCAGGCCTTGAGGGTCTCGATCCGGCCGGTATGGACCTGCACCCGCGCCGCGACTCCCGTCACCCGCGCGGCCTCCGTCAGGAAGACGCCTTTGCGCTGGTCGGAATCGACGAGATGCACCTGGCGCCCGGTCAGGATGGCCAGGACCAGGCCGGGAAAGCCGGCACCGGAGCCCAGATCCGTGATTGGCTCGTTGCCTGGCGGCAGGAGGGGTACCAGCTGGGCTGAATCCAGGAAATGCCGGCGCCAGAGATCGGCGAGGCTGTCCTTGGCCACCAGATTGATCCGCGCCTGCCACTTCGTCAGGAGTGCTGCATAGGCTTCCAGCGCCGATAATGTTTCACGTGAAACATCTTGGCCCTGGGATTTCAGGATGGACGTGAATTCGGCTGGTGTCACTCAAGCACTCTGGCGCTCAGTCTTCTGGCGGCGGACATGGCGCAGGAGAATGGTGAGGGCCGCGGGCGTAATCCCGGAAATCCGCTGTGCGGCCCCCAATGAGGCCGGGCGGGCATCCTTCAGCTTCTGCCGCACCTCGGTCGAGAGCGAGGGGATCGCGTCGTAATCGAGGTCATCCGGCAGAAGCAGCGCCTCATCCTTGCGGAAGGCGACAATATCCGCGTCCTGGCGCTTCAGATACCCGGCATAACGGCCGTCGATCTCGATCTGCTCGGCGATTTCGGGCGCAAAACCCGCAATCTCGGGCCAGATCCCGGCCAATCGCGCCAGGGTGATGTCCGGATAGCCGAGCAGCCCCATCGCCGTCCGGCGCTGTCCGTCCTGGTTCACCGTCAGGCCCAGCTTCTTGAGCTCGTTCGGGGTTGCGGAGAGTGCCAGCATGCTTGCCCGGGCAGCTTCGAGGGCCGCCACCTTGGCTGCGAAGGCCGTTTCGCGGGCGGGTCCCACGATCCCCCATGCCTGGCCCAAGCCGGTCAGGCGCTGGTCGGCATTGTCCTGCCGGAGCTGCAGCCGGTACTCGGCGCGGCTGGTGAACATGCGGTAAGGCTCGGATGTTCCACGTGAAACAAGATCGTCGATCATCACGCCGATATAGGCCGTAGCACGGTCCAGGCTGACGCCCTCACTCGCCCCACCGGCTAGGCGCGCGGCATTGAGGCCGGCCATCAGGCCCTGGGCGGCCGCTTCCTCATAACCCGTGGTGCCGTTGATCTGGCCGGCCAGGAACAGGCCCGGCAGCGCGCGCAGCTCGAGACTGGGCTTCAAGGCGCGCGGATCGACGAAATCGTATTCGATGGCATAGCCGGGCCGCAGCATCACCGCCTGCTCCAGCCCGGGAATGGTTTTCAGCAGATCCCGCTGCACATCCGCAGGCAGCGAGGTGGAAATGCCGTTGGGATAGACCGTGTCGTCGTCGAGGCCCTCCGGCTCCAGGAAGATCTGGTGCCGGTCCTTTTCGGCAAACCGCACCACCTTGTCCTCGATCGAGGGGCAATAACGCGGTCCGGTCCCTTCGATCTGGCCCGAATAAATGGGTGCCCGGTGCAGGTTTTCGCGAATGAGCGCGTGACCGGCCGGGCTGGTATAGGTGATGCCGCAGGCGATCTGCGGTGTGGTGATCTCGGCAGTCAGATACGACATTGGCACCGGCGGGTTGTCGCCGGGCTGTGAATCCAGGCTCTTCCAATCGATGCTGCGGCCGTCGAGACGCGGCGGCGTCCCGGTCTTGAGACGCCCCATGGGGAGATCGAGCCGCGCCAGGGTCGCCGCCAATTGCCGCGAAGGAGCTTCCCCCACCCGGCCCGCCGGCACCCGCTCCTCGCCGCAATGGATGAGGCCGTTGAGGAAGGTGCCCGTGGTCAGCACCACGGCGCCACACGCCAGGCGCCTGCCATCCTCGGTAATCACGGCGGCCACGCACCCATCGGGACCGATCTCGAGATCGCCGGCCGCACCGGCGAGGATGGTGAGGTTGGGCTGCTCGGCAAGGAGCGCCTGGACCGCCATCCGGTAAAGCTTGCGGTCGGCCTGGGCACGCGGGCCGCGCACGGCCGGGCCCTTCGACTGGTTGAGCATGCGGAACTGGATGCCGCCTTGGTCGATCGCCCGGGCCATGATCCCGTCTAGAGCGTCGATCTCCCGCACCAAATGGCCCTTGGCGAGACCGCCGATCGCCGGGTTGCAGGACATCTCGCCGATCTTCGCCGGGTCATGGGTCAAGAGGCAGGTGCGGGCACCGGCGCGCGCGGCGGCAGCGGCCGCCTCCGTCCCGGCATGGCCACCCCCCACCACAATCACATCAAATTTCAGCTCAGCGCTCATGTTTCACGTGAAACGTTTCAATATTTACCATATATTTCAATGGTATAGCTATTTTCCGATGCAGAATTCCCGAAAGATCAAATCGAGAACATCATCAACTTCCACCCGGCCGGTAATACGCCCCAGAGCCTGGACGGCGATGCGCAGATCCTCAGCTTTTAATTCTACCACCGGCGCCAGTAACCCACGCTGGAGCGCTTCGCCGCAGCGTTCCAGGGCCTCGCGATGGCGGAGCCGCGTCAAGGCAGGCTGCGTGCCGGGCGAGAGCCAGAGAGCTGCCCTGGCGCTCACCGCCGCGACCAAAGCCTCGATCCCCGACCCCGTCTTGGCGGAAATCTGGATCGCCCCACGGCCAGAGACCTGTACCAGCGCCGGCAGGTCCGCCAGTTCGGCCTTGTTCAATACGACAATCGCCTCCCCGTCAATCTGACTCAGCGCCGCCGGATCGAGATCTGGCCAGGATGTGGCGTCAAAAACGACAATACGTAGATCGGCATGCTCGGCGCGTTGCAGCGCGCGGCGCATGCCCTCCTGCTCGATCTCGTCGCCACTTTCACGCAAGCCCGCCGTATCGGCGATCAGCACCGGATAACCGTCGAGATCGAGCTTCACCTCGATGACGTCGCGTGTCGTCCCTGCACGGGCCGAGACGATCGCCGCCTCGCGCCCGGCGAGGCGGTTGAGCAGCGACGACTTGCCGACATTGGGTGCCCCCAGGATCGCGACCGACAAACCCTCGCGCAGCATCTCGCCGCGATGGCGGTCGCCAAGATGCTGCGCGATGCCTTGCGCGGTCACGCGCATCGCCTCATCGACCAGCAGCATCAAACCTTCGGGCAGATCCTCGTCGGGAAAATCGATCGCCGCCTCGATCCGCGCCAGCGCCGAGATAAGCGCGCCGCGCCAGTCTTCATAGAGCGCCGAGAGTTCCCCTTCCGCCTGACGCAAGGCCTGGCGGCGCTGGCCTTCTGTCTCGGCGGCGATGAGATCGGCGAGGCCCTCGATTTCCAAAAGATCGAGCTTGCCGTGATCGAAGGCGCGGCGCGTGAACTCCCCCGGCTCGGCCAGGCGCAGACCCGTTTGCGCCAGCGCATTGGCAACAGCCGCGATCACCGCCAGTCCGCCATGGATCTGCAGCTCGGCCACATCCTCGCCAGTGAAACTGGCTGGCGCCGGGAACCAGAGCACCAGCGCATCGTCGAGGGGTGTCGCGTCGCCGGGTGCAAACAGCCGCCGCGTGACGGCTTTTCGAGCTGCCGGAAGAGCCCGTTTTGTCAGGGCTTCCAGCACCTCGCCGGCATGCGGACCGGAGAGGCGGAAAACCGCGACGCCGGATCTCCCCGCGGGTGTCGCGAGCGCGAAGATGGTGTCGCTGCTCATTGCCCCGCTTTGAGGAGCCGGTCTTCAGGCAGCTTGTCGCCGGGCTGCAGCATCAGGCGCTCGACGCGCTCGCCCTTGATGAGATGACGCTGGATGATTTCTTCCGCGTCCTCGATCGCGTGCAAGGTATACCAGATACCCTCGGGATAGATGACGAGGGTCGGCCCCAATTCGCAGCGATCGAGACAGCCCGATTGATTGATGCGCAGCGCGTCGAGGCCAAGTTCCTTGGCGCGCGCCTTCATGTAATTGCGCAGCTTCTCGGCGCCGCGGCTCTTGCAGCAGCCGCGCGCATGGCCCGCCGGCCGCTCATTCACACAGCAGAAGACATGCGCCTGGTAATAGGGTGCGGGATCACCCGCCTTGCTCCGCTCGGTCATGATTCGCTTCTTGGCATCGTCTACTTCTTGGTCTCCGAACCGCCCTGGCCAAAGCTCTGCCAGAACATCTTCTGCAATTGATCGAGACTGGCGGCGCCCGCCGGCACCCAGGTCTTGAGAAGCGTTTCGGGATCGGTGCTCTTCATCGCCGACATGACCCGGTCCTGCATCTCCTGCATCACCGCCGCCTGCATCGGCGCCACATCGGGCAGACCGAAAAAGGCCCGCGCCTCCTCGGGCGTGCAATCGATATCGAGATGGATTTTCATCTGGCCTCCTGGACGGGACGGGCTGGATTGGTCGAAAGTCGGCCAGACACTAACCGATGCCGCACGGCAACAAAAGCGTGACGGGGGTCGTCACGAGGTGACGGATTCCGCCGGTTATGCTAGAGGCGCTGCGAGGATGCCCAAAGGGAGTCATGTCGGGGGACAGATAACCAGGGACGATCTCTGAGGACCCATGCCTAGCAACAAGACCGGTTATATCAACTACCGCGACCTGCCGCCCGACCCGCGCCTGAGGAAATTGCAGCAGATCTGGGAATCCTTGCGCCGGGATGGCTACCTGCCGCGCACCACCGCCGAGCTTCTGGCGGCATTTCCGGACGCCACCGACCATGCCAGCCTGGTGGAAATCCGCCACGAGGGCGGCAAACGGCGCTATTTCGTGGTGAAAGAAGGTCCGGCGGTCATTGCCGCGGTGGGCCTCGACGGGACCGGGACTTATGTCGACGATCTCGGCGACACGCCGGAATTCACCACCATCCTGACCAGCGATTACGACGGCATCATCGCCAGCAAAGAGCCCCGCCTCTATGCCGAGGAACACCATCTCGACGGCCGCCGGCGCGACATCATGGGCATCCAGCTGCCCTTTGCCGCCGATGGCGAAAATGTCGATTTCATCCTGGAATTCGTCTACCCGCTGGCGGAGTGAGCGCCCTTCGGCGCCGTATGTTAAGGTGGCCGGAACTGTGTTAGACGGCTCTCTATGACCGGATACATCAACTATCTGGACCTGCCGCTGGATCCCAGATTGCAGGCTCTGCTGGAAGCCTGGGAAAGACTGCGCCCCGATACGGGGGCGCTGCCCGCCTTCGACGACGCCGCGCGGGCCGTCTTCGCCGGGGTTCGGGACCATCTGACCGTCGTGGCGATCCATCCCGGCCCGCAGAAATCGGGGGCCAAAAAGCCCCGCTACTACGTGGTAAGCGACGGTCCCGAGATTTCGAAGGAACTCGGTTTCGACCTCACCGGCCGCTATCTCGATGAAATCGCCGAAATGCCGGAATTCCAGACCATGCTGGAAAGCGATTACGACATCGTCCGCACCAGCGGCAAACCCCGCACTTATGCCGAGGAACACCACCTCGACGACATGCTGCGGCGGATCGTGGGCGTTCAAATCCCTTTTGCCGCCGACGGCAGGAATGTCGACCATATCCTGGAAGTCACCTACCGGATCGATCAACCGACCTAGGTTCTAGTTCCTATTAACCTTCCGCAGAATGCGGTTGATCTGGCCTCTTGCGGCAGCCACTCTCTGACAATCATGACCAGAGACGCCACCCCCGCGCCTTCCGCCGCCGGAAAATCCGCCAATCCCAACAACCGGCTGGTGGGCGAGACCTCGCCCTATCTGTTGCAGCACAAGGACAACCCGGTCGATTGGCGGGCCTGGAACGATGCGGCGCTGGCCGAGGCAAAATCGCGCGACAAGCCGATCCTGCTCTCGGTCGGTTACGCCGCCTGCCATTGGTGCCATGTCATGGCCCATGAGAGCTTCGAGGACGAGGGCATCGCGGCGCTCATGAACGCGCGCTTCGTCAACATCAAGATCGACCGCGAGGAGCGACCCGATCTCGACCAGATCTACCAGCAGGCTTTGGCGCTGCTCGGCCAGCAGGGCGGCTGGCCCCTCACCATGTTCCTCACGCCCGATGGCAAGCCCTATTGGGGCGGCACCTATTTCCCGAAAGAGCCGCGCTATGGTCGGCCCGGTTTCGGCGATGTGCTGGTCGCCCTCTCCGATGCCTATCAGAACGACAAGGACAAGGTCGCGAAGAACGTGCGCGGGCTCGAGGACGCGATGCGCCAGCTCTCGACGCCGGCGGGCGGCGGCGAGGTTTCGGCCGAGGTGCTCGACCGCATCGCCGAACGCCTGCTGCAGGAAGTCGATTTCGTTCATGGCGGCATCCAGGGTGCGCCCAAATTTCCGCAGGCGCCGATCTTCAATCTGTTCTGGCGTGCCTATCTTAGGTCGCAAGACGGTCGCTACCGCGAAGCCGTGCATCTCAGCCTCACGCGTATGATCCAGGGCGGCATCTACGATCATCTGGGCGGCGGCCTCGCCCGCTATTCGACCGATGCGGAATGGCTGGCGCCGCATTTCGAAAAGATGCTCTACGACAATGCCGAGCTCCTCGGCCAGCTATGCGAGGCCTGGGTCGATTCCGGGGCGCCCCTCTATGAGATCCGCGCGCGGGAGATCGTCGGCTGGCTCATGCGCGAAATGCTGGCAGCACCCAACGCCGACGGGAAGCGCGCCTTCGCCGCCTCGCTCGATGCCGATTCCGAAGGCGTTGAAGGCAAGTTCTATGTCTGGGAAGAAAGCGAGATCGATGCCGTCCTCGGTGCTGAGGCGCCCTTCTTCAAGCATGTCTACGGCGTGAGCGCTGCGGGCAATTGGGAAGATACCAACATCCTCACCCGCAGCGATCAAGCGGGTCTGCTGCCGCCCAAGGACGAAGCGCGCCTTATGGCCGCGCGGGAAAAATTGCTGGCGCATCGTGCTGCGCGCATCCGGCCCGGCTGGGACGACAAGGTGCTGGTCGATTGGAACGGGTTGATGATCACATCGCTGGCGCTGGCCGCGCAGATCTTCGCGCAAGGAGATTGGTTGGCGCTCGCGGAAGACGCCTTCGCCTTCATCGACACAACCATGCGCGACGAGCGCGGTCGCCTGAAACATGCCTGGCGAAACGGGCGCCTGGCGCACCCCGCGACCCTCGACGATCACGCCAATCTCGCGCGCGCCGCCTTGGCCCTCCATCAGGCGACCGGCAAGGCCGGTTATATCCATGCCGCCAAACGCATCGTCGCCGATCTCGATACGCATTTCTGGGATCCGTCGGGCGGCGGCTATTTCTTCAGTGCCGCCGATACCAGCGACGTCATCATCCGCACCAAATCCGCCAATGACAATGCGACACCCGGCGGCAACGGCACGATGCTGGAGGTGCTGGCGCGGCTTTATCATCTCACCGGCGAAAGCGACTATGAGACGCGGGCGCGGGATCTGCTCGCCACGTTCTCCGGCGAGGTGCAGCGGAATTTCTTCCCGCTTGCGACTTTGCTCAACGCCGCCGATTTCCAACTGGCCGCGACCGATGTCGTGATTCTGGGCCAACGCAATGAGGCCGGCACCGAAGCGCTTCTCACCGCCCTTCATGCCAGGCCGATGGCGCATATCGTGCTGCAGCTCGTAGCGGATGCCGCCGCCTTGCCCGCCAATCACCCCGCCGCCGGCAAGATGCGGATCGACGGCAAGGCCACCGCCTATGTCTGCCGCCGGCAAACCTGCTCGGCGCCGGTGACGGATCCGGCCGAACTCGCCGCCATCCTCGCGCCCATTCGCCACACATGATCCCGTGGACGCAACGGCTCGTACCACGTTAGCCTCGTCCGCAAGGACACAGCCAAACCGAAGGATCAACCATGTCAGCCCCGCGCCGCATCGCCGTCGTTCTTTTCAATCTGGGCGGGCCGGACAACCAGGCGGCCGTGCAGCCGTTCCTGTTCAACCTCTTCAACGACCCCAGCATCATCGCGCTCCCCAATCCGTTCCGCTATCTCCTGGCCAAGCTGATCTCGTCGCGCCGCGCGCCGATCGCGCGCCATGTCTATCAGCAGATGGGTGGCGGCTCGCCGATCCTCCCCAATACGGAAGCCCAGGCCCGCACGCTGGAAACGGCACTGTCGGGTCTCGGCGAGGTCAAATGCTTCATCGCCATGCGCTACTGGCATCCCTTCACGGAAGAAACCGTGCGCGCGGTCAAGGCATGGCAACCGGACGAGATCGTGCTGCTGCCGCTCTATCCGCAATTCTCGACCACGACGACGGCCTCGTCATATCGGGTCTGGCAGGAGAGTGCGCGTAAACTGGGCCTCACCGTGCCGCAGCGATTACTCTGCTGCTATCCGACCGAAACCGGTTTCATCGATGCGGTGGCCGATATCACCGCCCGCGCCATCGCGGACGCCAAAGGCCAGGTACCGGGCCAGACGCCAACGATCATCTTCTCGGCCCATGGCCTGCCGCAGAAGATCGTCGATGGCGGGGATCCCTATGTATCGCAGGTGGAAGCCGGCGTGAAAGCGATCGCCGCCAGGCTGCAACTTCCGCCCGGGCAATGGGAGATCGCCTTTCAAAGTCGCGTCGGTCCGCTGAAATGGGTCGGCCCGGCAACGGATGAAGTCATCGCCCGCCACGCCGCGGCGAAGCGGCCGATCATCGTTGTGCCGGTGGCCTTCGTCTCGGAACATTCGGAAACCCTGGTCGAACTCGACATCGAATACCGACATCTGGCCGAGGAAAAAGGCGCTGCGGCTTATGTCCGCGCCCCCACCGTGTCGGCGCATCCCGCCTTTATCGCCGGTCTGGCGGACCTGGTCCGCCAGACTCTGGGAAGGCCGGAAACGATTCAACCCGGCTGCGGCCGCGCGGCATGCCAGGGATGGTCTCGCTGTGCCCTGACCCAGGCAGGAGTCTAAAGCATGGATCTCTACGCGTGGCTGAAAGCCCTTCACGTCATCGCCATCATCGCCTGGATGGCCGGCATGCTCTATCTGCCGCGGCTCTATGTCTATCACGCCAAGGCAACGCCCGGTTCGGAGCTGAGCGAGACCTTCAAGGTGATGGAACGGCGCTTGCTGCGCGCCATCATCAACCCCGCCATGATCGCCGCCTGGATTCTCGGCCTTTCCATGGCCTGGATCGGGGATCTGTGGATGGAAGGCTGGTTCCACGGCAAGGTCGCCTTGCTCGTGGGCATGCAGATCATCCATGCCGGCATGGCCCGCTGGCGCCGGGCATTCGCCGCGGATGCCAACCGGCACTCGCAGCGCTTCTACCGCTTCATGAACGAAGTGCCGACTCTGCTGATGATCGGTATCGTCATCCTGGTGATCGTGAAGCCGTTCTGACCTAAACCCCTCTTTCGCGCGCTTTGGTAGCAGAGACGCCCGAGCGGTGTTATTCTGCCTGCCTTGCCGGACTACTCCACTGCATCATTTCATGATGGGGATCGATCCGATGGCTGGCACACGACATTCATTTCTGTTCCTCACGGTCTTGCTGGCTTTGCTGGTATTGAGCCCGAAAGTCGGCTCGGCCCAGGCCAATGAGGCACCGATCATCAACACCGGTCCGATCGTCGCTCCCAGCACAGCAGGCCCCTATTACGGCTCTACCACAGGTCCGATCTCAAGCCCGCTCGGGACCCGCTGGGAGGATTGGCAAAGCTGTTCGGGTCTCGCCTGTCTGAGCAGCGAGGAAAAAGCAGAGCTCAATGCACTATGTGACCTCACCGGTGCGGCTTGGCAGAATTACGAGTTGTGCAAGAAGATGGCTGCCTCCCTGTTAACGCCGCAGCCATGAACGCATTCGCTCTCTTCATCATCGCCGCCCTCATCATGGCGCTGCCCGGTTCCGCCATGGCCCAGGCCAATACCGGCCCCGTCGCCGCTCCCGCCGATCTTTGCCAGCGCTATCCGGGGTCCCTCTCGGCCGAGGAACTGAAACAATATGTTGAGACCTGCCAAAAGCCGGCGCCGGAGACACAGCGCAGGCCCGCCGCAATGCCCACCCCTGTCCTCTGCAATGTCGCGGGTATCGACGACGACGCGCTCGTGCGGGAAATTCAGACCGCCTGTGTCGGCGATTTGAAGGATGCCTTCGCCTTCAATGCCAAGATGCGCGAGCACAACGTGAAGCTCTATCGCTGGCAGGCGGAGGCCAGCGACGACATGCGCGTCCTCGTCTGGGTCGTGGTGCTGGCCGGCATCGTCATGGCGATCTATCAGCTGGCCATCATCATGCTGATCGAATTGTGGCGCGCGAAGCGCAAAGGCCCCGCCGAGGCGCCGATCCTGGGCGAGCAGAGCCTGGAGCTTGGCCTCGGCAAGGTCCAGATCACCTCCTCGGTCACAGGGGTGATCGTCCTCGCCCTCTCGATCGCCTTCCTTTACCTCTATCTGACCGAGGTCTACCCGATCAAACCGCCGCCCGGTTGATCAGGAAATCGACGCAAAAATGTCACGCCGCCGGGGTCTTGCGGCACCGCCGGATCCTCCCTATTTGACAATTATCGGTGTTTCCGTTAGGGCTTTTAGCGAGGTCCAGGTTCACCTCCCGGGTCGAACCGGCCTTTCTTCGCGAAACCTCCGCGCCAGATCTTTCCAATAAGACCCGCCTCGAAGCGGCCTATTGTCAGGTTCTACCAGGCGTTCAGGCTTCAGAAGACGCGCCAATCGCCATCCATCCGGCAGCGTTACCTCCTCAGCGATAGTCCAGCGACATATCCCAAGATCGCTCAGCACCAGATTTCCGCCGCCTTCGCCCATCGGGCATCCCCAGCTCCACAGCTTTAGAAATCACATGAATCTTCAAGAACTTAAGCGTAAGTCCCCAGCCGAACTCCTCGAATTCGCGGAAAGCCTGCAGATCGAGAATGCCAGTTCCCTGCGGCGCCAGGACATGTTGTTTGCGATCCTCAAGCAGCTCGCCGACAACGACACCGCCATTTTCGGCGCCGGCGTCCTCGAAATCCTCCAGGACGGCTTCGGCTTCCTCAGGAGCCCGGAGGCCAATTACCTCCCCGGCCCCGACGATATCTATGTCTCGCCCTCCCAGGTTCGGCGCTTTGGTCTCAGAACCGGCGACACCGTCGAGGGCCAGATCCGGGGCCCCAAGGATGGCGAACGCTATTTCGCCCTCCTCAAGGTCAACACGATCAATTTCGAGGAACCGGAAAAGATCCGGCACCGCATCAATTTCGACAATCTGACGCCCCTTTACCCGGACGAAAAGCTGAAGATGGAGCTTGAGGGCAAGGGCGACGACAAGATGCCCGAGCCCGAGGCACTGCCCAAGGCCGAGGCCGCCCGCACCGTCGAGATGAGCCGCCGTGCCTTGAAAGCCCGCGAATCCCGCGACGTCAACAAGGTCGACATCACCGGCCGCGTGGTGGATCTCATCTGCCCGATCGGCAAGGGCCAGCGCGCCCTCGTCGTGGCACCGCCGCGCACCGGCAAGACGGTGATGCTGCAGAACATCGCCAATTCGATCGCCACCAATCATCCCGAAGCCTATCTCATCGTCCTGCTGATCGACGAGCGGCCCGAGGAAGTCACCGACATGTCGCGCTCTGTGCGCGGCGAAGTCGTCTCCTCGACCTTCGACG
Source organism: Dongia sp. (assembly GCF_041909655.1). Taxonomy (GTDB): domain Bacteria; phylum Pseudomonadota; class Alphaproteobacteria; order Dongiales; family Dongiaceae; genus Dongia. Next base: position 127,398 of record NZ_JAYRDA010000003.1, on the reverse strand, counting down.
AACCGGCAGCGCGTCACGTCCAGGTCGCCGAAATGGTGATCGAGAAAGCCAAGCGCCTGGTCGAACACAAGCGCGACGTCATCATTCTCCTCGATTCAATCACGCGTCTCGCCCGTGCCTACAACACCGTTGTGCCGTCATCGGGCAAGGTGCTGACCGGCGGTGTTGATGCCAATGCGCTGCAGCGCCCGAAGCGCTTCTTCGGTGCCGCGCGCAATATCGAGGAAGGTGGCTCGCTCACCATCATCGCCACCGCGCTCATCGATACCGGCAGCCGCATGGACGAGGTGATCTTCGAAGAGTTCAAGGGCACCGGCAATTCGGAAATCATCCTCGACCGCAAGCTCTCGGACAAGCGGACCTTCCCCTCGATCGACATCACGAAGTCCGGCACCCGCAAGGAAGAATTGCTGGTCGATCGTGCGACGCTGTCGAAGATGTGGGTGCTCCGGCGCATCCTCATGCCGATGGGCGTCACCGATGCGATGGAATTCCTCCTCGACAAGCTCAAGCATTCCAAGACCAATGCCGATTTCTTCCAGTCGATGAATCAGTAGGCGATGAACCAGTAACAAAAGAAAAGGCCGGAGAAAATTCTCCGGCCTTTTTTGCTGACTGCAACCACCCGCTAGTTGTGCGCCGCGACAACCTTCTTGAACGCCGGCCGCTCCAACATCCGGTTCCGGTGGTCGAGCACCTTGGGGAAGCGCGCGGGATCGACGCCATCGCCTTCCAGCCAGGTTGCCAGCGTGAAGAGATAGGGATCCGCGATGGTAAACTTTTCACCCATCACAAAGGGCCCCACGAACATCTCGGTCTCGATGAGGGTGAAGCAGGCGGCCACGGTCTCCGGCGCCTTGCGCTTCATCTCGGCAATGGCGGCAGGATCATCCGCCCAGCGATAGCCGCGTATCATGTGGGCATGCGCCACATGGACGGTGGAGCATAGATAGCTGTTGAAGGCCTGAATCCGGCCCAGCGCGAAGGGGTCCTCGAGCGGGGCGAGCTTCGCCTGCGGATGCGTCTGGGCGATGTAAAAGAGGATTGCCGGGGTCTCGGTCAGAATCCCATGATCGGTCGCCAACACCGGCACCCGGCCCTTGGGGTTGATCTTCAGAAATTCCGAGCTGCGCTGTTCATTCTTCGAAAAATCCACGCGCAAGGCTTCATAGGCGGCGCCGGCTTCCTCCAGCGCCAGATGCGAGGCCAGTGCGCAGGTCTGCGGTGCAAAATAGAATTTCAACATAACTCTCTCCAGCTTGTTCCGATGGCAGCAGTAAATTAATCGCATGCTAACACGCCGGCGGCGCGGCTGGCCTACGCATCGTCACCCAGCCGGATCACGCAGCACCGCGATTTCTTTTTCTCCCTCAACGTGAACCAGCCGGTCGCCTTGCGCCGTAATGTGCTGCGACGGATCACCCGGCCGGGATGACGCGACCGTCTCATGACTTTGCCATCACGCAACCATGCGACTTAGGGAGTGACCACCCATGAAACTGAAAGCAACCATCCTCGCCGCGATCCTCGCGCCGATGATCGGCGCCTGCGCCGCTCAAGCGGAAACTGCACCGAAGGATATCGTCGACACGGCCGCCGCCGCCGGTGACTTCAATACCCTGCTGGCAGCCGCCACCGCCGCGGGCCTCGTCGAAACCTTGAAGAGCGACGGACCCCTGACGGTTTTCGCACCGACCGATGCGGCCTTTGCCGCCCTGCCCGCCGGCACGGTCGACAATCTGCTGAAGCCCGAGAACAAGGCGCAACTGGTAAAGGTGCTGACCTATCACGTCGTCGCCGGCAAGGCCGAGGCGAAGGATGTGGTCGGCATGGATATGGTGAAATCCGTCGAAGGCAGCGAGATCGACATCACAGCCGCGGACGGCAAGGTGATGGTCAATGATGCCAATGTCGTGACCGCCGACATCGCCGCCAGCAACGGCGTCATTCACGTCATCGACAAGGTGATCCTGCCGCCGATGTAAAAGCGGACGCGTCAGGCGTGGCCGGCACCCTCACCGGGCCGGCCACGCACGATGATGCGTGTTTACCAATTTTTGCTGGCATCGCCGGCCATAGCCCTCAATAATAGTCGCCGACGGAAAATCGCTTTCGGGGGCTATCATCATGCGGATCCACAACGCTCTCCTGCTGGTCGCCGGATTGGCGCTGGCAGGCCCCGCTTTGGCCAATCCCTTACCGCCACCGAGCGGGCCGGTCGTGCTCACGATCGACGGCAGCATCGCCCACAGCAATGCCGATGGCGGCGACGCCAATTTCGATCTCGCCATGCTGGAAGCCCTCCCGGCGAAAGAAATCGAGACCACGACTCCCTGGACCGACGGCAAGCAAAATTTCGTCGGCGTTGAACTGGCCGAATTGCTGAAGCATGTCGGTGCCGCCGGTACACGCGGCCATGCAATTGCCAGCAATGCCTATGAAGTCACCTTCGCGCTGGAAGATGTCACCGCCCATGGGGGGATCGTCGCCTATCGCCAGAACGGCACCGCCTTGCCGGCGGATAAGGGCCCGCTCTGGATCGTCTTTCCCTATGACAGCGACCCGATGCTGCTCGGCGACCGCTTTCAAAGCGCCTCGATCTGGAACCTGGTTGCGCTCAGCATCCGCTGAGCTTTTCTCTGGCGTCAACTCGCTCAGGGCAACAGCACGACCGAGCCCGTGGTCTTGCGTGCTTCCAGGTCGCGGTGCGCCTGGGCCGTCTCGGCCAGCGGATAGGTGTGCTTGACGTTGATCTTGACGATCCCCTTCGCCACCACATCCATCAATGCGCCGGCCGACAATTCCAGCTCCGCGCGGGTTCCGGTATAGGCGGCCAAAGTCGGTCGGGTGAGGAAGATCGAGCCCTTCTGCGACAGCGTGAGTGGCTCGATCGCCGGTACCGGACCCGACGCATTACCGAAGGTGACGAGATAGCCGCGGGGGCGCAGGCAATCCATCGAGGGGATGCAGGTATCCTTGCCGACGCCGTCATAGACGACATGGACGCCCTTGCCCTCGGTGATCTCCTTGACGCGTTTCACCCAATCCTCGCCGCGGTAATCGATCACGTGATCGGCGCCGAGAGATTTGGCGATGGCACATTTTTCCGCACCGCCCGCGGTACCGATCACGATGGCGCCCAAGGCCTTCAGCCATTGGACGGCGATCGATCCCACCCCACCCGCCGCGGCATGGAACAGCACCCAATCGCCAGGCTTTACCGTATAGGTGCGGCGGATGAGATATTCCGTGGTCATGCCCTGCAGCATCATCGCGGCTGCCGTGCGATCATCGATCGCATCGGGCACCTTCACCGCCTTGTCGGCCGGGTAATTGCGCCATTCGGCATAGGCGCCGACCGGCGCCGAGCAATAAGCAACACGGTCGCCGATCTTCAGGCTGGTAACGCCCTCGCCCAAGGCCCGCACCACACCGGCGCCCTCCAAACCAAGACCCGAGGGAAGTGTGAGCGGATAGAGCCCACCGCGATGATAGGTATCGATGAAATTGAGGCCGCAGGCCTTGTTCTCGATCGTCACCTCGCCGGCGGCAGGTGCCTTCAGCGGCACCTTCTCCCAGCTCAGCACCTCGGGACCGCCGGTCTTGGCAAAGCGGATGGCATTCGTTTCCGTGGGGATATTCATGGTGTTCTCACCTATGTCTCTTTGCCGCGAAGCATAGAACACAGGGGGTCACGCCGTCACCCCTGCATGCTACGCCGCCTGGGCCATCTCGTTCTCGCGATAGGCCACGAGATCGGCGATGGTGAGATAGGGAAAGCCGTTGCGGCGTGCATAGGCTTTCGCCTGGCGGCCGCGCAGCATGTCGCCATCCTTGGTCATCAGCTCGCACAAAATCGCCTGCGGTCCGAGCCCGGCGAGAAGAGCAAGATCCACCGAACCTTCGGTATGCCCGCGCCGCGTCAATACGCCGCCCGGCTGTGCCCGCAGCGGAAACATGTGGCCGGGCCGCACGAAATCGGTGGGCTTGGCATGGGGTGCGATGGCGGCCCGCACGGTCGCCAAGCGATCCGCCGCCGAAACGCCGGTCGTGGTGCCGAGACGCGCATCGATCGAGACGGTGAAGGGTGTCCCGAAGCGGCTGTCGTTATTGGTCGCCATCATCGGCAATTGCAGCCGATCAACCGTGGGCCCGTCGAGGCAGAGGCAGACGATGCCGCTGCAATCGCGGATCATGCGGGCCATGATGTTGTGGGTAAGGGTCGCCGCGGCGGCCACCAGATCGGCCTCGTTCTCGCGGTCGTCGTCATCGGCCATCACCACCGGCAGGCCGGATTGCATGGCGACGATCCCGGCCTCGACACGGGCCCGGATTCGGCTGAGTTCAACTTGGGAAATGATCTTGGACATGTGAAACGCTCCTCGCATCGGTTGCGACAAACGTTCCAGGGCGATCTCGTGGGCACCCCACGGACGGATTCCCGCCCAAGCTGGACGAGACACCCGACAGAGGCGCCACGATCTCGTCTTCTTCCATCCGGACTGTGACCGTCGGCCCAGGAATTGTGAGGAAACTCACGCACCTGATCTGCTGACCCGGCAAGATATTAACCTCGCCGGCGCTCGCGGGCTCGATATCGGCTTTTGGCCTATATCCTACCGCCGGTGGGGACTTTCACCCCGCCCTGAAGACGTATTGACGGCGGCAAGATGGCAGGCGGCGGGGTGACACGTCAAGACAACGGCCCGAGGAAGATCAAGGTCAGAACAGCCGTCCCTGGCCTTTTTCGAGATCCAGCAGGAAACGTTTCGCGGTGAGGCCGAGATCGCCGCTATAGCCGCCAAGCGCGGTCGCCCCCACGACACGGTGACAGGGAATGATGATGGCAATCGGGTTCTGCCCGCAGGCTGTCCCGACGGCACGGGCATCGCTGCCGCCGCTCTCGCCGCCCAGCAAGGCGGAAAGATGGCCATAACGCCGTGTCTCGCCATAGGGAATCCGCAGCAGCGCTTCCCAGATCGATCTGGCGTAATCACTGCCTTCATAGCTGAGCGGCAGATCGAATTTGACAAGGCGCCCTTCCAGATAAGCCTCGACCTGGCGCTTGGCCTCCTCCGCCAAGGCAGACGGCGCCAGGACCTTGGGCTCGATCGTACGCCAGTAAAGCTGGGTCACCGCCTTCTCGTCGGCACGGATATCGATCCAGCCGATCTTTGCCCGCAAGGTGGCACCGGTCGGGATGAAACCCGGCTCCGGCGCGGGCGATTCCGAGGGGGCGTTCAGCTCTGCCATCCCTGCACCAGATCGACCAGAGCCCCCACATGCTCGGGCGGTGTTTCCGGCACGATGCCATGACCGAGATTGAAGATGAACGGGCCACGCCCGAGCGTTTCCAGAATCCGTGTCGCCGCGTTGCGCATGGCATCGCCACCCGTCACGAGCAATTGCGGATCGAGATTGCCCTGAAGCGCCAGCCGACCCTGCAATTGCGTAAAGGCCCAATCCAGCGGCACGCCGGAATCGAGGCTGAGACCATGCATGAAGGGCTGCCGGGCAAAATCGAGATAGCCAGCGCCGCAAGCCCGCGGAAAGACGATCACTGGCACGTCCGGATGGCTCATCCGCACCCGATCGACGATCGCCTTCATGGGCTGATAGGACCAGCGCAGCAAACCGGCATGATCGAGAGATCCCGCCCAGCTGTCAAAAAGCTGCAGCACCTCGGCGCCCGCTTCGATCTGCGCATTGAGATATTGCGCGGTCGCCTCCACCAGCAGATTGATCAGCCGCTGGAAACTATCCGGGCGGCCATAGGCCCAGGATTTGATCTTGGCAAAATCGCGGGAGGACCCACCCTCGATCATATAGCTCGCCACCGTCCAGGGAGCGCCCGCGAAGCCGATCAAGGCCGTTTCGGCAGGGAGCCCTGCCCGGATACCGCCAATGGTCGCGTAGACCGCCTTCAGGCGCTGATGGAACTGATCCATGGCAAGACGGTTGATCGCCTCGTCATCGACCAGGGGATCGAGGACAGGACCGCGGCCTTCCTCGAAGCGCACATTCTGTCCCAGGGCATGCGGGACGACCAGAATGTCGGAAAACAGGATTGCCGCGTCAAAACCAAAACGGCGGATCGGCTGCAGCGTCACTTCCGTGGCGAGCTCCGGGTTGAAGCAGAGATCCAGAAAGGCGCCAGCTTTGGCGCGTGTCGCACGATATTCCGGCAGATACCGGCCTGCCTGCCTCATGAGCCAGATGGGGGGCCGTTTCAAGGTCTCACCCCGAAGGGCGCGTACGAGCAGCTTGTCGGCCGTTTTCATCTTGGCTTCCGCATTTCCAAACCAGCTCTCTTCCTACAACTCTAAAATATAAGACTCTAGTAGAAGATGATGTAGTGCGGTGAATCAGTTGAATCCCCGCTCTTAGGGTCCTCTCCCCATTCTGGCCGGTATAAGACCTGTCGGCTATCGCCGGGATGCCGCAGGATAAGTCTGTGCATTCTCCCGTCGGAAAGACGCTGGAATGGTAACGGTGGGAGTCCGGGAACAGCGTGAATCCTGGGGATGAATGAGGTGCCTCCGGTTCATTCACCTTATCCCCGGGATTCGCCTGGTTCCAGGGTGACCCTTGTCAGGTGGGAAAAGCGGTGTCATGAGTCTTGAGGATAGGTGCATAAGATAGGTAGAGGGTGCTTTTCCACAATATCCGGGCCTGTTTTCCACGACCCGCCTGTGGATGAGGCTGCTCCCCCTGGTAGCGATACGGATATGGCAGGCGAATAATGGGAACGACACAATTGCATCTGCATCTCGTTTCCGATGCGACCGGTGAAACGCTGAATTCCGTGACGCGCGCCTGCCTGGTGCAATTCGAGCGCGCGCATCCCATCGAGCATCACTGGACTCTCATCCGCACCAACGGGCAGATGGATAAAGTCCTGGCCGGGATCGAGGCTCATCCGGGCCTGGTTCTCTTCACCGTGGTGAATGATCGCCTGCGCCAGCATCTCCTCGAAGGCTGCCGGCGTCTCGGTGTCAAATTCGTTTCCGTCCTGGATCCCATCATGGGTGCGCTTACCGATCATTTCGGTCAGGCCGGGCGGGGTCAATCGGGCCGGCAGCATGCCTTGGATGCGGAATATTTCGACCGCATCGCGGCGATGGATTTTGCGCTCACCCATGATGACGGACAATCGGCGCGTTCCTATGACGATGCCGATGTCATTCTGCTGGGCGTCAGCCGCTCGTCGAAGACACCGACCTGCATCTATCTCGCCAATCGCGGCATCAAGGCGGCGAATGTGCCGCTGGTGCCGGGCTGTCCCCTGCCGCCGGAACTCTTCCTGGTGAAGAAGCCGCTGGTCGTCGGCCTAACCAAGGATGTCAATCAGCTGGTACAGATCCGCCGCAACCGCCTTGCCATGATCGCCAAGGACGAGGAATCCGATTACGTCGATCCCCAATCGGTGCGCGAGGAGATCGCCCAGGCGCGGCGCCTCTGCACCGAACATAACTGGCCGATCATAGATGTGACACGTCGTTCGATCGAAGAGACCGCCGCCACCATCATCCAGATGCTGAGCGAGCATCGCGATGCCATGGTGAGTGCCACGGATCTCGCTGTTGCCAATGACTGATCCGGGCGACTGACATGGCGGCGCTGATTCTAGCTTCCGGCAGCGCCACGCGCGCGCGCTTGCTGCGTGATGCCGGCATCGAGATCGAGATCCTGAAGCCTAGCGTCGATGAGGACGAGATCAAGGCGAGCTACCGCGCCGAGGGTGCCAGCGTCGACGAGACAGCGGTGGCGCTTGCTGATCTAAAGGCCGGCTCGGTCAGCCGTCGTTTGGGCGGACAGGCCGGGATCTATGTGCTGGGATCCGATCAGATGCTGGAATGCGGCGGCACCTGGTTCGACAAGCCGGCGGATCGCGCCGCCGCCCGCGCGCAACTCCTCTCGCTGCGCGGCAAGGTGCATCATCTCATCAGTGCCGCCGTGCTGATGAAGGATGGGCAGCGCATCTGGCATCACGTCGATCGCGCCGAGCTCATCATGCGCGATTTCTCCGATACCTTTCTCGACGACTATCTGGATCGTGCGGGCGAGGTCGTTCTCAGCAGTGTCGGCGCCTATCATCTGGAAGGGTTGGGGGCACAGCTTTTCGCGCGTGTGCGCGGCGATTTTTTCACGATCCTCGGCCTGCCGCTTCTCCCCGTACTTGCGATCCTCCGCGAACATGGCATGGTGCCGCTATGACCGATTCCATTCTCACGCAAACGGGCAAGACCCAGGTGGCCGGCGTCTTCGGCTGGCCGATCAATCATTCGCGCAGCCCGCGCCTTCATGGCTACTGGCTGCGGAAATACGGAATCGACGGTGCCTATCTTCCGTTCTCGACGCGGCCCGAACATCTGGTGGAGGCGATCCGCGCCTTGCCGAAATTGGGCTTCCGCGGTGGCAACGTGACATTGCCACACAAGGAACGCGCATGCGACGCGGTCGACGACCTCTCGCCCGTCGCACGGCGGATCGGCGCCGTCAACACGCTCATTGTGCGCGAGGATGGCTCGATCCTCGGCGACAACACCGACGGCTTCGGCTTCCTTGCGCATCTGAAGGCAAGCGCGCCCAGCTGGCGCGCCGATAACGGCAAGGCCGTGATCCTCGGGGCCGGCGGTGCCGCGCGCGGCATCATCGTTGCCTTGCAGGAGGCGGGCGTGAAGCAGATCGTCATTGCCAACCGCACGACGGCCCGGGCCGAGGCACTGGCGGCAGATCTGGGCGGCGACATTGCCGTCATCGATTGGAGCGATCGCGCGAAGGTCTTGCGGGATGCCGGCATCCTCGTCAACACGACGCAGCTCGGCATGAACGGCCAACCCCCGCTCGAGATCGATCTCACGCATCTGCCGACCCAGGCCGTGGTCGACGACATCGTCTATGTACCGCTGGAAACCGCTCTCCTCGCCCAGGCCCGCGCGCGCGGCAATGCGGTGGTCGACGGCATCGGCATGCTGCTCCACCAGGCACGCCCGGGTTTCAAGGCATGGTTCGGCAAGGAGCCGGAAGTTGATGCGAAACTGCGGGACTTCGTGCTGACAGATTGAAGACATGGTAGGATATCTCCACCTTGCCGCGCCGTTGTTGAAGCGTTGCGCAGGCGCAGAGAAATGTCATGGCCACAAGCACAATGGCCAAAGCGCGGAATTTCGATGCAGGTTGGGGACTCACGGGTGTTTTCCTCAGGTCGATTGACGGCTGAGGTAAATCTTGGGTCGCTGCTTTCGGATGGTTCCGAAAAATGATGGAAAGAGACGGGTCCCTTTCTTCAGGCGGCTCGCATGCTGTCGTCCTTCAACCTCGACCTCAGATCGCACATCTTTGCGTTCACCCAGCCGATACCGGTGGCGATGGTACCTTTGCGGTTCATCACCGTGCCGGCATATTCCGGCCGTGATTTCAACGCCCGGAGATAAGAGAGGATGAGAAGCTCGTACCTATCCCCGCTCTCCGCGTCGCGCCAGAGCGTTGCATTGTGCCGGCAATCCTTGAAACCGGCATAGGCTCGGGGCATAGCGGCCAGCCAATCGCAAATCTCGGCGATGGCTTTCGCGGCATCGCCATGCCGCGTGATGAAGGCCTTCACATCGCCAAGGCTGAGGCCCTTCAAGCCACCGTTCTGTGTCACAAGATCGAAGAACCAGCAGAAATCCCGCAGGCTCGGCCGCCGCTCCAGCGACCTCGCCCAGGTTTCGGCGAGGATCTGCGCGCGGCGCCCGATCCGCTCAGCGGCGCGCATCTGCTGTTCGCGCATGGGGGCCGAAACCAGAAAGGCGCGCAGTTCCGATGTCAGATCGGATGGCAGCCGCGCCGTGTGGCCCTGCCATTGCCGCACCAGACCCAGTCCATTCCGGATCGGTGCCTCGCAGGCCCGCCAGAAATCGGGGCCGTGGATCGGCATGGCCGCGCAGACGGCATCCCGGCCTGCAGCCCGGACCAAAGGTTGCAAGCTTCCCTGGCCGATATTCCATTGCAGGGCGCCGGCCGAAAGGCCCATGCCATCGAAATCCCCCGCGACCCCTGACCAGGGATTGCCGGGATTTTCAAAACCGCCGGTGACTTCCAGCGCATTTGTCAGCCAGATGCGATCCATCCAAGTACCCCCGATGAGAACAAAGATAGAACACATGGTATGGCGCCGGCAGCCTGTCAAGGGATGGGCCAGCTGATCGAGCTCCGCGCCAGCTCGGCCGCGAGGTCGGCGATCCGGATATAATCACTTGAAATAACGGGACTTTTCAGTCATTGCCAAGGGCTTGCCCGGCCCCTATCTTGCGCCGCGACCGAACCCCCGAAAAATCCCCTTCTTTCATGGGCCACATGACCGATCTCGACCATATCCGCAATTTCTCCATCGTCGCCCATATCGACCATGGGAAATCGACCCTGGCCGACCGCCTGATCCAGGCCTGCGGGGGGTTGACCGATCGCGAGATGACCGAACAGGTCCTCGACAACATGGATATCGAGAAGGAACGCGGCATCACCATCAAGGCGCAGACGGTGCGCCTGATGTACAAGGCCGATAACGGCGAAACCTATCAGCTCAACCTGATGGACACGCCCGGCCATGTCGATTTCGCCTATGAGGTCTCGCGCTGCCTCGCCGCCTGCGAAGGCTCGCTCCTGGTGGTGGATGCCAGCCAGGGTGTCGAGGCGCAGACGCTCGCCAATGTCTATCAGGCGATCGATCATCACCATGAGATCGTGCCGGTCCTCAACAAGGTCGATCTGCCCGCCGCCGAACCAGCGCGCGTCAAGCAGCAGATCGAAGACGTGATCGGCATCGACGCCTCCGAGGCGGTCGAGATCTCGGCCAAGACCGGCCTCAATATCAAGGGCGTGCTCGAGGCCATCGTCACCAAATTGCCGCCGCCCAAGGGCGACCGCAACGCGCCCCTGAAAGCCATGCTGATCGATAGCTGGTACGACCCCTATCTCGGCGTCGTCATTCTGCTGCGCGTGATCGACGGTGTGGTGAAGGTGAAGACCCTGGCGCGCATGATGGCGGCCAATGCGGTCTATGAAATCGACCGTGTGGGCTGTTTCACGCCGAAACAGACATTGACCGGCGAATTGGGGCCAGGCGAAGTCGGCTTCATCACCGCCGGCATCAAGGCGGTCGCCGATTGCCGCATCGGCGATACCATCACCGACGACAAGAAGCCCTGCGCCGAAGCCTTGACCGGTTTCAAGCCCTCGGTCCCGGTTGTGTTCTGCGGCCTCTTCCCGATCGACGCCGCCGATTTCGAAACCTTGCGCGACAGCATGGGACGCCTGCGCCTGAACGACGCCAGTTTCCAGTATGAAATGGAGACGTCGGCGGCCTTGGGTTTCGGCTTCCGCTGTGGCTTCCTCGGGCTGCTGCATCTCGAGATCATCCAGGAGCGCCTGGAACGCGAATTCAATCTCGACCTCATCACGACGGCGCCCTCGGTGGTCTACAAGATCCACATGCAGAACGGCGATCTCATCGAGCTTCACAACCCGGCGGATTTCCCCGACGTGGTGAAGATCGAGAAGATTGAAGAGCCCTGGATCAAGGCCACCATCATGGTGCCCGATGAATATCTCGGCGCCATCCTGAAGCTCTGCCAGGAACGCCGCGGCATCCAGATCGACCTCACCTATGCCGGCAGTCGCGCCATGGTGGTCTATCGCCTGCCGCTCAACGAAGTTGTCTTTGATTTCTACGACCGCCTGAAATCGATCAGCCGCGGCTATGCCAGCTTCGACTATCAGCTCGATGGTTACGAGGAGAGCGACCTCGTCAAGCTCAACATCCTCGTCAACAACGATCCGGTGGATGCGCTCTCCTGCATCGTGCACAAGAGCCAGGCCGAAAGCCGTGGCCGCGTGCTCTGCGAGAAGCTGAAGGATCTCATCCCGCGCCAGCTTTTCAAGATCGCCATCCAGGCGGCGATCGGCGCCAAGGTCATCGCCCGCGAAACCGTCTCGGCCTTGCGGAAGGACGTCACCGCCAAATGTTACGGCGGCGACATCAGCCGCAAACGAAAGCTCCTCGACAAGCAGAAAGAGGGCAAGAAGAAGATGCGCCAATACGGCAATGTCGAGATCCCGCAATCGGCCTTCATCGCGGCCCTCAAGATCCACGAATAGGACACGCCGTCCTATTCGCGCTGGCGGCCGAGGGCGATCAGGATCAGGGCAAGGATCAGCAACGTCAGCCAGACCGGCAGGCTGAGGAAGGGCAGCAGGATACCGTTCCACAGCAGGGACGAGACATTCTCCTGCACGAAATTCTGCACGCCGATGAGGCTGCCCGGGTTGATCATGCTCCAGATATGGGCCAGGGACATGCTGTCCCAGCGCAGGCCCAGCAGGCCTTGTGCGAGATCCAGCACCAGCAGCACGATCGCCGCGGCAAGGCAGGTCAATCCGGCAAGGCGGATGGGGTTCATGGCGATTTCATCCCCGACAATCTAGGGTTTCTATGCCCCGGTTCCCCTCACAATGACGAGTAGGGTGGCCTTTCGCCATAAGAATCAATACTTAGTATCGGCCAGGGCAATTTGGCGGCGGTTCATGGGCTTATCCCCTATTGCCAGCGCCACGCCCCTTCGTTAGGTTCCCGCCCGCATCAGCCACATGCGCGGGACCGCCGCTTTCTGCCGGGGTCCCGATGGGTTTGGAGAGATGGCCGAGTGGCTTAAGGCACACGCTTGGAAAGCGTGCATAGGGTAAAACCTATCGTGGGTTCGAATCCCACTCTCTCCGCCATTTTCATAAGTTAGTCCAGTTAGATGAATAGATGGCGAAAAATACACGTGCCGCGAGTGTGCTAAAAATCATACCTGCTGCCGGTCGTAGTGAGCTCAGGGGGACTTGACGTTACAGGCTCGCTCGCTTCAATCATTCAATATGTCTCGTTCGTCTGAAGATAGATTCAAGCGGCAGGTCATCGTCACGCTTGCGATGCGGGCTGCTAATTGCTGTTCTAACCCGGATTGCGGTGCGATCACGAGTGGTCCAGCTGATGATCCATCTAGTTCAGTCAATGTGGGCGAAGCGGCGCATATCTATGGCATGAACCCTGGTTCAGCTCGGTACGATGTAAGAATGTCATCATCGGAGCGAAGCGATATCGCAAATGCTATCTGGCTCTGCAGCAATTGCCATAAGTTGATAGATGATGATCCAAACAAGTATCCGGCGGGACTATTGTTTGAATGGCAGAGGGACCATGAGCGCCGGATCGCCATACAGATCGGCAAGGCCAGTGCAGATATTCGAGGGCGCTACGAAGGAAGGCACTTAGAGGAGTTCGGACGCCTCAGCTACCGCGCCGAACGTCTGTTGATCGAAAGAGCAGATCATTGGGAGTATCGACTTACCGCGGAAGTATTGCGGTTTGAGATGGCACCTATTCTTCAGAGATGGAGAGCGCTTAAACGATATCTGTATATGAAGCCGAGCGAGCGTGTTCCGAAAATAGAATCCATATCGTGGATGCAGGATCGCATGGCAGAAATCCTACACATCACCCGTGCATTTGATGAATTAACAAACATTGAATTCCGTCGAGCGTGGGGAGAGCCTGGTGTTCCGGGAAACGACGCAGAAATTATCGCAACGTGTCGACTCTATCGTGAGATGTGTGCGAGTGCATTGAGTTGGGAAGAAAGAGTTCGATTTGTCTCCGTCGACGATACATTTGCAGAGGTACGATCTCTGTTCATTGGTATTGCGGGTGGCTTTATTGATGAGGCAGCTAAGGTCCCCGCGTTTCTTTCGGAAATATTGGCCGACGGACCGGAATCCGGTGAATATCGATTAGATCTTATGTTGACGGTTCCTGACGGATGGGTTGATGCTGTACATAGCGCCCTTGGACGCGTGTCTGATGCTCTCATGGCAGATCCGCAATATTAATATCAGCGTTTCGGCCTGATGCTAGGTCGAAGACAATCTGCGTATCTGCCTGTAGTACCTTTGCGGCGACCATCTTCATCTGTGTAATATGAGTAGTCAGAGAATCGTCCCGCCCGTGGCGAACGTTGATGACAATGTATATGATGCGCTGTGCAGATCTGTTTTGTTCATGTGCCATCAATTGGTTGCACGCATCCTTCAAGCGTGAGGCTAGTTTCTTGAAGATTACATGGGACAAAAGACCACGAGGGTCAGGCGTCGCGATGTTTATCGTCTTTACTTCGCACAGCACCGTTTGTGCTCCGAGCCTCGCCGTAAGGTCGGGCGACTTTGCTAGCATAGATGGCGACGAAAAGTGAATCTCCGTGCAGCCGAGCTCTGTGAGATAGCGATAGGCACGCGCTTCATGCAGCAGGTCGCACACTTGTGGCCAACTATGCTCGGGACGCCGCTGATCGATCTGGCGGAGGATGTTGCCCTTTAGTGCGGCCCAGGATTCATCCGGCAGTGACGCAAGATCGCGCTCGATTCCGCCGAGCTCCGCCTGCAGCGCCGCAAGATATTTCTGCCACGCCTTGCGGTGCCTGGGCACGATCCCGGCAAGGAGGTCGCCGATCCGCCCGTCGATAATCCGACCGTCACGCGCGCTATTCGCCATAGCCCAGCTTCATCGCATGATCGCGGATATCCTTGGGCCAGTCGGCGATGTGGCGCTCGACCATTGCGCGGTCGCCGGCATAGAGCGCGCGGATCGCGTCTTCGAAATGCGGGAGATCGCCGGCCATGGCCGACATGAAATGATAGGCGGCATCCAGCGCCGCGCGGTGATTGGACCAGCCGCCATCGCGCTTGCGGGCATCATCCACCAGCTTGCGCAAGGTGACGGAAGCACCGCCGGGCTGCGCCGCCAGCCAATCCCAATGCCGGGGCAGCAAGGTGACCTCGCGGGCGACGACGCCGAGTTTGGGCCGGCCGCGTCCCCGGCCTTCGTCCCTGGGTGGCGCGCTTTCAGCCGGGACGGCATAGCGGGCCGCCACCTCTTCGGCGCTGCCGCGGGTATCGAGATCGATCGCCTTGCCGGTGGCATCCGCATAGATGAGGATCGGGCCGGCAGGGCCCTCGGCCTCCGCCGCTTTGACGGCCAGCGCCACCGCTGCCAACGCGCCGGCTGCGAGACGCTGCGTGCCCTTGAAGGCGGTGAAGGTGGTTGTCTCGGACTGGTCCATATTGTCTTCCCTTGAACAGGGCATATTTATATCCGGGTATTATTTGGTTGTCAATATTACCCGGGTAAATATAATCCGGCTGCGTGACGGCTTCCCGGCGGGATAAAAGTGGCAAAGATGATTTTCCGCGGGTGAAAGGCAGCATGCAGCAGCAGATCGTCACGACAGTTCTCACGGGCCGGATCGCCGCCTTCGGGCCGAAGGGTGAACCCAGCGCCTATCGCAAGGCGCCGCGGGAAGGGCGTGTCGAGATAACGCCCTTGGGCCTTGCCGGCGACGAACAGGCCGATCTGGTGCATCACGGCGGGGTCGAGAAAGCCGTTCATCACTACCCGTTCGACCATTACCCCGCCTGGGCTGCCGAGAATCCCGACCTCGCGGTCGATTGGCAGCTTCCCGAGGCCTTCGGCGAGAATGTCTCGACAACGGGCTGGCTTGAGACGGATGTCTGTGTCGGCGATCGTTTCCGCCTGGGCAGCGCGGTGGTGGAGATCAGCCAGGGCCGCGATCCCTGTTGGAAGCTCGGCCATCGGCTGGGCAAGCCGGGCCTGGTGGCGCGGGTCGTCGCCACGGGGCGATGCGGTTGGTATTACCGGGTCATCGAACCCGGCGCGCTGGAGGCCGGTGACAGGGTAGCGCTGCTCGAGCGGCCACATCCCGCCTGGGACGTGCGCCGCGTCTTCCGCCTGCTGATTTCACGCGATTTCATGCCGGAGGAAGTGGCTGAACTGGGCGAAGTCGCACAGCTCTCGCCCTCCTGGCGGAAACGCTGCACGGCCCTTCTCGGCCGATGATCCAGCCTGTTACTGCGCTGCCACCGTATGGTCCATCTGCGGCTCGCGATCGATTGCGAAGATCCGGCATTCCTTGCCTTCGCTGCCGGTCTTGCAGCCGTTGAGCGCGGTCTTCAGCGCATCGGCGTCGCAGGCATCGGCACCGCACAGGGTGAAGCCATAGCCGCTGCCATCTTCGGCGACGGCGAAATAGCCGTGATTGTCCGGCCCCAATTGCCCGAGGTAATTGTCATAGGCCGCGGCCGTGCTCGGGCTGAGCTCGATGGAGCCCATTCCCAGCATCGCGCAACCGCCCAGTGAAATCGCCAGCAGCAGGCTGGCCAGGACTTGTCGTGTCATTTCCGCATGCTCCCCGTTTCTCGGCCGAGAAGGTGCCATAAGTACCGCCGGAAGCAAAGCCGGCTTGCGGCCAAGGGTCCGGATGGCCACATTGACATCTGAGACATCACGTATCGGAGTTTCCATCATGTCGAGCAAGGTCTTTCCCGTCACCCGATCCGAGGCCGAATGGCGGGAGCGCCTGACGCCGGAGCAATACCAGGTGATGCGCGGTCATGGCACCGAACGGCCCGGCTCCTGTGCCCTCAATTACGAAAAGCGCGCCGGTACTTTCTCCTGCGCGGGCTGCGATCAGAAGCTGTTCCAGGCCGGGACCAAATTCGAAAGCGGCACCGGTTGGCCCAGCTTCAACGACCCGCTGCCCGGCGCCGTCGAAACCTCGGAGGACCGCAGTCATTTCATGGTGCGGGTCGAAGTGCATTGCAGCCGCTGCGGCAGTCATCTCGGCCACGTCTTCGACGATGGCCCGCCACCCACGCATCTGCGCTATTGCATCAACGGTGTCGCGATGAATTTCGCGCCGGACGCGGAATAGGCGCTAGAGAAGGTCTAGGACCTCTTCATAGAAGCGGTAGGGAACCGGGCTCAAGCTGGTGCGCGGGATCTTCAGCTTGGCCAGCAGGTCGCCCACGGCTCTTTCCGTTTTCACGTCGGGGATGCCGTCGACCGGCACATCGTATTTCGCTTTCTGTAATTCCACTTGCAGCTTCCGCACCACGTCCGGTGCCGGTGCCGCCAGAAAATCTTTGTTGCCGCCATTCGCCGCGCCGACCAGTTGCGCGGCGCCAGCGGCGATCGCGTCGTATTTACCCTCGAGCTTGCTGAGCGTTTCTTCCTTGAATGTGTCGCTGCCGATCGTTGCCGGAATCGCGGCGGCATCGGCGGCCAGGGAACGCGCGGCACTCACCAGTGGATCGTGCCCGGCTGCCGTCTTCGCTTCCGCCGTGCTGCCGAAGCGGCTCTCCAATTGCCGGACCAGATCGGTGGCGCGCTGCGAGAGTTGCAGAGCGCGCGCCAGATGCCGCGTGACATCGGCCTTGGCCGATGTCGTCGGCGTCAGCTTGCCGGCCAGATAGCCGCCATGGCTGAGCAGGATGAGGCCGAGAAGCAGATCGTCGAGTTTCGGAAAGCGGGAAATTGGGAGTGTGCCAGCCAGCACGCTGTGGATACCAACGGCATAGATGACAAGAACGATGCCTGTGATGATCAGCATCTGCACGCGTGGAAAATCGACGATGGTTGCATTGGCGACTTCCTCGCCGCGGACGAGATCGCCGAAACGGGCGCTGGCGGGGCTATCCTTCTTGATAAGCTGGCCCGTCGCTGTGACGCCACCGCCCAGGTTCTGCATTTGGTCGAGTTCGGCGGCCGCACTGGCGACCTGGCCTGGTGCCGCAGCCTGATTCGACTTCAAGCTCAGCGTCAACGGGCTCACGATGACGCTGCCGACGCTGATGCCCAGCAGATAGAGCAGATTCCAGTCGAACAGAATGATCTGTACGTTCTTGTCCGGATTCGTAATCACGCTCGGATCGAAATGCAGATTGGTCAATGCCACGACATAGATGCTGGGCAGCAGCAGAATGGACCACATCGCCATTTGCAGGCGCGACAGGCTGTAGCGGTTGCGCTCGTCGATGACGGCGCCGAGCACGCGACCGTTCACACCGAG
Organism: Dongia sp.; assembly: GCF_041909655.1. Lineage (GTDB taxonomy): Bacteria > Pseudomonadota > Alphaproteobacteria > Dongiales > Dongiaceae > Dongia. Next base: position 109,453 of record NZ_JAYRDA010000003.1, on the reverse strand, counting down.
ACCGAGACAGATAAAGACGCCGGCAAAAGCCAGGATCGCAGCCAGCCAGGCACTGACGCGCATCGAGCCAGTCTGTGCCGCACACCAGATGATCGCAAAGGAACCGGCAAAGCCCAGCAGGGCAAAGAGCAGGCCCAGGACAAGATAGGGCCGCTTGCGGCAGGACGTGATCACCGCGCTCCAGAAACCTGCCATGGCTTCCTCTCCTTGGCTTGACGTGGCGGCCGCTGCCACCGCCTCATATCATGCCGATCACCATCTCCAGCAGCGGCGCCTGTTCGGTGGGTATGGCCGCGGGCGCCGTGCCGTTGACGTCGACCAGGAAATGATAGATCGCCGCCCGCGTGACCGGGCCGAAGCATCCCTCATTGGTCACCGGGAAGCTGGCCCCGGCGATGAGCACATCGGTGACCTTCTGGCTCAGCAGGAAGTCCTGCACCTTCTTGGTCTTCTCGTCGAAACAAGTGGGTCGCGCGGCCGCTGCCGCCCCTGCACCTGCCGCCGCTGTGTCCGCTCCTGCGCCTGCCGCCCCTGCGCCCGCAACTCCTGCACCCGCAGTTCCTGCACCGGCCGACTTGCCGGCCTCGGCGATGCGCAGGGTGACACTCTGCTGCCCATTCGCGGCATCCTTGATGAGGATGCCATAGGTCGCTGGCTTGGCGCCCTTCTTCACCTGGACAGTGATGATGCCCTGGCCGGATTCGATCGCCATCTCGACTTCCTCGGCCGGTGGCTGCGTGCCGTTCCAATTGGCGCGATAGGGCAGCACGCCGCCGCTCACCTGATAGGTGACGATGACCGGCGTGGTACCGGCCGGCGCCGTGACCGAGACGTCGCTGGTCGGTGTCACCGCCATGGTCAGGCCGGCGGCCTTCGTGTCGACCCGGCAGGTCGCCAGCCGCTCGACCGAGGGCGATGCCTCGACGAAGGAAACGATGGCGTCGATCTCGGGCAGGCGCCCCTCGATCTCGTCGGTCAGTTCCTTGATTGCTGTGTCGTGCTTGGCGGAAGTCTGCTTCTCGGCATTGGCCGCGGCAGCATCGGTCGCCGCCTTGCTGGTCGCCGGCGCCTGCGATGCCGTGAATTTCTGCACCAAAGGCGGGAGCGAAGAAGAGAGCGAGGCGGCAAGGGATTCGACTGTCGGGCTGGAGGCGACAATCGCCTGCGCCACCTGGCCTTCGATGAGCCGCAGGGACGAGCGCAATTGCTCGCCGGCACCGTTCATCACGCGGAGCGCGTTCATGCCGGCGGCCAGAGTCTTCTCCGCCCGTTCCAGGGCCGACTGGCCGCGGATCATCGTTTCCGATTGGACATCGCCGTTATCGCCGATGCGCCAGCGCAAGTCCTCGATGAGGGCGGCAAGCGGCCTCAGTTCCGCTTCCTTCGGTGTCTTGTCGTCCACCTTGCCGCCCAATAGCAGCAGCCTGAGACGCGGATAGTCGCGATAGGCGACGATCTGCGGCTGCATCACGTCGAGGGCGCATTGCACGGCCTGGGCGCCGGCGGCATAGATGAATTGTTGCGGCCGGGGATTGATGAAGCTGTTGGCGGTATAGCCGGCGACACCGCCGAGGCCGAGGCCCAGCACCATCGTGGACGGTCCGCCGGTGGCGCCGATCCCGGCCGCGGCCGCGGCCGCGCCGATCAGCAGCAGGCCGATCGACCGGTCCAGCAGGATTAGATCCTCGACCTTGTCGATATACTGGGCGCGGAGCGAATCCGCGAGACGTACGGCATCGGGCAAAGCGCCGGTCGCGTCGAAAGCATCCACCTTGTCTTGTTCCGGCGCGATTTCGGGATGCAGCACGGCGCAGGCGTTCAGGGACAGCATGGCGGCGAGACCCAAAGCCGCGCCCGAGAGCCGTCGCATGCCAAGCGGTTGTTGCTTGCAATGCCGCGATGCCGGCACATTCGCCAGGTTCCGACGTTCCGCGCGATCCAGCATGAATCCGACCTCCGAGCCCGGTTGCCGATGAACGCAATCCTGTACGATCACATCTGCCGTATCGAGGCTGACAAATCGCGGCGTCTTGGCCGCAGCCCGCGCGGGCGCCGGATGTCCGAATTCAACCGCTCGGCGCATCCCTGTCAGGAACGAAACATTTCGATTTTAGTCTTGTCCTCAATAAATGTATAATGGAAAAGTTTCCGTTCCAACACGCTATGGGTGTGGCCATGCTGATCTCGCAGTTTTGGCACGATAAACTGCCCAAGACCGTTGGCTGGTTGAAATCCGACCTGCCGCAACTGGAACAAACCCAGCCGGCCATCTGGAAGGCCTTCTGCGCCACCAGCGAGCTTTCGGCGACGGATGCGAAGAACGCGGTCGATGGCGACGGGCCGACGCTTTGGTTCCTGAAACTGGGCCTGTCGGTCGCCGGCGTGTTCGACAAGAGCATCGGCACGCGCATCGATCTTTCCCGCGACATCGCGGATCGTTTCGAACGCGATCCCGGCAATGCCACGGGACAGGAATTTTTACGCATCGTCGCCTTGCACGAGCTCTGTCACTGGGCGTGGTATCAGAAGAAACGCGAGGATCACGACGAGGCGGGCGAGAAATTCGACGCAGCCATCAAGCAGGAAGGCCACAAGCTCGATTTCTCCTGGCTGAACGGGCCGACGCAGCCGGCACCCGCACCGGCAATCCAGGTGGCCGATCTGCAGAACGCCTTGGCCCGGCCGAACAATCCCTCCCATGTCGGCCAGCCTTTGCCGCAGCTCGGTAAATTCACCAGCGCCAATGTCGCGGCCGGGATGCCGCGTGGCATCCGCAACAACAATCCGGGCAATATCCGGGTGGGCGATCCCTGGCTTGGCCTTGCTGAACCCGCGGAAATGACCGATTTCCAGCGCAATGAGACCGCATTCTGTGTGTTCAAGGAGCCGGAATGGGGATTGCGCGCGATGGCGGTTCTGCTGCGCAATTACCAGATCAAACATGGCTTGCGGACCATCCGCCAGATGATCGCGCGCTGGGCCCCGGCCTCGGACAATAACGACACGAATGGTTATGCCGCCTTTGTGGCCGGCAAGCTGAACAGAAGCCCCGACGATGCTGTCGATACGCAGAACACCGCTGATCTCATTCCCATGATGCACGCCATGGTGCGGCGGGAAAATGGCATGGCACCCTATGGCCAGTCCCAGTACCAGGCGGCGATTGCCCTGGCCAACTGAGGCCGCCCAATATCAGGGTGTCTGATAACAATCATTAACGCCATTTTGTTGCGCGGCTTCGCTGTTCCGCGCGAGGTTTCTGTTGGACGCGACAACAATCAGGCCGAAGATATGGGCATCGGATGCGGTCGTCCAGAAGCATGCGCAATCTCGCCGCGTCGCGTGATGGCAAGGCGCCGGGCCCAAGGGCGCGGCCAGGGGAAACGTCGGGGCATTCGGGATGAAAAAGATTCTGCTGGGCAGTTCCGCCCTCATCGGTGTTCATATCGCGCTGGCGCCAGCTCTGGCGTCGGACGGCGTGAAGCTCAGCCTCGGCGGCAATATCCGGAGCGCGTTCGGTGTTGCCTTCGATGATGACGGTGCCGGCGAGGCAGGCGACGACATCAACGCCACCGGCGTCGGCACGGACGCCGAGATCCATTTCATGGGCCGGGTGAAGCTGGATAACGGCGTCACCGTGGGCGCGCAGCTTGAGCTCGAAGGTGGCGATGAGAACCGCGACCAATTCGATCAGGCCTATTCCTTCTTCAACGGCGGCTTCGGTGAATTCCGTCTCGGCTTGGTCGATGGCGCCGCCGGTAACAAATTCATGCTGCCGCCCGGATCGACGGCGAATTTCGGTCCCTATTCGCCCAATACAACGGGTGCCGCGCTGACGCCCGGTTTGTTCGATCCCGAGAACACCATCACCGTCCGAGATAAGCCGGCCAAGCTGGTCTATTATTCGCCGGTCTGGAGCGGTTTTGCCTTTGGCGTCTCCTTCACGCCGAACGATGACGAGAAAGCCTATAACGACGGCGACAATACCGACGGTATCTGGCGCCCGGACCGCGCCGGCGGCTCGGCCAGCAACAATGCCGGTCTCGCCCTTCATTACGATCACGACGGCGAGGATTGGGGCCTTGCCCTGGGGGCTGCCGCCTATTGGGAGGGCGACGTCAACGCGACCACGCCGGAAGAAACCGAACAGGCCGGTTACAATGCCGGTGCCAATCTGCGTCTCGGTGCCTGGGAGGTCGGTGTCGCCGGCACCTATTTCACCGATGGCAATGGCCGCGGCGAAGACATCTGGATGGTCGGCACGGGTCTCACCTACAGCCTCGAGGCCTGGACCTTTGGCGGCGGCTGGGCTCATGTGGTGAGCGAGGTCGATGGCTTCAGCGATCACGATCTCATCGACCGCGCCGGCTTCACGCTGAACTACGCGATGGGGCCGGGCATCGATATCGATGCCGGCACCTTCTACACCTGGGGCGAGGCGGCCGATGATGCCGACGATCCCACCGACGAATACGATGCAATCGAATTCTCGGTCGGCTCGTCGATCCGGTTCTAGCGCTCGCGCCACCAATCCATGAGCTGCAGCGACCAATAGGTGGCCTGCACGGCGGCTTTGCCGAAAGGCCCGCCGTTCCAATCGAGCCCGAAGGGGGCGAAGCGGCGATAGCGGTCGCTTGTCCCCAGGATCGCTTCGGCGATGACGCGACCGCCGATCGCCGTCGTGTTCATGCCGTGGCCGCCGAAGGCGGTGCAATACCAGAGGCCTTCTTCAAGGCACCCGATCTGCGGCATCAGATGCCGGGCGTAAGACATGAGCCCGGACCAGGCGAGCTCGACCTTCACGTCTTTCAATTGCGGATAAGTGCCGACCATCTGCCGCCGCAGGATGGCGGCGATGTCGCGTGGATCACGCCGCCGCGTGGTGATGCGCCCGCCCCAAAGAATCCGGTCTCCCTCGACCAGGCGATAATAATCGCCGGCGCGGCGATCATCGGCGATGGCGGCCGGCGTACGGATCGTCGCCGTGGCGAGATCGCCCAGCTTCTCGGTCAGCAGCACATAAGTGGCGATGGGCAGAAACGCGCGCTTCAGTTTCGGCGCGATATTGTCGGTATAGCCGCCACCGGCAAAGACGACGTGCCGGGCGCTGACGCGACCAAGCGCTGTCGTCACAAAATGCGCGCCGGCATCCCTGTCAACCGATTGCGCTGGGCTCTCCTCGGCGATGATTCCACCCCGCGCCACAATCTTCGCGGCCAGCATCTGGGCGTAGTTCAGCGGATGGAAATGACAGGCCTCGGGATCGAACAGAGCCTGGAAATAACGCGGGCTGGCGAGACGCTGCTGCACCGCGCTGCGATCCAGGAACGCGATCTTCCTGCCGAAGCGCGTATTCTCCTCGTCGCGGTAAGGTTTGAGCGTATCGCCGCTGTCATAGCGCGTGACATGGAGCAGTCCGGCACTGGGATGGGCGCCGGCGATTTGCCATTCCCCGAGGCGCGACCGCACGATATCGACACCCTCGATCGACATCCGATAGAGCGCATCGGCATCGTCGCGCCCGACCACAGCTTCGATCCTGTCGAGGCCGGTCGAATAGCCGGGGGTCAGGAACCCGCCATTGCGGCCCGAAGCCCCCCAGGCGATGCGGTGTGCCTCTAGCAAAACGACTTTCCGGCCGGCTTGCGCGAGATCGAAGGCGGCGCTCAACCCGGCCAATCCGCCACCGATGATACAGACATCCGCCGCGACATTGCCATGGAGCGGCGGATAGGCGATGTCCTGGGCAAGCGTGCGGCGATAATAGGTATCGATATAGGGCGTGGTCACGATGGGGAATTCTCGAAATGCGGTGGTGCCCTGCCTTAGCACACCGCTTCTTTCCTGGCGAATGGGCAAGGCGCCGGGATTCCGCGCGGTCTAGCCCTTGCCGATCAAGGCGCTGCGCCCGCCATCGATGCCGATCACCTGGCCGGTGATCCAGCCGGATTCCGGCGACAGCAACAGCATACCCATGGCGGCGAGATCCTCCGCCGCCCCGATGCGCTGCAAGGGATGCAGGGCGGCGATCGCCTGCGCCATCTGCTCGTTGCCGGTGAGGGCGCAGGCGAGCGGTGTCCTGACCAGCGAGGGGGCGAGGCAATTCACGCGGATGCGCGGTGCCAGTTCCGCGGCCAGCGACCGCGTCAGTGCCTCGATCGCCCCTTTCGCCATGGCGATCGAAACATGGTTGGGGAAACCCTGCGCCACCGCGACGCTGGAATAGAGCAGGATCGCGGCACCTTTATCCGCCGATTTGAGGCCGGGAAGGGCTGCCTGTACGGCCAGCGCGGCGCCCAGCGCATTCAGCTGGTAATCGGCCATCATCTCGGCGGCGGTAAGGCGCGGCAGCGGCTTCAGAGTGATCGAGCCCACGGCATAGGCGAGGCCGTCAACGGGCCCCTCCATTGCGGCGATGGCGGTGGCAATGGTGGCGGGATCCGTCACGTCGCAAACGGCGTGGCTGGCACCGAGTTCGGCGGCCAGTGTTTCCAGCCTTGCCGCATCGCGGGCGATGAGATGCAGCCTGCGGCCGGCAGCGGCAAGCCGTCGCGCCAAAGCGGCGCCAATCCCGCCGGTCCCGCCCAGAATGATCGTTGTCCCGTCCATGATCCCACCGTCTTTGCTTCTCCGGGCTTCTTACGCAGCGGCCGGTGAGGTGGTTCAGAGGCCCCGCAGCATCCCAAAAATGCTGCGCAACAAATGTGTTGTTTCAAATGGTTAGAAAGAGGCTCAATCGTAGCTGAGGGGCGTCGCCTTGCCGCGGAAGACACGATAGGAGAGGGCCGAATAACCCAGGATCGCGGGCAGCACGAAAAGCGCGCCGGCCAGGATGATGAGCAGGCTCTCCGGGGCCGCCGCTGCCTCGAACAGGGTGAGACGGTCGGGGACGACGAAGGGATAGAAGGAATAGGCGAGACCGGCGAAGGCGAGGATGAAAAGACCGGTCACCGCGATGAAGGGCAGGTGCCGCAAGCGGTCGGTGGGATCCGGCAGGCGCCGGAGCAGCAGGAAGAGGGCAATGAAGATCGCCGCCGAGCCGAGGGGCAAGGGGGCGAGCCACAGGATCTCGAACCCGCCGAACCATTTTTCGAAGATACGGGCGCTGACGAAGGGGGAGGCCAGCGAGATCGCCGCCATGCCGATCGCGGCGAAGATCAGGCTGCGCCGCGCCCAGGCGACGGCTCGGCGCTGCAAGGGGCCTTCCATCTTGATGATGAGCCAGGTGGCACCCACCAGCATATAGCCGGCCACCATGCAGATCGCAGTCAAGAGGCCGAAGGCGATGGTGGCCGGGCTCTGTTCCAGACCCATCACATAGATACCCAGCATGTAGCCCTGGGTCAGGGCGGTCGCCAGCGAGCCGCCGATGAAGACGCGGCTCCAGCGGCGTTTCGCTAGGCCATCGGATTTGGCGCGGAACTCGAAGGCAACGCCGCGCAGGATCAGGCCGATCAGCATCAGGGCGACCGGCAGATAAAGCGTCGAAAGAATGACGCCGTGGGCGATGGGAAACGCCACCAGCAGCAGGCCCACCGCCAGCACCAGCCAGGTCTCGTTGGCATCCCAGAAGGGGCCGATTGAGGCCATCATGCGGTCCTGCTCGGTCTCGTCGCCAAGCGCGAAGAGCATGCCGATGCCGAGATCGAAACCATCAAGCACGACATAGACCAGGATCGAAATACCCATGAGGCCGGCAAAGGTCAAAGGCAGCCAGATGGTCGGATCGCCGAAGAGTGTCAGCATGGTTTCTACTCCGCCGCCGCGAAAGCGCCGGCCTCGACCTTTTGGCCGGGCGCGGGCTTGTCGCCCTTGGCGGCCTTGTAGGCAAGTCTGGTGAGGACGAACATATAGGCCGTGATCAGCGTCGCGTAGACGATGAGATAGAGGCCGAGGCTGAGGCCGATCATCGGCGCCGGTACATCGCTGGCCGCCTCCGCCGTCTTCAGGATGCCGGTGACGAGATAAGGCTGGCGGCCGATCTCGGTCACATACCAGCCGGCCAAGGTCGCCACCCAGCCCGAGAAGGTCATTGCCGCGAAGGTAAGGATCAGGGGCCGCGGCAGATCGCGTTTCCGCAGCAGGATGAAGGCGCCCAGCCAGGAGACCGCGAGCATCAGCAGGCCCAGACCCACCATGATACGGAAGGCGAAGAAGAGCGGTGCCACCGGCGGATGCGCGCCGACATAATCGTTGAGGCCGGGCACGACACCTTGTGCCTCGTGGCGCAGGATCAGGCTGGCACCGTCCGGCACGGCGATCTCAAGCTTGTTGCTGCGTGTCGCCTCGTCGGGCCAGGCGAAGAGGATCAGCGGCACATTGGGCCCCGTCTCCCAATTCGCCTCCATCGCCGCTACCTTCTGCGGCTGATGCTCCAGCGTGTTGAGGCCGTGAAGATCGCCGGCAAGGATCTGCAGCGGGATGAGGATCGCCGCCGTGAACACGCCGGCCTTCAACGCCACGCGAAGATCACGCCCGCGATCGCCCCAATACCAGCGCAAGGCGGAAAGACCCGCCATGAGGAAACTCACGGTGAGGCCGGAGGCCAGCAGCATATGGACCAGGCGATAGGGGAAGGAGGGGTTGAAGATGATCGCCACCCAATCCACCGCATGGGCGACACCGTCGCGCATCTCGTAACCCGCCGGCGTATGCATCCAGGAATTCAGCGCCAGAATCCAGAAGGCCGAGGCCGTGGTTCCGCCCGCCACCAGCACGGTCGCCAGGGTATGCAGCCAATTGGGCACGCGGCGATAACCGAACAGCATGATGCCGAGGAACACAGCTTCCAGGAAAAACGCGGTCATCACTTCATAGGCCAGAAGCGGCCCGGCGATGTTGCCGACCTTCTCCATGAAGCCCGGCCAATTGGTGCCGAACTGGAAGCTCATGGTGATGCCGGATACCACACCCATGGCAAAGGACAGGGCGAAGACCTTGACCCAGAAGCGATAGGCCGACATCCAATGCGACCCATCTTCGCCTGCGGCCTTGGCGCGGTCATGCATCAGCTTGAAAAAGAGCAGCGCCCAGCCGAGGGCAATGGTGATGGTGGGGAAGAGAATGTGGAACGAAATGTTCGCGGCAAATTGAATGCGCGCGAGAAGCAGGGCTTCGGCCGTCGCTGTGTCCATAAGACCGCTCCTTCCGCGCTCACCTGAGCGCCGGATCTGGCGTGGCTAAATCTGGAATTAGAATAACAATCATCTACGTCGAAACGAAGACGGCATTTGGCCGCATTGCGGCCGATCAGCGCGGCGCGAACAAGGCGATCGGATCGGCGATACCGCGCACCTGCCGTATGCCCACGGCCAGCATCTCATTCTCCACGGCCGCGGCGAAATCGCCCGACGCCAGGATCGGCATTGCCAATTCCTTGGTGAGGTCCTGAATGCGGCTGGCTTCGTTGACGGCGGGGCCGATCACGGTGAAATCGAGCCGTGTCTTGGTGCCGATATTGCCGAAGGCGACGGTGCCGATATGAAGGCCGATGCCGAAATCGATCGGCTTCTGCCCCTCTTGCGCAAGTTCGACGTTGAGGGCTGCCAGATTGACTCGTGCGCCGCGGGCGGCATCGAGGGCGCGGCGGCAGATGCCCGCATGATCGTTGCCAATGAGCGGAAAGACAGCCAGCAAGCCATCGCCCATGAATTTCAGTATTTGGCCATCCTGCGCTTCAATGGCATTGCCCAGGGTATCGAAATAGCGGTTGAGCAAAGCGACCAGGGCATTCTCGCCGATCCGGCCGCTCAGCGCCGTGAAGCCGCGAAGATCGGCGACGAGGATCGCTGCCTCGATGGGGTCGATGGCGCCACGTTCGATCTGTCCGGCATAAACGCGCTTGCCAGCAATTTTGCCGACATAGGAATCCAGCAAATCGATGGCGATGAGGCGCAAGGCGACGCGCTCGGCAAAGGGTGTCATCAGCCAGGCAATCCGGCGCAGCAGTAGGAGACCGTCCTCACCGCCGCCGAGTGCCGCGAAACCGCCCGGGCGACGTGTCGCAAAGGACATGGTGGTGGTGCGGCTGGCATCCTGTATGGGCAGCGGGAAGAGAATGTAATCGGTCACACCCTGTTCGTGCAGGCTGCGGATCAATTGCATGTCGGGGACCGGTTCTCCCGCACGCCAGCGCCAGGGCCGGTTGGTCTGCTCGGCCTCGTAGACAGGTGATTTCAGATAATCCTCGAAGGTCAGGATGGCGGCGCGCATGATCTGCGTTTGCTCGATGACGCCATCGCGCCAATAGAGCGTGCCGCCGGAAAGTTCCGGATGCAGCACTTCAAAGGCAACCGAGATTCGCGCGAAGGGTCCCAGCCAATCGTTCAGGCGATCGCAAAAGCGCGCGAAAAAATCGCCATAGGGCAGCGCGCAGATATTATTGTCCGGCGATCCGTCAGCGCGCTTTCCCGTATCGCCGAGCGCCGCTTCCCCTGCCCAGGCGGCCAATTGGCCGAAAGCGGCGGCATATTCGGCCGGCAGCATGGTTTCGTCGTCGCTCATGACGGAAGAATAGCGGGCGGCTCAGATCCTGGCCAGAGCGGCGCGAAGCTCGTTCGGTGTGCAGATTCTGCCGTCAAAATTGAACCGACCGGTTTCATCGCCGTCGATGAGATCGATACCGTCTGGATCGATGCCGATGATCTTCCACTTGCCCGGATTGAGGCCTGCCGCGCGTGTCAGACGTTCGATCGCCGGCGCATCGGTATTGAGGGCGGCGATTTCCTCTGCCTCGGCAGCGATCAGAGATTGCGCGTCGCCGAGATCTGTCACGAGATCGGCGGGCACGAGCTGTGCGGCATTGCGGCCGGGCCCTGCACCCAGATGGACACCCTCGAGCGTGACCCGGAACATGCGGGCATCGGGCAGCGCAAGATAGAGCTTGCCCTTGGGATGCCGCCGCAAGTAGCGCTGTTGCGCCGCTTCGAGATTGTCCTCGATCAGGCTGGCGCGGCCGACCAGGCCGAGGCGTGGCTGCGCCAGCGCATCGCCCTTGCCAAGATCGGCCAGCGTCAGGGCGACACGGCTGTCGGCGAGGATATTGCGGCTGTGCACCGCCAGCAGGGCGGCAAAGAAGATCGGCGTACCGTCGTAACCGGTCGCGATATTGGTGACCGAGCCGAAGGGATAGCCGCTGCCAGAATCGAGTGTCGAGAGCACCGCCGCCCGCGCCTTGCGCAGGATGTCCCGCGCCAGGCCTTTGGCATCGAAGGCAATGCCGGCCCCTTCGGGAAGTTCGCGCCCGCGCGGCGTGATAACCGGCTGTCTGTCGACGGGTGTTGGCATACCAGGCTCCTTTGGAGAGGGCTTGGCTCGCAAGCTGGCTCAGCCTTGACCGGAATCCCGTATAGACGAGTTCCCGGGCGCCGCAAAGAACCGAAATCGTCGCTGGCTTTACGACAGTTTGAGGGCCATCCGGACGGCGCCCCAATGCCGGTTGCTCACTTTGATCGGCGCATCGATTTCCTTGAGGACGACGAATTTGCCGCCGCCCATATCACGGGCATAGGTCTGGACGAGGAGATTGGTGGCGCGGCCGGCCAGCGTGCCGGCACGGTCGCTGAAGACGCGGCGGTTGCGGGCATTGGCGGTATTCCACACGGTCTCGCCCGGTTTCTGCGGATGCGAATATTTCTTGTTATGGGCGGCGATATGGCCCTTGCGATCGGTGACGCAGCAGAAGACGATTTTGGGGTCGTGGCCGAGCGCCGCTTCGATAATCGGCGGGAACAGGCGCTCGACCAGCAGGGTGTGTTTCGACATGACCTGTTGCGGGTCGGTTCCGATGATCGGCTCGTATTCAGTATCGAAGAGATCGTCGACGCTGATCTCGTGCGCCTCGATAGTATGGCTGAGCGCCTCGGTTGCCTGTTTGGCGACATCGGCGGCCAATTCCATGAAAGGCTGGTCCTCTTTGCCGACGGATTCCAGCTTCCGCTCAAGCGCTGCGAGCGCCTCCGTGCCGGGCTCGATGAACTGGATATGGACACCCAGCGGATCCTGCGCGGTCAGCTTGGCCCGGAAGCGGCCCACATCCTTGAGTTCACAGCTCCCCTCACCCGGCTTCAGCGCGACATTGCCATCGGCAATCACCAGGACGCCGCTGGCCGAAACATCGCCGGTAAATCCGGTGACCACCTGGCCGCCGAACTCGCCCCTGAAAGCGATCGCCGCGGTGCGCCGCGGTGCACCACCGCGACCGCCGCCAATCGATGAACGCAGAATCACATAGAGACGCTGTTGCAGGGCGCCGATGTCGCGATTGACCAGGGCCGACAATTCATTGACCTGCTTGGCCGTCGCTCCGGTCGCCTCGACACCTTCCAGCATGCGCTCGACATTCTCGGCGACGGACCGCGTCGATTGCGCCGCCTGACCGGCACTCTGCATGATCTCGGCAGTGGCCGCGCGCTGTTCCTCGGCCGCCCGGGCGACTTCGATGGTGACGGCGTCGATGTCGCGGATGCCGCCGGCGACGGAAGTGACAACATCAACCGCTTCTCCGGTCGAGCGGGTGATTTCTTCCGCCTGGGTGCTGACCTCGCTGATGCCTTCTTCGGTCTGGCGGGCAAGACTCTTCACCTCATCGGCGACGACGGCAAAGCCGCGGCCAAGCTCGCCGGCCCGCGCGGCCTCGATGGTGGCGTTCAAGGCCAGCATGCGCGTGCGGGCGGCGATGTCCTGGATCATGGTCACGACATTGCCGATACTGCCCGCCGTCTCGGCAAGGCCGGTCACTTGAGTATTGGCCTTTTCGGCGCCTTCGCGCGCCTTTGCTGCCAGTTTCGATGAATTGTCGATCTGACTCGAAATCGCGCGACTGGACGCTTCCAATTCTTCGGTGGCGCTGGCGACGGTCTCGACGCTGCGATTGGTCTCGTGAACCAGCGCGCTCACCTCACGCGCCATGTTGTCGAGATTGATCGCGACCTGGGTAAGATGCGCTGCGTTGTCGGAAAGCTTGGTTGCCTGGGCCGAAATATCGCCCACGGTCTCGCGGACTTCGTTCTCCAGCGTCTCGGTCAAGGCCAGCATCTCGCGCTTCAGCTCTTCGTCGCTGCGCTTGCGCTCGGCCTCCTGCTGCCGCCGCAAGGTATCATTCTCGCGAGCATTGTCGCGGAAGATTTGCACCGCCTGCGCCATCTCGCCGATCTCGTCCCGGCGTCCGGTCGAGGGAATCTCGATGTCGCGATTGCCAGCGGCGAGCGCCGTCATCACGCCGGTCATGCGGATGATCGGGCGGATGATGCCCAGCGCAATGGCGACGGTACCGCCCACCACCAGGATCAGCACGCCGATGCTGACAGCCCAATTGATCATCAGGAAATCGCGGTCTGCCGCCGCCGCGCGTTGTTCCACCTCCAGATTGGCGGCGGTGGCGTCGGCGACGATCCGGTCGACGACCTTGCGGTGGGCGAGATAGGCCGCCGTGACTCCCTGATAGGCCGCGTCGATCGCGGCTGAGTCTGCGCTTTCGATGGCTGGCAGCAGCCGGTCGACGGAAGCGAAGAATTTCATCACCTCGGCATGGCTGTCTTCGGTCAGCACGCGCCGAATGCTAGGATTATAATCTGCCGTCAGCCAGAATCCGTGGCGCTGGTCGTAATCCTTGCGCAATTGCACCAGGCGATCTCGACGTTCTGCCAGTTGCTCCGGGTTGTCGACCGCGAGCGTCGCTTCCAGATAGGACTCGATCACATAAGCGGGTGGCGGCAGCACATCGGCAATGAGGTCCTTGCCGAGTACGATCTGGCGATAGAGCGGGCCGCCGACCTTCAATTCGTTAAGCGCCAGCCAGCTGGTGCCAAAGACAGCCGCGAAACCCGCCGCAATCAGCACGCCGAACAGAATGACCGCCTTGGCTAGACTTAACCGCATCTGCATCATCCGTCATGCCGGGGAAAAGATTGACGCATTACAATTCAAACAAGCATATCGCTCGCGGGCTTAATGCTGGGTTAAGCGGGCGGGATCGGGAATACCGACCATCGTCGTAGTGCAGGTGCACACAAATCATGTGCAGCCGCGTCCCCGGATGCGGCGATCCGGCAAGTCTGATCGATTTTATCCATCACCGCGTACGGGACTATCAATTTCACGCCCCCGGTCGATGGGCGCATGATGATCCCCAAGATGCTCAGTTTAATTGCCCGCCCCCGAAAATGTTGCCAACGAGAATAGCAAGGAGCCGCCGCCATGAATGACGTCAAAGCCGAAGCCAAATGTCCGTTCCACAATCCCGCCAGCGGCGGCACGTCAAACCGTGATTGGTGGCCCAATCAACTGCGCCTCGACATTCTCAACCAGCATTCCAGCCGCTCCGATCCGATGGGCGAGGATTTCGATTATGCGAAGGAGTTCAAGAGCCTCGATCTTGAGGCCGTGAAGCAGGATCTCCGCGCGCTGATGACAAGCTCGCAGGATTGGTGGCCGGCCGATTTCGGCCATTACGGCCCGCTTTTCATCCGCATGGCCTGGCATAGCGCCGGCACCTATCGCATCGGTGACGGGCGCGGCGGTGCCGGCGGCGGGCAACAACGCTTCGCGCCTTTGAACTCCTGGCCCGACAATGTCAGCCTCGACAAGGCGCGCCGCCTGATCTGGCCGGTGAAGCAGAAATACGGTCGCAAAATTTCCTGGGCCGATCTCATCATCCTCACCGGCAACGTCGCCCTCGAATCCATGGGCTTCAAGACCTTCGGTTTCGGCGGCGGTCGTGCCGATGTGTGGGAACCGGAAACCAATGTCTATTGGGGTTCCGAAACCGCCTGGCTTGCCGGGGATAAGCGCTATTCCGGCGAGCGCCAGCTCGAAGGCAATCTCGGCGCCGTGCAGATGGGCCTCATCTATGTCAATCCGGAAGGCCCGGACGGCAATCCAGATCCGCTGGCCGCGGCCAAGGACATCCGCGAAACCTTCAAGCGCATGGCGATGGATGACGAGGAAACCGTGGCGCTGATCGCCGGTGGCCATACCTTCGGCAAGACTCATGGCGCCGGCCCAGCCACCCATGTGGGCCCAGAACCCGAAGCCGCGGGTCTCGAGGAACAGGGCTTGGGCTGGAAGAGCAGCTATGGCTCGGGCAAGGGCGGCGATGCCATCACCAGCGGGCTCGAAGTCATCTGGACCACGACGCCCACCAAATGGAGCAACAATTTCTTCTGGAACCTGTTCGGCTATGAATGGGAATTGACCAAAAGCCCGGCGGGGGCCCATCAATGGATCCCCAAGGGCGGCGCCGGCGCCAATTCCGTGCCGGATCCCTTCGATCCGACGAAGCGCCGCACGCCTGCCATGCTGACCACCGATATCGCCCTGCGCGCCGATCCGATCTACGAAAAAATCTCGCGGCGCTTTCACGAGAATCCGGATCAATTCGCCGATGCCTTCGCGCGCGCCTGGTTCAAGCTCACCCATCGCGACATGGGACCGCGGGCGCGTTATCTCGGCAAGGAAGTCCCGGCCGAGGAATTGATCTGGCAGGATCCGGTGCCGGCGGTGGATCACAAGCTGGTCGAGGATGCGGACATTGCAACGCTCAAGGCCAAGGTGCTGGCGTCGGGCCTGACCGTTTCCGAATTGGTGACGACCGCCTGGGCCTCGGCCTCCAGCTTCCGCGGCTCGGACAAGCGGGGCGGTGCCAATGGCGCCCGCATCCGCCTCGCGCCGCAAAAGGATTGGGAGGTTAACCAGCCGGCGCAATTGGGGAAGGTGCTGAAGGTGCTGGAAGGCATCCAGTCCGAGTTCAACAAGGCGCAGAGCGGCGGCAAGAAAATCTCGCTCGCTGATCTCATCGTGCTTGCGGGCAATGCCGCGGTTGAAGCAGCGGCGAAGAAAGCCGGGCATAATGTCTCGGTGCCCTTTGCCCCCGGCCGCACCGATGCCAGCCAGGCGCAGACCGATGTTGAAGCCTTCGCCGTGCTGGAACCGATCGCCGACGGCTTCCGCAACTACCAGAAGGGCAAGCTGGGTTCGGTGGCCGAGCATCTGCTGGTCGACAAGGCCAATCTGCTGACGCTGACGGCGCCCGAGCTCACGGTTCTGGTGGGTGGCCTGCGGGTGCTGGGTGCCAATGTCGGCGGCGCGCAGCACGGCGTCTTTACCCAGCGCAAGGAGACGCTCGGCAACGATTTCTTCGTGAACCTCCTCGACATGGGCACGGAATGGAAGGCGACCGACGACGCGAAGGAAATCTATGAAGGCCGCGACCGCAAGACCGGTGACGTGAAGTGGACCGGCACCCGCGTCGATCTCGTCTTCGGCTCCAATTCCGTGCTCCGTGCCCTGGTCGAAGTCTATGGCAGCGCGGATGCGGAAAAGAAGTTCGTCGCTGATTTCGTGGCCGCCTGGACCAAGGTCATGAATCTCGACCGGTTCGATCTCGCCTGATCCGCTCTAAAAGCGATCTAGGCCGGGGTGGCGGCGGACTCCAAACGCCGCCACCCCGGTTTTAGAGCAGTGCCACCGCCAATCCGCAGGCGGAGGTCAGAGCGAGGGTTCCGGGAATACCCAGGCGGAAGCGGAACAGGGCGATGGCCGCCAGCAGGGACAGGGCCGCCGCGACCCCGTCCAGGCTGGCCGGCACTGGTAAGTCCAGTTGCACCGGACCCAATGTCAGCGGCGCAAGTGCCTGAAAGAGAACCCGCAGGCCGAACCACAAAGCAAGGTTGGCGATGACGCCGACCACCGCGGCCGTGATCGCCGCGAGGCTGGCGCTGAGTGCCCGGTTGGTTTGCAGCTTCTCGATCACGGGGGCCCCCAGAAACACGAAGGCGAAGCAGGGCGCGAAGGTGGCCCACAGGGTCAGCAAGGTCGCGAGCAGCGCCCCCGTCATGCCGCTGGGACCGGCGGCTGCGTTGTGCCCGGCGAGGAAGCCCACGAATTGCAGAACCAGGATGAGCGGACCCGGCGTCGTCTCGGCAAAGCCGAGGCCGGTCAGCATCTCGGCCGAGCTCAGCCAGCGATAGGTTTCGACCGCGTCCTGAGCCACATAAGCAAGCACAGCATAGGCCCCGCCGATGGTGACCACGGCCATCTTGGTGAAGAAGGTGGCGATATCGGCATAGGTGCCGCCGACAAAGGCGACGAGCACCACGACCGGCAGCAGCCACAGCACGATTGCGACCAATCCGAAGCGCCGAGCACTTTTCGCCAGGCGCTGGGCGCGACCGGGATCGGCCGCCAGCACGGCGTCTATCAGGGCGGTGTGGTCGTCCGATGCCGTACCGTGACCGCTGCCGTGAAAGGCCTGCGGGAACATCGCGCCGATGAGGCCCGCACCCAGCACCACCAGCGGGAAGGGCAGTTGCAGGACGAAGAGTGCCAGGAAAGCACCCACCGCCATTGCCACGGCAGCGCGCCCCTTGAGCGCGCGGCGCCCTATCCGCAGCAAGGCTTCCACCACCAGTACCAGCACCGCGCATTTCAAGCCGAAGAAAAGGGCCGCCACCAGCGGCATTTGCCCCAGGCTCACATAGAGGATCGATAGCCCCAGCATGACGATGGCGCCGGGCAGGATGAAGAGAAGCCCCGCCGCGAGACCGCCTTTGACGCCATGCATCAGCCAGCCGAGATAGGTCGCAAGCTGCTGCGCTTCCGGCCCGGGCAGCAAATTGCAGAAATTGAGCGCCTGCAGGAATCGACGCTCGCCGATCCAGCGTTTTTCGTCGACCACCACGCGGTGCATGAGGGCGATCTGTCCCGCCGGCCCGCCGAAGGATAAAAGGCCGACCTTCAACCAGACCCGCAGCATCGCCGCGAAGCTTGGAAAGGCGGGCACGATTTTCTCCTCTGTCATGAGGTTCATGCCCGGCCGCCATTGCCGCTCCCCGGCATCGGCCAATTGTGAGTCTCGCCCGTCGCATCCCGACACCAGCGATAGAAGGAATCATAGAGCAGCATGCTGGCATCCAGTTGTGCGAGATCATCGCGGTACATGCGCGACAGACCCAGCGAAGCGGCGAGCAGGCCGGCAGCCTGCGGGGCAAGATCCAGCCGGTCGGTATCGGCGCCCCGCACGATGGTGGCGAGCCGATCCAGCGGTGCCGATTGCAGGCCGAATTCCGCCAGCATCACGTCGAACGTGCAAAGTGCGCCGCGATGACTCCAGAAGACATTGTCGATGTCGAAGGGCGTCGCGTTGAAGCGTTCCGCCACAGCGAGAACCTCCGACGCAGCGACATAGAGAAAGATGGCGTCGCGATCGATGAAGCGCCGGATGAGCCACGGACAGGCGATGCGGTCGATCTTGGGCCGCGCGCGGGTTACCCAGATGGTGCGGCCCTTGGCGTCTCGCGGCGGAAAGGTGGCATCCTTCACCAGCACGCCACCGGCCTCCACCCACGCCAGGTGGCCGCCATCCAATGTCTCGGCGCGGATGCCGCCCTGGCGTAGCCAGGCGGCAACACCCTGGCTGAGCTTCAGCCCCTTCTGGCAAGTAACGACGACATCGCAGCCGTCATATTCTCCGGCCCAATCGGCGACGCGGGTATAATCGCGTCGCCGGGCGCTGGGCAGAAGACGCGGATCGGCGGCGAAATCGTCATCCATCCGCACATCGATGAGGCACGGCGCATCGGCCGTGCCGATCAAGCGGGAAAGCTGTTGAGGGGAAATCGTGTCGGGGCCAGGCATGATACGTCCACTCCAAATTGGGAGATCCGGACGCGATACTCCAGCCGAGGCCTCACGGGGCGATCGCGGTCAACCCCTTAGGTCTCATTTTGCTGATTCCAGGGCGGGCGTGTCAAGCAGCCCGGTTTCCTTGCGCATGACACCGATACAGGGCTCGGTGGGACGGATGGCCCGGCCATCGGCATGCTTGCCGGCGAGAAGGGCCGGGTCGAGATTGCGCATGGCCTCGAACTGGCTGAGGAAGACCAGCCCGCCATTGCTGGCGAGGTCTTCCAGGAAATGGCTGTTGCGCAAGGCATCCATCACCGGCCCCTTGACCTCCGAGAGATGGAACACGATCCCGGCATCCCGCAACCGGTGCTGGATGGCCTCCAGGCTTTCCAATGCGCTGGCATCGATGAGATTGACGGCGGGACACATCAGCACGATGTGACGCAATGCCGGCCGGCTTGCCATCTCGGCATAGATGCGGTCCTCGAGGGCGCGGGCATTGGCGAAGTAGAGGCTTTCGTCGATGCGCAGGCTGAGCACGCTCTCGCTCACCAGCACGGCATGGCGCTCGACATTGCGGAAATGCTCGGTGTCCGGCACCAGACCGACGATCGCCACATGCGGCCGGCTGGTGCGCCACAGGAAGAGCGCCAGCGACAGCCCGATCCCGGTGACGATGCCGGCTTCGACGCCGATTGTCAGCACCACAATCATGGTTGCCGCCATCGCCAGAAAATCGTGCCGGGAATAGCGCCAGACGCGCGGCAACGCCGTCAGATCGACCAGCGAGAGCACGGCGACGATGATGGTGGCGGCGAGGACTGCCTGCGGCAGATAGTGAAAGAGCGGCGTCAGGAACAGCGTGGTGAGCAGGATGCCGAGCGCCGTCATGGCGCCGGCCAAGGGTGTCGCGGCGCCGGCGTCGAAATTCACCACCGAGCGCGCGAAGCCGCCGGTCACCGGATAGCCGCCGCTGAAAGCGGCCGCGAGATTGGCGGCACCCAGCCCCAGCAATTCGCTGTCCGGCCGGATGCGCTGGCGGCGCTTGGCGGCCAAGGTTTGCGCGACCGAGATCGATTCCACGAAGCCGACCAGGCTCAGCAGCAAGGCGGCGGGCAGCAGGTCCGACCACAATTCGGCATCGAAGCGCGGCCAGGTGAGCGCCGGCAATCCTTGCGGAATGGCACCGACAACCCGCACACCCTGGCTTTCCAGGCCCAGCAGGACGACCGCGCTGGTCGAGGCCACGATTGCCGCGACCGGTCCGGCCTTGGCGATGATGTCGGCCAGGCGCGGATTGAGGCCGGTGCGGATCAGGAGCGGTTTGAGTGCGCGGCGGACCCAGAACAGAAAGGCAGTGGCGCCGGCGCCGATGATCAGGGTCGGCCAATTGATCCCGCCGATGCCGCCGGCCAGATTCGCCACGATATCGATCAGCGTATCGCCGCCAGCCTGGATCCCCAGGATGTGTTTCATCTGGCTCGCAGCGATTAGAAGGCCCGAGGCACTGATGAAACCCGAGATCACCGGATGGCTGAGGAAATTGGCGAGAAAGCCCAGCCGCGTCACGGCCATGGCGATCAGAATGAGGCCGGAGAGAAATGCGAGGATCAGCGCCGCCTCGATATAAGCGGGCGATCCCGGCGCCGCGACCTTGGCCGCCGCCGCCGCCGTCATCAGCGAGATGACGGCGACCGGTCCAACGGCGAGCGTGCGGCTGGTGCCGAAGATGCCATAGGCGATCAGCGGCAGGATGCTGGCATAAAGACCGATATGTGGCGGCAGACCCGCCAGCATCGCGTAAGCGAGGCTTTGCGGAATCAGCATGATCGTGACGATGATTGCCGCCACCGCGTCGCTGCCGGCGGATCTCGCATCGTAGGTCCTGGCCCAGCCGAGACAGGGCAACCAATGCTCGAGACGGGACATGGGCTTTAGCTGCGATTGGTTTTGACGGTATTCGGATCGACGCAGGCCGCTGCCGCTTCATGGGGCTGCGGCTGATGCGGCAGAATCTGCGGATTGGCCAGCCATTCGCGGCCTTTCAGCATGACGTCGAAATAAAGCCAGGGCAGCAGCGAGACCTTGGCGAACCAGGCGCTCCAGCGCGGCTTGGTGGAATCCCAGGGAAAGGTCGGCAGCAACTTGCCGCCATAGCCGAACTCGGCCATCACCACCTTGCCGCGTTCGACCGTCAGCGGGCAGGAGCCATAGCCGTCATAGATCGCGCGCGGATTGCCGCCATCGAGCACGGCCAGCACATTGACCGCCACGATCGGTGCCTGCTTGCGCACGGCGGCCGCTGTCTTGGCATTGGGCGTCGATCCGGCATCGCCTAGGGCAAAGACATTGCCATAGGCTTTGTGGCGCAGGGTTTCGGCATCCACATCGACCCAGCCGGCACCGTCGGCCAGCGGCGAATTGCGGATGAAGGCCGGCGCCGATTGCGGCGGCACCACATGGATCATGTCGAAATTCTTGGTCACCTGCTCGACCGAACCGTCGGCATTCTTGACCTCGAACACGGCTGTCTTTGTTTTGCCGTCGATGGATTTCAGGTTCGAATTGAAGGCCAGCTTCGCGCCGTAGCGTTCGACATATTTCATCAACGCGGGGACGTATTCCTTGACGCCGAAAAGGACGCCACCGGCATTGTTGAGCTCGACCTTCATGTTCTTGAGTATGCCCTGCCGCTCCCAGTGATGGCAGGAGAGGTACATCGCCTTTTGCGGCGCGCCGGCACATTTGATCGGCATCGGCGGTTGCGTGAACAAGGCAGTGCCGCCCTTCAGGGATTGCACCAATTCCCAGGTATAGGGGGCGAGGTCGAATTGGTAGTTCGAGGTAACGCCGTTCTTGCCGAGGGTTTCCTGCAGGCCCTCGATCAGATCCCAGCGCAACTCCAATCCAGGCGCCACAATCAAGGTGGCGTAGCCGATCGGTGTCCCATCCTCCAGCAGAACCGCATTGCCGGCCGGGTCGAAACCGGCGATCGCGGCCTTGATCCATTGCGCGCCCTTGGGGATGCATTCTTGCATGGGGCGCGATGTGGCGCGGCGGTCGAAGACACCACCGCCGACCAGCGTCCAGCCCGGTTGGTAGTAATGAATCTCCTTCGGCTCGACGATGGCGAGGCTGACGTCGCGGCGCCGCTTCAGCAGGCTGGCGGCGACGGCGCAGCCCGCGGCGCCACCGCCCACGATGACGACGTCGAACTGTCTTTGCGGGCGTTGCGGCCTCCCTGTCGCGCGTGTGCTGACGCTGAACTCGCCGCCCGTGTTCCAAAGCGTTTCAAGGCGTGGCCGCAAGGGGTTGAGGTCGTAACCGGCATCGGCGGCGACACCGACGATGACCGCGGGATCAAGCCGTGGTGCTTCGTTGAGCGCCCACAACGTGGTCGAGCGCGTGCCGGTGCGGCAGAAGGCCAGAACCGGGCCGCGCAATTCGGCCATGGCGGCGGCAAAAGCGGCGACATCGTCATCCGTGACCTTGCCGGAGACGACTGGAATATGGCGATAGCCGAGGCCCAGGCGCTTGGCGGCCGCCTCTAGTACCGCGCTGCTGGGCTGGCCCTCGCCCTCATTGTCGGGCCGGTTGTTGATGACCGATCGATAGCCGCGGGCAGCCAGGGTGCCGATATCGGCTTCGCTGATCTGCGGCGAAACGCTCAGGAACGGTGTCAGGCGACGCATGTTTTCCATTCGGTGTTTCCTCCAGCGGATTCTTGTTTTCCAGCACTCGCTGTCAGAGCGCGTTGATTGGCAGCTTGAGATAGGAGAGGCCATTCTCTTCCGCCGGCGGCATGTGACCGGCGCGCATGTTGACCTGCACCGAGGGAAGGATCAGGCGCGGCATGTCGAGCTTCTTGTCGCGGGCCTGGCGCATGGCGACGAAATCCGCCTCGCTCTTGCCGCCGCCCACATGGATGTTGTTGCGTTTTTCCTCGCCGACGGTGGTTTCCCAGATGTATTTGTCGCGGCCGGCCGGCAGATAATCGTGGCACATGAAAAGCCGTGTCGCTTCGGGCAGGGCGAAGAGCTTCTGAATCGAGCGGTAGAGCGTTGCCGCGTCGCCGCCGGGAAAGTCGCAGCGCGCGGTACCGTAATCCGGCATGAACAGGGTATCGCCAACGAAACCGGCATCGCCGATGAGATAGGTCATGCAAGCCGGTGTATGTCCCGGCGTGTGCATGGCGCGGGCCTCGATCGAGCCCAGCTTGAACGTGTCGCCATCCTTGAACAGGCGATCGAACTGGCGCCCGTCGCGCGCGAACTCCGTGCCGGCATTGAAGACCTTGCCGAAGGTGTCCTGCACGGTGACGATCTCCGTGCCGATGGCGAGGACGCCGCCGAGCTTTTCCTTCAGATAGGGCGCTGCCGAGAGATGATCGGCATGGACATGGGTTTCCAGCAGCCATTCCACCGACAGGCCGTGCTGCGCCACGAAGGCGATCAACTGATCGGCCGATTTCGTCTTGGTGCGGCCCGAGGCCGGATCGAAATCGAGAACGGAATCGATGATCGCCGCTTTCTTGGTGGCTGGATCGAAAGCGACATAGCTGACCGTGAAGGTGTCCGGATCGAAGAAGCCATGCACTTCGGGGCGCTTTGCTGACGGCATCGTGGTGTTCCTCCTCGGTGGTGTTGCTCGTAGTTGGACGCTAGCTCAGGAAATAACCCAGTAATTCAGTGTGAAAAATTGGTGGTAACACGCGGGATCGTGCGCCCGTTTGTCATCTCAATCGGCGTTGTCCTCGGCGCAGGCCGGCTGGCAATAGGTCGCGTAGAGAAACTCGATCAGTTTCCGGACGTCGTCGCGCGCCAAACCATAGAGGACGCTTTGGCCCTCGCGCCGCGGACTGGCGATGCCGTCCTTGCGCAGCAAGGCCAGTTGTTGCGACACCGCCGCTTCGCGCATCTCGGTGAGGCGCGCCAGTTCCGAAACCGATTTCTCGCCTTCGACCAGTTGGCAGAGGATCAGCAGACGCTTCGGATTGCCGAGCGACTTCATCAACTCGCTGACGGCATTGGCCGTCTGTTGCAAGGCTTCCATCTTCATATATTCAGATATATGCAATATTGCAGGTAACGCAAGGCTGGACTTACTCCTGCGTCAGCCGGTCGCGGCAGCCTTAGTGGCCGTCCTTAAATCCCGGAAATTGCATGGAAAAGATGGCGAGGCTGATCGGCGGCAGCGGCTCCCGGTCGGGTACGACCAGGCCCACCTGCCGGCTGATATCGGGCTCGACCAGATCGAGGGCGATGGCGCCGGAGGGCATGCCAAGGACCTGAATCAAGGATCGCGGCACGATGCTGGAGAGGCGCCCGGAGCGCACATGGGCGCAGAGATTGATCACCGAATTGGTTTCGAGCTGTGGGCGCGGTGCGCAATCCAGCGATTTGAAGATGCCGTCGATGATGCGCCGGTTCTGCATGTTGGGGGTAAGCAGACAAAGCGGCAGATCGGCCGCTTCGCGCCAGGTCGCCTTGGCGGCACCCCCCAGGGGTCCGTGCTCCGGCGTCAGCAACACATAACGCTCGGTATAGAGCGGTCGCTGCAGCACACCTTTTAAAGGCTCGTTGTCGAGATAGGTGATGCCGGCCTCGAGCTCGAAATGATCGAGGCCCTGCTGGATCTCGATCGAACTCGTCGACCAGACGGTGACCTTCACCTGCGGATGCCGGTCGTTGAAGGGATCGGTGACCAGCGGCACCAGCGGCAGAGCGGAAGGGATGACACCGAGGCGCAGATTGCCGGTAAGGCCGCGCTTCGCGTTCTGGATGCCCTGCCGCAATGAATCGTAGTCGGACAGAATGCGCCGCGCCCAGAGCAGCACTTCCTGGCCCTCGGGTGTGAAGCCCTTGAAGCGCTTGTCGCGCTCGACCAGCGGCACGCCCAATTCTTCTTCCAATTGCTTGATGGCGGTGGAAAGCGCCGGCTGGGTGATGTTGCAGGCCGCCGCCGCGCGGGCGAAATGCCGCTCGCGGGCAAGGGCGGCGAGATAAGCGAGCTGCCGGACCAGCATGTATTGGTGCTATCCCTGATTGTCATCCCCCGCGCAGGCGGGGGATCCATGAGTTACTTTCTTCAATTGCAGAGAAACTCGTGGA
This sequence comes from Dongia sp., assembly GCF_041909655.1. Classification (GTDB taxonomy): domain Bacteria; phylum Pseudomonadota; class Alphaproteobacteria; order Dongiales; family Dongiaceae; genus Dongia. Next base: position 84,719 of record NZ_JAYRDA010000003.1, on the reverse strand, counting down.
TGGTCCGCCTGCGTGGACCATGACAGTAAAAACATGCGGGAAAACGTCAAGCGCTGGCTTTGAGATTCGTCTGCTGCGTGGCGAGCTGCTGCAGGGCCTTCAAGGTAAGCGGCTTCAAGCCGGCGCCACCGGCGGCAAGATGCGCGAAGATGCCTTGGCGCATGCGCGGGTCCCAGAATTTCTTGATATGGGTGGCGATGCCCTCGACGGCCTCGGCTTCCGGATAGCTCTGGAAGAAATCGGCGATCTGGTTCGCCATTGAGACCAAGCGATCGTTGTTCACGCAAAACTCTCCATCTCGATGCGTTCCGGGTGGCTGATGACGAGCAGGCTGTCGCTGCGCGCTAGGGCCGCCAAAGTGAGGTTGCTGGTATCGGCCAGTCGCCGCGCCATCAAGGTCGGTGCCGAAACCGCGACCAGGATCTTGATCCCGGCGATGACGGCTTTCTGTACCATTTCAAGCGAGCAGCGGCTGGTGATGATGGCAAAGCCGGATGCCGGGTCGATCTCGGCCTCCCCAATACCGCCGATCAGCTTATCGAGGGCATTATGGCGCCCGACATCCTCGCGTGCCAGCAGCAGGTGACCGTCGGCGGCGCAGAAAGCGGCGGCGTGGAGGGCGTGCGCCTGGGCATTGTAAAGCTGCGCCGCCGGCAAGGCGGCAAGGCCACGTTCGATCGCGGAGAGATCCACCTTGCCGCCATCGGCCAGAATGGGCAGATCGCGCGCCACCTGCTCCAGGCTGTCGAGCCCGCAGAGGCCGCAGCCGGTGCGTCCGGCCAGGGTGCGGCGGCGTTCCTTCAACCGCCAGAAGGATTCGGGAGCAAGGTCGATGCGGAGCTCGATGCCCTTTTCATGCGGCACGGCCTCCACATCGCGGATCTCGGCCGCATTCTCGATGATGCCTTCGCTCAACGAGAAGCCGCGCGCGAAATCGCTCAAATCCGCGGGGCTCGCCATCATGACGGCGTGAGAGATGCCGTTATAGACCAACGCCACCGGCACTTCCTCGACCAGATGATCGAGCCGGTCGATCTGGTGGCCGTCGAAACGCAATTGCCGCAATTTAACGGCGGCGACGACCGGCGGCAATTCCGCCGCCGATCCATCTTCCGTCCCGTCCTGCGGCCTTGTCTTCATCTTTTATTCGGCCGCTTTGGCGATGCGCCGTGTGGCATCCCGGAACAGGGCATTGTCGCGCTGCCATTCCGATTGCATGTTAGAGAGGCGCACTTCCACCGCCGTCACCTTGTATTCCGGGCAATTGGTCGCCCAATCCGAGAAATCGGTGGTGATGACATTGGCGCCGGTGCCGACATGGTGGAAGGTCGTGTAGACCACACCCGGCTGCATGCGCTCGGAAATGACGGCCTTCAGCGTGGTCTCGCCCACCCGGCTCATGACCGAGACATTGTCGCCGTCGCGGATACCGCGTTCCTCGGCATCATGGGCGTGGATTTCCAGGACGTCCTCGGGATGCCAGGCGACGTTCTCGGTGCGACGTGTCTGCGCGCCGACATTGTATTGCGAGAGGATGCGGCCGGTGGTGAGCAGCAGCGGGAAGCGCGGTCCGACGCGTTCCTCGGTCGCCACGAATTCGGTGATCATGAAGCGGCCCTTGCCACGCACGAACTTGCCGATATGCATGGTGGGCGTGCCGTCGGGGGCGGCGTCGTTGCAGGGCCACTGGATCGAACCCATCTCCTCGAGCTTCTCATAGGAGACATTCTTGAAGGTGGGTGTCAGACGGGCGATCTCGTCCATGATCTCGGACGGATGGCTGTAGCTCATCGGATAGCCCAGCGCATTCGAGAGCATGATGGTGACTTCCCAATCGGCGTAGCCGGGTGCCGGCGGCACCGCCTGGCGGACGCGGTTGATGCGCCGTTCGGCATTGGTGAAGGTGCCGTCCTTCTCGAGGAACGTCGTGCCCGGCAGGAAGACATGGGCGTAATTCGCCGTCTCGTTCAAGAAGATGTCCTGCACGACGACGCATTCCATCGCTTCGAGACCCGCGGTCACATGCTTGGTGTTGGGATCGGATTGGGCGATGTCCTCGCCCTGCACATAGATGCCCTTGAAGGTGCCGTCGATGGCGGCATCCAGCATGTTGGGGATGCGCAGACCGGGTTCCGGATCCAGCGTCACACCCCAGGCCTGGTTGAACTGCTCGCGCACGTCATCTGTGGAAATGTGGCGATAGCCGGGAAGCTCGTGCGGGAACGAGCCCATGTCGCAGGAGCCCTGCACGTTGTTCTGGCCGCGCAACGGATTCACGCCGGCACCGACATGGCCGACATTGCCGGTCGCCATGGCGATATTGGCCATGCCCATGACCATGGTCGAACCCTGGCTGTGCTCGGTGACGCCGAGGCCGTAATAGATTGCAGCATTATTGACGCTGGCATAGAGCCGCGCTGCGGCGCGGACCTCGGCGGCCGGCACGCCGGTATATTTCTCGGCCGCTTCCGGCGAGTTGCGCTCTTCGGACACGAAGGCGCGCCAGCGGTCGAATTCCATCATGTCGCAGCGTTCGCGCACATAATCTTCCTTGACCAGGCCTTCGGTCACGATGACATGGGCAAAGGCATTGATCATGGCGACATTGGTGCCGGGTTTCAGCGGCAGATGATGATCGGCCTTGATATGCGCCGATTTCACCAGATCGATGCGGCGGGGATCGACGACGATAAGCTTCGCCCCCTGGCGCAGGCGGCGCTTCATGTGGCTGGCAAAGACCGGATGGCCGTCGGTCGGATTGGCGCCGATCACCATGATGACATCGGCCGAGGCGACCGAATCGAAATTCTGTGTGCCGGCCGAGGTGCCGAAGGTCTGCGACAGGCCATAGCCGGTGGGCGAATGGCAGACGCGGGCGCAGGTATCGACATTGTTCACGCCGAAACCGGCGCGGATCAGTTTCTGCACCAGATAGGTTTCTTCATTGGTGCAGCGCGAGGAGGTGATGCCGCCCACGGCACCCTTGCCATATTTCGCCTGGATGCGCTTGAACTCGTTGGCGGCATGGCCGATCGCTTCTTCCCAAGAGACTTCGCGCCAGGGATCGGTGATCTTTGCCCGGATCATCGGCTTGGTGATGCGGTCCTTGTGGGTGGCATAGCCCCAGGCGAAGCGGCCCTTGACGCAGGAATGGCCGTGATTGGCCTGGCCGTCCTTGTAGGGCGTCATGCGCACGACTTCAGTGCCGCGCATTTCCGCCTTGAACGAGCAGCCCACGCCGCAATAGGCGCAGGTGGTGACGACGGAATGTTCCGGCTGGCCGGCTTCGATGACGGTCTTTTCCATCAGGGTCGCCGTCGGGCAGGCCTGCACGCAGGCGCCGCAGGAGACGCATTCACTCCCCAGGAAATCTTCCTTCTGCCCAGCCGAGACGGTGGACGCGAAACCGCGGCCATCGATGGTGAGGGCGAAGGTGCCCTGCACTTCCTCGCAGGCGCGGACACAGCGCGAGCAGACGATGCATTTCGAAGCATCGAAGGTGAAATAGGGATTGCTCTCGTCCTTCTTGGCGCCGAGATGGTTTTCACCCGCAAAGCCGTAGCGCACATCACGGAGGCCCACGACGCCCGCCATATCCTGCAGCTCGCAATCGCCATTGGCCGCACAGGTCAGGCAATCGAGCGGGTGGTCGGAGATGTAAAGCTCCATGATGTTGCGGCGGAGCTTGGCGAGCTTGCCGGTCTGGGTCCAGACCTTGAGGCCGTTTTCAGCCGGGGTGGTGCAGGAGGCCGGCGTGCCCTTGCGTCCCTCGATCTCAACTGCGCAAAGGCGGCAGGAGCCGAAGGCCTCGACGCTGTCGGTGGCGCAGAGCTTGGGCACCTTGGTACCCATCTCGGCCGCCGCGCGCATGATCGAGGTGCCTTCCGGTACGGTGACTTCCTGGCCGTCGATGGTGAGGGTCACCATCTTGGTGGAAAGCCGGATCGGCGTGCCGAAATCGGTTTCTTTGATCAGGGTCATGGCTGTTTCTCCATCACTCCGCAGCGGCTTTTGCCGTCGGGCGATTGAAATCTTCGGGGAAGTGGCGGATGGCACTCTGCACCGGGAAGGGTGTGAGACCACCCAGCGCGCAAAGCGAGCCGTCCAGCATGGTGTCGCAGAGATCGGCCAGCAGAACCTTGTTCTTCTCCGGCTCGATACCGTGGCGGATGCGGTCGATCACCTCGACGCCGCGCGTCGAACCGATGCGGCAGGGCGTGCACTTGCCGCAGGATTCAACCGCGCAGAACTCCATCGCAAAGCGCGCCTGCAGCGCCATGTCGACATTGTCGTCGAAGACCACGATGCCGCCATGGCCCAGCATGCCCTTTGCGGCCGCCATGGCTTCGTAATCCAGCGGCGTGTCGAGAAGCGCATCGGGAAAATAGGCCCCCAGAGGCCCGCCGATCTGCACCGCGCGCAAGGGCCGGCCGCTCGCCGTGCCGCCGCCGAAATCGTAGATCGCCTGGCGCAAGGTAATGCCGAAGGCCTTCTCGACCAGGCCGCCATATTTGATGTTGCCGGCAAGCTGCAGTGGCATCGTCCCGCGCGAGCGGCCCATGCCGTAATTCTTGTAGAACTCGGCACCCTTGTCGAGGATGGTCGGCACGGCGGCCAGCGACAGCACGTTGTTGATCACGGTCGGCTTGCCGAAGAGACCTTTCAATGCGGGGAGCGGCGGCTTTGCGCGCACCATGCCGCGCTTGCCTTCCAGGCTTTCCAGCAGCGAGGTTTCCTCGCCGCAAATATAGGCGCCGGCACCGAGCCGCGCTTCCAGTTGAAAGGCACGGCCGGAATTCAGAATGTCCGGTCCCAGGAAGCCGGCGCGGTTGGCCGCGACGATCGCATCCTGCATGCGCTTGAAGGCTTCCGGATATTCGCTGCGGATATAGACGAAGCCCTTCGTGGCCCCCACCGCCATGCCGGCGATGGTCATGCCCTCGATCAAATGGAAGGGGTCGCCTTCCATCAGCATACGGTCGGCAAAGGTGCCGCTATCGCCCTCATCGGCATTGCAGACGATGTATTTCTGCTCGGCCACCGCCCCCAGCACGGTCTTCCATTTGATGCCGGTGGGGAAGCCGGCGCCACCGCGGCCACGCAAGCCGCTCTGCGTCACTTCCTCGACGATCGCTTCCGGCGTCATGGTGACGGCGCGGCGCAGGCCCCGATAACCCTCGGTCGCTTCGTAATCAGCGATGCTCAACGGATCGACGATGCCGCAGCGGATGAAGGTCAGGCGCTCCTGCTTCTTGAGGTAGTCGAGTTCCTCCGGCTTGCCGAGGTGGAGCGCATGACCACTCGCCCCCGTCAGGAAACCGGCATCGAGCAGGCCACGGACATCGGCCGGGGTTACCGGGCCATAGGCGATGCGGCCCTTCTCGGTCACCACTTCCACCATCGGCTCCAGCCAGAAAAGGCCGCGGCTGCCGTTGCGGATGATCTCAAACTCCAGGCCGCGCGCCTTGGCTTCCACCTGGAAGGCGCGCAGCACCGCGTCGGCACCCAGGGCCAAGGCGGCTGAATCGTTGGGGACGTAAAGGCGCGTCGTCATCAGCGTTTTCCCTCGATCAATCGGTCGAAGCGCTCGGGCGTCACGCGCGCATGCAATTCGCCGTCGATCATCATGGCGGGTGAACAGGCGCAGAGGCCGAGGCAATAGACGGCTTCGAGCGTATAGAGGCGGTCGGCGCTGGTGGTGCCGAATTCGGTCTTCAGGCGCTGCGCCACATGTTCTTCGAGGCGACGGCCATCCATCGATTGGCAGGCTTCGGCGCGGCAGACCTTCACCACATGGCGGCCGGCCGGTTCCTTGCGGAAGTCATGATAGAAACTGACCACGCCATGAACTTCGGCGCGGCTGAGATTGAGTTCGTCGGCGATGATCGGCACGGCGCCAGCATCGACATAACCGAAATGATCGTTGAGCGCATGGAGGATGGGGAGCAAGGCCCCGTCCAGAGTCTTGTTCTCCTGCACGATGCTGCGGGCAGCATCGTCGTTCCAGGACCTCGCGGCGGCTAATCCCGACATCTATCTATTTCCTTCCAGGCGGCTGGACCTGTTCTTGTTCGGAAGCATTAGGTCTCCGCCTCCAGCCTTGGTGTCGCAAAAGCGACAGGAGATAAGTAAATCCGCACAATATCTAAGGTTCAAATCGGTTTGGATAATGATCTGATAAACAGAATTTATCAAAAAGGGACATTTTGTCGATCAGGCGCCGGCCGATACACCTTCGCCTTCATCAATCCCAAAGCTTACGGGATAAATTATCCTGCCTTTTTCGCCACTTAAGGCGCCAGCGCGCAATTCCAGCCCCATGAAGGCCGGACCCTGGAAGGGCGCCTTGAAACCGGCGGTCAGGGCGGCCCGGAAACCGAATTTTCCATAATATTCCGGATGCCCCAGGACGATCACGGCATCCCAGCCCAGCGCGCGGGCTTCCGCCAATCCGGCCCGGGCTAATAATTGGCCGATCCCGCGCCGCTGATAAGCCGGGGCTATCCCAAGCGGCGCCAACGCCAAGGCACGGATCGCCTTGCCGTCGACTTCGACGAGCAGGGGCGAGAAAAGAACGTGGCCGACAACAGCCTCGTCCTCGATCGCCACCAGCGAAAGGGTATCGAGGCCGTCGGCGGCGAGATCGGCCACCAACCTGCCTTCGCCGGGCCCGCCAAAAGCCGCGTCATGAATTTTTCTGATGGCGGGCAAATCCGCCGCTTCCGCCTTCCGGATCATCATTCTTCCCATATAGGCTGGCGCGCCTCGTCACCCAACAGGATTCCGTGTGATGCGCCTTGCACTTTACCAGAACGACAGCCTGCCCGGCGACACGGCCCGGCAATTGGCCTCGCTCACCCGCCTCGCGCAGGGCCAGCGGGGCAAGGCCGATCTTTTGGTGACACCGGAATTGTTCATGACCGGCTATCGTCTTGACGCGGCGGAGATGACGCGACTTGCCGAACCGGCCGACGGTCCGTTCGCGCGCGCCGTTTCGGAACTCGCACGCGAGACCGGAATTGCCATCCTTTACGGCTTTCCCGAACGCAACGGCGGGCAGGTCTTCAATTCGGTGCAGGTCTTCGGCGGTGACGGGACGTGTTTGGCGCTTTACCGGAAGCTGCATCTCCCCAGCGATGACGAGCGCGCGATCTTTGCGACCGGCGATCGCATCGTCACCTTTGATCTCCTGGGATTCAAGCTGGCGCCGCTCATCTGCTACGATATCGAATTTCCGGAATCAATGCGCGCCTGTGTCGAAGCCGGCGCCGATCTGGTGCTGGCGCCCACAGCCCTGCGCCGGCATTGGTCGCAGATCGCCGAGATGATGATCCCGGTCCGGGCCCTCGAAAGCGGCGCCTATCTCGCCTATTGCAACTTCGCCGGATCGGAGGCGGATTGGGATTACGCTGGCCTCTCCTCGATCTGCGGCCCGGATGGCCAGGTGCTGGCACGAGCCGGTGCGCATGAAGAAGTGATCACGGCGGAATTCGATCCTGCCGCTATTGCCGCGGCGCGGGCGCGGCTCCCCTATCTCAAGGACAGGCGGTTCAGGCTGATGGGGCCGATGCCCTAATTGTCCCGAAACCCTATTTGTCATGGCCCGCTTTAGGCGGGCCATCCACGAGTTTCGCAACGACTGAAGAAAGCAACTCGTGGATCCCCCGCCTGCGCGGGGGATGACAGTTAAAGCCGCAGCCCGCTCAATTATCCTGATTGCGCCCCAGGCTCTTCGACATGATGAGATAGAGCTTGCCGACATCGGCGGTGATGATGGCGGCGTTGAGGACGGCTTCTGGATCGGCCTTGGCCGATTGCGTCAGCAGATCCTCGAACTTCTTGAGATAGCGGTCGACGAGATCGTGAAAGCGTTCGTCGCGGCTGTAGCGCTGTTCGATGGCCGGGATGATATAGGCGTCCTTGCCGCGGAAGAGCCGCCGCGCGAAGACCGACCGGTCGCCTTCGCGGTAACGCTTCCAGATATCGTCGGGGATTTCGCTGTCGAGCAGCGAATGGATGTCGAGGGCGAGGCCGTTCAGTTCCTCGATCATCACCGAGGCGGCGCGGAGGAACGCATCGCGGGTCGAGCTGTTCTGCGTCTCGCGCAATTTGTCGATCCGCTCCAAAGCGAGCTGGGAGGTCTTGGCAAGTTCCAGGCTCTGCCCCTTGAAGGCCTCGCCCAGTTCCAGCGCCTTCGCCTGGGCCTGGTCGAGCGAACGGCCGAAACCTTCCGCCTGGCGTTCGAAGCTCTGGCCGATGGCGCCGACGCGGGAAGCCGCGTTTTCGGCCGCGCGGCTCATCGCCTCGATGCGCTTGTCGATATCCGTGCCGAGCCCGGCCAGATGCTGGTTCATGCGCGCCGCTGCCTGGGCCAGCGATTCCACCTGGCGGTTCAAGATCTCGCTCGCCTGCTGCGCATCGCCGCGCGCCCCTTCGGCGCTGGCCTTGGCGGCCAGGGCGGCGTCGTTGAATTCCTTGGCCTGGGCGCGCAATTGCGCGCGCACATCCTCGGCCATCTCATGAACGCGGTTGGAGAGGTCGGTCAATTCCGTCACCTGTTCGGCCACCGCCGCCTTGACGCTGCCCACCTGCAGAGCCGCGCGTTTGGTCACCTGCGACAGGGCTTCGGCGCCGTCGCGGAAGAGTTCGATCGTCTCCTTCGCCTGGCGGGTGCTTTCGCTGGTCGTATTGCGCAGACTTTCCGACAGGGTCTGGGCCGAGATGTTGAGGGCGGACAGCTGATTCTGGCCTTCCTTGCCGACCGCCGCCACTTGCTCGACGCGTTGACCGAGGGTGACGTTGAGCTGCTGCTGGCGCGAGACGGCCTGGTCGGTGATGGCCGAGAGAATCTCGGCCTGGGCGGCCAGCGATTTACCCATCTGCTCCAGTTTGTCGCGTGCCATTTCCGAGGCATCCGACAATTGCCGCGTATGTGCCTCATAGAGGCTCGCAAGCTCGCCCGTGCGCCTGCCACCTTCCTCGCTCGCGGCCTTCACCAGATCGCCCTGCCGGGTGACCTCATCCTTCAGGCCGATGACCTGCAACGTCGCCTTGGCCGCGAGATCCTCGATGCCGATCAGTCCGGCGCGCATCTGTTCCTGGAGACTGCCCGCGGCGCCACTTGCCTTCGTCGCGGCGGTCGCGAGGTTCTCGGCTTCGGCATGGAAGATGGTGCCGATCAGGTTGGCCTCGATCTGGATCTTCTGCGCCGCGTTGGACAGCTCCTCGATCTGTGCCTTGAGGCTTTCGCGCACCTCGTCGGTGGCTCCCTTGGTGCGGGCAAGGGCGGCGTTGAGATCCTCGTTCTGGCGCATCAGGTTCTGGCCCAGCTCGATCGCGGCAAGGCCAGCCTGTTCCGTCGCGGCCTTGAGATTGGCGGCATTCCGTTGCACGATCGATTGCAGCGCATCGGCGAGATCGCCGGCCTGGCGCTGCATGACCCTTCCTGCCTCCTGGGCGCGCTCGCTGATATCCAGCCCCGCACTCCGCGCCAGATCGGCCTGGCCGGACAACGCGTCGCGCATGGTGATCGCGACCTCGGTCGCTTGCTCGGCGGCCTTGCCCAGCGTCATCGCTTGCGAGCTGGCATTGGCATGGAGCTTCTCGCTGAGTGCCGTAAGCTCGCCAAGCCGTCGCTCGATATCCAGCTGCTGCTCGGCGAGGCGCGTGCGCAGAACCGCCGCGCTGCGTTCCCCCGCATCACCCAAGGCCTGGGTCTGTTCGCCGGTCAATTGTGCGAAGCGGTTGGTTGAATCCACGATCATGGCGGCAAGGTTCTCGGCCTGAACGCGGGCGGCCGCTCCCAATCCTTCTGTCTGCTGCACCGCTGTGGCCGCGGCCGCGGCGATCTCCTGCGCTTGCAATCGCAGGGCGCTGGCGAAATGCTCGGCGGCATCGCGCGAGGCCGCGATCAATTCGTCGCGCTGATGCTGGGTGACGCCTTCCAGGGCCGCACTCTTGGTGGCGACCATCTCGGCCGCTGCCACGAATTCATCCGCCTGACGCCGCAGGATGTCGCGGAAGCCTTCCGCCGCTGCCTGCGCCGCGTCGATCAACTGGTCGCGATGGCTGAGGATGGTGCCGTCCAGCGCCGTGGTGCGGTTGATGAAGGTCTGGGTGAGGTCCTCCATATTCGACATCTGCCGGTCGATCTCGCTTTTGAGGGCGATCACATGGGTGTCGAGCTCGGCACGTATTTCGCCGGCTGCGTCGTGTCCGACTTCGGCCAGGCGATCGCGCTGCGCATTGATCGTATCTTCCAGCACGCGCGTCTTCGCCACCACGGCATCGAGGCCGTTGACGATGGCGCTTTCATTCTCGCGCAGGCGTTGAGCCAGGCGTTCGGCGGCGCGGTCCGCCGCCTGCACCAATTGCTGGCCCTGGGCGTCGATGGCAGCACCCAGGCGCCGGCTGGTATTTTCTTGGGCGTCATTGAGCGTGGCAAGACGCTCTTCCTGACGCTTCAGCAGATCGGCAAAGAGGGCGGCGTGGGATTCCGCAGCATCGTCCAGATGATGGCTGGCGGCGGTCAGTGCCTGCAGGCTGGAATTCTGCCGAACTTCACCCAGCGCATTCAATTCCTCAAGCTTCAGAATCTCGGAATCGATCTGCTGGCGCAATTGCACGGCGGCGGCATTGGCAGCACCGCTCAGGCGCTCACGCTGGGCATCCACGAGCGCGATGAGCCGCGCGGTCTCGGCATCGGTATGGCTGGCCGTTCCCTGGATTCCCTTCACCATCTCGGCAAAACGCTGGCCGATATGATCGCCGAGCCGCGCCGTCGTTTCCTCGAAATTGCCGGCTTCCGCGCGCAAGGCGGATTTTGCTGCCTGGTTCTGCTCGGTGATCTTGTCGATGAGGGCGCGGACCAGGGCACCGCTTTCCCCGGCCATATGATCGAGGGCATGCCGGAACTGGGTCGAGGCCATGAGGGCGGCGTTGGTCAGGCGCTCGGCCTGTTGCCGTGCCGTCTGTTCCAGCGCCACATTGTCCTTGCCGGCCTGGGCGGCTGTTTCGGTGATGACGTCGCCGACCTTGGTGAGCGAATGCGTGAACTCGGCCGAAAGTGCCTTGGCGGCGGCGATCGCGTGATCGCCTTCCTCGCGCATCTGGCGCTGGATCTCGGCGGTCTTGCGCATCACTTCGCCGACCGTCGCGGTGGCGGTCGCCGAAACCAGTTCGTGATGGCGGCGCAGGGTTCCGGCGAAGCGCTCGGCACTGGCCTCCGCCTGGTCGTAAATATCCTTGCTCTGGCGCTCGAGTGCGGAGAGGACGGCGACGATCCGCGTCTCGGTCGCTTTTGCCAACGAATCGAGAATCGTCTGCTCCGCCGCCGAACGCTGCGCCAGCTTGTCGCCGGCTTCAGCGATCGCCCGGTCGAAGGCCGCGACCTGACCCGACAAGGTCTCGCCCATCTGCCGATAACGTTCGATCGCGTGTTCTTCGGCGCCCTGGAGCCCGGCCATTTCATTGGCGATCTCGCCGCGCATCAAGGCGAAGGCGTCGGTCGAACGCTGCGTCAGGCGCGCTGCCTGGGCGGCGAGGGCCGCCTGTAATTCCTCGCTGGCGTCCACCGCCTGGGCCTTGGCGGCATTGATGCTGTTGACCTGCAAGCCCAATTGGTTCGCGAGGTCGTTGGCATGACGCGCCGATTGTTCGACGATCTCCGCAGCGACGCGGTGAAGCGAGGCTTCGCTCGCGGCGGCGCTGCGCTGCCCGGCCGCGACGGCCTCGGCTGCATCGGCGGAAATGCGCGCGACCAATCCTTCGATCGCGGTGTTGGCACGGGCCAGGATATCGTCGATCGCCGCCAATTGCCGGTCGCCGGCCTCACCCAGGGCACGGCCCTCGCGCCGCGCCGTCTCGCCCGCCTCGTCCAGGCGCCGCGTCACATTGAGCAATTCATTGCGCAGCGCGAAAGTCGCCTTCTCGGCGCTTTCGGCGACGATTTCCGCCTGACGTTCGACGGCATCGCGAATATCGGCACCGTGATCGATCACCCGGTCGATGATGCCGGTGATCTCGACACGCTTGGCTTCGAAGGCGGCGATGATGCGCTCGGCCGAGCTGTCGGCAAGGGCGGTGAGGGAATCCCGCTCGGTTTCGCTGGCGCTGGCGATGGCCGCCTTCTGCGCCGACAACACGTCCTGCATGTCCGAGAGCATCTGGCGCTGGGCCGCCAATTGCTCGGCGATGGAATCGGATTGGGCGCGGGCGGCACCGGCCGCTTCCATCAAATCGCCGCGCTGGCGCTGAAAGCGGTTCTCGATCTCGGCAAGGGCTTGCGCCGCATCCTCGGTGACCCCCTTGAGCTCGACCGATTGCCGCCGGATCGCATCGGCGATGGTGGCGACGCGCTGTTCGGCCTGGGGATTGGGATAGGTGAGGAGGTTAAGCTGCTGGCTGAGGAGTGCCGTCTGCCGCTCCAGATCGCGGCCGCGCGAGATATAGGCGATCACGATCCAGATGAAGATCGCCGGCGCGATGAAGGCGATGATGATGGTGGCAAGCTCTGCCGGCAGCAATTCCTGGAGGTTCTCCAGGCCCACGGCCTCGGCCACATGCCAGCCGTAAAGCAGGAACCAGGCAAGGCTCAGCAAGCTGCCCAGGATCACCGCATGACGGTGAGGCCGCGCGTTGACATTGCCATTGCCGCTCCCCTTCAGGAGTCCGCGCGCCGCACCTGCGTCCTGATCCCCTTTGCCCATACCCTGTTCCCGCCGCTGGCCGATCGATGTTGCTGGAAGAAGTCCCGATCGGAAACACTAAGCCACTGGCGGAAAACGCGCAAATCCATTGCAGGAGGGCTGGCAGTCAGGGCCGGAGCCAGATCAGGGCCAGAGATAGACTCGTCCGTTGCGATAGTAATAGGCGCGGCCCGGCGGCGGGGGCGGCAGGTAGATCACCTGCCCCGGCTTGAAGGAAGGGTGGCGATAGGGTTGGTGGAATTGCTGCTGCGGCCAATGCGGCTGATAATGGTGCTGCCGGTGCTTGCGCCATTTCTGGGGTTTGTGACCATAGGGATTTTGGTTCCAGCCGAATCCGGGGATGGGCTGAAAATAGCTGCCATGGGCGGGATAGGATCCGCCGTTATGTCCACCGTTGTGATGGAATGGGTAGGGGTTCTTGCGATAATCCCCCGCCGCGGCCGGCAGAGAGGCAAGCGTCACCAGAGCGAAGCCTGCGGCGAGGATCTGACTAATACGGCGAAGACGGACGAGCATGGCGGGACCTCCCGTTACAATCCATTATACCTTGGATCGGCGGGAATCCGGTGCCGTGACCTTGTTCACATTGCAGTGAGGCCGCGCTCAGACAGAATCTCAGGCGGCCTTCGACGCGCCCGGCCGCAACAGGCTCAGGATTTCGGCGGCGGCCTTGGGAATATTGGTGCCGGGGCCGAAAATGGCGGCGACACCGGCTGCGCGCAGGGAATCGTAATCCTGCGCCGGGATGACACCGCCGCAGATGACGCGGATATCCTCGGCGCCCTGATCCTTCAAGGCCTGGATCAGCTGCGGCACCAGGGTCTTGTGGCCGGCGGCCTGGGAAGAAACGCCGATCACATGGACATCGTTCTCGATCGCCTGCCGTGCCGCTTCCTCCGGTGTCTGGAAGAGGGGACCCACATCGACGTCGAAGCCGAGATCGGCAAAGGCGGTGGCGATGATCTTGGCGCCGCGGTCATGGCCGTCCTGGCCCAGCTTCACCACCAGCATGCGCGGTCGGCGGCCCTCGGCCTTGGCGAAATCCTGGATGTCGTGCTGGATCCTGGCGAAATCCGGATCGTCGCGATAGGCGGCGCCGTAAACGCCGGCGATGGAGCGGATCTCGGCCTTGTGACGGCTATAGACGGATTCCAAGGCACTCGAAACCTCGCCCACACTGGCACGAGCGCGCATCGCCTCGACGGCGAGGGCCAGAAGATTGCCGCTGCCATCTTGCGCCGCTTTGGTGAGTGCTGCCAAAGCTGCCGCGACCTTCTTGCCGTCGCGGCTGGCCTTCATGGCGTTCAAGCGCGCGATCTGTGAAAGGCGGACCTTGCTGTTGTCGATGTCGAGCACGTCGATCTCGGTCTGGCTGCTCGATTTGTATTTGTTGACGCCGACGATGATGTCCTCGGCCCGGTCGACCCGCGCCTGGCGCTTCGCCGCCGCTTCTTCGATGCGGAGTTTCGGCATGCCGCTCTCGACCGCCTTGGTCATGCCGCCCATCGCCTCCACCTCGGCGATCAGCTTTTCGGCATGGGCGACCAGGCTGGCGGTCAGGCTCTCGACGTAATAGCTGCCGCCCATCGGGTCGATCACATGCGGAATGCCGGTCTCTTCCTGAATCACCAATTGCGTGTTGCGCGCGATATGGGCCGAGAAGGGCGTGGGAAGCGCGATCGCTTCGTCGAGCGCATTGGTGTGCAGCGATTGCGTGCCACCCAGGACCGCCGCCATCGCCTCGATCGTGGTGCGGATGACGTTGTTATAGGGATCCTGCTCCTGCAGCGAGACGCCCGACGTCTGGCAATGGGTGCGCAGGGCTGAGCTTTGCGGATCCTTGGGATCGAATTGCTGCATCAGTTTCGCCCAGAGGAAACGCGCCGCGCGGAGCTTGGCGATCTCCATGAAGAAATTCATGCCGATCGCGAAGAAGAACGACAGACGCGGCGCGAATTCGTCGACCTTCAATCCCTTCGACAAGGCCGCGCGCACATATTCAAGACCGTCGGCCAGAGTGAAGGCCAGTTCCTGCACCGCATTGGCGCCGGCTTCCTGCATGTGATAGCCGCTGATCGAGATCGAATTGAATTTCGGCATCTCTTTGGCGGTGAATTCGATGATGTCGGCAACGATCCGCATCGAGGGCGCGGGCGGATAGATATAGGTGTTGCGGACCATGAACTCCTTGAGGATGTCGTTCTGGATGGTCCCCGACAATGCGGCACGCGGCACACCCTGTTCCTCGCCGGCGACGATGAAGGCGGCAAGAACCGGCAGGACCGCGCCGTTCATGGTCATGCTGACCGACATCTTGTCGAGCGGGATGCCGTCGAACAGGATCTTCATGTCCTCGACTGAATCGATGGCGACACCGGCTTTCCCCACGTCGCCAACGACGCGCGGATGGTCGCTGTCATAGCCGCGGTGGGTGGCGAGGTCGAAGGCGACGGACAGGCCCATCTGACCGCGCTTCAGATTCTCGCGGTAGAAGGCGTTCGATTCCTCCGCCGTGGAGAAGCCGGCATATTGCCGGATGGTCCAGGGGCGGTTGGCATACATGGTGGCGCGGGGGCCGCGGGTATAAGGGGCAAAACCGGGCAGGGTGCCGATCGAGGCAAGGCCTTCGAGATCGGCCTCGGTATAGAGGGCTTTGAGGCGGATGCCTTCCGGCGTCTCGCGCTCAAGGCTGGCGGCATCGGCGCCTTTCAAGTCCTTCGACGCCAGCTTCTGCCAATCCGACAGGGTTACCTTCGGGAAATCCGCCACGATCTTTCCTCCGACAGCATTCTTTTATTTTGTCGCCCACCACTTTGCCGCAGTGCAGCATTTTGCACAAACTACCAGAGGAAATAGGGACAAGTCCAGCGCAGCCCTATTTCGGCACCAAATGCAGGATCTGGTCCTCGCCATTATCGGTGGCGAGATAAAGGCTGCCGTCGGGGGCTTCGGCGATATCGCGGAGGCGGCCGAAGGAATCGTCGATCAGGATTTCGTGGCTGGTTACCTTGTCGCCGTCGAGCTGGACGCGGTAAAGGCGCCCGGTCTTGAGGGCGACAAAGAGAATGTCGTCTTGCCATTCGGGGAAGGCGGCGCCCTTATAAAAGATCAAATCCGAAATCGCGATGGTGCCGTCGCGGGTAAACTCGGCGGCGGCCGGGTGATAACTCGGAAGATTGCCGCAGGCATTTATGCCGCGGCAGCGCGGCCAGCCGTAATTGCCGCCTTTCTCAATTTTGTTGAGTTCGTCCTGCGTGTCGGGGCCATGCTCGGTCGACCACAGCGATCCATCTCCCGGGCGGAAGGCGAGGCCCTGCGGGTTGCGGTGGCCAATGCTCCAGACCGGCGATGTGGGATCGGGATTGTCGGCGGGAATCGAGCCGTCACGGTTGAGGCGAAAGATCTTGCCGGCCAATGCGCGCGGGTTCTGCGCCTCATCCGCCTCGGTCGCATCGCCCATGCTCGCAAAGAGAAATCCATCAGGCGATATCTCGACGCGGCAGCCATTGTGCCACATGGCGCCCGGCATATCGTCGATCAGGATTTTTTCATCGCCGACCTCATCGCCATTCACCGTGAAGCGCGACAGGCGGTTGCCGGGATTGAGCATCGAGCCGGTGGAGTAGCAGAGATAGAGTGCGCCATTGCCGGCGAAATCGGGATCGAGAGCGAGGCCCATCAGGCCGGATTCAGCGCGGGCGCGTATATCTGGAAGGCCAGAAATCCGGGTCTTCTCGCCGCTCTCGGGATCGATGCGCTGCAGGCGTCCCGGCCGTTCGGTGACCCAGAGCTGACCATCGGGGCCAAGCGCGATCGACCAGGGATGTTCCAGGCCTTGTGACAGCGGGTTGACGTCGAAAGCAGGTGCCGCGCTGGCCGGCAGTGCCAGCGCAAATGCAAGAAAAGCAGCAATCGCCGCGATCGGACCCTGTCGAATTCTGCCCGCCTGGATGTCCACGATGCCGTCCTCCCTCTCTTCAGACTAGAGATGTGGGTCGGCGCGGCGGGCCATCAAGGTGGCAGGCGCCGCTTAAAGCTGCATCAATTCGTCGATCTTGGCCTGGTCGATGACATTGCGGTCGCCATGGATGACGGCCGAGGCCTGGCCGATGAGATCCTGCAAATTCTGCGAGGCGCGCGTGGCGACCAGGCGGATCTGCTCTTCATTGCCCCCTTCCAGCAGGAGGGCGAGGCGCGCCACCGAAATATCGACCAGGCGATTCATCTCCGAGACGAGCTGATCGAAGGGTCCCTTGTATTGCGGCGGTGACCAGGGATAGGCCTCGATCGCGAGATCGCGGTCGGCGATGCCGGATTGCCGAAAATGATCGACATAGGAAAGCGGCTGCCAGGCGCGGCAATCCTCCAGGCATTCCGGCGCGTCGGGCACCAGTTCCAGCAGCATGACGATTTCATTGACGTGGTTGAGATAATCCGTGGCCAGTAACGTCTTTTCATTGACGTTGGAGCCCTGGGCGCGTTGCGACAGCGCTTCGTAATGCGCTACCCGCTCCGCCAATCCGATTTTGTCGTTCATCGCCGCCATGGCCGCACTTCGCCGAGAAATGGCGGATTCGTCAAGACAGCAGGGAAGATTATCCTATACTGGGGTGTAATCCAGCGCCGACTCACCCGGCGCGGCCAGTCCAACCCCTGGGTCAAACTCGCTGGTCAAACCTGCAGGCGATAAAAATCGGTGGCGAGGTCGAAGCCCTTGAGCACCGCCCGGTCGTGTCGCAATTCCAGGCCGGCAAGGTGCGGCGCCAAGGCCGGGTCTTCCGCGATCTCGCGCGAAAGCACGATCTCGCCGCCACCGCTCTGCCCTTGAAGCCGGGCCGCCAGATTGACGGTCGAGCCGAAATAATCCAGCCGGTCGTTGAGCGTCACCGCGATGCTCGCACCCTGATGCAAGCCCAGCTTGATGACGATGGGCATGGCGTCGCCGCCGCGGTTCCGCGCATTCCAATCCGCGATGCTACGCTGGATCTCGAGCGCGGCCAGCAGGCCGTCTTCCGGTCGCGCGAAGGCCGCCATCACCGCGTCGCCGATCGTCTTCACGATGGCGCCGTCATGATTGCGGATGATCTCGGCCATGAAGGCGAAATGCGCGCGTACCAGATGATAGGCCGCCGCATCGCCGATTTGCTCATAGAGCGCGGTCGAGGCCTTGAGATCGGAGAACAGCAAGGTAATCCGGCCGATCGCCACTTCGTCGCCGGGACGCAACACGTCGTCCGAAAAAAGATCGCGGAAAGTCTGCAGGGCGGTGACGCGGTCGGCGGTCAAGCAATCTGCCACCCAATGCCGGCTTTCGATGATGGCGACACGCGCGCGGGGCGATTGGTTTTCGAAGGCAAGGTTGTCCGCAGTACTATTGTCCCCGACGCAGATGTCTTCGCCTGCGATGACGAGCGCGGGAAAAACCCCGCCGTCATACTCGACATCAACCGCATCGCCGGGCTCCAAGGTCCGCAGGCGATAGGGGCCGGGCGGAAGGGTGCCTGGCAACGCGCGGCGTTCGCCGGGCTCCAGATGGATCTGTGCTTTCACATGCGGCACCGACATCGGTCCCCACATGCAATATTCACCGCTCTCCAGCGGCCGGATCGCGGCGGCGGGTCGGAAGCCTGCTTCCACGTTGCGGGCGAAATCGCGGTCATAGGCAATGTTGCAGGATCCGCAATGCGCCCCTGTCGGCAGGCGGTCGAGGCTCCCGGACCAGGCCTTGGAAACGCGGCAGCGCGGGCACAGCAGGTCCCAGCGCAGTTCCAGCAATCCCGCCTTCACCGCCTGCAGGCAAAGCTCGATCGCATGCCGTTCGGGCACCTTCCATTGACGCGCCAGCGCCAGCGGGCGGACATGCCACAGATCCACCTCCTGTGCCGTCAGGACAAGATCGGCAAGGCGCGCGGCAAGGCCATGGCCGTTCGGTGTCGCCTCGATCTCGGCGACGAGGCGTGTCACCCGTATGCGCGTCTCGTTGCTGGGTGCCGGCGCGTCATAGGTGAAGGGCGTGTCGCGTGCACCGCTCGCAAAATCATCCGCCTCCCTGGCGAGGCGCTCAAAGGTGGTGCCGGCAGCGGTGAAGAATTTGGTGGCGAGCGCCAGGCGGCCCAGCCAGTTGCGCGGCGCGGCGGAGAGCGTATAGGTGGCGGTGGATCCAACGCCGGCGGCATCGAGCGCAAGGGCGAGACGCGCGCCGAGATAACTCAGCGGCCCGCTGGTGAAGGCGCGGTTATGCTCCAGGAACTGGTCGCTCACCCAATTGACTGGCTGGTCCTGCCAGCGCAGCTCGAAGATCCCGACCTTGGCTCTGCCGTAATAGCTGACAACGCCGTCCGGTCCTGCGATTTCGGTGATCTCGTGGCGCGGCAGGCCGCCCGCTTCGTTGAACCGCGCCGTGTCCGCCAGGATCGGCCAGATCGCCGCCGGCGGATTCTTGAACGACCATTGCCAGGTCCTGGAGATCAGTCCGCGCATCGACTCACCTTACGGTCCGACAGCCCTTCCGGATCATTTTTTCGCCCGAATTATCTTTTTTCGCATTGTGCGCCGTGGCGCGGCGCTGGATTCGGCGGCCAATTGCCGCGCCGCTTCGTGGGCCGCCTTGGCCTTGTCGGCACCGACGGTGGGAAAGGCCAGCTGCATGTTCTCCAGGGCATCGATGGCGATTCCCGCCACCACCAGCCGGGCGAAGGGCTTGCTGTCGGCCGGCACCACGAACCACGGCGATTGTTTGCTCGCCGTGGCCTGGATCGCGTTCTGATAGGCCGCCATGAAATCCGGCCAGCGCTGCCGGTCCCGCAGATCGTCGGGCGAGAATTTCCACATCTTGTCCGGGTCGTCGATGCGGGCGAGAAGCCGCTCTTTCTGTTCCTCGCGCGAGATGTTGAGGAAGATCTTGCGGATGATCGTGCCGTTTTCCGAGAGATGCCGCTCGTGATCCGCGATCGCGCGCAGCCGGTCGCGCCAGATGCTGGATTTCTGGCAGGCCTTGGGCAGACGCTGCGCGGCGAGATAATGCGGATAGACCCGCACCGCGACGACCTCTTCGTAATACGAGCGGTTGAAGATGCCGATGCGGCCGCGCCGCGGCAAAGCGAGATTGCAGCGCCACAGAAAATCGTGTTCCAGCTCAATGCCGGCAGGTGCCTTGAACGAGGTCACGTCGACGCCCTGCGGATCGACACCCGACATCACGTTCTTGATGGCGCCGTCCTTGCCCGCGGCATCCATGCCCTGAAAGATCAGCAGCAGCGACCAGCTCGATTCCGCATGCAGCCGTTCCTGCAAGGCGGCGAGGCGCTTGCGCCCCTGCTGCAGCAAATCCTCGGCGCGCTCCTTGTCGAGCTTCGCCGCGCGCGGATCGCGTGTGGGAAAATCGGCGATGCGGAAATTGCGCCCGGAATTGACTCGGTAGGGTGTGATGAACGACGTCGCCTCGCCTTGCTTGATGGCCATCTGCTTTTTCCTTAAGGCAGGGTCACGACGACATTGCCGATCTGCCGGCCGGCTTCCACCGTCTCATGCGCCGCCGCGATCTGGTCCAATGTATAGGTGGCGGCGATGGTGTGCTGCAGCTTGCCGGCCTGCAATTGCGCATTGAGCGCCGCAATGGCGCGGGCGCGCAAGGCCACCGGCTGATTGTAGACGATGAAGAAGCGGTAGCCGATATTGCCCAGGATCGAGGCGCCGAAACTGACCGGTGCCTCGCGCTGGCTGGAGCCATAGATCACGATAAGACCATAATCCGCAACGACCTGCGGCAGCCAGGCGATATTGCCGGCGAAATCCACTTCGATGACGCGCGCGACACCGGCGCCGCCGGTGGCGGAACGCACCGCCGCAACGACATCCTCCGCCCGCCGGTCGATCACGAGATCGGCGCCGGCCCTGCGCGCATGGGCGGCTTTTTCGGCGCCACTCACCGTGGTGATGACGCGGGCACCCTTGGCCTTGGCCATCTGCACGGCATAATGGCCGACAGCCCCCGCCCCGCCGGCCACCAGCACCCATTGGCCCGCTTCGATGCCACCATCGGTCTCGACTGCCTGCCAGGCGGTGAGTGCGGGGATGCCGAGACAGGCGCCGGCTTTGAAATCGGTGTTGTCGGGCAGGGGCACGGCCTGGTGTGCCGGCAAGGTGACGAATTCCGCCGCCGTGCCGAAGGCGCGCTTCCAGCGGGCGTTCCAGATCCAGACCCGTTCGCCGATGCGGGCCGGGGGGACACCTTCGCCCACCGCCTCGATGATACCAGCGCCGTCGCTATGCGGAATGATGCGGGGAAATTCGTTGGTGGCACTGCCGGTTCCCAGGCGCATCTTGACGTCGGACGGGTTGACGCCCGAGGCCATGATCTTGACGCGGACCTCGCCCGCCGCCGGCACCGGATCGGGCAACGCGCCCACTTGCAGAACGTCGCTTGCGGGTCCCAATTTTTCGTAAAAGGCAGCGCGCATGGAGGGCGATCTCCGGCAGGATATGAATCACGGAATTGTTGCTGCGCTGGAGCCTAGCCGAGGCCGCCCGCCAGTGATAGTCTCCGCCGCCGAATCGGGGATAAGATGCGGACGCTCCATCACTTTTCCTTGCAGCCGCAATCGCGGCGCATACGCATCCAGCTGCGCGAGAAGAAACTCGATGCCGAGCTCGTGGCGGAAAAGCCATGGGAACGGCGCGATGGCCTGCTGCGCCTCAATCCCGCCGGGGAAACGCCTGTGCTGGCGGAAGAGGGCGGGCTCATCGTGGCCGGCTGCTACGCCATCGGCGAATATCTGGAAGAAGCCTATGCCGAAAACCCCCTGTTGGGGGCCGATCCGGCGGCGCGGGCGGAAACCCGGCGCCTCGTTGCCTGGTTCGACGACAAGTTCGAGCGCGAGGTCACGCGCAATCTGCTGCACGAAAAACTGCTGCGGCGCCTTTATGGTCAGGGCGGGCCGGATTCAGGGGCGATCCGCGCCGGCAAGGCCAATATCAAGATCCATCTCGACTACATTTCCTGGCTGACGGAACGGCGCAACTGGCTCGGTGGGAATTCCTTCAGCCTCGCCGATATCGCCGCCGCGGCACAGCTTTCGGTGATCGATTATCTGGGCGATGTGGATTGGGAATCCCATGGGGATGCCAAGAACTGGTATGCGCGCGTGAAGTCGCGTCCCTCTTTCCGCGCCATCCTGGCCGATACCTGGCCCGGCACCCAGCCGCCGCCCCATTATGCCGATCTCGATTTCTGAGCAGCCTATTCCGGCTTGATATCCAGTTTTTCCAGCTGCCGTTGCGCGGCCTCGGCAGCGGCGCTGCGCGGGGCGATTTCCAGGATCTGCATCAAATCCTGGCGCGCGGCATCGGCATTCCCTTCAAGGGCGCGCAGGCGGCCCCTTTGCAGCAGGGCTTCCGGGAAATCCGGCGCCAGGCTCAGGGCCTTTTCGAGATTGTCGTTGGCAAGCTCGAGCTCTTCCATGTCGATATAGGTCGAGGCGCGGAAGACATAGATATCCGGCCGGTCGGGCGCCAGGTCGACCGCCGCGTTGAGATCGTCGAGCGCCTCGAAGAACATGCCGTTTTCGCCATAAAGATTGGCGCGATCCACCAGCAATTCGGCATTCTGCGGATTGAGCTTCAGCCCTTCGTTGAAGTCATGGAGGGCAAGCTGATTCTTGCCGGCGAGGCGCCAGGCATAGCCCGCCTGCGCGAAGACTTCCGACGCGGTTCCCGCCTTTACCTGCGGCAGGGTCTGGGCGATCCGCTCCAGCAAGAGTGCCGCGTCCTCAAAACGCTGCAAGCCCACAAGTGCGCGTGCCTGACAATGCTTTGCCGCATCTCCTCCGTCCTGTTTTTCCCACTCGATGGCACTTTCCAGCGCGCTGGCGGGGTCTCGTTGTACGAGTACCATGCAGGCGTCATATTGCTGCTCGTGCTCAGCCTGGGTAAGCGTCTCCTGCGCCAGCGCAGGCATGATTCCGGCCAACAGCGCCCCGGCTAACAGCGCATTGGCCGCCAGGAAAAGCCCCATTTTCGGGAAAAGGCGGAGAGACCGCATGGTTGATGTTTCCGTGTCCGACATTTATGGCCTAGATGACCTTGAATTGTGGCCCTTTGATGAAACGCGCGGCGGGGATTTGCAAGCGGCATGATCGATCTGGCAAGGACGTCTCAACCCGGGCATCTCTTCTGCTTTGGCCTCGGCTATTCCGCGCGGCACCTTGCCGACCGGCTGCTAGCCATGGGCTGGCGCGTGAGCGGCACCTGCCGCTCGGCGGAAAAACAAACGGCCCTGCGCGAAGCCAGCATCACGGCCGAGATTTTCGACCGCGATCATCCGGTGACGGATCTGGCGCGGCACCTTGCCGCGGCGACGCATCTTCTGTCCTCGGTACCGCCCGATGCGGCCGGCGATCCGGTGATCGATCTCCATGGTGCCGAGATCGACCGCGCCAGCCCGCATCTCGCCTGGATCGGCTATCTCTCGACCACCGGGGTCTATGGCGATCGCGGTGGCGATTGGGTGGATGAATCGAGCGCGCTCTCGCCCAGCGGCGAGCGCGGCATGCGCCGGCTCCTCGCGGAACGCGCCTGGCTGGCCCGGGCGCAGCCCGCCCATCTTTTTCGCTTGGCCGGCATCTACGGACCCGGCTCCTCGGCCCTCGATACCGTGCGCGCCGGCCGCGCGCGCCGCGTGGTGAAGCCGGGCCAGGTTTTCAGCCGCATTCATGTCGACGACATCGCGCGCGTCTTGCTGGCCTCGATGGCGCGGCCCAATCCGGGAGCGGCCTATAATGTCTGCGACGACGATCCGGCGCCGCCCGCCGATGTGGTGAGCTATGCCTGCGATCTTCTGGGTGTCACGCCGCCGCCGGAAGTGCCCTATGACCAAGCCGATCTCTCGCCCATGGCGCGCAGCTTCTATGACGACAACAAACGCTGCCGCAACGACCGCATCAAGCGGGAACTGGGTGTGACTCTGGCCTTTCCGGATTACCGCCGAGGCCTTCAGGCGATTCTCGGAGCCGGCTTTTAGGAAAGCTCCTCGATCGTCGCGATCAGGCGCTCGATATCCTGCGGCCGCGACAGGCGGTGATTGCCGTCCTTGATCAGTGTGACGACGACATCCTCGCTGATGAGACGTTCGGCCAGACGCAGTGAAACGGCGAAGGGCACGTCCTCATCGGCCTGACCGTGCAACAGGCGGACTGGCAGATCGATGCCGATATCCTGCCCCAGCAGAAGATGTTTGCGGCCGTCTTCGATGAGGGCGCGCGTGATCACGTAAGGTTGATCGCTATAGGCCGATGGTTCTTCGATGCGGCCCTCGGCCAGCAATCTGGCGCGCATGTTTGCGTCCATCTGCCCCCACATCAATTCCTCGGTGAAATCGGGTGCCGCGGCGAGACCGATCAAGGCACCGATCCGCTGCGGCCGCAGCAGCGTACATAGCAGCATGAGCCAGCCGCCCATCGAGGAACCGATCAGAATCTGCGGGCCCTCGGTCAGGTGATCGATCACCGCCAGGACATCGTCGCGCCATTTGCTAATGGTGCCGTCGGTGAACTGGCCAGAGGATTGGCCGTGGCCGGTGTAATCGAATCGCAGGAAGGCGCGGCCGGTTGCGGCGCAATAAGCGTCGAGCGCCATCGCCTTGCTCCCGCTCATGTCCGAGGCGAAACCACCGAGGAAGACGATTCCTGGTAAACCTGTTTGCTTCTCCTGATTTCCGTGCGCTGTCAGGTCGTTGGCGGCGCGCGGATGACGGTGATAGGCGATTTGGCGGCCGTCATCCAGCTCCAGGCGCAGTGACGTTGTTGCACTGGTAACGATGGAATCGCTGGTGCCCACCGGCGGTTCGGCTTGCAAATGTCCGTCACTCACTGATAATGGGAGCAGGTCAGGTGCCAGCCGGTCGCCAATCTCTCGGTCTGGCAATTTTGCTCTGGCGGTCTGTCGGTTATTTTTTGACGGCATAGGCAAGGCTCTCCCGGATCAGAGATGTCAATCGACACCGTTTCCGCACTTCCTACTTACACCACCACGGCCTTCGATCGAAAGGCGCCAAGCGTATTGCAGCTGGTGCCCAACTTCGATGCCGGCGGCGCATCGCGTCTGGCGCTGGAATATGCTGGCGCCGTGCAAACGGCGGGCGGTCATGCCTATATCGGTTTTGAACAGGCGCTGGCCTCGACCCATGAGATGAGCCGCGTCGGCGCGCGCGCCGTCGAGATGAAACTCGCCAGCCGCAATCCGGTCACCACCTTCAATGTCGGCCGCCGCGTGGCGCGCTTCGCCATCGAGAACAAGATCGACATCATTCACGCGCAAAGCGCCAGCTTGGCCGTGATCGGCCGCGCCGCGGCGAAAAAGGCCGGCTGCCGTCTGGTCACGACCTTCCATGACGGCCCGGCCAGTGTCGGCCAGTTGACCAAGCGCGCCCATCAGGCCTTTGCCGAATCCGACCTCGTCATCACTCTTTCGCATGTGACGGCGGACGAGATCGCGCGGGCGATCCCGGCCCTCGGACCCCGCCTCAACGTGGTGCCCTATGGCATCGATCTCAGCCGTTTCGATCCCACCCAGGTGACGGCGCCGCGCGTCGTGCAGTTGGCCAATCAATGGCGCGTGCCGGACGATCAGCCGGTCATCATGCTGCCCGCCACTTTCATGCGCGCGAAGGGACATTCGCTGTTGCTGGAGGCCTTGGCCCTCAACCGCGATCTCGATCTGCGCTGCATCCTGGTGGGTCCCGATCCGGATGGCGGTTTCTATCGGAAGCAGCTGGAGCGGGAAGCGGCGCAACACCAGCTCCAGGACCGGGTCCTGATCGCCGAGGATATCCGCGACATGCCGGCCGCGCTGATGCTGGCCGATCTCATCGTCGCCCCCTATCTGGAACCGGCGACCTATAACCGGATCCTGATCGAGGCCCAGGCGTTGGGCCGGCCGGTCGTGGCGGCCGATTTCCCCGCCGCCCGCGAGATGCTGGACGGTTCCTCCATGGCCTGGGTGACCCCGCCGGGCGATGCCATGGCATTGGGCTGGGCGATCCGCGATGCCCTGTCATTGCCCCTCGACGAGCGCGAGGCCAGGACGCCCCAGGTGATCGATAATCTCCGGGTCCGGGCCGACCGCGATGCCATGACCCACCAGATGCTGGCGCTTTACGACAGCCTCTTGATGGACGCCCATCAGGCGGCCTGAGGGTCTTTCTCCAATCTGACTTCTATCTGTCAGCCGCGCCTGTTAGGCGCCGATTTTCCATGAAAATTCATGACCTTGCCCCATTTCCGCCACCATTGGGCGCGAGCTTGCAGGCCATCGGATCGGGCGTCTCCGACTCGCGGAAAACGGCCGGTCCGGCGATCCGACGCAAAAGGGGATCAACATGGAATTGCTGCGCCAGACTTTCTATTTCCTCCGCCATGGCGAGACCGAATGGAACCGCATCGGCCTGGTCCAGGGTCAGGTCAACATGCCGCTCAACGGGAACGGCCTCTCCCAGGCTCGCGCCGCCCGCGACCTTCTCGCCGGGGCCGGCATCGGCACCATCTGCACCTCGCCCCTGGAACGCGCCCAATTGACCGCCGAGATCATCGCCGCCGGGCTCCATGTTCCGATCCGGGTGATCGACAACCTGCGCGAATGCCGTTTCGGCGCCCGCGAAGGCCATCCCAAGGGCGCCTGGTACGATGCCTGGCGGGCCGGCGTGACGCCCAGCGGGGCGGAAGGCTTTTCCGCCTTCATGGAACGCGCCCTTGACGGCCTCAACCAGGCGCTGGCCAGCCCCGGCCCGGTCCTCATCGTGGCCCATGGCGGCATCTACTGGGCGATCGAGCGTTTTGCCGGCATCGCCCGGCGCGAGCGCATCCCTAACGGCGTGCCGCTGTTCCATGCCCCGCCGCCCAAGCCGCTTCTCACCTGGCGCCGGCAGCAATTGGCCGGCATGGCCGCCGCTTGAAATATTGTTGCGCCTTTTAAGCTATGCCCTTTTCCTTGTCATGGCCCGCGAAGGCGGGCCATCCACGAGTTTGCAGGCGGCTGACGGAAGCAACTCGTGGATCCCCCGCCTAAAGCGGGGGATGACAAAAGGACACGACCGTTCTTACCTCCCGCAAGATCCTTGCGCCGGGCCAGCTTGCATCGGTCTTTTCAGCATGACATAACACCCGCCGCTCTGGCCGGCCCAGCTTTCAGGGTCCAGTGCCGGCGGATCGCAACAGATTGGCGGATCATGGAAAAGTTCACGAAGCTCAGCGGGATCGCGGCACCCATGCCGATACGCAATGTCGATACCGACATGATCATCCCGAAACAGTTCCTGAAGACGATCAAGCGCACCGGCCTTGGCAAGAATCTCTTCGACGAGATGCGCTACACGCAGGACGGCAAGGAGATCCCCGATTTCGTCCTCAACAAGCCGCAATACCGCCAGGCGAAGATCCTGGTGGCGGGCGAGAATTTCGGCTGCGGCTCGTCGCGCGAGCATGCGCCCTGGGCGCTGCTCGATTTCGGCATTCGCTGCGTGATCGCGCCCTCTTTCGCCGACATTTTCTACAACAATTGTTTCAAGAACGGCATCCTGCCGATCAAGCTGCCCAAGGAAGACGTCGACAAGCTGATGGACGATGCCGAGCGCGGCGCCAATGCCATCGTCTCGATCGATCTCGAGGCGCAGGAAATCCGCGGCCCCGATGGCGGCGTCGTCAAATTCGACGTCGATTCCTTCCGCAAGCATTGCCTGCTGAACGGCCTCGACGATATCGGCCTCACCTTGCAGAAGAAGCCCTCGATCGACAGCTTCGAAACGAAGAACCAGCACAGCCAGCCCTGGCTGTGGTGATCTGAAACCCATTACGCGCCTCGCACGCCCCGTTTCCCGGGGCGTGTCGCTTTTTGCCAAAGCTCTCTGAGAGAAAAGACATGGCCACCAACACCAAGAAGATCCTGATCCTCGCCGGCGACGGCATCGGCCCCGAAGTGATGGGCGAAGTGAAGCGCGTGCTCGGCTGGTTCGACAAGCGCCGCAACACCGGCTTCGAGACCGAGGACGATCTCGTGGGCGGCTGCGCCTATGACAAGCACGGTACGCCCTTGACCGATGCCACGATGCAGAAGGCGATCGACGCCGATGCCGTGTTGCTCGGTGCCGTGGGCGGCCCGAAATGGGACAATCTCGATTTCTCGGTGAAGCCGGAACGCGGCCTCTTGCGTCTCCGCAAGGACATGGCGCTCTTTGCCAATCTCCGGCCTGCGCTGGTTTTCGACGCGCTCGCCGAAGCCTCGTCGCTGAAGACCGAGCTGGTCAAGGGCCTCGACATCATGATCGTGCGCGAGCTTACCGGTGGTGTTTATTTCGGCAGCCCCCGCGGCATCGAGACTTTGCCCAATGGCGAGCGCCGCGGCATCAACACGCAGGTCTACACGACCAGCGAGATCCAGCGCGTGGCGCGCGTGGCCTTCGAACTCGCGCGCAAGCGCAACAACAAGCTCTGCTCGGTCGAGAAGGCCAATGTGATGGAGAGCGGCGTGTTGTGGCGCGAGGAAGTGCAGAAGCTCGGCGACACCGAATACAAGGATGTCGAGCTTTCCCACATGTATGCCGACAATTGCGCGATGCAGCTGGTGCGCCAGCCCAAGCAATTCGACGTTATCGTCACCGACAATCTCTTCGGCGATCTTCTCTCCGATTGCGCGGCGATGCTCACCGGTTCGCTCGGCATGCTGCCCTCGGCCAGCCTCGGCGCCGCCGATGCCGGCGGAAAACGCAAGGCACTCTACGAACCGGTGCATGGCTCGGCGCCCGACATTGCCGGTCAGGGCAAGGCCAATCCCTTGGCCTGCCTGCTCTCCGCCTCAATGATGCTGCGCTATTCCTTCGACATGGGCGAAGAGGCGGACCTCCTCGAGAAAGCCGCCAATAACGTGGTCTCCCAGGGCTTCCGCACCGGCGACATCATGGCGCCGGGCTGCACGCTGGTCTCGACCAGCCAGATGGGCGACGCCATCCTCAAGGAACTTGACCGTCTCGCGGCGTGATCTTCCAGCAGTCTTGTGGGTGTCTGAATCGAGGCCAATAACCCTTGTCATTCCGGCGCCCTCGGCGAATGCCGACATGCGTCGGCGGGGAATCCATTCATCCGGTTACTCGATCCATGGATCCCCGCTTTCGCGAGGATGACAAGAGAGTAAATTGCAAGCGTCGAGCGAGGGCACCGCTCGGCGCATTTCTTTATGGCGCCACACAATCCGCAAATTGGCCTGTAAGGATGCCAGCTCGAACACCAAGAATAATGGTTGCCAGTCATGAAACAACGCCGTCGATGGCCAGTGATTTGTGCTGGCATAGTTGCCACATTGGGTGTTGCGATTGGTGCGCTTCTGGTGTGGAGCCCTGGCTACGCACCTTTCGATGATTTCAAGGTTCTCAGTGTTCTGCCCGATCCGACGAACAAAACCTACGCGGCTGTTGTCCGGTATCATCACGGCAACAGCTCCGCAACCGTGACGGCGGTGTGGATTGGCCAAGGACCGCCACCCTCAATCGGATCCAGCCATCGATTCGTCGGCGAACCATCATTCATTTCCCCCGGCGATTCAGTCAGCCTCAAATGGCGACCGGGTGGCCGCTTGGCCGTGACAATTCCTTCCCCGGTCGAAATCTCCGGCTACTTCGGCGATTGTTATTTCAATCTGGCTGATGTCCAGAATCTGGCCTGCGCCAATCTGGAAGAGGTCGATATCGTCATTTCCAATCAAATCGCGGACTGATGGCTTTCCAGGAGCTGTCCGGCGCGTTTCTTTTTGGGCATTGCCATGCGGCACGCGGAGGTCGCATCATTGGTGTTGGAACGTCCTTTCCTGTGACGCCTCCGGCTGCGACCGCAGCGCGCTTGATCTGGATCAAGCAATATGAACCCATTGCGCTATAGAATGATCAAGTCCGCAAAAAGGGAGATCACGACATGACCATCCGCCACATCCTGGTTCCGCTCTTCGGCTATGACGGCGACCGTGTTTCGCTGGACGCGGCCTTGGCCGTCGCCAAGCGCCACGGCGCGCATATCGCCGCCCTTCATGTCGAGACCGATCCTCTGGAACAGACGCCGCTGATGGTCGATGTCGGCGTTGCCATCACGGAACTGGTCGAGGCGGCCGAGCGTCACGCCTCGCAGCGCGCCAAGGCTTCGGCCAAGGTGTTCACCGATTGGCAGGCGGCAACATCGACGCCGGTGGATGCCGAGGCCTCCATGCGTCCCGGTGTCACCACCGCCTTCACCAACATCAAAGGGAACGAGGAGGATCTGCTGGCGCGCTTCGGCCGCTTGACCGATCTCGTCGTGCTTGCGCGCCCGAAAAAGAATGAAGCCGCCGATCTCATCGCGGTGCGGATCGAGGACGTGCTCTTCGGCGCCGGCCGCCCGGTTCTGCTGGTCCCCAACGACATCTCGGCCGATGCGCTGGCCAGGATCGAAACCGGCCCGGCTCTGGTCGCCTGGAACGGCAGCATCGAAGCCACCCGCGCGGTCACTGCCGGCCTCGATCTCCTCAAAGCCATGGGCAAGGTCCGGGTTCTCTCGATCAAGGAAGGGAAGAAGGACCCACATCCCGCCACCGACCTCACCCATTTCCTCGCCTGGCACGGCATCGCCGCCACGGTCGGCGATGCACCGGTCGATGCCGGCAAAGCGACCGCCGAACATTTCCTGCAGGCCGCGCGCGATGCCAAGGCGACGCTCATCGTGATGGGTGCCTATAGCCACGGCCGCCTCCGCCAGCTAGTCTTGGGCGGTGTGACGAGCCATATGATCGATGCGGCGGACCTCCCGGTCCTGATGGCGCATTGACGGCAATGGAGGGGGCAGGCGGGCGATGGATTGGAAGGTTGCCTTTCTGGGTATCGGCGCCACGCTGGCAGTAGCCGGATTGAGCGCGGCGCCGGCTGCAGCCTGTCCCTGTCCCAAGCAAAAGATGATCGAGATGTACGGCACCGTCTCGGCCTATGGCCCCAAGGTCACCCAAACCCAGAAATCGACCCAGGAAGCCGCCACCCTTACCGTCTCCGATTTGGCTGAGGCAGCGAAGCCCCAGATGGCGCTTCCGACCCCAGCCAGTGATCAGGTGACGGCCTCTTTCCAGCAGATTCTGGCCGCCGATCCCTACTGATCCGCCCGCCCGGCAATATCAAGGCAAGTTCGAACGCGGGAACGGTCCGTTAGGCAGCCATCCATTGCTGGACTTGGGCCAGAGTGGGGATACGACCGCTGCAAACCAGCTTTTCGTTGACGACCAGCCCGGGTGTGGAAAGCAGGTCATAGGCCATGATCGCCTTCATGTCGGTGACCTTGACGAACTCGGCTTCAAGTCCGGCGTTGGCCGCAGCCTCGCGCGCCACCGCTTCGAGTTTTTTGCAGTTGGCGCAACCGGAACCCAGAATCTTGACGGTCAGCATGACAGCTTTCTCCCTTGTTGATTCACGAGGGTTGAATGGCATTCCGCTGGCGTCTGTGCAGCCACGCCAAGGCGAGTGCAAGCGCGGCCGCAAAGGCGACTAGGCCGAACGAGAGCCAGAACGGATCGACGCCGTCCACCCAGGCACCATACAGCAATCCGGCGAGAACGCTGAACACCGCCACCAGCCCGACATATGCAAAGGTCTTGCGCCAGCCGATAACGGCGGCGACCATCAGCATGCTTTGTAGGCTCAGCTCCGGGTCTGCCATCAGATAGGCCAGCAGCGGGCCCGGATGCATGCCAAGGTCCAGCAACATGCGAGCCACCGGCACTTCCACCAAGGTGGGGAAGTACATGAACACGCCGAAGACGACAGCCGCCGTGTTGGCCAGCAGGCTGTTTTGGCCGGCCAAAGCCTGGATCCATTCAGGCTGGATCAACTGGCGAATGACGCCGACTGCAAACACACCCACGACCAGCAGCAAGAAGATCTGCTTCACGAATCGCCAGGATTCCCATAACCAAGCCAACCAGTCATCAGCGTTCAAGCGTCGGGCGAATCTGAGGATGGCGCCCAGCGCAAGAACCACGGCGAGCGCGCGGCCGGTGAAGGCTATTTCGAGCCCGTTGGCGTGCGGGGTTAGCCGCAATGCGGCAACCACCAGCGTGGCGGCGGCGAGGCCCAGGGCCGTCCAGGTCCACCCGGTGGCCCCCTCAATGATGTTCTCGATCCCCATCCATGCCGTCGCACCGATGAGAACCAGCATCACGATCAGCAACGACCCCTGCACACTCACGCCTTCTTCGCCCTTGGCCGCATCGAAAGGCACCCAGTCGAACAGCGCGGCCTGCCAATGTTCTGCCCAAGGCAGCGGCAGGTTGATCGTGGTGACAGTGGCGGTCAGCGGCCACAGCTGCAGGGTGCCGGCGATCAGCAATGCGACCAGCGACAGCAGCAAGCCGATGGCGGCGGGGTCGATATTTGCCTTATCGGCGAACAGCGTGTCGGTCCGCGCGTCATGGCTCGCGTCGTCGCGCCGAAAGAGCAGAGCCATCAGCAGGCCGATGCCGATGCCGAACAAGAGGCACATCGCAAACCGGGCACCGGCGAACTCCGCACCCAGAATGTTGCCGGTGTAGGCGATTGCCATGATGTTTCCCGCCGGCGCGAAGAACAGGAACGTGATAGCTGGGCCAATGCCTGCACCTTTCCGGTAGATGCCGGCAAACAGCGGCACGATCGTGCAGGAACAAACTGCCAACAGAGAACCCGCCGCGGCGGCAGCCGGATACGACACATGGGCCGGCGTGTTGCGCCCGAGCCAGCGCGTGATGCTGGCCTTGGGGATGAGGGCCGCCATGGCGCCGGCGATGAAAAACGCCGGCAGCAGACACAACAGCACATGGGCTGCCAGGTAAGCGGCCAGGTTGCCGGCGCCGCCGTTCAACAACTGCAAGACAAAGCTCATGGTCCGAGACTTTCACAACAGCTGTTACAGCAGCCTGGGCCGGCACCAACATAACGGGTCGCCTGATGATCTCGCGGATCTTGACGGACCTGTTCTCGATGATCTTGTCTTAGATCAAATTCTGGGATCAAATTCTGGCCGCGCTTGCCGACGATGATCATCGAATGGTCATTCCCTGGCCGACCTGCGCGATCACCTTAGTCGGATCGCCCCGCCCGATCCGTGTCCTCGACTTAAACCCGCGAGCAGTCGG
Organism: Dongia sp.; assembly: GCF_041909655.1. Taxonomy (GTDB): domain Bacteria; phylum Pseudomonadota; class Alphaproteobacteria; order Dongiales; family Dongiaceae; genus Dongia. Next base: position 51,852 of record NZ_JAYRDA010000003.1, on the reverse strand, counting down.
AAGCACGGGCGTGTTGCAGGTCGCTCGGGGGGTATGGCCGCAAATCCTCCAGCCATTCAGAGCCTTAGTGGAGCTTCACCTTTGACTTCATGGACAATGGCAATAAAATTTCAAATGTGAGCCAGCGGAGAATCTCGCGCGAGGGCTCTCGACAAACCGTCCTTTCGCGGTATAAAGGGCGCGTTCCGACGGGTACGGCAATCGTTTCGCCACCCGTCGCTTTCAGGATCGAACCCATGCGCGCTTTGGTGTGTCAGGTGACGGCGGAGATGACGGAAGCGGCCAGTGCCGCCGCCGACCATATCGCCATGACCACCACCGCGACCAAGACCACCGGTACCAAAAAAACCGGGAGTTGACGCGCGGCCATTGGGTGGAGATCGAAAGACCACAAGGCCGCATCCAGATGCGGCCTTTTTTGTTTTGGGCGTTTTTAGACCGGCGTGATGCCTCGGCCAATGTGCCAAAGGCGATGCGCCAAGACACAAGGAAGAGTGAGGCTATCATGGGTTATCGCGTCGCCGTGGTGGGTGCCACGGGCAATGTCGGTCGGGAAATCCTGCAGATCCTGTCCGAGCGTCAGTTTCCGGTCGATGATGTCATTCCATTGGCCTCCGAGCGCTCGGCGGGTGCCGAGGTCTCGTTTGGCGAAGATCAGGTGCTGAAGGTCCAGCGCCTCGACACCTTCGACTTCAAGGGCATCGACATCGTCCTCTCTTCGCCGGGCGCCAAGGTCTCGGCCGTGTTCGCGCCGAAGGCCGCCGCGGCGGGCGCCGTGGTGATCGACAATACCAGCCATTTCCGCATGGATCCGGATGTGCCGCTGGTGGTGCCGGAAGTGAACCCCCAGGCGATCGCCGGTTACAAGAAGAAGGGCATCATCGCCAACCCGAATTGCTCGACCATCCAGATGCTGGTGGCGTTGAAGCCGCTCCATGACGTCGCCAGGATCAAGCGCGTCGTGGTGGCGACCTATCAATCGGTTTCCGGCGCCGGCAAGGAAGGGATGGATGAGCTTTTTAACCAGACCCGCGGCGTCTACATGAACCAGCAGCCGGAACGCACCAAGTTCACCAAGCAGATCGCCTTCAACGTGATCCCGCATATCGACAGCTTCATGCAGGATGGCGCCACCAAGGAAGAATGGAAGATGGTGGTCGAGACCAAGAAGATCCTCGATTCCAACATCGAGGTCATCGCGACCTGCGTGCGCGTGCCGGTCTTCATCGGCCATTCGGAAGCGGTCAATATCGAGTTCGAGAGCGAGATGAGCGTCGAGAACGCGCGCGCCGCCTTGCGCGCCTTCAAGGGCATTACCGTGATCGATCACCGCGCCGATGAAGGTTATGTGACGCCGCTGGAATGCGCCGGCGAGGACGATGTCTTCGTCAGCCGCATCCGCAAGGACCCCACCGTGAAGCACGGCCTCGCCATGTGGGTGGTGTCGGACAATCTCCGCAAGGGCGCTGCCTTGAACGCCGTGCAGATCGCCGAAGTCCTGGCCCAGGAACACCTGGCCAAGAAGGCGGCGTAAGCGACCAAAATCCCCTCACCCGATCCGGGTGAGGGGATTGGCTTCTCCGTCATGATCCAAGACAGCTTCACACTTCGCCAGGCCAAATCCGCCGATCATCCGCGCCTTCGCAGTTTCGATGCGCGGCTGATCGGCGAAGCAGAGCTTCCCGGCGCGGCACAGGCCGATTTCGCGCGGTTCCAGGCGGCCTTCACGGCCCGCGCGCTTGATGATTCCGCCGCCACCATCATCGTCGCGGTGGATTCCGCCGAGACGATCCTCGGCTACGTCCATCTCACGGAAACGCAAGACGACGTGCTGGGCGTGGCGCTTGGCTATGTCTCGATCATCGCCGTTGCCGAATCTGCCGGCGGAAAAGGCATCGGCCGCGCGCTGATGGCGGCGGCCGAAGCTTGGGCGAAAGAGTGGAACTATCCGGCGCTGGTGCTGGATGTCTTTGCCAGCAACGGCACCGCCCGGCGCTTCTATGCGGCGCAGGGTTTCGCCGAGGATTCCCTGCGCCTCAGAAAGCCGCTTTGATCAGAACTTGGTCCGGACCTTGTACTTCAAGGTCGCACTACCTTCCGCCGGCACCTCGATTTTCCAGGCGGCGGTGTTGGCGTCGAGCTTCTCGCTCTTTTGCGATTCATCGAGGATCTCCCATTCGCCGGGAATGGCCTCGCGCAGATCGACGATCACCGCCTCGGGCTTCGCATTCTTGATTTCGATCTCATAGGCGTTCTCGTAGAGATTGTCCGCCAGACGGGCGTGGGTTGTCTGCTTGGCACGCGCGGTGATGTCGAAAGCCTGACCCAAAGTGAGATCGACCCGCTCGTTCTTCGGCGTGTGCTCGATGCGGTCCTCGCCGACGAAGAGCGCGTCGCCATCGCTGTCCTTCTTGTAGACGCGGATGATGCCGCCGGGCAGCGGCATGCCCAGATGCGCTGCTTCCTCGTTCTTGAATTTCAGCTTCACGGTCGCGTTCTGGCGCGGCGCCTCGCCGAAATTGAAACCGTAATTGCCCCAGACATTGGCGCTGTTGGCCAGCAGATATTGCTTCTCCACCGGCACGTCGACGGCGGCCAGCATCGCCACCTGCTTGGTCTGGTTCTCTTTGAGCGTGGTCGGTCGCGCCAGCGAATAAAGGTGATATTCGAAGGCGGCTTCCTGCACCATCTTGGGTGCGGGCATGGCTTCCTGCATGGCGGCACCCGCCATCACGTCGCGCTGGAAGTATTCCTGCACCTGGTTGACGTCACCCGCCACCAATTGCAGCTTGGCATTGTTGTAGGCGATGCCGCTTTGATTGGTGAGCGTCACCCAGCCGTTGAGCGCCACGGTCTTTTCATCCGGGGAAAGGTCCAGCACGTAATCGGCACTCCAGGACAGGCCGCGGGTGAGATAGGAAAGATCGACGGCGACATTGCCGCCGGCATCGCTGTCGGCCTTCACCACCAGAGTCGGGCGTGCGCGGAGATTGCTTGGAACGCCGCTATAGACCAGGCGGCCTGGGATCGCCGTTTCGATGCGGTCGCCGATCTTGAGCACCGCCTGGCCGCCGGCCACCGACAGCACCTCGGCCTCTTCGGTCGTGTCCTCGCCGGTGGTGGGATTGGTGCGGACGACGCGGATCGTCTCGCCCACCGATTTCTCCAGCAGCTTCTCCGGCGTCAGCAGATCGAAATCGAAATTCTGCTCCAGGATGTCGAGCGCATTGCCGGCGGAATTCATCAGCGCCGTTTCCGGCCGGATCCCGGCCGCCACGTCGATGAAAGCGAGGTCGTTCTCGCCGACCGAGACCGGCACGGTCCGGGAATCGCGGATGAGCGCCAGATCCTGGTTGTAGATCGTGACGGCGATACCGGTCTGCGCGTCGGTGGTGACGGCGGTTTCGGCCGCGGCAATTTGCGAGGAAAGCGCCAAGGCAAGCGCAGTGCCGGCGAAAAGAATGGAACGCATGTGATTGACCCCTTGAAAGATGGTCGCCGGGGAGAGGGCGACCAATAATCGAGCAAATGCAAAACTGGTGACCGATTGCGGCAAGACTATGACGCGCGCCCGGCAGCCTCAAGATGTCCACGTCACAAAGCTGTGAGATCGCTCACAGATGGGGCGGCTAAAGTTTCTGCCGCGCCTTCAATGCCTGGATGAGCGTGCCGTCATCAAGATAATCGAGCTCGCCGCCCACCGGCACGCCATGAGCGAGGCGCGAGATGGCGAGGTTGTAGGGCTGCAGGCGGTCGGCGAGATAATGCGCGGTGGTCTGGCCGTCGACGGTGGCACCCAAAGCGAGGATCAATTCCTTGACACCGCCGGCCTCGACCCGGCGCAGCAGGCCGGCAATCGACAATTGCTCCGGCCCGATACCGTCGAGCGCCGAGAGCACGCCTCCCAGCACATGATAGCGGCCCTTGAAGGTGGCGATGCGCTCCAGCGCCCAGAGATCGCCGACATCGGCGACAACGCAGAGAATCGTCTGATCGCGGCCCCCATCGCGGCAGATTGCGCAGGGGTCGCTGGCATCGAGATTGCCGCAGACAGTACAGGTCTTCACATGGGCGCTCACATCCTGCATGGCGCCGATGAGCGGCTGCAGCAAGGCCTCGCGCTTCTTCATCAGATGCAAGACCGCGCGCCGCGCCGAACGCGGTCCCAGCCCCGGCAGCCGCCCCATGATCTGGATGAGTTTCTCGATATCGTTCATGGCGCTGTCAGCGCGTTTGAAAGGCGGCTGGCTTCACTCAAAACGGCAGCTTGAAGCCCGCGGGCAGGGACATGCCGCCGGTCACCTTTGCCATTTCCTCGGCGACATGGGCATCGGCCTTGGCGCGGGCATCGCGCAGGGCCGCCGCGATCAGGTCCTCCAGCACTTCCACCTCGGCCGGGTTGACCAGGCTGGGATCGATCTTGACGCGTTTGGGTTCGCCCTTGGCCGTCATGACGATCTGGATCATGCCGCCGCCTGATTGCCCGGTCACTTCGGCCTGTTCGAGCGCTGCCTGCATCTCGGCCATCTTCGACTGCATCTGCTGGGCCTGCTTCATCATCGCCCCGAGATTCTTCATGATTCGTCGTCTCCACTCGAAAATTCAGGATCGCCGCCACCAGAATCGCCACCAGGATCGCCAGCGGCGCCGGCAACGGGTGCAGCCTCCGCTTCCAGATCGCGCACGGTTTCGATGCTGGCGCCGGGAAAGGCTTTCAGAACCGCCTGGACCAGCGGATGTTCCCCCGCCTGGCGCTTTTTCTCGGCGACGATGGCCGCCGCCTGTTCTTTGAGCGTCGCCTCGCCCGCCGCATTTGAGAGCGAGACCAGCCAGCGCCGACCGGTCCATTCGTTGAGGCAGCCGGCCAGGCGATTGGCCAAGCTGGAGGGCGCGCGTTCGCCCGGGCGGAACTCGATGCGTCCCGGCTCGAAATGAACCAGATGCACGTCGGAAAGCAGATGGGCGAGCAGGATCCCCTCGCGCTTCGCGCGCACCAGCGCCACCACGTCGTCGAAGCTGCGCGGATCGGCCAGCACATTGGCCTGCGGGTTTGCGGCCTGCGGATTTGCCTGGGGATTTACTTGCGGTGCTGTTTCCGCCCGCATCAAGGCGCGCGGGCCGTCATTGCCGCCGCTGCCGACATAGCTGCCGGCGACAGCACTGGTGGCGCTCCCGTTGCCATTTCCGGCATTGCCATTGCCGCGCGGTGCCGTGCCGGGCTGCCCCGGGGTGGATGGCGCCGCTGCGGCCGGCATGCCGCCGGCAGTCAGTCTTTTCACCAGATCCGCCGGGCTCGGCAGATCGGCCACATACATCAGGCGGATGAGCGCCATCTCGACCGCGGCCAAAGTCTGCGGTGCGTTTTGCGCTTCGGTGAGACCCTTCAGCAGCATCTGCCAGGTCCGCGCCAGAACCGGCATGGCCAGGCGCGCGGAAAGATCGGCGCCACGCTTCTTCTCGGCTTCCGGCAAGGTGGGCTGTGCCAGGACCTCGGGCGAGATTTTGGCGCGAGTGAGGAGATGGGTGAGATCGAGAAGATCCTGCAGCACGACGATCGGATCGGCGCCGGCGCGGTACATGGTGCCGAGCAGATCGAGGGCGGTGGTCGCATCGCCAGCCATCAGCGCTTCGAACAGATCGAAGAGCTGCGTGCGGTCTGAAAGACCCAGCATCTCGCGGACCTGGATTTCGCTGACGGCACCATCGGCCATGGCGATCGCCTGGTCGAGCAGCGAGAGGCCGTCGCGCGCCGAGCCGTCGGCGGCACGGGCGACGAGGGCGAGGGCGCCCGGTTCCACCGCGACCTTTTCGGCAGCGACGATCTTCGCAAAATGCGCGGCCAGGACATCGGCCTCGATGCGCCTCAAGTCGAAACGCTGGCAGCGCGAAAGGACCGTCACCGGTACCTTGCGGATCTCGGTGGTGGCGAAGATGAATTTCACATGGGCGGGCGGCTCTTCCAGTGTCTTCAACAAGGCGTTGAAGGCGTTGTTGGAGAGCATATGCACTTCGTCGATGATGTAGATCTTGAAGCGCGCGGAAATTGGGCGGTAGCGCACGCCCTCGATCAATTCGCGGATGTCGCCCACACCGGTGCGGCTCGCCGCATCCATCTCGATCACATCGACATGGCGGTCCTCGGCGATGCTGACACAATGCTCGCATTGTCCGCAGGGACTTGCCGTGGGTCCGCCCTGCCCGTCGACACCGATGCAATTGAAGGCGCGGGCCAGGATGCGCGCGGTCGTGGTCTTGCCGACGCCGCGCACGCCGGTCAGCATGAAGCCATGGGCGAGGCGGTTCTGCGCAATGGCATTGGTAAGGGTGCGGACCAGGGCTTCCTGGCCGACAAGGCCGGAAAAATCGCTCGGGCGATACTTGCGCGCCAGCACACGGTAATGCCCGTCCGCCGTTTCGACTGGGCTCTCGGTATCGCTCATGCGCGGACCTGGTCCGGTAAGGGAATCATCACGCTAGCTTGGTAGCAAAAAAGCACCGGCAAAGGCCAGTATAACCCGCAGGCGCAGCGCAGATGCCGTCCTGGTGACCAGCTGCTGGAAGGTGCTGGAAAGGTGGGAGGCTGGACAGCAACCCGCACGGAAACTCGTTACGGCTGCTTCCTTCCGGACCTGACCGGGTTGGCGAGACGCACGTCCGCCGCCAACCTCCCGGCCGAGCTTATAGCAAGAACCCACCCACCTTGTGCAACAGATCAATTGTCGCGCGCGGCCAACCGGCAAATGTCTTTAGAATTCAGCCCGTTGGCCGGCAGTTCGCCCTATGCGGCCCGGTCGAGCAATTGCTGACGGATGGTGGAATCGTCCTTGGCCTTCATTTCGGCGGCCAGAATGGTCGCATCCGGGCCATACCAGACGTCGCGGTTGAGCTCGCCGGTGAAGGCGTAGCGGCGGGCATCCTGCTGGCCGATGGGCAATGCCACGGCGACCTGGCCCTTATCGGTTACCGTGACCTGATGCACCCGACCCCGCACCGTATCCAGCACCTCGGTCTGCTTGATGGCATCGGGGTGCCACAGCGTGCTGGGGATGAGGCTGCCCGGAACGTCGCGTGTCTTGTCGTTGTAGCGGCCCTTCAGGCGATCGCCTTCGCGTTTGAGATCGACCAGCCGCTCTTCGCCGTCGTCATTGGTCTGCGACAGCAGGCTTTGGAGCGCGCCGCCCTGCCAGCGTTCCTCGATATGCTGCGTGAAGCGATAGAAGCTGAGGCCGAGGATGCGTACATCGATCTCGACATCGGTCACGACCAGCAGACCGTCATCGTTCTCGGCGGTGAACTCCAGCTTCTGCGTACCGATGGGATCGTTGTCGCGCGTGACCGTATAGATGAAGCGGCCCAAAGGCGGCGTGAACGAGAACCCGGCGCTGGCAGCGGCACGGGCCGGCTTCAGCAACAGCATGCCGGCGGCGGCAAGGCCCGCGCCGGCCGGCAAGGTCGAGAGTATCTGCCGACGTGAAACTAACATGGCAAGACTCCATATCCGACAAGATAGGCGACGGGTACCGTCATCAAATTTCTCATCAGGCTTTCGATCACCCTGTGCATTGGGCTGCTCTGTGCTTGCGCGCATCCAACGCCAGGGTCGACCGGACCATGATCCGACTCGCCGCCGGAAAGGTCAATTTCGGAATGGTAAACATCTGCCCCTGCCAGACCTTAACGGTTCGGCGGGATGGACTGGCTGCGCAGGATATGGGGTGTGGTGCCAATCATGCAACACCCCAAAATAATGCAAGAATTATGACGCAAGGATCACGAGGCAAGGATCATGAGGCAAGGATCATGAGGCAAGACTGGCAGGAGATTCTCATCGCTGGCGCTTCACGCGGCAATACCTGTATAAATCCGCCCTGATAAAAATAGCCGCGGCGCCCAAGTGAGCGTGACGCCCGAAACCCGAGCCTTCACGTTATTCATCGATGCACACCCTCTATTATGCGACTGGTGATTTCGATCGCAGTGCCGGCCGGCGCGAGGATCAATTGTGGCTGCGCGCGCGGCTGCAGGATCCCAATTCTCGGCTTTATCCCTTGTGGCGCCTGCGTCACCTGATTGCCCATGACGTCACCCAGGCGAATGCGGAAAACGGCGGTATTCCGCGCGCGATGGCGCTCGACATGGCGCGTCATGGCGATCTGGTTTCGCGCGCCGATACCATCATCCTGCTGGGCGTCGACGGCGAGGTGGCGCATTTCGCCCTCGATCTCTCCGGCCTCGACGAGGCCAGCATTGCACCCCTGGGCGAATTTCAGGAATTGCGCAGCATCGGCGCCTTGATGCCGCAGCGTGAAGGGGCGCTCCTCGCCTATGCGCGCGGCCTCAGCTATTGGCATCAGCGGCACCGCTATTGCGGTGCCTGCGGCGCGCGGACCGAGGTGAAGGCGGCCGGGCATCAGCGACAATGCACCAATCACGATTGCTCGACCGTGCAATTCCCGCGCACCGATCCCGCGGTCATCATGCGCGTCACCTGCGGCAACAAGATCCTGATGGCGCGCCAGACGATGTGGGCCCCCGGCATGCATTCGGTCCTCGCCGGTTTCGTCGAGCCCGGGGAAAGCCTGGAAGATGCGGTCATCCGCGAGGTCTATGAGGAAGTGGGCCTGCGTGTGCACAACGTGCGCTATTTCGCCTCGCAGCCTTGGCCGTTCCCGGCTTCGCTGATGCTGGGCTTCACCGCCGAGGCCGAGAGCGAGGATTTCCATCTGCAGGATGGCGAGATCGAGGCCGCGCGCTGGATGACCCGGCTCGATCTGCTCAATTCACCCGAGAACGATGATTTCCGCCTGCCGCGCGCGGATTCGATCTCGCGTCGCCTGATCGAGGATTGGGTCAGGCTGTAATCAGGCCGCGAGGCCGCGCGTCTTCAGGGCGACGCCGGGAAGGTCGCCGATCCTGGAATCGGTGAGATCGAGATCGCGCTGATGCGCTTCGCGAAAATCGGCGCCGCGGAGATCCGCAGCCGACAGTTTGGCGCGCAGCATATTGGCTTTCTGGAACACCGCGGCCATCAGGCTGGCACCGTCGAAACATGCCTCGGCGAGCTTCGCGCCGCTGAAATCGGCGAGCGCCAGATTGCGGCCCGAAAAATCGGTACCGGTGAGATCGAGGCCGGCGAAATTGGCGCGCATCCCTTCGGCGCCTTGCGACAGCACCCAGCGTTCATGCTCGGCCAGGATCTTCTCCAGACGACCGGCATCCAGCGTTTTCAGCTTTGTCACCGTGGCGCAAGCCAGGCCCAGCTTGCCTTCAAGGCCCTTGTCGATCACCGCGCCGGAGAAATCGCTGTCCACCAGCAGCGCCCCGTTGATCACCGCCTCGTTCATCTCGGCATGACGGAACGAGGCACCGCGCAGATCCGCGTTGGTAAGATTCGTCTTGGCCAGGATGGCACCGGAGAAATCGGCATTCTTCAATTTCGAATCGGCGAAATTGGCGCGGGTCAGCACGGCCCCCTTGAACGAGCTTGCCCCTTCGCTGTGGATGTCCTGGCGAATGTCGGAACGGCCGAGGCTCGCATCCACCATATTGGCGTCCTGGAACGAGACGCTGCGGAGATCGGCCCGCTGGAAATCAGCACTGGTCAAATCGGCCCGGTCGAAATTCGACCCGCGCAGGACGGCGCCGACGAATTTGACGCCGCGTCCCTCGCCGCCGTCGAAGCGGCAATTGAGGAAGACCGCATCGCTGAAATTCAGGTGGCTGAAATCGAGGCCGCGGAGATCGCAATTCTCCAGGATCGCCCTTTTGCCGATGGGCCGGCCCACAACCCAATCGACATGCAATTTGGCAAGCTTTTGCAAGGCTTCGCGCGTGAGGCGCAAATTCTTGAGGCTGCGATTGTCGGGCGCGGGGCGGGCCATTGGGGTGATCGGTATTCATTCCTGTTGCAATGTCGCGGCTGATAACACCGCATTGCAGCAAGCACAACATTGTGTGTTTTATGAAAATAATGCCTAAATACATAAGGTTGTGGCTTTGCCGACAAAGGGTTACGACAAAGAGGCCTTCCGGTAGAATGAGCGGATAGCCAGCCATGAACGTGATGACTTCCGATTCCATGACCACGGATTCCACCACCCGTTTCGGTCGAGTGATCGCCGTTTCCGGCACGCGCATCGTCGGCCTTCTCGATGGCGCGGTTGCCCAGCGGACGCCGCGGGTGGGCGAGTTGATCAAGATCGCCACGGCCAATTCCATTGTCTTCGGTTTTGTCACCGGACTTGCCATCGACAATCCGGGGGCCGAAGGCGGCGGGCTGCGTCGGGTCGAACTTGAAGTGGTGGGCGAGATCGATCTCCGGCAGAACGGCAAGGCGACTTTCCAGCGCGGCGTCGCCACCTATCCCTCCCTCGACGATCCGCTGCTCCAGGCATCGCAGGACGATCTCCGGCGCGTCTTCACCCGGCCGGGCCGGGCGGAGGAAGGGGCGCGGATCGGTTCGCTCCATCAGGATGCCAGCATCCCCGCGGTGATCGTGCCGGCGGAACTCCTGGGCAAGCATTTTGCCGTGCTCGGCACCACGGGTGCCGGCAAATCCTGCGCCATCACCACGATTCTGCGCGCGATCCTGGGCCAGCACCCGGCGGCGCATATCGTCATCCTCGATCCCCACAACGAATACGCCAGCGCCTTTCCGGGACAGACCGAGGTGGTGACGCCGCAGGATCTGGAGCTTCCCTACTGGCTGCTCAATTTCGAGGAATTGCGCGAGATGGTGATCGGCAGCGGCTCGCCCCAGCCCGATGCCGATGCGGTCATCCTCAATCAGATCGTCACCGAGGCGAAGCGCAACGTCGCCGTCGATGCGGAAGCGGCCCTCGCCATCACCATCGACACGCCGGTGCCCTATCGTCTTTCCGACGTGGCGAAGATCATCGATGCCGCTTTGGGCAAGCTCGACCGGCCGGCCGACATGGCGGCCTATCACCGCATCAAGGAACGCTTTCAACACATGCAGCAGGACCGTCGCCTTGCCTTCATGTTTCCGGGTGGCGGCGGCAGCGCTGCGCTGCAGGGTCTCATCACCCGCGACAGCATGGCGAAGATCCTCGGCCGCCTGTTCCGCATCCCCGTCGCCGGCAAGCCGGTCACCGTGCTCGATACCTCAGGCGTGCCGGCGGAAATTCTCAATGTCGTCGTCTCGCTGCTCTGCCGCATGAGCTTCGATTTTGCGCTCTGGAACGAACAGAAGGCACCCATCCTGCTGGTTTGCGAGGAATCGCACCGCTATGCGCCCGAGGATGAACGCGCGGGCTTTGAACCGACCAAGCGCGCCCTTTCGCGCATCGCCAAGGAAGGCCGCAAATACGGCGTCTCGCTCTGTCTCATCAGCCAGCGGCCGTCGGAGCTTGCCACCACCGTGCTTTCTCAATGCAGCACGATCTTTGCGCTGCGCATGACCAGCCAGAAGGACCAGGAATTTCTGGCGGCTGCGTTGCCGGAATCAAGTCATGGTTTGATGAGCGAGCTGCCGTCCTTGCGCAACGGCCAGGCGATCGCGGTGGGCGAAGGCGTGGCACTCCCAACCCGGATCGATTTCGATCGCCTGCCCGACGAGCACCAGCCGCACAGCCGCACAGCACCCTTCGCCACGGCCTGGCAAAAGGATCAGCTCACGGCCGAGGACCTTACCGAGATCGTCAAGCGCTGGCGCCGTCAGGGCTAGCGCGGCGCCGCGCGGCCGTCGGCGGTCGCCTCACAGGAACAAGGTCGCGATCGAGAAAATCAACAGGCTTGCCATCGCGAGGTTGAAGGCACGCAGGCGCCGGGGCGTCTGCAGGAACCTGGCGGCACCCGCCCCCAGCAACGCCCAGGCACCGACCGAGGGCAGAGCCACGACGACGAAGACGCTGGCGATCACCATGGCCTGCAAAGCGAGGCTTATCTCCGCCACCGTATAGGTGGCGATGGCACCCAGTGCCACGATCCAGGCTTTCGGATTGACCCATTGAAAGAGGGCCCCTTCGATGAAGCTGGGCGGCCGGCTGGTATCGCGCGCGGCTGCGCCACCGCTGGCCGTGGCCCCACCACCAGCGTTCGCAATGCGCCAGGCGAGATAGAGAAGATAGGCGGCGCCCGCATATTTGAGGCCCGTATGCAGCAGCGGAAAACGTTCCAGCACCTGGCCCAGGCCCAATCCCACCAGCAGGATCATCAGGCCGAAACCCAGCACCACGCCGAAGACGCTGGGAAGCGTGCGCCTGAGGCCGAAATTCGTGGCGCTCGCCGCCACCAGCACGTTGTTGGGTCCCGGTGTCGCCGCCATCGAAATCGCAAACGGCACCAGTGTCAGCACCAATTCCCACATCGCTTGTTTCCAGTTCCTGCCGCCGATGCTGGAATCTAGGCGTTCGCCGACGGCATGGATTGAACATTTGTGCGGGATATGGCGATCACCTCGCGGCTGTCTCCTTGACAGCCCATCCTTGACAGCAGGCACAACCCGCCTATCTATTCTCCATCATGATTCAACGATCCATCACCGATAGCGCCCAGCTTCATGCGGGTTGCACCAAAACGGGCCATCCGCCCCGGATCCGGCACGTGATCTGATCGATCGCGCCGCCCGATTCCGGGGGCCGGCGCTTGTCTGTTTTCATTTTCACCTCAATCGCGCCGCTGACAGCGGCGCAGATATGCTTTTTGTTTCAAGGAGTGTTTGCCATGTCCCGGCACGCCAATCCGCCTGCCATCACGATTTCCGAGCGCGACCACGAACGCCTCAGCAATCTCGCGCTTGCCAACGAGCACCTGCCCGGTGTCGGCGATTATCTGACGCGCGAGCTCGAGCGCGCGCGCATCCAGCCGGAACATGAAATCGGCCAGGACGTCGTTGTCATGGGAACGACGCTCGAATACCGCGACGACACCACAGGGATCGTTCGCCAGGTAACCCTGGTCTATCCGGAAGACCAGGACATCGCCGCCTGGAAGATCTCGGTGCTGACGCCGATCGGCGCGGCTCTCATCGGCCTCAGCGCCGGCCAATCCATCACCTTCCGCGACCGCGCCGGCGAGGAACGGCGTTTGACGGTCACGAAGATTCTCAGTCCGACTAAGTAGAAGTCAGATGGGGGCTCAGTTCTGCCCCTGCCGGAAGGGCGAGGCGGGATAGACACCGAGGATGCGGACCTCGCGCGAGAAGAACGACAATTCTTCGAGGGCGAGGCGCACCGGGCGCTGGTCCGGATGGCCGTCGATATCGGCATAGAATTGCGCCGAACTGAAATGCCCGTCGAGGATATAGCTCTCCAGCTTGGTGATGTTGACGCCATTGGTGGCGAAGCCGCCCAGCGCCTTGTAGAGCGCCGCCGGCACCGACCGCACGCGGAAGACGAAGCTGGTGACGATCGGTCCCTTCGCCGCATCGGGATCGATCGGTTCCTTCGCCATCACCACGAAGCGCGTGGTGTTGTGTTCGGCATCCTCCATGTCGCCTTTGAGGATTTCGAGGCCATAGGTCTCGGCGGCCAGGGTCGAGGCGATGGCCGCCATCGATTTGTCGCCCTTGGTCGCGATCTCGGCGGCGGCCCCGGCGGTATCGGCATGCACCACCGGCTTGATGCCGAGCGCGCGCAGATTGTTGCGGCACTGGCTCAGCGCCTGGATATGGCTGGACGCGGTCTTGATATCGCCGAGCTTGGCGCCCCTGAGGCCGAGGAGCTGGTGATTCACCCGCTGGAAATGCTCGCCGATGATATGAAGGCCCGATTCCGGCAGCAGATGATGGATGTCGGCGACACGGCCCGCGACCGAATTCTCGATCGGCACCATGGCGAGACGCGCCCGCCCTTCATGCACGGTCGCGAACATGTCCTCGAAGGACGGGCAGGGCAAAGCCACCATGCCGGGAAAAGCGGCGCGGCAGGCAAGATTGGAATAGGCCCCGGGCAGACCTTGAAAGGCGATGGCGTTCTGGGCGGCAGCGGTCACAATGTTCTCTATGATTTGGGGGCCAGCAAGGCGCGGGCGCGGTCGAGGTCGGCCGGAGTATCGACACCGAGCGGCAGGGTGTCAACGCGCGCCACGTCAATGCGCATGCCGTTCTCCAATGCGCGCAATTGCTCCAGCTTCTCGCGCTGCTCGAGCTGGCCCGGCGGCAAAGCGACGAAGCGTTCCAGCGCCGCGCGGCGATAGGCGTAGAGACCGATATGATGATAATGCGGGCCTGGATTGGCTGGCACGGTGGCGCGGCTGAAATAGAGCGCGCGCGCGATGCCTGTCTTGCCGAAGGCCGCGACGGCCTTCACCACATTGGGGTCATGCCGCTCTTCCTCGCGCGTGATCTCGACGGCGAGGGTCGCGATGTCGACGGCGGCATCCTGGAGCGGATCGAGCACGCGGCGGATGAGGGCCGGATCGATGGTGGGGAGATCGCCCTGCACATTGATGACCGCATCGAAACGCCGGGCGGGATCGATCTTGCCCAGAGCCTCGAAGATCCGGTCCGAGCCGGAAGGGTGGTTGGGATCGGTAAGGACGGCCTCGCCGCCCGCCGCCTTGACGGCCCGGGCAATGGCCTCTTCGGCGCAGGCGACATAGACCGGGCCCAGTTTCGCCTCGGCCGCCCGGCGCCAGACATGGACGATCATCGGTGCCCCGTGGATATCGGCCAAAGGCTTGTCGGGAAGGCGGGTCGAGGCCAGGCGGGCGGGGATCAGGATGACGGGGGAAAGCGGGAGCGACATGGGATTCCGGGCACGAATTGGGAGAGATGGCTGGTATAGCCTGCCGACCCGGCTTCGCGCCGGCCCGGGCCAGGGCGCGACATTATGCCGCTAAGTGCCCGGAAACCAAGCCTGAGTTTATAAGCCTGTCGCGTTGGGCCTCCGTGCCGGGGCATGCTTCAGAGATTGGACAGCGGGACCGGAAGCGGTTAAATTCCGCGCCGAATTGACCCCTTTACCGCCAATTGTTCGGCGCCTTGGATCGGGGTGGGCAGGGCCGGTACGTTTGTCCCGGAGCTGGCAGGATCTGAGGCGTCATAAAGCCACGCTCCGGAAGCGGAGCGATCAAGCCATGAGGGATGACGAATGTCCTTGGAAGCCAACAAGATCGCCGCTGCGGTCCTGGTCGGCGGATTGCTGACGCTCTCGGTCGGCATCGCAACACACATGATTTATGGGACGCCCTCTGGTTCGGCCGTCGCCGAGGCCGGCGAGCCCAGCGAAGCGGCCGCCGGCGCCGCGCCGGTCCAGGAAGCCGCTGCCCCGGTCGACATCCTGCCGCTGATCGCCAGCGCCGATCCGGCCCTGGGCGAGAAGGCCTTTGCCAAGTGCAAGACCTGCCATACCTCGGAAAAGGGCGGCCCGAACCGGGTCGGTCCCAATCTGTGGAACGTGGTTGGCGGGCATAGCGCCCATCTGGAAGGCTTCGCCTATTCCGACGTCATTGCCAATCTCAACATCACCTGGGATTACGATCACCTCGACAAGTTCCTGACCAATCCCAAGGCCTATGCGCCGGGTACCAAGATGACCTTTGCCGGCATCAAGAAGCCGGAAGAACGCGCCGCCCTCATCCGCTGGCTGCGCGACCAGGCCGATTCGCCCATCGCGCTGCCGCAGTAAGACGCGGCCGCTTTCGTGCCGGTTGCTTCAGAATTCATCTCGGTCGCCCGCGGGCTGACCGAGATCAGCCGGCCGATCCTGCGGCGCTATTACCGCACCAGGGTCGAGATCCTCGACAAGAGCGATGAAAGCCCGGTGACGCAGGCCGATCGCGAATGCGAGGCGGCCCTGCGCGCGGCCATTGCCAAGGCCTTTCCCGATCACGGCATCATCGGCGAAGAATTCGGGTCTGAGCGCGCGGACGCGGAATTCGTCTGGGTGCTCGATCCCCTGGACGGCACCCGCGCCTTCATCACCGGCCGGCCGATGTTCGGCACCCTCATCGCGCTGGCCCAGGGCGGAAAGCCGATCCTCGGCATCATCGACATGCCGATCCTGGGCGATACCTGGCTGGGCGCTGCGGGTCATCCGACCACGCTCAACGGCGAAGCGGCCCGCCCGCGCGCCTGTGCGGCCTTGAAGGATGCCTATTTCTCCTGCGCCCTGCCGCTGATGTTCGAAGGCCCGTTCCGCCGCCATCTCGATGCCCTCACCACGGCCACGAAATCGCAGACCTTCGGTGGCGATTGTTATCAATACGGCGTGGTGGCCAGCGGCTTCCTCGATCTCGTGGTCGAACGCAATCTCGGCCTCTACGATTTCATGGCCCTGGTCCCGGTCCTCGAAGGGGCCGGCGCCTTCATTACCGATTGGCAGGGCAGGGCCCTCGACATCCATTCCGGCGATCAGGCGGTGGCGGCCGGCGACCGCCGCGTGCTCGATCAGGCGATTGCCCTGCTGAACGGCTGAATCGGCCGGTATCTCTTTATCCTATCAGCTTTTTCGCCGCCGGGGCGCTTCCCAGCCGCGGCTGGCTTCCTATATGCTCTGGGGCAAGAAGCCGTGTGAAACAGGGAAAAGCCGCTCATGAAGTCGTTGCTGGTCGCCGCCACTCTTGTCCTTGGCCTCGCCCTCCCCGGTCTCGCCGCCGCCCAATCCGGTGAAACGACTCACGCCCTTACTCTGGGCGATGCCCCTAAATACGGCCCCGATTTCAAGCATCTCGATTACGTCAATCCCGACGCCCCCAAGGGCGGCAGTATTCGCTACGGGGCGATCGGCGGTTTCGACAGCTTCAACGAATTCATCGTGCGCGGCGATCCCGCGGCGCTGACCGGCCTTGTCGAGCGCCTGACGATGCAGGTCGATGACGACAGCTTGAGCGAATACGGCCTCATCGCCGAAACGATGGAGGTGGCGCCCGACAATTCCTGGATCGTCTTCAACCTGCGTGCCGAGGCGCGCTGGCATGACGGCAAGCCGATCACGGCCGATGACGTCGTCTTCTCCTTCAACAGCCTGAAGGAGAAAGGGGCGCCCTTCTATCGCTACTACTACGCCAATGTCGAAAAGGCCGAAATTCTCTCGCCGCGGAAGGTGAAGTTCACCTTCGCCAGCAGCAACAACCGCGAATTGCCCGTGATCATGGGCCAGTTGCCGGTCCTCCCCAAACATTACTGGGAGGGGCGCAATTTCGAGGAACCCTCGCTCGACATTCCTTTGGGCAGCGGCCCCTACAAGGTGAAGAGCTTCGAGGCCGGCCGCTCGATCACCATGGAGCGCGTGCCGGATTACTGGGGCAAGGATCTGCCGGTCAATATCGGCACCGACAATTTCGATCTCGTGCGCACGGATTACTACCGCGATCCCACGGTGACCTTGGAGGCCTTCAAATCCGGCGCCTTCGATCTCCGCGCCGAGAATTCTGCCAAGCAATGGGCAACCGGTTACGACTCTCCCGCCCTGCGCGATGGCCGCTTCAAGATGGAGCAGATCGAAACCGACAACCCGCAAGGCATGCAGGGTTTCGTCCTCAATCTGCGCCGGCCCATTTTCCAGGACAAGCGCGTGCGCCAGGCGATGATCCTCGCTTTCGATTTCGAATGGTCCAACAAGACGCTGTTCTTCGGGCATTACAAGCGCACGCGCAGCTATTTCCAGAACTCGCCGATGGAAGCCAAGGGTCTGCCCTCGCCCGAGGAACTGAAGATCCTGGAGCCCCTGCGCGGCAAGATTCCGGACGAGGTCTTCACCACCGAATACCAGCCGCCCAAAAGCGATGGTTCCGGCAGCAATCGCGACAATCTCGCCGAAGCGGCGCAATTGCTGGACGCAGCCGGCTGGAAGCTGGAGAACGGCCACCGGGTCAAGGATGGCAAGCCCTTTGAAATCGAGTTCCTGCTGCAGGCCGGCGATCTCTTCGAACGAGTCGTGCAGCCCTATGCCAAATCCCTCGATCGTCTCGGCATCAAGCTCACCTTGCGGTCGGTCGATCCGTC
Source organism: Dongia sp. (assembly GCF_041909655.1). GTDB lineage: Bacteria > Pseudomonadota > Alphaproteobacteria > Dongiales > Dongiaceae > Dongia. The sequence goes on along the minus strand of NZ_JAYRDA010000003.1, from coordinate 33,944 downwards.
GCAATATCAGGAGCGCAACGAGAATTACGATTTCGATTTGATCTCGACGGTGATTCCGCAATCGCTCTCGCCGGGTAACGAGCAGCGGGATTTCTGGAGTTCCGCCGCCGCCGATCTTCCCGGCGGGCGCAACGAGATCGGGCTCAAGGATCCCGTTATCGACGATCTCGTCGAGCGCCTGATCGCGGCTCCTACACGCGCCGAACTCATCACCTATTGCCAAGCCCTCGACCGGATTCTGCAATGGAATTACTACGTCGTGCCGAATTGGCATCTGGGCGCGGTGCGCATCGCCTATTGGGACAAGTTCGGTCGCCCCGAAAAGCTGCCCGAACCCACTTATGGCGTCGGCCTTGGTGCCTGGTGGATCGATCCCGCCAAGGAAGCGGCCCTTGCCGCCAAGCTCAAGGCGGCGGCACCGGCCGCAGACTCGGACGCCGCCGCGGCACCGGAAGCGCCGGCTGAGGAAGCCGCGGCGCCCGAAGACCGTGGCGCTTCCCCGGTCAAGTATCTGCTCTATGGCGGCGGTGCTCTTGTGGCACTGATCGTCGTGGTGGGCTTCCTGCGGCGGAAGAAAGCGACGTGATCGCGCGCCGGATGCAGCAGGTGACGTCATGATCGCCTATATCATCCGGCGTCTGCTGCTGATGATCCCGACTTTGTTCGGGATCATGGTGATCAATTTCATCGTCATCCAATTGGCCCCGGGTGGACCGGTCGAACAGACTATCGCCGAATTGCAGGGAACCGCGCTCGATTCCACCGCGCGCGTCACCGGTGGTGGCCAGGAGGTCCTGGGCTCCCAGGACAATATCGGCGCCGGCAGCGGCAACAGCCAATATCGCGGCGCCCGTGGTCTCGACGCCAAATTCATCGCCGAGATCGAGCGCATGTACGGCTTCGACAAGCCGATGCATGAACGCTTCTGGCTGATGATGAAGAGCTATGTCACTTTCGATTTCGGGAATTCCTTCTTCAAAAGCCGCTCGGTGATCGATCTCATCGGCGACAAATTACCCGTCTCGATCTCGCTCGGAATCTGGACCGCCCTCCTGATCTACGGCATCTCGATCCCGCTGGGGATCGCCAAGGCCTCGCGCGACGGGACACCCTTCGATTTCTGGACCAGCACGGTGATCATCATCGGCAGTGCCATCCCGGGATTTCTCTTTGCCATTTTCCTGGTGGTGCTGTTTGCCGGCGGAACTTACTGGTCGATCTTTCCGATCGGCGGTTTGGTGTCCGAAAACTGGGACAACTTTTCCTGGACGGCCAAGATCACGGATTATCTCTGGCACATGGTCCTGCCCATCACCTCGCTGGTGATCGGCAGTTTCGCCAGCCTCACCATGCTGACCAAGAATTCCTTCCTCGATCAGATCAATCTGCAATATGTGACCACGGCCCGGGCCAAAGGCCTTTCCGAGCAACGCGTTCTCTACGGCCATGTCTTCCGGAATGCGATGCTGATCGTCATCGCGGGCTTTCCCGCGGCCTTCGTCGGCATTCTCTTTACCGGGGCGCTCCTCACCGAGATCATCTTCTCGCTGGACGGCATCGGCCTATTGGGCTGGGAAGCGGCCATCAACCGCGACTATCCGGTGCTCTTCGGCACGCTCTATATCTTCACGCTGCTGGGCCTGCTCCTCGGCCTCATCGGCGATATCACTTACATGCTGGTCGATCCGCGCATCGATTTCGAGGCGCGCGAGATATGAATACCCGCCGCATCCTCGGCTTCAAGGTAACGCCCCTCACCGCACGGCGGTGGCGCAATTTCGCCGCCAATCGGCGCGGCTTCTGGTCACTGATCTTCTTCCTGGTCTTCTTCTTCATCAGCCTGCCGGCCGAATTCATCGCCAATGACCGGCCGATCGTCGTCTCCTATCAGGACGAGATCTATTGGCCGGTCTTCCACGAATACGGCGAAGAGGTCTTCGGTGGGATCGCCGGCTTGCGGGCCGATTTTAGCGACCCCGCCCTCATCGCCCGCATCATGGAGGGCGGTGGCTGGATGGTCTCGCCGCCGATTCCCTTCTCCTATGACACGGTGGTGCAAAATCTGCCCGGCCCGGCACCCACACCGCCCGACGGAATTAATTGGCTGGGCACCGACGACCAGGCGCGCGATGTTCTCGCCCGCGTCATCTATGGCTTCCGCATCTCGGTCCTGTTCGGTCTGGCACTCACCATCGTCAGCACCGTGATCGGCGTGCTGGCCGGTGCCGTGCAGGGTTATTTTGGCGGCCTGACCGACCTCATCGCCCAGCGTTTTCTGGAAATCTGGAGCAGCCTGCCGACCCTCTTCATCCTCATCATCGTCGCTGCCGTGATTGTGCCCGGTTTCTGGACGCTGCTCGGCTTGCTGCTGATTTTCTCCTGGACCTGGCCGATCAGCGTGGTGCGCGCCGAGTTTCTGCGCGCGCGCAATCTGGAATATGTGCGTGCCGCCAAGGCGCTGGGATCGGGCGATTGGCAGATCATGATCCGCCACATGCTGCCCAATGCCATGGTGGCGACATTGACCTTCCTGCCCTTTACCTTGAGCGGGTCGGTGACGGCGCTGACCTCGCTCGATTTCCTCGGCTTCGGTCTGCCGCCGGGCTCGCCCTCGCTTGGCGAGCTGCTCTCCCAGGGCAAGGAGAATCTGCAGGCCCCCTGGCTCGGTTTCACCGGTTTCTTCGTGATCGGCACCATGCTGACGCTGCTCATCTTCGTGGGCGAGGCGGTGCGCGATGCCTTCGATCCCCGCAAGGGGCAGCACCGATGACGCTGCCGTTGCTCGAAATCGAGAACCTTTCAGTGGCCTTCGACGGCCATGTGGTGGTCGAAGACGTGGATCTCCACATCAACAGGGGCGAGACCCTGGCGCTGGTGGGCGAATCCGGCTCCGGGAAATCGGTGACCGCCCTCTCCATCATGCGCCTGCTGCCCTATCCCGTCGCTTCGCATCCCGATGGCGCCGTGCGGTTCAGCGGCGACGGCCGGACGGCCGAGGATCTGATGCAGGCCAGCCCGGCGCGCCTGCGGCAGATCCGCGGCGACCGCATCGCGATGATCTTCCAAGAACCCACGCTGTCGCTCAATCCGCTGCACCGGATCGAACGGCAGATCGTCGAAAACATCCAGCTTCACAAGCCGGTCGGCGCCGAAGCGGCGCGGGCGCGGGCGCGCGAATTGCTGGAACTGGTCCAGATCGATGACGCGGAACAAAAGCTCGGCGCCTTCCCGCACGAACTTTCCGGCGGCCAGCGCCAGCGCGTGATGATCGCCATGGCCTTGGCCAACGAACCCGACCTCCTCATCGCCGACGAGCCGACGACGGCGCTCGACGTCACGATCCAGGCCCAGATTCTCAACCTGCTTCGGGATCTGCAGCAACGTCTCGGCATGGCGATTCTGCTGATCACCCATGATCTCGGCGTTGTGCGGAAGTTCGCCGGCCGCGTGGTCGTCATGCGCCAGGGCCTGGTGGTCGAACAGGGCGATACGGCGGAAGTCTTCGCAGACCCGCAGCACGACTATACGCGCCATCTCCTGGCGGCCGAGCCCAAGGGCATCGCCGAACCGCTCCTCGCCGATGCGCCGGAACTGGTCCGGACCGAAAACCTCTCGGTCCTCTTCCCGATCAAGCGCGGCGTTTTCCGCCGGGTGGTGGGTCACGTGCCCGCTTTGGTCGATGTCTCGGTGACTTTACGCGCCGGCGAGACCCTCGGCATCGTCGGCGAATCCGGCTCCGGCAAGACGACCCTTGGTCTGGCGCTTCTGCGGCTCATCAACAGCGAGGGGCGCATCACTTTCGATGGCCGCCGCATCGACGGCCTCGACCGGGGCGAGATGCGGCCGCTCAGGCGCGAGATGCAGATCGTCTTCCAGGATCCCTTCGGCTCGCTCTCGCCGCGTCTCTCGATCGGCGAAATCGTCAGCGAGGGCCTCGGCATCCATAATCTTGGCGCGGATGAAGACGCGCGCGAGCGCCTGGTGATCGAGGCCTTGACCGAAACCGGCCTCGATCCCGAAACCCGGCACCGCTATCCGCACGAATTTTCCGGTGGCCAACGCCAGCGCATCGCCATCGCCCGCGCCCTGATCCTGAAACCGAAATTGATCGTGCTCGACGAACCCACCTCCGCTCTCGACATGTCGGTCCAGGCCCAGATCGTCGATTTGCTGCGCGGCTTGCAACGGCGCCACGGTCTTGGCTATCTCTTCATCTCTCACGATCTGAGGGTGATTCGGGCGATGGCGCATCGGGTTCTGGTGTTGAAGGGCGGCAAAATGGTGGAAGAGGGACCGGCCGAACGGATCTTCAATGCACCCCAGGCGCCCTATACCCAGGCCTTGCTGGCAGCGGCGATCCATCACGAAGTGGCCGCGGCCAATGTGGTGCATCAATGAGCCGGGTCCAGCTCCTCTTCGCCGGCGCCGACGAATATAACGATATCTGGGTCAAGGCCGCGGCTTCGCTCCCGGATCTCGATCTTGTCCTCTATCGGCCGGGCCTCGATCCCAGCCGCTTCCGCTATCTGATGCTGTGGCGGCCGGTGCCGGGGCTCCTCCCCGCGATGCCGAATTTAAAGGCCGTCTTCAGCTTCGGCGCGGGCGTCGAGCGGCATCTGGCCAATCCGGAAATTCCGGCCCATGTGCCGATCGTGCGCATGGTGGAACCCGGCCTCACCCAGGGGATGGCGGATTACGTTCTGTGGCAGGTGCTGCGCCATCACCGCCGCTTCTGGGAATTGGAGGAGGCCGCGCGCGAGGGGCGCTGGGCGCCGCATTGGTATCCGGCGGCCTGGGACCGGAAGGTGGGTATTCTCGGCCTCGGCAATCTGGGCCAGGCGGCGGCGCGTCAGCTTTTGAGCTTCGATTTCCAAATCCGGGGCTGGTCGCAAAGCCGCAAGGACCTCCCCGGCATCGCCAGCTTCGCCGGAACGGCGGAACTCCCCGCTTTCCTCAAGGATCTCGAGATCCTGGTTTGCCTTCTGCCGCTGACGCCCCAGACCGCCGGCATCCTCAATGCCGGGCTCTTTGCGCAATTGGCGCCGGGGGCGGCCCTCATCAATGCCGGGCGCGGCGGGCATCTGGTCGAGGCCGATCTCATCCCGGCGCTCAATTCGGGGCAATTGGCGGCGGCCAGCCTGGATGTCTTCGCCACCGAGCCCCTGCCCGGGGACCATCCTTTTTGGGCGCATCCCCGCATCTTCGTCACCCCGCACAATGCCAGCGATACCGATCCAGGCACCGGTCTTGGGGAAGTCTGGCGCCAGATCGTGGCCTTCGAGGGCGGTCGACCCCTCGAAAACGTGGTCGAACGCGCGCGCGGATACTGACCATACATCCTATCGGCACAAGGAAATGTGCGCCTTCGGTCCTAATGGTAACCTCTTCTTTAGACTTTCCTGAAAAAAATCATATTTGCCGCTTCTCTCGCGGCACCCCATGACCTCACGAGATTTTAGGGATATCGGCATGCTGCAATCGACCCTGGCCCGTCTGCGCATCGGCAGCCGGATCACCTTTGGCTTCGGAATCATCCTGGCCGCTCTGGTCGTGGTGCTCGGCTTCGGCTACAGCGCCCTCACCGGGTCGAAATCCAGCCTCGGCGATTTTGCCTTCATGGCCAAAAGCGCCATCGAAACCCAGCAGATTGACCGCGAGGTCCAGACCCTGCGCCGCAACGTCACCGATTTCCTGCGCGACGGCCGCCCCGAGGATCTGGAGAACGCCCGCAAGATCCTGGCGGCTCTCAAGGAGGATCTGGCCGAGCGCAGCAAGGTGACCACCTCCGAGGAGCGCCGCCAGACCTATGACGAAATGCTGCAGCTCAGCGACAGCTATATCGGCATTCTCGACCAGGCGGTGGCGTTGAAGGACGAGCGCGACTGGCTGATGAATGAGGATCTGACCGAATTGGGCGGCAAGGGTCACAAAAACATCGCCGATATCGTCGCCGATGCGATCAATACCAACAATTTCCAGGTGGCCGCCTATGCCGGCCAGGTGATGGAACGCCTGATGGCGACGCGCCTCGCCGCCGAACGCTACATCTCGACCAAGAATCCGGATTTCATCGCGACCGCGTCGAAACAGGTAATGATCTTCAACGCCAGTATCAGCGGCATGCAGAGCCGCCTCACCGTCCAGGAGCATCGGCGCCTCGCCCAGGAAGCGGCCCAGACCATGCAGCGTTATTCCATGGTGCTGAAGGATCTCGCGGCGGCGGCCACGGCCCTCGACACGCTGGTCGCCAACGATATCGCCAATACCTCGCAGCGTTTCGGCGAACTTGCGACCGCGATCACCCAGTCGCAACAAGCCTATATGAACGATGTCGAGGCGAGCGCCACAATCTCGGTCGACCGTGCGACACAGCTCATGCTGGCGATCGGCGTGGTGGCGCTGGCGATCGGGATTCTCTCGGCCGTCATCATCGGCCGCTCGATCTCGCGCCCGGTGCGCAACATGACGGCGACGATGGGCGAACTGGCCGGCGGCAATCTCGATGTCGAGATTCCGGCCCAGGAAAACCGCGACGAAGTGGGCGACATGGCGCGGACCGTGGTGGTCTTCAAGGACGCGCTCGTCGCTCAGCGCCAGGCCGATGCCGCGCAGAAAGCCGACGCGGCGGCAAAATTGCAGCGCGCCCAGGCGCTGGAACAGCTCATCGCTGGCTTCGAGACCAAGGTCGGCGAATTGGTTCACACCCTCTCGACCGCCTCGGGTGAATTGCAATCCTCCGCCCAGACCATGTCGACGACGGCCGAACAGACCAACCAGCAATCGAATGCCGTGGCGACCGCCGCGGAGCAGGCGACGGCGAACGTCCAGACCGTGGCGGCCGCGACCGAGGAGCTCACCTCCTCGATCAGCGAGATCGGCCGCCAGGTCAGCCAGTCCACCTCGATCGCCCAGCGCGCGGTGGAGGAGGCGGCCAAGACCAACACCCAGGTCCAGGGCTTGGCGACCTCGGCTCAGGCGATCGGCGACGTGGTGCGCCTCATCAGCGAGATCGCCTCGCAGACCAACCTTCTCGCCTTGAATGCGACGATCGAGGCGGCCCGGGCCGGCGAGGCCGGCAAGGGCTTCGCGGTGGTGGCGTCGGAAGTGAAGAACCTCGCTTCCCAGACCGCCAAGGCGACCGAGGAAATCAGTGCCAAGGTGACCGAGATCCAGCACGCCACTGAAAATTCGGTGAGTGCCATCCAGAACATCGCCAAGGTGATCGAGGAAATCAGCCATATCTCCACCACCATCGCGGCGGCGGTCGAACAGCAATCGGCGGCCACCTCCGAGATCGCGCGCAACGTGCAACAGGCCAGCCAGGGCACCAGCGACGTCTCCGGCAACATTGCCGGGGTAACGCAGGCCGCCGATGAAACCGGCCGCGCCGCCGGCCAGGTACTGGGGGCGGCGACCGAACTCGGGCAGCATTCCAACGTTCTCAACAGCGAAGTCAGCCGCTTCATCGAGCAAGTGCGCGCGATCTGATCTCCGCTGTGTTCTCGTTCCAACGCCGCGCCCTCGTCCGGGCGCGGCGTTTCCGTTTCTGCATAAGCTGCCTTAACCAATCATTCGGAGATTTTTGGCAGAGTTGAGTTGAGGGGAAGCGCGCCTCGCGCAGAGGCCGCTCGGTTCAGGCAAGTAAAAAGAACAGCACGGTTTGGGGGCCTTCGCATGTTTCAGTCACTTCTCGGTCGCTTCAAGGTCAGCGGGCGCATCGGCCTGGGCTTTGGTGCCATTCTCGCCATCCTGGTCGCCTTCATCCTGTTCAGTCTTCTCTCGCTGCGGGATATTCGCGGCAGCATCGATGAATACGCACGGATCTCGACCAACACGCTGTCGGTCCAGAAGATCGACCGGAACGTCGTCGATCTCAGGCGCAATGTGCTGAGCTTCATGCGCGAGAACAATGCCGAGGCGGGTGAGCGTGCCCGGGAATTGATCGGCTTGCTGAAGAGCGACGTGGAGCAGCGCGTCGCCAACACAAAATCCGCCGAACGCAAGGTGCTGTTCGAGGAAATGGCACAATTGGTCGATCAATATGCCGCCGCCTTCGACGCTGTTGTCGCCGCGAAGGCCGAACGGGATATCGTTGAGAATGAGCGTCTGGCGCCACAGGGACAGAAGGCCAGCAAGACCATGTCCGCCGTGCTGGCCGACGCCCTCGCCAATGGCGATTTCATCGGTGCCGCCCATGCCGGCGTGGCGATGGAGAAGCTGCTGATGGCCCGCGTCGGCGCCTCGCGTTATGTCGCCACGGGCGATGCGAAGATGATCGATCTCGCCAAGAACAATCTTACCGGGCTGAAATTGCAGGTCGACATCCTGCAGCAGAAACTGGCCGCTCCCGGCCACCGCACGCAGGTCGCCAATGCGTCGAAGGTGATGCAGGAATATGGTGCTTCGCTCATCGCTCTCGCCGAACATGTCGCCGCAGTCAATGCGCTGATGAACGACAAGATGGCACCGCTCGCGGAACGTTTTGCCGAAGTGTCGAACGCCACGGTCAATTCGCAGATGGCCTCGATGGAATCGGTGAATGCCGATCTGATGGGTGCCATCACCACTGCCACCACCATCATGATCGCGGTCGCCATTGCCGTTGTCCTCTTCGGCATCCTCATTTCCTGGGCGATCGGCCGCAGCATCACGCATCCGGTGCGCAACATGACGGCGACCATGAGCGAACTTGCCAAGGGCAATCTCGAAATCGAGATCCCGGCCCAGCAGAACCGCGATGAAATCGGCGACATGGCCCGGAACGTGGTCGTGTTCAAGGATGCCCTTCTGGCCCAGCGCCAAGCCGATGCCGCGCAGAAGGCCGATGCCGCCGCCAAAATTCAACGCGCCCAGGAACTGGACGGGCTGATCAAATCCTTTGAAGGCCAAGTGGGCGAGTTGGTGGGATCGCTTTCGAACGCGGCGGCGGAACTGCAATCCTCCGCCCAATCCATGTCGAAAACCGCCGAGGAAACCAACCAGCAATCCAACGCGGTCGCCGCCGCCGCGGAACAGACCACGGCCAATGTGCAGACCGTCGCCGCCGCGACCGAGGAGTTAACTTCCTCGATCAGCGAGATCGGCCGCCAGGTCAGCCAATCCACCTCGATCGCCCAGCGCGCGGTCGAGGAAGCGGCCCGGACCAACAGCCAGGTCCAGGGCCTTGCCACCTCGGCCCAGGCGATCGGGGATGTCGTCAGCCTCATTACCGAGATCGCCAGCCAGACCAATCTCCTTGCCCTCAATGCGACGATCGAGGCGGCCCGGGCCGGCGATGCCGGCAAGGGCTTTGCAGTGGTGGCTTCGGAAGTGAAGAACCTCGCCAGCCAGACCGGCAAGGCGACCGAGGAGATCGGCGCCAAGATCGCCGAAATCCAGATCGCCACCGAACAATCCGTGGCGGCGATCCGGGGCATCACCAAGGTGATCGAAGAGATCAGCCATATCTCCACCACCATCGCCGCGGCGGTCGAGGAGCAATCGGCCGCCACCTCCGAGATTGCGCGCAATGTCCAGCAGGCCAGCCAGGGCACCACGGAAGTCACCGGCAATATCGTCGGCGTCACTGAAGCGGCGGGCGAGACCGGGCGCGCCGCGGGTCAGGTCCTGGGGGCGGCGGCCGAGCTCGGCCAGAAATCCAGCACGCTCAACAGCGCCGTCAACAGCTTCATCGAACGCGTCCGCGCGATCTAGAGCAGTCAACAACAACTTGTCATGGTCCGCGCCTTGTCGGCGAAGGCCGACATGCGTCGGCTGGGCGGACCATCCACGAGTTTGTATGTGACTAAGAGAAAGCAAGTCGTGGATCCTCCGCCTTCGCGGAGGATGACAACCTGAATAGCCTATCCTTTCACCCGATACCGGTAGGGATAGAGATCGCGGATGAAGCCCATCTGCCGATAGAGCGCCAAAGCGGGCGCATTGTTGGCCTCAACCTGCAGGCAGGCAATGCGCGCACCCATGCCGATCGCCCAGGCGAGGAGGGCGCCCAGCAATCGCTGGCCATGGCCCTGTCGCCGCCGCGCGGAATCCGTGACGACCGATTCCAGGCAGACGATGTCGTCGTGGATCGCGCCATAGGCCATGGCGGCGATCCTGCCGCCGATGGAAAGGGCCATGAAGCCGGCGGGCATCGTGATCCGCTCGATGGTGGCGCGGTAATGGGCAAGGCGCGCTGCATTCCATTGCTGCAGCGACCCCATCGCCTTGGTCCAGGCATCATTGGGCCGGTCTAGGATAACGACATCCGGATCGCGCCGCATCGGCATCGGGAAAAGCTCAGCATAGAGCGTGTTGCTTTCGGCTTCGATCGCATAGCCGCGCGCCGCCAATTGCCGGTCGATGTCGGAATCGATGAGGCCTGGTACACGAAAGATCGACCGCTGCCCGCGCGCAGCGCATTCCATCTCTACCCAATCGATCACGCCGCCGATATCGCCGCCGGTGACACGGATCGGGTTGGCGGAATTGGCGCGGCGGCTAAGGCCATGGTTGAAACGCAGGCGCCAATCGCCGCGCTCGCTCTCCTCATGGGCGGGCCAGGCCCGGCGACAGGCTTCCTCGACCCGCCAGCAGAGAATATCGTCCCGCATTCAGTGATCGCCGGTTTCGCCGGGCGGGTTGCTGAAGGCCGGGAAATGCGTCCGGTCCTTCACCTCATTGAAATGTGTCAATGCCCAGCGCACCGATGGAAAGGCAAGATCGTCCCAGGGAATGTCCGCCCAGGCGAAGAGGCCCACGTCCAGGCTCTCCGGCCCGGCGCTGATCGCGGGATCGGTGAGGCGGGCGCGGTAGATGAGCTGCACCTGGGAAAGGCGCGGGATGGTATAGGCGCCCAACAGCGCATCGATGGCGATTTTCGCGCGGGCCTCTTCCCAGGCCTCGCGCATCGCCCCGGCCTCGGCGCTTTCATGAAGCTCCATATAGCCCGCGGGCAGGGTCCAGAAGCCGCTCCGGGGATTGATCGCGCGCCGGCACAGCAGGATGAGGTCGCCATGGGTGACGACCGCCCCCACGACGACCTTGGGATTTTCATAGGCGACGAAGCCGCAATCGCTGCAGACCTGCCGGTGGAGGTTGTCGCCCTCGGGGATGCGGGTCTCGAAACTGGGGTTCTTCGTCTGCGTTTCCGGCATGGCTCAACTGTGGCCTAAGGTGGATGACGCCGCAAGCGCCCGTCCTTATGGTGCGGGCGAGATGACACGATTTGCATACCTAAAACTGTCATCCCCCGGCTTGGCCGGGGGATCCACGAGTTACTTTCTTCAGTCTCACTGAAACTCGTGGATGGCCCGACTAAATCGGGCCATGACACTGATTGAAAGAGCATTGATTGCGCCGATGACACCACAGAATTGGGCCCATGATTACGGCTCGCCATCCGGCGCGCGCCTGGCCGGCATGCGGGCGGCCATCGGCACGCCGGCCCTTGTCCTGGGTGCCAGTTATATGGGCTTCGGTGCCTTCGTGCACCAGGCCGGTTTCAATCTGTGGCAAGGCCTTGCCTCGACCGTGGCCGGCTGGGCGCTTCCCGGCCAGATCGCGCTCGTGGAGATCTTCGCGGCCGGCGGTTCGCTCATCGCCGCCGCCATCGCCGTGGGCCTCGCCAATGCGCGCCTCCTCCCCATGGTCGTGGTGCTGCTGCCCATCCTGCGGGCGGGCGAAACGCAGGCAAAGCCGCGCCTTGCCCATTACTTGAGCGCGCATTTCATCGCTTTGACCGGCTGGGCCAATGCCATGCAGCATTGCCCGGACATGCCGCCGCCCCAGCGACTGTCCTATTTCCTGGGCTTCACCTGCGTCATCTGGGCGGCCACGGTCCTGGCGACCGCGCTCGGCTTCTTCCTGGTGGGCATCCTGCCGGCGCCGGTGACGCTGGGCCTCGTCTTCCTCAACCCGCTTTATTTCATGCTGCTCTTCGTGGCCGATCTCGCGCGCAAGGAACGCGGCCTCGCCCTCGTTATCGGTGCCGTCACCGGCCCGATCCTTCACATGGTCAGTCCCGATTGGGGCCTGCTCGCGACCGGCCTCATCGGCGGCAGCATCGCCTTCCTCATTGTCGAGCAGGGGCGCCACTGATGGCCTCCGCTTGGTGGTTCCTCCTGGTGGGCGCCGTCGTCACCTATGCCTGGCGCGCGGCAGGCGTCGCTCTTTCCGGCCGCATCGATCCCAATTCGAAATTGATGCGCTGGATCGCGGCGGTCGCCTATGCGCTGCTGGCCGGTCTCATCGCGCGCCTCATCGTGGCCCCGCAAGGGTCGCTTGCCGAAACCGCGCTCTGGATGCGGCTCTCCGCCGCCGGCATCGCCATCCTCGTCTATTTTCTCTGCCGCCGCTCGATCACCCTGGGGGTGACCGCCGGTGCCGCCTGGCTGATCGCGGTGAACTGGCTCGGCTTCTGAAGCCTTACTTCTTCAGGGCGGTGACACCGGGCAGTTCCTTGCCTTCCAGCCATTCCAGGAAGGCACCACCCGCGGTCGAGATATAGGAGAAATCCGCTTCCGCCCCGGCATGAGCCAGCGCCGCCACGGTATCGCCACCACCCGCCACCGAGAGCAGCTTCTTCGCTTTCGACAGCAAGGCCGCTTGTTTGGCGACCGCGATTGTGCCCTGGTCGAAAGGCGGCGTCTCAAAGGCACCCAGCGGCCCGTTCCAGACCAGGGTCTTGGCTTCGGCCAGCTTCTGGTTGATGAGGGCCACGGATTTCGGCCCCACATCCAAAATCATCCTGTCGGCTGGCACGTTGCGCACGTCGATCGTCTCGCTGGCGGCACCCGCCTTGAACTCGGCCGCCACCACCGCATCCACCGGCAGCACGATCTCGCATTTGGCCGCCTTGGCCTTGGCGAGGATTTCGCGCGCCGTATCGGCGAGGTCGCGCTCGGCCAGCGACTTCCCTACCTCGATCCCTTGCGCGAAGAGAAAGGTATTGGCCATGCCGCCGCCGATCACCAGCGCATCCACCTTGCCCACCAGGTTGCCGAGGAGGTCGAGCTTGGTCGAAACCTTGGCCCCGCCCACCAGCGCCATCACCGGGCGCTGCGGCTTCTCCAGCGCCGCGGCGAGATGATCCAGCTCCTCCTGCATCAACCGGCCGGCGGCCGAGGGCAGCAGATGGGCGATCGCCTCGGTCGAGGCATGGGCGCGGTGCGCGCAGGAGAAGGCGTCGTTGACATAAAGATCGCCGAGCTTGGCCAGCGAGGCGGCGAAATTCTTGTCATTGGCTTCCTCCTCGTTGTGGAAGCGCAAATTCTCCAGCAACAGCACATCGCCGTCCTTGAGGGCCGCCACGGCCGTCTCGGCGGGCGCGCCCACGCAATCCTCGGCGAAGGCGACCTTGCGTCCCAGAGCTTGCGCGAGGGGTGCCACCAGCGGCCGCAGCGACATGTCGGGCACGCGCTTTCCCTTCGGCCGGCCGAAATGCGAGACGATGACGACCCGGGCACCCTTGCCGCTCAATTCCTTCAGCGTCTCCGCCGAACGCTCGATACGGGTCGCGTCGGTGACCTTTCCATCCTGCATCGGCACGTTGAGGTCGCAGCGCACGATCACGCGCTTGCCGGCGAGAGAGAGATCGTCGAGGGTGCGGAATGAAGGCATTGGTTAAGCTTCCTGAAAGGGCCTGAAGATCGCCCGTTTGCGTGCCATAACTGCGCCCCGATGGCAAGGTGGCGCAAGATCGCTTAAGGTCACGGAAACGTTTCCGCGATTCGCCCATGAAAGTGCCGATGACCTATCAGACCGCCCTCATCACCGGTGCCTCCTCCGGCATCGGCGCCGCCTTTGCGCGGGCCCTGCCCAAGGCGACCGGCTTGCTGCTCACCGGGCGCGACCGCGACCGCTTGAACGCTCTCGCCCAGGAGCTTGGCCTCAACGGCCGCCCGGTGCGCACCGTCATTGCCGATCTCGCCACGGCGGAAGGCCGCCAGGCGGTAATCGGCGCGGCCGGGATCGCGCGCGTCGACCTTATCATCAACAATGCCGGCATCGGCCGCTTGGGGCGCGTCGTCGATAACATGGAGCCGCACGAGGCCGAGATGGTGCAGGTCAATATCGCCGCCCCGGTCGAAATCATCCGCGGCCTCCTCCCCGACATGCTGCGCCATGCAAAGGAATCCGGCACCAGGTGCGGCATCATCAATGTGGCGAGTGCTGCGGCCTTCGCACCGATGCCGACCTTCGCGACCTATGCCGCCAGCAAGACGTTTCTCCTCAACTATACCGAGGCGCTCGCCGAGGAAATGTCATCGGAACCGGTCGACATCCTGGCCCTCTGCCCCGGCGCCACCGAGACGCGCTTCTTCGAACGCGCCGGTGTCGAAAAGCCGTCGATGACCGTCATGCATCAAGCCGAACGCGTCGCCGCCGAAGGTTTGCAGCATTTGGGCCATGCCCGCGTCCATGTGGTCGGCCCCACCAATTACCTGGCCAGCCTCGCCATGCGCCTCCTCCCCCGCCGCTTCGTCACCGCGGCGGCGGAGACGACCTTGCAGAAGTGGAAGTAGCACGGAGAGTTTCTCTGCTCTCTCCCATCGTCATCCCCGGACTTGATCCGGGGATCAGCCCGCAGGCGACGGGCCTCGCCCAGTCGCACCCGATGACCGGATCAAGTCCGGGCATGACGGTCGAGGATCTGGTATTTTTTCTCTGTCATTCCCGCGAAAGCGGGAATCCATGGATCGAGTCGCCAGATAGATGGGTCCGCTGAGTTCACGAGACAAGTGAGTGTGATCGTGGCGTTTCGAGCAAGGTATGAAAGACGCTAAACCGCCAACCCCCGCAGCATCTGCGTCACCTGCCGCCGCAGCACCGCGCGGGATTTGGCGTCGAGGATGCCGCTCTTGGCTGCCGCGTCGCCGGAACGCAATCCGGCCAGCCAGCGCATGAAGAACCACAGATTGAGTGCGCCCAGCATTTCGGCGCTGGCATCGAGATCGGCGCTTGCATCGATCTTGCCGTTCGCGGCCAGCACCTGGAGCAGGCGGCGGAACTGATCCACCCGCATCAATTCATCCGAGACGAAGGCAGCGGAGAGGGCGGACTGCCCGGTGAAGGCGGCGCCGAACAAGGCCGACCACGCCGCGCGGTCCATGAAGCCGACTTCGGTTTCGAAATCGACCTCCATCATGCGGCAGATCGCGGTCACTGGATCGGCGGGTGGCTTGGCGATGATCCGGTCGGTTGCCGCATGCACCAGATCGCGGTCGGCCTGGTAGATCGCAAGGCAGATCTCGGCCTTCGATTTGAAATAGTTATAGACCGTGCCGACCGAGAGCTCGGCCACCCCGGCGATGTCCTCCATGGACGCGGCATCGAAGCCCTGGTCTTGGAACAACCGCGCCGCCGCCGCCATAATGGCTTGTTTTCGCTTCTCTTTTTGCCTGGCCCGCAAGCCGCCATCGGCCATCGGCTTCTCCTGGATTGACTAAAATTTTGAAGTCACTATAATATTTTTGTCATTCCAATTATAGCGCAATCGGATCAGCAAGGAGAAGCATCATGTCGGGCTCGAGTGGCAACGCGGTCTGGGCGGCCAGTCTCGATCAGGTGGACCCCAAGGATATCTGGCAGAAGGACAAGGATCACTTCGTCCATCCCTGGACCCATTTCGACAGCTTCAAGAAGGACGGTTCCCTGGTCATGGGCCGCGCCGAGGGCGCCTATGTCTTTGACCTCTCCGGCAAGCGCTATCTGGACGGCATCGGCGGCCTCTGGTGCGTCAATATCGGCTATGGCCGCCGCGAGATCGTCGAGGCGATTTCGCAACAGGCCATGCGCATGGCCTTCTTCAATCCCTTTGTCGACACCACCAATGTGCCGGCAGCGGAACTGGCGGCCAAGCTCGCATCCCTGGCGCCGGGCGATCTCAACAAGGTCTTCTTCACCTGCGGCGGCTCGACCGCCAACGACACCGCCGTCCGCATCGCGCATTATTATCATGCCCGGCGCGGCAAGAAGTCGAAGAAGCAGATCATCAGCCGCATCGATGCCTATCACGGCTCGACCTATTTGACCGGCTCGATCACCGGCCGCCCCGCCGACCGCTCGCCTTATCTCCATTTTGTGGAAGACCTCGTCCACCACGTCTCCTCGCCCAACTATTACCGCGCCCATGAGGTGCTCCCGAACGGAATCGGCAAGGGCATGACGGAAGAACAGTTCTGCGACTATCTCATCGACGAATTGGAAGCCAAGATCCTGGAAGTCGGGCCCGACAACATCGCCATGTTTTTCGCCGAGCCGGTGATGGGGGCGGGTGGCGTCATCGTGCCGCCCAAGGGCTATCACAAGCGCTCGTTGGAGCTCTGCCACCGCCATGACATTCTCTACATCTCCGATGAAGTCGTGACCGCCTTCGGGCGCCTGGGGCATTTCTTCGCCTCGGAAGATGTCTTCGGCATCATCCCCGACATGATCGTGACGGCGAAGGGTCTCACCTCGGGCTACCAGCCTCTGGGCGCCTGCATCTTCTCCGACCGCATCTACGAGGCGATGAGTGCCGCCGATCCCGACGGCTGGTTCACCAACGGCTATACCTATTCCGGCCATCCGGTCGCCTGCGCGGCGGCTCTCGCCAATATCGCGCTCATGGAACGCGAGGATCTGCCCGGCCATGTGCAGCGCATGGGTCCCTATCTCGAGCAACAGCTGGGCACGCTGCTCGAGCTTCCCATCGTCGGCAATGTGCGCGGGCACAAATTCATGATGTGCGTCGAGAACGTCATGAACAAGGAAACCCGCGAACACTTCCCGGACGCGGTCAATATCGGGAAGCGCATCTCGGATCATTGCGAGCGTCTGGGCCTGATCGTGCGGCCTCTGGGTGCCCTCAACGTCATCTCGCCGCCCTTGACGCTCAACAAGGAGGAAGTCGACGAACTCGTCTCGCTGCTCCGCCAGGGCATCGAAGCCACTCTTGCGGACCTCAAGGCCGAGGGTCACTACAAGGGCTGAGGTCGCGATTCAACAAGATCAAACGCCCCGGACATTGTCCGGGGCGTTTTTGTTTCAGGCTGCCTTGACTATGGCAGGCCGGTCGAGGATCGGGAGCCGTTCCTTCCAGCTCTGCGGCAAGGGCGCCATGACAAAACGCCGCGCCTTATGCCAGAAGGCAGATAGCAACAGCAATGCTGATCCGATCACCAGTGCCGTGAGTGCGGCATTGAGGCCGAGGGCGCCGAAGGTTTTGAAAAGAGTGCTGATCGCATAGAGCACATAGGCCAATGACGAGACCAGAAGCGCGCGCCGATCGATGGCAAGCGAAACAACCGCGAAGAAGACATAGAGAGCGACCACGACTGCCGCTTGAGCCAAGCCGATATTGCCCGCAAAGACGCCCAGGGCGGAGAAGATCGGGTGCGCGATGAGAGGGGTTGCCGCCAGATGCAGCCAGAAGGCAACATCCGAGCGCCGGGTCTGGCGATTGCGGTCCGACATGTCCCAGCGCATGGCGAAGGCGAAAAGGGCGATGCCGCCCGCCAGCGTCAGCCAGGTCAGATGGTCGCCGAGAGCGGGAATAGTGATCAGCAGGACTGAGAGTAGCAGCAGGACGAGGGACAGCGCGCCGGCCGCGATAGTAATCGGGACGCGGAAGCGAAACCAATGCGCTGCCGCTGCCGCGGCCATGGCGAGGCCGAAGAGGGCGCCCATCGTTACCGGGTATTCGCCGGTATTCTCCGCCCTCGTGATCCGCAGGGGCTGGTCGCCCCAGGGATCGAAGATGCGGGTGGCGGTGATGCCGACACTGGCGACGAAGGTCAGCAGCAGGACGATGCTGGGCAGTGCCATGCGGCGTTTACGGGTAAAGAATTCAGCCAGACCCCAGCTTGCCGCCGCTACCAGCAGCGATCCGATGACAGGCGCCTGGCTGCCACCGATCCAGGCCAAAGCGGTCAGCAGCAAGGCAATGGCAATCACCACGAAGATGTCGTTGAAGCCGGTGATGAGGCGGAAATTCTCCTCATCGACCGCGGGTGTCGCGCGTTGTGCTGCCACATGGTTGCGCAAGGCCTCCGCCGCCTCGGCGGAGAGGACGCCGGCCTCGACCGCCGCCTGCAGATCCGATTCGCTGTACATGGGTCGCTCCTCTTTCGCGAACGGCATTAGCATTGCCCGCTTATTGCGGCAAGACAGTGGCGGTCGTTGGTGCGGCTTTGGTATCTCAATATTGTCATGGTCCGCGCAGGCGGACCATCCACGAGTTTGTACGCCACTGATGAAGGAACTTGTGGATCCCCCGCCTGCGCGGGGGATGACAAACGAGTAAGTGAAACGAGACTCATCTTCTCGGCTTCGCCCGCGCGGTGGGCTCCGCGATCAGGGGGTCGTCGGGCCAGTAATGCTTCGGATATTGTCCTTTGAGATCGGCCTTCACGGCCTTGTAGGCGCCGGCCCAGAAACTGGCGAGATCCTGCGTCACCTGCACAGGCCGCCGGGCGGGCGAGAGCAGATGCAGGAGCACAGGCACGCGACCACCGCCGACGCGCGGTGTCTCGGTGGCGCCGAACATTTCCTGGAGCCGCACGGCGAGAACCGGCCGCGCGGGATCGCTGTAATCCAAAGGTACCCGCGAGCCCGAGGGCACGTCGAGATGGGTGGGGGCGAGCGAGTCCAGCGCCTGGCGCTGCTTCCAATCGAGGCTGTCGACGAGGGCGGCATGTAGATCCAGCCGCTCGAGATGTGCCCGGCGCAGACAGCCATCGAGATGCGGCCCCAGCCATTCCGCCAATGTCTCCAGCAAGGCCGCATCCGACCAATCCGGCCAGGCTTGATCGGGTAAAGCCTGCTTCAGGAACGTGACCCGTGCGCGCAGACTCAGCGCCGCCGCCGACCAGGGCAGAACGGCAAGGCCCATCTGCCCAATGCCCTCCAGCATCGCGGCACGCGCCAATTCCGCATCCGGCTTCTGCAGCGGCTTCTCTTCCAGAACCAGGCTGAGCAGGCGGCGTTCGCGTTTCGCTTCCACGATCTCGGTCCGCGCATTCCAGGCGACGCTCTCGCGCGTCTCGATGAGATCCGTGAAATCCTCTTCGATCTCGCCCAAAGTGATGGGTGCGGCCAGATAGATGCGCGCCATCTTTTCGCCGGCATCGAGCGTCGCGACGGCAAGCCAGGGTTCGCGCGAAAGGGGATCCTCGGTATTGAGCGCCGCCCCTCGACCGGAGGCAAGGCGGTATTGCCCGGCACCACCCCGCTGCTGCGCCAGGCGGTCGGGATAGGCAAGCGCGATGATGCTGCCGGCAGCACTGCGCGGCCGCGCTTCATCGGCCGGAACATCCAATTGCCGGCGCCAATCCCTGGCGGCCTGTTTCACCCGCTCGCGCGCGTTGCGATCGCCGCCATTCCCGGCCAGCATCTCCAGGCGCTGACCCAGATCGGCGCCGCGCGCGGGTCCGCTCACCAGATCCTTCTCGCTCAGAATCGCCGCGATGTCGCAGGCCAGTGCCCCGAGCCCCCGCGCCTTGGCCGTGATCAGCATGTGCGCCAGACGCGGATGCAGCCCCAGTTCCGCCATCGCCTTCCCATGCGCGGTGATGCGGTTCGTGGCATCGAGGGCGCCCAATTCGCGCAGCAATTCCCGCGCCTGATTGAGGGCGCCCGATGGCGGCGGATCGAGGAGCGCCAATTGCGCCACATCCTCGATCCCCCAGGCGGCAAGCTCCAGGGCGAGCGGGGCGAGATCGACTTCCAGAATTTCCGGAATCGGCTGGGGGCTGAGTGCCCGCTCGCTATTGGCACTCCACAGGCGATAACAAATGCCGGGCCCCAATCGTCCGGCGCGGCCGCGCCGCTGATCGGCATTGGCGAGCGAGACCCTGGTCGTCACCAGCCGCGTCATGCCGGTCGCCGGATCGAAGCGCGCCACGCGGCGGAGCCCGCTATCCACCACGCAGGTGATACCCGCGATGGTAAGCGAGCTTTCGGCGATGCTGGTGGAGAGCACGATCTTGCGCCGGCCTTGCCCGTCGGGCCGGATCGCGCGGTCCTGCTCGGCCATGGGGAGATCGCCATGGAGCGCCAGGATCGCGGCATCGTTGATGCCGCCCAATTCCCGCTCGGTGCGGCGGATCTCGGCTAAGCCCGGCAGGAAGGCGAGGATGTCGCCCGATGTTTCGGTGACTGCGCGGCGGATCGCCGAGGCCATCCGTTTCTCCACCCATGTCTGGGTGTCGTCGCCCAGATGAATCGTCTCCACCGGAAAGGCACGGCCCTCGCTGGTGATGCGCTGGGCGCCCGGCATCAATTGCTGGATCGTGGCACCGTCGAGTGTCGCCGACATGACGATTAGGCGGAGGTCCGGCCGCAGACCCGCTTGCGCTTCGAGTGCGAAAGCGAGAGCGAGATCGGCATCGATGCTGCGCTCATGAAACTCGTCGAACAGGATCGCGGCGACACCGGTGAGGCCGGGATCGCCCTGAAGCTGCCGCAGGAACAAGCCGGTGGTCACGCATTCGATCCGTGTCTTCGGCCCGATCTTACGGTCAAGCCGAACGCGGTAGCCGACCCGTTCGCCGATGGCTTCCCCCAAATGCTGCGCCAGCCGATGCGCCGCCCCTCGGGCGGCAAGGCGGCGCGGCTCCAGGAGAATGATCTTGCCGTCCCCCCGCCAGGCGGAATCGAGCAGGGCCAGCGGTACCTGGGTCGTCTTGCCGGCACCGGGCGGGGCTTCCAGCACCAGATTGGGCGACGCGGCGAGCCGCGCCTGAATCTCCGGCAATAAAGGTGCGATCGGCAGGCTGGGATCGAAATCGATGCTCATGCCCGGGCGGTCTTAAGGGGCAAGCAGGGACTTGTCCAGGGAGGGGCCCATCACCAAATGTCAGGTTCCTGTCAGTCGTGGCGGGTATCAAGAATCCCCCGATCTTCCCGGGAAGGGACCCCAGATGCGCCTGATGCTCGTCGAAGACAATGACCGCCTCTCCGAATTCCTGGAAAAGGGGTTGGGCGATGCCGGTTTTGTGGTCGACCGGGCCGCGGATCTCGCCGCCGCCCAGGCCACGCTGGAAGCCGGCGGGTTCGACGCCGTGATCCTCGATCTCGGCCTCCCCGATGGCGACGGCCTCGACTTCCTGAAAAAGCGCCGCGCCATCGGTGATCAGACGCCGGTCCTGATTCTCACGGCGCGCGATGGCCTCAGCGACCGGGTGGGTGGGCTCAATGCCGGGGCTGACGATTATCTTGCCAAGCCCTTCGCCATGGAGGAATTGGTGGCACGGGTGAAGGCGCTGCTGCGCCGGCCGGGGGCGGCGCTGGGGGTGCAGCTTGTTCTTGGCAATATCTGTCTCGACACGATCGGCCCCTCTTTCCTGATCGACGAGCGGCCGGTGACGCTGACCCGGCGTGAGCTTGCCTTGATGGAGATCCTGCTGCGCCGGCCGGGCAAGGTCGTGAGCCGCGGCGCCATCGAAGAAGGCCTCTACAGCTTCAACGACGAAGTTGGCTCGAACGCCCTTGAAGTGCTGGTCTCGCGTTTGCGCAAGAAACTGGGCAGCCTCGGCGCCGACATCAATCTCCATACCGTGCGCGGCGTCGGCTATATGGTGATGGATCGGACCTGAGGCCGCGTCGGCCACAATCCTGGACCGGGCCGCGATTCGGTGGCTACATTCCGCCATGCTCAACAGATCCAGGGTTTCCGCCGGCTCCTCCTTGCAGACCCGCCTTGCCGCGCGGCTGCTGGCGGTATTCGTCTTCGCGTTCATCGCCAGCGGCCTGGCCACCTTTCTGATCTCGCGGGCCGACGATACCGATATCCCGGATGAGGGCCTGCTGCGGAATTTCGACGATGTGCGCCGTTATGTCGACGAAGCCGAGGACGGCACCTGGGACGTGAATCCGAAGCTGCTGCCCCCCGGCATCACCTTCATCCTGCGCTTTCCCGACGGAGTGGAAATCCAGCGCGGCGGCGATCCCGAAATCCTGGCTGCGATCGACGCCATGTCGACGCCGCAGATCATCACCAGCATGCCGCAGGGTGCCATCAACATGTATTGGTGGCTCGATCCGGCGACCGAGAACAGCTATTACCTGATTTCGCGCGCGGTGCGGAACGAAGGTCGCTCGGCGATCCTGGAACTGGCCCAGGTGGTGACGCCGACCGAATCCGGTCTTTACGCGCTGGTCGATGAATGGCTGGGTGAATTCGTGCCGGTCGGCATTCCCTTGCTGGTGGTCCTGGTCGTCGCCCTGACACTCTCGGTGCGCTCAGCCTTGCGTCCGCTCGACAAATTGCGGCGTCTCGCCGGCCGCATCGGCCCGCATCAGACGGGCCTGCGTCTCCCGGTCGAAGAATTGCCGCAGGAACTGCATCAGCCGGTCCTTGCCATCAACCGTGCGCTGGAGCGCCTCGACCGGGGCTTCCAGGCGCAGCGCGACTTCCTCGCCGATGCGGCCCATGAACTCAGGACGCCGCTCACGATTCTGGCGGCCCATCTCGACACCCTGCCGCGCCAGAACGCGACCGATGCCTTGAAAGGCGATGTCGAGCGCATGACGCGCCTGGTCAATCAATTGCTGCTGGTGGCACAGCTTGAATCTCTCACCATCCAGCCGGAGGAAAAGGCCGATCTCGCCGAAATCGCCGTCGATTTGGCCGCGCTCTTTGCGCCGCTCGCGATCCGCCGCCGCCGCAATGTGGGGGTCAGCGGCGCCGAACGCCCGGTCATCGTGCGCGGCAACAAGGATGCGATTCACCAGGCTCTGCGCAATCTCGTGGAAAACGCGCTCCGCTTCACGCCGGAAGGCAGCGAGGTCGAGATCAGCGTCGATCCATCGGGCAGTGTCTCGGTCAGCGACCATGGCCCCGGCATCCCGCCCTCCGAGCGCGAGATGCTGTTCCGCCGCTTCTGGCAGGGCGAACGCGTGAAGCGGCGCGATGATGGCCGGGGCAAGGAAGGTGGCGGCGCCGGCCTCGGCCTCGCCATCGCCCAGCGCATCGCCGAAACCCATGGCGCCCGGCTCGAACTCGACGACAACCCCGGCGGCGGCGCCCGGTTTACGCTCACCTTGCCGATGGCGGTGTAGGAGCTGTCCCCTCACCCCCACCCTCTCCCCGCTATTCGCGGGGCGAGGGAGCTGCCGAGTTCGAACAAAGCCCCTCGCCCCATGAAATGGGGAGAGGGGTTGGGGTGAGGGGTTGTCGGACGCTGATACTCCATTCGTCGGCCGCCTCGCCTTGACAGGGCGCGATTTCCCCCTAAAGTCCGCCGGTTCCGGGCTTTTTTGCTGCGGAATCGTGGAAAAACACCCAGTTTTTTGAAGGATGTCATGCTGACGATCACGCTGCCGGATGGCGCGAAGCGGGAGTTTCCGGGGCCGGTTTCCGGCGCCGAGCTCGCGGCTGCCATCGGGCCCGGCCTTGCGAAGGCCGCCCTCGCCATCAAATTCGACGGGAAGGTCCGCGACCTTGCCACCGTCATGACGACTGATGCGAAGGTCGAGATCGTCACCCGAACTCATCCGGATGCCCTGGACCTCATCCGCCATGACGCCGCCCATGTGATGGCGGAGGCGGTGCAGGAACTCTTCCCGGGCACGCAGATCACCTTCGGTCCGGCGACCGAGAATGGCTATTACTACGATTTCCACCGCGCCCAGCCCTTCTCGCCCGAGGATTTTGCGGCGATCGAGCAGCGCATGAAGGAAATCGTCGACCGCGACGAGAAGATCACGCGCGAAGTCGTCTCGCGCGACGAAGCCGTGCGCCGCTTCAAGGCATTGGGCGAATCGTTCAAGGCCGAATGGGTGGCCTCGATTCCGGCCGATGAGGAGATCTCGCTCTATCACCAGGGCAAATGGTTCGATCTCTGCACCGGGCCGCATCTCCCTTCGACGGGGAAGCTCGGCAAGGCCTTCAAGATCATGAAGGTCGCCGGTGCCTATTGGCGGGGCGATGCCAACAACCCGCAGCTACAGCGCGTCTATGGCACGGCCTGGGCGGATGAGAAGCAGCTCTCGGCCTATCTCCATCAATTGGAGGAAGCGGAGAAGCGCGATCATCGCCGTTTGGGCCGCGAGATGGATCTCTTCCATCAGCAGGAAGAGGCGGTGGGCTCGATCTTCTGGCATCCGCGCGGCTGGCGGCTCTACCGCAAGCTGGAAAGCTATATCCGCCGGCGGCTGGAGCAGAACGGCTATGAGGAAGTGAAGACGCCGCAGATTCTCGATCGTTCCTTCTGGGAAAAGTCGGGGCATTGGGAGAAGTTCCGCGAGGCGATGTTCGTCATCGACGACGATGAGGACAACACCAAGCAATTGGCCTTGAAGCCGATGAACTGCCCGGGCCATGTCCAGATCTTCCGCCAGGGCTTGAAGAGCTACCGGGATCTCCCCATCCGCCTCGCGGAATTCGGCGCCTGCCACCGCAACGAACCTTCAGGGGCGCTGCACGGCATCATGCGGGTGCGCGCCTTCACCCAGGATGACGCGCATATCTTCTGCACCGAGGACCAGATCGTCGACGAGACCAAGGCGTTCTGCGACTTCCTGCTCTCGGTCTACAAGGATTTCGGCTTCGAGGATGTGAAGGTGAAATTCTCCGACCGGCCGGAAAAGCGCGCCGGGTCGGATGCCATCTGGGACAAGGCCGAGGAAGCGCTCAAAACCGCAACCACGGCTGCCGGCCTCGACTACACGCTCAATCCGGGCGAGGGCGCCTTTTATGGTCCCAAGCTCGAATTCGTGCTCCGCGACACGATCGGTCGCGACTGGCAATGCGGCACGCTGCAATGCGATTTTGTGCTGCCGGAACGGCTTGATGCCACCTATATCGGCGAGGATGGGCAGAAGCACCGCCCGGTCATGCTGCACCGCGCCATCTTCGGCTCGCTGGAGCGTTTCGTCGGCATCTTGATCGAGCATCACGCCGGCAAATTCCCGCTCTGGCTGGCGCCGACGCAAGCGGTGGTGTGCTCAATCGTCTCCGACTGCAACCCCTATGCGGAAGCCATCGTGGCGAAATTGCGCGCGGCGGGGCTGGTGGCCGAATTCGACGGCCGCAACGAGAAGATCAATTACAAGGTGCGCGAGCATAGCCTGGCCAAGATTCCGATCATCATCGCGGTCGGCAAGCGTGATGAGGAGGCCGGCACCGTGGCCGTGCGCCGCCTGGGTGAGGAAGGACAGAAAACCTTGCCGCTCGCCGAGGCGATTGCTCTTCTGGCCGAGGAGGCGCGTTCGCCGCTCGACCGTTCATGACCATCGGCGGTGACTTCGCGCTTATCGGCACGCAGGGCATTGCTGAAATGCCCATTTCTTTGGCATAATGCTTTTTAACCACCCGTCGCCCATCCTGGGCGGCGGGTGCACTGCCTTAAAGGGCAGCGAGATTTACGACAACCACAGCAGGAGCTGACCATAGCTAGGATCCCGACCCAGGAAAACGCGCCCGCCCGTGAACAGGGCCCCCGCGTCAACCACCAGATCAGCGTGCGCGAAGTGCGCCTGGTCAAAGAAGACGGCGAAATGCTCGGCGTCGTGCCGACCCGCGAGGCGCTCACCATGGCGGCCGATGTGGGTCTCGATCTGGTGGAGATCTCCCCGACCGCCAATCCCCCAGTCTGCAAGATTCTCGATTACGGCAAGTTCAAATACGAAGCGCAGAAGCGCAAGAACGAAGCCAAGAAGAAGCAGAAGGTGATCGAGGTCAAAGAGATCAAGATGCGCCCTGGCATCGACATTCACGATTACGAAGTGAAGATGCGCGCGATCCGGTCTTTCCTTGGCGAAGGCGACAAGGTGAAGGTCACCATGCGCTTCCGTGGCCGCGAAATGATGCACCAGGAACTGGGCCTCAAGGTCCTCGACCGCGTCCGCGCCGAGCTTGACGAGTTGATCAAGGTGGAATCCCACCCCAAGCTCGAAGGCCGCCAGATGATCATGACGATCGCGCCGAAGTAATCGCGCGAGTCTTAGGCGAACAGAAAAACAGTGCGTCGGCCCCAGCAGCGGACGCACTGTTTTTTTGCCCTGAATTCAGGTGTCTCGTTGTCATGTCCGCGGAAGCGGGCATGACGGCGCTTTTGGGTCGCATCATTATTTCATTGTCATGGTCGGCGAAGGCCGACCATCCACGAGTTCATCGGAACTAAGAGCATTCGTGGAGCCTGCGTATTGACTAGCTGAACCAGCGGCCTTACGAGCGTACATTCTCAGCCGCCCGGATGTCGTCCAGCCATTCTTGCGCAAGCCGTGGCTCACCCGGCGCGTTGGGATCCTTGATTGTTCGCATCTGAAGCAGGCGGGCATGAAGCGGGAAGGAATCCGCATATCCCAGTTGGCTGCGCATTTGCTCGATCTCGGCACCAAGATTGAGCAAATGGTTGGCATCGGGCGATTGAAGATGATGCCGGGCGAACTGCCCGAGGCTCTCCGTAGCCCGGTCATTCTGGTCAAGTAAGCCCCATTTGCCGGCTGCGCAGCGCTCCAGGGCGGCAGTGAGAAATTCAGAGTACTCTGCTTCCAGCGACATGAGCTTGCGCTCACGGCTTGCTCTGCTCATGGCGATATCCTGGTAGCAGGTGGCGTGGCTCCCGGGGCGACAGGGTCGAACCATTGTCCTCTGTTGATGACATCGACGAGGTGGCCGAGGGTGAATTCCTTCTTGTCGCTTTTACACCCGATCAGTGATGTCCAATAATAGGAGAGCGCGTCCGTTTCGTTGGGAAAGAACGCATCGAAATCGAGTTCGCTGAAATCGGTGCCATACGTCGCGACGATCTTTTCCAGCAGCTCATCGACATCGTCGCCACCCAGATGCAGATCCTGTTGCAGTCGCGTGGTGGGCTCGAGTGACGCGAGATTACCGAAAAACTCGCGCAGAATGGGTTCGATCGCCGGTAACGTAACCATGGGTCCCTCGATAGATTCCACATCGGGACATGCATTCGATATAGCAGCGAAGATTGTCCTGGTTCTGATGATCCGGCAAGGGCTGGCATCACACAATCAGGTCAGGAGTTACGAGCATCAAGCAAGCTCCCGCCCTTGATCCCTTGGCCGTCTTCTTCGAGAATAGGGAACACGCGCCCTCATATGAGCGGCGCGTTTTTCATTTCTGAGGGAGGTGACGCCATGCTGCCGAAACGGAAACTGGGTAGTCAGGGTCTTGCCGTCTCGGCGATCGGCCTTGGCTGCATGGGGATGAGCCAATCCTATGGCCCGGCGAATGATGCGGAATCCATTGCCGTCATTCACCGCGCCATTGACCTCGGCTGCACTTTCTTTGACACGGCCGAAGTCTATGGGCCTTTCGTCAACGAGGAATTGCTGGGTCGTGCGCTCAAGGGCAAACGCGACCAGGTCGTGATCGCCACGAAATTCGGTTTCGCCATCGCTGCGGACGGCAAGATCGGCGGCACCGATTCACGGCCCGTGCATATCCGCGCGGTGGTCGATGCGTCCTTGCAGCGCCTCGGCACCGATCACATCGATCTCCTCTACCAGCATCGCGTCGACAAGGCGGTGCCGATCGAGGATGTGGCGGGCGCGGTCAGGGATCTCATCGCCGCCGGCAAGGTACGCTATTTCGGCTTGTCGGAAGCGGGTGTCTCGACCATCCGCCGGGCGCACCAAGTGCAGCCGGTCTCGGCGCTCCAGAGCGAATATTCGCTGTGGGAGCGCAATCTCGAAGACGGGATCATCCCGGCGCTGAAGGAACTCGGCATCGGCCTGGTGCCGTTCAGCCCGCTGGGGCGCGGTTTCCTCACCGGGGCCGTGCGCGCCGAGGATCTGCCGGCAGGCGATTACCGGAAGCAGGACCCGCGCTTTCAGGGCGCCAATTTCGACGCCAACATGAAGGCGGCCGGCGTGGTGCGGGATCTGGCGCGGGATATGGGTGTCAAACCCGGCCAGCTTGCTTTGGCCTGGCTGCTCGCCAAGGGTGATTTCATCGTGCCGATTCCCGGCACGAAACGGCAAAGCTATCTCGCCGAGAATCTCGCCGCGGCGACGATCCGCCTGTCAGCGGAAGACCTCAACCGCCTGGATAACGCCTTGCCGCCCGGCAGCATTGCCGGGCTCCGCTATGGCGAGATGCATCTCAGCCTGCTGGACCGCTAGAGGCGCGGTCCGGCGGGCTGGGACTTAATTGGCTTCGGCGGTCTTCGCGAAAGCGTCGCCCTGCTTCTTCGCAGCCGGCTGGATGCGGGCGGCGGCTTCGCGGGCGATGCCGGCGATTTCCGAGCGGCGAATGCCGAGATCGGCCAATTCGCGTTCGCTATAGGCACCCAGTTCGCGGCGGACTTCGCTGTAGACGGCCCAGCGGCGGAACGTGGTCTCAATCATCGAAAAGAGCTGCATAATCTTGTCCTCTTGCATTAGGGATCGTTCAGCAGCCCCCCAGAACTCGCTAAAACATATAGTCTGACAATTTCCGCAGTGCAATATGCTTTCCCTGCGACATTGTGTGCGCCAGGCGCGGATATTTCTAACATGCTGAAAAATATGATCTAAATGGCGCAGAAAAATGTTGCATCGCAGCAACACTCGCGCGGAATCATCAGTTAACTTAATTCAAGTTAACATGAATGGAATCGAGGCTATCGCCGCGCGCGTACCCGGCCATCCATCTCCAGTTTGTAATTGGTGATCAGGCCGGTTTTGTCGAGATATTCGACATGGATGTATTCGCGGTCATCCTGGTCGTCATGCTTGATCTTGAGTTTGCGGATGCTGGCCCCGCCCTTGTTGACAGCGTCGCGCCCGCCGGCCGGCAGCGCTTTGAGGACTTCCTGGATCACGACATGCTCGTTGCCGCCCAGCATCTTGCCGTTCGTGCCGTCGAAGACCAGGTTGTAGAACTTGCCGTTGCGGTGATAGCCGATATCGTATTCGACCACCTGATGGGCAGCACTCTCGATGATGTCGCTCAGCTTCGAGCCCACAAGGAAGCGGGCGGTGGCCTGCTGGACCTCGACGGGCAGGTCCCAATAGGACCCGATTAGGCGCTTGCGTTCGCTGGCGGTCATCAATCGCTCCATCCTGCCGAAAGTGGCAGGCCTGCCATTGGCAGACCCGCCACGTCCCGTCAAGCCGGCTCAGTGCCGGAATCAGTGCCGGCTTAGTGCTTGTGCGCGCCGAACTCGACCTTGCTCTTGTCGATTTCGATGCTGGCCTTGCCGGCGAGCTCCTTCACGACGTCCTTGAGGCGTGCCTGCGCCTTCTGGAAGGCGTCGTCATGGCTCGCCGCCTCGACAAAGGCCTCGAATTCCAGTTTGTCGCCATTGTCCAACATATGGGCGACCTTCGCCTTGTAGCTCTGCGTCATCTTCTTATCCTCATACAAGATGGCTGGTTGTGATTGGGTCCCACTCCTTTTTTTGGGAGGGAACCCGGCTGGGGTGTCAGGCTTTTCCTTCGCTCAACACCTTTCGGATCATCGGCACGCAATTGGCGCATTTCGGCATGCGGCCGATGTGTTTGAAACAGGCTTTGACGCTGTCGGCCCCGGCGGCGCAGGCCTCGCGGAAGGCCGCTTCGCTGATGTCGTGGCAAGTGCAATGCCGGCGCTCCTGCGCCTGGCTCACCCGCGCCTGGCTCATTCGCCCGGTCATGACGCGGCCCCGCTGTCGGGACCGGGCTGATCGGCTGCCGGCCGCAGCACGCGGGTCACCGCCGGCCAGCCCTCGCGCACCTTGTTGTAGACCTTGGTGACTTCCGAGAGCGGCTTTGCCATCAGCTTCAGATTGACCAGAAAGACGCCGATCTCTGCGGCACTCATCTCCATGGGCAGCAGGGACCACAGCCCCGTCACGGAAAGCACCAGCACGATCACCAATCCCACCCAGAAGGCGAAGGAGGCGATGGCCTCGCTCGCCTGCTTCACCAGCTCGAAGCGGATCCGCTTGATATAGAGCCGCTCTTGCTCGCGGTAGAGATCGGCCTTGTCGCCGCGCGCCACCGCCGAACCCACGCCGGAAACCAGGCGCAGCAGGCTGTGGCTGTAGCGCTGGATGATGCCGCCGAACAGCAGTGCGGCGGCAAACGGGATGAGTGTCGCCACGAACAAGGCGGGCAGCAGATCGGGTGCGAGGTTGAGCTGCCAGATCACCACCGCCGGCAGGCCAACGACGACCAGCCATAATTCCTTCTGGAAGAGATCCAGGATCTTGCGCGCGTTCTCGCAATCATTGATCGAGCGTGCCACCTGCTCGCCGACACAGCCATCGCCCCGCCGGTCGAACCAGATCCGCTGCAGATCGATGAGCAGCCGGTCGTCCAGCATGCGGTTGGCGATCTTCTCCGCGATCTGCAGCAAGGCGAGCCCTAAGAAAATACCCATGGCGAGCGGCGCATAGCTCAGCAATTCCCGGAGCAGGAAATGCCGGTCGCCGGTCGAGATCTCGTTGAGCACTTCCTGGGTCAGCCAGGCCTGCACGGGCGCCAAGGCCGGCGCCACCACATTGGGCAGGATCGCCGCCACCAGCAGATAAGGATGGCGCAGCATCACCAGCAGCATTTCCCATAGCAGCACGTGCCAGGCATCTCGCCCGGCACGGAACTCGGAATGGATCGGATGCGAAAGACTGGCTGTTTTCATGGCTTGTCTCGCGTCTGCCTTAGCGGGGTGAGGGGGTGGCTAGAACTTGGCATTCAATCCGAACAGGAACAGGCGGCCGCCGTTTTCGATCTCGGTCTCGCCATTGGCCTTGTGCTTGACGCGGTTCTCGTTGGTGAGATTCTGGCCGACGGCAAACAATTCGACTCCGGGCAGCACGCGTTGCGCCAGCCGCGCCTCGAGGTAGAATTCCTCCTCGCGGTCGTCATTGCCGTATTCCACCTGCTTGATCAGCCCCACGTAATTGCCGCCAACGGAGATGCTGGTGCCGAGTTCCTGGTTGATCCAGGCAATCTCCAGATTGCCGAAGAATTGCGGCTGGTCCTTGAAGGGGCGCGAAACGCCGTCTGCGCTTTTGAGGCGGCTGCGGGTCAGGGTCTGGTTGGCATTGATCTCGAAATCGTCGAGGAAGCCCGTTGCGAAGATGCCGAGATCCAGCTTCTCGACCAGCGTAATTCCCTGGACATGGCCGTCGCCGACATTCTGCACCTGCTCGACCGTGTCGCCGTCGATGATCTCGCCCGTGGCGACGCTCTCGATCACATCCTTGATCTCGCGGTGGAAGAGACCCAGCTCGAAGCCGATCTCGTCATCCTCATAGCCAAGGCTGGTCTCGAAGGCCCAGGCCTTGGCCGGCTTCAATTGCGGATTGCCGATCACCAATTTGCCGGCGGCGCTGTCATCGGCAAAAGGCGACAGCTCGTCGAATTTCGGCCGGTTGACGAGGCGCGCCACACTCGCCCGGTAGGTGATCTCGTCGGTGATGTGAACCGCGACGGGGAGCGAGGGCAGCAGGTCGAAGAAATTCGAGTTGTCCACGTTGTTGTCGCCGTCTTCCGCTTCCAGCGTCACATATTCGACGCGCACACCCGGCGTCAGCACGAACCACTCGATTGGCCGGATCTCGTCCTGCACATAGCCGGCGTAATAGCGCTCCAGCAAAGTGTACTGGCCCTTGGCGTCCACTGCAGCGACGCCGCCCACGGTCTTGTCCTTGAGCTTGTCGCGGTCGCGCTGGCGCAGCAGGAAGCCGATCTGCGGCGTGTGCTCCAATCCGTGCGACAAAGGCAGCTTGAGATCGCTCTGCAGGAAACCGATCGCGTCGCTCTTGTCCTCGGTCTCGATCTCGCGCTGGGC
Source organism: Dongia sp. (assembly GCF_041909655.1). Lineage (GTDB taxonomy): Bacteria > Pseudomonadota > Alphaproteobacteria > Dongiales > Dongiaceae > Dongia. Next base: position 2,254 of record NZ_JAYRDA010000003.1, on the reverse strand, counting down.
GAGGTTCTGCACGCCGGCGGCGTTGAAGACCTCCTTTACCTTCTTCTTGTCTTCCCGCGTGTGGAAATAGCCGGCGCGCGCCCGAAGTTCTGCATTGGCGCCGCCGGGCAAATCGAGATCGAAGGCGTGCTCCTGACGGATGGTGCCGCCGATCGTTTCCTTGATCTTGTCCTCGCTCTCGGTCTCCGACCCGTTGAAAATTCCGGCGCCGTTGAACTTGTCCTTCAGCTTGTTCTTGTCCTCGTCGAGGCTGAGATACATCGGCTCGATATGGATTTCGCCGCCGTCGTAATAGAAGGCGGCATCCATCAGGGCATCGATGGAATCGGTCGGCTTGTCCTCGTATTCGCGTTCGGCCTCGGTGCCGTTCGCGCGCAGCTTCACCTTGTCCTTGTAAATGGGCACGCGGTTATAGGCGACGCTGCCCTGCAGGCCGAAATGTTCGCCGATGCGACCGCCCATCGTGCCGCTGGCGAGATGCGCCGCATCGTCATTGGCGTCGAGAAAGCCGTAGCCAAGATCGAGCTCGGCCGAGAATTCCAGGGGAATGTCGCGGGTGTTGATGTTGACCACGCCGGCGAGGCCGTCGGCCTCGTATTCGGCGGTGCGGTTGCGAATCACTTCGACGGATTCGACCATGCCGACCGGCAGGCGGTCGAGGTTGAACTCCCGTTTCTCGCCGCCATCGGGAATGGGAATCCCGTTGACCGTGGTGCGGGTGAATTCCTTGTCGAGGCCGAAGACGCGGGCTTCCTTGTCCTCGCCGGGACCGCCGCCAGTCAGCACGCCGGGCAGGCGCTTGGCGACGTCATTGACGCGCAAGGGTGCTGCGTCGTGCACGAAATCTTCCCGCGCGATGCTGTTCTTGGGTTCCGGGCCCGCAGCCTCCGCGTCCTTGGGCGCCTGGTCCGTCACGATCACCGGCGGCAAGGCGGGGGGCAGGGTCTCCGCCCATTGATCGAGCGCCTCCAGAGTCGGATGCGCCGGCGATCCGGCGCCGGTCGATTCCTGGGCAAGTGCGGGTGAAAGAATGCAGGCAGCGCCAAGCACCCCGGCAAATAGCCGCGCAAATCCGGTCGCGGCCCGAGACACGCCCCCCGAAGAGAAGCCCCCAGACCGACCCCCGAACTGGCGGATCGTCTGCGGCCTTTTCTCTGTCGGCACGGACATCCCCAATTCAAAATATGTACGCAATTGCGAAACGCTCGCAGGTTCCGGTCAGTCCTATCTCACCTGCGAATAATTTTCAAATGCATTTGATCTCGCGAGCATCTCTGGATTTCCGCCAATGTATCCGTTTTGTTCTTTACATTTTCTGCAGACGATATTATATATTTTACGTAACATCGTGGAGAAAACCAGACCATGTCGAAGCCTCCGAAAGAACCCTCCATTCTCGGCACCTGGCGTGGTGACCGGTTCGATTTCGCCTCGCCGGCTGCGCGCGAGGCCTGGCATCGCTCCGCCTATGGCCAGGCAGTCGACCCCGAGACTTGGCATCTCGGCGATCCGGTCGACCCGGAAACGGAACGCGCGATCGGTCTCGGCATCGGTGGTGCGCAACCGCCGGCCTATCGCGGTCCGGATGGCCAGAGCCGCTTTGGCAATTCCCGTACGCTGGAGCGGGCGGATCTGCGCGCCATCCGGCAGCGCGCCTTCGCCGGCAAATCAATCGAAGAGATCGAAGACGCCTATGACACCGGCACCTTGCTCCCGGGGGAAGAGGAAGCCGTGCATTTGCTGCTGGGTACGCCGCAGGCTCGCAAGCGGCCGCCTGCGATCACCCCCGCCCCCGTGGCGCAAACCGATTATGCCAATCCGGAATCGGCAATGCGGTCGCTGTTCGGAATGGACCCGGATGCGCCGCGCCCGAACATCCTGCCGGACCCGCGCGGCGCCGATGGCGAATTTACCTCGGACGTGTCGCAATGGACGGCCCCTCAGCTGCTTTATGATCTGGCAAAGGCCTTCGTCACGCCGCGGGTCGCGATCGAGGGCGGAAAGGTATCGGATGCCGATGCGCTCAATCTGGCTCTATCGACCGCGGGCGGCGGCGTCGCTAAAACCGCATCGCATGGCGCAATCGGCATGCCGCAGGTGGCGGAATCGTTGGCCTCACGCCAGGCAAAACTGTATGATGGTCCGCAAGTTCAAAGGCCGTTCAGCAAGGATTATCCCGATGGCTACCGAACCGACGCAGCCGGAAACCTCACCCACGACATCGACGGAAACCCCCTCGAAATCGGCAATCGAA
>NZ_JAYRDA010000002.1:541040-644522 GCF_041909655.1 Dongia sp. | reverse complement strand
TGTCGAGGCGCTTGATCATGTCCTGCTCCTGAAATCTGATCTGGTCGGAAGGGTGGGGAATTATTGCGGCTGTGCCAGCATGGGCTGTTCCAGCGCCGGCTGGAACGCCATGGCTTCGGCGAGGGCGGCGTTGAGTTCGGCGCTCGACAGCTCGCCCTTCAATTTGTCACGCAGGCCCTCGACGATGGCGAGGTCGCTCTTCTTCGTCATCAGCGTCGCGGCGATGGTAAGCCAGGTGAAGGCCCTGCCGCGGTCATCGGGAATGCTGGTGATGCGCGCATTGGCCGGGTCGAGGAGAACGGCAATCCCCAGCATGGCGTCGGTATGGCCCTGGCGCGCGGCACGCTCGTACCATTCCAGCGCCAGCTTGTAATTGGCGGGGCCCGCATCGCCGTAATGGTAATAGCCGGCCAGCTTGTACTGGGCTTCCGGATCGCCTGTGGGCGCCAGTTCCTTCAGCTTCAGGAAGGCATCCACTTTCTGTCCCTGCAGCTCCAGGCGATGGATTTCTTCAAGATCCTCCGGAGCGGCGCAGGCCGGCTGAACCGGCAACAGGAAAGCCGCCGCGACCAGAGCGAGGGTCAGCAGCGCGGCATGGATGACGGCGGCGCGACGGCGCCGCGGGGTGCGGTGAATCGACATGGCCGGGAGAATCGCCGATCTTGCCCGCAGGCGCAACCCGCCGCGCGCAGATCAGCCGTTCACAAAGGCGTCGGCGTGACCTTCATCACACCGGACCGGACGGGTCCAACCAAAGGGGCCTAAACAGACGGGCCTGAACGGATAGGCCCAACCGGACGGGCCTAATTCGCCCGCCGGATCGAGGTGAACTGATCTTCCAATACGCTCTTGGCCAGATCCTGGACGAACTCGGCGGTCGTTTCCGGGCCGTGTTTGGCAACCAGGGCGAAAAGGGCCGCGGCGATCGACATGGTCCCCACGGTATCGAAGGGAATCCCCTTGTTGATGGCCTCCGCCCAATAGGCGTTGAACATCTCGAAACAAACCTTGCGCTGCTCCTCGTCATTTGCGATCGGCGTCGTCGTCGTGTGCTTTTGCACCAAAGCGGTCTCCATCACCATCTCCTTTGAACGGTTGACCGCCCCAGCATCAGCAAGCCCCATGCCAGCGGCATCGGCCTACCCGATCTTGGGGCCGGTCGAGGCCCGCTCACGAGTCGTTGGGGTCATTAGACCCGGCCTTCCCGAAGAACCGGTTAACGTCCAGAGGAATCGGATTCCGCTTTGCGGCAGAATCTGCCCAGTTCCGGCGGCTTTTCCTCAATCGGCGAGGTCGAAGGCCGGGTTCCAGGCCACTTCCCAGAGATGCCCGTCGGGGTCGCGGAAATGGCCACCATAGCCGCCCCAGAAGCGGGTCCGGGCCGGATCGGTGATTCTGGCGCCGGCGGCCTCGGCCTCGGCCATCACCGCATCCACCTCGTCCTTCGATGCCACATTATGGCCGACGGCGACCGCGCCGGTCGCCATGTCGCCGGGATCGATCTGCGCCTCCTGGGCCAGGGAGTCCGTCGGATAGAGCGCCAGCATGAGGTGGTCGTTCAACCGAAAGAACGCCACCGCCCCATGCGGGAATTCCGTTCCCACGATCCCGTCGGTCGCCAGCCCCAATCCGTCCCGGTAGAAGCGAAGCGCCCGCTCGAGATCGCCGACCGCCAGAGTGAGGACGGAGATGCGCGGTTTCATGTCAGGTAATCGGCCAGCTCATGCACCTCGATCACGGTCGGGCCGTCGGCCTTGAGGGCGCGCTGGATCGCCGCGGTGAGGTCGGCGAGGCTCGCGGGCTTTTCCGCGTAGGCATGGAAGGATTTCGCGAGTCCCTGGAAATCCGGGTTCTTCGGCTTCACGCCGAGCTCGGGAATATCGCGCTCGTTCATGCCCAGCGCGATCTGGCCGAAGGCATCGTTGTTCCAGACCAGGATGGGGAGGGAGAGGCCCAGCTCGACCGCGGTCGCCAGATCCTGCACCGTGAACAGGAAGCCGCCATCCCCGGCGATCGCAATCACTTCGCGCGACGGGCAGGCGATCTTGGCGCCGATCGCCGCCGGCATGGCATAGCCCAAGGTGCCGAAGCCGTTGGGATGGAACCAGCAACGCGGATGTTCCAGCGGGAAGGTCACATTGCCGGTATAGGCGATCTGGGTCATGTCGCTGACCACGATCGCATCCGGGGCCAGGGCCGCGCGCACGGCGTCCAGCACCTTCATGTGTTTTCTTTGCAGCGGATTGCGGTTGGCGAGATTCGCTTTGCGCACGGCCTGCGCCTGCGCCAGATCCGGCTGCCGCCCGCCTGTGATCGCGGCGGTGAGCGCCGTGAGTGTCGGGCCGGCATCGGCGAGGAGGCCGATCGTCGGAGCATAATCGCGGCTCAGGGTCGCGGCATCGAGATCGATGCGAATGAGTTGGCCGTTGATCGGCAAGCGTTCAACCCAGCAATCCGTCTCGGCCAGTTCCGTGCCGACGGCGATGACGAGGTCCGCGCCGCCGATCGCGCGCTGAGTGGGTGAAAGCGAGAGTGTTCCAGAGAGGCTCTGCGGATGGCTGTCCGGCAGCACGCCCTTGCCGGCGGTGGTGGTGGCGCAGAGGGCGCCCGATTTTTCGACGAAGGCCCGGAGCTCGGCGGCCGCGTCGACGGTGCCGCCCCCGGCGATAACCAGAGGAGCCTGGGCGGCATCGATGAGGGCCGCCGCCCGGGCGAGATCGGCGCCGCAGGCCTGCGGCCGGGTCTTCTTGACACGCTTCGCCTGGCTTACATCGGCCGGGCCGGAGAGCATGTCGAGCGGGAATTCCAGCACCGCCGGGCGCGGCCGCGCGGTTTCAAACAGGGCATAGGCATCGGCCATGGCCTGGGGCAAATCGGCGGCATCCTTGATTGTGCGGGCGATCCCCGCCAGGGGCGCAATCGCCGCGCGCTGGTCGGTGATCTCGTGGAGACGCCCGCGGCCCTTGCCGAGATCCTCGCTCGCATTGACGCTGGCGAGGACCAGCATGGGCACCGAATCCGAATAGGCCTGGCCGATGGGGGTGGCTGCGTTCATCAAACCCGGCCCGGTGATCAGGCAGCACACACCCGGCTTGCCGCTGGCGCGGGCATAGCCGTCGGCCATGAAGCCGGCGCCCTGTTCGTGGCGGACGCCGATATGACGCATCTTCCGGTCGGCGAGACCGCGATAGAGATCGAGGGTGTGGACGCCGGGAATCCCGAACACGGTGTCGACGCCATAGGTCTCGAGGAGCGCCACAGCGGCATGGCCGCCAATCTGGTTGCTGGTCTTGGTATCGGCCTTGTTGGCGCTCATGATGTTCCCTGCTGGCGATTTTTTGGTTTGGATGGCCCGGAAACTTAGCCGAAACGGGCTATCGGCGGCAATCCGGCATGCGCCCAACGCGTCCTGCCATGCAAAGGCTGCGGGCCGATTTCCTGGCAGGGTGGGGCGCCAGCTTGTAATAAACTGCGACAACCTCAGCCGAGCCGGAAACCCAGCGCGCATGGACCTTACGCAACAATTGGCGGCGATTATCCTGCCCGTCCTGGTGGTCCCTGCCATCGGCTTCATCTGGGCGAAATCCGGCAACACCTTCGACAACCGTTTCATCACCCAGCTCGTCACCAATATCGGCACCCCGGCTTTGACCGCCGACGCGCTCACCCGCATCCATATGGAAACCAGCACGCTCCTGGAAATGGCGGGACTGACGGTCCTCTGCTTCCTCGGCTTTGCGCTGCTGGGGGTGATCGTGCTCCGGGTGATGGGGCTTGCCAACCATTCCTATCTGCCGGCGCTGATGTTTCCCAATACCGGGAATATGGGCCTGCCGCTGGCCCTCTTCGCCTTCGGTGACGAGGGCCTCGCTTTCGCCGTCGTCTTCTTCGCGATCTCGATCACCGCGCAATTCACCATCGGCATGTCGCTGGCCGCCGGCTCGTTCAGCATCGGGCGGCTGCTCAGGATGCCGATGATCTATGCCATCATTGCGGCGCTCTTCGTGCTGGCGACCGGGGCCGAGGTGCCGCCTTATATCGGCAACACACTCCAATTGCTGGGCGGTCTCACCATTCCGCTGATGCTGCTCGCTCTGGGCGTCTCATTGGCGCAGCTCCGCGTCACGCGCCTGCCGCGCAATCTTTTTCTCTCGCTGGTGCGCCTGGTAGGCGGGGCCACGATCGGCTTTCTGGTCGGCTATTTCTCCGGCGCCTCGGATCTTGCCATCGGCGTGCTGATGATCCAGAGCACCATGCCGGTCGCGGTCTTCAATTATCTCTTCGCGCAATACTACAACCGCGAACCCGCCGACGTCGCCTCCATGGTGGTGATCACCACGGCGCTCTCTTTCGTCACCTTGCCGGTGCTGCTCTATCTGGTGCTTTAGGGAACCATCGGCACGGCGACGCCGCTCGCCGTTTCACCGAAATGATCGAGAAGCGCCGGCAGCATCAGCCGCAGGGCCGTGCTGGGATCGATTTCGGCATTGCTGCGCTCGGCCGTGCCGCGCCAGACGAAGGCGCCGTTCTGCCGGTCATAGACCGTGGCGCTGACGCGGAAAATGCGGTCGGTGCGGTTGATCGGCTCCTCCGGGTTGAGGAGGGTGCGCTCATTGGTGCTGTATTGCATGCCTTCGGAGACGGCGCTGCCGGAGACGATTTCGCCCTGGGTCTTGTCGGTGCCCAGGCGTTCGACCAATTGCGTCGCCACGGTAAAGACCAGATTGCCGTCATTCCCCACCTGATAGCCGCGGCCCACCAGATCTTCATTGGCCTGGCGCCAGGCGGAATCGTCCATCTCGCCCTGGGTTTCCGGCTGCGTCACCAGCCGAGCACCCGGCGGGATCGGGGCATAGGTCACGGTATCGATGGTGGCGAGGCTGGGCGGTGCCACTTCCTGCGCACCCGCAGCCCACGGCGTGAGCAGCAAAACAATGGCGGCGATGCTGGCGATGGCGCGCATATTCCCGATCCCGAATGAGCCTGCCATATCCACAACAGGCGGCAATTGCCTTGGTTTCATCTTCCCGTCATCATATGGCCTCATGGCGTACAATCCCATGCCTGTTTGGCATGGCAGTTGGCGGAATTTCGCGGGAGGGCAGCATGGCGGCGGTGGAAAGCATCGAGACCCCGGGTTTGCTGGTCAACCGGAAGCACATGCCCTTCGAGCTTGATGGCGGTGTCGCCGCCCGGGCGCGGATCGGGCTCATCGTGCTCGCCACCGATCACACGATAGAGCATGAATTCCGGCAATTGATGCAAATGCCGGGTGTCGCCTATTACGCGACCCGGATCGAGAACGCGCCCGAGATCAATCCCACCACCTTGGCGGCGATGGAGCAGGGCCTCGCCGGTGCGGCCCGCGTGATCCTGCCCGGCATTCCCTTGGACGTCGTCGCCTATGGCTGCACCTCGGCCTCGGTGGTGATCGGCGAGGAGAAGGTGTTTGAGCGCATTCACGAGGCGCGGCCCGGCGTCAAATGCACGACGCCGATCACCGCCTTGCAGGCCGGGCTGAAGGCCCTGGGTGGCAAACGCATCGCCTTGCTCACCCCCTATATCGACAGCGTCAACAACCGCTTCAAAACCTATCTCGAGGCACGCGGCATCGAGGTGCCGGTGGTGGGCAGCTTCAACCACGAGGACGACAACGAGGTGGCGTGCATCTCGACCCAATCGATCTACGCCGCCGCCTTGGAACTCGGGCGCCACCCCTCGGTCGACGCCGTCTTCGTGTCGTGCACCAGCTTGCGCGTGGCCGCCATCGCCGATTCCCTGGAACGGGAATTGGGCAAGCCCGTCACCTCCTCCAACCACGCCATGGCCTGGCACTGCCTGCGCCTTGCCGGAATCACCGAACCGATCGAGGGCTGGGGGCGGCTGTTCAGGGTGTAAAACGCACCCAGCGAACCGATTAGCTAATCGATTAGCTAATCGATTAGCTGGCGGATTTCCGCCATTTTTTCAGCGCCCATATCGGAACGGCATATCGTCCAGTTCCGGCTGCCGTCCCATCATGCGGTCGACCAGGATACGGGACGAGCCGCAGGCCATGGTCCAGCCCATATGGCCGTGGCCGGCATTGAGCCACAGATTGGGAAGGGGCGAGGCACCCATGATGGGTGGGCCGTCCGGGGTCATGGGGCGGAGGCAGGCCCAGTAATCCGGTCGGTCGTAGAGCGCGGCGTTGGGGAACATGTCGCGGGCGACGCGCAGCATGTGCGAGAAATTCCCCGGCTCGAATTCGGTGTCATAGCCCGCGAAATCGGCGGTCGCGGTGAGGCGCAGCCGGTCGCCCAAACGCGAGAAGGCCACCAGGTGATCCTCATGCACGCCGCCGATCGTGGGTGCTTGCGCCGGGTCGGCGATGGGCAAGGTCACGGAATAACCTTTCACTGGAAAGATCGGCAGGTTGAACCCGATCGGCCGCGTCAGCAGCGGCGCATAGGACCCCAAAGCCAGCACATATTGATCGCCGCTCAGAATGCCCTGGTCGGTGAGAATTCCGGTGACGCGCTTGCCGTTGCTCTCGATGCGCTGGATGGTCGCACCGAAGCGGAAATCGACACCCATCGCCTGGCATCTTTCCGCCAGGCCCAAGGTGAATTTCCGCGCATCGCCCGATTCATCGCCCGGCGTGTGCACGGCCCCCACCAATTTGTCGCGGGCATGGGTGAAGCCCGGCTCCAAGGCGATCAGTTGATCGACATCAAGCACCTCGCTGGCAATTCCCTGATCGGCGAGGAAACGCATGTTCTCCTTACCTTCGCGGAAATGCCCGGCATCGCTGTAGACATAGAGGGCGCCCTTGGCGATGCGGTCCCATGCGATCCCTTCCATATTCCCCACGCGCAAGGTCTCGCCTTGCGAATAGAGGCAGAGCTTCATCTTGGAGAGGGTCGCGGCGCGGTTGCGCACATGGGTGCAGTTCCTCAGGAACTGGAGGCTCCACAGCCACATGCGCGGATCGAGCTTCAGGCGGTAGCGCAACGAGGTGTCGTTGCGCCACAGCGATTTCAATAGGATCAAGGGTGCGCGGGGGCTCGCCCAGGACGAGGCATGGCCCGGACTGACCAGCCCGGCATTGGCAAAGCTGGTCTCCCGCGCCGGTTCCGGCCGCCGGTCGATGACGGTGACCTCATGGCCTTCCTTGGCCAGATAATAGGCGCTGGTCACACCCAGCAGCCCCGCGCCCAGTACCACGATCCGCATGCCCGCCCCGTTTTGCTTTTTTCTGTCCAACCGGCCGCAACATTGCCATAAATCGAGGCTAGACGATAAGTCCCCCAAAACGACGACCCGGAAAGGCAGGACAGGACCGCATGAATCGCTTCTCGATCCGCGTGGCGCTCGCGACATTCCTCCTGGGCGGCTTCGCCCTCTCGGCCGAGGCCCAGTCCAAGGGTGCCCTCACCGTCGACGAAATCCGCGGCTGCCTCTGCATGGATCAGGAACTGGCAGCGACGCGCGAAGATATCGCGATCCGCCGCGCCATGCTGGACGAGCGTAACGCGCAGCTTGCCGCCCTTTCCAGCCAGATCGCCCAGCGCCGCGCGACGCTCGATCCCATGGATATCGTGGGCCAGGATCTTCTGAAGAACTACATCAACCAGGAGAATGCCTTGCGCGACCTCATCCAGAGCGATACGCGCCCGGCCCTCAACCAGAGTGTCGCCGAATACAACGCGCTGGCCGCTCTCTATACCACCGAATGCGCCAACCGCCCGCGCTACAAGCTCGACGCCGACCAGGCCGCCAAGGATCTCGTCTGCCCGATACCGTGAGACGGGGCCAGCTCAGTATGGTCCCGTCTTGATCTCGAAAAGAATATCGTCATGGGGCTCGCCCCCATGATCGCTGACGACATGACCCAATGGACGCGCGCCCTGGGATTGATAAAAGGCGATGGCGGCGGCGTTGGTGGGTAGCACGCCGAAGCGCATGGCCGCGTGCCCTCGTTCATGCATCAGCGCGCGGATGTGTGAAAACAGATCGCGGCCGATGCCCTGGCGGTGCCATTTGGCCAGCAGATAAAGTGTGGTGAGAAGCGCGCCCCCATCCTCGGTCTCGAGCGCATGGGTGAAGCCGATGATCTCGCCATCCGCGACCGCCACGAAGGCAAGATCGCTCGCCTGCAGCCGAGTTCGCCAGTGCAGCTCTCGCTCGGCCAGGCTGGGACCCGAATAATCGCCGCCGAAGATCGGCATGTAGGTCTCGATATGCGATCTTTGGTGCACGCGGGCGATACCGGGCGCATCTGCGGTCGTCGCACGTCGAATATCGATCATCCCTGACCTCTGTCGCTTGCGTAAAAAGGCCTTGCCTTGCGGGGCCGGCATGCGAAGCATGGGGCCGGCAGAGGGGGGACGCAAGATGGCAGTGATTCTGGTGACCGGCGGGGCCGGCTATATCGGGGCGCATACCTGCCTTGCCCTGGCCACGGCCGGGCATTTCCCGGTGACGCTCGACAATCTCTCGAAGGGGCATCGCGACGCTGTGCGCTGGGGGCCGCTGGTGCATGCCAGCATCGCCGATCGCGAAGCCGTGAAAGCCGCGATCGCCACGCACAAGGTTGAAGCCCTTATCCATTTCGCCGGTGCCATCGAGGCCGGCCTCTCCATGCGCGAGCCGGCGCGGTTCTATGACGAGAATGTCGTCTCGGCCCTTTCTCTCCTCGCGGCGGCGCGGGAAGCGGGCGTCACGCGGGTCGTTTTCTCATCGAGTGCCGCGGTCTATGGCGAGCCCAAGGCAGATCTGCTGCGCGAGGATCATCCGCTGCTGCCGGTCAATACCTATGGCGAGACCAAGCTTGCGATCGAGCGGGCGCTGCACTGGTTTGCCCAGGCCGGCGCGGCGCAATATGCGGCCTTGCGCTATTTCAACGCCGCCGGCGCCGCTGCCGATTCCGGCATCGGCGAGGATCACGAGCCGGAAACCCATGTCATCCCGCTCGCCATCGCGGCAGCGCTGGGCACGGGGCCGAGATTCCGCATCTTCGGCACCGATTACGCGACACCGGACGGTACCGCCCTGCGCGATTACGTCCATGTCATGGATCTTGCGCGCGCGCATGTAGCGGCGGTCGAGCGCTTGCTCAAGGGCCGCGATTCATTGGTCGCCAATCTGGGCAGCGGGACGGGCCATTCCGTGCGCGCCGTGGTGGATGCGGTCGCGCGCGTCACCGGCAGGGAAGTCCCATTCGAAATCGCACCGCGCCGTCCGGGAGATCCGGCGCGGCTGGTCGCTGATATTGCTCTGGCGAAACGCGAGCTTGGCTGGCAACCCGAACAATCCGGCCTGGACGAGATCGTCGCCAGCGCATTTGCCTGGCACAGGCGATAAACGGCACAGGCAATAAACCGCACAGGCGCTAGACGGCTTTCGTTTCACCATTCCGATCACGCTTTTCCTTGCGCCGGTCCAGCGGTGGTCCCGCATTGCGCAGATAGAAGAGGTGCCTGACTTCGCGGCGCCCGCGCGTGACATTGTCGAGGATGAATCCGCTGGCCAGCGACAGGGCCGCCAGCAGCATCAGGCCCATGGCCAGGACCGCGGTGGGCAGGCGCGGGACCAGGCCGGTCTCGATGAACTCGATCAGCAGCGGAATGCCGAGCAGGACCGAGATGCCGGCGAAGATCGCAGCCACGATCGAGAAGAAACGAAGCGGCATCTCGTAGCGCAGCAATTGCTGGATGGTCATCAGGATGCGCCAGCCGTCGCGATAGGTGTTGAGCTTGGAGAGCGAGCCCTCGCGCCGGCTGCCATAGGGGGTCTCCAGCTCGCCGCAGGGCATGATGAGCTGCAGTGCATGGACGGTCAGTTCCGTTTCGATCTCGAAGCCGCTCGAGATCGCCGGGAAACTTTTCACGAAGCGGCGGGAAAAGACCCGGTAACCGGAAAGAATATCGGTGAACGCACGGCCGAAGATGCGGGCGACCATGCCGGTGAGCAGCGCATTGCCGAAGCGATGGCCCGGCCGATAGGCCGATTTCGCATCACTGACCCGCGTGCCCACCACCATGTCGAGGCGATCGGTGATGAGCATATCGATCATCGCGCCGGCGCTCTTGGGGTCATAGGTGTCGTCGCCATCCACGAGCACATAGATATCGGCCTCGACATCGGCGAACATGCGCCGCACCACATGGCCCTTGCCTTGCGCTGTGACGCGGTGGACATGGGCGCCGGATTCGCGCGCCACCTGGGCGGTGGCATCCGAGGAATTGTTGTCGAAGACATGGATCGCCGCCGAGGGCAAGGCGGCGCGGAAACCCGCTACCACATGGCCCACCGCGACTTCCTCGTTGTAGCAGGGAATGAGAACGGCGATGGAAATGGGGGCCACCGGTTCGGTCATGCTTTCGCTCCAACGATCTTGAGGCAGGCAGCCACCGTCTCGGCTTCGATCCTGCCCATGCCCGCCGGCATCAATCCGTAGACCATGAAGGTCGCCGGCTGCAGCAGCAGGCCGAGGATCTGCGCGGTGGCGAGGTCGATATCGGTCACCTGGATCTCGCCCTTTTTGACGGCATCATTGATCAGATTGCGCAAGGCCTGCACCGGCGATTGGGATTTCGATTTCAGTTTCGGCAATTCCTGGTGCTGGGTCAGCAGCAGGAAACGGAACATCAGCGGCTCCTCATCGAAGAAGCGGCAGAAGCGGGCGACCATGGCCCCGAGGCGGCGCGCGAAATCTTTCTCGGCCTTGGCGAGGCCCTGCAAATCCTTGGCCAGGGCCGCGTAATTCTCGGAAAAGAGCTTCCAGGCGAGATCCTCCTTGGAGGCGTAATGGCGATAGAGGCCACCTTCGGCGATCTCGGCCTTGGCGGCGATGTCGCGCACCGAGGTGCCGATCACCCCCTTGGCGACGAACAATTCCAAGGCAGCCTCGCGAATGCGATTCCGTGTCGCCAAGCCCCGCGGCATGCATCCCCCGAATCCGCCGTGAACATCCGTTCACAGCATGCCCCAAGGCGTGAATCTTGCCAAGCGTCAGCAAGACAGACCTTCATATTGCGATGCGAAGGGGCGTCCTTCCACAGCTTTTGCCCTTGCCAGCCCATCCTTGCCTTGAAAGACTTGATCCATACCGGCTCCGCAGAAAACCGGCTCCAGAACAAGACTGTCTCCGAACGCAACACATGTCCGCGCATCCCTTGCGCGGCAGCGATAGGGAGGTCGACATGGCGAACAACACTGCCAACGGAACCCAACAAAACGGCAGAGGATCGGGCGCGCCCCGCTGCGCGGCCCTGGTTGGTCCATACTTGAGCGGCAAGACGGCGCTGCTGGAAAGTCTGCTTTACGTGACCGGCGCCATCCCGCGGAAAGGCAGCGCCAAGGAAGGCAATACGGTTTCGGATTCATCCGCCGAGGCAAGGGCGCGCAAGATGTCGGTCGAGGTAACTGCCGCCACGACCGAATATCTCGGCGACAAATGGTGTTTTCTCGATTGCCCGGGCTCGGTCGAGCTGTCCCAGGAGACCCGGAATGCGCTGATGGTGGCCGATGTCGCCATCGTGGTGGCCGAGCCGCTTGTCGACAAGGCGCTGATGCTGGCGCCCATCTTCAAGTTTCTCGACGATCACCAGATCCCGCACATTCTTTTCATCAACAAGATGGATGTGGCGACCCACCGCGTGCGCGAGATGCTGGATGCGCTGCAGGCGGTTTCCGGCCGGCCGCTGGTGCTGCGCCAGGTCCCGATCCGCGACGAAAAGAAACAGAACGACGAGGTTACCGGCTATATCGATCTGGTGAGCGAGCGGGCCTACAAATACCATCCGGGCCAGGAATCCGATCTCGTCAAGATGCCCGAGGAATTGCTGCCGCGCGAACAGGAAGCGCGCAACAAGCTGCTCGAGGTGCTGGCCGATTTCGACGACCACATCATGGAGGAAATCCTCAGCGACGCGATCCCGCCCAAGGATGAGGTCTATACCCAATTGGCCAAGGATCTCGCCGCCGATCTCATCGTGCCGGTCCTGCTGGGTGAAGCGGAAAAGGATGGTGGTGTGCGGCGGCTGCTGAAGGCACTCCGTCACGAGGTGCCGGGACCTGAGGCGCTCGCGGCGCGGCGCGGCATTTCGAGCTACGACGCCTCGACGCTGGTCTTCAAGACCTATCACCAGCCCCATGCCGGCAAGCTCTCGCTGGCGCGCGTCTTCGGCGGCCGTGTCGCGGAGGGCGCTGTCCTCAACGGTGTCCGCGTCGCCGGCGTGCTGAAGCCCAAGGGCAATGGCTTCGAGAAAGTGCCCCATGCCGAGACCGGCGAGGTGGTGGCACTGGCGCGCATGGAAGAGATCAAGACCGGCGATCTGTTGACGGCGTCCGGCAAGGGCGGCGCGGATTTCACCTGGCCGGCGCCGCTCGAACCCTTGTTCGCGCTCGCCATCGACGCCGAGAACCGCGCCGATGAGGTGAAGCTCACCGCCGCACTCGCCAAGCTCACCGAGGAAGACCCGTCCCTCAGTTTCCGCCACGATCCGGATACCCATGAATTGCTGCTCTCGGGCCAAGGCGAGATTCACCTCGCCATCGCCTTCGACCGCTTGAAGAACCGCTTCGGTCTGCCGCTGAAGCATCGCCGGCCGCAGATCGCCTACAAGGAAAGCATCCGCCACGGCGTCAAGGAGCATGCGCGCTTCAAGCGTCAATCGGGCGGCCATGGCCAGTTCGCCGATATCCATATCGAAATCTGGCCGCTGGCGCGCGGTGCCGGATTCGAGTTCCACGACCGTGTCGTGGGCGGCTCCGTGCCGCGGCAATTCATCGGCTCGGTCGAGGAAGGGGCGCGGGAATCGCTGCAGCGTGGGCCGATGGGCTTTCCGCTGGTCGATGTCGCGGTGGCACTCTTCGACGGCCAGTTCCATTCAGTGGATTCCTCCGACATGGCCTTCAAGACCGTGGCGCGCCAGGCGATGCAGGAGGCCCTGCCAAAATGTGGACCGGTGCTGCTGGAGCCGATCTTCGCGGTCGAGATATCTGCGCCCTCGGAATTCACCGCGCGGGTCCATAACCTGGTCACCGGGCGGCGCGGTCAGATCCTCAATTTCCAGGCCAAGGAGGATTGGGTCGGCTGGGAAGTGGTCGAGGCTCTGGTGCCGCAATCGGAACTGCATGACATGATTATCGAGCTCAGATCATTGACGCTGGGCATCGGTCATTTCGCCTGCCGCTTCGATCACCTGCAGGAGCTTTCCGGCCGCCTCGCCGACAAGGTGGTGGAGCACCGCCAGGCCTCGATGCCGCAGCGGGGTGCGGCGTGACCTAGCCGCGTCTTGTCTTCGCGGTGAAGCCGCGCGCGAGATCGATGAAGGCCCTGAGACCGGCGGGCACATGTCGGTGGCCGGGATAATAAAGGCAAAGGCCGGGAAAGGGTGGCGTCCAATCCGCCAGGACACGGACGAGCCGGCCGGCCTTGATGTCGGCGGCGGCGAAGGGTTCGTTGAGATAGGCGATGCCGGCCCCGGCCAGGCAGGCGGCGCGGATCAGGTGATGATTGTCGAGGGTGAGCTTGCCTTTGACGTCGAGCGTCATTTCCTCGCCGTGCTTTTCGAATTCCCAATGATAGAGGCCGCCGCTTGCCTTGCGCATGCGGATGCATTCATGGCCGAGGAGATCGCCGGGCGTCCTGGGCCGCGGATGATCCGCGAAGTAACCGGGTGATGCTGTGACGGCGAAGCATTGGTCCGGGCCGATCGGCACGGCGATCATGTCCTGCGGCACCGCCTCGGCAAGGCGGATGCCGGCGTCGAATCCTTCCGCCACGATGTCGACGAATCGCCCCTCGGTCACGAGATCGACCTGCATGTCGGGATAGTCCCGCATGAAGGCGAGGATCACCGGTTCGAGGATCTGCCGCGCGGCACCTTCCGAGGTATTGAGGCGCAGGGTGCCGGTGGGTGTGTCCCGGAACTGGTTGACGGCATCCATGGCGGCATCGATGTCGCGCAAGGCGGGGCGGAGCCGCGCCAGGAATCGCTCGCCCGCCTCGGTAAGGGAGACGCTGCGGGTCGTGCGGTTGAAGAGGCGCACGCCGAGGCGACCCTCCAGGGCCGCCACCGCATGGCTCAGCGCCGAAGGAGAGAGGCCGAGGGCGGCAGCCGCCGCGCGAAAATTGCGGTGATCGGCGACCGCCACCACGGCATTCAGTTCCAGGAGACCGCTTTTCTGCATTGTCCTGTTTTCTGCATGACTTCATGCATGAATGTGCTGGTTATCATTACAATAGACGTCCCCTATCTTCCTGACCAGCCCTCCCGTTCTTCAGGAAGATTCCATGCCCCAGACGATACTCATCACCGGCTGTTCCTCCGGCATCGGCCAGGCGAGCGCCCGGCGCTTCGCGGCCGCCGGCTGGAACGTCATCGCCACCCAGCGCGATCCTGCGCAGGCGGGCGATCTCGCCGATCTTCCCAACGTGCTCATCCAGCGCCTCGACGTGCAGGATCAGGCCAGCATCGCGCAGGCCATCGCCGAAGGTATTGCGCGTTTCGGGCGGATCGACGCGCTGGTCAACAATGCCGGCTATGGCCAATACGGCATCTTCGAAGCGGTGCCGCGCGAGAAGGTGATCCAGCAATTCGACGTCAACGTTTTCGGCGTGATGGACGTGATTCGCGCGATCCTGCCGCATTTCCGGGCGAACCGGGCCGGGACGATCATCAATGTCAGTTCCGGCGCCGGCTTGTTCACTCTGCCGATGATCTCGCTCTATTCCGCCAGCAAATTCGCGCTCGAAGGGTTTTCCGAGGCCTTGTCCTATGAACTTGCCGAGCTGGGCATCGCGGTGAAGATCGTCATCCCCCATGCCGGCATCACCAGCACCAAATTCCACGAGCGCAGTTTTGCCGATCATGTGCGCGACAAGTCGCTGGATGAGTATGAGGACTTCATCGAACGCATGGGCGTCGTTTTCGGCCGCATGATCGCCGCCCGCATGATCGAGGCGGACGATGTGGCGAAGATGATCGAACAGGCGGCAACCGATGGCAGCGACCGCCTGCGCTATCTCATCGGCGACGATGCGCGCGGCTTTGTGAGAGCGCGGCGGGAATTGCCGGAAGAAGAATACGTCGCCTTCATGCGCAATTATTTCAGCGCCTGATCGCGCCTTTCGGCGGCGGCCCGCATCGAAATCCATTCGTCGGAGACCGGCGCGGGCTCGTAATCCTCGGTCGAGATCGCCTGGGCGACGATGCCGTCCACGGTGAGGGGGAAGAGGCCGAAATGGACATCCGCCTTGTAGCCGCCCCGGGTCGGCCACAGGTAATGGCCGATCACCGGCCGGCCGCTGCGCCAGGCTTGTTCGTAGCTGTCGATCACGTGGCGGTTGGCGCCGTATTTGTCGCCGACCAGGAATTCGTCGAGATAATGTCCGCTGAGCGGGATGCCGTTCCATTGATCGGTCGCGGTGCCGGACAGGCGGTAATAGACGCGGAACGGATCGGTCTTGAATTCCACCAGATAGATATGGGGCAGCAGCGGCTTGATCGCCGCCGGATCGATCTGGGCGCGCGCGGGGGCTTCGCCGCCATTGAGCGATTGCCAATATTTGAACAGGGCGGCGATATGGCCGCTCTCGCCAGGTTCCTTCCCCATCGTTCGGACAGCATGCCGCGTGGCCGCGCGCGCGTCCAGTGATAGCGGCGTGTCTCAACCGTTACGGTTGAGGCGCTGCAGGGCCTCGGCGGCGAGGGTACGGGTCAACTCACCGGCGCCCAAGGACCGGTGCGCGGCCAAAGCGGCGGCCTGGCCCGACCAGAGCGAACCGAAATCGCCCTCGGCCTTGGCTTTCAAGGGCGCAAGCGCGCCGCCCGCGAGCGGAAAGGCCGGTGCCGCGCGGGTGATCGGACCCAGTTCGCGCATCACCCGGTTGACGAAGCCGCGCGCCGGCCGTCCGGTAAAGATGTTGGTGAGCGCGGTGGCGTCGTCTTTGGCGGCTTTCAGGGCGGCCAGATGGGGGGCACTGATGCGCGCCTCGGGACAGAAGAGATAGGCTGTGCCGACCTGTACCGCGCTGGCGCCCAGGGCCAGGGCGGCGACGATGCCGCGCGCATCCGAGATACCACCGGCCGCGATCACCGGCACCTTCACCGCATCCACCACCTGGGGGACGAGCGCGAAGGTGCCGGGCTGACCGGCCGCGTCCCGAAGCACGTCGTCGCTGAGGAAAATGCCGCGATGGCCGCCGGCCTCGTTACCTTGCGCGATGATGGCATCGCAGCCGCGTGCCTCCAGCCAGCGCGCCTCGGCCACCGTGGTGGCGGAGGAAATGATTTTTGCACCGGCCTTGCGCACGCGTTCCAGCAAGGATGGATCGGGCAGACCGAAATGGAAACTCACCACCTCCGGCCGGAATTCCTCGACCATCCGGCAGAGCGCATCATTGAAGGGCGCTCGGCTGGAGGTCGGGATGGGACCGGCCGGGTCGATGCCGAATTCGCTGTAATAGGGGCCAAGCATCCGCCGCCACTGGGCCTCGCGCGTTTCGTCAGGGACCGGGTCCTGATGACAGAAGAAGTTGAGATTGATCGGCCGCGATGTCTGCTGGCGCACGATCTGAATTTCCGAGCGCGCCTGATCGGGTGCCATGGTGGCGGTGGGCAATGAACCGAGGCCGCCCGCTTCGGCGACCGCGATCGCCATGTCGGCGAAGCACGGCCCTGCCATCGGTGCCTGCAGGATGGGGTGCTCGATGCCGAAGAGATCGAGAATGCGTCGGTCCGGCCACATGGCGGTCACTCCTTTCCTGTTCCGTGACGGGTCAGGCTAGGGCGGTCTGTGCCGGACGAGAAGAGCGCGCCGCCCGGGTCACCCCTGCGCGGCGCGCAAGGCGTCATCCCTGCGCAGCGCGCAAGGCGGGCGCCCAGACGCCGGCAGCACCCTGCGCATAATCGGCGAAATCCCGGGGTGCTCGGCCGAGCGCACGGAGCACGCCATCGCGTGTTTCGCTGTTGCGGCCATCGAGCACGGTGGTGAAGAGGTAGCGCACCAGAGCAATCATGTCCTCGGGCAGGCCATAGGCCCGCAAGCCTTCGGCAAAGGCATCGATCGGCACGGGGGAAAAGCGGATCTCGCGTCCTGTAGCGGCGGCGATTTCGGCGACGGCCTCGGCAAAGGTAAGGGCGCGGGGGCCGGAGAGCTCATAGACCTGGCCGGTGTGGCCAATATCGGTCAAGGCCGCCACCGCCACATCGGCGATGTCATCGGCATCGATGAAGGGTTCCGGTATGTCGACGGCGGGGAGGGCCAGCTCGCCGGCGCGGATCCCTTCCACGAAGAAGGTCTCGCTGAAATTCTGCATGAACCAATTGGCCCGGAGGATGGTCCAGTGGAGGCCCGAGCCTTGCACGATCGCCTCGCAGGCCGCGGCTTCCGGCTCACCACGGCCGGAGAGGAGAACGAGATGACGGATGCCCGCGACGGCGGCCTGCTTCGTGAAGGCGGCGATCGCGGCCTCGGAGCCCGGGACGGCGAGGTCGGGCTGGTAGGTGACATAGGCCGCCTGCACCCCTTGCAGGATTGCGGCCCAGCCGGCGGGGTCATTCCAGTCGAAGACAAACGGCCCGGAACGCGAGGTGGCGCGCACCACATGGCCGGCGGCGGCCAGTTTCGCCGCAACGCGGCGGCCGGTCTTGCCGGTGCCGCCGATGACGAGGATCGGGTGATGACGGTTCATGTCGGCTCTCTCCATAACATGAGGAATACTCACATTTGCTAAACGTGATAAACCCTCATATTGTTGCCGTCAAGCGGATTCGAGGAGCGGCGGGATGAGCGATGTGGCGGCCTTGCGGCGGGCGCCGGCCCAGGAACGGAGCCGGCTCCGGGTCGAGAAGATGCTGGAAGCGGCCATGGCGATCATCGCCGAAAAGGGCAGCGACGCCCTCCGGATGAGCGACGTGGCGCAGATGGCCGGGGTCTCGATCGGCTCGCTCTATCAATTCTTCCCGGACAAGGCGGCGATCATCCGCACCTTGGCCGAACGCTATAACGAGCAGGGGCGGCGCTGCATCGCCGAGGAACTGGCGGGCGTCCAGGATGCAAAGAGCCTCGTTGCCGCCTTCGGGCGCCTCATCGACATCTATTACGCGGCCTTCCTGGCCGAACCCGTGCGGCGCGACGTCTGGTCCGGCATGCAGGCCGATCAGAGCCTGCGCGCCTTCGAGCTTGCGGAGAGCCGCGCCAATGCCGAGATCCTCGCGCAGGCGATGCTGAAAGTACGGCCCAAGGGCGACCGGAAGGAGATCGCGGCCGCCGCCCTCCTCATCATGTCGCTGGGAGAATCGGCGATGCGCCTCGCCGTCTCGGTGCCGCGCGCGGAAGGTGCGCGCATCATCGCCGCCTATAAACGCCTTGCCGTGAGCGAATTGGGGGGAAGAGGATGAAGCCGATGATCGAGATCACCGCCGAAATCGCCTGGGTGCTGGAAGAGGGCGTCAAATTCACCGATGGCCGCTACAGCCGCGCGCATCTCTGGCGCTTCGACGGCGGTGTCGAGGTGCCGGCCTCCGCCTCGCCCCATGTGGTGCCGCTGCCTTTCTCGAAGGTCGAGAATGTGGATCCGGAGGAAGCCTATGTCGCGGCGCTCTCAAGCTGCCACATGTTGACCTATCTCGACATCGCGCGGCGCCAGGGTTTCGTGATCGAGAGTTATCGCGATCAGGCTATGGGTATCATGGAACGGAACGAGGCCGGCAAAATGGTGGTGAGCCGCGTCACTCTCAATCCGGTCGTCACCTATGCGGGCACGATGCCGGACCGGGTGACGGAAGAAGCCTTGCACGAGAAGGCTCACGCCGAATGCTTCATCGCCAATTCGGTCAGGACCGAGGTGGTGACAAGGCTGCCGTGACTAAAACACCGGCGTCATCTCGTCGATGACGACGCTTTCGACGAGATGGCCGGCCTTGGCTTCGAAGGCCTTCAAGGCGGGCGCCTTCATATGCACTTGCCAGAGCTCGTAGCTCTCCCAGCTCTCGACGAAGATGACGAGGCCGGGATGCTGGTTGGAGACATGGGGCTCGTAGAGCAGGCAGCCCGGTTCCTTCACCACGCCCGCCACCAATTCCTTTTGATGCGCCAGCAGAGCCTCGCCTTGGCCGGGCTTGGCTTGCACGCGCGCGATGATGGTGAGGGGTTTCCTGGCAGTCATGTTTTTTCCTTGGTTCAGGCCTTGAGGCCGGCGATATAGCCGATCAGCCGGTCGATTTCATCTTCGCTGTTGTAATAATGCGGCGAGGCGCGGACCAGCACCGGCAGGGCGCGGGCTTCCGCATCGAGCCGCGTGGAATCGGGATCCGAGGCGCCGATGGTGATGCCGGCGGCAAGTGCCCCCGTGACGATCTCGCGCGCGGGGAACCTCTCATGGGTGAAACTGACGATGGCCGTGGGGCTGGCACCGAGATCGCGCACGGTGATTCCGGGAACGAGCCCCAGGCCCTGGCGCAGGCGTGCGCTCAAGGAGCGACAGCGCGCCTCGATCTGCGGCAGCCCGAGGGAGAGCGCATAATCCACCGCGGCGCCGAGGCCGGCGCGGGCGGCGTAATTGTTCTCCCAACTCTCGAAGCGGCGGGCATCCGCGCGCAATTCGTAGGCATCGCGCGCCACCCAGGGAGCCGCGAAATGATCGATCATCGGCGGTTCCAGATTCCGGAGGAGCGCGCGGCGCACATAGAGAAAGCCGCTGCCGCGCGGACCCCGGAGGAATTTGCGCCCCGTGGCCGAGAACATGTCGCAGCCCAGTTGCACCACATCCACCACCATCTGCCCCACGGCCTGGCAGCCATCCAGCAGATAGGGAATGTTGTGGGCACGCGCCACCCCGCCGACCGCCGCCGCCGGATTGGCGAGGCCGCCATTGGTGGGAACCCAGGTGATGGCGATGAGCTTCACGCGGCTATCGATCATCCTTTCCAGGGCGGCGACGTCGATCTGCCCGGTGGCATCGTTGGGGACCACCTCGATCACGGCGCCGCTGCGTTTGGCGATCTGCAGGAGCGCCACGTAATTGGCAGCGTATTCGGCCTGGGCGGTGAGGATGCGGTCGCCGGGCTTGAAGGTAAGCGCAAGGCCGTAGAACGCCATCTGCCACGCCACCGTCGCATTCTCGACCAAAGCGATCTCGTCCGGCGCCGCATTGATGAGGCGCGCCACCGAGGCATAGACCGCGTCGAGGCGCTGCGCTTCCCGCGTGGCCGCGGCATAGCCGCCGATCCGGGCTTCGAGATCGAGATGGTTCTTCTGCGCGTCGAGCGCCGCCTGCGGCATCAAGGCGGCGCCGGCATTGTGGAGATAGGCGCCGGCGGTTCCCAGCACGATGCCCGGCGTCTCGGCGCGGATCTTCTCCAGATCGAGCATGATCACGGCACCAGGATGGCGCTGAGTTTGTCGTAACCCCAATCGATATCGGCAATCTTCCAGGCGCCGTTCACCAATTCGAGGTCGAGGCGGAATTCGCTTTGCCGGCCGTAGCTGTCGAACCGCACCATGGCCATGGTCTTGTCGGGTGCCGCGGATTTGCCGATGGCGATGTCGAGACCCGTCACATCCCATTCCTGGGAGCCGACGAAGGGATCGCCGTCGAGGGCCGGAACCTCGTCCGCCGCGGCGGCGCGGGCGAAATCGGCTTCGATGAGGGCGATTGTCGCCGGCGTGAAATAACGTTGCAGCACGGCGGCCTCACTGTAATTGAGGCCGGCGCCGGGTCCCTTGCCGTCATAATGGCTGTAGAGTTCGCCCAGGAATGCCTGCGGGCTCGCGTCAGGCGCGGTGGCGGTATTTTGGCAGGCGCTCAAGGCAAATACCCCGAGCAAGACGAAACCGGCACGCGAAAAATGGCGGCGGGACAGAATCATGATCGAAGAACTCCCCCAAAAGACGATACGGCAGCGATCTTGCCGCAGGCAGGCTGGGCCGTCGATCAAAATTGTTGGTGGATAGGGAGCGCCGGGAACGATGGAAGCAGGCTATTGTTCCGTATGAGCGGAGATATTCATGAGGAGCGTAAGATGATGCGATGGATCGTCATGGCTGGTGCCGTATCCCTGGGTGCGATGGGTGCGACCGTTGCCTTCGGGCAGGATGCCACCAGCTTGCAGCGTGCCCGCGCCGCCTTCGTCGATGGCAGCGGCACCAATATCGGCATGGCCGAACTCACCGACACGCCGCAGGGCGTGCTGATCGAACTCGACATCTCCAATTTGCCGCCCGCGCAATGGGTCGCGTTCCATATCCATGAAACCGGCAAATGCGATCCGGCCGATCATCACAAATCGGCCGGCGGGCATTTCAATCCCGATGGGCGCGAGCATGGCTATCTCGCCGCCAAGGGCCCCCATGCCGGCGACATGCCCAATCAATATGTCCATTCCGACGGCACCCTGCGTGCGCAGGTCTTCAAGAGCTTCGTGCGGCTGGCACCTGGCGAATACAACATCCTCGGCCGCGCCCTCATGATCCACGCCAAGCCCGACGATTACGAAACCCAACCCACAGGCGATGCCGGCGACCGCATCGCCTGCGCCGTGATCGAGTAATTCCGTTCAGGCCGCTTGGCCGGGATCGGGGCGGAGGTCGAAATGGAAGACCTTCGCCATGATCTGCCAGCGGCCGTCGAGCTTCACGAAGGTGAGGAGATCGGTGAAGGCCTTGGGGCCGATCGCACAATTGACCTTGGCCAGCGCCGTCACCGGCCCGGCGAATTCGATCGAGAGGATGCGGTCGCTGCGGGGCTCGTTGCGCGATGCCGGGGCCGGGCGCTTGTCCACCACCGGATAATATTCGTCCATGGTGAGATAGAGCAGCTTCCCCTCGGTGGCGCAGGCATAGATCGCCTGCGGGTGGAACACCTGGCGCAAGCGCCTGGTGTCGCTGTGATAGAGCCCGTCGAAATAAATCTCGAGGGCGGCAACGATCTCCTTGAAACCGGCATCCATGGACCTTGTCCCATCTGGCTGAAAACCCGCCCGAGATTAGGCGCGGCCGGTTTCATATGTCATCGAAAAACCGCGCAGCCCGACGGCACCTGGATTATAGTGCCGCCCCGGATCAACCGGGGACGCAGCGGGGATCAAGCGGGGGCGCCATGAAAATCGTCAAGATCAAGATCGCCGAGATCTATATTCCGCAAGCCTTGCGCGGGAATCCGATCGACCCGGCCAAGGTCGAGGCCCTGGCCCTCGACATCGCTGGAAACGGCCTCCTCAACCCGATCCTGGTCCGTGCCGACAAGGCCCGCTTCGTTCTGGTGAGCGGCCAGCACCGGCTGGAGGCCGTGAAATCCCTGGGCGAGGAAAGCATCGCCTGCAATGTCGTGCAGCCGACCAAGAGATGAGAGCGGACGCGATCGCCGCCTCTGGCGCTATCGTTCATTTCGTTAACCGAAAATTAGACAAGGGATGCTCGAATTGCGCGCATCGCACGACCTCTCCGTGCGGCCAGACAGCGCGACGCGAAGCGGGAGCTTTCATGAACGAGAATGTGACCTACGTCTATCGGCAGAAAAGCCTTCGTCTCATCCTCAGCACCCTACTCTTCGGCGCTGGAGGCTATGTCAGCTTTGGCCGTGCCTTTACGGAAGATCGCGGTCTTGAACTGTTCCGGATCATCACGCTGGGTCCAATGGGCGCCGATATCTTCTGGTTCTGCCTTGGCGTGCTGGCAACCGGGATGGTGATTGCGGTCCTCGTTTTGCTCTATGTGAACGCCACGACGGAGCGGGCGATTGTGCTGCGGCCACGGGCGATGACTCTGCCGCGGCATATCCTGTTGGCGCAGGAAGTCACCATTCCCTATCGGGATATCACAAGCGTCAAGATTGGTAGTGCCGGCCGGAACAAGTACATCCGCATCAAATCCGACAAGAGCAAGGTGATCGTGCACCAAGGCGTGATGCCGGATTACCAGAGCTTTGTTGAACTCTATCAGGAAATTGTCGAGCGCGTGCGCCGCGCCGAAACGATTCCGGGAGGCCTCGCCCCCGCCGGCGCACTATTCGGCGGCAACTAGACAGCAAGTGGGAGAAGATCATGAGGGCCATCTGGCTTGCCGGATTCGCGATGCTGCTGCTGGCCATGCCGGCCGTGGCGCAGGATGTGGTGGTGACACCCGTGCTCAATACCGATGTGACCTCCAGCGGCCAGAAGATCGAATTGCCGCAGAAGGATCCGGCGCTGGTGGTCTCGACCTACGACATCCCGGCGGGCGCGGCGCTCCCCGTGCACGAGCATCCTTTCCCCCGCTATGCCTATGTGCTGGAAGGGACGATCCGCGTCGACAATACCGAAATCGGCAAGAGCCAGACCTTCACCAAGGGCGAGTTCATCGTCGAGGCGGTCAGCCAATGGCACAAGGGCACCAATGTCGGCGACGGCCCGGTCAAGCTCCTGGTGATCGACATGATCGAGAAGGGCGAGAAGAACGTGGTGCTCCAGCCCTGACACCCATCGGTCAGTTCCACGCCCCATCATAGGCGCGGTAGACCGCTTCCGCGATGGGCAGCAACTGGGCGCGGTCGGCCGCGGCGGTTAGCGCAAAGCCGCAGCCCTGATCGACCCAGGCGAAGGTCGCGGTCTCGCCCATTTGCTGGAAGCGGAACGCGGTTTCTTCGCCTTCGCCGACGCGCAGGTAAAGTGTCAGGCGCCGGCCGTCGGCATGTTCGTACATGAATTGCGCGGCCGCCACGTCATCGGCCGGCAACAGGCGACCGCCCATCAACTGGAAACCGAAGGCATCGAGCTTGGGCGGCTGCAAGGGGCGGCCCAGGCGCTTCGAGAGCCATTTCACCAGATGCTCTTCCTCGGCGGCACTCACCTCGACCGGATGACGGATCTCGCTCACATAGGTGCGATAGGCGGAGACGGCATCCCGGGTAAGGGCCATCGTGACGTTGCGCGTGGCACCTGTTTCGGAAGCCCCGAATTCGCCGCGCGCCAGCCAGCCGCCGAGGGCGCCCGCCAGCAGAAGGACGATCACGGCGGCCACCGCCCGGACCTGGCGCATGAGCCCCACGCGCCGCGCGGCACGGAGATGGGCAATGCGCAGCCGCGTCGGGATCGGCTCGGCGAATTTCGCGACGAGGCTTGTCCGCAAGGTGTCGCGCTGGTGCCGCTCGGCGGCGATACGCCGGGCGAGGTCCGGCTGCGATGCGATAAAGTCCTCGACCGCCGCCAGCCGTTTCGCATCGAGGCGGTTGTCGATATAGGCCTGAAGATCGTCCTCGCCGATCGGCCGTGTTGGGTTCTGGGCCGGGTTCTGGTCCGCGCCGCTCATTTCACTCTCCGCAAGAGGGTCGCCGGGCCGTGCTCGAAAATATCGCGCAGCCTGGCCCGGGCGCGCGACAGGCGCGACATGATGGTGCCGATGGGAAGATTCAGAATCCGCGCCGTCTCCTGATAGGAAAGATCCTCGACGCCGATGAGAAGCAGGAGGCTCCTTTGTTCCTCCGGCATCTGTGCCAAGGCCGCCAGCATGTCCTTGGCGGTGAGCTCGCTTTCCTGCGACGGCGGGGCGCCTTCCTCAGGCGCTGACTCGAGCCCGATATGAACGCCCCGGCGGCGCTTGCGCCTGAGATCGCCGAGGTAGAGGTTGCGCAGGATCGCAAACAGCCAGGCCTTGAGATCGCCCTCCGCGCGTTTCAAATACCAGCGCGATAGAGCGCGTTCCAGCGTGTCCTGCACCAGATCGTCCGCCGCCGCATGATCGCGCGTCAGCGCATAGGCATAGCGCCGCAGATGCGGGATGAGCGGTTCCAGCAGGCCGGCGAGCTTATCCATGGCGGCGGATTGGCAAGGGTGTCATGTCAATCTCTGACGTGGTGCGGGCGGCCCGGCGGGGTCGCAAGCCGCCCGCACGCGCGTCAGAATATCACGGCTGCACCACGTGCCAGATATCCTTGAAATTATCGCCGGTGATGTCGCCGGGTTTCATGTCCTTGACCCAGGTGTAAAGCGGCTTGCCCTGATAGGCCCATTGCTTCGCGCCGTCGTCGCGGGTGATCACGCTGTAATCGCCCGCGGGCGCGGCATTCGCGTCTGCCAACAGCGGCGGCCAGGCGGTGGCGCATTCGCCGTTGCAGGCCGATTTCCCGGTCGTGTCCTTGTCGAAGGTATAGAGCGTCATGCCCTTGGCATCCACCAGGATTGCCCCCTTGGCGCTCTCGCCCGTGGCAACGGGCGCTCCTTGCGCAAGGGCGGTGGCGGCAAAAAGGGCTGACAAAACGGCGCCGGCCAAAGCGGCGCGAAAAGCTGGAATCTGCATCTCGATTTCTCCGTGTGGGGTGAGGTGACGGAGAAGAGATGCCGCGAGGGGCGGGTTTATTCCCGGGGGGATGCGCTGTTCGGTTCAAATTAGTAACGCAAGTAGATCGTATCGCTGATAGCCGAATTCACACAGTGCGCTGCACAACCCTTGTTTTTTGGAGTGACGACGGACTTCAAACTGGCAGGAAGGATGTGGTGTGGGTTATTGCAAGAGTTTCCTTGCTAGCTCTGCAATGCGCTTACGCCACGCAAGCCCGAAAAGTGCAGCCGCAGAAGCGACAAGCCACCCTTGAAGAGTTTCGCCGAGTCCTGACCACAGTGTATGTGTAAGCTGCTGGCCGTTTAAAAAAATGTATCGATTTATCCCGCTGACAACAATTGTGCCGTCCTTAGATTCGGCGAGATACATGTCGTCTCCGGCAAAGAAAATCCTATTCCGTCCGGCCAAATCATGGCGCTGAGTCCCCATAATAAGTTCACCATTTTCAACAACGGCGTCCATTCTCACTATGACGTCACTGCCAATATTCTCAGATAAGTTAAACGTACCCTTTTTTGCGTGGACGAAATTGCCATCCATAGGCACTGAGAGCCACGAATCTCCTTCGGCGTCTGCCATTTGAATGATGAAGTGACCAGTATTAAAGCCGGTCAGTGTTTCTAAATTTCCTTCCTGCATTGGATGCTCAACAAACCTTACAGGTTGGCAGCTTTCTATCCGGGATGTATTTCTCGGCAGTAAGAGAGTGCGTTGAAACGATTCCGATTTGATGGCCAAGGATGTGTTGCCAATCTCAGCCAAACTATCCGGCAGTGGTCCTCCGTCCTTTATATCGGTCAGCGTCGGAATTGCGCTTAACACCAGCGTCGGATTGTAACCAAGTTTTACCACTAGTGAGGCATCGCCAAGAAGTAAGAGGTTCCGCCCTTCTTCATCCTCTTCGACAATGAGTCCGCTTCCGAAAGGAATGGCTAGAGTGTTCGTCAGTGCGTGATTCGCGTCAGATATGATGTGAAGCTCCTGAAACATTCCGTTCAGCAGCAGTTCAGAGTCCGCTGCATCCAACTCGACAGCTACGAAAGTGTCCTTAGCAGCAGCTATAGCCTCAACGGCTGAGTTGCAGCCGAGTGTGCCGGCGATGCGGGCTTTTAATGGTTTGTCAATCGAGTGGGTTGCCAATGCAATCTTGTATCTCTCTGCCCCTATGGCAGAGAGATGAAAATCTTCTGGCTTAAGGTCCCACGTCTTTGAAAACTGGATATGTTTTAGCCACGAGCCTTCGGCAGCTGTTCGTTCATTCCTGCTCTCGTCATCAAATTCGATTCGCATCGAAACCAGCTTAGATATTGTAATGGAAGTTTCCGCACCTACAGGCCGCACAAAGATGGCGTACACAACGATGGCAAAGGAAACAAAGCAGGTGACGGCCAAGCCCCCGAAGCCCACGAGCTTTGCAATGGCTCGTGGCGAAGTGTCGCTCGCCTTCATCTCTGTTGCTTCTATGCATATCCACCGGCAAATCAGCCCGGCGAAGGGGCCTCCCAGAATGTCGCAGACAATGGAGAATGCAAGACTGCTTGAATGGGAGTCTTCGGATGCTCCGTAGAGCAACGCAGCGGCGGAGAAATGCAGGACATCAGCAAGAACTAAGGCTCCTACACCAGCGACGCTGGCGTACACTGCAGTTGGACGGTCAAAAAAATGAGTAAGAAGGACGGCAATTATTGTACCTGGGAGTGTACCGCCCACCAGCCACAAGTAGATGATGCTGATGAGCATACTCTGGGTATTAAATTCGAAATGATAAACGTGCCCATACTTCGCTTGGGCTGGACCAAAGAGTTCTCCGATCACAGGCTGCAAGACGTAGCCGACGCCAACGGTCAATATGCATCCTAAGCAAGCCAACAGAAAGCCAGCCGCTTTTATGCGGCGCTTTGATCGCCTAGTTACTAGGCGACCTAGAAGCACCACAAGTAACGCAACGACAACCGACTCCACTAACATGTGCGTACTTTCGGTAATCCATTAACGTGAATCTAAAGTACACGAATCTATTTTTAATAGCACCAGCGACTTGTTATCCGTAGCTACCCATCGTTCCTAGTGGTTCCGAGGTAAAATCGCCCTCAAAAAATCTCAATGGAGTGAGCGCAATCTAAAGCAAGCCTCACTAATCCTCTGCCCTAGTATGTCTTAGGCAGAGGCGGTCAGTTATTTGCGAGCATTGGCGAGGTCCGTCGGCTGCGTGTTATCTCTAAGTTATTGCATGGCCAGTAACTCAGGGTGATTTCTCGCCCAGTAGACCGCTCACGTTTAAATACGAGCTTAGCTCCCACGAGCGGTGAGTTGCTCAGGGCAGCGAGGATTGTGTTCTTGGGTGCACCGGGCTGATTGACCGTCTTGATCGGCGCCTGTCAGTTTTCCGGTTGGGAGAGAAGAGAAACTGGAGCGGGCGAAGGGATTCGAACCCTCGACCCCAACCTTGGCAAGGTTGTGCTCTACCCCTGAGCTACGCCCGCACTCCGTTTCGTCGCGTCAGGCGGGGTAAACCGGCCTGAGCGGGGCGCATCATACGCATAGCGACCGCATTTGCAAGCGCCGTGATTTTCTCGTGATTACAGAGGGTTGGCTGGATTCGAGAGGTTGCGGGGGTGAGGGGAATCGGTGGCCTTATCTTTCCCTCCCCCTTCAGGGGGAGGGCAGGGTGGGGGCATCGCAGTGAAGATTGTGCGAACCCGCGCCCCCCTCCCGACCTCCCCCCTGAAGGGGGGAGGGGTGCAACCTGTCCTGCCATTGCCCGAGGGGCGGTTCCCCGGCTATACCCGGCGCCTCACGCGTTAACCTGGGGTATGCCGATGTCCGAGACTGCCGTTCAACCCGACCGGGCCGCCGAGATCGCGGCGGCGATGGCGGCGCAGGCCAATATTCCGACCAGCCCGGACCAGTTGCTGGCGCGGCTCGCGGCGCTGGGGATTGCCGTCAAGACCACCGATCACGAACCCGTCTTCACGGTCGAGGAAAGCCAGAAGGTGAGCCACGACATGCCGGGCGGGCATGTGAAGAACCTGTTCCTTCGCAACCGGAAGGAAGAGATGTGGCTTGTGACGGTCCAGGAGGATCGCCGCGTCGATCTCAAATGGCTGGGGCAGAAACTGACCGGGGCCACCGGCGGCGATGCCAAGCTCTCCTTCGGGTCGGCGGACCGGCTGATGACCTATCTCGGCGTCATTCCGGGGTCGGTCACACCCTTCGCCGTGATCAACGACAAGGCCGGCAAGGTGAAGATGGTGCTGGACCGGCATCTGCTGGAATGCGATCCGGTCAACGCACATCCCCTGGTCAATTTCAAAACCACCGCGATCGCGCCCCAGGACCTGGTCAAATTCCTCGAGGCCGAGGGGCACAAGCCCCAGATCCTCGATTTCGACTAGCTTCTTGATTTCGACCGAGAATCTGCGCTTGCCGGCTAAGTGCTTGAAGCAGGGACGGAAAAGGCCCATCTATAGGGCCAAATAGCGACCATATTTCAGGAGTTCGGGGTTATGGAGAATTTGATTGGCGCCGGTCTGGCCAATGCCGCCGCGGTGCCGGCCGATCTGATCAAGGACAGTTCGCAGAACAGCTTCAAGGCCGATGTGATCGACGCCTCGATGCAGGTGCCGGTGATCGTCGATTTCTGGGCGCCTTGGTGCGGGCCCTGCAAGCAGCTTGGCCCGGCTCTCGAAAAGGTCGTCAAGGAAGCGCGCGGCGCCGTGCGCATGGTGAAGATCAATGTCGACGAGAACCAGGCGCTTGCCGGCCAGATGCGGATCCAGTCGATCCCGGCGGTCTATGCCTTCTTCCAGGGCCGCCCGGTGGATGGTTTCCAGGGTGCGCAGCCGGAAGGCCAGTTGAAGGCCTTTGTCGGGCGCCTCGCGCAATTGGGCGGCGGGGCGGGTGACTCGCCGATCGAGGAAGCGCTGGAACATGCCGATGCGGCCCTCGCGGCCGGCGATCATGCGACCGCCACCGAGATCTATGGTCAGATCCTGGAACACGAGCCGGAAAATCTGAAAGCCATCGCCGGCATTGTGCGGTGCCTCATAGCACTTGGCGAATTGGAGCAGGCCGCCGAGTTCCTGGGCCGGACGCCGAAGGGCAAGGAAAACGACGCCGCCATCGCCGGTGCGCGCGCACAGCTCGAGGTGGCGCAGGCCGGGCAGAAGGCGGCGGGGCAATCCGATGCCTTGCGTGCCCGCGTCGATGCCAACCCGAAAGATTTCGAGGCACGGCACGAATTGGCCCAGGCGTTGTTTGCCAGTGGCGAGAAGGAAGCGGCCCTCGATCACCTCCTCGAGATCGTGCGCATGAACCGCATGTGGAACGAGGAAGCGGCCCGGAAACAGCTCGTCACCTTCTTCGAGGCGATGGGCCCCACCGATCCGCTGACCCTGAGCGGCCGGCGGCGCCTGTCGTCGTTGCTGTTCAGCTAAGGATAAGGAAGCGCCATGCGTCCCGGCCCCAGCACACTCGGCCCGTTCGATCCCGGCTATGCGGATCTGCCGGAGGATCTGCCGATCTTTCCGCTGACCAATGCGCTGCTGCTGCCCGGTGGGCGGCTGCCGCTCAACGTGTTCGAGCCGCGCTATCTTGCGATGGTGCGGGCTGCCTTGCAGCGGCCGGATCGGTTGATCGGCATGGTGCAGCCGCTCGAGGCCGGCGCCGACAAGGTGGTGGCGGCCGATGTGAAGGCGGCGGAATATCAGCCCCCGGTCCGGCAGGTGGGTTGCGCGGGGCGCATCGTCTCGTTCGAGGAGACGCCGGACGGGCGCTATCAGATCATCCTTTCCGGTCTCATCCGCTTCCGCATCGCGCGCGAATTGCCGGTCGATGCGGAGGGCTTCCGCGTGGTGGTGCCGGATTGGGCGCCCTTCGCCCATGACATGGCCGAGCATGAATTCCAGCTGGCCGACCGGCCGAAATTCCTCAGCGTGGTGCAGGAATATCTGAAGACGCGCCAGGCGCGGCTCGACTGGAAGGGGATCGAGGAAGTGGCCGATGACGATCTGGTCGTCGCCATGGCGCAGATGACGCCGCTCGATCCGGAAGAGAAACAATCGCTGCTGGAATGCCAGGATCTCGACGCGGTCGTCGAGATGATGACGGCGATGTTCGAAGTTCACAGCGCCACCGATGGCGAACACCGGCTGCATTGAGGAAGAACGAGATGAGCGAGCTTGATACCGGTATCGACCCGAAGCTCCTGGAAATCCTGGTCTGCCCGGTGAGCAAGACCTCGCTGATCTATGACCGGCAAAAGCAGGAACTGGTTTCCAAGGCGGCGGGCCTTGCCTATCCGATCCGCGACGGCATCCCGATCATGCTGGTCGACGAGGCGCGTCCCCTCGATATCGAGGAATAACATGTCGGATTCCATGGGCACCGAGCATTGGCCGGTTGAGATCCGCCACCTTCAGGCGGAGAAGCGGCTGGAGGTGGCCTTCGATGACGGCAGCACCTTCTCCTACCCCGCCGAATTGCTGCGCGTGGAAAGCCCCTCGGCCGAAGTGCAGGGCCATGGGCCCGGGCAGAAGACCCTGGTGCCCGGCCGCCAGCATGTGGGGATTTTGAAGATCGAGCCGGTCGGCCATTACGCGATCCGCCTGGAATTCGACGACCTCCACGATACCGGCATCTATTCGTGGCGCTATCTCTACGAGCTCGGCGTCAACAAAGAGAAGATCTGGGCCGAGTATCTGGCAGCACTTCAGGCCCAGGGATTGAGCCGCGATCCGAAGGCACTTGCCAAGGCGCCGGGTTTGGATCACGGGGCACACGTGCACGGTCCCGGTTGCGGTCACAAGCACTGATGTTTTCCCGGACCTGACCGGCGGGAACTCCTGGCCGGTCCTCGCGTTGTATCCCCCGACCAACAAATATTCGCGGGGGAAACGCCTATGATGGCGCGCATCCTGATCGCCTTTGCGATCGTCTATCTCATCCTGGCTTTGCTTCTGGGGCTCCATATGGGCCTCATCGCCGATTACCGCCTTGGCGTGGTCTATGCCCATTTCATCGCGCTCGGCTGGCTCAGCCTGGGGCTGGTTGCCATCCTCTATCTGAACTATCCCGAACTCACCGGCGGCATTTTCGCCTGGGCGCATTTCTGGCTCTATCTCATCGGCCTGCCGCTGATGCTGATCGGCCTCACCATGACGCAGCTCGATGCCTTTGCGACCGGGCATGCCCTCGCCATGATCGGCGCCGTGGCGATGTTGCTGGGCGTCATCGCCCTCGGCATCAATTGCTGGGTGAATTTGCCGCCCCGGGACAGAGACCGCGACCGCGCGCTGACTTCTCAGCCTTGAGGAGAGGGGGCGTGATGTGACCGGCTGTCGCCGGGCGCCTCCGTGCGCTCGGCGAGACCGTAATCTCGCATGACCTCGGCGACTCTCAACCGATAGCCGGCAAAGAGCCCGTTGCGTCCTGCCTCCTGGGCGGCGCGGTGGCTCGGCAGATTGCGCCACGCTTTCACCGCCGCCTCGTCGCGGAAGAAGGAGAGCGAGAGCATCTTTCCGGGATGGGTGATGCTCTGGAAGCGCTCCACCGAGATGAAGCCGTCGATCTTCTCAAGATCGGTGCGCAATTTCGCGGCGATGGCGAGATAGGCATCCTTGTGTCCTTCCGCCGGTTCGACTTCGAAGATGATGGCGATCATGGCTCTCCCTTTCTCACCTTATCTCAGGCGGGATGGCGGTTGCGGGTGGCATCCACCTCGGCGAGGAAAGACCGTTCCTCGCGCAGGATGAAGCGCTTCTCGGCCGCGAAGGCGAAATTCTCGCGCGCGGCGGTGTCCGACTTCAACCTTGCGCGATAGGCCTCGTAGGCCGCAAGGCCGGAAAAGGAAATCAGGCCATAAGCGATGTCGTTGGTGCCCTCATGGGGCAGGAAATAGCCGATGAGATCGCCGCCGCAGGCCGGGATGATGCGGCCCCAATTCTCGGCATAGGTGGCGAAGGCGTCGCGCTGGAACGGGTCGATCTGGTAACGGATGAAGCAGGTCAGCGACATGGATTTTCTCCTGAGGTGAGGCCCAGCATGTAACCGATTGACCGGCGGGGATGCTTCGACCACCATCGAAGTGTCGCCGGCGGGTTGTTGCTAGAATGCGGGTGACAGGAGGTGATCCATCATGCGCATCGGTCCCGATATTTCCCGTGTCGCGTCGCTGATCGGCGATCCTGCCCGTGCCAATATTCTCGAGGCCCTGATGGCCGGAAAGGCGCTTACCAGCAGCGAACTGGCCGTCGAGGCCGGGATTACCGCGGCCACGGTGAGCAGTCATCTCGGCAAGCTGCAAGAGGCCGGACTTATCGCCGTCCAGGCGCAAGGCCGGCACCGCTATTGGCGCCTCGCGCATCATGAAGTGGCTGAGATGCTGGAAGCCTTGACCGGCATCGCCGCCAGGACCGGTCACTTGCGGACCCGCACCGGACCGAAGGAACCGGCCCTCCGGAAGGCACGCATCTGCTACGACCATCTCGCGGGCGATTACGGCGTGCTTCTCTATGAGGCCTTGAAGAAACGCAAGGTCTTCACGGCGGCAGAGGACGGCCTGCAGCTCTCGAAAGCGGGCAGCCGCTTCTGCGATGAATTCGGCATCGACCTCGTGGCCCTCGAACAAAGCCGCCGCCCGCTCTGCCGCGACTGCCTGGATTGGAGCGTCAGGAAAAGCCATCTCGCCGGCAGCCTCGGCGCTGCCTTGCTCACGCGCATCCAGGCCCTGGGCTGGGCGCGGCGCGAAAAAGCGGGCCGCGTCATCGCCTTCACCCCACCCGGTGAGAGGGCGTTCCTGAAGATGTTCGGGGCGAACTAGAGGCGCGCTTCTAAAGCGGCAGGCCCCGCACCAATCTTGGCAAATCGCCCACCACACCCATGGCGTGGCGCATGGCGACGCGCTTCAGGGGCTTCGTCTTGTTGAAGAGGAAGAAGCCGATATCGCGCGCGAGGCGGATCGGCGGCAAATCGTTGGAGAAGAGGCGCGTCAGGAGATCGGTCACCGCCACCATGGTGAAATTGTCGAACCGCCGCCAGCGCGCATAACCTTCGAGCACGTTGAGGCTGCCGAGATCGAGGCCGAGGCGGTGGGCGTCGACCAGCTTTTCGGCGAGGGCCGCCACGTCGCGGACGCCCATGTTGAAACCCTGGCCGGCGATCGGATGCATGCCATGGGCCGCGTCACCGGCCAGCGCCAGGCCATCCTTCACATAGGTATCGGCCAGCACCACCTTGAGCGGATAGGTGAAGCGCGGACCGATGGGGCGCACCTGCCCCAGGGTCGAGCCGAAGCGGCGCTCGATCTCCTTGCCCAGATCCTCGTCGGACAGCCGTAGCAGCATCGGGATGATGCGCTGGTCCTCGGTCCAGACCATCGAAGAGCGGTGGCGGTGATTGCCGGTCGCATCGACATCGTCCTTCATCGGCAGCATGGCGAAGGGACCGACGGGGAGGAAATGCTCGTGGGCAACACCGTGATGAGGTTCGTCATGCGTGACCGTGCAGACGATGGCCGCGTGACGATAGCCAAGCTCGCGCGCGCCGATTCCCGCGAGACGCCGCACGGCGGATTGACGGCCGTCGGCGGCGATGACGAGGCGCGCCGTCACCCGCCGGCCATCTGCGAGATGCACGATCTGGCGCCGATCGGTGGAATCGGTTGCGGCGAAATCGATCCCCGTCACCTGCGCGGCGCCGAGATGAACGAGGTCCGGGCATTCGGCCAGGCGCTTCAGGAGGCCGCGCCGCACCGCGCGGTTCTCGATGATCCAGCCGAAAGGCGGCTGGGCGCCGTCGGCGCCGGGGACGGCACCTGCCGGCAGATCGGCGAAATGATAATGGACGAAAAAGGGGCTGGGGCCTTGCATATGCCAGGCGCCATCCGAGACGCGGATGTCGCGAATCGGCTCGGCGTCATCCGCCATGTAATCCCAGGCGCCGATTCCCTTGAGCACCTGCTGCGAGCCATAGGCGATGGCGGAGGAACGGCCGTCAAAAGCCTCGCCCGTCAAATCCGGCAGTTTTTCCGCTTCGATGAGGCAGGTGGCGATTCCGTTCCCGGAAAGGGCCGCGGCCAGGGCCATGCCGACCATCCCGCCGCCGACGATCGCTACTTCGGCGACGATTTCCGCCGCCATTTCGCTTTCGTTCCGGCGTTGAAATGAAAGGGGTTTGTCGCCCATTTGAGAGCTGGGGGTGGGGGTTGCAGTGGACGCATTCATAGGGGCCACAATCCCGGTTTACGGCCCGACTGTCCAGCGGCTATAAGGCCGCATGAAAGCCCCCGATTGGAACCGCACCGCTGAGGATTACGCCCGGCACCGGGCTGGATTCCCGGGCTGGTTCTATGAACGGGCGGCGACGCTCGGGCTTTTTTCCCCGACCTCCCGCATCCTCGATCTCGGCACCGGTACCGGCCATCTGGCGCGGGGCTTCGCCCTGCGCGGGGCCAAGGTCACCGGCATCGACATCGCGCCCGGCATGATGGAATCGGCCAGCACCCTCGATGCCGAGGCGGGTGTCGCCATCGATTACAAGGTGGTACCGGCGGAAGCGACCGGGTTTCCCGACGCCTATTTCGATCTGGTGACCGCCGGCACCTGCTGGCACTGGTTCGATGCCGCGAAGGCCGCGGCCGAATCCCGGCGCATTCTCAGGGCGCAAGGCCATCTCCTCATCGCCAATCTCATCTGGCTCTCGCTTCCGGGGAATGTGGTGGCAATGACCGAGGCGCTGATCCGCGCTTTCAACCCGAACTGGAATCTGGGCGAGCGTGACTGGCAGGGGGCGGCGGAACTGGCCAGCCTCGCCGAAGCAGGCTTCACGTCGCGCGAGAGCTTCTCGGTCGATTACGACATTCCCTATAGTCCGGAAGCCTGGCGCGGCCGCATCCGTGCCTCGGCCGGGATCAGCGCCAGTCTGGGGGCGGCCGAGGTTGAGAAATTCGATGCCGAGCTCGCCGCTTTGCTCGCCAGGAATTATCCCGGCGATGTGATCCAGGTGCCGCATCGCATTGTCGCAATCTGGGGGCAGAAACAATGATGATCCGCCAGGCGACCGAACGCGATCTCGAGGCGATCATGGCGATCCATCTCAAGGGCTGGCTCTTGGCCTATGGCGCCTTCCTGCCGCAGGAACAGATCGACGCGATGCAGCCGGAGAAGCGCCGGGCCGTCTGGCAGACATATCTCGGCCAAGCCGAGAACCTCATCCTGGTGGGCGGCATCGGCGAGGCGATCGACGGCTTCCTCCTGGGCGGGCCGGTCAAGGAACATACGATCACCGAAGGCGGGCTCTTCGGTTTCGATTGCGAGATCTATTCACTCCATTGCCGCGAAGAGGTGCAGGGGCAAGGCTTGGGCCGCGCTCTTATCGCCGCCGCCGCCGGCCATTGGCGGGGTGCGGGCAAGCGCGCCCTCGTGCTCTGGGCCTATGCCGATAATGCCTATCGCCGCTTCTACGAACGCATCGGCGGCAAGCTCGTCGCCCACGGCGTGGATGACGGCATCCCCGACGTCGCCTATGGCTGGCGCGATCTCGGGCAGCTCATCGACACGCAACATGTTCAAGCGGCGAGCGCGCCGCGGATCGTCTTCTGAGGGGGCGGTATATGATCCGGCGATCCAATTTCATGTCGTGGTTCGGCATCGTGATCTTTGGTCTCGCAACCATCTATTATGGCGTTACTCTCTTCGGAGTCGTACGCGCTGGCATTGCACCGACTGTCACCGAGGTTGGTCGGCTGGTGCTTCTTTCCTCCTTCGTGCCGTTGTTTATCGCCAGCATTTATAGAGGGCGTACTGTTCCAGTTTGGACTAGAGCGCCAAACCCGCAGGAGGACCGCGTCTTCTCCGAGGCATCGGGAGAGCGCGTGTTGTTTCTGTGCTCGTTCTGGTCACTCGCTGTTGGAGCATTCATTCATGATCTGGCAACAGCCGGTAGTTTCCTGGGACCGATGTTCCTGGGGTTGATGGTTTTGCTGGGGGTGTTCAATGTCACCCGCCAGCCGAAGCGACTGGTACTTTCTCCGATCGGCATCGGCATTGATGAGATGGCTGCAGGGCTTATTGCCTGGCCCGATGTTCGCGAGGTCAAGCTCGCGCGCCGGCTGTGGCGCCAATATGTCGAGCTCGACATCGCCAATTCAGGAAAATACGGCCTTAAGAGCCCGCGCCTCACGCTTAGCCCGATGCTGTTCCGGGCGCGCGCCGAGGATATTTTGGAAGAAATCCGACTTCGTCATGCGATGTTCGGCCAAACGTCACCCAAGAACAATCTGGCGCAATGAGCGTTTGCTCATGGCGCATGAGCCAAGGAGATTAAATGACCGACCGTATTCTCATTCTCGATTTCGGTTCGCAGGTGACGCAGTTGATTGCGCGGCGGGTGCGTGAATCCGGGGTCTATTGCGAGATCTTTCCGTTCAATGTGGATCCGCAGCGGATCAAGGATTTCGATCCGAAGGGCATCATCCTTTCCGGCTCGCCGCATTCGGTGACGACGGCGGACGGCCCCCGCGCCCCCGGCCATGTCTGGGACTCGAAACTGCCGGTCTTCGGCATCTGCTATGGCGAACAGACCATGTGCGCGCAATTGGGCGGCAAGGTTGAAGGTTCCGACCATCGCGAATTCGGCCGCGCGCTCTTGACCGTGAAGGAAGAGACGCCGCTCTTCGACGGCGTGTGGAAGCCGGGCGGCGAATATCAGGTCTGGATGAGCCATGGCGACCGCGTCGTCTCGATCCCGGAAGGCTTCAAGGTGGTCGCGGTCTCTGACGGCGCCCCCTTCGCCGCCATCGCCAATGTGAAGGACAAGCGCTACGCGGTGCAGTTCCACCCGGAAGTCGCCCACACGCCGGACGGCGCGAAGCTCCTCTCCAACTTCGTGCACAAGATTTGCGGCTGCAAGGGCGACTGGACCATGGCCGCCTTCCGCGACCAGGAGATCGCCAAGATCCGCGCGCAGGTGGGCCAGGGCCGCGTCATCTGCGGACTGTCCGGCGGCGTCGATTCCGCCGTGGCCGCGGTCCTCATCCATCAGGCGATCGGCGATCAGCTCACCTGCATCTTCGTCGATCACGGTTTGCTGCGCGCGGGCGAGGCGGATCAGGTGCTCTCGCTGTTCCGCGATCATTACAACATCCCGCTGGTGCATCGCGACGCCTCCGACCTGTTCCTGGGCCAGCTCGCGGGCGTCTCGGACCCGGAAGTGAAGCGCAAGACCATCGGCCGCCTCTTCATCGAGGTGTTCGAGGAGGAAGCGAAGAAGATCGGCGGCGCCGATTTCCTGGCGCAGGGGACACTCTATCCGGATGTGATCGAGAGCGTCTCTTTCACCGGCGGGCCCTCAGTCACCATCAAGAGCCATCACAATGTGGGTGGCCTCCCCGAACGCATGCGCATGAAGCTGGTCGAGCCACTGCGTGAGCTCTTCAAGGACGAAGTCCGCGCCTTGGGCCGCGAACTCGGCTTGCCGGAAAAGATGATCCGCCGCCATCCCTTCCCGGGGCCAGGCCTCGCCATCCGCATTCCCGGCGACATCACCCGCGAGAAGCTCGACATCCTCCGGAAGGCCGATACGGTTTATCTCGATGAAATCGACAAGGCCGGCCTCTATGACAAGATCTGGCAGGCCTTCGCCGTGCTCCTCCCCGTGCGCACGGTGGGCGTCATGGGCGATGGCCGCACCTATGATTTCGTCTGTGCCTTGCGCGCGGTCACCTCGACCGACGGCATGACGGCGGATTTCTATCCGTTCGAGCCCAAGTTCCTCGGCCGCGTGGCGACCCGCATCGTCAACGAAGTGAAGGGCATCAACCGCGTCGTCTACGACTACACCTCGAAGCCGCCGGGAACGATCGAGTGGGAGTGAGGGGAGCGTGATTGGCACGCAGTGAGCGGTGCAGCGCGCGGAGTTTCTTGAATAGGTATCAGTTGATGGCGCGCTCCGCCCGCTGGAAGACGATCCGTAACTGTTTTTCCGACTCGATCACTGCGAAGAATACCGCGCCGACCGCCACGATGAGGATCCCGTCGAGTAGAGGCACTGCTTGCGTCCCGAATACCTGCTGGAGTGGCGGCACATAAGTGACCGCGAATTGGGCCAAGGTGATTGCGATCACGCACGTCCAGACAACGCGCGTTCCTCGCACCGCTTTCCAGGTCAATGACGTGCCGTAAATGTTGCGGATGAAGAAGAGATGAAAAATCTCCAGCACCACAAGTGTGTTCAGCGCAATGGTGCGGGCGAGGTCAGGGCCGTGCCCCTTGTCTATCGCATAGGCGTACATGCCGAAGACTGCCGCAAGGAACAGTGCGGAAACGAGGATGATGTGCCAGATCAGCGCGGCGGTCAGCAGCGGCTCATTCCGTGACCGCGGAGGCCGCTTCATCGTGTCGTCTTCGGTCGGTTCGAATGCGAGCGCAATGCCGAGCGTGATGCCGGTGATCAGGTTGATCCATAGGATCTGCACCGCGGTGACAGGCAGCGCCATGCCGAGAAAAAGTGCGACGATGATGGTCATTGCTTCTCCGGCATTTGTCGGCAGCGTCCAACTGATGACCTTCTTGATATTGTCATAGACCGTGCGCCCTTCACGGATTGCCGTGGCGATGGAGGCGAAATTGTCGTCGGCGAGCACCAGTTCCGAGGCTTCCTTCGCCGCCTCGCTGCCTTTCTGCCCCATGGCAATGCCCGCATCCGCGCGCTTGAGCGCCGGAGCGTCGTTGACGCCGTCTCCCGTCATCGCGACGATCAGCCCGTTTGATTGGAGCGCGGTCACGAGCCTTAGTTTGTGTGCCGGACTGGTTCTTGCAAAGACGTCGATATCGACGACGGCGGCTGCCAGCTCGGCATCGCTCATTTTCTCGATATCCGCTCCGGTGAGGACGCTGTCCGAGTGCCGGAGCCCGACCTGGCGCGCGATTGCCGCTGCCGTGCCCGCATGGTCGCCCGTGATCATCTTTACGCGGATTCCCGCGCCGTGACACTCAGCAACGGCGGCGACGGCCTCGGGGCGAGGTGGATCAATGAGTCCGACCAGGCCGATAAGCACCATCTGTCCGTCGAAATCGGCGGTGTTCAGAACAACATGGCTTGATGGTACGGAGCGTCCGGCAAGTGCCAGCACACGCTGACCCTGAGCGGCAATGTCGTCGATCCGCTTGTGCCAGTAATCGGCGTTCACCGGGCGAGTGCTGCCGTCGGCTGCCCGTTCGGCCGAACACATGGCAAGGATTCGTTCCGGCGCACCTTTCACGTAGATCGAAGCATGCCCCTCATGATCGTGGTAGAGGACGGCCATATACCGGTGTTTGGCATCGAATGGGATGGTGTCGGTCCGCCTCCAGTCGGCGAACGGCGCGGGCCCGTCACGCATAATTTTGCCGGCCAGCGCCTTGAGCGCCCCTTCCATCGGGTCACCCTCGACCTTCCAGCCGTTGTGATGGCTGCGCAGGGAGGCGTCATTGCATAGGGCGGATGCCTGGGCGAACTCGACCAGAAGCTTGTGCTCCGCCGGGTCGATGTCAGCGTCCGCGAGGCGGATGCTTCCTTCGGGGGCGTATCCGTTCCCGGCAACGGAAAAGATATGTCCGGCGCCCGCGAGTGTCGCCACCATCATCTCGTTGCGGGTGAGCGTCCCGGTCTTGTCGCTGCAGATAACCGAAACAGATCCGAGGGTTTCGATCGCGGGCAGGCGGCGAACGATCGCGTTGCGACGCGCCATCGTCTGAACGCCGACGGCCAGCGTGATGGTCAATACAGCTGGCAATCCCTCGGGGATTGCAGCGACCGACAGGCCGACAACGGTCATGAACAATTCAGCGAAGGGCAGGTGGCCGACGAAATACCCGTAAACAAGGAGAACGGCCGCGATCAGCAGGATCAGGATCGTCAGCCATCGCGCGAAGCCATCCATCTGGCGGACCAGAGGCGTGGTCAAGGTCTCCACCTTGGAGAGCATGCCGCTGATGCGGCCGATCTCCGTCGCTGCTCCCGTGCCGACCACCACGCCGCGGCCGGCACCACCGGCAACCAGCGTGCCGCTGAAGGCCATGCAGGACCGATCACCGATCTGCGCGCCGGCGGCCACGGGCTTCGTCGTCTTGTCCGAGGGAACGGATTCGCCGGTGAGGATCGCCTCCTCGATGCGGAGGCCGGCAGCCTCGATCAGCCGCAGATCGGCGGGGACCTTCTCGCCGGCTTCCAGCAGGACGATATCGCCGGGAACCACCGCGGCGCTGTCGATGCTGCGGCGTTCGCCATCGCGCAGTACCGAGGATTTTGGTGCGAGCATCTGGCGGATGGCATCCATCGCCTGCTCCGCGCGCCCCTCCTGAATGAAGCCGATGATCGCATTGGCGATCACCACGGCGAGAATCACGCCTGTATCGACAAGATGGCCGAGCGCCGCGGTAATAACCGCGGTGCCCAGCAGCACATAAATCAGGATGTTGTGAAAATGGGCGAGGAAGCGAAGGAGCGCGCTGCGCCGCGGTGGTTCCGGCAGCCGGTTGGGCCCGTATCGGTCCAGGCGCAGCGCCGCCTCGGCCGTTGACAGCCCGGCCGCCTGACCGTCGACAGCTGCGAGGGCCATGTCGGCGGGCATGGCATATAGATGGGTTTCTCGATCGTTCGTGTTCAACTGCTTGTCCCAGGGTTGTTTTATGGCGTGATCGTCGAGGCAGGCTGCCGGCAGTTCATTGCGGCGAGATCGCCACCTTCAGAACGCCGTCGCGCTGGTTGGCGAAGAGTTCGTAGGCCTCCTCGATCCGGTCGAGCGGGAAGCGGTGAGTGACGAGGGGGCGTGTGTCGAGGCGGCCCCCTGCGATGACTTCCATCAGCCGCCGCATGCGCTCCTTTCCGCCTGGGCAGAGCGTTGTGACGATGGTGTGATCGCCAAGTCCGGCGAGAAAGGCGTCGAGCGGGATTTTCAGATCGCCCGAATAGACACCCAATGAGGAGAGTGTTCCGCCGGGTCGAATAACCCGCAGCGCCGCCTCGAACGTCTCCGATCGCCCCAGCGCCTCGATGGCCACGTCGACGCCACGGCCGTCGGTTAGGCGCATGATCTCTTCCACGACGTCGCCCTTGGTGAAGTCGACGACGTGGTCGGCGCCCATCTTGCGCGCGATCTCCATGCGCGCCGGCACCGCATCGACGCCGATGATGGTCGTGGCACCCATCAGCCGCGCACCGGCCGTCGCGCACAGGCCGATGGGCCCCTGCGCGAAGACGGCGACGACGTCCCCTATTCTGACCTTGCCGCTTTCCGCGCCGGAGAAGCCGGTCGACATGATGTCGGGGCACATCAGCACCTGCTCGTCCGCAAGTGCGTCCGGGATCGCGGCGAGATTGGCCATCGCATCAGGCACCAGCAGATATTCCGCCTGGGCCCCGTCGATCGTATTGCCGAACCGCCAGCCGCCCATGGGCTTGAACCCGTGTTTGGTGCCGGCGCCATCCTGAGAGTGATACCCGCAGAGGCAGGCGGCGCTGTGGCCGCTTGGCGTGATTGCACCCGCAATGACGCGCTGGCCCTCCTGATAGCCCTGGACGGAAGAACCGAGCTTTTCTATCACGCCAACGGGTTCATGACCGATGGTCAGGCCGCGCGCGACCGGATACTCGCCCTTCAATATATGGACGTCCGTACCGCAGATTGTCGTCGTGGTGATGCGGATCAATGCGTCCAGGGGGCCGACATCGGGGATCGGCTTTTCATCGAGAACAATGCGGTTTGGCTCGACGAAAATCGCTGCCTTCATTCTCCGCGCCATGAGTCAATCCTTCGGTTTGGGTTGGTTTTGACGGGTGGTGTCGTCTGGCGGACGGTTGGCATGCCGCAGCAGGAAGCTCTCCAGGTCACGTGGGGCGATCCGCCATTCCCGCCCCACATCGACGGCGCGCAGGTCGCCGTGCTTGATCCACGAGCGCACACCTGTTTCGCCGACCTTGAGAAGATCGGCGACATCCTTCACTGAAAGGAATTGTTGACTCAGCATTTGGGTACTCCCGAACCACAATCAATGGATTTGAGTGTATCTGAGCGAATTCTGATGCTGTTTGATCGAGATCAACGCAGGTCATGGCTCAATAGCTCAGTTTGTCGCCCAACGCGCTCTGACCGCGCCTTGCGGCCGGTACTCTGCCAGCGCGTCAGCAAAGGAGACGATGATGCCTTTTAAAGATGTTCTGCTAACGCTGACGTCTTATCCTGAACCCTCCCCGGTTGTAGTGATTGACGAAGCCATCGACTTTGCGGCTGCCGTCGGAGCAAAACTCTCGGCCATTGCCTGTGGGGTCAAGATACGCGCGCCGGGCAATCTCTTGGCCAATGCGCTGCTCGACATTCAAGCGATGGCCGCGACCGAAACCAAGAAGAGTGCGGACACTGCAGAAGCACTTCTGACGGCGTTCCAGGACG
Organism: Dongia sp.; assembly: GCF_041909655.1. Lineage (GTDB taxonomy): Bacteria > Pseudomonadota > Alphaproteobacteria > Dongiales > Dongiaceae > Dongia. The sequence continues at coordinate 601,789 of NZ_JAYRDA010000002.1, read as the reverse complement.
CCGCCGAGAAACGCGGCGTGTTTCAAGAGCGGATACTCAGGCATTGCCCGGTGTCGCAAGTACCCGACCTGCTCGTCGAATACGCTCGCCTCAGGGATATCACGATCGTCCCGGTACCCGACGGCGAGCTCTTCGATCAGTGGTTCGCCGAATCGATAATTTTTGGTTCTGGCCGCCCGACGCTGGTGATACCGCATGCGCGCCAGCGAGCGCGCGCATTCTCGCTCGATACGATCGTTGTCGCATGGGATTTCAGCCGACCCGCGTCGAGGGCCGTCGCAGACGCGCTTCCAATCTTGGAGAAGGCACAACGGATAATCGTCGTGACGATCACCAATGAAAAAGTCATTGATACCAAACGGTCCGGCGCGGAGCTGGCAAAGCATTTGGCACATCATGGCGTGGAGGTCGTGCTGGACACGGTCGATGCGGCGGGTCGCGGCATCGGTGACGTGCTAAAGTCTTGCATTGCGTCGCGCGATGCAGATCTCCTCGTTATGGGAGCCTATGGGCATTCTCGCATCCGAGACTTCATTCTGGGTGGTGCAACCAAGAGCATGATTGCCCAACCGCCGATCCCCGTATTTCTCTCTCATTGAGGCATCGCGCCAGCGGCGCACATAAAAAAACAGGCAGGGCCCCTGGGCTCTGCCTGTTTCGTTTTCGCGGGTTGAGTGGTCAGTTGCTGGCAGCACCCTTGGTCAGCGCATCCTGCGCGGCGCGGTCGATCACGTCGGCGACGGCCTTGGGCTGGCTGAGGAAGACGACGTGGCTGCCCTCGATCTCTTCCGTGACGGCGCCGATCTTCTTGGCCGTTGCGCGCAGCAGCTTCGGGTCGATGGCGCCGTCTTGCGTGGCGACCACGAACCAGCTGGGCTTGGCGTGCCAGGCGGCGATGCCGACCTTGTCGCCGAAGGCCGACATGGCGATCGGCACCTGCGAATCCCGCATGAAGGCGGCGTCGGCATCGCTCACATCGGCGGCGAAGCCGGCCTTGAAGGTCGCGAGATTGACGAAGCCGAAATTGTCCGCCTGGGGCTCGATGACGAAGCCCTTGGGGGCCGGGATCTGGGCGAACTGATCGCCGGTGCTTTCGCCGCTATCGGGCGCCAAAGCCGCCACATAAACGAGGCCCGCGACCTTGGGATCGTTGCCTGCCTCGGTGATGACGGTGCCGCCATAAGAATGGCCGACCAGGATCACCGGGCCGTCCTGGCGGGCCAGCACCCGCTGGGTGGCGGCGACGTCGTCGGCCAGTGAGGTGAGCGGGTTCTGCACGATGCTGACCCGGTAGCCGCGCGCGGTCAGCTGGTCGTAGACACCGCGCCAGCCCGAGCCGTCGGCGAAGGCGCCGTGCACCAGCACGACGTTCTTGACCGGCTGGGGAGCCGTCTCGGCCAAAGCGGTGCCGGTGACGCCGGCGACAGCGGCGGCGGCGATGATGACGTTCCGGAAGGTGGCAATCATGGTCGTTCTCCTCAGGGGGTGTTTTTAGGGGGTGGTTCTCGGGGGTGGCGGTTTATTTATGTCTCGATAATTGTTATCGCGATAACTATGTACGATAGAGCCAGCCTCTTGTCCAGAGGAATTTTATCGCGATAATGATTTTCGTGATGCTGAGTGCCGGGAAGCCGGCCAGGAGATTGATATGGTTGAGAAAATGCAAGGTCCGGTCGATCTCGACGACCAGCTCTGCTACGCCATCTACTCGGCGGGGATGGCGATTCAGCGGGCCTACAAGCCGCTCCTCGACGGATTGGGCCTCACCTATCCGCAATATCTGGTGCTCAACATCCTCTGGCGCGGGGATGAGCGGGGTGATGAGCAGAATGTGGGCGCCATCGCCGATCAACTGGCGCTGGAATCAAGCACGCTGACGCCCTTGCTGAAGCGCCTCGAAGCCGCCGGGCTGGTGCGCCGGACGCGCAACCCCGATAACGAGCGCCAGGTCGTCATCGCCCTCACGCAGGAAGGCCGCGCCCTGAAGGCCAAGGCCGGGTGCCTCGGCGAAGCTCTCCTCGCCGCATCCGGGCAGCCGGTCGGCGACCTCGCCGCGCTCAACGGCAAGGTCAAAACCCTGCGCGATGCGATCTATGGCCATATCGGTGGTGGCTGGCGGCCGCGCTAGGCCCCGCCGCGCCCCGCGCGCTATCTAGCTCGCGTGCCCCGCCGCTTCCAGGATCAGCGCCGCGATCGTCTCCGGCTGCGAAATGAGCGAGAGGTGGCTCGCCTTCACCTCGATGGTCTTGGCCTTCATGCGTTTGGCCATGAAGCGCTGCAGATCGGGGCTGATGGTGCGGTCCTCGGTCGAGATGGCGTAAGAACTGGGCTTCGTGCGCCAGGCGGCGGCGCTCGTTTTCCCCGTGAGGAGCGCCTTGTTGAAGGGCTGCTGCACGGCATAAAGCACACGGGCCTGCGCCGCCGGCAGATCGCCCGCGAAATCATTGAGGAACGCTTCCTCGCTCAGGCGGCCTTCATCGCCGTCGAAGACGATGCCGGCACTGGCCGGCGGTGCGGGATAGGTCTTGGCGAGCGCCGGATAATCCTCGCCCGCATCGGGCGCGCGGGCCGCCACGTAAACCAGGCTCGCAACATTGGGATGCATTCCGCATTCGCTGACCAGCATGCCGGCAAAGGAATGGCCGACCAGCACGGTGGGCCCGTCCTGCCGCGCGATCACGCGTGTGACCGAGGCCACGGCTTCCTCGAAAGTGGTGAGCGGGTTCTGCACGGCGGTGGCATTCAGCCCCGCCGCCTGCAGCCGCGCGATCACCGGCGCCCAGCAGGATCCATCGGCGAAGAGGCCATGGGCGAGGACCACGTTGCGCGCGGACGTGGGGGCGACGGCGGGCGTCTCGGCCATGCCGCGTTTGGCGGCGAGGGAGAGCGCGGCGCCGGCCAGGAGGGCGGTGGAGAATGTGCGTCGGGTCATGGTCATGGTTTGTCTTCCTGGGGCTTTAGGGTTGTACCCAGAGTTACGTCGGCGCGTTCGGCGCCGTTACAGCATGGGGCGTGCAGCGCGGCGGCGCTAGACGACGGTTCCCACCAGCGCGCCGATCCCGGCGGTGAGCCCCATGGCGAGGGCGCCCCAGAAGGTGACGCGCAGGGTCGCCCGGAGGATATTGGCACCGCCCGCCTTTGCGCCGATGCCGCCCAGCAAGGCCAGGAAAGCCAGCGACGCCGCCGAGACCAGCGGCACCAGTATCGCCTGGGGCGAGATCACGACCATCAGCAACGGCATGGCAGCCCCCACGGCGAAGGTCGCCGCCGAGGTGAGGGCCGCCTGGATCGGGCGCGCGGTGGTGATCTCGGATATGCCGAGCTCGTCCTGGGCATGGGCGCCCAGGGCATCCTTCGCCATCAATTGATCGGCCACCTGATGCGCAAGCTCCGGGGCGATTCCGCGCTTCATATAGATGGCGGCCAGCTCCTCATGCTCCAAGGCAGGCTGGCTCGCCAGCTCCGCGCGCTCGCGGGCGAGGTCCGCCTGCTCGGTATCCGATTGCGAACTGACCGAGACATATTCCCCCGCCGCCATCGACATCGCGCCTGCCACCAGCCCGGCGATCCCGGCCAGCAACACCTCCGATCGCCCACCCGCGGCGGCGGCGACGCCGACGATCAGGCTGGCCGTCGAGACGATCCCGTCATTGGCCCCCAACACCGCCGCCCGCAACCAACCAATCCGCGCCACCAGATGATGCTCGGCATGCAAGCGACGCATGTTGACCTCCGTGGGTTGGTGGGGTGACGGGTTTGTGGGTTGGCTGGCGGGTAGTGTAGGCGAGAATGGCGGCTGTGGGCGTGATCTAGCGCAAGGCGGGGCGGTGGGTGATGACGACCGAAATCTTGTTGGAATCCGGGTATTCGCAGACATCGATGGGGGCCAGCGTCGAGACCGCGAGATAGCGCATCTCGGTCGCACCCGTATTGACGATCTGGTGCGCCACCTCCGGTCCGCCGGTGGGGCAGGCGATGACGTCGAACTTGCGGATGAGATAACGCTCATCCCCGAACCGCAACTCTCCCTCGCCTTCGAGAATGAAGAACATCTCCTCCTCGCCATGATGCGAATGGAACGGACATTGCACCTTGCCCGGCGGCAGCACGGTCAGAATGTAGCCGAGATCCCGCACGCCAATAGAGTTTAGGCATGGGTGGCTCCGTGGCTCGGATAGCTCAGCGTAGCGGGGATTTCTCGTTCCCGCACTCTAGTTTTCCCGCGAACTCTGCGCCTTGGCGGCGAGTGCCGGCATACCTCGAAGCTGCCAGGAACGATACTGTGTGAGTGAGGAGACGAGCGCTAAGCGTTGGGCAGAAAGGACCGAGCTACAGCGCTTGGTCTTTTCATTTTCAGTGGGTTTGAAAACACTAACTTTACCGCCTACGACTATATATTGTATATATGCGAGAATGCATACTAATATATGCAAAAGCACAACCTTCTCATCTAACAAAGTCATAGCTTGCCGAGCGCTGGCGGGTTCGCTGCTCATCTACTTGAATAATATTGCGCCATTGCTGGAGGGGGAATGAAGACGAGAAAGATTGTTCGACTTCCAAAAGTCCGATCATTGAGCAAGATACTGCCCGCTGGGACGGAGAGTGGAAAAGAATTTGCTCGAATTGTCGACCTGCTTCTATTCAATGAAGCTCGTCACCGCAACGAAACTTTTACTGTGTTTGACGACGCGTCGGGCGACTATGCCGCGCTCGATAGCTTGTCTAAGGGTTTCAGAAGAAGTGGTTCCGTCGGCTATCAATACAAATTTTTCTCATCGCCGCTTTCGACAAATCATCGAGCCGAAATTAAGGAGAGTCTTCGGAGGGCAGTTGAGAAGTCAACAACCTCGAAGATTCGTCACTGGGTTATCGTAACCCCAGACGACTTTACTAACTCTCGTCGGAAAGGTGGGGGCGATGTAAGCTGGTTTGAAAATCTCAAGCTAGAGTTTCCTGAACTGGAAATTGAGCATTTTGGGCATACCAAGCTTCAGAATCTTTTTTTGCAGGCCCAGCATCTAGCACTTTATTACTACCCCGAGATAGTTCCGGAAGGGGCCGCTCGGCGGCTAAATATAGAAGCCGTTCGAGAACTCTATAACAGCGCCATCAGCGAGCGAAATGGGCGCATCGAATTTGTCGGCATGTCGGTTTACAAAGAGGAGGCCACTAAAGGAGTTCCGCTAGAGAGTATATATATTCCATTGTCTCTCGTCGGAGAGGATCAGGATGATAGCGAAGATCGATTTCCGCGAACCAACCCCATAAATCTTATGTCGCCTGGAAGGCGGTCCGTAATATTGGGAGATCCAGGTTCAGGCAAGTCAACGTTGATTTCGTTTCTCGCACTTAGTCGAGTGTCTTCATCAATCCAGACTCGATTCAAGGCAGAGCCTGACGGCCGGCTTCCCATCGTCATTACCCTTCGAAGGTATGCAGACGAACTGAAGGGCCGATTTAACTTAAGTATACTTGACTACATTGTTGAGATGACTCGCGGAGAGTTCTCAATAAAAGACGCCACCGATGAATTTTTCTGTTTTTATCTAGAAAGCGGTCACGCTGTTGTTTTGTTCGATGGCCTGGACGAGTTGCCGACTACCAAGTTCAAAGACGTTGTTCAAAAAAGAATCCGTGCTTTCGCCACGGTGTTCCCTTTGGCGACGATCATTATCACTTCAAGAATAGCCGGATATGAAGGGAAGATTCGTTTCCCGACCTCGTTCAATCATTTCAGAATGGCGAAGCTCCGGCTTGATGAAATTGAGAAGTTTATTCGGGATTGGTATGCGGTGAGAGTGGAGAACGAAGTAGAGCAGGCTGCTAACGTAACCGACCTTTGTCGAATCATTGCAAACCCGGATAGTGCCGCCATTCGCGATCTTGCTCGCAACCCGCTTCTGCTAACAATTGTTGCGCTAGTTCATCGGATAGATGCGGTTTTGCCTGATGAGCGTGTCGTGCTCTATCAGAAATGCACAGAGACGCTGCTCAACACATGGTACAAATGGAAGTTTAAGGATGAAGATGAGAAGTCGAAAGGTCGAATAGAGCGACGAAACCGTCAGAGGATTGAGGCAATTGCCTTTTGGATGCAACGGAGAATTGTCAGCACTGATAGAGGGCGAGCCGTCGTTCCAAGAAACGAGATGAGGTTATTTTTACGCGATTTCATCGAAAAGAATGAGGCCTATCCGACTGAAGATTCAGAAGATCCAGAAGATCAAGCAGATGAATTTCTTGAATTCGTAAAGTCCCGAACTGGGCTACTGATCGAAGCTGGAGACGAACTTTACAGTTTTTTGCACCTCACATTTCAAGAATATCTAACCGCTACTTACCTTATCTCGCGAGGCGAAGTAGATGGTCTAAGCAAGATTTGGGAGGTGATTGGTGCGGATATCAATAATCCGCGATGGAGAGAAGTGGTTCGACTCCTAGTGGCGAGCTTAAAAAGCAGGGAAGGTCAGAAGTATCTTTTGAGCAAACTGCTCTCTGACTCTGATTGCGAAATTGACAACGCACTGCTTTTAGCTGGGTTAGTGCTAGATGGCATTGAGCCTGCGGAAGTAGCCTCCGACGAGATCATGAACCGCGTCCTAATTTGCGCACAAGCCGCAAAAACGGCTGACAATCTAAGGCTGCTTGAGAGAAATTTTCGATCATGGTTAGAAAAGGACAAACGCAACAAAGAAATTCTGTTGAATGTGTTCAATAAAAACATGAAGGGTCAAGTGGGCGACAATCGAAAGGTTGCTCTTTTGTCAGCCATAACGCTGGGAGTCCCTGACGAGATTGTAGTAAGTGATCGATATTTTTCAAAGAAAGTATCGAACTCACTGGGGGATTATGTTGGGTTGAATGCTTTCTCCAGGGAAAAGGGCCTGTCGGCGAAACGGCTCCAGTTCATTCAAGACCTGCGAGATCACTGGTGCATTGAGTCACCAGAAGCAAATTTAGTAAGTGCTATCTATATGCCATTCTCTGTGGCGGGGAATCCCGCACTTGCTTGGGAGCGAGAATTCCAGCGCGCTTTAATGCTGGTCCTTAGCGGCACCGCTGGGCCATTCCATGACTATTTTTGGAATATATTTTCGGTGGCTGGATCTGACAACGATCTTGCTGCTCCAATTGTAGCAACGCTTAGAGGTCGCCATTCAAGGCAGAACGAGCGCCCAAAGGTCAAGCCTTATGGCAAGTATCTTTTGCCTTTCGTCGAAGCGCTCCACCGAGACTACAGCGACGCGAAACGCCACGCGCGATCAACAGACCACGGGCAACATCGCATAATTAAAGGGCATTCGGAGGGAGTGCTGTCGCTCTTGAGGCACCAGTTATCTAGAAGGCATAAGACGCTAATAGCAGAACAGCGAGAAACAGTTCGATTTGCCGAGCTTTCTGATATCAACGACTTTGGAAAAGTTGCTTCCTCTGTTCTCCATCTGCGAGATAACTTTTGGCTAAACCTTCGCGCGACGCCCTCATTCGTTAGAGTGCTTTCGCAGGGCGTAGTGAAGCACTACGACCTTCACCCTGAGATACATTGGCAAGAGCTTATTCGTGCAACTATTGTCCCCCAAATGCCCCAATTTGTTTATCGTTTTATCTCTGAAGAAGCAGTGAAATCTTGCGTGACGGAGCTCAAGAAAAGCGAACCAAGCCCTCCTGAGATATTTCACGCTGCTTGGATAATGCTAGCAGATTTATGGTCGCGATTCTTTCAAGGCTACCAAAATGAAGTCGACGCTCCATACGGCGAATTACTTGCCGCTGCAAAGGAAAGCCCCCATTCACCGCTTCAAGTGGCGACATCTTTACATCAGCTGATCTCAGGTGATCGCGCAGCAGAGCTGAAAATTTGGTCATGGTTAGAAGATAGAGAAGCACCTGAAGGAGTATTATTACGGAATGCGTATTGGCCTCACAGAAGAGTAGTCGGCGGGAAGGCCACAAAACGTCAATGAAATTTAATGGATGATCGGGAACTCGCCATCATGGATACGACGAAGAGGTGAAGAGCAGGAGGCTGCAAGCCTGGTTGCCGAGCGTCCTGAGGGGCGCAGTGTGGGAGACACTGGGAGAAGCTTAGGGAGGATTATTTCGCCGCGTCGTGGCTCCCCCCTACCTCCCCGGCCTCCTCACCGCCCGGATTTTTCCGGTACGCCCGCCGCCGCAATAGAAGGTGTCGCCAGTGGCTTCCAGGCCTGAGACGCCGACACCTTCGGGCATATCGAGTTGTTCCAAGACCTCGCCGGTTTCGGGGTTGATGCGCCACAGGCTGCTTTCGTCGTTTTCCCAGGAGACATCCCACAGCTCGCCGCCGATCCAGGTGACATCGGTGACGAAGCGTCCCGAACTGTCGCAGACGAATGGATTCACCGCCTTATAATTAGCATTGACTAATGAATTAGCATCAGCTAATCATTTTCCCCATGACCGATACCACCGCCATTGACGCCCTTCTGCGGGCCCTTGCCGATCCCACGCGGCGGGCTGTGTTTGAGCGCATTGTGGGGGCGACGGAGATTACCGTGGTGGAACTCACGCGCGGGAGCGGGGTCACGCAAGGGGCTGTCTCGCAGCATTTGAAATCGCTGAAGCTGGCGGGGCTTGTGGCCGAGCGGCCCGAGGGGCGGAAAGTCTATTACCGGGCCGAGCCGGAGGGCCTCAAGCCGCTGGTCGACTGGATGAGTCATTACGGCCTGTTCTGGCGCGAGAGCTTCGACAATCTCCGCGCTCTGCTGAAGGAAATCGATCCATGAACGATGTTGCGCGGAAAGCCATCACCCAATCCGAAACACAGAAGCCCGAAACCCGGAAACCCGAGACACGGAAAATCGTCGTCGACGAGATCTTCCCGCATGCGCCGGAGACGATCTGGAAGACGCTGACCGACGACACGCTGATGGGGCGCTGGATCATGGAGCCCAAGGGCTTTGCCCCGGTCGTCGGCAATCGCTTCACCTACCAGACGACACCGGCCGGGGCCTGGGACGGCACCATTCATTGCGAGGTGTTGCGGGTGGTCCCCAACGAGCTGTTCTCCTATGCCTGGAAAGGCGGCGATGCGGGGAATGTCGGCTATGGCGCGCCGCTCGACACGGTGGTCACCTTCACGCTCACCAAGGTCGCTGGCGGCACACGGCTTCACCTGGTGCATGAGGGCTTCGTCCTCCCCCGCAATGACTCGGCCTATGAGAAGATGAGCAACGGCTGGCAGAAGGTGATCCACAATGTCGGCACGCTGGCCGGTGAGATGGATTAGGGGTGAGCTGGACTAGAGGCGAGCGGACTAAAACGAGCCGGGGGAGTGGGGTGATGGCGTCGAACTATCGCTGGGTGATCGTCGCGGCGGGTGGCCTGCTGGGCTGTCTTGCCGTGGGGGCCATGTTCTCGCTGCCGGTCTTCCTGCAGCCCATCGCGCGGGATACCGGCTGGTCGGTGACCGGAGTGTCCACCGCCATGACCATCGGTTTTCTCGCCATGGCCTTTGCCAGCATGGCCTGGGGGATGCTGAGCGATCGCTGGGGCCCGCGCCCGGTGGTGCTGACGGGCTCGGTCCTCCTCGTCCTTGCTCTGGTGCTGGCCGCCCGCGCGCAATCGCTCCTCGAATTCCAGCTGGTCTTCGGCGTGCTGGTGGGTGGGGCGGTGGCGGCGATCTTCGCGCCGATGATGGCCTGCGTCACCGGCTGGTTCGAGACGCAGCGCGCGCTCGCGGTCTCGCTGGTCTCGGCCGGGATGGGCATGGCGCCGATGACCATGTCGCCCTTCGCGGCCTGGCTGGTGACGGAGCACGACTGGCGCAGTGCGCTCCTCGTCATCGCCGTTGTCGTGGCCGCAATCATGATCCCGGCCGCGTTGCTGGTCCGCCCGGCGCCGGCTCTGGTGGGTTCCGAATCCGCGCCCGCCGTGAATGAGGGCGAAATGGAGCGGGGCGGGATGAGCCTGCGGGACGCGGTGACCTCGCCGCAATTCCTGGTCCTGACGCTGACCAATTTCTTCTGCTGCGCCACCCATTCCGGCCCGATCTTCCATACCGTGAGCTATGCGCTCACCTGCGGCATTCCGATGATCGCCGCCGTCTCGATCTATTCGGTCGAGGGGCTGGCGGGGCTCGGCGGGCGCGTCGCCTTCGGTTTCCTCGGCGACCGTTTCGGCGCCAAGCGCATCCTGGTCCTGGGGCTGCTGGTCCAGGCCTTCGGCGCCTTGGCCTATGTCTTCGTCGGCGGCCTGGGCGGTTTCTACGCGGTGGCGGCGCTGTTCGGCTTCATCTATGCGGGCGTCATGCCGCTCTATGCGGTCCTCGCGCGCGAGAATTTCCCGCTGCACATGATGGGCACCGTCATCGGCGGCACGGCCACCGCGGGCGGCCTCGGCATGGCGCTGGGCCCCGTCGCCGGCGGCTGGATCTATGACAGTTTCGCCAGCTATTCCTGGCTCTATATCGGGTCCTGGGCCATCGGCCTCGGCGCCGTGCTCATCGCCCTGACCTTCAAGCCGGCCGGCCGCCGGGCGGCGGTGGCCGTGGCGGCCTGATCGCCCGATCGGACCACCCTTCACAACCGGAGAAAGACGATGACCCAGCCCTATACCGGCGGCTGCTTCTGCGGCCATCTGCGCTATGAGATCGCGGGGGAACCGGTGTTCCAGAACGATTGCCAATGCCGCCAATGCCAGCGGACCAGCGGCACCGGCCATGGCTCCTATCTCACCTTTGCCGGACGACCGAAGGTGAAGCTCGAAGGCCGCGCCACGCATTGGGAGATGACCGCCGATAGCGGCCAGGTGAAGACGCGCGGCTTCTGCCCCATCTGCGGATCGCCGGTCTATCTCACCTTCTCAGCCATGCCCGATTTCTTCACCATCCACGCGGCGAGCCTCGACGATCCCGCCCGCTATCAGCCGCAGGCGGTGACCTATCGCAGCGGCGGCCCCGCCTGGGACCGGGTCGATCCCGCGCTGACGGCCTTCGCGGAAATGCCGCCGATGTGAGGGGACGGCGGGCTTGACATCCGGGGTCCTGTCGCCTTAATAGATCGTATCCGAGTTAATCGGATACGTTTTAATAAAGATGAACCCGCGAGGACCCGCCATGACCGAGATTGTCAATCTGCCCCGCCGCCGCTTCCTGGGAGCCGCAGCCTTGAGCGTCGCCGTGGCCGAGCTTGGCCTCATGGGCCCGGCCCGCGCGGATAACCCGCCGGCAATCCAGCCGGGGACCCATGCCGCGTTCCCCGCGCTGAAGCAGATCGATGCCGGCTTCCTCAATGTCGGCTATGCAGAGGTCGGTCCCCTCGACGGGCCGGCGGTGATCCTGCTCCATGGCTGGCCCTACGACATCCATTCTTACGCCGATGTGGCGCCTTTATTGGCTGCCGCGGGCTACCGGGTGATCGTGCCCTACCTGCGCGGTTACGGGACGACGCGCTTTCTGTCGGAGGCGACATTGCGCAACGGCCAGCAGGCGGCGCTGGCCAGCGACATCGTCGCCTTGATGGATGCGCTCAAGATCGAGCGCGCCGTGATCGGCGGTTATGATTGGGGCGCCAGGACCGCCAATATCGTGGCGGCCCTCTGGCCGGAACGCTGCAAGGCCATGGTCTCGGTCAGCGGCTATCTCATCGGCAGCCAGGAGATGAACAGGAAGCCGCTGCCGCCCAAGGCGGAATTGCAATGGTGGTATCAGTTCTATTTCGCGACCGAGCGGGGTGCCGCCGGCTATGCCGAATATCGGCGCGATTTCTCGAAGCTGATCTGGCAATTGGCCTCGCCGCAATGGCGCTTCGACGACGTGACCTTCGATCGCTCGGCGGCTGCCTTCGACAATCCCGATCATGTCGCCATCGTCATTCATAATTACCGCTGGCGCCTGGGGCTCGCGACAGGCGAGGCGCAATACGATTCGCTGGAAGAACGCCTGGCGGCGGGGCCGGTCATCACGATCCCCACCATCACGATCGAAGGCGATGCCAATGGCGCACCGCACCCCGATGCCAAGGTCTATGCCAAGAAGTTCACCGGCAGATATGAGCACCGAGTTTTCACCGGCGGCATCGGCCACAACCCGCCCCAGGAAGCACCCCAAGCCTTCGCCCAGGCGATCATCGACGTCGACCGGTTCTGATTGCGGTTCCCATCGATGGCGTTGATGACGGCCATCGACGTGGCCCGCTTTGGCATTCACGCTGGTTTCTGGCAGATTGCGGCAACCTTGTTCTTGAGGAGCCATCCGCCATGAGCCTTTCGATCTATGATATCACCGTGCCCGCTCTCCTGCGCGGCTTCGACGTGCTGGATTATTACATGGACCGCGCCGCGGAAGCGGCCGAGGCGGGGGGCTATGATCCCGTAATCCTCGTCAATGCGCGGCTCTATCCCGACATGATTGCCCTTGCCGGGCAGATCCAGCGGGCGAGCGATACGGCGAAGGCCTCGATCGGGCGCCTGACCGGGCTCGAGGTGCCGAGCTTTGCCGATACCGAGACGAGTTTGCCCGAATTGAAGGGCCGCATCGCCAAGACCGCCGAGTTCATCCGCGGCGTGCCCAAGGCGGCCTTTGCCGACAGCGAGGGGCGCGAGATCGAGATCAAGTTCCGCGCCGGGGCGGTCACCTATACCGGCATTTCCTATGCGCTCGAATTCATGCTGCCCAATTTCTATTTCCACGTCACCACTGCCCATGACATCCTGCGCCATAACGGGGTGAAAGTGGGGAAGGCAAATTACCTCGGCCGCTTCGCCTGAAAGGGGGCGATCGATGACGGAAAGTGCCGGGCCCGTGCGGCCGATCGCATCGGAGAACGTGCCGTGGCAGGTGTGGTCGGACCCGCCCAACTTCGCGCAGCGCTCGCGGCATCTCAGCCGCGCCCTTCTGGGCGATCGGTACCAGATCGGTGTCGCCATCGAGGAACTGGAACCGGGCAAACGCAGCGCGCCCTTCCATTATCATTTCTTCGAGGAGGAGCATGTCTTCGTGCTCGCAGGCGTCGTGTCGCTGCGCCTCGGCGCTGCGACATATGACATGCGCGCCGGCGATTACGTCTGCTTCCCGGCGGGACAGCGCGCCGGGCATTGCCTGGTCAATAATAGCAGCGAGACCTGTCGCTATCTGATCGTGGGCGAACGCAATCCGCGCGAGGTTTGCGTCTATCCCGATTCCAACAAGGTGATGGTGCGCGCTTTGGCGCGGAACGCAATCTTCGACATGGCGGCAACGCGCAATTACTGGCATGGCGAGGAGACCGGCCTGCCAATGAGTCTGCCCGCCGCTTTGATCGCCGCCGAAGAAGAACCCCATCCGAAGCGCCCGATCAGCTCCGATGCCGTGGAATGGGAGGAGACGCAGATCGGCACGAATTTCGGCGGGCGTGCGCGGCACCTGACCTATGCCGCCACCGGTGCCGATTACCGAATCGGCATGCTGATCGAATCGCCCGCCCCCGGGAAACGACTCTGCCCCCGCCATTATCACATGCTGGAAGAGGAACATGCGCTGATCCTCGAAGGCGAGGTGACATTGCTGCTGGGTGCCGAGCGGCATCTCATGAAGGCCGGCGATTATGTCTGCTTTCCGGCGGGACGGAAGATCGGCCATTCCTTCCTTAACAGCGGTGCCGGCGAATGCCGTTATCTGATGATCGGCGCGCGCGATCCCAACGAGGTCTGCGTGTATCCCGATTCCAACAAGATGGTGGTCGGTGCTCTCAGGTCGCGGCAGGACATCTTCGACATGTCGAACCCCCGCGATTACTGGGACGGCGAGGCGATCGGCGATTAGGGGCGCTTGAAGCTCTTGCGCGCCTTCGCGGCCTTGGCGCGGATCACGCAATCCTCGGCATGGTCGTTGACGAGGCCCATCGCCTGCATGAAGGCGAAGATCGTGGTGGGGCCGACGAATTTCCAGCCGCGCTTCTTCAGCTCCTTCGAGAGGGCCACCGATTCCGGCGACGTCGAGACGGTCTGCGGCTTCGCCAGATGCGCGGGATCCGGCTCGTAGCGCCAGAGGAAGGCGGCGAGCGAGCCCTCCTGTTTCACCATCTCCCGCGCCCGCTGCGCGTTGTTGATGACGGCCTCGATCTTGCCGCGATGACGGATGATGCCGGCATTCTGCAAGAGGCGTGCGACATCCTTGTCCGTATAGCGGGCGACGCGGTCGAAATCGAAATCATGGAAAGCGGCGCGGAAATTCTCGCGTTTGGCCAGGATGGTGCGCCAGCTGAGGCCCGATTGAAAACCCTCGAGGCAGAGCTTCTCGAAGAGGCGCCGGTCGTTGCCGACGGGAAAACCCCATTCGGCATCGTGATAGGCGGGGAATTCGGGTGCGGCGGCGACCCAGCGGCAGCGCACCTTGCCATCGGGACCGGGGATCGTGCTCATCGCGTGTCCTTCCTTCTCATGCCGCGGCCTCGCCGAGGAGAAAGGCCAGTCTGTCATGGACCCGCGATGGCGCGATGTCCAGGATTTCGGCGCCGACGATATTCTCTGCGACGAAGGGATCGCCGTTCACGCGCGCCTGCAGCGCGGCCAATGTCGTGTTGTGTGCGAGGATCGCGCCGCCCAGTTGCGGCTGCAGGCTGCCGGCCAGCAGGAATACGCCGTCATCGAAACCGCGTTTCAGCCAGTCCTTGTGACCATCCATGAACCGGCCGGCAGCAGCCTTGTTGGCTGAGAATTTCAGCAGAACGACGAACATCAATTTTTCTCCTGTCTCGGTTTCCGGGTGTGCGTCTCGCCCCCCTCGACAATCGTCTGGAGCCAGTCTTCGAGCATGGCGACCTCGCGCCGGATGAACGCCTCGTCGTGATAGGCGTTGGCCAGGGTGGCGACACCCTGGCTGCGGGCGAGAAGATGCAGCGCCAGCGCATCGGCATCTGCCTTGCGCCCGAGGGCTGCGAATTGCCGCCGCAGCCAAAGGCGGAAGAGGGTGAAGAGCTGATTGGCCTCGTCTTGCGCCGCGTGGCCGAGTTTTGCGAGCTCGGTCGAGAGCGTGCCGACCGGACAGCCGTAACGTTTGATGTCGGCGCGGTTGGCGATCAGGATATGGATGAAGCTGCGGATGCGCGCCTGTGGATTGTCGCCGTCAAGCTCCCAGCGATCCAGCATCGCCTGGGTCTTTTCAAGGCGCGCGGCGATGACGGCCTCCAGGATCTCGTCCTTGGTGCGGAAGTGGTAATAGAAGTTGCCGCGTGAGAGATCGACCGCCGCGGCGATATCGGCAAAGGACGTGTGCGCGAAACCCTGCCGGTAGAACAGGTTGTCGGCCGCCGCCACGATCTGGCTTCTCGTCTCCACCGCCGCCAAGTCTTCTCTCCCCTCTGCAATCTAGGACGATTGACCAAATAATTAGGTCAAACGCCCTAGAAAGTCAATCCGGGCCGGAATCAGGGGCGGCGACGCAGGCGGTTGAGGGTCAATATCGCCGTCGCCAGTGTGCCGGCGGCGAGGCCGAGCCAGATCCCGGTGATGCCGGTATCGAGCCCTTCGCAGAGGAAGATGCCGAGCGGCGCGCCGATCCCCCAATAGCCGAACAGCGTATAGGTCATCGGTGCCCTGGTATCCTTGCAGCCGCGCAGAATGCCGGATGCGGCAAGGCCGGGGCAGGCCACGCATTCGATGCAGCCCAGCAACATCAGAAGTCCGCCGGCGAGCCAGGCCGCCGCCATGCCGGCGGGGCTTGCATCGAAGAAGATGTTGGCGAGCGGCGTTGCCGCGAACAGAAGGATCGCGAGGATGATGCCGCCGCAGACCAGCGCGAGGCCAAGGCTGCCAGCGATCACGGCCTTTCCGCTTGTCCGACGATGCTGCGCGTCACGGAGGCTTTCCGCCCGTGCCATCCGCACCATGGCTGCCTGGAGGAGAGCGGCGGGCACGGCATAGGCGATGCCGGCCGTCCGCAAGGTGAGCGTATGCGCGGCGACATCGGCGGCGCCGAGGGTGGCGGCATAGAGTGTGGCGCCAAGATAGATGCCGAGCTCGGTCACCGTGGCGATGCCGATGGGAAGGCCGATACGCAGGACCGATCCGAGGCCGCGCCAGTCGAAGGGTGATTTTATGCGCGCCGCATTACCGCCTGTAGCATACCGGGCGATGATAGCGAGGGCGCCGAGGCTTGCCAGGGCGACCAGCAGCGACGCGATGCCGGCCCCGGTCGGGCCGGAAGCGGGGAGGGGCCCGATGCCCAGCATGAAGGCGTAATTCGCGAGCGCGTTCAGGGGCAGCATGGCGAGCGTCACCTTGAGGAAGACTTTCGGCTTCTCGGCCGCCGTCAGGATCGTGCGGTAGAGCATGACCCCCAGCATCGGGACGAGGGTCAGCGCCATGGCTCGGGTATAGCCGCTGCCCGCCTGGAGGAGGCCTCGTTCAAGGCCGAGATTCTCAAGCCAGTTCGGAGCGGTCCAGACCAGCGGCGCGCTCAGCACGGCAAGCAGGCCGACTATCGCCCAGCCGATCCGCGTGATGCGCACCCGCTCCCGCTCATCGGCGCGAGTCACCGCGGCGGTATAGAAGGGCGAGATGCCGGCGAGAATGCCGGCGCAGAGATAGAAGACGATCGAATAAAAATCGCTGCCGATCGCCACGGCCGCCAGCGCATCGGTGCCGAAGAGTATCGAGACCATCACGGTATCGGTGACGCTCATCCCCATATTGACGAGGGCGATGAGCGCGATGGGTGCTGCGAGGCGCAGAAGCGCGCGGGCTTCGCCGAAGCCGAGCCGCCAGCGTGATGCAGCGTCGGACCCGGTCTGCTGGGCAAGGTCAGCCGTGGTGAGGGACATGAGAGGATCCTTTGCGCCGAGGCGGGGGCGTGCCCCGCCTCGGCTTGATTGTTAGAGCCTGGCCTCAAGAATGAGGTTGAACGGCGTTGCTGCCGCCCGGCGGAAGCGGGTGAAGCCCGCCTTGCGGAAGACCTCGGCCAAGCGGGCTTCGCCGGCCTGGGCGCCCAGCACCAGGCGGCCGCCATCCGAAATCGAATGGGCGCAGCAGATCATGGTGGAGGCGGCGTAATAGAGGCGCGCCACGGGCGAGATGTTGTCCTCGACCCGGTCATTGGCGAAGGGCTCGACCAGCATCACCGTGCCGTCGGGCGCCAGCGATTTGGCGGCATGGGTCGCGGCGGCGATTGGATCGCCCATGTCATGGAGGCAATCGAAGAAGCAGATGAGGTCATACCCTTTGCCCGGATAATTATGAGCACCGGCCACCGTGAAATTGGCGCGTGCCGCGACCTTCGCCTCCGCCGCGACTTTCTGTGCCTCGAAAATGGAATCGCGATGCGTGTCGAAACCATGGAAGGTGGATGCCGGAAAGGCCTCGGCCATCAGCACGGTCGAATGGCCATGGCCGCAGCCGATATCGGCGACGCGTGCGCCCGATGTCAGTTTCCCGACCACACCGTCCAAGGCCGGCAGCCATTCGGGGACCAGCGAGCCGCGATAGGCGTTGCGGTAGAAGCCGGCGACGCCGCAATAAAGCCGCCCGTCATGATCGCCCCAGGGAATGCCCCTGCCCGTGCGGAAGGCCACTTCCGCCTTGGCTTCATCCGCCCACATCGAGGCCGGAACGTTCCAGGCATTGGGCATGAAAGCGGGACTGTCCTCATTGGCCAGCACGAAAGCCTGTTCGGGGGTGAGCTCGTAGGAATCGCTGATCGCGTGATAGGCGACATAACCGCCGGCCACCTGGCTGTTCAGCCATTCGCGCACATAACGCTCGGCGCATTTGGCGCGGGCGGCGAGTTCGCGCGCACTCAGGGGACCGGCCCCGGCCATCGCCTTGAAGAGGCCGAGCCGATGTCCGAGGCTCAGCATCACGCCGCCATAGCCCGCCGAAAGGTCGCCGATGGCGCGGCCGATGAGGGCGTCGAGCTTGGCGGGGTCGATGGCGCCGGGTTGGATGGCGTCCATGTCGTTAACTCCTGTTCCAATACCCGGCTGTCCCGGGCTGGAACGGAGAATGACGGCGGCGCGGCGGCAGCGGCAGAGCGGGAATGTCCAGAACCGGGCCATTCGTGCCATCTGATGTCGGAATATGGGGCGCCTGAATATGGATCGCCAGGCGTGACGCGGCGGCGCAGTCTGGGCTAGGGTCTCTCATCCCGCGTCGAAGGAACCCGACATGCCGCGACCAACGATTCCCACCGGATCGGCGCCGCTCCATGTGAGCATCCTGGCGATTCCCGAGGCCGTGATCTCGACGCTCTCGGGCATCTATGACGTGATGAACGCCTTTGCCATCCTGCCGGTGGCCGAGAGTGCCGCACTTCCGGCCGGCCCCTTCAAGGTCGAGATCGTGGGGCTGAAGACCGGTCCGCTGAAGCTGGCGAGCGGCGTGCCGATCGCGGTGCAACGGGGGATCGCCGAGATCACGACCACCGACATCGTCATCGTGCCCTCGATCCTGCTGGCGCCGGGAGGCTGGCGGAAGGGGCGACACCCGGAACTTGTCGCCTGGCTCCGTGCCATGCACAAGAAGGGTGCGCTCGTCTGCTCGGCCTGTTCGGGGATCTTCCTCATCGCCGAAACGGGCCTCTTCGATGGGCTGGAGGCGACGGTGCATTTCGGCTATGCCGCTGCCTTCGCTGCCGCGTACCCAGAAATTACGATCCATCCCGAACGGGTGCTGGTGATCGCGGGCAAGCGCGAGGAACTCGTCACCTCCGGCGCCTCGATGACCTGGCACGATCTGGTGCTCTATCTCATCGCCCGCCATGCCGGCGCCACCGCGGCGCAGACCATCGCCCGCTTCT
Source organism: Dongia sp. (assembly GCF_041909655.1). GTDB lineage: Bacteria > Pseudomonadota > Alphaproteobacteria > Dongiales > Dongiaceae > Dongia. Next base: position 583,041 of record NZ_JAYRDA010000002.1, on the reverse strand, counting down.
TCGCGCTGCAATGGCATCAGGACGGATTGGCGCCCTATATCGTTTTCGAGGGGCGCAAGGGCCATGGCGATCTCGCGATCGAGAAGGCGCAGGATTGGGTCGCGAAAAATTTCGCGGCGGCAAATCCGCTCGAAGAGATGATCCGGCGCACGGGCTTGACCGAGCGCACCTTCAAGCGCCGCTTCGCGGCGGCCACAGGTGTCAGCCCCATCGTCTATGTGCAGCGCCTGCGCATCGAGGATGCCAAGCGCCGCCTGGAGCGCACCGAGGCCGCGGTGGACGAGATCGCCTGGCAGGTGGGCTATGAGGAGCCGGCCTTCTTCCGCCGCCTCTTCAAACGCGTCACCGGCTTGACGCCGGGAACCTATCGGAGAAGATTCCGCATTCCCGTTTATGCGCAGACGACCAGGAAGCGGAAGTGAGCGGATCCAGGGAACCGGCGCTTCCCATCCTGCGTTGCGTTTTTTTACGATGAGGCATGCGACATGGAAACACAGGAACTGCATCGCGGCCGGCTGATCGACCATATCCAGCTCGTGGTCAGGGATCTCGCCGCAAGCCGACGCTTCTATGAGGCAATTTTCAAGACGCTCGACATCCCCATGGGCGGTGTTGCCGAGGATTACTTCTGGGCCGACGAACTCTTCGTCTCCAGCGCGGAGAGCCAGGCCGCCCTCGGCCAATTGACCGGGCGCCATCACCTCGCCTTCCAGGCCAAGGACCGGGCGACGGTCGAGGCGGTCTACCAGGCGGGCCTCAAGCATGGCGGCAAGGATAACGGCGCGCCTGGCGAGCGGCCCTATCATCCCGGCTATTACGCCGCCTTCCTGCTCGACCCCGACGGAAACAATATCGAGGCGGTCTATCACGGGGAGGCAAAGCGGAGCGCTCCCTCGGTGAAGGTCACGTTCTAGGCCGCCCTCCGCTTCGGAATTTCTTCCCTTTCTGACTATTTTTGCCCGCCATGTCACAACGGCCAAGGCTCGGTCGTCTCTTCAGGGAAAGCAGCGGTATGGGTGCCCGGGGGGCCGGGTGGTCTTGATGCCGCAAATCCGAGGAGAGCGAGATGAAGATCGTTGTGATTGGCGGGAGCGGCCTTATTGGCACCAAGCTGGTAAGCAATTTGCGCAACAAGGGCCATGAGGTGGTGGCCGCGGCGCCGAGTTCTGGCGTCAACACGTTAACGGGCGAGGGGCTCGACGCGGCCCTGGCCGGGGCCGCGGTGGTGGTCGACGTCGCCAATTCGCCCTCGTTCGAGGATAAGGCGGTGCTCGATTTCTTCGAGATTTCGGGCCGCAATCTCCTCGCCGCCGAAAAGAAGGCCGGCGTCAAGCATCACGTGGCGCTGTCGATCGTCGGCACCGACCGGCTGCCGGAAAGCGGCTATTTCCGCGCCAAGCTGGCGCAGGAAAGGCTGATCACAGGCGGCGGCATCCCCTATACGATCGTCCGCGCCACGCAATTCTTCGAATTCCTGGGCGGCATCGCCGAAGCGGGTGCGCGCGGTGAGGAAATTCTGCTGCCGGATGCCTTGCTGCAGCCCGTGGCCGCCGATGACGTCGCGGCCCTGTTGGCGGAAATCGCGTTGCTGGCGCCGCGCAACGGCATCGTCGAACTCGCCGGTCCCGAAGCCGCCCCGATCGCCGATTTTGTCGGCCGGCAGATGAGCCATCGCGCCGATCCGCGGCGGGTGCGGGCGGATGCGGCGGCGACCTATTTCGGTGCCCCCCTGGCCCAGCGCAGCCTGGTGCCGCTCGACGACACCGCACGTATCGGCGCCCTCCGGCTGGCCGATTGGCTCGGCCGCGAGACCGGGCGCTGACGATCAACCCATCCCCACCCAAACTTTTTCAAATGGAGAGATGACATGAATGCGTTGAAGATTTCGTTTGCCGCCATCCTGCTTTGCCTCGCGGCGATCGCCCCCGCAATGGCGGACGACCTCAGCATCGGCGGCAAGAACGCCAAGGTGACATTGGTCTATGAACATGCCCTGCCCAACGTGCCGGGCAAGAGCATCAAGGGCGTGCTGGTGGAATACGGCCCGGGTGGCTTTTCGCCATCGCACACCCATGCCAACACGGCCTTCATCTATGCGACCGTGCTGGAAGGCGCCGTGCGTAGCCAGGTCAATGACGAGCCGGAGAAAGTCTACAAGGTGGGCGAGAGCTTCACCGAATTGCCGGGCAGCCGGCATGGTGTCAGCGCCAATGCCAGCGACACCGAGCCGTCGAAATTGCTGGCGGTGTTCGTGGTCGATACCGCCGATACCGAATTGACGACACCGATGAAGTAAGGCACGCATCCTTGGACGTGTCGGGGCGCCCGGGCATCGGCTCGGGCGCCTTTATCTTTTCCGGCACCGAGGCCGCATGCTAAGAAGGCGGCAGCCTGTTGCGAGAGGAGTATCCGCCCCATGAAGATCCGTGAGTTCGGCGTCGAGATCTGGATGAACAAGTATGAGACGCAATGCGCGCTCAATCTGGCGGAGACCTGTGTCGAATCCCTGACCATCGCCGAATTGCTGGAGATGGCGGGGAAGACCGGGACGATCCTCGCGGAATTGCTGCCCTTGAAGATGACCTATGGGGCGATCGAGGGGAGCGAGCGGTTGCGGAGTGCGATCGCCTCGCTCTATGCGGGGCAAAAGATCCACAACATCACCGTCACCCATGGCGCCATCGGCGCCAATGCCCTGGTGCATGAGACTTTGGTGGAGCCGGGCGACCGGGTGATCTCGGTCCTGCCCACCTACCAGCAGCATTATTCGATCCCGGCCAGCTACGGCGCCGATGTGCAAATACTGAAACTGCGCGAGGAGAACGGGTTTCTGCCCGATCTCGACGAATTGCGCCGTCTCGCCCTTCCGGGCACCAAGCTCATCGCGATCAACAATCCCAACAACCCGACCGGATCGCTGATGGACGAAGCCTTCCTGCGCGCGGTCGCAAAGATTGCCGAAGATTGCGGCGCCTGGGTGCTCTGCGACGAGGTCTATCGCGGCACGGACCAGACCGGCGATGGCTTCACCACCTCGATCGCCGATCTCTACGGGAAGGGCATCAGCACGGGGAGCATGTCGAAGACCTATTCGCTGGCCGGCTTGCGCCTGGGCTGGATCGCGGCACCGGTCGAGCTCATCCAGGCGGTCTCGATCCACCGCGATTACAACACGATCAGCGTCGGCATGCTGGACGATCATTTCGCTGCCTTGGCACTCGAGAACCGCGCCAAGGTCCTGGCGCGGAGTCAGAAGATCACGCGCGGCAATCTCGCCATTCTCGATTCCTGGGTCGCCGCGGAGCCACGCATCTCCTATGTGAAGCCGCAATCCGGCACCACGGCGCTTTTGAAATACGAAGCCGATCTCAGTTCGGAAGACTTCTGCGTCCGGCTCCTCAAGGAGACCGGCGTCATGCTGACCCCCGGCAGCGCCATGGACATGGAGGGTTACTTGCGCATCGGCTATGCCAACAACCCCGAGGTGCTGACAGCGGGCTTGGCCCGGATGTCGGAATTCCTGGCGAAGCTGCCGGCGCAAGCGGCGGCCTAAGCGTGCTGCGATGGCAGCGATGGAGACATGGGACGATCTCTATTTCGGCCTTAAGCCGGATCCGGACATCGCCGCCGAGATCATCGAGCGGGCGCATTGGGCAGCCTATCAATATGGCCTGTCCGGCAGCCTGCCGGAGCCGGAGCGGCTGCACGTAACCTTGATGGGGATCGGCAGCTATGACGGTCTGCCGGCGGACGCGGTGGCGCGGGCGGTGGCGGCGGTGCGGCCGGTCACCGTGGCGCCCTTTGAAATAACTTTCGATCGCTTGGCGACTTTCCGCCGCGATGCGCGGCACCCGATCGTGCTGCTCTGCCGCGACGTGCCGGCGGAACTGACGGCGCTTCATGAAATGCTCGATGCTGCGCTGGCGCAGGCCGGGATCGGCCGCCGGCGCAAAACCTTCAAGCCGCACATCACCTTGCTGTGGGATCACGCGCAGGTGCCCGATATCCGCCTGGACGAACCGGCTAGCTGGGTGGTGCGCGATTTCCTGCTTGTGCACAGTTTTCACGGCGCCGGGCGGCATGACCATCTGGGTCGCTGGCCGCTTGTCATTGTCTGAGGATTTCCCCGCCATGAAGATCACCATGTACGGCATCAAGAATTGCGACACGATCAAGAAGGCGCGCGACTGGCTGGCGGATCGCGGCATCGCCTATGAGTTTCACGATTACAAGGCGGAAGGCATCGAGCGGAAGACGCTCGAAGGCTGGTGCGACGAATTGGGTTGGGAAATCCTGCTCAACCGCGCCGGCACGACCTTCCGCAAACTGCCGGAGAAAGAACGGGAAGGCCTCGACCAAAAGAAGGCAATCGCTCTCATGCTGGCGCAACCCTCGATGATCAAGCGCCCGGTGCTGGATCTGGGGAAGAAGCGCCTGGTCGGCTTCAAGCCGGAGATCTACGCGGCGGCGGTGAAGGTTTAAGGGCCACTTAATCCCGATCCGGGGCACCCGGCGGGAAAAAGGCGCGGAAAGGGCGGGCCTCTTCGACGGCACGGGCGAAAGAGGGGCGGGCGAGCAGCCGGGCGCGATAGGCGCGCAAGCATTTAAGACCGGCATCGATCGGATGCGTCCAATCGGCATAAAAGAGCGCAGGGGCCGCAGCGCAATCGGCAAGGCTGAACATGTCGCCCGCCGCCCAAGGACGATCCTTCATCTTTTCATCGAGCCAGGGATAGATCCTGTCCAGCATCTCGCGCGCTTGGGTGACGCCGAGCGGGTCGCGGCTTTCGGCCGGTCGGATAAAATCGAAGACGATGCGCTGCATCGGTGTCATCACGTAATTGTCGAAGATGCGGTCCATCAAGCGTGTTTCGAGCGCCGCCGCGGAACCCTGCGGCAGAAGCGATACCGGGCCGGGATGATTGAGCCCGAGATATTCGATGATGATGCTGGATTCCAGTACCGTCTTGCCCTCATCCACAAGGACCGGGAACCGGTTCAGCGGCCAGAGTGCCGCGAGCTCGGACGAGGCCGCCGGATCCTCCGGTGACAATTGCCGGTAGGTGAAGGGCGTCGCGTTCTCATAGAGCGCCGTCAGCACCTTCTGGCAATAGGAGGAAAAGGGGTGGGCGTAGAGAATGAGGCTCATGATGGATCGCTCCCGTTAACTGATCCTTTTTTGCAAGCAGTTGTAAAATATTCAAACTGATCCTATTTTGCAAGCGGTTTTCGAAACGGAGGATCCGCCGATGGCTGCAGAGCCGCGTTCCGGCTGTCCGATCAATCTGACGATCGAATTGTTGGGCGATCAATGGAGCATCGTGGTGCTGCGCGACATCATGTTCGGCGGCGAGCGTCATTATCGCGAATTGCTCAACCACTCGATCGAGGGAATTGCCAGCAACATGCTGGCAGACCGCTTGAAGCGGCTGGTCGAGGCGGGGCTGCTCAGCAAAGCCGACGATCCCAGCCACAAGCAGAAGGTGATCTACAGCCTGACCGAGCCGGCGATTCAATTGGTGCCGTTGATGGCGCAGCTGGGTGCCTGGGGCCGGCGGCACCGGCCTGCCTCCCGGGAATTATCGATCCGCGCGCAATTGCTGGAAGAAGGCGGCCCGAAGATGTGGGATGCTTTCATGAATGAGCTGCGGCATCTGCATCTGGGAGCCGCCAGACCGAAGCGCTCGGTCATCGCTGAATTACAGGCGGCCTATCTGGCGGAAGTGGCGAGAGGATAGGATCTGTCCGTCACAAAGGTGACGTAACATTTCGGCGCTCTGCTCCTCCCCCTGATGGGGGAGGAGCTATTGGCAGGGACGAACTCAATGCCCAGCCGGTTTTGCCTCGGCGAGGTGCTTGGTGGCGGCGAGATATTCGGCCAGTGTCTGGGCCTTGCGGCCGGTGAGGTATTCGATGTCGTGGGTGACGAGATCGAGCATGCCGCGGGCGCGCGCTGCCTCGATGCCGCCGATGGCATCGACCGCGAAATCCGGCAGCCCCGCACCCTTCAAGGCGCCGTCGAACTGATCCTGGGTCACGGTGACGGCATCGACCTTCTTGCCGAAGACGGCGGCGATGGTGGCGGCGATTTCGGCGGGCGTTTGCGCGGCCGGGCCGGTCGCGTGATAGATATAACCATTGAAGCCCGACGCCGCGACGAGAGCCGCCGCCGCGGCGGCGACGTCGGTGCGCGCCACATTGGCGGCGGGCGTCGGCGCGGTCGCGGCGTAGACGCCGGCAGTGAGCGCATACTGGATCGTGCCCATCCAGAGATTGTCGTAATACATGCCCATGCGGAGAATGGTCCAGGGGAGGCCGCTCGCAAAGACTGCGAGTTCGGTCTCGATATGCGTCGTGAAGAGATCCTGCCCGCGATGGGCGCCCAGGGTCGAGATATAGACCAGATGTTTCACGCCGGCCTGTTTCGCACTCGTGATCGCATTCTTGTGCTGCGGCAGGCGGATGCCGGGGCGAAGATCGGAGGTGGGGACGATCAGCAATCGGTCGATGCCCTTGAAAGCGGTAACCAGACCCGCGGCATCGTCGAAATCGCCCTTCCGCAACTGGACGCCCTTGTCGGCAAAGCGCTGCAGCTTCTCGGGGCTGCGCGAGATGGCGATGATGTCGGCACCCTTCAGCCCGCGCGCCAGCAATTCATCGAGGATATGGCCGCCCAATTGGCCGCCGGCACCCGTTACACCGATCACCATGTCATTCTCCTTGTGCGAAGTGGCAAATTCCTGTTACGTTACCGATCGGTAACATCGCATCTTGTTACCGATCGGTAACATCAGCGTCAAGCGGGATTTTCATGCCGGTAAAGAAGGCTCGGAAAACCAAGGAGATGGCGGTGGCGCAGAACGCCCAGCCGCCGCGTGCGCGCATCCTCAGCGCGGCACATGATCTGTTCTATCACCAGGGCATACGGGCCGTGGGTGTCGATCTGGTGGCGGCCAGCGCCGAGACCAACAAGATGACCCTTTACCGCCATTTCGACTCGAAGGATGCGCTGGTTGCGGAATACCTCCAGGAGGTCGCGACGGAGATCGAGGCCAGTTGGGACCGCCTCGCCATCACCCATGCCGATGACCCCAAGGGGCACATTCTCGCCTGGCTTGCCGAAACGGGACGCCAGATGGAGCGGCCGGGGAGCCGCGGCTGCCCGATCACCAATGCCGCCATCGAATTGCCGGAGCCGGACCATCCCGGCCGCGCCGTGATCGAGGCCCACAAGCGCGGCATGCGCAAGCGCTTTGCAGCACGTTGCCGCGCTGCCGGCTTGAAGGATGCCGAGATGATCGCCGATCAATTGGTGATGCTGCTGGACGGTGCCGGCGTCGCCATGCAGACGATCGGCCTCAAGGGTCCGGTCGCCTCGCTGTTGCGCCATGCCGAATGGCTGTTGGGGGCTGGAAGCAGCAGGTAACCCGCCCAATCATCAGGCTGACCCTATGCCGAAAGATGGTATGGTCCCCCGGGCCCATCACGGGCAAGAGGATCAACCGATGTCGCGCCTTGCCAGAAATGCCGCTGCCGTCCTGCTGCTGGTGCTCACCGCCTGCGGCCCGGCATCCCGCGAGGCGGCGCAGCGTGTGACCGCCGCTAAGCCGCCAACGGATTACGTCTATCTCGCCAGCGGCGATACCCGTGAGGCGAAGCACATCAAGATCCAGATCAATTTCGACGAGATGAAGTCGGGAAATCCGGATGAGCGGCTGATTTTGTTTTTCGGCATGCTGTTTGCCGGTGCGGCGGCGGATGCCGTTCCGGCGAAAGCCGACACCGCGGGCAGCGGCCTCACGGCAGGTGACCCGATCCGCTTTTCCGCCCCGGCTACTGATTCCCAGATGGAAACTCTGAACAATTATCTCCTCGACCGATTTCCCGATCGCGACGACCTTGTCGGCCACCTCTATCGCGGTCCGGAAAGCCAATATCTTGTCCGGGCCGAGTTCGATACCAGCGCCGGCGACAACAGCCTCTATTTCGACGTCACCGAATGGGTGCTGACCAAGAACGCGCAGTACCAGAACTGACGGCGCCAGCATCGCCTCGCGGCGGCGCCACGCCCAGTGGCTGCGGGGTGGCTGCCGGATCAGGCGGGGCCGAGCAGGTAGCACGTGAGGAACTGCGTCATCCTGTGCGTTGTACCGACGTTCCCATGCACTAAGCTACATTCCAAGCAACAGGAGGGAAGGGGATTCGGGGTGGGGGAAACCGCAATCTGGCTGGCCTTCATGTTTTGCCTGGGCCTGATCTTCGTCGCGGGACGGAAGCTCTCGATCCTGGCCGACCGCCTCGGCGACGAGACCGGTTTGGGTGGGAGCTGGATCGGCGTCACTCTGCTTTCCAGCGTGACTTCCCTGCCGGAATTGATCACCGGCTTCAGCAGTGTCGTCATGGCCGACACGCCGGATATCGCGATCGGCGACATCCTGGGCTCGACCGCCTTCAACGTGCTTCTGCTGGTCCTCATTCACATCATCACTTGGCGGCAGACACCGCTCTTTGCGCAAATGGGCGGCCGCCATGTTTTGCCCGCGGCTTTCGGGATCGTCATGCTGGGGCTGGTCGCCGGCGAATTGCTGTTGCGGCAGCTTGGCCTTAATGTCGTGTTCCTCGGCATCGGCCCCTTCGTTCCAGCCATCCTGATCGTCTATGTGGTGGGTATTCGCATGGTGTTCTTCGCGACCGCGCGCGATCTCGCGGAAGGGACGCCGGGCGATGTCGCCGCAGCAGCGCCCCCGGGGGCCCAATCCGGCACGGTGCTGGCGATTGCGGGCGTTTCGGTTTTCGTGGTGGCCGGTGGCGCGGCGTTGCCCTTCATCGGCGCCGAGCTGGCGCTGCAGATGGGCTGGAACCAGTCCTTTGTCGGCACGCTGCTGATTGCCATCGCCACCTCGGCACCGGAAATCGCCGTGACCATGGCGGCGGCGCGGATGGGCGCCCTCGACCTTGCCGTCGGCAATGTCTTCGGCAGCAACATGTTCAACATGGTGATTCTGGCGCTCGACGACATTCTCTATCGCCAGGGTCCGTTACTGGCGCATGTCTCTCTGGTTCATGCGGTGACGGCGATGACGACTCTCGTCATGACGGGCATCGCCATCGCCGCCATGTCGTATCGCCGGGCGAGCGGACCCAGCATCGCCGTCGGCAGCATGAGCCTGGTTCTGACCTTGCTCTATATCGGCAACGCGATCGTCATGTTTCATCTGGGATTCTAAGAGATGTCGCAACCAGCCCGGTTAGGGACGAAGGATCATCCCCACCATATCAGCCACTGGCATATGGATGAGGGGGCCGCAATCGCGCAGCATCTGCATAGCGACATCAAAAACGGGCTCAGCGCCGCCGAGGCGGCGGCGCGTCTGGCCAAGTACGGGCCCAATATTCTACCGGAAGGAAAGCGCCGGCGCTGGTTTCTGATTCTGGCCGAGCAGTTCAAGGATGTGATGGTCCTGCTGCTGGTGGTGGCGGCGGCGATCGCTGCCTTCATCGGCGAGCCGCAGGACACCATCGTCATCCTGGTGATCCTGCTGCTCAATGCCGGGATCGGTTTCGTGCAGCAGATGCGCTCGGAGCGGGCGATGGCGGCCCTGCGTCATCTTGCCTTGTCCCAGGCGCTGGTGCGGCGGGAGGGTAGCGTCCGGAACGTGCCCAGCGCCGATCTGGTCAGCGGCGATCTGGTGCTGCTGGAAGCCGGCAATCTGGTGCCGGCGGATCTGCGCCTCATAGAGAGTGTCGACCTGGCCATAGCCGAGGCGACGCTGACCGGTGAATCGCTGCCGGTCGAGAAAGCGATTGCGCCGCTGGCCGATGCCGATATCGCTTTGGGCGACCGGACCAACATGGCCTATCGCGGCACGCTGGTGACGCGGGGGCGCGGCCTGGGCCTGGTCGTCGCGACCGGTGCCCGGACCGAGATCGGCCGCATCGCTCATGCACTGGCCAAGGCGGTCGAACGGCAGACACCGTTGGAAGCACGGCTGGCCGATCTGGTGCGACGCCTGGCGCTGGGTGTGCTGGCGGTCTGTGCGATCTTCTTCGCTCTCGGCCTGCTGCGCGGCGAACCGGTGATGACCATGCTGCTCACCGCCGTCTCGCTGGCCGTGGCCGCTGTGCCGGAAGCGCTGCCCGCCGTGGTCACCATCGCCCTTGCCTTCGGCGCCGTGCGCATGGTGCAGCAGCAGGTGCTGGTGCGCCGTTTGAGCGCGGTCGAGGCCCTGGGCTCGGTCACCTTCATCTGCGCCGACAAGACCGGGACGCTGACCCGCAACGAGATGTTGGTCGAGCGTTTGTGGCTGGACGGCGCCACCCATCCGGACATGAAGGACAGCCGCTGGCGTCTGCTGCATGAAGCGATGTGCCTCAACAACGATGCAAGTGCTGCGGGCGCTGATCGCACAACCTGGCTCGGTGATCCGACCGAGACGGCCCTGCTGGCGGGCGCGATGGCGGGCGGCATCGATCTCGCGATCTGCCGCGAAGGGGCGCCGCGCGTCGACGAGGCGCCATTCACCTCCGAGCGTCGGCGCATGACGACCCTGCACAGCGCTGCGGACGGAGCCTTGCGCGGCTTCATGAAAGGAGCGCCGGAGGCGCTGCTGGATCTCTGCCGTGCGCAATGTGGTGCCGCGGGCGCAACGCCGCTCGACCGACACAAGATCGAGGCGGCGGTGGCGGACATGGCGGCCGAGGGTTACCGCGTTCTTGCCTTCGCCACGGCGACCTTCGATGTGGCGCCGGACGATCTATCCGCCAGCGAGGCGCATTTCGCGTTCCTGGGCCTCGTCGGCATGATGGATCCGCCGCGCGCTGGTGTCGCCGAGGCGATCGCCGAATGCCGCCATGCCGGCATCCATCCCGTGATGATCACCGGCGATCACCCGGTGACGGCGGCGGCAGTCGCGCGCCGTCTGGGACTCCTCGCCGCCAATGGCGCGGTGCTGAGCGGGCCGGAGCTCGCGGCTCTCTCCACTCATGAATTGCAGGCAAGGGTGCGCGACATCGCGGTCTATGCGCGGGTCGATCCGGCGCAGAAGACGGCCATCGTCGCAGCCCTGCAGGCGCAAGGCGAGATCGCGGCGATGACCGGCGACGGCGTCAATGATGCGCCTGCCTTGAAGCGCGCGGATATCGGCATCGCCATGGGAAAACTCGGCACCGATGTGGCGCGCGAGGCCGCGGATCTGGTGCTGCTCGACGATGCTTTCCCATCGATTGTCGCTGCCGTGCGCGAGGGCCGGCGCATCTATGACAATATCCGCAAGTTCCTCCGCTACATCCTCACCACCAATATGGGCGAGCTGTGGACCCTGTTCCTGGCGCCGCTCCTCGGCTTGCCGCTGCCGTTGCTGCCGATCCATATCCTGTGGATCAACCTTGCCACCGACAGCCTGCCAAGCCTTGCCTTGGCCGTCGACAAGGCCGAGCCGGACATCATGCACAGAAAGCCACGGGCCCCGCGCGAGAGCCTGTTCGCGGGCGGGCTGTGGCTGCATGCCTTCTGGGTCGGGCTGCTGATGGCTGGTCTAGCGCTGGCGGCGCAGACATTGTCGTTGGAAAAGCCGGCTGCCTACATGCATGGAATGGTCTTTGCGACCCTTACCTTCGCGCAAATCGGCCATGTGATGGCGATCCACACGGCGCGGAGCTCGGCCCTGGGGCGCGGCTTCTGGTCCAATCGCTGGTTGCTGCTGGCGGTCGTGCCGATCCCGCTCCTCCTGCTGGCCGCGCTCTATACGCCGCTGGGGAACGCGATTCTGCGGGTGACGCCGCTGGATGGGGCGGATCTGGGCCTCACCGCGCTTGCCGGGATCGTCATCTTTGCCGCTGTCGAGATCGAGAAGGCGATCCGGCACCGAAAATAAAACAGGCGCTCCAGCGGGGAGCGCCCGATCGTTCGGTGTTCCGCCGTTTCAGGAAATCGTCGAGACGTTTCGATCGACATAGAGTGTCACCCGGCTGCCGTCGCGGGTGCGGCCGACAAATTGGTCATAGATCTGACCGTCGTCGCCGACAAAGGCTTCCGCCGCCTTGGTCCAGTCACCCAGCAAGGTAACCGCGTCCTCGGCATCGCCCTGCACGAAGAGGGCATTGTTCGCATCCGCCATACCCAGCACCAGATCCGGGTCCAGAGAGAGCAGCGTGCCTTGTGCGCCCGGATCGGTTCGGTCCTTGTCGGGGCCGGCCTCCAGGCGATCATGATCGGCCTCGCCCAGTGCCGAGATCACCGATGTATCCGCAGAAATCATTTACGCGTCCGTCCTATGTCCACTCACCCACGTCACTCGCAACTTGCCGCGGCGGTGGGGTTTCCCCGAGTCGCGCGGCATATCTCATGAGAAAATGGCGGCAGCGTCTCGATCCTGCAACATCCTGTGGATAAAAATCCCACACTATATTGGCATTAGTACTGTTTTGGGACAAATCTCTTAGGTTTTATCGATTATTCAGACGTTATTAACCCTATATATGGGAGATCATTTGTGAATAAACGCACATGATTTGGTGCCTTACCTTATTGTGGGGCTTTTATAGAATTACATTGCCGAGACCAATCGCGCAATATTATGTCGCGGCAAACAAAAGGGGCGACCGGATGACCGGTCGCCCCAGACGCCCCCACCGAAGCAGGAATGCGCAGCCGAAACGTCGCCCTCAGGCGGCTTCGGATTTGCGGTGATAAGCGATCGCGCAATGATGGGCGCAATAGGGCCGGCCCGGCTCGGCGCCGTCGCCGCAGAAATGGAAGCCCGGCTGTTTCGGATCGCCGACCGGCCAGGAGCAGGTCTTGGACCCCGCCTGGACGGCAGTATTCCGCGGCGCTGCCGGTGCCTTGGTCATGGCCGGTTCGCTGGGCCGTGCTTCGGCCGCTGCGCTGGAATTGAGAATGCCTGCCGATGGGATGCTTTCCGCGTTCAACGGGGCGGCGGCGGCCGGGCGGAGGTTCGGCATCGGGGCGATCGCCGGCTGCTGGCGGCGCTGCGAGCCCGCGGATTTGCGGCGCGGCGCGCTGGTGCCGGCCTCGGTCCCGTCCCGCTTGATGGGCGAGGGCCGACCGGTCAGGCCCAGGCGATGGGCCTTGCCGATCACGGCGTTACGGGTAACCCCGCCGAGAAGTGTCGCGATCTGGCTCGCCGTCTGGCCCTGGCCCCAGAGTTTGCGCAGCATTTCGATGCGCTGTTCGGTCCATTCCATGTTGTCTTCTCCCCACCGGATCATTGGCTGGTGATGTCAGTAAGTCGGCGCCTGAGGCCGTCAGGCCGGGGCCAACTCAAGATGTTGAGTGCAAGTCATTTCACCCCACTACATAGAGCGAGGCAAGAGGGTATCCGCAAAATATTGTGGATAAGAGTGGAAAATCGGGGAACATATAGTGTCTAAGCCGTCGCGCCCCGTGAAGCGGCGCGCAATATGACGAGTCAGTCGACGGGATTCAACTGCCGATCCAGAAGATCGATGAGTTCAGGGAGACGGCGGGAGGATTTCAGTTGGCGCTTGCCGGCGAGGAGCACGTAACTGGCTTCCTTGTCGCCCCGGAGCAGGACCTTGGTGATGGCGAAAGTCGGCTGTTCCTGGGCGCGGCGGTAGACCGAGAAGACCGCCATGTTGCTGCGGTGGTCGATAGCATAATCGCGCCAGACGGCATGCGCCACCTTGCGGCTGTAGATACCCAACAACAAATTGAGTTCGTCGCGGTTGAAAAAGACCCGGCGACCCTGACGGCGGTAATCGGCAAGAAGGACAAGCTGCGACATGCTTTCCTTTTCGTTGCTGCCAACGACTCGGGGCACATTCCCGAGCCCGAAGAAAGTGTCGCCCAAACCCAGCGTCTCGTAAAGCCTGACCGTCGATAGGCGTTGGGCCGTCAATAGGCGTTGGGCCATCAATAGGCGTTGGGATAGACGCCGATCTCGGTGGTGGCGGTCGGGTCCTGCTGGTCGTAGCAGGCGACGCTGGAGAGGTTGCGATAGCAATAGCCGGGATAGGGACGGGTCTTGATGGCCTGTTCCTGTGCCATTTCGGCCGCCGTCCGGCAGTATTTGCCGGTTTTGGTGAAATCCAGGAGGGAGCAATCGCTGCCCGTCGCCATCGAGGCCAGATGGTCCGAGGCGGTCCGGCCGGTCTGATTGAGCGCGATGCCTTCCACCGCCGCATAGGCCGTGGTTCCGGAAATAAAGGCCGGAATGGCGGTGGTGTCGCAGCCGCCGGCGGCAAGTGCTACTCCCGCCAGGCATCCCAATAGGCGCAACTTCTTCATGGCTCTCATCCTGCTTCCCGAGGCGATATGAAAGAACCAAGCAATTCTTGTTCCAGACGGGGAGATTTCCGCTTCCGGGGCCACTTGCCGCAGCCCAGCTTGCGCCCAATGCCTTGGTTTGCAAGGGCCTAGCCTAGAATGTATGTTAGCGCCCAAATCGCTGCCCGGCTGGCCCGGATTGGCGGCTCATAAACCATGCCCAGCGTGGCTCCAGGGGTAGTAAGTGTCGGATATTTTTCAGGAAATTGACGAGGATCTACGGCGCGACAAGGTCTCCGCTCTGTGGAACAAGTACCAGAACCTCGTTTACGCAGCCGTTGCCCTCGTGATCCTGGGGACGGCCGGTGTTACCGGCTGGCGCATTTATGACGGGCGCGTCAAGGAACAGGCGGGTGCCGCCTATCTTTCGGCGCTGCAGGTCACCAGCCAGGATCCCAAGGCGGCGATCGAGGTTTTTGCCAAACTAGCCCAGGAAGGCGGGCCGGTCGCGGACCTCGCCCGCTTCGACATGGCGCGGGCGGCGGTGCTGGCCGGCGACAAGCCGGCGGCACTCGATATCCTTGCCGCCATGGTGGCCGATACCAAGATCGACACGCCGATGCGCGGTGCCGCCGCCTTGATGGGTGCCTATCTTGCCCTGGATCTTGGCAAGGGCGATCAGGCCAATGCCCTGGTGCAGCCTTTGCTGGCCGAGGGCAATGCCTATCGCCTGCTGGCGCTTGAAGTGACCGGCCTTGTGGCCTTGGGTGCCGGCGATACCGCCAAGGCGCGCGAGATTTTCACGCAGCTTGAGCCATTGGCGGCGGCCAATGATGCGCCAGGGCAGATGCGCGAGCGTGTCGCCATCATGCTCGATCGTCTCGCACAATAAGAAACCGGGGGCCTGGAGCGAGACCATGAAGCATCAGATTCACATGACGGCGAAGCGGTCGGCGTGGCTGGCGATCGGCACGATCGCCGCGGCTCTTGCCCTTTCGGCCTGCGACAAGGCCAAGGTCCCGTTGCCCGGCGAGCGCGTCTCGGTGCTGCAGCTCAATACCGAACTCAACGCCGATCCCACTCTGGCCGATGTCGCGGTGCGGCTGCCCAAGCCCTATGTGAATGACGGCTGGGCGCAGGTCGGCGGCAATCCCACCCATGCCATGTATCATCTGCAGGCGAGTGCCGATGTGCTCACCGAAGTGTGGTCGGCCGATATCGGCAGCTCGGCGGATTCCGCGCAGCGTCTGCTGAGCGAGCCGGTCGTCGCCGAAGGTCTGGTCTATACGCTCGACGCGGAATCGCTGGTGCGCGCCTTCGATGTCGAGACCGGCAGCGTCGTCTGGCAGGCCGACATGACCCCGGAAGACGAGGATGACGATCTTTTCGGCGGCGGTCTCGCGGTGGCGGAAGGCAAGATCTTCATCACCACGCCCTATGCCGAGGTCTATGCATTGGATGCCAAGACCGGTGCCTTCGTCTGGCGCGCCACCGCGCCCGCACCGATGCGCTCGGCGCCGACGGTGAGCGACGGCCGCGTCTTCGTCATCACCATCGACAACCAGCTGGTCGCCTATGCCGTCGATGACGGGCGCCGCCTGTGGTCGAATGCGGGCGTCGAGGAAGCTGCGGGGCTGCTGGGCGGTTCGACCCCGGCGGTGCTCGGCAATGTCGTCATCGCCGCCTATACCTCGGGTGAGCTGCTGGCTTTCGACGTGGTCAACGGCAATTCGCTGTGGACCGACAGCCTCGCCGGCCGCGCGCGCACCTCGTCGGTGGCCGCCTTGTCCGATATCCGCGGCCGTCCGGTGATCGACCGCGACCGCGTCATCGCCATCGGCAATGGTGGCGTCATGGCTTCGATCGAACTCAGGCGCGGCGAGCGCTATTGGGACAAGGATCTCGGCGGCACGCAATCGCCCTGGGTCGCCGGCGATTTCATCTATGTGATGACCTCGTCGAGCGAAGTGGTCTGCGTCACCCGCGAGGATGGCCGCATCAAATGGGTCCGCCCGCTGCCGCCTTTCGAGGATATGGAAGCGCGCGAAGATCCGGTCTATTGGTCGGGACCGGTGCTGGTCGGCGACCGGCTGCTGGTGACCGGTTCCAACGGCATCGCCCTCTCGATCTCGCCCTATACCGGCGAAGTGCTGGGCAAGCAGGAATTGCCGGACCGGTCGCATCTGCCGCCGGTGGTCGCCAATGAAATGGTGTTCATGCTCTCGGATGACGCGGAACTGATCGCGCTTCGTTGAGACAACTTAATTCTGTTTGATGATCGGCCTCGCAAGCTATGGCCCTAACCATTGCCATCGTCGGCCGCCCCAATGTGGGCAAGTCGACCCTGTTCAACCGTCTGATCGGCAAGCGTCTCGCCATCGTCGATGACACGCCGGGGGTGACCCGCGACCGCCGCTATGGCGAAGGCTCGCTGGGCGGGCTCAGCTTCACCGTGATCGATACCGCCGGTTTCGAGGATGCGACCGATGACAGCCTGGAAGCGCGCATGCGCGAACAGACCGAAGCGGCGATCACCGAGGCCGATGCGACGCTGATGGTGTTCGACGCCCGCGCCGGGGTGACACCCCTCGACGAGCATTTCGCGCGGCTGCTCAGGAAATCAAAAAAGCCGGTGATCCTCATCGCCAACAAGGCGGAAGGTCATGCCGGCAGCGCCGCGGCCCTCGAGGGATTCCGCTTGGGCCTCGGCCATCCGCTGCCGATCTCGGCCGAACATGGCGAGGGCCTGGGCGAGCTTTATGACGCGCTGGAGCCGATCGCGATCAAGAAGAAGGCGGAAGACGCGGCGGACCGGAAGATCGCCCGCGATGCCGAGCTTGAGGAAGTGGCCCCGCTCGATCTCGACGAGGATACTGGCGAGAGCGAGGAAGTCCCCGAACCCGAAGCGCCCAAGCATCTGCAGCTCGCCATTGTCGGCCGTCCCAATGTGGGAAAGTCCACGCTGGTCAACGCGCTCCTTGGCGAGGACCGGCTGCTGACCGGGCCCGAAGCCGGCATCACGCGGGATTCCATCGCCATCGATTGGCAATGGGGCGATCAGGCGATCCGGCTCATCGATACCGCCGGCCTCCGGCGCCATGCGCGCGTCACCGGCAAACTGGAACGCCTCTCCGGCGCCGATACCAGGCGCGCCATCCAATACGCCCATGTGGTCGTGCTGGTGCTCGATTCACACGACATGCTGGAAAAGCAGGATCTCACCATCGCAAGACAGGTGGTGGAAGAGGGGCGCGCCCTCATCATCGCCGCCAATAAATGGGATGCGATCGAGGACAAGAACGAGCAGTTGAAGAAACTGCGCGAGCGCATCGATTGGTCGCTGCCGCAGGCCAAGGGCATTCCGGTCGTCACCATCAGCGGCATGACCGGTCGCGGTCTCGACAAGCTGATGGGCGCCGTGCTTTCGATCTACCGTACCTGGAACAAGCGTGTCGGCACAGCAAGGCTCAACCGCTGGCTGGCCGACGTCGTCGCCCAGCATCCGCCGCCCCTGGTCGCGGGCCGGCGCATCAAGATCCGCTACATCACCCAGATCAAGACGCGGCCACCCACTTTCGCCCTCTTCGCGGCGCGGGCCGACGATCTGCCGGACGCCTATTACCGCTACATGGTGAAGTCTCTGCGCGAAGTGTTCGACCTGCCCGGCACACCGGTGCGGCTCATCCTGCGGCGGACGGACAATCCCTTCGACAAGGACCGGGATTAGGCGGCGTTTCACTAAGTTTCCCTCCCCCTTCCGGGGGAGGGCAGGGTGGGGGCAAGCAAGTGAAGAATGGTGCGAACCCATGCCCCCCTCCTACCTCCCCCCTGAAGGGGGGAGGAGAAAAAAGGAGAGCGCCAGATTTACCGCGCCCCGCCGCCATCCATGACGATGGTCTGGCCGGTGACGTAAGGCGCGCCCGCCAGCAGATAGAAGATGGTCTCGGCGTAATCTTCCGGTTTGCCCGCGCGCTTCAAGGGCATTTTGGCGATGGTGGCGGCCATGCCGGCCGGATCGAAGCGGCAATCCCAGCCGGAGCCATCCACCACATTGGGGGCGATCGCGTTGACGCGGACCTCCGGCCCCATGGCATAGGCCCATTCCTTGGTCAGCAGGATGAGCGCCGCCTTGGTCGAGGCGTAGACCGAGGAGGAGGCGCCGTAAGCCAGGCCCGCGGTTGAGGCGACGTTCACCACCGCGCCACCCGCTTTCTTCAAATGCGGCGCCGCGGCTTTCAGGCAGCGATAGGGACCGATCTGGTTGATGCTGACCAGCTTTGCCCAAAAGGCCTCGTCCATCGCGGCGAAATCGTCGACCGGGATGGGTTTCGACGTGCCAGGTGTTGCTGCGTTGTTGACGAGGTAATCGAGGCGGCCGAAATGCGATGCCGCCGCCGCGACCATCGCATCGACGTCGTCGGGCTTCGAAACATCGCCGGGAAAGGGCGCCACGTTGTGCCCGGCGGCCCGCAGGCGCGCGATTTCGGCGGCAAGGCGCGGATTGTGGGCAAGATCATTGAGCGCGACAGCCGCCCCATTGGCGGCCAGGCGCTCGACCACGGCCAGACCGATCCCCGAAGCGGCGCCGGTGACGAAGGCGACCTTGCCCTTCAAATCCGCGGTGATCATCGATCTTCTCTCCCGTTTGGTGCGTTCTTGGTGGTTTCCGAGTCGCTCGGTTAACCTATATCAAGCCCACCTCCGTGGTGGTTGCCAAGGTTTGCTCAGATTTCCATCGAGACATCATCGTTTCAGCCCGCAAAGGAAAACATCCCATGGCTCTCAAAGAACAGCTCAACCCTTGGGCCCCGAAGGTCCTCAGCATCCTGCGCATTATGTCGGGGCTGATTTTCCTCGCCCATGGGACCGGCAAGCATCTCGGCTGGCCACCCCTCGGCTTTGAGGTCCCGGCGGGCTCACCCGGCTGGTGGGCGGGCTGGATCGAGCTCATCTGCGGCGCGCTCATCGCCCTCGGTCTCTTCACCCGGCCTGCAGCTTTCCTCGCTTCGGGCACCATGGCGGTCGCCTATTTCATGGCCCATGCCCCGGGCGGTCTGTTCATGCCGGCGGTCAATGGCGGCGACGCCGCGATCCTCTATTGCTTCGTCTTCCTCTATTTCGTCTTCCGCGGCCCGGGGCCGTGGAGCGTCGATGCGAAGATGGGCAAGGATAGCTGAACCGCCGAGGCGATCTTCCGCGCGGGGAAACTGCGCGGGAGATTTTTAGATCATCTGGAAAATGCCGGTGGCCGCGAAGCGCTGATAGGCAGCGATTGAACCGGGGACCGACGGCATGCAATCGGTGGGCAGGGAATCCGGTGCGTGCCAGGCAAAGGCGAGGGATTCAGCCGAGGCGACGGGCTCGCGGCCGGCGGGCCAGGGCGCCCAGAACATCAGAATGAAATACTGGCAGCGATGGCCGTTCGGATAGGTGAGGGTCTTCGTGGCGGGATCCGACGCATAGCCATAGGGAAAGAGGTCCGGCGCTTCGTAGCCGGTTTCTTCCAGCATC
The DNA here is from genome assembly GCF_041909655.1 of Dongia sp. GTDB lineage: Bacteria > Pseudomonadota > Alphaproteobacteria > Dongiales > Dongiaceae > Dongia. Next base: position 563,285 of record NZ_JAYRDA010000002.1, on the reverse strand, counting down.
TCGCGGCGCGTACCCGTGACGATATCCTCGCCCGGTTCCATATTGCCGCCGGGTATGCCCCAGACGCCGAAATCGCTGCGCCGCTCCAGCAGCACCTGTCCGGCCGCGTTCACGAAGAGGCATGAGGCGCCTGGCAGCAGGAGCAGATCGTTGCCGATCTTGAGGCGCAACTTGCCGATGTAACTGTCCCAGAAGCTCATCAACTATGCGCGCGGTGCGTATTTGGCGAGGATGCGCTGCAGGGTGCGGCGATGCATGCGCAGCCGCCGCGCGGTTTCCGAGACGTTGCGGTCGCATTGCTCGTAGACGCGCTGGATGTGTTCCCACCGCACGCGGTCGGCGGTCATCGGCTGTTCGGGCGGCGGCGGCAGGGCGTCCTTGTGCTCGAGGAGCGCTGCCTCGACCTGATCCGCATCGGCGGGCTTGGGCAGGTAATCGATGGCGCCGGATTTGATGGCGGCGACCGCGGTCGCGATATTGCCATAGCCGGTCAGGATCACGACGCGGCAATCGGCGCGGCTCTTCTTGATCTCGGGCACCACGTCGAGGCCGCTGCCATCGGCGAGGCGCAGATCGACCACGGCGTAACGGGGCGGCGTGGCCTTGGCGGCGGCGATGCCGGCTTCGACGCTTTCCGCCTGGGTCACCTGGAAGCCCCGTTTTTCGAGGGCGATGGCGAGGCGCTGCCGATAGGGCGCGTCGTCATCGATGATCAGCAGGCTCTTGTCGCTTGTCTCGGTCATGCCTCGTTTCCCTCGTCAGGTTCCAGTCTCAATCGCGTATCGTCTTAGTCGCGTATCGTCTCAACGTGTCTCCGGCAGGTCGCCTTCAAAGGCGCTGCGCTGCCAGACCACTTTCACCTCGGCACCGCCGAAGCTGTTATTGCTGAATTGCACATGGCCGCCCACGCGCTCCAGCAGATTCTGGGCGATGAAGATGCCCAGGCCCATATGATCGCCCTTGCGCTCGGCCTTGGCCTCGCCGCCCTGACGCCCCGCGCCATCGCGGGCGGCGAGCTTGCCGCCGAAACGGCCGGCGAGTTTGCCGGCATAGGGTGCCGAGGCCGAGACATAGGGATCGCCCAGCCGGGCCAGAAGGTCCGGCGGAAAGCCGCTGCCGTCATCGGAAATGGTGATGCTGATCTCGGCGCGGTTCCAGGCGATGGCGACCCGCACCTCCTCCTTGGCGAATTCGATCGCGTTCTGCAACAGGTTCCCGAGGCCATGCAGGATCTCGGGCCGGCGCGGCAGCAAGGGCGGCTGCCTTTCGCCGCTATCCGGCAAGGTTTCTATGCGCAGTGCGACCGATGGGCGCAGGAAGGGTTCCGCCGCCACCTCGATGAGGAGCGGGGCGGGGAGGACATGAAAATGGTCCTTCGAGCTTTCCTCGGGCCGGGCGGCGATCTCGGCCAGGATCAGCCGGCAGCGTTCGGCCTGGGAGAGCAGCAATTCGGCATCGCCCCGATAGGGTGAATCGGCGGGGAGATCCCGGGTCAGTTCCTTGGCGATGAGCGAGATGGTGCCCAAAGGCGAGCCCAGTTCATGGGCGGCGGCTGCCGCGAGCGCCCCCACCGAGGAGATGCGCTGTTCGCGGTCGAGGGCCGATTGCGCCGCCATCAGCGCATCGGCGACGCGGCGTGATTCCTCGGCCACCTTGAAGACATAGATCGAGATGAAGACCGCGGCGAGGCCGAGCGCTATGGCGAGGCCCAGCACGAAGACGGGGGGCAAGGTGAAATGGCTTTCTCCCGGCCAAGGCAGCGGCAAATGGAAGAAGGCCAACACATTGATGCAGGTGATGGCCAGCGCCGTCAGGCCCAATGTCGAGCGGTAGCTGAGGGCTGCCGCCGAAACCGTGACCGGGGCAAGGAGCAGGAGCGAGAAGGGGTTGTGGAGACCCCCGGTGAGGCCGAGCAGGACCGAGAGCTGCACCATGTCGAAGGCGAAATAGAGGGCGGAATCCCGGTCGGTGAGGCGGGCCGAGGATTTCCGCCTTAGCTGCGGCACCAAGGTGGCCACGGCCAGCGTCGCCACGGCGAGGATCGCCGGCAGCAAGGGGATCTCATAGCCCAGCACCAGATCGACGAAGAGCAGCGAGCCGGCCTGGCCCGCGACCGCCACCCAGCGGATGGCGATAAGGGTCTGCAGGCGGACGCGGCCGCGGACGGAGCGGCGCTCCAATTGACGGAACCGGGCGGGGGCGGGAATGGTTTCGGTGGTCATGGATTCCTTGGGGACACGCGATAGGCTTCCCGGCAAGGGTAGCAAAGGCCCCGCCCGGAGTCTTGCAAACTTGCCGACAGGGGAACGCGACTCGGGGATGACCTCTTTCCCAGGTGGCACGCCTTGCGCTATTGAGGGTGGCACAGCTTCCGGCACGGCATCATGAACATCGTCCACGTCGAAAACCTGGAAAAGCGCTTCGGCGAGATGGCCGCGGTGGGCGGCATCAGCTTTGATGTGGCGGCGGGCCAGACCGTGGCCCTTCTGGGCGGCAACGGCGCCGGCAAGACCACGACCATATCGATGCTGCTGGGCCTGCTGTTGCCAAGTGCCGGCAGCATCCGCCTCTTCGATTGCGATATCGCGACGGAGCGTGCCCGGGTCCTGCCGCGGATGAATTTCTCCTCGCCTTATGTCGATCTGCCGCATCGCCTGTCGGCGCGCGAGAACCTCACCATCTTCGCGCGGCTCTATGGGCTCAGGGAACCGGCGAAGCGGATCGCGGAACTGACCGAGGCGCTGGATCTGGGCGCGCTCATCGACCGGCGCACGGGCTCGCTCTCGGCCGGGCAGAAGACGCGCGTGGCACTCGCGAAGGCGCTGCTCAACAAGCCGGAATTGCTGCTGCTCGACGAGCCCACTGCCTCGCTCGATCCCGATACGGCGGATTGGGTGCGGCACTATCTCGAAGTGTTCCAGAAGGAAACGGGCGCTGCGATCCTGCTGGCCTCTCACAATATGGGCGAAGTCGAGCGCCTGGCCGATGAGGTGCTGATGCTCCGGCGTGGCAAGATCGTCGATCGCGGCACACCCGACGATCTCATCTATCGCTTCGGTCGGCAGAATCTCGAAGAGGTCTTCCTCGACATCGCCCGCGACCGGCGCGTGGGCGATGCGGCGGTGGTGTCGTGATGGGCTTTTCGCTCAACCGCGTCAATGCCATGTGCCTGCGGCATTTCTATACCATGCGGCGATCCTGGCCGCGGCTGGTGGAAATGGCCTATTGGCCGACCATGCAGATGGTGATCTGGGGCTTCCTGTCGCAATTCCTCGCCACCAATTCCAGCTATATCGCGAATGCCTTTGGCGTGCTGCTGGCCGGCGTCATGCTGTGGGACGTGCTGTTCCGCGGCCAGCTTGGTTTCTCATTGTCCTTCATCGAGGAATTGTGGTCGCGCAATCTGGCCAATCTCTATTGCTCGCCGCTGACGCCGCTGGAGCATATCGTCTCGTTGATCGCGATGGCCTTCGTGCGCGCGGCGATCGGCGTCTTGCCCGCTATGCTGCTCGCCATTCCGTTCTATGATTTTTCGATCTTCACTTTGGGCATCCCGCTCCTCGCCTTCTTCTTCAACCTTCTCATCATGGGCTGCGCGCTGGGCCTGCTGGTCACGGCGATGATCCTGCGCTTCGGCCTCGCAGCGGAGAACATGGCCTGGTTCCTGGTTTTCCTGCTGGCACCCTTTTCCTGCGTCTATTACCCGATCGGCGTGCTGCCGGGCTGGGCGCAGGCGATTGCCTGGGCGCTTCCCTCGACCCATGTCTTTGAAGGCATGCGCGCGGCACTCTTCGACGGTGTTTTCCGCTGGGACCATTTCATGGCGGCTTTGGGCCTCAATGCGGCCCTGATCGTCGCCGGGATCGCGGTCTATATCTTCAGCTTTGCGCGGGCGCGGAAACTTGGGCTGCTGCTGCAGGTCGGCGAGTAGTTTCGCCGAGACAGTCGGGCGGCAGGGTCATGATCGCGGTCGTGCCGATCCCCAATGTGCTTTCGAGATGCAGCCGGCCGCCATGGAGCGCCATGATCTGGCGCGAGAGCGAGAGGCCGAGGCCGGTCCCTTCGTTCTTGCGGTTGAGATGGCTCTCCACCTGCGTGAAGGGTTCGAAGACGCGTTCGAGATCGGCGGCGGCGATGCCGATGCCGTGATCGGCGATCTCGATCACCGGCGACCCGGCGAGGTCGCGATGCCCGCGGATGAGGACCTTGCCGCCCTGGGGCGAGAACTTGACCGCGTTGGAGAGCAAATTGATCACCACCTGACGCAGGCGCCGCTCATCGGCGACGAGATCGAGGCCCGACATGGCATCGAAGGCGAGTGCGACCTCGCGCGCGGCGGCCTGGCCGCGCACCACGCCCACGGCCGAATGCAGCATTTCGTCGAGATGGAAGGGTGCCGGGGCCAGCGTCAAGGCGCCGGCTTCCAGCTTCGAATAGTCGAGAATGTCGTTGATGAGATCGAGAAGATGCTTGCCGCTGCCGCGAATGTCGCCGAGGTAGTCGCCGAGCTGCGGCGCCTCGCGGCCGGAATCGGGCAACCCCAGGAGCAATTCGGAAAAGCCGATGATCGCGTTCAAGGGTGTGCGCAATTCATGGCTCATGGTGGCGAGGAACCGCGCGCGCGAGGCGGCGGCGAATTCGGCGGCATTGCGCGCCTCGTCCAATTGCTGGAGGCGCCGATGCGCCTGTTCGACGGTGAGTTCCAGGAGCCGTGCCATGGTGCCGATCCCCAGGAACCGGCCCTGGCGCGTGATCAGGAAACCGGATTCGATCGCTTCCGCATGCTGCGTCGTGATGAGGCGCTTGATGTCGTCGAGCGGCACCATCTCGTCGACGATGAGCGGCGTGCGATTCATCAGCGGCTGGATCGAGCGCTTGAAATAGACGTCGAACCACAAGGGCTGGGCGAAGACCGAGAGCAGATGATCGCGTTCGACCGCGCCGAAAATGATCCCGTCGGCATCGGTGATGGCAAGGAGCGGCAAGGCGGCATTGCTGCGGAAGAGGTCGAGGACCGTGGCGCCGGTCGCCTCGGGTTGCAGCGCCGGCCCGGGGCTGGCGAGATCGCGGGCGAGCAGGGTGAAGGCACGGGCCCGGTCGGCGGTTTCGGCGACGGAAATTTCGGCCGGACGCAGCTCACTTTCGCTACGCTCCAACATGTCCGGCCCCATGCTCACCTTTGTCTGCAGCATGGAGCCGCTTGTGCCATGGCATCCATGACAACCCGATGACAAGGCTGTCGAAAAACTCACATTATCGGGTGACAATAAGGGGATATCGTCAATCTGGGCGATCGAGGGAGGTTATTCGATCCTGCCGGCCAGCGCTTTCTTGTGATCGCGCTTGATGCTGCTGGGGGCGGTCACCCGGCTGCACCCGGCGATGCGGGCGAAGCGATGGATCCCCATGCGCAAGGCGTCCATCGGCACCGGGTGATAGAGTTCCAGCCCAGTAAGACGCCAATCATCGCCCTCTTTCTTGCCGTCGACGAGGCCGACGATGCGGTCGCGATAGGCAAGCGGCATCGCGAAATAGAAGCGGCGCTGGTCTTCGGGCGTATAGGCTTCGAATTTGTAGGTGAAGCCGAAGAGCTCGGTGAAGCGCCGGCGGCTGAACATCAGATTGTCGAGGGGCGGCACCAGGCGGACGATCTCGTCCGCCGGCTGGTAGCTGGCCCGGAAGGCGTCGAGATCGCTCTTCAAGGCGAGGAAACGGTGATGCGTATCGCCTTCCAGCACCTCGATCCAATCGATCAATTGATGATCGAGCGCCTGTTCGATCAGCTTCCGCGCGACCGGCAGGCCGCCGCCGCGCCACGACCCCACATGATGCGAGACGCGCTCGGCCAATTGCTGCGGCGTCGCCATCTTGAGGACGGCGAGGGCGGAGAGGACGAAGAATTCCTTGTGCTTCGCGCGGTAATCGGCTGGCGGCGTCAGCAATTCCGGCGCCACGCGTTCGGTGAGATCGAACAGGCGGTGGAAATTGCCGGTGCGGCCGGCAATCTGCACCTGGCCGGTATGATAGAGATATTCGAGCGCCCGCGTGGTCGCCTTGATCGTGTTGAAGCCGCCCACCACGCGCTCGCTGTCGAGATCGGCGGGCGAGACGGGACCGTTCGCGGCGATATGCTGTTTCACGCGCCGCATCAGCGGGCGCATTTCCTTCAGGCGCTCCTGATTGACGGCCTTCGCAAAATCCTTGAGGAAGAACGGCACCCAATCGCGTCTGGTGGCAAAGAGCGGGTAATGCGTCTCCAGCATCCCGCGGTCGCGGTAATAGAGCTCGTAGAGATCGGCGATCGGCGCCTCGGTGCGGGCAATCCAGGCGATCTCGTGATTGCGCAGGCCGGTCGAACGGATGCTGTCGATCTGCATCATGCCGAGGCCGACCGCCCGCGGCTTTGCCTGTTCGCGCGACCAGAAGGCCCCACGCAGCCCCAACCGGTCGAGAAGAAAGGCGCGGGCGAGTTCCTGGCTCATGCAGCTCCGGCGAGAATCAATGGTGAACGGAAATCAATCCTTACCACTGACGCCGGCTTCGGCAAAGGTCGCCATGCCGCTGTGGCAGAGCGCGGCTGCGCGCAGGATCGGGATGCAGAGGGCGGCCCCCGATGCTTCGCCAAGGCGCATGCCGAAATCGAGGAGTGGCTTCTTGCCGATCTTTTCAAGAAGGCGGCGATGGCCGGGTTCGGCCGAGCAATGCGCCACGACGCAATGATCGAGTGCCGTGGGATCGAGCTTCAGCAAAACCGATGCCGCGACCGTGGTGGCGAAACCGTCGAGCAGGACCGGCACGCGGCCCATGCGCGCGGCGATCACGGCGCCGGTGATGGCGGCAAGCTCGTGCCCGCCCAGGGCCGCGAGGATCGCCAGCGGATCGTTGAAGCTCGCTTTGTGTTTGGCAAGGCCCAGATCGATCACCTCGGCCTTCCGGGAAAGCTGAGCACCGTGGACGCCGGTGCCGGGACCTGCCCAATCGGTGCCAGTGCCACCGAACAACGCGGCAGCAAGCGCGGCGGCGGCGGTCGTGTTGGCAATGCCCATCTCGCCGAGGCAGACGAGGTCGACGCCCGGCTCCACCGCCATCATGCCATAGGCCATGGCGCGCGCCGTTTCGATTTCGGACAAGGCGGACCTTTGCGTGAAATCCTGGGTCGGTTCGTCCAACGACATTTCATAGACGCGGAGATCGGCATCGGCATTCTTGCAGAGCTGGTTCACCGCGGCTCCGCCATGGGTGAAATTCAGAACCATCTGCTTGGTGACGGCGGCGGGAAAAGCCGAGACGCCGAGTTCGGCGACGCCGTGATTGCCGGCAAACACGGCGACGCGGGGATGATTGATCGCAGGCGGTGTGCGCCCCTGCCAGGTGGCCAGCCAGGCGGCAAGTTCCTCCAACCGGCCAAGAGCACCGGCGGGTTTGGTCAATTGCCCCTCGCGGGCGGCGGTTTCCGCCGCGGCGGCTTGATCCGGCCCCGGAAATTCAGCGATGATTCGCCGCATTTCCGCAAAAGTCGCCATCGATCGGTTGTCCAACATCTCGCCTTGCTCCACAATCATGCCATGCATGCAGTCATTTTTCCGTCGCCGACCCCAGCCAGCGGCGCCCCAGATAGCGGCGGCTGTCCTATAACCCGCCGGCCTCCAACCCGCCAGTATCCTGGGATCCAATCTCGGCCATGACAGATACCAGCCCATCCCCCGCGGAAGACCCCAATCCGGGCGCATCCGGCGGCCCTGACCGACAGGCCCGGGCCGGCAGCGCGCTTGCGGCCTGGCAGCGCGATTTCTGGCTCTGCCTCGGTTTTTTCACCCGCCTGCCGGTGAAAGCGGTGGATGGGTCGCTCAGCGATGCCGTGCGCGCTTTTCCCCTGGCCGGCCTGATCGTCGGCCTCATCGGCGCGCTGATCTATTATCTGGCGATCCTCATCGACCTCTCTCCCCTGCTGGCGGCACTGCTTGCCGTGGCCGCGACGGGGATTGTGACCGGCGCTCTCCATGAAGATGGCTGGGCCGATGTCTGCGACGCCCTGGGGGCCCGGGGCGGTGTCGAAAAACGCCTGGAAATCCTGCGCGACAGCCGGCTCGGAAGCTATGGCGGCTTGGCGCTCATTTTCGCGACCGCCATCAAGGTCTCGGCCCTGGCAGCCCTCGGCGCGCCGGAATTGGTGGCTGGCGCCCTGGTCGCCACGCATGCGCTGGCGCGCGGCGTCCTGCCGCTGGTCATGAGCCGGATGGGATTGGCGCGCAGCGAAGGATTGGCCGCGCAAGCGGGCCGGCCCAGCGTCACCGCCGCCAATTGGTCGCTGGCGATCGCCCTTATCATCGCCGTCATCGCCATCGCTCCGGTGGCGGCGCTGGTCGCCCTGCTGGCAGCGCTTGCGGCCACCTGGCTCATCGCCAAACTGGCGCAGAAGAAATTCGGCGGCTATACCGGCGATGTTCTGGGCGCCGTCGAGCAGGTGGCGGAAATGGCGATTCTCATCAATCTGGTCACGCTCATCTGAATCGATCTCGATTATGGATCATACGGAAACCAAACTCTGGCTGGTGCGTCACGCGCCGGTGATCGGCGCCCATGGCCGCATCTATGGCCAGGACGATTACGACGCCGATTGCAGCGACGATTCCACCTTTCGCGGCCTGGCCACGTTTCTGCCGATGGAAGCGATCTGGGTGGCCACACATCTTCGCCGTACGCATCAGACGCTGGCCGCCTTGCATCGCGGGCAGGGACGCGATCCCCTGGCGCCGCTCATTGAACCGGATCTGGTCGAGCAGCATTTCGGCGATTGGCAGGGCCTCACCTATGCCGAACTCGATGCCACGCGGGACGGTGCCTATCACCGGTTCTGGCACGCCCCCGCCACGGAACGGCCGCCGAATGGCGAAAGCTTTGCCGATGTGGTGGCGCGGGTTGAGAAAGCACTGCTGCGCCTCACTTTGGCGCATGCCGGGAATGACATCGTCGTGGTGACCCATGGCGGCGCCATTCGCGCGGCACTGGCGGCTGCGCTCAATATCGAGCCGGAACGCGCTCTCGGCTTCTCGGTCGATAATTGCTCGGTGACACGCCTCGATCACATCGAGGGGCAGAGCTTCGGCGCCGCCTGGCGCGTCGCCTTCGTCAACCGGCGCGCAATCTGATTTCGGGAAATTCGTTATTGGCGATCTCGGTACAGAGGTCGTGCCATTCGCAGGAATGACAGGCCGCGCGTGTCGCACCGTCGCGGAAGGCCGCGCGCCATTCCGCCAGAAGTGGCGGATTTAGTGTCACGCGAGCGCCGCTGGCGAGAGGTCGATCAAACTGGCGGCTGATCGCGGCCAGCGCCTCCGCGTCGCGGACGAGGACGCTCTCGTTATGGCAATGCGGCTCTTCGTCTGCGAGAAGCGGGGCGCAGACATCGTCCGGTCCATCGACCAGTTCGATGTCCTCGCCCCGCCCCAGCCGTTCGCAGATACGGTCGAAATTCTCGGTGAAGGCTGTGCTGTATCCCTTGCCCACGTAAGTGAGCATGCAGAGCAGGTGATGCGCGCGCAGTCTGACCGTCACGGGTTGCTTACTGGCGGGTGAGACGCTGGCTCGCCTTCACCGTCAACGCGGCGAGGGCCGATTTCAGGATGCCGCCCAGGATGAACGGAGTGACGCCCAAAGCCAGCGCCTTCTCGAGGCCAATGAGCGAGGCGAGGTAGGCACCGCCGATCGCCAGGCAGAGCAGATTGGCAAACAGCATCACGCCGAAGGCCACCGGCAGGGAACGGGTGAAGCCGCGCTCGGCGAGATAGCCCACCGCCGCACCCATGATCGGGAAGGCAACGAGATAGCCCAGGGTCGGGCCGGCAAAATGCGCCAGGCCACCCGCGCCGCCGGCCAGGACCGGCAGACCCAGCATGGCTTCGCCGAGCCAGGCAAGGATCGTGACGGCACCGAGGCGCCAGCCGTAGAAGGCGCCGACCAGCGTCACGGCGAAAGTCTGCATGGTCATCGGCACCGGATACATCGGCACCTCGATCCAGGAGGCGAGGGCGAGGAAGAGCGTGCCAAGAAGCACAGCGCCGATCCGGAAGGTTCTGGAGCGGGTTTCCAGGCGCAGCGGGCTGAACGAAGTGGCGCGGAGGGTGGCCGAGGAAATCTCAGTCATGGCGGGTCTCTTCAATGGATTTGGGTAAAGCCTAGATAATTGACCGGACGCCCCCTGTCGAGGCGGCAATCGCTAGAGCCGAGCGAGGGTGCCTGGATGCGATTCGCCGCCGAAAAACCTCTGCAGGGCGGTGTGAAATAGCGCCCGATCGGCCGGATCGGTGGCGGCGGCCTGGAACAAGGTCATGGAAGCCTGGAATTTCACGTCGTCAGGCGACCCGAAGATCTCATGGACCGAGCGGCCGGTGATGGCGTTGACCAGAGTGGTGCATTCCCGCAGCCGCGCCCCCAGGATCGGATCGGCGAGATAGGCTCGCGCTTCCGCGAGATCGGCGATGGCATAAAGGCGGGACATTTGGCTGAAGCCCAGCCCGGCAATCTGCGGGAAGACGTACCACATCCAATGACTGGATTTGCGCCCCTGCCGCAATTCCGCGAGCACCCGCGCATAGACGGGGTCCTGGACGGCGATGAAGCGGTGTAGACTGGCGGAATCCGGCATCCCGGAAGGATAGCGCAGGCCTTGCCGGGCAGCGCAAGGGCCGGATAGCGGGTTCGGGTGCTTCGGCTAATCTGATGGCAGGATTCACGAGACATGGTTCGCATGAGAGGGAAGCCCGCCAAGATGACCGAGATCCAGACTGACCTCATCGGCCGCACCACGGCCTATATCAAAGCCCGCCAGGAAGACGAGGCCGACGGCCCCGTGACTCTGGAGGAACTGGCCAGCCATTGCGGCTTGTCGCCCTGGCATCTGCAGCGGAAGTTCAAGAGCGCCATGGGCGTCAGCCCCCGCGAATACGAGGAAAGCCTGCGCCTGGAACGCTTCAAGAAAGGCCTCCGGAGCGGTGCCGGTGTGGCCGCCGCGACCTTCGAGGCCGGCTTCGGCTCCTCGAGCCGCGTCTATGAACGGGCGGGTGCCGCCCTCGGCATGACGCCTGCCAGCTATGCCGAAGGTGGGAAGGGCGCCGAGATCCGTTATGCGATCGGTGAATGCCATCTGGGCCTGGTCCTGGTGGCGGCGACCGAGCGCGGTCTCTGCCGCGTGGAACTGGGCGACGACCTCCTGGCGCTGGAAAGCGAACTGCGGGAGGAATTCCCCAAGGCCAAGTCGATCCTCCGCGACGATGCCGGCCTTGGGCGTTACCTCACCGAAATTCTCCGCCGCATCGCCGGTCAGGCCCCGCGCCGGGACCTGCCGCTCGACATTCGCATGACCGCTTTCCAGCGCCGGGTCTGGTCGGCGCTCACCCGAATTCCCACCGGCGAGACCGCCTCCTACGGGGCGATCGCCCGGGCGATCGGTCAACCGGGGGCGGCCCAAGCCGTCGGCCAGGCCTGCGGCGCCAACCCGGTCGCCATCGCCATCCCCTGTCACCGCGCTTTGCGTAACGATGGGGCCATCGGCGGCTATGCCTGGGGAAGCGAGCGAAAACAGGCCCTTATCACCGCGGAAGCCGCATCGTTAACCGTGAAACCGCAGGGTTCCTCTAAAAAAACAGTAAGCGGTTGAAAGCGACATCAAGCGGGCCGTAGAGTGGTCCCCGGGGGTTGGAGCTTCACCCTGGGGATATGTGGATTATTCTCTACGGCCATGCGGAACGATCAGAAAAATAAGGCAAATTCAGAAAGCCGTGCCAAAGCGGGCGCGGTGCAAAAGGCGCGCGTGAAGCGCAAGCGCATGAGCGAGGCGAGCGACATCCACATGCTCTCTTTCGCGCAGCGCAAAGTGCCGCTGGTGTTCAAGCAGAACGACCGCGCGCGGCGCATCATCCTGCGGCTCGATCACGGCACATCGCGCATCATTGTGGTGCTGCCGAAACGCACTTCGCGCGATGAAGGCAAGCGATTTGCGTTAAGCAACAGGGATTGGATCGAGGAGCGCCTCGATCAATTGCACGAGCCGGTGCCCTTCCTCCACGGCGCCACGATTCCCTTCCTCGGCGCGCCGCATCGCATCCGTCACCGCCCCAATGCGCGCGGTGTGGTCTGGTGCGAACAGGAAGAAATCCATGTCGCGGGTCATGAGGAGCACGTGCCGCGCCGGGTGCAGGACTGGCTCAAGATCGAAGCCAAGCGCGAGATCGAACAACGTGCCATCCAGAAGGCCGAGGCGATCGGCAAGAAGATCAAGAAGATCACGATCCGCGACACCAAGAGCCGCTGGGGCTCCTGCACCAGCGAGGGCGAGCTCGCCTTCTCCTGGCGCCTCATCTTCGCCCCCCGGCATGTGATGGATTACGTCATCGCCCATGAGGTCGCCCATCTCAAGGAGATGAATCACGGCCCCCGCTTCTGGAAGCTGTGCGGCGAGATCTGCCGCCAGGTCGAACCCGCGCGGCAGTGGCTGGAGAATAACGGCACCGACCTCTATCGCTACGGCCGGTTCTAACTCGATATCGTCAGAAAGACGCTGAAACCGCAGCGATCTAGGGCTGTGCCTCGGCAGCAGTGATCCAGGCGGCGATGCGTTCGTCGCAGAGCACGATCTCGCGCCTTTCCGGGTTGTAGAAGGCCTGGGTGCCGCCGCATTCCGTCACCAGCAGCACGCGGCCGCTCGGCATCACCATCTCGGCATTCAAGCGCTCGGCCAGCGCGTCATAGAGCTGGCTGTCGCGCAAGGTCTGCGCGATCGCTTCGTTGGCGGGGTTGAAGACCGGGGCGATCTCGACATAAAGCGGGCCTGAACCGGCAGGCGGCGTCAAACCCGGACCCCGGCGATAGGCGCTGAAGCGGTCGTTCCAGGCGGCGGCTGCCTTTTCGAAAGCCAGCGCGCAGGCGGCGGCCCCTTCGCCGTCGAGCTTCACGCGCCGGCCAAGCTCGGCAAAGGCCACCTGATCGCTGCCGACCAGATGGCAGGCGAAATCGCGCGCCTGTTTCGGGCTGAGCGGCGCCTTCGCTTCCTTCTCGAGACCGGCGGCGAAAGCGAGGAAGGCACCGAGCGCCAGATCAAAATCGGCGGCATCGGCGCCGCCTTGGTCTGCCTGCCTGGCGGCGAGGCGGGAAAGCTGAACCGCGGTGGCGATAGTCTCACTGGATATGTCGACCTCGCCCTGCGTATCGCCGAGCGAGGCGGCGACCGAGAGATAGAATTCGGCGAGGAGGGCACCCAGAACGATGTCATCCTTGGCATCGGCGGCCCGCGCCGGCGCGGCAAGGCTGAAGACCAGGGCAACCCCGGATAGGGCCAAGGCGCCCTTCGCCATTTTCCGCCACCCGGCCATGATCTTTCCATCTGCCCCCAGCTATCGGTCCTATATGCCATGAAAACCTGCAAAATGGCACTGCCCGGAGAATGGGGCGGGACCAACCCGCGCCGCGCCGCCAAAACGGACGGGCTATGCCATATTGTCGCCACGCCCGGTCGCCATATGTGGGAGCGAGGCGGGGCAAGGGGCGATGGATGAGGTGGATGTGAGCGAACAAGGGACGTTGCGGCGCGCGGATATGCCCGCGTCGGGTATTTCCGGGCGCCGCAGGATTTCATCATGGCTGCACGGCCTCTTGTCGGTGGGGGCCTTGGGTCTGGCGGCGGCGGCCTTGATGCCGCTCTTCCATCCGCTTTGGCCGTTGACCGCCGTGGCCGAACATTTCGCCCTTCAGATCTTGGCGGCGGCGATCCTGCTCGTCGTCCTGGCGTTGGCCTTGCGCTGCTGGCGCTGGCTCGCTTTGGTCCTCGGTATCGCACTGATCCAGGTCTGGATCATTCATCCCTATTGGCCTGGATTGAATCTGGTCCTGACACCGATGAACAACGAGGCGCGGTTCAAGATCGTCTCGCTCAATGTCTTCTATCGCGGCGATTCCTATCAATCGGTGCGCGATTATCTGGCGGCGAGCGGTGCCGATGTGATTGGCCTCGTCGAGGTGACGCCGCGCTGGAAGGCGGAGCTCGCGCCGTTGCGTGCGCTCTATCCCTATGGCGTCGATTGCCTCGCCGCCGACCAGCGTTGCGAGGAAATGCTGCTGTCGAAACATCCCTTCACAAAATCCGGCGCGGCGCGCATCGACCAGCGCCTGCCGGTTCTGGCCTGGGGGGAAATCGCTTTGCCGGGACGCAAATCGGTGACGATCGCCGTCACGCATCTGGTTTGGCCGCTGATGCCGGCAAAGCCGGCGGAACTTGCGACCGGTCCATATGAGACCGCGCCCGCGGACGGCCTGCCCCGCATCGCCCAGGCCGAGCAGGCGGCGCAGCTCCTGGCCGGCCTCGCGCGCCTGCCCGAGGATGCGATCCTGATGGGCGATTTCAATGCGGCCCCCTGGAGCCGCATCCAGCAGGATCTGCGCATGGCGAGCGGTTTCGACAATGCCGGCTTTATGGTGCCCTCCTGGCCGGCCTGGGGACCGGCACTCATCCGCCTGCCGATCGATCACATCATGGCGCGGGGGCAAGCCCGCGTCATTTCCCTCGCCGCCGGACCGGATGTCGGCTCCGACCATCTGCCGGTCGAGGCGATCGTCAGCCTGGCCCAATGATCCGGACGCAACCCTGATCCCCAGCCGCTTGCGCCTTTCGCCCTTGCGGCAGGGGGGCGGAATCCCTAGTCTCCGGCGGCTTTTTGCCCTTTTCACACGATTGAGTGCCCGAGACAGGAAATGACCGACGACCGTACCTATGCCCAAGCCGCGCGTGCCTGGCCGTTCGAGGAAGCCCGAAAGCTGGTCGAACGCTATAAAGCAGCAGCGCCGAAAAAGGGCTATGTGCTGTTCGAGACCGGCTATGGCCCCTCGGGCCTGCCGCATATCGGCACTTTCGGCGAGGTTGTGCGTACGACCATGGTGCGCCAGGCCTTCCAGCGCCTCTCGGACATACCGACGCGGCTCTTCGCCTTTTCCGACGATATGGACGGCCTTCGCAAGGTGCCGACCAATGTCCCCAACCAGGAGATGCTGGCCCAGCATCTGGGGAAGCCCCTGACCAAGGTGCCGGATCCTTTCGGCACCCATGAGAGCTTCGGCCATCACAACAACGCGATGCTGCGGGGCTTCCTCGACGGTTTCGGCTTCGAATACGAGTTCCAGTCCTCGACCGATATGTACATGTCGGGCCGCTTCGATCAGGGCCTGCTCGACGTGCTGCGGCATTACGAACAGGTGCAGGAAATCATGCTGCCCAGTTTGCGCGAAGAGCGCGCGGCCAGCTATTCGCCCTTCCTGCCGGTATGCGCGAAGACCGGCCGCGTGCTGCAGGTGCCGGTGCTTGAGACCAATGCGAGCGCCGGCACCATCGTCTATCAGGACGAGGACGGATCGAAGGTCGAAACGTTGGTGACCGGCGGCCGCTGCAAGCTGCAATGGAAGCCCGATTGGGCGATGCGCTGGCATGTGCTGGGTGTCGATTACGAAATGTCCGGGAAGGATCTCATCCCCTCGGTGCAGTTGGCCAACAAGATCTGCCGCGAACTGGGCTCGCCGCCGCCGGAAGGTTTCAATTACGAACTGTTCCTTGACGACAAGGGCCAGAAGATCTCGAAGTCGAAGGGCAACGGCCTCAGTGTCGAAGAGTGGCTTGAATATGCGCCGCCCGAGAGCCTCGCCTTGTTCATGTACCAGAAGCCGCGGGCGGCCAAGCGCCTCTATTTCGATGTCATCCCGCGCGCGGTCGACGATTATCTGACCTTCGTCGAAAAGTTCGAGGAAGAGGCGCCGGCACAGAAGCTGGAGAATCCGGCCTGGCACATCCATAACGGCAAGCCGCCGGCCACCGGCAATGGGATTCCGCGCAACGCGCTGTCCTTCGGCATCCTGCTGAACCTCGCCTCGGTCGCCAATGCCGAGACCAAGGAAACCCTGTGGGGCTTCGTCAGCCGCTACCTGCCGCAGGCCAATCCGCAATCGGCGCCGTTCCTCGACAAGATGGTCGGTTATGCGATCAATTATTATCGCGACCATGTGAAGCCGCATAAGAAGTACCGGGCGCCCGACGAGATGGAGCGCAAGGCACTGGAAGAATTGCTGGCCGGTTTGGAAGCCGCTCCCGCCGGGGCCAGCGCCGAGGATCTGCAGAACATCGTTTTCGAGATCGGCAAGAAGCATCCCTTCCCGGAACTCCGCGCCTGGTTCAAGACACTTTATGAAGTGCTGCTGGGTCAGGAAACCGGCCCGCGCATGGGCACCTTCATCGCGCTCTACGGCAAGAACGAGACCGCGACGTTGATCCGCCAGGCACTGGCGGGGAAGATCGGCTAATCGCAAGATCGGCGGAGCTAGTCTTTGCTGATGCGCTCGCCGATCGCGGTGGGCTCGCTGAAGCTATCCTGGTCATGGGCGGCGCGGAATTCGGCGATGCGGGCGGCGAGGTCGTCGTCGCCTTTGCCGAGGCGATTGAGCATCTGACGGCCCATGGCAAAGCCGATTTCGAGATCTTCCGGGATGGCCTCGGTGACGCCGATCTCCCTCAGACGCTTGGCATGCCCGCTATCCCAGGCGCGGGCGATGATGGCCAGCATGGGGACAGCCGCGCGCAAGGCCTCCGCCATGCGCTCGGCCTTGGCCGGATTGTCGATGGCCAGGATCGCAAGGGCGGCGCGGTCGATGCCTGCGGCCTTCAACACGTCGAGCCGGGCGGCATCGCCGAAATAGACCGGGAAGCCGCGGGCACGGGCCGTCATCACGCGCTGCACGTCGAGATCGAGTGCGACGTAGGGAATGCCGATTTCATCCAGCAGGCGGCAGATCGCCTGGCCGACGCGGCCATAGCCGGCCACCATGACATGCTGCGAGAGGCCCTCCGATTCCACCGCGATCGAGCTGGCCTTGCGGCCGCGGCGATCGCGGATGGTGATCGAGATGCGCGCACCCAGCATGGCAAGGAGCGGCGTCAGACAGATGGAAAGCACGATGGCGGCGCTGATCTGATTGGCAAGATCCGGCGGCACAATGCCGCCCGACCTTGCCAGGGCGATGAGCACGAAGCCGAATTCGCTGCCCTGGGCGAGCAGCAAAGCGGTGCGCCAGGTGGTCTCCGCTTTCAACCGGAAGGCATAACCGATCGCCGCCATCACCAATGTCTTCACCAGGATGAGAGCGAAGGTGAGCATCATGATGGTGGCGAGATTGCGCCCCACCGCCGCGAGATCGAAGCTCATCCCCACGGTGACGAAGAAAAGGCCCAGCAGCAAGCCGCGGAAGGGCTGGATGTCCGCCTCGATCTGGTGGCGATAGGGTGTCGAGGCCAGCAGCATGCCGGCCAGGAAGGCGCCCAGACTCATCGACATGCCGGCGCGCTCGGTCACCCAGCCCAGTCCCAGGAGAATGAAGAGGCTGGCGGCAGTGAAGAGCTCGGCATTGCCGGTCTGTGCGATCTGACGGAAAAGCGGTCGGATGAGAAAGCGTCCGGCGAGCGCGATGATGGTGAGGGCGATCGCTGCCTTCGCGAGCGCGGTGCCGAGCGTCACCATGATGTTGCCGCCATCGCCGCCCATCAGGGGAATGAGGGCCAGCATGGGCACGACGGCGAGATCCTGGAACAGCAGGACAGCGACCGCGATGCGGCCGAAGCGGGCCGCCGCTTCGCCGCGATCGATCAACAATTTCAGAACCGTCGCCGTGGAGGAAAGTGCGAAAATGCCACCCACGATCATGGCCGGCTCGGCGCCGAGGCCGAGGAGATGAGCGCCGAGGCCGATGATGATGGCGGTCGCCACCACCTGTGCCCCGCCGAGGCCGAAGACGTAATAGCGCATGGTCCGCAGCCGCTCGATCGGCAATTCCAGGCCGATCGCGAACAGCATGAAGACGACGCCGAATTCCGCCAGCCAGGCGGCATCCTCCGGATCGTCGATCGCGCGCAATCCGAAGGGGCCGATGAGGATGCCGACGGCGAGATAGCCGAGAATCGAAGAAATGCCGAAGCGATGCAGTAGCGGCACGATGGCCAGCGCCGCCATGAGCACGATCAGGATGTCGGTGATGGCATCGCTATGCACGTATCGGGTCCAGGGGCTAATAGAGCGGGCAAATAGGGCGGGCGCGGCGGCGGATCTTTTACCATTAACGCGAAGCGGCCATCGGCTGGCAAGCGGGGCTTGTCTTTTGCGCTGCTTTGTCCCAGCTTGCGGGCCCGAGTTGCAGGCCCGTATTGCAGGCTTGGGCGGGAATGGCCATATGCCGGTTTCCGATCCACCATACGCCCCACCAGACGATCGAGCGCCATGACCCAGATCGACCAGACCAGCCTTCTCGAATCCCTTCTCAAAACGGCCAAATCCGCCGGCGCCGAATCCGCCGACGCGCTCATTGGCCGGTCGATCTCGCTCTCGCTGGGCGAGCGGCTGGGCAACAAGGAAAAGCTGGAGCGCGCGGAATCGCAGGATCTGGGCCTGCGCGTGTTCGTTGGCAAGCGCCAGGCGATTGTCTCGACCAGCGATTTTGCCCCGGCGGCCTTGAAGGAATTGGCCGAGCGCGCCGTCGCCATGGCGCGGGCGGTGCCGGAGGATCCCTATTGCGGCCTCGCCGAGCCCGCGCAATTGGCCAAGAACTGGCCAAAGCTCGATCTTTGCGACAAGACCGAACCCAGCGAAGCGCAACTGACCGAACTGGTGCGCGCCGCCGAGGATGCCGCGCGCAGCGTCAAGGGTGTCACCAATTCGGAAGGGGCGGAAGCCGGCTATGGCCGTTCGGAAGTGGCGCTCGCCACCAGCCACGGCTTCATGGGCAGCTATGCCACCAGCCATTTTGGGCTTTCGGTCTCGGTCCTCGCCGGCACCGGCACGGGCATGGAGCGCGATTACGATTACAGCTCGACCGTCTATCTCGCCGATCTCGAGGATCCGGTGAAACTGGGTGAGGCCGCCGGCAACCGCGCCGTGAAACGGCTCAATTCCACCAAGATCAAGACCGCATCCCTGCCGGTGATCTTCGACCCCCGCATCAGCAATTCCATCGTCGGTCATCTGGTGGGGGCGATCAACGGTGCCGGCATCGCGCGCGGCACCTCGTTCCTGAAGGATTATCTGGACAAGGATGTGTTCGCCCAGGGCATCGACATCCTCGACGATCCGCACCGCGCGCGCGGCCTGCGCTCGCGGCCCTTCGATGGGGAAGGCCTGCCGACCACCGCCAAGAAGCTGATCGACAATGGCCGCCTGACGACCTGGCTGCTCGATTGCCGCTCGGCCCGGCAATTGGGTCTGGTCTCCAACGGTCATGCGGCGCGCGGCACATCGAGCCCGCCCTCGCCCAGTGCCAGCAATGTCCATATGGCGGCCGGCAAGGTGAGCCGCGCCGAGCTCATCGGCGCGATCAAGCAGGGCTTCTATGTGACCGAGCTGATCGGCTCCGGCGTCAACGGTGTCACCGGCGATTACAGCCGGGGTGCCGCCGGGTTCTGGATCGAGAACGGCGAAATCGCCTATCCTGTCTCGGAAGTGACCATCGCCGGCAATCTGAAGGACATGTTCAAGGCGGTGACGCCTGCCGACGATCTGGTCTTCAAATACGGCACCAACGCGCCCACTTTGCGGATCGACGGCCTGACCATCGCCGGGGCCTGATCCGCCGGACGTCACCACAGTTTGGGGAAAGCCTTGGGGGAAGAGGTGAGACCAGCGGAGACGGACCGCGCCGGTGCAGCCTTGCTGCGGGCCGAGAAGCTCGCCTGCCGGCGCGGCGAAAGGCTGCTGTTCCGCGATCTCGATTTCACGCTTTCCGGCGGGCAGGCTTTGCTGTTGCGTGGTCCCAATGGCAGCGGTAAATCCAGCCTTCTGCGTCTCGTTGCTGGTTTGCTGCCGATCGATGCGGGCGGGCTTGCCTGGCGCGGCCGGGACGTCGGTGCGCTGGGGGCCGCGTATCGCGCCGAGCTTGCCTTCCTCGGCCATCTCGATGCCTTGAAGCCGCAATTGTCGCTGCGCGAGAATTTGCAATTCTGGGTCGATCTCAACGGTGCCACGCGCGCCGTCGACGATACGCTCGCGGAAGTGGGGCTGGGGCGCAATGCCGATCTCCCCGCGCAGATTCTCTCGGCCGGGCAGCGGCGGCGCTTCGGTCTCTCGCGCCTGCTGCTGCGGCCCGTGCCGATCTGGCTGCTGGATGAGCCCACCACAGCTCTCGACCGCGACGGCCAGGCTTTGGTGCTGGGGCTTATTGAACGGCATCTCGCCGGCGGCGGCCTCGCCGTGATTTCGAGCCATGATGCCCTGGCGATCGGCGACAGCGTCACCCTGGATCTGGGTGGCCGCTCATGAGGCGGGCCTTCTTCGCCGTGCTCAGGCGCGATCTGGGCCTTGCCTTGCGGCAGGGCGTCGACCTGCTGGCGGTCGTGCTGTTCTTCCTGGCGGCCGGCGTGCTGTTTCCCTTCGCATTGGGGCCGGAACCGGTATTGCTGGCGCGTATCGCCGCCGGCATTGTCATGGCGATGGCGGCTTTGGCCGCTTTGCTGTCGCTCGACCGGCTGTTTGCCGGGGATTACGAGGATGGCAGTCTCGATCTTCTTTTTCTCTCGCCGCTCGCTTTGGAACTCGTCGTCATGGCCAAGGTCCTGGCCCATTGGCTGACCACCGGGTTGCCGCTGCTGGTGGCGGCCCCGATCCTCGGCTTCCTGCTACAGCTTCCGACCGCCCTCTATCCGATTTTGCTGCTGGCCCTTTTCGGGGTGACGCTCGCTTTGTCGCTGTTGGGCGGGCTGGGGGCCGGCCTCACCTTGGGTGCCAGGCGCGGTGGAATCCTGCTGGCCTTCATCGTTCTCCCCCTGTTCGTCCCGATCCTGATCCTCGGCATGGGGGCTGTGTCGGCGGTGGGGCTGGGCGAGAGCCCCGTTGCCGCCCTGCAACTCCTCTTGGCCCTCGATCTGGTGCTGCTGGCGTTGTGTCCCTGGGCTCTGGCCGCGGCTTTGCGCCAAGTCCTGCGCTGAAGCCGCTTATTGCCGCCAACGGTGCGCCGCAGGACGCATTAGGAATTACAACCTGAAATTGCCCTGACCATTTGATAAAAATGTGACAGTGCACACATATTTGCCTAAAGATCGAACCAAAATGCCTATGGCACCGACAAAACCTGCGATGACGCCGCTTGTGGCGCAATGGCCACAGATGCGGGCATTTTGACACAGGCGACGGCATCGGGCTGAATCAACATGGATTCCACAAGTTGAATCGGCTTATTGTTAATCATCCGACACTCGGTTGGGTGTTGGGCGGATGCGAACCGCGATTCTCGCACCCTTTCACGTGAACGTCCCAGGGGGTTAAAAACCATGAAAAGCTTCAAGCTTCTGCTGCTCGGGTCAGCTTTGCTGGCTGTGACGGCTTGCGCGGCGCCGAACCGCGAACCGGATCTGTCGAACATTCAGGCGAATGTCGACAAGACCCGCGAAGGCGATTTCGGCGAATTGCTCTATCACCTCAACGAAGCCGGCGATAAGTCGCGCGAAGCTGAGGAAATCAAGCAGAGCATCGACGCTGACGCGCCGTATCTCTACACCAACCTGCCGCTGCGCCAGGAAGGCGTGCGTCTGGCGGAAGAAGCCGCCGAGCATCGTGCCCGTGCCGAGGCCGCGCTCAACCGCTTCCTCGACCCGATCCGCGCGCGTCTTGCCTATCTCGAATCGCTGCACGTCCCGCAGGATGTCGGCCCGCAGACCACGTCGATCTATTTCGACACGGGCAGTGCCGCGGTCCGCGAAAGCGAAACCGCTGCGATGACCGATGCCGGCAACTTCCTCAGCCAGTATCCGATCGCTCACGTCCAGATCAACGCCTACACCGACACCGTTGGCTCGACCAATGCCAACGAAGCCCTGGCGCAACGTCGCGCGAAGGCGGTCATGGCGGCGATGGGCAAGGCCGGCGTGCCGCTCGCGGCCGACGTCTCGGTCATGGCCGTTGGCGAAGCCGAGGGTCCGGATGACGCGGAAAACCAAGAGAATCGTCGTGTCGACATCATCGTGCAGCCGCATGGTACCTACAACAAGGGCATGTAAGCCCAAGTTGGCCATCTGCACGATCTGATCGACCGACAAGGTCTGTTGGAAAGAAGCAACCAAGGGCGTCGCCGCAAGGCGGCGCCCTTGGCGTTTTCAGGAGGGGGGATTTCCCTGACTGCGCCACACTGACGCTGGCCCCCACACGGAGTCTGGCCCCGGGCGGGCTGGGCGGGTATAAC